>CAVVLP010000011.1:0-142565 GCA_963749115.1 uncultured Gammaproteobacteria bacterium
TTACGACACCATTGGAAACCCAAAAAGTGGCCAGGTCATCCTGGCCATGGATTTACGGATGGTCTTAAAGATCAGACTGGAATGCGTTCTATACAAATGCAGAGTGATTGAGCCTCGTTCCTGAGAACTCATTTGAAGCTGCAAGGCACTCTAAATTTTAATCCTTGTTTGAATCAAACCAGGAAAGAGCAACAATTATATGACCAATTTTGAAACAGCAATACTGGCAGGCGGCTGCTTTTGGGGCATGCAAGATCTAATCCGCAAGCTACCGGGAGTCAGCGAAACCAGCGTCGGCTATACAGGCGGCCAAGTACCGAATGCGACCTATCATAACCATGGCAGCCATGCCGAGGGAATTCGGATTGAGTTTGATCCGGATGTGATCAGTTTTCGCGACATATTGGCCTATTTCTTCCAGATTCATGACCCCTCAACGTTGAATCAACAGGGCAATGATAGAGGTTCATCCTATCGATCAGAGATTTTTTACACCTCCGAGAATCAGAAAGATGTGGCGCTGGAGGTTATTGCAGATATTAATGCCTCTGGCATCTGGCCAGGCAAAGTGGTAACCAGGGTGTCGCCAGCATCCGATTTTTGGGAGGCCGAGCCAGAGCATCAGGACTATTTGCAGAAGTATCCCAATGGTTATACCTGTCACTTCCCCAGAGCTGATTGGGTGTTGCCGGTTCCGGAAGTGTCACGTTGACAGCCAATAGCAAGTTTTTGTTTGAAGCCTCTTATGGTGAGGGGTTTGGTGCTTACAGCGCAGACCTGATCGGGCGACCCGGCCAAATGCTGGGTGGCTTACTTGGGGGCTTACTTGGGGTCGGACCAGCGCAACCTGTTGATTTAGACAATCCTGATTGGTCAATCTGGCCGATATTCAGGTTTAAAGCCGTCTTTTTGAGGGCGAAATCACCATTCTTAGCAATTTCAGTCGTCAGCTGATATCCGAAACCTAAAACGCTCTATTTTGCCCAGAAAAATGGCAGTTTAAGAACAATTAAAGTCAAATTATCGAACTATAATCATCTAATTTCAGTTGGTTATATAGGTCCGACCCCCTCGGTCCGTCGACCCCCTCTTGGTCCTGGTGAACCTTGGTTGTCCTGGCTTTTTTACCGGGCGATCCACGGGGGTATTGTATAGATCACTAAAAACTCAAACAGCAAGGGAACGCACCTCTTTTACTGATTGTGTATTGACATGTCATGATATGTCCTGATACTCTCTTTTAATGGCAAAAATAAAGATCAGTTCTAAAGTTGAACAACGCGAATGGGAAGCCCTGCAAGCGATCGCGCATGAATCAAATCAAAGCATTGCCGGCCTTTTATCAGAGGCGGTCGCGGATTATGTACGCAAACGTCGCCTGCGCCCTGAAGTACTCTCGCATCTTGAAGATTCAATCAACGAAAACGAGACGTTAGGGTATCGTCTTGCCAAATGATGCGATTAAGTACTTATCGCTTGATGAAGCCATCGCAATCCACGAACGTTTAATAGAGAAGTTTGGCGGCACCTCGGGCCTGAGAGATATGGGCTTGTTGGAAAGCGCCCTGTTTCGGCCACAAACAGGTTATTACGCAGACCTGGCGCACATGTCAGCCGCGTTGTTTGAGTCCCTGATCAGCAATCATGCTTTTGTGGACGGGAACAAACGGGCAGCGTTCTTTATCTGTGATATTTTCCTGCGAATCAATGGCTGGAAACTTGCTGTTGAAACCGAAGCGGCTCATTCATTTATCGTTGGCTCGCTGGAGAATGGTTCCTGTGATTTCGACCATTTGCTGCCCTGGATTCAGAAGCATGCAATTAAGATCCCATAAAGACACAGAAATAGGTTTTAACGTCTATTAGATAATAGGTTTTAATGTCATAAAAAGGCTCTTCGTGCCAGGACGATCACTTTGTGCACCAGGGGGAACCGGGTCCTTTAGGGTTGCTCTTCACCATCCTTTTTGATCAGACGCAAATGTTTTTCGTCTTCGATAGGATCACCCACGGCTTTTTCAAGCATTCCGGCCTCGAGTTGCTTGGCATGGCGGGCGCCGAGCTTGCTGAGCTTGTCAGTCTGGCCGACCAGGTTGCCGGCTCCGGTGGTTAGCTGGCTGTAGGCATCTTCATAGGCTTTTCGTGCCTGATCGAGTCGCATCCCAACAGCCTTCAGGTTCTCGGTGAAACCGACAAACTTGTCGTATAGCAAACCGGCGCGGCGGGCGATATCCTGGGCGTTGGTGTTTTGTTTGTGCACCTGCCACACGGAAGCCACGGTGCGCACCGTGGCCAGGAAGTTGGCCGGTGACAGAAGTGCAACACGTTGCTGTAATGCATACTCCGGTAAGCCCGGGTCTTTTTGAAGCGCGACGATCAGGGCGGACTCGATCGGTACAAACATGAGTACGAAATCCAGTGCATTGAGCTCTTCCACATCAGGGTAATTCTTTTTGCCCAAACCTGAAATGTGCGCCTTTATGGAGCCCACATGTTCTGCCAAAAGCACATCACGCCGACCTTCATCTTCCTCGGACTGGTAGCGTGTCCAGGCCTTCAGGGAAACCTTGGAATCGAGGATAATGCTGCGGTTTTCGGGTAGCTTAAGCACGAAATCCGGTTGCAGGCGTTCGCCGTTTTTTCCAACCGTTGAATATTGCGTGTAGTAGTGTTCACCCTTGATGAGACCTGCCAGTTCCATCAGGCGCTCAAGTTGCTGCTCACCCCAGTTACCCTGGGCTTTTACATCGGAGGTCAGCGCCTTGGTCAGGTTTTGGGCTTCCTTGTGAAGACGTTCGTTCAGGCTCTCCATCTGTTTGAGCTTTTCCTGCAGGGCCGCGTGTTGGCGGATATCCTCGCGGCTGTTTTTGTCCACCGTTGAGCGGAAGGTCTCGAGGTCCTTGGTAAGGGGTTTCAATAAGCCGCTTAACTGTTTTTCACTTAATTGCGTGAACTGGCTGGAGCGCTCATCGAATACCTTGCCGGCCAGCCGGTCGAAAGATTCTGTCAGGCGTTTTTCAGCCTCTTCAAGCGAGGCCTTTTCGGCCCGGTGGTGTTGCTGCTGTTCTTCAAGGCGGGTTTCGGTGATCGCGAGCGCTCGTTGAACCTCACCCAGTTCCGCTTCACGGGTATTCAAATTTTCAGCCAATTCGTCGTTGAGCGGTTGTAAGCGTTCCGTTTCCGCCTCAGCGCCTCGACGCCTGGCAACACTTGCCGCAGTAATTGCACTGATCAGGGCGACAAACAAACCCGCCAATAGTCCGATAATCACGCTGTTGATATCCAGTTGTGCCAGCCATTCACTCATGATCTTCCACATATCAGTCAATAATCCCTAATTCCTGCTTTCATGCCCTGTTTTGTGTTTAATTTCCTGCCACAGGGATTCCATCTCATCCAGATCCATGGATTTCAATCCATCGTGACCGCCAACTGTTTCTTCCATTGCCCTGAAGCGTTGTTCAAATTTAGCATTGCTACGACGTAATGCGGTGCCGGGGTCTATGGCCAGTTTACGCGCCAGGTTGGTGGCTACAAATAGCAGGTCGCCAAGCTCATCTTCCATTCTCTCATGCTCTCCGGAAGCGATGGCCTCACGCATCTCCAACAGTTCCTCATCAAACTTGTCCATCACGGGTTCTGCAGACGGCCAGTCAAAACCCACTTTCGCGGCACGTTTTTGCAATTTGACCGATCGTTGCAGCTCGGCCATGCCTGCGGGGATGCCATCCATCAGGCTATGTTCGCCTTTTTGTTTTCTCTCCTGTGTCTTGTAGTCTTCCCAGACCATCGTCTGGTGATCCGCATCCCTTACCTCGAGGTCCGCAAATACGTGGGGGTGACGACGCTGCATCTTGTCGCAGATCGACCCGTGCACATCGTCAAAGGTAAAACTGCCCTGCTCGCTGGCCATTTGCGCATGGAAGACCACCTGGAAAAGAAGATCGCCCAACTCGTCTTTCAGATCGGCCATGTTTTCCCGTGCAATGGCATCGGCCACTTCGTAGGCTTCCTCGATGGTATAGGGCGCAATGCTTGAAAAATCCTGTTTTACATCCCAGGGACAACCGTTTTGGGGATCACGCAAACGCTGCATGATTTCGAGCAGTTGTAACATGTGGTCTCCTTTTAGCGTGTCTTTAGGGTAACACTTACACGGGCGCCACCCAGTTCACTCTGTGTAATGGCAATTTCACCATCATAGGCGCTTACAATTTCAAGCACGATGGCCAGGCCCAGCCCATGGCCCTCGACACGTTCATCACCCCGCACACCACGCAGTAATAATTGTTCGCGCTCACCTGTTGCGATACCCGGACCATTATCATCCACCTGCAAGCGGATACCGGCACGGGTGTCCTCCGCGTCTATTGTCTGCACGGCTATTTGAACCTGTCCATTACCGTACTTACAGGCATTGTCGAGCAAATTACCTGTCAGCTCCAGAAAGTCACGTTGTTCGCCATAAAATGCCAGGCCAGGATCAATGATGACATCGATGTTTATCAATTTCTGAGAATAGACACGTTCCAGTGACACAACCAGGCGCTCTAGCTGGGTTTTTACATCCATCGCCGGGGCGTTTGAACTACGCGCGGAAGAGGCAGCCCGCTGCAAACGGGTTGCAATCATGTGCTGCATATCCGTGACCGCGTTTTCCATCGCGACCGTTTTGGGGGAATCGTCCGATGGCAGGCTCGAGCGTATGACCGACAGGGGTGTTTTGAGACTGTGAGCCAGTGAATCCAGCGCATTGCGATAACGGCCCTGGTTGGCTTTTTCTGTTTCCAGAAGGTGATTGAGATTGCGTTGCAGCGGTTCCAGCTCGATCGGAAAATTGCCTTCCAGGCGATCGATTTCTCCGGATTCGATTCCCGAAATATCCTCGCTGATGCGATGCAGGGGCCGCAGACCGAGCGCCAGCAATATCACTTGTGCCAGCACCAGGATCAAGCCTGCCAAACCCAGGCTTTGCCACAGACCCCTGCGGAATGCCTGCAATTCGGGTGTTAACTCTTGCGGGTCAACGAAAATGGTGACAGTAACCGGCAACAAGCGGTCTTGCGGTAACTCCCAGCTCACACCGTAACGAAAGATGTAATAAGGACCGGTCTCATCAGAGGCTGGAAAAAAGTCTGTCTCACCTGTTTGAATCCGGACCGGTTCCGGCAGGCTGACACCCAGGGAAGATGCCGAGGCCCAGCGATCACTGTCACCCGTTACACTGGCATAAATACCCGAACCCGGCTGACCCAGGCGCGGGTCGCCCATATCTTCATCAAACACGAGGGAACCATCGTCATCGACCTCGGTTGCCGCCAACACCAGGTACACAAGCGATTCCATACGCGCCTGTAGCCCGGCCTCGCTGCTCTTTTGAAATGCGGCATCCAACGCAAAACCGACCAAACCCAATGAGATGGTCAGCAACAGGACGGCCAGGACCACCAGGCGTGCACGCAAGGAGATGGGTCTCTGCTGATTGGACTTGGTACTCACTTTATGATTGATGGATTACCCTGTGTCAGCTGGGGCGAGGCGGATTGTTCAGGCGGTAACCCCGGCCACGCAGTGTCTCAATGGGGTTCAATACACCCTGGGGATCAATTTTTCTGCGCAATCGACCGACAAACACCTCGATGACATTGCTGTCGCGGTCTGCGTCCTCCTCGTAGATATGTTCGGATAAAACCGTTTTGGTCACGACCTTGTCCGGGTGCATCAACAGGTATTCAAACACCTTGTACTCGTAGGTGGTCAGCTCAATTTCGTCTTCACCGTTGTAGACACGCTGGCTGACCAGGTCGATTTTTAACGGACCCAGCTCAATCAGGGGCTGTGCGTGACCGGCCGAACGTCGTAACAAGGCACCGACACGTGCCTTGAGCTCTTCCGGGTGAAATGGCTTGGTGAGGTAATCATCGGCACCGGCTTCAAGCCCTTCAACCTTATCCTGCCAGTCCGCACGTGCGGTCAGGATCAGAATGGGAAACTGGCGTTCCTGCTCACGCAATTTTCGTATCAGGTCAAGACCCGGCAGGCCGGGTAAACCCAGGTCGATAATAGCCAGGTCGAGCGGATACTCCTGGCCAAAAAAGAGCCCCTCTATACCATCACCACTGACGTCAACGGCATAACCGGCCCCGCGTAAAATTTCTGCGAGTGAGGTCTGCAAGCCGCTGTCATCTTCAACCAGTAATATACGCATGGTGGCCCCGTTAACGTTTTTTCCCTTTTTTCTTTTTGCTGTTGTCTGGAATTCTGACGGTTTTAACCACACCGTCCCGGGTCAGCAATTTGATCTCGTGCACACGGCTATCACCCTTTTGCACCGTTCTGGCCGATAATACCTTGGCATCGTTTTGCCGCGCCGCCTGTTGGGCGGCCTCGTTTAAACTGATAGCAAAAGCCGATACCGGCATCAGGAATACCAGCAGTACCAAGCATAATTTTTGTAACGTTTTTGATCTCATGGAGTTCCAGGCGGTTCCCGACAAGTTCCGGATGATGTGATTTATTCTAACGCAAGCACGTGAATAGCTCCTGAACAATTTTTAAAAGTACCCGGGAGACTTAATCTATTCATTAACTCGTATCTCGCCTAAAGGCGCCTACTCCTGGTTTGCCCAAAATACCCAGCTTCTGCGCCGCAAACTTCGGGGACGATTGACAATCACAGCGGCGTTGCTTCGATGCAACGCGATTTACCCGCCGCGGCCTTCATAGCGGCCAGCGCCTGGTTAAGCAACTCCGTATTGGTATCATCCCTGTAGGCATTTTCACTCAGGTATCGCCGCCAGGCCTTTGCGCCCGGCAAACCCTGGAACAAACCCAGCAAATGCCGGCTGATATGCTTCACTGCCGTACCCCCGTCCACCTGGCGTTCAATATATGAATTCATTGATTCTATGATGTCCTCACGTGTTTTTATGGTTTGCTTTTCGAACAACTGCTGCTGGCATTCGGCCAGCAGCCACGGCGTATGATACGCAGCGCGGCCCAGCATGACACCATCCACGTGTTCGAGGTGAGTTTTTACTGCATTCTACCGAATCGATCCCGCCATTGATGACGACCTGCAAGTCCGGTGATTCCTGTTTCAAGCCGGTACACCCAGTCATAGTGCAAGGGTGGTACATCACGGTTTTGTTTCGGGCTCAGGCCCGCCAGCAGGGCCTTGCGTGCGTGCATGATAAAAACCGAGCAACCCGACTCCGCCACGCGCCCGACAAAATCCGACATGTACTGATAACTGTAGTGGTCATCCACGCCGAGACGGGTCTTGATCGTCACCGGTATATCAACCGCATCAATCATGGCTGACATACAATCCCTGACCAGATCCGGCTCCAGCATCAGGCAGGCACCAAAGCGACCGCGTTGTACCCGGTCGGACGGACAGCCAACATTCAGATTGATCTCATTAAAACCACGCTGTTGCGCAATCCGGGCACAGGCCGCCAGGTCTTCCGGTTCACTGCCACCCAGTTGCAAAGCCACGGGTTGCTCTTCCGGGTTGTAAGCCAGAAAACGATCTGCATCGCCGTGGATAATCGCGCCGGTGGTGACCATTTCCGTGTACAGCACGGCAGAGGGTGCCAGCAGGCGATGGAAATAACGGCAATGCCGGTCAGTCCAGTCCATCATCGGTGCAACCGATAAGGTTCTGTCCAGTTCGTGTTTTCCGGTGATAGTCATAGCCAGCGATTTTACAGACTCCGCTTGCAAAGAACACTGCAGACTTGTAATTAATTAACTGTTTAATTAATATTGATACATGAATCAAAACACACCACTATCAGAACGTGCCCGTGGCCGTCCGGTTGATACGGACCAACAGGATCTGAAGAAACAGATTCTCGATACCGCTGAAGAACTTTTTGCCGACAACGGCTATGCCGCCACGTCCATACGCAGTATCGCCGAAAAATCCGGGGTAAACCCTGCCCTGGTGCACTACTACTTTGGCAATAAAAAGCACCTGTTACAAAACGTGCTGGAACGCGTGCTGGAGCCCATGGGACTGGCCATTGCCGACATGAAAAACGGCCCCGATGCATCACCGGAATTAATTGCCAGGCTGCTGGTCTCGATGGCCGCCAAACACCCAAATATTCCACGTCTGCTGATACGCGAGGTATTTCTACCCGGTGGAGAAATGCAGCAATTCTTTGCTGAAAACATGGCGCCACGTCTCGGCGGCGCCCTGCCCGCCTTACTCGACAGGGAAAAATCGGCCGGTCGTTTACGCGAGGATTCCGATCCGGCGATTTCTGCGATGTTGATCATGGCTGTCAGTATCTTTCCATTTATTGCCCGGACACTGGCCGAGCCGGTGCTTGGCATCAGCTATGACGAAAAAGGTATTGAATTTCTCAACCAGGCAGATAACGCAATTGCTCAACAGGGGGATGACACAATGAAGTACAGAAAACTGGCTGGTCCCGGTCCTGCTGATGGCGCTTATTACTGCCTGCAACAAAGCAGATAATACTTTCATGGTCGGCACACTCGAGCGTGACCGGGTTGAAGTCACGGTTGAGAGTAACGAGCCCATCATTGCCATCCATGTGCAGGATGGTCAGATACTCAAGACCGGTGACCTGATTCTTGAGCAGGACCCTGCCCGGTTGGAAAGAATACTCGCGCAACAGGTCGCACTCAGGGATCAGTCTGCGGCACGTCTGGCCGAACTGGAACGTGGTCCTCGAACCGAAACGATAAGGGAAGCACGGGCCCAACTGGAATCTGCCCGGGCTTCAGCTAAAAACGCCGCAGCCAACCTGGAACGTGCAGAGGAATTATTTGCACGCGACCTGTCGGACCAATCCACGCTGGATTCGGCAACCACAGGTTCGGAAACCGCCATCGCTGCCGAGAAGGCTGCGAGCGAGTCACTGAACAGATTACTCAATGGCACAACCGTCGAGGAGCTGGACCAGGCGATCGCCGCCGTCAAAGCGGCAGAGGCCGGTATCAATCGGATACAACTGGATATTGATCGTCTCAGAATTTATGCGCCCGTCAACGGCATGCTGGATAAACGTCTTTATCAACTGGGTGAACGTCCGCAAATCGGTGCCACGATCGGCGTGATACTTGACAGTTCCAGAACCTATGCACGTATTTATGTACCTGAACCCTTACGTGCTTCGGTACAACCGGGCGAGCAACTGGAAGTACGTATCGATGGCAATACCCAGAACTTCACCGGCACTGTGCGCTGGGTTTCTACAGATGCCAGCTTCACACCCTACTTCGCACTCACCGAGCATGACCGCTCACGTCTGAGCTACCTGGCGGAAGTTGATTTACCGGATGCATCTTCCCTACCCTCGGGTGTACCGCTTGAAGTAGATTTTCCAAACACCGTTTCCAATGACTGAACTGGCGATACAGGCTCACGGCCTCTGCAAGGATTTTGGCAAGGTAAAAGCTGTCAACATGCTGAACCTGGAAGTCCCGCGCTCACGGATTTACGGGTTTCTTGGCCCTAACGGGTCAGGTAAAACCACGGCCATACGGATGTTATGCGGTCTTCTGACGCCAACTGCCGGCGATATCAATGTACTTGGCTACTCCATACCCAAAGATGCGGAGGCGCTACGTTTGAAGGTCGGTTATATGACACAAAGATTTTCCTTGTTTGAAGACCTGACCGTCGATGAAAACCTGCAGTTCATGGCTGATATCTACACGCTGGACAAGAGCACTAAAACAACAAAGGATTGGACTTGCTGTCGAGCGCTATGAACTCGGAAAATTTATCAAGCAAAGGGCCGGAACGCTCAGTGGCGGGCAGAAACAACGCCTGGCACTGGCCGCTTCCACCTTACACGGGCCGGATTTGCTTTTTCTGGATGAGCCGACCAGTGCGGTTGACCCTGAAAACCGGCGTTCTTTCTGGGAATCATTGTTTGATCTCGTTGATGAAGGCACCACCATCCTCGTTTCCACCCACTACATGGACGAGGCGGAGCGTTGTCATTCGCTGGCGATCCTGGATAAGGGACAACTGGTCGCCGAGGGCAGCCCCGAAGAATTGCAACAGGGGATTGAAGCCAGTGTTGTCGTTGTCGAGTCAGACCAGCCACGCAAGGTTGGCAAAATGCTTGAACGGCAAAGCTTCGTACATAGCTCAGCCCAGGTGGGAAACGTTCTGCGTGTTCTGGTTTCAATCGACCAGGCTTCACCCGCAACCGCCGTCAGTGATGTCATCAAAAACGAGGGGCTCCACGTAACAAACTGCGTTGTTGCCAGGCCGGGTCTCGAGGATGTATTTGTGGCGGCCACCCGGATGAAGAAACCCACGGCATGAAATCCCTTCAGCGAATACTGGCCATCGTCAGGAAAGAGGTCCGGCAGTTACGCCGCGACCGGCTGACATTCGGCATGATTGTCGGTATTCCGGTGATTCAGTTACTGATGTTTGGTTACGCGATCAACATGGATGTGCGAAACCTGGATGCTGCTGTTGCTGACTTGTCGGGCAACCTCGGCATCCCGCCAGCTGGTAATGGACATGTCGCAAACCCAGGTTATCAGGGTGGTCAGGCAAGTCAGTAGTGCAGATGAACTGGAGCACATGATGCGCCAGGGCAAAATCAGTGTCGGAATATATATCCCGCCGGATTTTGACCGGCGTCTGCACCAGGCCGACCGGTCCGCGATGCAGCTACTCGTAGATGGCTCGGATACCGTGGTCCAGGGGGCGGCAGCGCAACTTGCCCAGGTCGCCCAGCGAGCCAGGACCTCGCCCTACAACGACCGTCCACCGGTCGTGGAGCTTCGCACTTTTTACAATCCGGAACGCCGCTCACCCGTCAATACCGTGCCCGGCCTTATCGGCGTTATCCTGACCATGACCATGATCCTGTTCACCGCCGTTGCCATTGTCCGCGAACGCGAACGCGGCAACCTGGAATTGCTGATCACCACACCGGTCAAAACACCCGAACTGATGCTGGCCAAAATCACACCCTATGTATTCATAGGCCTGGTCCAGGTCAGCCTGGTGTTATTGCTCGGTCGATTATTGTTCCATGTACCGATGGCTGGAAGCCTGTTGGATACCTATATCATCACGCTGGTGTTTATCGTTGCCAACCTGGCACTGGGCCTGGTGATTTCAACACTTGTAAGCACCCAGTTCCAGGCCATGCAACTGAGTTTCTTCGTGCTGCTGCCATCCATCCTGTTGTCCGGTTTCATGTTTCCATTTGCCGGTATGCCACGCCCCGCACAGATGATTGCGGAGGCACTGCCGTTGACACATTTTATACGCTTGATACGAGGTGTGATGTTACGCGGAGCCAGCCTGCAGGAACTCTCGGCAGAACTGTTTATACTGGCCGGCTTTATCGTCGTGCTGATGACCCTGGCGATTTTGCGGTTCAGTAAACGCCTGGATTAAGGCGCCACGTGGTGATGTGGGTGTCAATGCCCACTCAATCCGGACAACGGAGGCGGGGCAAGACCGGGTCTAAACCTCAGCCTCTTTAGCTACTAACTTTTTCTCGGCCGAATCCACCAGTACCGTAACCGCACAGTCACCGGTCACATTGGTCGCCGTACGCACCATGTCCAGTATACGGTCAACGCCGAGGATAAGTGCAATACCGGACGAAGGAACACCCACGGATTCAAGCACAATGACCAACATGATAATGCCGGCTGCCGGCACCGGTGCCGTACCGATTGAGGCCAGCAACGCCGTAAGTACGATGGTCAGTTGTGCGGCCAGGTTCAGTTCCATACCCAGGGCCTGGGCAATAAACACCGTGGCAACTGCCTGGTAAAGTGCAGTACCGTCAAGATTGATCGTTGCACCCAGTGGCAGCACGAACGAAGCAACCTCGTTTTTAACACCCAGGTTGTCTTCCACGCACTCCATCGTAACCGGCAGGGTCGCCGCACTGGAACTGGTCGAAAAAGCGAGTAACTGAGCCGGTGCAATACCGGTGAAAAATTCTTTCAGGGTGAAACGGGTAAAAAACCGAACAAAGGTGCAGTACACCAGCAGGACATGCAAGATCAGGCCAAAGATAACAACCAGCGTATAAAAACCCAATGAACTCAGCAAACTCAGTACCGTTTCGATGTTATCGCCGGCAACCGCGGTGATGGTACCCGCAATCAGCGCGAATACGCCAAGCGGCGCGATGTACATAATGAGGTCAACCATTTTGATAATGACGTCATTCATACCCTGGATGAATGACTTAACGGTACGGGTATTCTCATTGGGCGCCAGGATCAGGCAAACCCCGAAAAATAATGCAAAAAACACCACCTGTAACATGCGTATATTCTCGCTCAACGCCGCAACGATATTCTGCGGAACAATATCCACCATGGGTTGCAACGGCCCCCGGTTTTTGACCTGTTCTATGGTATCAGTACCTTACCTTCTATCTCACCCTGGTAAGAAGCCTGCAAGTCTGCGCTGACCTGGGCGCGGGATTGATTCCCCGGGTTTCAGCGTATTGACGACCACCAAACCGATGGTAATGGAGAGAACAGTGGTCAGCATATATATGCCGATGGTCCGGCCGCCCATGCGTGACAGCTTGCTGACATCGGATAACGAAGCCACACCCGTGACCAATGATGCAAATACCAGTGGCATGGCGATCAGCTTTAACAGGTTAACGAATATGGTACCGAATGGTGTTATCCAATCATGGGTAAAGCCGCTCAGGTGATTGACTGCAGCAAAAATACCAAACACGGCACCGGCAAGCAGGCCGATCAGAATCTGCCAATGGAGTTTCATTTTCATTTTCATTTTTTAAATCCTTGCTGACTGGCCGACTTTTATTTTTGTTGAATAATGCCATAATTTAAGGCAAGACATGTCACCTTAGCCAGATTGATTTCATCGTAGTGGCTGCATGGTAAGGGGGATAACCAGTCTGCCGCGTGCTTTATGCGGTCATTTCGAGCAAAAACCACCAGACACATTTAATGCGGCTGGCTTTGCCGATATAATTGCCTGTCACCAAGGTTTCCGGGATAAAACCGATGAGCGAAACAGCGACCGAACGCGAAGTCATGGAATACGACGTCATTATCGTCGGAGCGGGGCCTGCCGGTCTTGCCTGCGCCATTCGCCTGAAACAACTCAAACCGGACCTGATGGTTGCCGTGATTGAAAAGAGTGCCGAGGTCGGTGCACATATTCTTTCCGGTGCGGTTATCGAGCCCGGACCGCTGGATGAATTGCTACCCGGCTGGCGGGATAATCCGCCACCCGTGTGTATTCCGGTTGAAGATGATGAGATCGTCTTTCTGACAGCCACCTCCAGACACAAACTTCCAACCCCGCCACAACAGCGCAATCACGGCAATATCATCGTCTCGCTGGGCGCTTTGTGCGCCTGGCTGGCGCCACAGGCAGAAGACCTGGGTGTCGACATATTTCCCGGCTATGCCGCTGCCGGTATCCATTATTTACCGGACGGTGCGGTGGGTGGTGTCATCATCGGTGACATGGGTGTCGACCGCGATGGCAAACCCAAAGACACCTATATGCAGGGTATTGAAATTCATGCCCCGCTGACGGTTATGGCAGAAGGCTGCCGTGGACACCTGAGCAAACAATTGATCAGCCGGTTCAAGCTGGATGCTGATTCAGATCCGCAGGCCTATGGTATAGGCATCAAGGAACTGTGGCAGGTCGCACCCGGCAAATGCAAACCGGGTCTGGTGAATCACAGTATTGGCTGGCCACTGGATACAAAAACCTACGGCGGCAGCTTTATCTATCATATGGACAAGGACCGGGTTGCGGTCGGCTTTGTCTGTGCGCTGGATTATTCAGACCCGGAATTCTCACCCTTTGAAGCTTTCCAGCAATTCAAACACCACCCCAGCATCAAGCCCCTGTTCGAAGGCGGCGAGATTCTCTCGGGTGGTGCACGTACCATTATCGAAGGCGGGGCGCAGTCCCTGCCAAAGGTCGAGATGCCCGGGGCACTGTTAATCGGTGATGCCGCCGGTCTGCTCAACCTGCCCAAGATCAAGGGCACGCACCAGGCCATCCGGTCCGGTATGCTGGCCGCCAGCCATATCGCAGACAAGGGCAATGGTGAAGGCTTCGACAATGCCCTGCGGGCCTCACCGATCATGAAAGAGTTGCACAAGGTGCGCAACATTCGCCCCGGCTTCAATAAGGGTCTGTGGCGTGGATTGATCACCGCGGGTATTGAAACCATAACCGCCGGCAAGCTACCCCGCACTTTACACAATCACGCGGATTATTCATCTTTGACCCGCCTGAAAGATATGAAACCGGTCGAGCGCCATTGGGTGAAACGTGACCTTGCCCCGCGTGACCGCCTCGCCTCAGTCTATTTTGCGGCGACCGATCACGATGAAAATCAGATCGTGCATTTGCAGATTCTCGAACCGGATGTCTGTATTACAAAATGTGGCGAGGAATATGGCCACCCCTGCACACACTTTTGTCCGGCAAATGTATACGAAATGGTTGAAGACACGGAAACCACCGCAGGTAAACGTCTGCAGATCAATGCTGCAAATTGCGTACATTGCAAAACCTGCGACATCAAGGACCCGTACCAGATTATCAACTGGGTCACACCCGAAGGTGGTAGCGGACCTAATTACCAGAACCTCTAAGCAAAGATTAAATATGAAGGAATTACCATGAAAATACTGGTTGGCATAAAACGCGTCGTCGATTACAACGTGCGTATCCGGGTAAAGCCTGACGGCAGCGGCGTTGATACGGATGGTGTGAAAATGAGCATCAACCCTTTCGATGAGATCGCGTTGGAAGAAGCTTTGAGAATTCGCGAAGCTGGAATTGCCGAAGAAGTCATCGTCGTCAGCCTGGGTGGTAACGAGTGCCAACAGCAGTTGCGGACCGGTCTGGCCATGGGTGCTGACAGGGCGATTCAAATAGACACCGGTGAGAAACTGCAACCACTGACCATCGCACGCGCATTTCTGAAGGTCATTGAAAAAGAGCAACCGGGTATTGTCATTTTGGGTAAACAGGCCATCGACGGTGACAACTCGCAGACTGCCCAGATGTTGGCTGCCCTTTGGGACCGGCCTCAAGCCACCTTTGCTTCAAAGATGAGTCTGTCCGGTGACACGGCTACCGTGGTTCGCGAGGTGGATGCCGGTCTCGAAACCATCGAGGTCGATTTACCCGCTGTTTTTTCGGTGGATTTGCGTCTCAATGAACCACGCTTTGTAAAACTGCCGGATATCATGAAGGCCAAACGCAAACCACTGGATGTGATCAGCCTGGATGAACTGGGTGTCAGCCCGGAGAATGACCTGGAGATATCACACTACACACCACCGCCAGCGCGCGGCAAGGGCATTATGGTCGAGGACACGGCGCAACTGGTCGCTGAATTGAAAAACCGCGGACTGGTATAAGAGAAAAATTATGAGCAGAACATTAATCATCGCAGAACACGACGGCACCAACCTCAACCCGAGCACATCAAAATGCGCGGCTTGTGCAACGGCCTTTGGCCATGAGTTTGACATTATCGTCATGGGTTCATCCGTCGGTGAAATTGCCGGCGAGGCGGCAGCCATTGATGGTACCGGTACCGTTTTTGCCGTCGATGCAGAGCACCTGGCGAAGCCGCTGGCCGTCAACCATGCATCGGAAGTGGTGGCCATGGCAGATGGCTACAGCCATATCCTGGGTCCATCCACGACCTATGGCAGAGACCTGATGCCGCGCATTGCCGCGCTTTTGGGGGTTAACCAGCTCAGCGACATTTCGGCTGTTGAAGACGCTTACCATTTTAAACGGCCGATATACGCCGGCAATGCCATCGTCGACGTCCATGCACCTGAAAACGTCACGCTTGTCGCAACTGCCCGCGTCGCGTCCTGGAAGGCGGTCGGCACCGGTGGAAGCGCAACGGTTGAAAACCGTGCCGCCAGTTCATCGGCCAGCTCACATACCCGGTTTGTCAAGCTGGAGTCTGGTGGCGGTGAGCGTCCCGACCTGCAAACGGCAGCCCGCGTCATTTCAGGTGGCCGTGCATTGGCCAGTAAAGAAAACTTTGAAATGATCTACGAGTTGGCCGATCTGATCGGTGCCGGATCCGGTGCTTCGCGTGCCGCGGTTGACGCCGGTTATTGCCCGAACGATATGCAGGTTGGTCAGACCGGTAAGATTATTTCTCCGGATCTTTACATGGCCTTCGGTATATCGGGTGCCATACAACATATCACCGGCATCAAGGACGCAGGCACCATCGTTGCGGTCAACAAGGACGCGGATGCCCCGATTTTCGAGGTAGCAGACATCGGACTGGCCGCTGACCTGTTCAGCGTGATACCGGAGATGAAAAAGCTGTTGGGTTAAACGGCGCTCGAGAGCAATGCAATGACCCAAGCCCTCTGGTCGCCGACCGCCCGGCGCGTAACGGATGCCAATATCAGTCGTTTCATGCGACTGATCAGGCGTGAACGTGACCCGGGGGTTGTAGATTACCAAAGCCTGTATCGTTTCTCGATAAACTCACCAAAGGCGTTTTGGCGTGCGGTCTGGGAGTTTGGCGGTGTCATCGGCACTGCAGGGGCCCGTTCCGTTGAGCAGTTCGATCGCATGCCCGGTGCATCATGGTTTCCGGATGCCAGCCTCAATTTTGCCGAGAATCTATTACGTTACCGGGATGATCGGGAAGCCCTGGTTTTTTCATCAGAAACGGGGATAAAAAGCACGCTGACGTACCGGCAGTTATACCGGCAGGTAGCGGGTGTTGCATCTGCCTTGCGCGAACTCGGCGTTGAACCGGGTGACCGGGTTGCAGCCTATATGCCCAATTTGCCGGAAACCATCATCGCCATGCTGGCAACCACCAGCATCGGCGCCATCTGGTCTTCATGCTCACCTGATTTCGGTATCAGCGGCGTGGTTGACAGGTTGGGCCAGATCCAGCCCAGGGTCCTGTTTTGCGCAGCGGCTTATACCTATAACGGCAAGCAGCACGACTGCCTGTCGAAAGTACGTGAAATCCAGAGCCTCATCAGCAGTATTGAGAAGGTCGTGGTCATACCGTATGTCGAGTTGGATCCTGACCTGTCCGGATTGAACAACGCAGAATTATTGAGTACTTTCAGCCATAACCACGTGACTGAAATCGAATTCACGCGCCTGCCCTTCAATCACCCGGTCTATATCCTGTATTCATCCGGCACCACCGGTGTGCCCAAGTGTATAACTCACGGTGCCGGTGGTACCCTGCTGCAACTGATCAAAGAGCACTTGCTGCATGTCGACCTGAAGCGCGGTGACCGGCTTTTCTACTACACAACCTGTGGCTGGATGATGTGGAACTGGATGGTCAACGGCCTGACGACCGGTGCCACGCTCGTGCTCTATGAGGGCTCACCCTTTTATCCCGGCCCCGAGGCGATGTTTGACCTGATAGATGATCAACAAATTACCGTTTTTGGTACCGGTGCCAAGACCATTTCCGCCTGGCAGAAAGCCGGAATAAAGCCACGGGATACGCACTCGCTGGCTTCACTCAAAACGATGTTATCCACAGGTTCTCCACTGGCGCCGGAGAGCTTTGACTACGTTTATTCGGATATCAAAGCCGACCTGTGTCTTTCCTCCATCGCCGGCGGTACGGATATTGTTTCCTGCTTCGCAAACGGTTGCCCCATACTTCCGGTTTACCGTGGAGAGATTCAGTGCCTGGCCCTCGGTATGGCCGTGCAGATATGCCGGGATGACGGCAGTTATGCCGATGTCGATGAAACGGGTGAACTCTGCTGCGTGCAGAGCTTTCCGTCGATGCCGGTGTATTTCTGGGGTGATACCGACGGCAGTAAATACCATGCTGCCTATTTTGAGCAGTATCCCAATATCTGGGCGCACGGTGATTTCGCCAAGATCACCGAACATGGCGGCATGGTCATTTTCGGACGCTCGGATGCAACCCTCAACCCGGGTGGTGTACGTATTGGCACCGCCGAGATTTACCGCCAGGTCGAAAGCCTCGATGAGGTCCTTGAAAGTATCTGTATCGGCCAGGATTGGGAAGACGATGTCCGCGTTGTTCTATTCGTGAGCCTGCGTGATGGACTGATGCTGGATGAAGACTTGCAGACCCGGATTCGCAAAGTCATCCGTGAAAATGCCACACCAAGACATGTGCCGGCACGTATTGTGCAGGTCAGCGATATTCCGCGAACGATCAGCGGGAAAATCGTGGAATTGGCCGTGCGAAATGTCGTGCACAACCGACCGGTTAAAAACACGGACGCACTGGCAAACCCGGAAGCATTGGAGTTATACAAAAACTTGCCTGAACTTCAAGCGTAGGAAGATTTGGTGCTACGCAGCTGTCCCCGTTCCCTTCTGGATTAACAGGAGGGGCGCTGGGGTGGGGGTATTGCCTACCAGGACTCACTCAAGCACATCCTGTGTCGTTCGATACTCGGCTTCCTGCCTCGTACGGTCCTGGTAGGCAATACCCCCACCCCAGCTTCAGCCTGACCGTAGTTCATCCATCAGAAACCATTGGCCTGTGATTACGCACATAGCAGAGGGTGTTATGTTCAGGAGAAGGTGAGAGCGGGAACCGCTCGAGAGGCTGGCCTGGGCCATGAACGGTATATCGCGATAGAGCACAGGGATGTGCGGCGCGATTGTGTCAGTTTTGCACAGCGTGTCATTGGATGTGCTGTGCAAAACTGAAACAGGCCGCTCATGCGCATCCATGCGCCCGCGGCATACCGTTCATCCTGAACATAAGCGAGTCCTGAAGTAAGGTACCGCGCGACCTCGGCTCCCCTACTGATCAGGAGTGACCGACATTTGGTACGTAAGGGGTTACCCAACCTACAGAACTGTATCCAGTTCGGCGATCAGGTCTTCGACGTCTTCAACACCAACCGACAAACGTATCAACGAATCGGTGATACCAATTTCAGCACGTTTTTCAGGTGGTACCGAGGCATGGGTCATGATGGCCGGGTGATTGATCAGGCTTTCCACACCACCCAGGCTTTCAGCGAGTGCAGAACAAACGGCAACCTTCCAGCATTTTTTTGGCTGCAGCGCAGACCGCCTTTCAGGTCAATGCTGATGATGCCGCCACCCATGCCGCCCATTTGTGACATGGCAAGCTCGTGTTGCGGGTGTGATTGCAGACCAGGGTAGATGGTCTTTGAAATGGCCGGGTGTTTTTCCAGCCATTGTGCGATCTGCAGGGCGTTGTCGCAGTGCGCCTTCATTCTCAAGGCCAGTGTTTTCAGACCGCGCATGGCAAGGAAACTGTCGAAAGGGCCCTGGATTCCACCAATGGAGTTTTGCAGATACCAAAGCCTTTCAGCCAGATCCTTATTGTCACCCACCACGGCAACACCACCGACCATATCCGAGTGGCCATTTAAAAACTTGGTGGCGGAATGCACGACGATATCTGCGCCTGATTCCAGCGGTCTTTGCAGCATCGGTGAAGCAAAGGTGTTATCAACCACCAGCAGTGCATTGTGTTGACGGGCAATTTCTGCAACCGCAGTGATATCAACAATTTTTAACATCGGATTGGTGGGTGTCTCTACCCATATCATGCGTGTTTCGGGACGTATGGCCGCCTTTAGTGCTGCCATATCTTCGATCGCGGTAAAACTGAATTTCAGACCCGCCGAGCGTTCACGCACATTGTTGAATAACCTGAAGGTACCACCGTACAGATCATCTATGGCGACCACGTGGTCTCCGGAATCAAGCAACTCCAGTACCGTTGCGGTGGCAGCCATGCCGGATGCAAATGCCAGGCCCCTGCTACCGCTCTCCAGGTCCGCTATGCATTTCTCGTATGCATCGCGTGTCGGGTTGTGGCTGCGTGAATATTCCCAGCCCTGGTGATCACCCGGACTTTTTTGCACGTAGGTCGATGTTGCATAAATAGGTGTCATGATGGCACCGGTTGAAGGGTCCGGTTGTTGCCCGGCGTGAATGGCACGGGTAGCTAACTTATGTTTTGACTGGTGTTTCATTTCGACATCTCAAAAGTCTTGTGAATAGATCAGTAATCGGCTTTTCGCCGCAGATAGTTGAGTAAATCAACACGCGTGATCAGACCCAGAAAGCGCCCGCCATCTTTGACAATGGCCACGTAATCCTTGTTGAAGATTGGCATGAGTTTATCAATCGGATCGTTCACATCTACAACCGCAAGCTCGGTGACCATGGCGGTGCTTACAGGGTTGTTAAAACTTTCGTTGGATTGTGCCACTGCCAGCAGGATGTCCGACTCATCGATAAAGCCGACGATATTTTTGTTTTCAATGACCGGTAATTGTGAAACGTCATACAACTTCATACGGCTATACGCGTTAGCCAATGGTTCGTCCGGTCCAACCGTGATCGTGTCATTCGATTCAAACGGTCTTGCGATCAAATCTCTTAGGTCGCCATGTTGCTGCAGCCGAATAAACCCCTGATCCTGCATCCAGAAATCGTTGTACATCTTTGAAAGATAGCGATTGCCGGTATCACAGGCAAAGGTGAGCACTTTCTTGTGTTCGGTCTGCTCCCGGCAGTACTTTAATGCGGCCGCCACCAGTGTTCCCGAGGATGAGCCGCCGAGGATACCCTCTTTGATCAACAATTCCCTGCCGGTCAGCATGCTTTCAGAATCGCTTATTGAATAGGCTTTTGAAACATGTGTGAAATCACTGATGTCGGGCAGAAAATCTTCACCGATTCCCTCGACCAGCCAACTGCCTGTCTTATCGGATAAAACGCCGTCATTGATGTATTCGGCTAAAATCGAGCCCACCGGATCAGCCAGTACAATTTCCAGGCCGGGTGCGGCTTTTTTAAAAAACCGTGATAAGCCGGTTACGGTTCCACTCGAACCGACACCGAGAACAATGGCATCAAGATCATTATCCATCTGTTCCAGGATTTCAGGACCGGTGTCTTCTTCGTGAGCTTTTGGGTTTGACGGGTTACCGAATTGGTTGATAAAGAACGCACCCTCAATTTCATTGGCCATCGACTCTGCCAGGTCCTGGTAATATTCAGGGTGACCCTTGGCCACATCAGATCGTGTCAGAACAACCCGCGCACCCATGGCTTTGAGGTTGGAAATTTTTTCACGACTCATTTTGTCCGGAATAACCAGGATCAGCTTGTAGCCTTTTTGTGCAGCGACAAGTGCCAGCCCCAGACCCGTGTTGCCCGCGGTGCCCTCAACCAGCGTCGCACCGGGGCTGATCAACCCGGCTTTTTCTGCGTCCTCAATCATTCTCAAACCGATACGGTCCTTAATCGAACCGCCCGGGTTCTGACTCTCCAGCTTGATGTAGAGGCTACACGGACCGGTGTCCAGGTGATTGATGCGTACGATCGGCGTATTTCCGATCAGATCAAGTACTGAGTCATAAACTTGCATGAAGATGTTCGCTCCGGGTAAAAAAAACGGCCGGGAAGATTCCCGACCGTACTGTATTTCATTTGGAAAATTTTTTCAGGCTTGGGCTGCGTTGATTAATACCGCCAGTTTATCCTTGAGCCACAACTTCTCTTTTTTCAACTGATTCAATGCCAGGTCTTCCATCGGCGCCGTCCCCAGTTCTGCTGCGGTTACTCGCTTGTCAAGTTCCTGATGGCGGTTGTAATTCCGACGAAAATCTTCGTTTTTCTGGATTAGTTCTTGTAATAAATCCTGGTGGTGTTCGAACATAGTTTTACTCCTATACGGGGTGGACCACACTTTCAAGCCAGTCGCAATCAAATGGACCGGCAGCGGTTGGTTGTGAAATTAAGAGGGTTTGTAACAGGATGTAGCAAATATCAGAAAGGTACAGCGAGAAACCTGGGGCTCTCGCTGCCATTAGTCGGAAACTCCGATTATGAAAACTAAAATAACCATAGCGATGAACCCAACATTAGCGCAAAGTTTGGTTTCTGGCAAGTTACAAATTCGAACCACGTACTGCGTTACATGTATTAATTTTCGTGGTATTAAAAAGATCAGGAAAATGACCCGTATTCATTAGTTATCTAAAAGTATCACATCGACTCTTCGGTTACGCGCACGGCCATCTTCATCTTCATTGCTGGCGATTGGAAAATCTTCACCCATACCTAAGGCGGATATCCGGTCACTGGCGACACCCAAACTGACCAATGCCTCAAGCACGGCCCGTGCACGCTGTTCAGACAGTAATAAATTAGCATCAGCATCCCCGCGGGAATCCGTGTGACCCTCAACACGTATTTTCTTATCCGGCTCGGTCTGCAACAGGTCTACCACTTCTTCGAGACTGGAGCGTCCCCCTTCAACCAGCGTTGTCTGACCCGAGGCAAACAGGACATCACCCAGGGTAACGACCACGCCACTCTCGGTCTCACGCAATTGCAGGTTTTCCAACTGCCGCGTTAGTGACGTAATCTGCTGACTGGCCAGGTCGGCTTCAAGACGGGCATATTCAGCCTCTGACGCACGTGATTCAGCAAGTCTACGTGCCTGCTCTGCTTCCTCGGCCGATGACTGTGCTGCACGTGCTGATTCGGCTTCGTTCTGCTGGGCCTGCTCTTTTTCTTCCCTTGCCCGCTGCGCTTCCTCCGCGGTGGTCGCAACCAGCAATCGGGCCTGTTCAGCGTCCTTCCTTGCATAGTCGGCTTCAAGTTGACTGGCCTTGATCAACATCTCACTGTACTGTTTCTCCAGCACATCGAGAGCTTGTTCGTGCTGTTCCCGCTCAGCCATAGTGCGTGCAATCTGGATACGACGATCAGCCATGTAAACCAGGTAAGAGCGGTAAAGATCATCACCGCTCGCCATTTCAGCCTTACGCAAGGCACGTTCCGCTTCACCCACCGCCATCGGGGCATAACCTGCCAGCTCGGGATTCGATTTCAGATTGTCCAGTTCACCGCGAACCCGCTCAAGTGCCAGGTCTTTTTTAGGTGCCGAAGTACACGCGGAAAGTAAACCCAGCACTAGCACCAGGGTGATTTTTGTCAGTGTGCGATTCATTTGAATTCATCTCCAAAAGTCGCACGCAACCTCGCGTTCAGCTCTTCATTGCTCTTGCGTAACTCGTTCACCCGACGTCGTGACTTGGCTGTGCGTGACTTCTCAATCGCCAGTTCTGAGTTGATTTCCGACTCTTCCGCCAAATAAACGGCTACTACATATTTCTCTTTCTCCATGCCCTTCTTTGCACTTTCGAGCTTCTCGCGTGCAAAGCGCATTTCTACCGGTGCGAATTCATCACCGCCCGCAGCTTCAGCTGCCTGGATGGCTTGTTCAGCGGATTCCAATACAGCAGGATCGGGACGTACCGTTGTGCACGCAGTGAAGGTTAAACAAATTAGTGCAATCAAAATGGGCTTCATGAGGAACACCTAAAAAATATCTTTTAATTATGACCCATCAACAGCCAAGGTTGAACCCCTAAATGATAAACAACAATATTACCGTCAAAGTGGTTCCGCATCCGGTTGGTTTTCCGGCTGCCGCCTTGATAAACGCTGACAGCCCCCGGCACTGCGAAACAATTTCACTGATGATTGGAAACTCCGACATATCCGTACCGTATCGCTCTGCGTTGTATACCTGCGGCAACAGGAAGCACTCAAACAAACCGGGATGGTCACCATAATATCCGGATTGATTATAACTTCTGTCTTCAAACTGTCGCTCAATCGCGGTAAAGCCTTCTTTCATCCAATGCAACATCCAGGCAACCGTATCTACCGAATCACCACATTGAGCCTTCAGAAATTTCTGAACACGCAGGTTATTTAGCGGATGAATGTCACAGGCAACCTGGGACACCAAAGACCGAATCCGTGCACGTCCAAGCGGATCGGCGGGCAGTAAAGGGTAGGCTTCGAAACATTCATCCAGGTATTCACAAATCGCCATGGATTGGGTCAACACGTGACCTTCGTGCTTCAAAACAGGTACCAGGCCCTGTGGATTGATTGAGCGATAAGCTTCGGTGTGCTGCTCACCTCCCTGCCTTATCAGATGTACCGGTACTGTCTTAAAGTTGAGCCCCTTCAAATGCAATGCAATACGCACGCGGTAAGCCGCCGAACTGCGCCAATAGCTGTACAGTATCAATTGACTCTTGTCTTCAGTTTTCATACGACACAATTTTTTGCTCGATGGCACCAAAAATTGAATTCCCTTGAAGGTCAAACATTTCTATCCGTATCGTGTCACCGAATTTCATGAACGGTGTGGATGGTTTACCGTCCGCGATGATTTCCAACATGCGAATTTCTGCAAGGCAGGAGGCACCCTTATCCGTATCTTCGTTGGCAATGGTGCCGGAACCTACGATAGTACCGGCCGTCAGTGGACGGGTCTTCGCCGCGTGCGCCACCAACTGGGCGAAATTGAATTGCATATCCACGCCGGCTTCAGGTTCTCCAAAAAAAGCACCGTTAAGTGTACTGTGTAACGGCAGTGACAGCTTGCTGTCCCGCCATTGTTCACCCAGTTCATCCGGAGTCACCAGCACCGGCGAAAGAGCCGAGCGGGGCTTGGACTGTAAAAAACCAAAACCCTTGGCCAGTTCGGCGGGAATAAGATTCCTCAAACTCACATCGTTGATCAGACCGACCAACTGGATATGGGCCTCCGCCTGTTCCGCTGAGACCGCCATTGGCACATCGTCGGTGACAACGATGATTTCGGACTCGAAATCGATACCATACTCTTCACTGGCAACCGGCACCGGGTCGCAGGGACCAAGAAAGCCGGCAGATGTCGCCTGGTACATCAGGGGGTCGACATAAAAGGATTCCGGAACCTCGGCACCACGCGCTTTGCGCACCCGCTCGACGTGCGGCAGGTAAGCACTGCCGTCAACAAACTCAAAGGCTCTCGGTAAGGGTGCAGCCAGCGCTTTAACATCCAGAACCTGGATGTCACTACATGTTCCCTGGTTCAGTTCTTCATAGCGTGCATTGAGTCTTGGGGCAGCCTGGTGCCAGTTATCCAGTGCAACCTGCAGCGTGGGCGATATGTCTGCGACTGCCACAAAGTGTTTAAGATCATGACTGACCACAATCAGGCTGCCATCACGACCGCCGGTTTTCAAAGAGGCAAGTTTCATGGGTTTTAATATACTCCCTGCTTGACAAGAATTTCGATTCTGAAATATACAGTCAATTTTAATAACTGCCAGACTTTTTATAAATTTTTCAGAAAAACACAAAGATACTTGTAGCATAATGCACCCTGCCAAACAGTCTCACTATTTTTTGTAAATTGCCCGGAGCAAACTCTACATGTCATTAATATCCATCCTGATCTGGATCGTGCAATTGGCCCTGATCGTTCATGTGGTCAAGACCGGTCGTAGCTTCTACTGGATCATGATTCTGTTGTTCATGCCGCTGATTGGTGGCCTCGCATACTTTGTCATCGAGCTGCTACCGCAATTCTCCGGCAGTATTACCGGGCAAAAGGCGGTAAGAAGTGTCAAGCAAACCTTGAACCCCGGTGCCGACCTGAGACAAAGCGAGGCAGCCTGGAACCAGTCCCCGAATGTTGACAACAGCCGGCGCTATGCAGAGGCATTAATGGATTCCGGAAAAACCGTTGAAGCTGAAGAGACCATAAACCAGGCCCTTAAAGGTCTGTTTGCAACCGAACCCACATTGTTACTGCTCAGGGCACGGCTTGAGTTTGAAAATGAACGGACCACCGAGACAGTGAAAACACTGGAGACACTGCAGGAACACAATCCCGATTTCCGGTCAGCAGAAGGACACCTGCTCTATGCCCGGGCGCTTGAAGCCGAAGGCCGGATTGATGAAGCCGTCAAGGAATACTCCGCCGTTTCCGGATACTTTCCGGGTGTGGAAGCCAGGTACCGGTTAGCGCTTTGCCTTGGGGTTGCGGGGAAAGACTCCGCGGCCAGGACTGAATTTGAATCCATATTAAACGACGCAAAACTCGCACCGCCGCATTTCCGCAAAAGCCAGAAAACCTGGCTGGATGCCGTTAAAAATGAAATGACCGCAAAAGGATGAATCCTGAAAGGACAAATCCAAGCCGAATGGGCGAAAACAATTGCCCGGACAGCGCTGTATCTGGTATAAAGCCCTGCTCTCTGGATCATGCACGTCATGACTGGAAAACGAGGTGACGAAATTGACAGGAATTTCCTGTTGATTACACGACACCAAATACACACGTATACCGCAATCGTTCGGTTGGGTGCCCTGATCAATCGGGGTTTCCGGACAAGGTATACGGAGGATTAACCCGGAAAATCAGCGATGCCAGATTGCAGATCATTGGCCGCTGTGCTTCTGCTATGTAAAGGATATAAGTAATGCCAAATATTACCATGCGCCAAATGCTTGAAGCTGGCGTGCACTTCGGTCACCAAACCCGTTACTGGGATCCCAAAATGGCTCCGTATATTTTCGGGGCACGTGGAAAAATCCACATTATTAACCTCGAAAAAACGCTGCCCTTGCTGGTCGACTCAATGAATTTCATTGGCAGTATCGTGGCAAAACGTGGCACCGTGATTTTTGTCGGTACCAAACGCGCTGCTTCCAAATCTATCGCCGAAGAAGCCGCACGTTGTGGCATGCCTTATGTTTCCCATCGCTGGCTGGGTGGCATGCTGACCAATTTCCGCACCATCCGTCAATCCATCAAGCGCCTGCGCCAAATTGAGAAGATGGAAGAAGACGGCAGCTTTGCACGACTGCTAAAGAAAGAAGTACTGCAGTTGACACGCGAACGCGACAAGCTCGAAAAAACCCTTGGCGGTATCAAGGACATGAAAAGTCTGCCTACCGCCATGTTTGTTGTTGATGTTGGCCACGAAGATATCGCGGTGAAAGAAGCCCGCAAACTGGGTATTCCGGTTATTGGCATTGTCGATACAAATTGCTCACCAAATGATATTGATTACGTTATCCCCGGTAACGATGACGCGATTCGCTCCATACGTCTCTACACACAGCTGGCAGCAGACGCCGTACTTGAGGGCCGTGCCTCAGTTCCTCATTTTGAAGAAGGTGATGAATTTGTAGAACTGGACGAATACGGAAACCCGGTCAAACGCGCTGCCAAAGACAGTAAAGGAACGAAAGCCAAGGCCGACCAGGCAACAAAGAAAAAGGTTGCCAAGAAAGTAGTGGTCAAAAAGGCCCCGATAGTTGCTGAGACTGCTCTGGCTGAAACCGCTGAAGCTGCTCCGAAGAAGGCTGCTGAAGCTGCTCCGGCTGAAACCGCTGAAGCTGCTCCGAAGAAGGCTGCTGAAGCTGCTCCGGCTGAAACCGCTGAAGCTGCTCCGAAGAAGGCTGCTGAAGCTGCTCCGGCTGAAACCGCTGAAGCTGCTCCGAAGAAGGCTGCTGAAGCTGCTCCGAAGAAGGCCGCTAAGGCTGCTCCGGCTGAAACCGCTGAAGCTGCTCCGAAGAAGGCTGCTGAAGCTGCTCCGGCTGAAACCGCTGAAGCTGCTCCGAAGAAGGCCGCTAAGGCTGCTCCGGCTGAAACCGCTGAAGCTGCTCCGAAGAAGGCTGCCAAAGGCTGCTCCGAAGAAGGCTGCTCCGAAGAAGGCTGCTCCGAAGAAAAAGGCGGCGGCCAAAAAGGTTGCCAAGAAAAAGGTAGCCAAAAAGGTTGCCAAGAAAACAGTTGCTAAAAAAGCAGCTGAGGACTGAGTAGACGTTCCCCGTCTCATGGCGCGGCACCAGGCCGGTATTAATATCGGAATATTTAAACTGAATTGAAGAAGGAATAGAAAGATGGCAGTAACTGCCTCAATGGTAAAAGAACTTCGCGAGCGCACCGGCGCTGGCATGATGGAGTGCAAGAAAGCACTGGTTGAAACCAATGGCGATATGGATGCAGCGATAGAACACCTGCGTAAGTCCGGGCTCGCACAAGCTGACAAAAAGGCTTCGCGAATTGCCGCTGACGGCCGTATTGCCTTGGCGATCAAGGAAGACAATTCCGAGGCCGTGATGGTAGAAATCAACTGTGAGACTGATTTTGTCGCCAAGGATGAAAATTTCCTGGCATTCACCAATGCAGTCGGCACCAATGCCCTTGCCGCCACATCGGATGATGTGGAAGCATTAATGGCAACGGACTTTGACGGCGCGAGCCTTGAGCTTGCACGCCAGGCCCTGGTAACCAAGATCGGTGAGAACATCCAGGTTAGACGGATATCCCGCATGAAAGACTGTGACAACATTGGCACTTATATTCATGGTGGACATATCGGGGTGATGGTCGATCTTGAAGGTGGCGACGAGGAAGTGGCTCGTGATATCGCCATGCACATCGCTGCTTTGAACCCGGCTTATATCGATGTTGACGACGTTCCGGCTGATGTTCTTGAAAAAGAAAAACAGTTCCTTATCTCGCAAGCCGCCGATAGTGGAAAACCGGCTGATATTATCGAGAAAATGGTTACAGGACGTATGCGCAAACACCTGTCATCCATTACCCTGCTGGGTCAGGATTTTGTGAAAGACGGTGATATTTCTGTTGCCAAGGTACTCGAACAAAAGGGCGCCAGGGTGAAAGCGTTTACCCGTCTCGTGGTCGGTGAAGGTATCGAGAAAAAGGTAGACAACTTCGCAGATGAAGTCATGCAACAGGTGACGGGTGGATAAACCCGACTACCAGCGTATCCTTCTGAAACTGAGCGGTGAAGCACTGCTCGGTGATGAAGACTATGGCATAGACCCGGTCATTATTGGCCGGATCGCCAATGAAGTTCTTGAAGTTCGTAATACCGGTGTAGAAGTTGCCATCGTCATCGGTGGTGGCAATATTTTCAGAGGTGCCGGATTGGCTGAATCCGGTATAGACCGTGTAACCGGGGATCACATGGGTATGCTGGCCACGCTTATGAACTCCCTGGCATTACAGGATGCGCTGGAAAAGACCGGGGTCGATGCGCGCGTCATGTCCGCTATTTCCGTGCATGCAGTCAGCGAGGACTACATTCGCCGCCGCGCAACCCGGCATCTTGAAAAAGGACGTGTCGTCATAATCGCCGGCGGTACGGGTAACCCGTTTTTTACCACGGATACCGCTGCAGCCTTACGCGCAATAGAAGTGGGTGCTGACGTCGTTCTGAAAGCCACCAAGGTTGATGGTGTGTATTCCGCCGACCCGAAAATTGATAAAGACGCAAAGTTGCACGAGACCCTGAGTTACGACGAGGTTATCGAAGGCAAGCTCAAAGTCATGGATACCAATGCCATCGTATTGTGTCGCGACCAGGGAATGCCTATCCGGGTTTTCAATGTTTTCGGTGCTGGAAACCTGATCAGAATCGTCACGGGCGAGAAAGTCGGCACCATTATTTGCTAAGGTTTCTTCCTCTTTGGGTTTCACAGGCAACTTCTTCACATTATGCTGTTAAAATTAATCGCCAAACTGTAATGACGGTGCGGGCGATTGTCTCCAAAACATGACAAACTGACACCGTAAACACCCACCCAAAGCTGGCAGACGGGAGAAGAAAATGATTGAAAACATTAAGAAAGACGCCAGGATCCGCATGTCTAAAACCCTGGATTCATTGCGAACCGAACTGGCTAAAATTCGTACCGGACGAGCACATCCAAGCTTGCTGGAGCATGTTCAGGTTGATTACTACGGAAGCAATGTTCCGATCAGCCAGGCAGCTAATGTCACAATTGAAGATGCACGCACTCTTGCCGTCACCGCCTGGGACAAGAGCATGGTGCAAACACTCGAAAAAGCGATTATGAAATCAGATCTCGGTCTGAATCCGGTGACCGCCGGCACGATAATCCGTATACCACTGCCCGCTTTAACCGAAGAGCGCAGAATCTCTTTGGGCAAGGTGGTTCACAACGAAGGCGAAAATGCCAAGATTGCCATTCGCAATATCCGTCGGGACGCCAATCACCACATCAAGGAGTTGCTGAAGAACAAGGACATCTCCGAGGACGACGATCATCGGGCCGAACAGGACATTCAACAACTCACCGACAGCCATGTAAAACAGGCCGACGAAATAGTAGCGGTTAAAGAACAGGAACTAATGGAGTTTTGATGCCTGTTCACAAAGGCGATAACAACTAGTGCTCTTTCAAAAGGAGCACTAGTGACGGTGCCACCGACCATACCCGGCCATATCGCCATCGTCATGGATGGGAATGGCCGTTGGGCAAAAAAACGTAATCGCCCACGCAACATGGGCCACCAGGCCGGTCTTAAAGCGTTACGAAAAACGATCCTCCATTGCGTGCATCTCGGCGTCAACACCCTGACTGTTTTTGCATTCTCCAGCGAAAACTGGAACCGGCCTCGTGGTGAAGTTTCACGTCTCATGGAAATCTTTTTACGGGCGCTTGATAAAGAGGTCGATGAACTGAACAAAAATGGTGTATGCCTGCGCTTTGTTGGCGAACTCAGTGCATTTAAACCTGCCCTTCAGACCAAGATATCAGAGGCCCAGAGTCTGACCAGCGGTAATAGCCGCCTGGTAGCCAATATTGCGGTCAATTACGGCGGGCGCTGGGATATCACCCAGGCGGCCATACGTTTGGCCAAAGCTGTGAACGAAGGTAGCATCTCCGTTGACGACTTTGACGAGACGCAATTTGGACGCTTTCTCGCAATGGCGGACTCCCCGGATCCGGACCTGTTTATTCGCACCGGTGGTGAAATGCGTATCAGCAATTTTTTGCTATGGCAGTCGGCCTATACAGAATTTTATTTCACACCCATACTCTGGCCCGACTTTGACGGGCAGTCGCTTGACCGGGCCATTGCAGATTTTCAATCACGTGAGCGGCGCTTCGGTCGAACCAGTGAACAGGTCAAGGGTGCTGTCAATGCTTAAGCAGCGGGTGATAACAGCATTATTGCTTATTCCATTCGTTATAGCCGTAATATTTGCAGCGCCGGCAGCATGGTTTTTAACCCTTTCGGCAATCGTGCTGTTGGGCTGCAGCTGGGAATACGGCCATCTGGCAGGAGTTTCCAGTCGACCGGTTAGGTACATATTGACTCTCGCACAGGCAGTCATTTTCGCTACGCTATTCTGGTACAAAGATCACTGGGCCACCGATATTTTGCTGTATCTGTCGATATGTTGTGTCGTGTGGCTAATGCTGTTCATCCGTTTGCCGTTCTACCGCCCCGACACACAGCTCAACAACACCTACCGGCTTATCTCGGTAGCCACAGCCATCCTGTCAATCACAACCGGCTGGTTTGCACTGGGTTGGATACGGCTTCAGCCTGAGGGCTCATGGCTCATTTTGTTACTGCTGTTGATCGTATGGGCGGCCGATACCGGAGCCTATTTTTCCGGAAAAGCGTTCGGTAAAAGAAAACTTGCGGCTCATATAAGTCCGGGAAAAACACGGGCAGGTTTATTGGGTGGCTTAGTCGCCGCGACGCTGGTTGCCTTGGTGGCTGCAAACTTGATGCCTCTCGAATCCATTGAGCCCTTGCCCCTTGTTTTGCTAAGCCTGCTGACAGCTCTTGTGTCTGTTGGCGGTGATTTAATGATCTCCCTGCATAAACGTACCAGCGGTATTAAGGACTCCGGCAACTTGTTACCAGGCCATGGTGGCATGCTTGACCGGCTGGACAGCCTGTTGGCCGCAGCGCCATTTTTTGCACTCGGTTTGCTGGTTTCGGGTGCCTGAGGAGCTAACGATTGAGCAGCCAGGGCATAACAGTACTGGGTTCCACCGGTTCAATTGGCGAAAACACGCTTGATGTACTGGCTCGTCACCCGGACGCCTATCACGTCGTTGCCCTGAGCGCGCATACCAACGTAAACCGTCTTGCAAAGCAGTGCCATCAGCACCATGCGCGCTACGCCGTTATCAGCGACCAGACCAGGACCGGCGAATTGCAGTCTGCGCTTGATCAGCTAAATTGCAAATCTGAAGTGCTGGCCGGCAAAGATGCTCTCAGTGCCGCTGTGCGCATGGATGAAACTTCGGTCGTCATGGCCGCCATTGTCGGAGCAGCCGGGCTTGAACCGACACTGCATGCAGTGCAAGCCGGTAAACGCCTGTTGCTGGCCAATAAGGAATCCATGGTCATTGCCGGCGAGTTGTTCCGCAAAGCCGCTGCTGAACATGCCGTGACCATCATTCCTGTCGACTCAGAACACAATGCACTGTTTCAGGTCTTACCGGAAAATTATGATGCCGGGCTTGAAAATGCCGGTGTGGAGCGACTTATCCTGACAGCCTCCGGGGGACCTTTCCTGCACCGCGACCGTGACTCCTTGCGAGACGTCACTCCGGCCCAGGCGTGTAATCATCCTAACTGGGATATGGGCCGCAAAATATCCGTCGACTCAGCCACCTTGATGAACAAAGGGCTGGAGGTGATCGAAGCGCGCTGGCTATTCAACGCACGACCCGATCAGATTGAAGTCATCATCCACCCACAAAGTATCGTACACTCGATGGTGGCTTATCGCGACGGCTCGGTGCTGGCCCAATTGGGCATGCCCGATATGCGAACACCGATCGCATATGCACTTGCCTGGCCCGAACGTATTGAAGCCGGCGTTAAACGCCTCAATCTATCAGATATACACAAGCTTGAGTTTTATCCACCCGACCTGGGTTGTTTCCCGGGTCTGGGGCTTGCATTCCAGGTGCTGGAAGCGGGTGGCAATTCGCCCGTGATATTCAATGCTGCCAATGAAATTGCCGTTGAAGCATTTTTGCAGGAACGTATTGGCTTTTTACAGATTCCGTCGGTCGTTTCTGCTGCTCTTGACGTCTGTGAAACAGGTAAAATTGATGGCTTGGACGAGGTGCTTGAATTTGATCGTTTGGCACGTGCCGCGACCCGCAAGATAATCCACTTAACAAAAGGTGTTTAAAAACTAACAATGTCCGAATTTCTAGGTTCAATCTGGTGGTTACTTGTTGCCCTCGGGCTATTGATCACATTTCACGAGTTCGGTCACTACTGGGTAGCGAGACGGATGGGTGTTCGCGTGCTCAAGTTTTCGATCGGGTTCGGTAAGAAATTGTGGTCGAAAACGGGGCGCGACGGTACTGAATACGTTATCGCAGCTATCCCGCTCGGTGGTTATGTCAAAATGCTCGATGAACGTGAAGGCGAAGTCGATGAAGCCGACCTTGACCAGGCTTTCAACCGTAAATCGGTATGGGCACGTATCGCCATCGTCATAGCAGGACCTGCCTTCAACCTTATTTTTACCTTGCTGGCCTTTTGGGTAATGTTCCTGGTTGGTATGCCCGAATCCAGACCTGTCATCGGCGAGGTCACCGGTATTGCAGCCAGTTCCGGAATCGAAGCTGGCGACCGGATTGTTTCACTCAATGGCAAGGAAACAGAAACATGGTCACACGCCGTACTGGGATTAATCACACCTGCACTTGACCGTGAAAAGGTCACCCTTGAGCTTGAACAGGTCAATGGTGAACAACGGGAAGTGGTATTGAACCTGGATCAGCTTGGCAGTGATTTCCAGGAGGAGAAGGCCCTGGAAGGCATTGGAATCACCCCCTGGCGGGCGAAGCTTCCAGCAATTGTCGGTGAAGTAAGCCCGGACAGCCCCGCCTACCGCGCTGGCTTCAAGGTGAATGACCGTATCGTCAGGGTGGGCGATGAAGAAGTCCCCGATTGGGCCTGGGTGGGCGTACTGATTCAGAAACACGGTTCGGTTGGCCAACCGCTAAACGTCGAAGTCGAACGCGCCGGCGGCCTGTTGGAGCTCAGTGTTATCCCGGTCGAGAGCAGCACGGGTGCTTTCTCAAAGCGTCTGATCCTGGGTGTCACCAATAAAGTTGCAGATGCTGACTTGCAGGCGCAGGTCAGCCGTGCTTATTTCATGCACAAGTACGGCCTGTTTGACGGGTTTACTGCCGCAGCATCCGAAATGTGGCGTTTGACCGGTTCAACACTGGGTTTGCTTGGCCGCATGTTAACCGGCACGGCGTCGGTTAAGAATCTATCCGGCCCTATCAGCATTGCACAGTTCGCCAATAGCTCTGCCAATGCAGGTGTTTCCAGTTTCCTGTTCTTCCTGGGTGCTATCAGTCTCAGTCTCGGAATTCTTAATTTACTGCCAATTCCCGTTTTGGATGGGGGGCATTTGCTCTATTACCTGATAGAATTAGCCAAAGGCAGTCCGGTGTCCGAACAAATACAGGCAAAAGGCCAATATATAGGGCTAATGGCATTGTTTGGCTTGATGGGCATAGCATTTTTTAACGATATTTTACGACTGGTCGGATAGACTACCCGCCGCAAAAGAAGAAACTCTTACGGATCATAATAAATGAGAAGAATCTTAATCATCCTGCTGTGTGGCCTTTTCACAATAAAGTCTGCCATGGCGCTTGATCCGTTTGTGGTTTCTGATATCAGGGTCGAAGGATTACAGCGCATTTCAGAAGGCACGGTGTTCAATTACCTGCCAATAGACGCCAACGAGTTGTTAACCGCATCCAAGGCGCGTCAAGCCATCCGCTCGCTGTTTCAAACCGGGTTTTTCAGCGAAATTGATCTTGAACGCGAGGCTGACATCCTGATCATCAGGGTGCAGGAACGGCCGGCCATTGCGGCTGTCGTACTGTCGGGTAACAAGGCGATCAAGGACGAGGACATGCTACCCGTCCTTGCAGACATCGGTCTTGCCCAGGGTGAGGTATTTCAACCACAGTCATTGGATCGTATTAAACAGGAACTGGTCAGGCAATATTTTAGCCAGGGGCGATATGCGGTAACAGTGGATAGCCGGGTTGTAGAACTGGATCGCAACCGGGTACGTATCTCAATCACTATATCGGAAGGCGATACTGCAGAGATCAAGCACATCAATATCGTTGGCAATACGTTGTTTACCGACAAGGAAATCAGGAGCGAATTCGAGTCCAAAATCCCTCCACGCTGGAAATTCTGGTCAAAAGATGACCAGTATTCGCGTGAAAAACTTTCCGGGGACCTCGAAAAAATTCGTTCTTATTACCAGGATCGTGGTTACATTGATGCCAATGTTGAATCGACGCAGGTATCGATCAGCCCGGACAAAGCGGACATCTACATTACTGCCAACATTATTGAAGGCGAGCAGTACACGGTTGAAAAAATCCAGGTAACCGGTGACCTGGTGATCGAGGAAGCGACCTTGAGACGCCTGATCATGACCCAGGACAATGACATATTTTCACGCAAAAAAATGGAACAAAGCGTTGAAAATATTACGTCCCTGCTGTCGAATATCGGCTACGCATTCGCCAACGTAAACCCAATTCCCCAGATTGACCGGGATAACCGCCTGGTCACCATCAATTACTTTGTCGATCCCGGTAAGCGGGTCTATGTCCGGCAGATTACTTTTGTGGGCAACAGTGGCACCAAGGATGAGGTATTGCGGCGGGAGATGCGTCAATTTGAAGGCGGCTGGTTCTCACAGGCGGCCATTGACCGCTCCAAGATACGTCTGCAACGCCTGACCTATTTCGACTCCGTCAATATCGAAACACCCGCCGTACCCGGCACCGATGACCAGATTGACGTGGTTGTCTCCGTTGTCGAACGTGCTGCCGGCAGTTTCTCGGTGGGTCTTGGTTATTCACAGGTCCAGGGAATCATTGCATCCTTGAGTGTTCAGCAGGACAACTTTCTGGGTAGCGGCAAACGTGTAGGTTTATCCCTGTCTCACAGCAGCATTATAAGTAGCTTTAACGTGAGCTATGACAACCCCTACGCTACCGAGGATGGCGTCAGTCGCGGTTTCTACCTCCGATACCAGGAGTTTGATCAGGCCGGTGCAAATATCTCGACCTTCACCAGTACCGAAGCGGCAGGTGGTGTGAGCTTTGGTTTGCCATTGACCGAAGTAGATTATATCCGTGCGGGAACGGGACTCAGATCAACCGACCTGAATATCGGTGCATTTGTCTTTGAACGGGAATTTGTAGATCCCGACGACCCCGATAATATTCTTTGTAACGATATTAATGAAAACGGTATTTGCCCTGAGCAATACCTGGTTCCACGAGCGGGTGACCCGCTTTCAAAATCACTCGACCATAATGGTGACGGCGAGCTTAGTTCCAAGGAACGCGATTTCTTCACCTGGGATTTCACTGCCTCCTGGACCAGGGACACGCGTAACCACTTCCTGAACCCGACACGCGGGTCGTCACAGCGTTTGAGCCTGGAGACTTCATTACCCGGAAGCTCCCGTCAGTTCTATAAACTATTCTATCGCGCAGCCAAGTACTGGCCTATCTGGGCTGACCTGGTATTCTCCGTCCACGGTGAGGTAGGTTATGGCGATGCTTATGACAACTACGATAGCACGTCACTGGCCACCCCTGTTCCCAGCCCTGAGTTGCCGGAAGGGACCGAGGGGGAATGCCTGCAGGAGGAGGTGATGACACTGGATACGGGTTTGCCGTTTTATGAACATTTCTACGGCGGTGGTGTACGTGATATCCGGGGTTTTGAAGACAATACACTGGGCCCTAAAGACGGTCTGATCAGCTGCCGGGCAGTGGGTGGTGATGTGAAAGTTGCAGGTGGTGTCGAACTTGCCATTCCCACGCCATTTACCAAGGGCGGCGGTTCACGTATCGCGTTGTTCATTGACGTTGGTAACGTGTATGAAAACTGGAGTACGTTTCGATGCCGGTCTGTTCAGGGCTTCAACAGGCATCTCGGTGACATGGCAGGCACCTATCGGACCCATCATCATGAACTATGCATTCCCCCTCAAGAAATTCCGTGGTGACCGTACTGAAGCCTTGCAGTTCTCATTTGGAACTACCTTCTAGGCTTAAAACTTAATACAAACGCTCAAAAAGGGTACAATTCGAAGTTATGAAACGCTTTTTACCCCTATTGCTGACGCTTTTCGTGCTCGTTGCCGGTCCGGCAACCGCACAGCAGTTGCGCGTGGGTTACGTGGATATGAAGCAGGTTCTTGATAACGCTCCACAGGTTTTGGCAGGTCGTGAGAAACTGGATCTCGAATTCCGGCCCCGAAACGAGACCATTGAATTCCAGGAGCGCCAGGTGCAATCGATGGAAGACCGGTTGCAACTGGGCGACCTGGCGGAAGATGCAAGACTGCGTCTTGACCGTGAATTACGTGAAATGCGACGCAATGTTAACCGGCAAAAAGAAGACCTGCGTGATGAATTATCCTTCCGCCGAACTGAAGAAGTTCAGAAACTGGAGGATCAGATCAATCTCGCCGTGCAGGAAATTGCGCGCGACAATGGTTACGACCTGATACTTTCAAGCCCCGTGGTTTACGCTGACCCATCATTGGATATCACCCAGCTTATCCTTGATCAGCTCAGACTGGAGTATGAAGCGGATAAACGGGAACGATCGTCTCGCTAGTGAGTGTCGTTCGCGTCACGATGATATAAGCGCTTTCTTATATGCAAAAGCCTATCTGTAGCATCAAACTTTCCGAACTGGCTGAACAATTCAATCTGCAAATTGAAGGTGATGGCGACACCTTGATTGAAGGTGTTGGAACCTTGGCGGATGCGTCCGGTACACAGATCAGTTTTCTTTCCAACCCGGCTTATCGCGAGCAGCTGAAAACCACCCGGGCGGCCGCTGTCATCGTTTCTGCCGATGATGCTAAAAACTGCACGGTCAACGTACTGATTGCAGATGACCCGTATGTCAGTTATGCAAAGATAGCCGGGATTTTCGACCCGCGAAGACCACCAAAACCGGGCTTGCATAGCTCTGCCAGTATCGATTCTTCTGCGACAATCGGGCGCGATGTACATATCGGTGCCAATGCGGTTATCGGCCCCGGATGTGAAATTGCAGATGCCTGTTTTATCGGACCGGGTTGTGTTTTGATTGCTGATTGCAGACTTGGACACAGTACCAAACTGGTCGCAAACGTAACGATTTGTGAAGCTGTCCGGATAGGCCAGCGAACCGTCATCCACCCGGGTGCAGTCATAGGTTCAGATGGCTTCGGCGTGGTTTTCGATAAGGATCACTGGCTTAAGATTCCACAAGTAGGCAGTGTTCATATTGGCGACGATTGTGAAATCGGTGCCAACACGACTATCGACCGTGGTGCCATCGGCGATACGATTATTGAAGACGATGTAAGACTCGATAATCAGATTCAGATTGCCCACAATGTAGAGGTTGGAGCACATACCGCGATGGCCGCCCGTGTAGGCATTTCCGGTAGTACGAAAATTGGCCAATACTGCATGTTTGGGGGGCGGTCCTCTACGGTTGGACATATCCAGGTGGCTGACCGGACTACAGTCACTGGAAATGGTGTGCTTACAAAATCAGTCACACAACCCGGAACGACATGGGGTTGCTTAATACCGGCTCAGCCGGTGAGGGAATGGAACCGTTCACTTGTCCATTTACGCAGACTGGAAGAAATGGCCCGGCGTCTACTAAACCTTGAAAAACAAAACGAAAAATAGGCTCGATATGATTGAGAAACTGATACAAACACCCATTGAAAGTGCCGAAATAATGAAATTGCTTCCGCACCGGTATCCACTGCTGTTGATAGACCGGGTGACCTCCTACACCCTGGAACCTGAGAAGACGCTTACCGCCATTAAAAACGTTACAATTAATGAGCCATTTTTTCAGGGTCATTTCCCTACCAATCCGGTGATGCCGGGGGTCCTGATACTCGAAGCCATGGCGCAGGCCTGTGGTGTGCTGGCCCACGTGGCCCTGTCAACAGAGGGAACGATCGGCGGTATTTATTACCTGGTTAAAATAGACAATGCGAAGTTCGCCCGAAAAGTGGTTCCCGGTGACCAATTGCTGATAAATGTTACACAGACACGGATCATGCGTGGCCTGGGTAAGTACGAAGCCCGCTGCAGCGTTGAAGGTCAGCGTACCGCCAGCTGTGAAATTCTGTGTTCCGAAGGTTAAAATTTTTTCAGGGGAAGATTGATTATGATACATCCAACAGCCCTTATTGACCCCAAAGCCGAGCTTGCGGATGACGTCGAAGTCGGTCCTTTTTCCATTGTAGATGCGAAGGTCCGTATCGATGCCGGTACACGAATCGGACCGCACGCGGTCATTACCGGTCGCACGACCATTGGAAAAAACAATCATATTTTCCAATTCACATCGATCGGTGAACAACCGCAGGATAAAAAATATGCGGGTGAAGATACCGAACTCGTCATCGGTGACGACAACACCATCCGTGAAATGTGTACTTTCAGCCGGGGCTCGGCACAGGGCGGCGGTGTCACCCGTATCGGCAGCGATAACTGGATAATGGCCTGTGTTCACATTGCCCATGATTGCATCCTGGGCGACCACATTATCATGGCCAACAATACATCGCTGGCCGGACACGTAACCATCGGTGACCATGCGATTTTGTCAGGCTACTCATTGATTCACCAATATTGCTCTGTTGGCGAACACAGCTTTACGTCTTTCGCCAGTTATGTAAACCAGAGCATTCCGCCTTATGTGACGGTAGCAGGTGAGAAAGCCAGGGCCAAGGGTATCAATTCGGAAGGTCTTAAACGGCGGGGTTTTACCAGCGAGCAGATCAACCAGGTACGACGGGCCTATAAAATTCTTTACCGCGAGAGTTTACCGCTGGAAGAAGCAACCACCCGACTCACTGAAATGGCCGTCAACTCTCCGGAAATACAACCCCTTGTCGATTTTTTAAATTTAGCTGAGCGCGGCATCATTCGCTAATGATCATGGTTTTGGTAGCCGGAGAGACCTCTGGTGATCAACTCGGTGCGGCATTGATTAAAGCCATTCGCCAGCAAGAACCGGGAGTCCGATTCGTCGGCATCGGCGGCCCGTTGATGAAAACCGAAGGCTGCGAATGCTGGTGGGATACCGGTGAACTCTCACTAATGGGCTTATTTGAAGTCGTCTCGCACCTGCCCCGCCTGGTCAAATTACGGCGCCAGCTTGTTCAGCGGGTGTTGGAGCTGAAACCGGATGTTTACGTAGGTATCGATGCACCGGATTTCAATCTTGGTGTTGAAAAAAGACTAAAAGCCAGATCCATCCCGGTTATCCATTATGTCAGTCCCACCATCTGGGCCTGGCGATCCGGCAGGGTCAAAACCATCACAAAATCAACTGACAGGGTGCTGTGCCTGTTTCCATTTGAACCGGACTGTTATCAACATTATCCCGTGGCTGCGGATTACACGGGGCACCCCATGGCTGATGAGATTCCATTGCAGGTCGAAGCTGAACCCGCGCGCCTGGCACTCGGCGTGGAGACCGGGGACACCTGTGTTGCACTGTTGCCCGGTAGCCGGATGAGTGAACTGGAAAAGCTTTCAACATCAATACTTGATGCTGCAAGCATTCTGAGTAAACGTTACCCCGGCATTCGTTTCCTGATGCCTGCCGCGACAGAAAAAGTCGGGGCGTATTTTAAATCCGTACTGCTGGAGTACCCCGATGTGAACTGCAAGATCTTTGCCGGCCGCAGTAAGGAAGTCATGGCTGCGTCAGACGTGGTGATCTGTACCTCAGGCACCGCGACACTTGAGGTCATGCTGGTCAATCGTCCGATGGTTGTTTGCTACCGCATAGCAGGAACATCATACAACCTGATGAAGTGGTTCAAATTGCTAAAGACCCGCTTTTTTTCCCTTCCCAACATTCTTGCGGGGGAGCTACTCGTACCTGAATTACTGCAACATGAAGTGACCGGCCAACGAATTGCCGATGAGGTCAGCAGGTGGCTGGATCAACCAGGGTCGGTTGACAGGCTCAAGCAACGTTTTGATGAGTTGCATAATATATTGAGGATTAATGCGGCGGTCACCGCAGGCAATGTAGTCCTTCGCCATATTGCCGGTCGCAACGGGTCATAAATGCAAGCTAGCCTTTTTCTGGAAGCCGGTGTGGATGAAGCAGGCCGCGGGCCACTGGCCGGACCCGTAGTGGTAGCCGCGGTTATTCTCCCAGCCGATTATGACCTTGAATACCTGGATGATTCAAAACGCCTTACTGCGCTCAAGCGTGAGCGACTGGCACCGCAAATTGAAAGCCAGGCAGTTGCTTTTGCGGTGGAGTTTGTTGAAGTAGACGAAATCGATCGTGTCAATATATTGCAAGCCACCATGAACGGAATGCAAAGGGCCGTCGAAAACCTCAACCCAGCCCCCCAGCGAGCCATGATTGACGGAAATCGTGCACCCTCACTGACCTGCGAGGTTAAAACCGTAATCGGCGGTGACCGGCTTGTCGCGTCCATTTCAGCCGCTTCAGTCCTCGCAAAGGTCTATCGGGACCAACTGATGCTATCGATGCATGATTTATATCCGGATTACGGCTTTGACCGGCACAAAGGTTACCCGACCGCCCATCACCTTGAGCGCCTCAAAACTCTTGGGCCCTGCCCTATTCACCGGAAGTCATTCGCGCCGGTACGTAATGCTATCGAATACAGCACTGGTATTGGTTATTGACCAAGGTCTGATCAAATTCATCGTTGGGGCGCTGTGATGGGTATGGACTTACCAGGACTCGCTGCAAGTACGTCCCTGTAGAGCTCTGGCGCGACGTCCATGTCGCTCAAGGTCCTGATAAGTCCATACCCATCACAGCTGAATCATCAAACGACGTGCATCTATCAGAAACCATTGACTCATGCATTCGCACAAAGCCGAGGGGGTGCAGTGCCTTACTTCAGGACCGTGAGCGACAGGAAGTCGCGACCGCGCGCCCATGGATGGGTTCACAGCATGTCCTGAAACAAGATACCACACCACCTTGGCTTCCCGCCGATCAAGGGTGACCAGCCCGAACATTGCACCAGTCGGTGCCGTCTCTTCTCAGGATATTGAAACATAGCGGAATATGGCGTTTTAGAGGAATAATCACAAAGTACACTAGTCCTCGAGCAGAGCCTATCCCGGTCCTGGCTGGTCCAGGCAGCTCACCTGAAATTATCCAGACTTGATTTAGCCCAGACTACATCGAGTCAATAAACGACTCGATATCCTCACGGGTTACCGGCCCGACGTAGGTCTTAACCGGGATCCCTTCGGGGTTAAGAATGATCGTTGTCGGTAGCGCCTTTGGGGCGCCGAAAGGCTCAGGTGGGGCATATACGTCTATCAGCAGAATCCGGTAACTTGGGTTATATTCTGCGAGAAATTCGTCAAAGTTTTCCGGTGCCGTATCTTCAAAAGCCAGTCCAAGCACAATGATGTCTTCACGTGCTTCATTCAGGCTGGATAAATCCGGGATTTCTTTTCGACAGGGTGCGCACCAGGTCGCCCAGTAATTGAGCACTACCCATTTTTGCCGAAAATCACTCACACTCACGGCTTCGCCATGCAGTTGCTGCAAAGTAAAATCAACCGGTTGCTGATTTTCAGCATCTGCGCGTAAACCGGAAACCATCAAAACCATTAGCGTTAAGGCCAAACTTATTACTCTTGTCATTTTTTCTTCCTATTCTCAGGTTTCGGTTTGCGTATACATGGCTTTCAGTGATTGTTGCATATTCAATTTATGCTCTGAGATAGACCTGAAAAAGACCGGATCCCATTCACTCTTACTTGGAACTTCGAGTTTCTCTCCAACTGGCAGGTAGTATTCGCCGGCATGGTACAGGTCCAGCAGGCTGACCGTATCCATATCCCTGCACAGAAGCCAGTTTCCATCTTCACTTCGTGCAACCAGGCCTGCTTCAAATAACAGGGATAGCTGCCCGGCCAGTACCGGTTCTGTTACACCTTCCATTGACTCCAACAGGGTCTCAACCGCGAGTGCCTTTCCTTCAGTTTGTGCTTTCCACAAATAGCCAACCAGGCGATAGGCGAGTAAAAAGCCCCACTTCTTGGGCCAACCCCAGTCAACCTTACGGTCATTGAACGTGGTCAGCGAGGCCGCCAGCGACGCGCCCAACAGGACGACTATCCATACCAGGTACAGCCAGAACAAAAATATGGGAATGGTTGCCAGCGCACCATAGATAACATTAAAACTGGCATTCGCCACAAAGGTGACAAAAGCCTGTTTAGCCAGGCCAAACAGAACTGCAGACAAAAATGCACCAACCAGGGCATGGGTAAAGTTAACACGACGGTTCGGAACCAGGAAAAACATTAATGTGAACGCGAGCCAGGATAAGGAAAATATACCCAGTGCACGCCAGTTTGAATGGGAGGCTGCACCCACTGCCACCTGCTCGAATACGGGTTGTGCACTCAGAGCAACAGCAGCACCCAGGGCCATTGGTCCCAGTGTTAGTACCGCCCAGTACATGACCACCCTGTTGCCAATGCTTCGGGCTGTGGGCACCCGCCAGATCAGGTTAAAGGTGCGTTCAATTCTGACCATTAGCAGCAATGCCGTGATAATCAGAACCAGTGTACCCGTCAGGGTCAGTTTACCCACACTCTCCAGAAAACCGGTCAGGTAAACCTGTATCTGATCTCCCGATGCGGGTACAAAGTTAGAGAATACAAATGATTGGAGTTGTTCACTCCATTGCTGGAATACAGGAAAGATCGACGCCACACCGAAAACCACGGCCAGCAACGGAACCATCGAAAACAGGCTGGTATAACTCAACGAAGCAGCCTCATCGAATAACCTGTCCTCACCAAAATGCCGCCAGACATGGGCTGCCAGCCGCCTGACGCGGGGAATGCTGCTGAATGATTCCAGTACGTTCAAATTATCCTCCGGGTTGAGCAGATGTACGCATGTATTGTCTTATGGTAACGGTATAATAATCAGCCGACTCACATATTGACAGAAGGACATCCAATTGAAAGTTCAAATACTGCACAATCCGCGTTGCTCCAAATCACGAACCACGCTCCAGTTGCTCAGGGAAAATGGCATTGAGCCCGAGGTTATCCTGTACCTGGAGACACCGCCGGATGCGGATCAGCTAACTTCAATCCTCGCTCAACTTGGTATGCAGCCCAGGGAACTGATGCGCAAGGGCCAGTCGGAATACAAGGCAATGGGGCTCGATAACGAGCAACTGAGCGACGAGCAACTGGTTGCTGCGATGATAGAAGCGCCTATCTTGATCGAGCGGCCTATCGTGCTGGCAAATGGCAAAGCCCGTATTGGTCGTCCACCCGAATCTGTACTGAAAATCCTCTGAAACGCTGGACACAACTCATGCTGGCTACCTATGTAGCCACACTGGTCTGGCAGGTGATCTGGCATTGGCTGTTGCCGCCACCACTGGGTGCCCGTAATGGCTGGTTAACCCTGTTTGCCTGCCTGCCGCTTCTAATTCCGTTGACCGGTCTTTTCCGTGGAAACTACCGCAGTATGATCTGGGCAGGCTTGCTGCTAATGCTTTACTTTACCATTGGCATCATGGAAGCCTGGAGCAACCCGCAGCAAAGACTGCCCGCAATGGTGCAGGTTGCACTGGCCGTCTTCTATTTATTTGCGTTCAAAAAGCGTAACCGCAGCCCGGCCTGATTGATTCGCTGGTTTATCAACTGGTTTAGTGTCAACCCTAGCCCCCGGACTCGACTTGGGGCTCCGCTTGCACTGTAACCTCGATCTCCTGCAACACCTCTGGACGCGATATAAAAAACTGACGGTAGAGGATGTTAATACGGGTCAGTGCATAAGCCAGGCTGGCCGGCATCGATGCTTGCTGGCGCACCGCCTCCGGTTGTTTTGACCAGTCTTCACGAAACTTGTACAGGCGTTCACGGGCAATCCTGTTTACAGAGGTCATTGGCACGTTGTCTTCCCTGAAACGTCGTAAGGTCCGTTGCTCCAGCAAACCTGCATCACCCACGATTGCCATTCGAATTGAGTCGGTGTTAATGAGTGACTCCGGGTAGAACAGCATCATCTGCGTTCGCAACATTGCCTTGGCAATCGAGACCTCTGACATCTCATCGTATAAAGACACGACATCACCTTGTGAGTTGCGGGCATTTGGCAATAATATTCGGTTATAAATATCCATTTGTTGTGCCTGGTACAAGGCCTGCAAATGCTGGTTCAGGCGGGTTTTAATTTCCGTTGGAGCCGGTAATTCCAGCGATTCAACACCAATACCTGTGACAAACCAGTCACGCCATTCCGCTCCCCGGTCCCAGTTACTTTGCAACAACCGGGACGGGAGTTTTCTCGCCGCGGCAAGATAAGTCAGGCGATTGGGTACGATACCACCACGATTTACCCGCAATGGCGTAATCATGCGGCTTCCCACCCACTCAACCGGGCAACTGTCGTTTAACACCTCCTCAGATGCCTTGGCGAACAAATAATGATGTTCTTCGGGGCCGGTGAAACGGAAACCGAAAATATCACTGACCTGCTTGTATCCTACATAACGGCCAACCAGGTCAAAACCCAGGTGTCCAAAATAATTTGCAACGTTTTCATCATCCGCGCGAACCAGTTCAGAACGGCGCTGCACCCATTCCATATTGCGGTAACAGATTTCGATATGTCCAAATCCCGCTTGCTCTGCCAGCAGGTATTCATCAGGAAACAAGCCTATGAGTGCCCGGGTCGTGCTGAGATTACCTGACATTTCACATACTGCAAGCGCATCACAAGGTGCAATGACAAGGTCATTCGGGCGGTAAGCGGTTTTTTGCGAAGCGTTCTCACCAAGAACGACATCAGCACCTGGCCTGAGTCTCTGATTGCGAAAGTCGGCTTCTGCTTTACTGATACCAGATTCCAGTTGCCGCAAGGCAATCTCATAATCCGTCATGATGCGACTGATCAGGTCATTGTAGCCAGTCCCGGAAGCGGCCAGACACTCCGATTGTTCCACCATGGCCAGGACAATTTCTTCACCTATATTTCGCATTCTTGAAATACGGTTTTCATTCTCCGTAGTATCAAAAAACTCCGGATAGTGTTCACCAAACCAGCTCATGATATTGGCAAGAACAGACCATTCAAGCGGATTGGGGAGCACATTGGCGGGTGGCAGGCAATCGGTGGTGAAACGATCGTCCAGGTAACCAACGGCGTAGTTGATTCTCTGCCACGGAGCAACACCTAGTTCACGCCGCAACGTATCGTTGGTAAACGGACCGTTCATGTCACCTGACAGTTCAGCCACCCGGGTTTCCCTGTCTGCCATCTGCAACAGGGATTCCATACAGGAATCGAATTGACGACGTATCAAGACTGAACCATCGCTATCATCCCGCTTAGCGGCCAATCCGATACAGGTATTTACGCCCCTCTCAATCCTTGCACGAACGGGCGTATTGAAGTAATAGGCCATGTCCGGAATCAACAGTGCCAATTGCGCGACCGCGTCTGCCAGCATGCTCCGTGAAGCCCTTGTCTCTATTGCATGATTTGCGGGATTGTCACTTGACTCGATTTCGGTAGATATATCATCACCCGAACCTCCATCCTCAAGTTCCTGAGTACCAGGTCCGGCCAGGTCATCGGCATGGAAACCGGCAACCGCTGACAGCACCTCATAAATTGCCGTTATCGCGTTATTCAAATTCGGATCGACCGCGGCAAAGCTTTCCGCATAGTGCGCCGATATAGAGGGTAGTTCTGCCAGCAGCCAGTCAACCAGTGAAAATGACTCCCGTTCGTTTACCGGAAACTCAAGCAGTCTGAATGAAACCGAAAGCAGACCCTGGACAAAGTTAAAATATCGCCCCTCATGCAGACCATCGATCAGGCTGAGGAGATATAACGAATCTTTGAGATGGTTCACGGTACTGACATTTTCTTCTCCAGTCAGTGTTGGCAACCCATTGAGTATTGAATAGCGCAGTCGTATCAGCCCTTTGCTGTCCGGCGGGCGTGCATCGACCGCACTCAGTACGGTTTCTGACATCGCTTGAGGAATATTGTCCAGCCATTTGTCCCGGTTGTCGGAAGACTCTTTCACTACCGGTGGCAAGGGGGGCATCAACCGGTCTGTGAACCAGGCAGTTTCGACTACTTTCCATGCCGCGTCTGCGACACCATCAACTTCAGTCAAGCGCAAAAATGCATCCCAAAGATTGACAACATCGGCCTCGACTTCAAGCAACAGGTTTGGCAGGTTGGTTAGCGCAAGCGGCTGACTTGATCGCTGGAAAACCTGGTAAATCAGAACCGCTTCGGGCATATGACCCGGAAATAGCAAGGGCATGTTTTCAAGGTCGTGCTGCTGAAGTTCTTCGATTAACTGCCAGGCCGCCGGGTCCAATACAGAATCGTGTGGTCGCACCCATCCGTGACGGTCAATGAGTGTTTGCAACCAGGCACGATCATCAAGGTAACTTTGTGCCAGGACATCATGATCAAGCTTGATTCCGGCCTTAAATTCACGTTCAGCCCGGCTCACTATATGTGCGGCTACAGCCAGGTCAAGCAATGCCTGTTCGCGTAATTCCGGTGTTGCCAGCGCCATGGCCATTTGCTGACTGCCAGGCAATACGACCGTTACCGCTAAAGGCGTTTCCGCCAGCTCTTCTGCCTGCTCCTGCCCGGTTTCAGGTATAAGCGGCTCGGTTTGCTCCTGGACCTGTGCCATCAGGCTGACAGGAAAGGATAAGAACAACACAATTAGAATTGACCACAATACCCCAGAAAATATGCTGTATTGCGAATTTCCCGAGTCTGCTTTAACCTGCCGGACCTGAATATTCATATTTATTTACCCATGACGCTTGCACGCTATACTACCTGTTGCAATATAACAGCAACAATGAATTCAGTAAGGCAATAATAATGAAAAAACTACTCGTTGTTACCACAGGTGGCACAATCGACAAAATTTATTTTGACGATATGAGTGACTACCAGATTGGCGAGCCGTTAATCGGGCAGATTCTCGACCACCTGCAAGTGGGGTTTGAATTTGAAGTCAACGCATTGATGCGCAAGGACAGTCTGCACATCACGGATGAGGACAGGCTTACAATTCGCGACGCAGTCGCAGCCAGTGATGCGAATCATATTCTGATCACCCATGGTACCGACAGCATGGTCAAAACCGCGTTGATACTGGCCGATATTCCGAACAAAACCATGGTGCTGACAGGCGCCTTGAATCCGGCCCGATTCCGCGATTCTGATGCGATTTTCAATATTGGTTGCGCTGTTGGCGCGGTACAATCCCTTCCACACGGTGTCTGGATTGCCATGAGTGGTACTATTTGGGACCCGGGGAATGTTCGAAAAAACCGCGATAAAAATCGCTTTGAAGCAGTTGATACAACGGATTAGACCCGCTATAGACGAACCCATATATCCTGTAAGCCAAGTATAATATGCGCTTTCGCACCGGTGATTCGGTGCCATCAAACCAGGTCGAATTAATGCCAAAAGCAAGTGATCTTAAAAAAGGTTCTGTTGTAGAAATCGATGGTGAAGTTTACTTTACCCGCCAGATCGAAAAACGCAATCCCTCGGCCCGTGGCGCATCAACCCTGTTCAAAGTCCGTTTCTTTAATGTCCGCAGCGGGCAAAAACTGGAACAGACCCTAAAAGGCGATGATTTTATCAAGGACGGTGACCTGGTCAGACGCTCGGTTCAATTCTCTTATCGCGAAGGTGATATCACCACGTTTATGGATACGGAAAATTACAGCCAGTACGCGCTGAATGCCGAAGCTATCGAAGAGCAATCGGGTTACATGACAGAAGACCTGGAAGGTATGATCGCGCTGCTGGTCGATGGACAGATCGTCGGGGTCGAGATCCCGCAGAACGTGGAACTCGAGATCACCGAAACGGCACCGGGTCTCAAAGCCGCCAGTGCCAGTGCCCGTACCAAGCCGGCACTGCTCTCGACCGGGATAGAGATACAGGTTCCCGAATACCTGGAAAGCGGCGAACGCATCAAGGTGAACACAACCACCGGCAAATTTGTTTCACGCGCCTGAAAAATACCAGCCCGAACATTGCACCACCATGGCCCAGAGCAGCTCTCGACCGGTTCCCGGTCGCGACCTGCTCCGGGATAATGGTGCAATGTTCGGGCTAAATATAAAGCTTCACTGCGTGGATCACCAGGCCTACCAGGCCGCCCACCAGGGTACCGTTGATACGTATGAACTGTAAATCCCGACCGATCGCCAGTTCCACCCGGCGACTGGTATCCATGCCATCCCAGGATTTCACCGTATCACTGATCAGGCTGGCTATCTGGGCGCTGTTGCGCCCGACCACCAGGGTGATGGCATTGACCAGCCAGGCGTTGAGCCAGGCCTGCATATCCGCGTCACTATCCAGTTCTTCAGCCACGTTACCCAGCCATTGACCGACCTGCTGTCTGATCACTGATTCCGGTTTTTCGATATCCGTTTCGATATTGCGTGCCAGTTCGCGCCACAAACCATACAGGTAATCCTGCAATTCATCGTTATCGAGCAACTGCTGTTTGATGTCATCGCCAAGACGCTGGTGCTCCGGACTATTCTTCAGATCATCCGCCAGGTTTTGTACCCATTGGTTAAACTGGTCACGTAGCGGATGGTCCTGATCCAATGCCATTTCAAATAATTGATGTTCGATGCGCTCCAGCATTTTTTTCAGAATCCGGTCATCGACAAAACCCGGTAACCACCATGGGCTTTCCTTTTGCACCCTGGCCCGGATTGCATCGCGGTTGTCATGCACCAGGACGATGGTGTAACGCAATACCTGGGTCAGTATTTGCTGGTGCCTTTGTCCCCGTACCAGCCATTCCAGCGTATTGCCAAGCAGTGGTGCGAGACTTACATTTGCCAGTTGTTTGCTGGAAAGCCTCGAAAGAAACCGGCGCACCCGTTTCTCATGCAGCGCGCCAAGTGCCCACCGCAGTACCGCTGTTGAAAGATCCTCAACGCTGCGTTTACCCTTATCACTTTTTAGCCAACTGACGACAAAAACGGCCAGGTTGGTATTCTGCAGTTTTTTACGGACCACCGCCGGTTCGAGAAAATGATCGGCAACAAAACGCGACATGCTTTCACCGATATCATTCTTCCGGTTGGGTATGATGGCGGTATGTGGAATGGGTATACCCAGCGGATGACGAAACAGTGCCACAACCGCGAACCAGTCAGCCAGGGCGCCCACCATGCCCGCCTCTGCGAACGCGTGCAACCAGGCAGCCCAGGGTGCGGGAGAGCGCAAGGTAATAAAGAATAACAGGACCATCAAGCAAAGCAGTAGCAACGGTATCCGCTTCATACGGCGCAGTTGCAGTGCCTTGTCGTTTTCAGTGGCTATGATCGCAGGTTTCACCATCGTCATGATATACCATCACGCGACCGGTACTACGGGTGGATGGCCTGGAGGTACCACGACGTGAATTTCCACGTGTATTCTTCCATTTTAGAATATGGCCCGGGCTCGTAGTAACGTGAATTCACACCTTCGGAATTGTGTTCGATGATACGTTTATCGGCCTGGGTGGTTACATCCCACAGCCAGGTCAGGCGTGCCTTGTCATAGTCTTTACCCTCTTCTGCATCGCCATTCACCAACCACGTAATATCGCACTCGGATTCGCTCTGTGAAACGGGTGTAAACCTGTAAATCACCACGTGGTCGCAATAGGCCAGTGCAAAAGTGACCGGCCCCACCTGGAAATCGGTGGTGCCGCCATCGTATGCCTTGACCTCTCCCAGCAATGGGGCAACCGCCTGACCGTCTTCACTGCCGGTGACATGACCGCGCCACATCGGGTATCGCTCGAAGGCATAACCGGTGCCGAAGCCCGGTTCATCGAGATAAACACGGTTCGTTGATTTCTCACTCAGTCCACAGGCACCGGCGCGGGCCATGATCATTTCCATCTCGGACGTGGAGCGTGCATCGGGCTTGGCCAACGCGTGGCCACGGGTATATTCCGGGTGTGAAGGCGCACAGTGGTAGCACTCGGTATAGTTTTCGACCGATAATTTCCAGTTGGCCTTGATGGCATAGGTTTGCCTATGGGCGACTTTGGCCTGGTCAAGCCGGTATGGGCGCAGGCACTCACTCAAATCTTCACGGACCGGTGCAAAGGATGCAGGCTGGTCGGAAAAATTTATGTAGATCATACCTTCCAGTATTTCGGTATGAATTTTTTTGAGCCTGACTTCAGATTTATCGAAATCATCGGGCATATGGGCTGCCGAGTGAAGCCGGCCATCCAGGTCATAACTCCAGCCGTGATAGCGACAAACCAGTTTCCTTGAACAGCCCCGCTTTTCGAGACAAATTTTTGAACCACGGTGCCGGCAAACATTCAGCAGTGCGCTGACCTGCCCTTCATTGTTGCGCACAATAATGACCGACTCCCCCGCCATTTCAAACAGGAACCAGTCCCCGGTTTCCGGAATTTCACTCAGATGACCGGCGTACAACCAACTCTTGAGAAAGACCTCTTCAACATCACGTTGATAGATGTCGTTATCGGTATAGAACACCTGTTGAAGGGCGGTTCCGGGCGGCTGGGATTGAATTAATTTTGTGAGTGCCTTTTTATTCATTCTCTATTCCGGGAAATGCCCTGGGAAAACACCCCGCAGGTAGGACAGGCTTATTTCCCGTGCCCGCTCTGCGGGCATTTCAGACGGGCTTATCAACATATCCAGCCACAAGCCGCTATTCATGGCCAACAGACCGATGGCGACATGCTGTGCCTGGACCTTGTAATCACCTTGTTTGATGAGTTCTTCGCAAAGACCGGTTAACAATTGCTTGTACTCCCGGCTGCTTTCTGCACAAATCTTACGGTACGTCAGACGTGATCGACTCTCACCCCAGAAAGCAAACCATACGGCCAGTTTGTTACGCTGACAAATCTGTTTATCAAAATCCACAGCGGCCAGTGCGGCCAGTTTTTCAGCGGCCGTTTGACCACTTGAATTCATGACTTTGTACCATGCGCTGCGGTATTCGTCCACGATATGACCCAGGGTTTCTTCGAGTAACCTTTCCTTGCTTTTGAAATGAAGATTGATAATACCCTGGCTGAGTCCCGCTTCCCTGGCGACGGTTGCAATCGTGGTTTCTGACAAACCATGCCTGGCGATCGAGCGTATGGTCGCCTTGATCAGCTGATCCTGACGCACTTCTTTGGACGCTGTGCGTCGCTTGGTCCGGGATTTTTTCAAAGATTGGCTCAAACCGGTTCCTCATTCAAATGCAGCATGCAAACGCTGGCTTTACCCTTTCAGCATAAGTCCTTTCAAAAAGTTTTTCAATGAATGAATAACCATTCATTCATAGTAGACAGATAGGGTGAGATGTGCGAACCTATGTCAAGGTCATTGTGCTACAGAAACTTCACCGGGAAACTGGTATAGCGGGAGCGCGTAAGCTTGAAAAAATATGATGCCATCGTCATCGGTGCGGGCCATAACGGCCTGACCAACGCAGCCTACCTGGCCAAAGCCGGACTCGACGTTTTACTGCTCGAAAAGAACCCCTATATTGGTGGCGCAACCGTCAGTCTTAAGAAGCACAAGGACTGGATCTATTCCAATTGCTCCTATGTCAGCAGCCTGTTGCGACCGGAAGTCTATCGCAGTATGAACCTGGCCAAATACGGTCTGCAAATTGTGCCCTACGGTGGCAACGCCACGCTGTCTCAAAATGGCGATTACATAGGCTCTTATGTTGATCCGGATGTATCACGCAGGGAAATGGCCCGTCTCAGTCCACGCGATGCAAACGCCAAGGTCCGTTTTGATCGCGACATCATGCGCCAGTGCCGGTTTATCAGGCAGTTCCTGCTGCGCACTGCCCCGGATCCCACATCATTCAAACCACGTGACCTGGTGGAAATGCTGCATATGGGTAAAACCCTGTTGAAGATGGGCGAGGACGTTATCTACGACATGATGCGTCTGTACACGATGAGTATTTCAGAATACCTGGATGAGTATTTTGAACACCCGTTGATCAAGGCCGCCAAGGCCGGTAGCGGTATTATCGGATCCGCCATGGGGGTCATGTCACCCGGCACCGCCTACGTTTTGCTGCACCATGCAATGGGTGACGTCGATGGCAATATGGGCGCCTGGGGATTTGCACGCGGCGGTATGGGGGCTATTGCCGATGCGATGGCAGACTGTTTCAAAGACCATGGCGGAAATATCCAGACAGATTCCGGTGTAGCACAGATACTTGTGAGCAATGGCAAGGTAACCGGTGTAGCACTCGAAAACGGTGACGAACTTTACGCCGATGTCGTTGTTTCGAACATGACGTTGCCACGAACATTCCTTGAATGCATGGACCCGAAAGACCTTGAACCGGAATTTATTCGCAAGGTGAGGAATTTCAAAATTCGAGGCTCGTCCGGCAAACTCAATTTTGCCCTCGATGGTGTGCCGCAATTTACTGCGCTCGAAGGCAACCCGGAACTCATCAAGGGTGATTTGCACCTGGTGGATAGTGTTGAACGACTGGAGCGTGCCTACGACGACTGGAAAGATGGCATTTGGTCACAGGACCCTTATGTAGACATTCTCATTCCATCACTCACCGATCCGACCATGGCACCGCCAGGCAAGCACTTCATGTCGGTATTCGTGCAGTATGTGCCTCCAAAAGTAAACGGCAAGGACTGGACTACAGATCTGCGCGATCAGTTCGGGCAGACCGTCATCAACAAGATCGAGTCATACGCACCAGGTTTCAAAGACCTGATCCAGCACGTGGAAATTCGTACCCCGCGTGAACTTGAAGATGAAGTTGGTCTGACCGAGGGCAATATCTTCCTTGGCGAACTGACCATGGACCAATTGCTTTTCAATCGCCCCATACCCGGTTATGCGCAATACCGCGGACCTGCAAAAGGTTTGTATATGTGCAGTTCTTCCAACCACCCCGGAGGTGGTGTCATGGCCGCCCCGGGAGCCAATGCTGCACGTGAAATCCTCCGGGACATGCGTAAACCCAATACAGTACCGGAGGGCTGGCTCGATGACTAACAGCAACGAGCATACCGTTATCATCGGGGCTGGCCACAACGGCCTGGTGTGTGCGGCATACCTCGCCAGGGCCGGCAAAAAAGTTACCGTGCTGGAAGCCGCCGAACACGCAGGTGGCGCAGCCATTACCCGGGAGTTCGCACCCGGTTTCAAGGTGTCGGCCGGTGCACACCTGCTCTTCCTGCTGGATAAGAACATACGCAAAGAGCTATCCCTCGAATCTGCAGGCCTGTCATATTCACAAACAAACATGAAAACCACGGCACTGGCTGAAGATGGCAACCACCTGCAGATTTCGGGAGATGCATTACAGGGTGCAAATATCAGCGACAAGGACCGGCTGGCCATGAAGGAATACCGGCGGTTCATGAACCGGTTTGCCGGTGTAATCAACCGTCTGAACAACCGTATTCCACCCAGGATTGCGACCCGCAACCGCAGCGACTGGATTAGCCTGGCAAAAATGGCGTTGAACATCCGCTTGCTGGGTAAGGATGACATGCGTGAGTTCCTGCGTATCGCAGGTATCAATATTTACGATGTGCTCCAGGAAAATTTCGAGAACCCCTTGCTCAAGGGTGCATTAAGCCTGGATGGTGTGCTGGGTACGAACCTGGGCCCCCGTTCCAACAACAGTGTGTTCTGCGCATTACATCGTCTCAGCGGCTTGCAGGGCATTGCCATGCCAAAGGGCGGCATGGGTACCGTCAGCAACGCGCTGGCGCAGGTGGCAGGCAAACAGGGCGCCATAATCAGGACATCGGTAACCGTCTCACGCATCCTGATGGATGGTGATCATGTTTCCGGTGTTGAACTGCAAGGTGGTGAGAAAATCGCTGCCGGCACGGTGATATCCAGCGCTGATCCCAAGACCACTTTCCTCGATTTACTGGGTGCCCGCAACCTGGAAGCCGGCTTTGTACGCAGGGTCCGGAACATTCGTATGCGTGGCAATACAGCCAAACTTCACCTTGCGCTGAACAGCGCGCCGGAGTTCAAAGGGCTAAACCAGAATCAGCTTGGTGATCGTTTGCTGATCGCTCCGGACATGGACTACGTAGAGCGCGCCTTTAACCAGTCAAAATATGGCGAATATTCGATCAAACCGGTAGCGGAAATCATTATTCCGAGCCTGCACGACACCAGTCTTGCACCACCGGGAAAACATGTACTGTCGGCCGTGGTGCAATATGCACCTTATGAACTGAAAGCCGACTGGTCGGAAAAGAAAGCCGCTTTTACAGACAAGCTTATCGATTTACTGGACGCCTATGCACCGGGGATTCACTCGAAGATTCTCCACAGGGAACTGTTAACACCGGTGGATATCGAATCTGAATTCCGAATCAGCGGCGGTCATTGGCACCACGGTGAACTGGCCATAGACCAGTTCCTCATGTTGCGGCCCGTGCCTCATTCCGCTCAATACGCGAGCCCGGTCAACGGCCTGTTCCTGTGTGGTGCAGGCAGCCATCCCGGCGGCGGTGTGATGGGCAGCGCCGGTCGAAATGCTGCAAACGCAGTGTTGGGAATAAAAGATGTTGAGGGTCAAAACTCATGAACCAGATCAGCAGCAGAGACAATGTACGGGCTATCGATTATTCCACCAAGGCACATTACCTCACCAAGGTTTTTCAAAGTCCGTTCTTTTCGCGCCAGGAACCCCTGAATCACCTGAAGGAATGGGGGCGCTGGGCAGACTACCTGTCCCCGCACGCCTATACCTGTTCCGCCATGGAATATTTTGCCTGCCGCAATGCCTGCACGGTTTTTGACCTGACACCGATGAGCAAGTACCGCATCAGCGGCAAGGATGCCCTGCCCTACCTGAATCGCCTGGTAACACGCGAAGTCAGCAAGATCAAACCGGGCCGGGTCGGCTATTGCATCTGGTGTACTGACGAAGGCCAGGCGATTGACGACGGCACGATATTCCACCTGGGTGAAGACGACTACAGGTTGTGCTCGCAGGAACGCCACCTGGATTGGTTATTGACCAACACGATTGGTTTTGATGTCAGGGTGACGGATGAAACCCACGAAGTGGCAGCACTGGCGCTGCAGGGTCCCACAAGTTGCGCAACACTCAAAAAAATGGGGCTCGACGGTGTCGAGAACATGAAGATATTCGATATCAGGCATTTTTCCTTTGAGGGTACGCAACTCTTGCTATCGCGTACCGGTTTTACCGGTGATCTCGGTTATGAGCTGTGGATAGACCCGCAACATGCCGGGGTGTTGTGGGACCGGTTATTTGAGGCCGGTCATCTGCACGGTATAACGGCCATGGGCGACGAAGCACTTCAGATGCTCAGGGTCGAGGCTGGATTCATCCAGTGCCGGCATGAGTTCATGCCCGCTCATGCAGCCGTACGTACCGGTCATACCCGCTCGCCGTTTGAGCTGGGGCTTGGCTGGCTGGTAGATTTCAACAAGCCTGTATTCAATGGCCGCAAGGCGCTGCTCGCGCAAAAAAAGCATGGCCATCGTTATAACCTGGTCAAGCTCGATATCGATGGCAATAAACCAGCGCGTGATTCCTACGTTTTTACAAAAAGCAAAAAACAGATCGGTACGGTAACCTCCGCAACCTGGTCACCTTCCGCCAAGGCGAGTATTGCCCTGGCAACACTGGAAACACCCCATGGCGAAGTGGGTGAAGAGCTGCTGGTGGAAATTTACTACCAGAAAGAACTGAAGTGGAGCCGCGTGATGGCCAGAGCACGGGTAGTAAAGGACGTGTTTTACGATCCGCCCCGTAAACGACTGACACCACCTGCGGATTTCTGAATCGAAGGTCGAACACGGGACTGGTGACAGTGACTAGCTGTGAATTCCAGCAACGTTGTAAACATTCTGATGGCTTCGATTCAGGCCGTGCGCTCAACAGTCCGGGTGGTATTCACTGCCCTTGCCAATCCGGCCCTACGGGCTTCCCTCAGCCAGGATTCCGCCTGATCGGGACCGCGCCGGAGGTGCATCCCTGCACCTTCGGCTCTCGCTTTTCTTCCTGAAAAGCGCCCCGGGCGAAATCCTGTCTTCGGCGGATAAAAGGGCAGTGAATACCACCCGGACTGTTGGGCTTCTCAGCAGAATGGCGTGCTCACTGGTTCAGGCACGGCGGGCGGTTGCGGCCTGTGCGAACTTTGAAGCGCCGAGTAGCCGGACGGATTAGGGGCGATCGGGCAGGAAGCCCGATCGAGGCCGACCAATACAGGATGTATTGTGAGGCCGGTCCCGTTAAGATCCGGCTGGCTGCGAGGGCAGTCCCGGATCTTGATCCGGGACCGCTGGCCAGAGAGCACAGGCCGCAACCGCCCGCCGTGCCTTTGCGTCCTTGTCAGAACAGCCTGTTTCTCAAGAGTCGCCATGCTTTGGTGTTTACAACATTGCTGGAATTCACAGCTAGTGTGGACCTGTCATTCAGTTACAGTGAACCGGTGTTTTTGACGACTGGCCTGCCACTTCCTCAACCAGAACAGGTAGTAGATAGCCGGGTAGACGGTTGCGTAACTGTTGATAGATACGGCACGATTCCCGAGTTGATAAATCGAAGTGTGCAGCGCCCTGCACCTTGTCCAGGCGATGCAAATAGTATGGAATAATGTCGCTTGCAAATAGTTTGTTCGACAAACCGACCAGTGTCTGTGCACTGTCATTAACCCGCTTGAGTAAAACAGACTGATTGAAAAGCTTATAGCCCTGCCCGGCCAAGAGACGAAATACGGACTGGTTGTGGGTGGATATTTCATTGGGGTGATTGATGTGTGTGACAAATACAATCTGCCCCTCGAACTGCTGCAATGTCTCGATAAACATTTCGGTAACCCGTTCGGGCAAAACGGACAGCAGACGGCTGTGGATGCGTAATACACGAACGTGGGGAATGCTGTTGAGCCCGCTGATGAGGTTTGCGATTTTCCTGTCGCTCACCATCAGCGGGTCACCACCGGAAAGGATCACTTCACTCACTTCCGGGTTGCCGGACAGGTAGGTCATGACCCGACCGTTGATGTTGTAATCGACACTGGCTTCACTGTAGGGAAAGTGACGCCGAAAACAGTAACGGCAATGGATCGCACAGGCACCGGTCAGGGTCAGCAACACCCTGCCATGATATTTGTGTATCAGACCCGGGACAGGCATGGCCTGCTGATCACCAACGGCGTCTTCGGTGTAGCCATCGACATACAGGAATTCACGCGCGTCCGGCAACACCTGCAGCAACAACGGGTCGAGGGCATTACCCTTTTCTATCAACGACGCAAAATACCTTGTCACCCTGAGTGGAAAATCATGCCTGCCTTTAAACGCTGTACGGGAAGGGTCAATTTCGCAAAAATCCAGCAGTTCACCCAGGTTTCGGAATGACCCGGAAAGCACGGACTTCCAATCCCGTTGCCTCGGCAAAACCACAACCTGGCTGCTTTTCACTTACTTGTTGGCCTGCTTGCGTTTCAACACCAATCGCTTGTCCGCTTCTTCGCTATAAGCCGTTGCTGCTGCCAACAGGACCTCCGGATGCAAACGCACCTTGTAGTCCGGATTTATGTAGGCGAAATTGATGACACCATCCGTGCCGATAATATAGGTCGCGGGTGCCGGCAAAACGTGGTGGTTTTCGCCCGAGGCCTTTTCAAGATCAATATCGTAGCTTAGATACCGCTCGTTCAGTTCATCATCCACGCGAAATGCCAGCCCATATGCCCGCGTGGCACTCAATGATGAATCAGAATAAATGGTATAACCGATGTCGGGTTCATCAAGACTTTCCAATAAAAGCGCCGGTTTATCGATGCTGATAAACCAGATATCGAACCCCATGTCCTTTAACTGCTTCTCTGCCAGGCGCAACTCGGATAAGTGCAAATTGCAGTAAGGACACCAACCCCCGCGAAAAAACGTCAGGACGATGGGGTTCGCCTGCGTACCTGGTTTAAATCTCGAACGTCATGTTTTCAACATCCCGCACTGTAAAAGCCGGTGCCTGCATTCCAATCAGGAGTGGCTGCACTTCCTGTGCACTGGCATGGATGTCCTCACGTTTATCCCCTGTCGTTCACCCACGACTGAAAAACCCAGCAAAAAGACAGCTACGACCAAAGTTACAAATCTATTCATTAATATTCCTTGTTATTTGTCCACACATTGAGACCATGTAGTTTGCCATTCTATTGCAAAAAGCGGGCCTTCCCCCAAAAACATTCAACTCTGCCATCGAGGCTAAACATCCTGTAAAATCAATCCATCTTCCGGTTTGGCTGGTGCATGAGTTTTTCTTGATACAAGTCAATTTCCAAAGATTGGTTTCTAATACAATTTAAACCCAGGTGAAAAACAAATTCAGGAGCTATATTTAAATGCAATTTAAAGCGAAAACCGCACTTTTAGCCGTAATGACCCTAGGCATGGGGTTTGCGAGTACAGCAACTGCTTTCGAACCGGGCGACTGGCTGGTGCGAGTTGGTGCATCCTATGTCAGTCCGGCATCTGACAACCACGAAATTGTTGATGTTCAATCAGCCACCAGTGCCACGTTCAACCTCAGCTACATGATGACAGATGTGTGGGCAGTGGAAGTACTTGCAGCCTGGCCCTTCAAACATGACCTGGAACTGGCCGACGAAACAAAAATAGGCAGCACCAAGCATTTGCCGCCAACCGTGAGTCTGCAGTATCACTTCAGACCAACGGAACAGTTTCAGCCATACGTTGGCGTCGGCATCAACTACACCAGTTTCTCTAGCGAAAAAACCACCGGCCCGCTCGAAGGTTTAGATCTCGACCTCGGCAGCAGCTGGGGAATAGCCGGCCAAATTGGCTTCGATGTGCTCTTCAATGACCAATGGTTTTTCAACGTGGATGTACGTTATATCGATATCGATACCAAGGCCAGGCTGGATGGACAGAGCATCGGTAAAGTAGAGATTGATCCCTTTATATATGGTGCCCACATCGGTTTCAGGTTCTAGCACATTTCTTAATTTTCAGATTAATTTCTCCACATTAAGGGGCCGCCAAGGCCCCTCTTTTCGTGCGGGAGAAAATTCCGGGAAACCCGGGAAACCAACCGTCGGCGTGTGGCTTTAGCATCGACTGAATCGCCGCATTCTGAATATTTCAAATTCAGCCGCCTCGACTCTTCAAGACTCGGCATTGACGGTTTTGATGAGCCACTTTGAAACGGCCTGCCCGTGCCGTGTATCACGTATGACTTATGACCCACTGACTTCTGGCCCATGTATTGATCAGTCATTCATGGTCTTATATGCATGCACCCGCAGAACTGGTCATTCAGCGGGGTACAAAAAATTAAATGTAACCAATAAGAAGAAAAGTTCGTCTTAAGAGTTATCGATATTGCTAAAGAGGGCTGGTGTTTTTTAGAGGCAAGTACATGCCGATAAAGAAAGCATCCGCCCATTTTTATGTGGGTAATGAAAAAACAATATGGTTGTAACGACCTGAAATATAACTAGCGAGGTTTACCGTGAAAAAGTTACTGAAAATCATATCCCCCATCCTGGTGCTGGCAGTGAGCATTGGAATTGTTCAGGCTCTCAGCGCAGCAAAGCCCGAACCGGAAAAAAAGGAAGATGAACAGAGACTGATTTCCCTGTACGTTGATGAAGTGACGTCGGACACGGTTACCATTTCAGTTCAGACACAGGGTGAAGTCCGCCCCAAGACTGAAATTGATCTGATCCCACAGGTTTCAGGCCGTATTGTTGGAATCTCCGAGGCCTTTGCAGAAGGCGCTGAGTTTGATCCGGGTGAAACCCTGATCAAGATTGACGACACCAACTACAAACTTGCCGTTATTCGTGCACAGGCCCGCGTTGCGGAGGCCGAGGTCGCCGTTCAACGGGAACTTGCAAATGCCAAGATTAAAAAGGAACACTGGCTCGATAAGCGAAATGCCGGTGAACCGACACCTTATGCATTGAATAAGCCGCAGGTCATGGAAGCAGAAGCCAAATTACTCGCTGCTGAATCAGATCTGAAAGAAGCCCGCCTGAATGTGGCCCGCACTGAAATAAACGTACCATTCCTGGGCCGTGTACGTGAAAAAAACGTTGGTATTGGCCAGTATGTCACGGCGGGTCAAAGCCTCGGCCGGGTTTTCTCTACCGATACCGTTGAAATCCGTTTGCCTCTGACCGACTCACAATTGGCAGAACTGAACCTGCCGATGGGTTTTATGGCAGATGCATTCAACGCACCGCTTGTGCAGTTCAGCGCTCATGTCGGTAATCGCGAGCATACCTGGAACGGACGTATTGTTCGCACCCATGCCTCGGTTGATCAGCAGACACGTCTTATATATGCCATAGCCGAGGTCGAAGACCCCTACGGCCTGGGTTCCGATAACGGTGCACCAATAGCGGTTGGCATGTTTGTCCATGCAGACATTGCTGGTGTGAACAGCCAGTCAGCAATGGTACTGCCACGCCTTGCATTACGTAATGCGAACAAGGTCTATGTGATCAACGATGAAAACCGGCTTGAGATCCGCACCGTCGAGGTGCTTTCCACATCGGAGGACATCGTGTTGGTCAGCAATGGTGTTGAGGTTGGCGACAAAGTCGTGACCTCGACGATTCCTGCGGCGGTCGATGGCATGGAAGTACACGCTATCACCCGTGAAAAAACCAGCTAAAAAGTAGCTAAAGAGGGAGCAGGACATGAATGGTTTAATCGCCTGGTGGGCACGGAATTCTGTAGCCGCGAACCTGGTCATGATCGGTATCTTTGTTGCCGGCGCGATTGGTTTTTCCCAAATGGAACGCGAGATGGATCCGCAGGTGCGGTTCCCCGGGTCTGCAGATCGAAGTTTCCTGGCCCGGTGCTGCCCCGCAGGAAGTCGAAGAACAAATCGTTGCTCGTATTGAAGAATCCGTTCGCGACCTCGATGCAATCGAGTGGGTACGCTCCACCTCGTCAGAAGGCTTTGGCGCTGTTTATATCCTCGCGGAACAGCAGGTTGATTTCACCCAGTTCATGAACGATGTCAAGATCCGCCTCGATTCCATCTCCTCTTTCCCTCGCGACATCGAGCCGCCACAGGTTCAGCAGTGGATCAACCGCAATGAGTTTATGCGTGTCGCAGTCCATGGCGACATTGGCGAACGCGAGCTTAAACGACTGGCAGAAACACTCCGGCGTGAAGCCGCGCAATTAACAGCGGTCACCGTTGTAGAGTTATTTGGAACACGTCAGGAAGAGGTTTCCATCGAGGTCAGTGAAGAGGCCCTGAGACGTTACAACCTGAGTTTCTCAGAGGTCGCCGAAGCCATCCGCAATACCTCAATCAACCAGTCTGCGGGCCAGGTCCGTACCGAGGTTGGTACCTACCAGTTAAAAGTACGCAGCCAGGCCGATACAGAAACAGAATTTAACGACATTATCGTCCGTGAAACTTCAGATGGCGGCATTCTGCGTGTGGGCGATGTGGCCACCGTCATCGATGGTTTCGAGGACAACCCGATATTGGCAACGCTCAATGGTGAACCTGCGGTGCTGCTGCAGATCATGTCCACCGAGGTCATGGATATTGTCACTGCCTCAGAATCCGTTCGCGAATGGATTGAGAAAAGAAAAGACAGCTTACCGGAAGGTGTCAGCCTGACGCTGTGGACCGATCAGGCAGTGGATTTCAAAGGCCGGATGAAGACCATCGGCAGTTCCGCCGTGCAGGGTTTGGCACTGGTCATGATCGTTCTGCTACTCACCCTGAGACCCATCGTTGCCTTCTGGGTTGCCATTGGTATTGCCACGGCCTACGCCGGTGCCTTCGTGTTACTGGGGCCGGTGGGTGTATCACTGAACATGCTTTCTACTTTCGCTTTCCTCTTGGTGCTCGGTATCGTTGTTGATGATGCCATCGTGGTTGGTGAAGGCATACACAGCGAAGCCAACCGGATAGGTGGCGGTGTCAATGCATCTATTTCAGGTGCGCAACTGGTAGCCAAACCCGTCGTATTTGGTGTTATTACGACCATCATGGCCTTTCTTCCCTGGCTTTTTGTGAGCGGTTCAACTTCGGAATTTACACGGCACATTACCTGGGTGGTGATCCTCGCACTGATCTTTTCACTGGTCGAGTCACTACTGATTCTGCCGTCACATCTTTCGACCATGAAGCCCCGCACAAACATGAAGCGTTTTGGCCGCTTCCAGAAGCGGATCGCCGACAGCATTCTCAATTTTGCACAAAATCATTACCGGAAAATAGCCGGCTGGTCGATTGACCATCGCTACCTGACAACGAGTATTTTTCTCGGCGCACTGGTCATAGGATTCGGTCTTTTTGGAACAGGCTGGGTTAAAAAGAGTTTCATGCCGGACATCGAGTCCGATGAGATCATTGTTAATGTTGTGATGCCAGAAGGCGCGCCTTACAGCCGTGCATTGGAAATTCTTGCACAGTTACAGGAAGCTGAACTGGCGCTCGTAGAAGAAGTCAATGAGCGCACAGACGGCGAAGGCGTCCTGATCGAAAACTGGTACACACGTTCGAGGCGTGACAGTGTACTGGCCATCGTCAAGCTGGCACCGCCGGAAGTTCGCGACATGACAGCAAAAGAGGCTTCTATCCGATTGCGTGAATTGATGGGTGATGTGCCAGATGCGCGTGAGGTGTCGGTTCAGTATACACAGGGCAATAACGACCCCGATTTCGAACTGTCTATCAGGCACCCGGATCTCGACGTGTTACGCGCCGCGACCGCGGATGTTGAAAACCAGCTGCGCACTTACGAAACTATTTATGATGTACGTAACAACCTTGAGGGCGCGTCTGAAGAAATCCGTCTGACCATGAAACCCGGAACGGCCAAGCTTGGGCTGACCCTTGCCGATGTGAACCAGCAGGTACGCCAGGCCTACTTTGGCGAAGAGGTTCAACGCGTGCCGCGTGACGGCCAGGACGTGAAGGTCAAGGTTCGTTATCCGCTCGCGTCAAGAGAGTCCATCGAAAGCCTGAAAAACTTCCGCGTTCGTACCAATGATGGTCGTGAGTTGCCGCTTCTTGCCGTTGCGGATCTTGAATATGCACCCGGTATCAACCGTATCCAACGCTGGAATGGCAACCGTGCTGCGCGTATCAGTGCCGATCTGAAAGAACAGGTACGTGACGATATCATGAAAGACCTGGATGAGAATTTTTTCCCGGAATGGGAAGAACGCTATCCGGGTATCATCCGCGGTGCTGTTGGCCAGGCTGAAGGCGAACAACGTTTTATTAAAGAAGTTATGGGTCTGTATCTCATCGCCTTTTTCGCCATGTATACGATGCTGGCGGTTGCTTTCCGCAGTTACTGGCAGCCGATGCTGATCCTGATCGCGATGCCATACGCATTTGTTGGCGCCATCGTGGGTCACGCGGTACTCGGTATGACCATGGCGATCTTCAGTTATTTCGGTATTGCGGCAGCGGCAGGTGTGGTGGTTAACGACAACCTGGTATTGATGGATTACTGTAACCGCCTGCGGGATCAGGGCATGTCAGAACGTGAAGCCATCATTGAAGCTGGTGTTGCTCGATTCCGACCCATCCTGCTGACATCTGTCACCACCATCGTTGGCCTGACACCCATGATGCTGGAACGCTCCATCCAGGCCGCGTTCCTGCAACCCATCGTGGTCGCGCTGGCATTCGGTGTTTTCTTCGCCTTCTTCGTGACCCTGCTGATGGTTCCGTCCCTGTATGGTATCGGGCTTGATATCGGTGAATTCTTTGCAAGAGGCAAGGATAAGATCAACCGCAAATTGCATCGTGGGCCACACGGTCAAGCTGAAACCACTACGCCTTAAAACCCTGGATTTAAGGATAGCGATTAAACCCCGGCATTAAGCCGGGGTTCTTTTTGATTCAACGGATCCCTAACTTAAACCGAAACCCCCGAACGACTGAATGGCAACTTCCTTATACGCGTACCGGTAGCTGCAAAAATTGCATTGGTAATAGCTGGCGTTGCCGCCGCAAAGGGTGGTTCGCCAAGCCCCGAAGGGCTGTTGTCGCTTTGAATGAAATGGCACTCGACCTCCGGTGCCTGGTCGATACGCAACAATGGCTGGTCGCTGAAATTACTTTGTTCAGCGGCGCCATTGGCAAAGGTGATCTCCATTTGAGCGGTGCTGAGAGCATCCACGATTGCACCTTCCACCTGGTTCTTCGCTCCGCTTAAATTAATGACGGGGCCAACGTCAATGCCGGACCAGACCTTTAATAGCCTGATATTGGAACCATCGGCTACAACTTCGGCCACATGCGAAACAAAGCCGCCATGGTCGTAATTGAATGCCAGACCCAAGCCATGATTGGCTTCCAGTTTGCGCTGACCCCAACCCGCCCTTTCAGCCGCAATTTTTAGTGTGTCACTGGTTCGCTTTAAATCCAGGGGTGGTTTGCCATAAGATTTCGAGAGCAGGTCCAATCGAAATTCCAGTTGGTCACGACCTGCTGCCAGGGCCACTTCGTCAAAGAAACTCTGGTACGCCCAGCAGTAGGCCGAATAGCCTGGAGAGCGCCACGGCCCTGTCGGCACATGGGTTTCAATCATGGATTGCCGCAGTCGAAAATTGGGGACCAGCCCGGCAGGATAATGTTCAGGTGAAAGGCCTGCACCCGAAACGGTTTTTCCATTCAACCCAAATGTAATGAAGTGATGATCGAATGCGATCATTCTGCCGCCAGAATCAATTCCTGCCTTAAAATGATGCCAACCGCCGGGACGATAAAAATCATGTTTCATATCATCCTCGCGAGTCCATTGCAGTTGCACCGGTCGACCGGTCTCCCTCGCGATCCAGGCAGCCTCCACCATGAAATCATTCCTCAGACGCCGACCGAAACCGCCACCGATGCGGGTCAGGTTCACATGAATCCTGTCCTCGGGAATTCCCGTGGTCTTCGAAATCAATGACCTTCCGGATTTTGGGTTCTGCGAAGGCGCCCATAGCTCAAGCCGCCCTGACTCGTGATAAAGAGCCGTGCAATTTTGTGGCTCCATATTGGTGTGAGAGACAAATGGATAGTAGTAACTCGCCTCGATTATTTTCCTGGCGGAATCAAACGATCCATCAACATCGCCATCAGACCGTAAGGTCTCGCCCTTCTCCTTGATGAGCGCCTCCGCTCTGGTGTCATAGTCCGCGGTAGAATCAGAGTGGTCTGTTTCCCAATCAACCCGTAACTGTTTACGGGCGGACTGAGCTTCCCACCAGGTTTCCGCAACGATAGCCACACCTGGCAACAACCCCGTCAAATCATCGGTGCCTTTCACGATGAATGCATGGCTCACTCCCGGTAAATTGCGGATTTGTTCGACGTTGGCTTTACGGACCTTTCCTCCAAAGGTGTCACACTTTTCATAAACCGCATAAAGCATGCCATCAAGCCGGGTATCGCAACCAAACAAGGGTTGACCCGTCAGGATCTTCGGATTGTCCACTCCCGGCACAAATGTCCCCAACAGCTTGAACTCTGAGGGACGGCTTTTTAATTTCAAATCTGATACTTTCGGGACAGGAAGACCAGCGGCAACGTTCAAAAGACTCTCGTAGCGTATGGATCTACCCGAAGCCGTGTGAACTATCGATCCTTGTTCAGCTACACATTCTGCGGGAGACACACCCCATTCCTTCGCAGCCGCGACCGTCAACAGATAACTGGCCGCCGTTCCTGCAATACGCAAATCATCCCAGCCATCAGGCGTCCCCCGGCTACCACCTATAACCTGCCGGCCATAACGATCATCAAGAGGTGCCTGTTCAACCGAAACGTCTTTCCAGTCGACATTCAGACATTCTGCCACCACCATCGGGAAAGCGGTTTTCACGCCCTGCCCGGCTTCCGGGTTTTTGCTCACGATGGTTACCTTGCCATCCACGTTAATCCGAACGTAAAGATTAGGTATCCAGGTAGTGCCTGCCTGCTCACCAGCCAGCAGCGGAGCTTCGAACCCGACACCTACTAACAGGGCACCGGAGGCCAGCATGGAGACTCTCAGAAATGAGCGGCGATCCATGCCTTTTTGTTTCTCTATGGAATTCATGTTGTACCTCCGTCCCCGCTTGAGTATTTCGCAGCCAGCTTGATGGCCTTTCGTATGCGGGGATAAGTGCCACACCGGCAAAGAACACCGGACATTGCGGCATCAATATCCTCGTCACTGGGGTTTGGGTTTCGTTTGAGCAAAGCACTGGCGGTAAGAACTTGTCCACCCTGGCAATAACCACACTGCGGGACATCTTCATCATTCCAGGCTTTCTGTACAGGGTGATTCCCTGTGGGATCCAGCCCTTCAATCGTCGTGATCTCCATACCCGCCATACTGACCGCCGTCACAACACAGGAACGCATTGGCATCCCATTGACCAACACGGTACAGGTGCCACAGACTCCTATCCCGCAACTGTACTTGGTACCGGTTTTATTCAGCTTGTCTCTCAGGGCCCATAACAAGGGCATATCCGGTGGGACATCGAGCGTGTGGGTTTCACCATTAATCTTGAGAGTTAAGTTGCTCATAGCACTCCTCAAACTTGCCATATATTGTTAACGAGTCGGTTTACCAAATTGCCTGCAGGCGCCCTTCTCTCACCCTGTTGTCAAACTGCCTGAGTGGACGTGTGCCTTTCGCCACACACTCACCGCTTGCAACATCAAAGGCCCACTGGTGTTTTGGACAGGTCAACTGCGTACCTGACAAGGCCAGGTGCGGTATATCTGTTACCTGGTGAGGACAACGACTGTCATAGACCTTGCAGCTATCGCCGGAGCGATAAACAAAGATATTTCTTCCATCACGGGCATCCAGGTAGGTAATCTCACCATCCGTGATCTCATCCCAGTCGGCCAGGTCATGCCAACAGGGTTCTGCATCCAGTGATTCCAGGCGAAACTCCGGGATATCCATATCCAGGATGATATCCATGGCCCAGACGATCTTGGCAAGACCCAGGGTCGGGAATGCCATCAGCATGGCATCCAGGATCTCGTTCGGGCTGGCCCCATCACGGATGGCACGTGGCAGGTACTGCCGTAAACCCCGCTCCGTCTGGCTGTCTATCTTGGTGATGACAGATATTAATGAACGGGTCTTGGGGTCGAGGTGCTTTCCCGCATCTTTTAAAAACGAGAAGTAGGCGCCCATCGCCTCAGGACGGGCCTTGATCAAATAACTCAGTGCGTTACTCATGCTCATTCATCCTTCGGTCTGTTCGCGAACCAGGACAGTTTCTCCCTCAGGCTAACAACACTGCCGACGATTATTAAAGCCGGGCTCTTGATACTCGCCATTGCTGTCTTGTCCAGCAGGGATTCCAGTGTTCCTGTAATGACCCGCTGACCGGCGCGGGTTCCATTTTCGATAACGGCTGCCGGGGTGGCTGGATTTGCCCCATGGCTCAGAAACCCGCGGGTGATCGCATCAAGTGATGAAAGCCCCATGTACAGTACGACCGTTTGCCTGGGTTGAATCAGGCTTTCCCAATTAAGATTGAGTTCACCGTCTTTCTCGTGACCTGTCACGAACACGCAAGCCTGGGCATGATCGCGATGGGTCAGCGGAATACCGGCATAGGCAGCACAACCATTGGCCGCCGTAACACCCGGCACAACCTGGAACGCGATACCGTTTTCTGACAGGGCTTCAATTTCCTCTCCACCACGCCCGAAGACAAACGGATCACCACCTTTCAAACGAAGCACACGTTTCCCCTGCTTTGCCAGATCGATCAGCATTTTGCTAATTTCTTCCTGCGAGACGGTGTGGTTGTTTTTTAGCTTGCCCACGTAGACACGCCGGGCATCCCTGCGCACCAGGTTGAGTATCCCATCGCCGATCAACCTGTCATACAAAACCACGTCAGCCTGCTGCATCAGACGAAGTGCACGGAATGTTAAAAGATCCGGATCACCGGGGCCCGTTCCAACCAGGTAGACCTCTCCGGGTGGTGGTTGGTCACCCGCCAATGCCGCCTCCTCGAGATGACTTTCCATCAGTGATTCGGCCTGCTCGTGCTGGCTCGAAAAAAGGTGTTCGGCAACCGGACCGGATACCATCGCCTCCCAGAACCGCCGCCGGCGCGTCATATTCGGAATAAGTTCTTTTATCCTGTCGCGATAGCTTCCGGCAAACTCCGCCAGCCGCCCGTACGCCGCCGGGATGGTGGTTTCGAACCTGGCCTTGAGCATCCTCACCAACAGGGCGAAGTCCCTCCGCTCGAGATCGCGATCAATAGCGGTGTGCGATCAACAACGGCCGGCATGATGAAGTCGCAGTCTTCGGTCTTGTCACTGACGTTGACCGGGATTCCAGCGGCATGGGCGAGTTCGCGCAGGTTCTGGTTGACCGAATCATCCCGGTCACAACCAAAAACAATCATGCAACCTTTGAGATCCCCGCTGGTCAGTCCGGTTGCCTGGTGTTTGAATGAATAGGATTCCAAAAGTTGGGATAACTCCTCACCAAGTTCCGGTGTAACGATGGTCAGGTCGGATCCGGCACGTAATAAAAGGTCGGCTTTGCGGGCAGCTGAAACGCCGTTGCCAACGATCAATGTTCGTTTTCCACTGACATTCAGGAAAATGGGGAGATGATCCATCTTGTGTCCCTTGTGGCGTCCTAATTTTTTGACTGAGCAGCCCAGTCCGTCATTGCCATACCCCAATCAGAGGCGGTATTTTCATCAATATCCATCACGGTAAAGCGATTGCCCTCACGTATATGTATACGTAGCACCCGCATACCATTTTCATAAGCAACATTTTCCAGTGTCACTTCCTTTCCAAAGGGCGCGATGAGTTTATTCAGCCTGGTCACCGTTGATTCCATTATTTGCCACCATCACTGAAGGCTGATTCCAGTTTCCACTGCCAGTTACGCGGTGTATCGCGGTAGTCGGGCTTGACGTCAAAATTGAGAAAGATCATGTGTTCCGAAGTCATTGCCCGGACCTTGTCGAGCAATTGCGGAAACGAATCGACTTCAGGGTTCTGGATGATGATATCGCTGAGTTTGACTTCGATGGCTTTCATAGGGTTTCCTTAATCTTGCCAGGGGCGCTTTCTCAGGCTCAACAGCACAACCTGGCCAATTGAGAACGCTCCTTGTATATATTGTACGACTTTTAGGTCTCGATGCGGTCGAAAAAGCGGGCACGATACAGCAGGCGCTGATTGTCCGCTCCATCGCTGAATGCGGTTCGGTTGTGCAACACATTATTGGAGAGCAAACCCTCACCCGGCTGCAGCCGATAGTGGAAAACCGGCCCGTTCCTGTCACCGAGAATTTCTGACAAAAATTCCCGTGCAGCCGTGGTTAAAGCATCATCGCGCCATTGGATGTTCTTTTTACGTGCGCTGTAGCGCATGTGGATTTTACCGTGATTACCATATGAAAATACCGGTCCACTCACCGCCGCCCGAATCTCACCTTCCATACCCGTGTTAGCCGGGATGGTCATACATTGGGGGTGCTCAAACGCGGTAATAAAACGGGGATCCTCATCGCGCAGACAGATGTAAACCATTTCAGGGTCAAGCAGGTCGTTTTCACCACCGGTCGCGGCAGCCTGTACACAATGCAGGACGACAGCATTGATCTGTCTTTGTTTTTCATTGTAGTAACCATCGGTATGCCAACTCAGGCTGCGGCTGGAGTAAGGCACGTAAGCTGTGCGCACACCATCGGATGCCACCGTTAGCTCCGACACACCATCCGCATTGGCACACAGGTGATGGTCGGGCCTGGTCAAACCGAACTCCGATGCAAATGCAACGATGGCTGCGCGGTCCACCGATGGATTCCGGCATTGGTAAACGGCCATGTTTGAACGCTTGCAAGCCACCAAAATCGCCGTTTTCTGCGTAGCCGTCATATTGAGCAGGCCGTTAATCGGTACCAGAATTTCTTCTACACTTTCAGGATAGGATTGGAGCCGGGCTTTCCTCCATTCCTGGTATCGGGATTCGTCTTTCAAATAGCCATCGCTATGGCTTCGAATATTCACCGTAACTAATCCTGCTGGTATTGAAATTCAAATTCTTATATCATGAATTTCTAATATAGCCAAATATTCGAAGTTCGATCATCGAATTTCACGGAGTTTAATACGCTGATTAACAGCTTTTTTCGTTTTCTTGGCTATAATTCTAGTATGCGTCTGTTAGCACATCCGGCATCGATAAATCTAACAGAATTAGCATTCTATCTCGCAGATTAACTGGAGCTGTCATGACGAAAAAAACTCACCCGACCCCGTTACTGGATGAACTCAAAAGCGGTCCATGGCCAAGCTTTGTTGATGGTCTTCAACGGCTGGCAGATGACGGTGATAAACCCAGCGCTACCATGATGAAAGACCTGATGGGTCAGCTTGAACACTCCTACGAAAACCGCATGGGCTACTGGAAAGGCGGCACCGTCAGCGTGTTCGGTTATGGTGGTGGTGTCATCCCCCGCTTCTCGGAAGTTGCAGAGAAATACCCCGAATCAAAAGAGTTCCACACATTAAGGGTACAACCCCCCGCAGGCATGCACTATTCAACCAAGTTGTTGCGTGACATGTGCGATATATGGGAAGAACACGGTTCCGGCCTGATCGCCCTGCATGGTCAATCAGGTGACATCATGTTCCAGGGTTGCAAGACCGACAAAGTACAACCTGCCTTCGATGAGTTGAACAAGATCGGTCTGGACATGGGTGGCGCAGGACCGGCCTTGCGGACCTCGATGAGTTGCGTGGGCCACGCCCGTTGCGAACAGTCATGTTATGACGAGGTACGCGCACACCGCGAGATCATCAACAGCCTGCTCGATGAAATGCACCGTCCCGCCCTGCCGTACAAGTTCAAATTTAAATTCTCCGGTTGTCCAAACGATTGCGTCAATGCCATCCATCGTGCTGACATGGCCGTGATCGGCACCTGGCGCGACGATATGCAGGTCGACCAGGAAAGAATTAAAGAGCACGTGTCCAACGTTGGCCGTAAACAGATGATTGATACCGTCATCGCGATGTGCCCGACACGTGCACTCAGCCTGAATGACGATGACACCCTGGATGTCGACAACAAGAGCTGTGTGCGTTGCATGCATTGCATCAATGTCATACCAAAAGCTCTGTCACCCGGTAAGGATCGTGGTGTCACGATTCTGATCGGCGGTAAACGGTCGCTCAAAATTGGTGACCAGATGGGAACGGTCATCCATCCTTTCCTGAAACTGGAGAGTGACGAAGATTACGAAAAGTTGCAGGAGTTTGCCGAAGAGTGCATTGATTTCTTTGCAGAGAATGCCCTGGAACACGAACGTATCGGTGAAACCATTGATCGTATCGGTCTTGCCAACTTCCTCGACGCCCTGAACGTTCCTGTAGACCCCAACATGGTCAATCATCCACGGACGAGCTCCTATGTCCGTACCGATGATTGGGATATAGAAGCCGCCAAGTGGTTCGAGCACAAAAAAGCCAAAGCGGCGGCTAAATAGAGAATGCAATATCAGCAAAGCTTAGTGAGTATGAGGAAAAAACGATGAATGATGCAGTAATGCCACGCAGACCGGATGAGCACGGAGTGCCTGATCCATTTCCATACATGCACCCGACACTAAAAGCCAATTATGGCAACTGGGACTGGCATGAACGGCCACGTCCCGGCGTTCTGCATCACGTTTCCAAGAGTGGCGACGAAATTTGGACAGTACGTGCCGGCACGCAACGCCAGATGGACGTTTTTACGATACGCAAACTATGTGATCTTGCGGATGAGTTTGCAGACGGCCATATGCGCTTTACAACCCGCAGCAATGCCGAGTTCATGGTCACCTCTGCTGATAAAACAGGACCACTGATCGAAAAGCTGAATGCGGCGGGATTCCCCGTTGGCGGCACCGGCAACTCATTATCAATGATCTCCCACACCCAGGGCTGGCTGCATTGCGACATTCCCGGCACCGACGCATCCGGCGTGGTCAAATCATTGATGGACGAGTTGATGCATGAGTTTACCCATGAAGAAATGCCAAACCGGGTACGTATGACCACGTCGTGCTGCCAGATCAATTGCGGCGGGCAGGGTGATATTGCAATCAACGTCCAGTACACAAAACCGCCAAAAATCAACCACGACCTGGTGGCCAATGTGTGTGAGCGACCGGCGGTTGTGGCACGCTGTCCGGTAGCCGCCATCCGTCCCGCGATGGTCAATGGCAAACCTTCACTCGAGGTCGATGAGAAAAAATGCATTTGTTGCGGTGCCTGTTACCCACCCTGCCCGCCCATGCAGATCAATGGTCCGGATTCGACCAAGCTTGCGATCTGGGTCGGTGGCAAACATTCCAATGCCCGCTCAAAACCAACCTTCCACAAACTGGTCGCAGCCAACCTGCCAAATAACCCGCCACGTTGGCCGGAGGTTGCTGACATCGTCAAGCGGATACTGTACGCATACAAGGAAGATGGCCGCGCCTGGGAACGTCTGGGTGAGTGGATTGAGAGGATTGGCTGGCCACGCTTTTTTGAAATGACCGACCTGGCCTTTACCAAGCACCAGATCGATGACTGGCGCGGTGCGCGGAGTAGCCTCAATGCTTCAACGCACCTGCATTTCTGATAACCCTGTAGAAATGAGTTCAAACTGATGAAACTTGGAATTTTGGTCAACGAAGGGCCATTCACACACCAGGCCTCTGACAGTGCCTACCGTTTTGCAGTGGCGGCCATCGAAAAAGGACATGAAGTATCCCGTGTGTTCTTTTATAACGATGGTGTATTTAACTCCAACAAATTGTCGGAACCACAGACCGATGACCGCAACCTGGTGTCCCTGTGGGCTGAACTGGGCAAAGCAAACGGTATTGACCTGGTGGTCTGTATCGCCGCGGCTTTACGCCGTGGAATCAAGGAGGAAGTCCTGCAGGATGGATTTCGAATTTCCGGTCTGGGCCAGTTGGTAGAGGCAGGTATTGAGAACGACCGCCTGGTCGTATTTGGCGATTGAAGGAGCAATACTAAATGGAACCATGGGAAGAAGAGGAAGGCCCGGAAGTTGTTAAACGCTTCATGTATGTCAATCGCAGGGCACCGTATGGAACGATCTATGCCCTGGAGTGCCTTGAAGTTGTTCTGATTGCAGCTGCTTTTGATCAGGACGTCAGCGTGGTTTTTGTTGACGACGGTATTTACCAACTGAAGAAAGACCAGGATACCACCGGCATCGGTATGAAGAACTTTTCGAAAACCTACCGGGCGCTTGACGATTACGACGTGGAGAAAATTTACGTCGAGAAGGAATCGCTCGAGAAACGCGGCCTGTCTGCCGATGATCTGATCATCCCGGTCGAAGTGGTCGCAGCGGCTAACTTGCGCGAGATCATGGCGCAACAGGACGTGGTGATAAGCTCATGAGTAAGATGCTGCATTTGATAAATAAATCCCCCTACGACAGGAATGCCCTTGATAGCTGTCTGCGTCTGGCACAGGCAGGAAGTTCGGTTTTATTGATAGAGGACGGCGTTTACGCAGCCTTGAGCAAGGCCGACTCTTCCGAAGTTGTCAGCAAGCGCATGGAGGATCTGACTTTTTATGTTCTGGGACCCGATGTTTCGGCACGGGGCCTGGACGACACCCCGTTAATTGATGGCATAAATGTCGTCGATTACGGTGGTTTTGTTGATTTGGTGGTTGAGCACGATGTTGCGCAATCCTGGTTATAGACTGGTTTTTAATAAAAGGAAAAAGTAGATCATGGCATATGAACTCAACGGCACAACCTATGAGGCCGACGAAGAAGGTTACCTGGTTGATATCAGCGCATGGAACAAGGAATTGGCAGAACTGATTGCCAAGGATGAGAACATCGAGATGAACGATGACGCCTGGGAAGTGGTGAATTTCTTACGTAACTATTACGAAGAATACCAGATTGCCCCGGCGGTTCGTGTTCTGACCAAAGCGATAAAGAAAAGCCTCGGACCTGAAAAGGGAAACAGCAAATACCTTTACGAACTATTCCCGTACGGCCCCGCCAAGCAAGCCTGCAAAATCGCCGGTTTGCCAAAACCAACGGGTTGTATCTAAGTTAAATAAACGGGTCAGCGCAACTTTGTTGACCCACCTGATAAGAGGACCAGGGAGCAGAGGTGCTGAGCACGATATTTGCGATATTATTTTACCTGGCGACAGCAGTTCTTGTTGTCGGCCTGGTATATAGAATCCGCCTCTACGCACGCACTCCAGCCCCCCTCAAAATTCCCACAACACCCGCCCCGGTTACCCGCCCGGGCGTGGTTTTACGTATGTTCAGAGAAGTGGCCTTCTTTGAAAGCCTGTTCAAATCCAACAAGTGGACCTGGTTATTCGGCTGGGTATTCCATGTCGCCATGCTGTTGGTCGTTTTACGCCACCTCAGGTATTTCACCGAGCCGGTCTGGTTGTGGGTGAACTGGATCCAGCCTTTCGGCAAGTACGCCGGCTTTGCAATGTTGGCCGGATTGTTTGCCTTATGGGGACGGCGTTTCCTGGTTGAACGGGTTCGTTATATCTCGGGACCGTCCGACCACCTGATGCTTATCTTGCTGATCGGCATTGCGGCCAGCGGACTGATGATGAAGTACGTGGTACATACCGACATTGTTGCCCTGAAGGCATTCACACTCGGATTGATCCATTTCAACTGGCAACCCCTGCCGGCCGATCCGGTGTTATTGGTTCATCTGAGCCTGGTTCTGATATTGATGTTCATATTCCCGGTTTCAAAGCTGCTGCATGCACCCGGGGTATTTTTCAGCCCGAGCCGCAACCAGGTTGATAATCCACGTGAAAAAAGATGGGTGGCAGCCCTGGATACAAATCGTTCCAAGGCCGGGGGCGAATAAGTAATGGCCGATTACGAAACAATTCAAATTAATACGCTGTTTGAAATCCCCAAACTCAACCCCGGTGCGATGAAGGATTCATCACCGTTTGTCGCTGCCCCTGTGCACCAGGAAGCACTCGGTTTTCCCGGTGAGCTGGTTGATAACTGGCAGGAAAAGGCAATTGAAAAGTTTGCCGAGTTACTGAAAAAATCACGGGCCCTGCAGGTTTACATGGACGGCTGCGTCAAATGCGGCGCATGTACGGACAAATGCCATTACTTCCTTGGTACAGGTGACCCGAAGAACATGCCGGTCGCACGCCAGGACCTGTTGCGTAAAATCTATCGGCGTTACTTCACCTTCGCCGGAAAATATTTCCCGAAACTCGTAGGTGCCGAGGATCTGACCAGGGAAGTGCTGGACGAATGGTACAGCTATTTTCACCAGTGTTCCCAGTGCCGCCGTTGTTCTGTCTACTGCCCTTACGGTATCGATACCGCCGAAGTATCCATGGCTGCACGCGAGATCATGGATCACATCGGCAAGGGTCAGAAATACTGTAATGAAATCCTCGGCAAGGTTCACAAGATCGGTAATAACCTTGGCCTGCCCGAAAAGGCATTGATCAATACCCTGGAAGACCTCGAAGAAGACATCGAGGACGAGACCGGTGTCAAAGTCAGGATACCGGTTAACGAAAAGGGTGCAGACATTCTGCTGGTGACACCCAGTGCTGATTTCTTCGCAGAACCTCACATAGATGGCTTGATTGGCTATGCCAAGGTATTTCATGCTGCAGGTGTCAGCTGGACCGTCAGCTCATATGCTTCTGAGGCTGCAAACTTCGCCATGTTTATCGGCTCCCAGGAACAGATGAAAATGCTCACTGACCGGATCAGGAAAGCAGCTGAAGACCTGGGTGTTAAACGGATCATATTCGGTGAGTGCGGGCATGCCTGGCGTGTCGCCTACAGCTTCATGAATACGCTGTCCGGACCGTTTGATTTCCTCGACCCGAATTACCCCGTGCCCCAGCACATTTGTGAATTCACCTGGGACCTGATCCAGAAAGGTAAGTTAAATCTGGATAAATCAGCCAACGACCATATGACCTTAACCTTCCATGACTCCTGCAATGTCGCGCGTGGCTCCCGCATGGGTGATAAGCCCGGCGGACAGTTTGAGATTCCCCGCGCGATTATCAAGGCCGTATGCAACAACTTTGTTGATATGGCTGCCGATACCATCGGTGAGGCCACGTTTTGCTGCGGTGGCGGCGGCGGCTTGCTGACAGATGACCTGATGGAAATCAGGACCAAGGGTGCATCACCCCGTATGACAGCACTGCAGGAGGTTGTCGAAGAACAGGGTGTCACACACATGGCTGCCATCTGTGCCATCTGTAAAACCCAGTTTGCCAAGGTTATGCCGCAATACGGCATTGGCATGGACAGGATTGTGAGTCTGCACCAGCTGGTTTCAAACGCAATCATTCTGGATGGCCAGGAAGGCAGCGAGACCGGGGCCGATGCTGAGACGACTGAAAACGTGGCCACCGCTTGACGGACCCACATGATTAATACCAAGCGCTGTATAAGCGCAGGAAGATGACGCAATGACTGAAAAACTTCTTACCAAACGCCGCTACAAGGATGGCGACCACAAACCCCGGCCATGGGTGGAAGAAATCTTCGAGGCCGATGCCTCGCACAAATGCCCCACCTATGTTCACCGGGCCCCGCCGTGCCAGGCCAGTTGCCCGTCGGGCGAGGATATCCGTGGCTGGTTGAATATCGTGCGTGGTATTGAGAAACCACCCGAGGGAACACCCTGGCAGGAATATGCGTTCAACCGTGTGACCGATGCCAATCCTTTCCCGGCCATCATGGGCAGGGTCTGCCCCGCTCCGTGTGAGGACGGTTGCAACCGCAACGAGGTCGAAGATCATGTGGGTATTAATGCGGTAGAACAGTTTATCGGCGATTACGGGCTGGAGCACGGTCTTAAACTGCATCAACCGGGTGCTGATACCGGCAAGAAAGTCGCGATCATCGGCAGCGGTGTCGCCGGTCTGGCCTGTGCCTATCATCTGCGTCGTATGGGGCATGCCTGCACGGTGTTTGAAAGACAGGAATTACTCGGCGGTATGATGCGTTATGGCATCCCCGGTTACCGGGTTCCGGATAAAGTCCTCGATGGTGAGATTCAGCGCATACTCGATCTCGGTGTTGAGGTTCGCAACAATACCAAGGTCGGCGAGGATATTTCCTTTGATGAACTGCGTTCGCAATATGACGCCGTGTTTATTGCCCTCGGCGCCCAGTCAGGTATGGCCCTGCCCGTACCGGGCGGCGATGCACCGAATGTTATCAGCGGTGTTGCGTTCCTGCAGGCGTTCAATGACGGCCGGCTGAAACATACCGCCGGTAAAGTGCTGGTTGTCGGTGGTGGTGATACCTCAATGGACGTGGCAGCGGTTGCCCGCCGTTTGGGCCATATCGAACACAAACGCGAGCACGACCGGCCTGAGAACATCATCATGGGGTACATGGCACACGATGTGGCGGGTGTCGCCCAACGCCAGGGTGCTGATGTGACACTCATTTCCCGTGAATCCTCCGACATCATGCCGGCCACCAAAATGGAGGTCGAACATGTAACCCAGGAAGGTGTGAAAATCAGACCCGGACTGCTGCCCGTGGAAGTGCTGCTTGGCGATGATGGCAGGGCCACGGGGGTACGTGTCATCAAGACCGACTGGAGCAGTGGTCAAATGACCACGGTGGAAGGCACCGAAACCGAGATCGAATGTGATCTGCTGGTCTCGGCGATCGGACAACGTGGTGATCTTAGCGGCTTTGAGGAACTCGACAGCGGTCGGGGATTGATCGATGCGGACGGATTTTATCGTGTCAAGAATCACCCTGACCTGTTTGTTGGTGGCGACATCATCAGACCACATTTATTAACAACCGCTATCGGCCAGGGCTCTATTGCGGCTGAGGGAATTGATAAATTCCTTGCCGGGAAGCGAACCGTCGAAACGCCCGAGGGTGGACGTCCATCACTTCAAGCTGTTGAACAAGTTAAGGGAGACCGGCCTGGAACCAGCAGAATATCCGCATGCAGAGCACAGAGGTACCGATAGCGCGGCCTTTGCGATCCATAATTATGAAGATCGCTCGTTTATTGAAGTCGTACCTGCGGATGAATTGTTCCTTGGTCATTTCAAATACGAAGCAAGGCACAAGCGCCAGGAAAGCACCATTACGGCTGACTCCGTACTGGGCTCCTTTGGCGAACGTATTGAAGGCCTGACGGAGGAAGAGGCGCAACAGGAAGCCAGCCGGTGCATGAGCTGCGGTATGTGTTTCGAATGTGATAGCTGTGTCGTATTTTGCCCCCAGGATGCCATTTTCAGGGTCAAGAAAACGGAATCAACCATGGGGCGCTATGTAGACACCGATTACACAAAGTGTATCGGTTGTCACATTTGTGAAGACGTCTGTCCGTCGGGTTATATCAAGATGGGGCTTGGAGAGTAATCCATGAACCTGCGCCGCATCGGCACCGGGATGCTGGCGGTTATGCTGGCTTGCATCAGCAGCGTGAGTGCTGTGGTTTGTGCTGAAGAAGGCATCGCAGCCAGTAGCGCGCTGTTACCCGTCATCCCGATGGGCCAGGGCGAAGCCTGTGTCGAAGACATCGACTTCATGCGGCGCAATCACATGGAACTCCTCAAACACCAGCGTGATGAAACCACGCTCAAGGGTGTACGCAGCCAGCAGCACAGTCTCAAGGAGTGTTTAAGCTGCCACGCGGTATACGGACCCGATGCAATAGCTGTTACGGTTTCCAACCCGTCGCACTTCTGTCGTTCGTGTCACGATTATGCCGCTGTGAGCATCGATTGTTTCCAGTGCCATGCATCTCGACCGGAGGTTTACAAATGACTGACAAGCCCGGTTTTGATCCGAAACGGCGCAGTTTCCTTGGCGCCATGGCTGCTGCGGCAGGTGTAACGCTGGCCCCCGGGGTAATATTGTATGGGATCAGCAAATCTTCAACAGCCAATGCAAAAGCATTGGAAGCGGAAGCCTCCAGCGCGGTGCGTTGGGGCATGTTGATCGATCTGGGCCGCTGCGATAACGGCTGCGATGATTGTGTAACCGCCTGTGCGAATGAAAATGGCTTACGTGGTTTTGGCAGACCGGAAACCGACGCGCAGTGGATAAGAAAGATTGATATCAAAAACCCGCAGACCGGCAACAGCACGTCGCTGCCGGTCATGTGCCAGCACTGTGAAGATCCACCCTGCGTGGATGTCTGCCCGACCGGCGCTTCATTCAAACGCGCCGATGGCATCGTGCTGGTCAATAAACATACCTGCATCGGTTGCCGTTATTGCATGATGGCCTGCCCTTACAAGGCAAGGTCGTTTGTACACGAGGTGCTTGAAGACCAGAAACCCCACGCGCCGCGGGGTAAAGGCACGGTGGAAAGCTGCACCTTGTGTGTTCACCGTATTGATACTGACCGGCAACCCGCCTGTGTTGAGGCCTGCTCCGATACGGGTGGCGGCGCCATGTTGTTTGGCGATCTGAATGATCCCGACAGTGAAATCTCGAAACGTGTCGCCAGGTATGCCACGCAACAAATCCGCGCGGATCTCGGTCTCAACCCCGGTATCCGTTACAGGAATATTTGACCGGAGCCAACCACTGGAAAGATACCGTGAAGCCAATCACATACAGCGAAATTAAAGGCAACACCCGGTTCTATGCACTGGCCGCGATTCTCACCGTTTTTACCCTGACCGCACTCGCCTGCGCTTTTTACATGGAGCATTACGGTCATTATGTGACCGGAATGACCAATCAGATCGTGTGGGGTACACCGCATGTTTTCGCGATATTCCTGATTGTCGCGGCGTCCGGTGCACTGAATGTTGCTTCGATCGGCAGCGTGTTTGGCAAAGCCATTTATAAACCGCTGGCACGGCTTTCAGGGCTGTTGGCTGTAGCCCTACTGGTGGGAGGTCTTGTAGTGCTGGTGCTAGACCTTGGCCGGCCCGATCGTTTGATCGTTGCCATGACACACTACAATTTCAAATCGATATTTGCGTGGAATATTTTTCTCTATGTCGGTTTCATGGTGATTGTTGCAGTCTACCTGTGGTTGCAAATGGAGCGGCGTATGAACCGCCATGCAAAGACCGCCGGAATGGTGGCATTTGTCTGGCGCCTGGTACTGACAACGGGTACCGGCTCCATATTTGGTTTCCTGGTTGCGCGTGAAGCGTATGACTCTGCCATCATGGCACCCCTGTTTGTGGCAATGTCTTTTTCATTTGGAATGGCGGTATATATTCTTATTCTGCTCGCCGCCTGTCGTGGCAGCGAACGGGAGATCGGTGATGTCGTGGTGCGCAAACTAAGTCGTCTGCTGGGTGTTTTCGCTGCTGCTGTACTCTATTTTACAGCCGTGCAGCACCTGGCCAACTTGTATGCAGCCGAACACATCGGGGTTGAGCGATTCATACTGATGGATGGTGGTATTTACACCTTGCTGTTCTGGGCCGGTCAGGTTGTAGTGGGCGGCATAATACCCATGATACTGGTATTCCGGCCGGCAACCGCGGGTTTGAATCGTAACGCCATCATGGCTTCAGTGCTGGTGATTATCGGCGGCTTTGCACAGGTATACGTGATTGTTATCGGTGGTCAGGCCTATCCGTTGGATATGTTCCCCGGCATGGAAGTGAGCTCGAGTTTTTACGATGGCGTCGTTGCCGGCTACACACCCAGCCTACCCGAAATCGGCCTGGGCCTGGGCGGCGTCGCACTGGCAGGTTTGATTGTGTTGTTCGGTATAAAGCTGTTACGCTTCCTGCCGGTTTCACTGGCCAATGCGGTCATTGATCCCCACCACAAAACAATAACTGAACGGCCCTAGTGCCACACCTCAGGAATACCATGTTATGGGTCACCTTTACATCGCTGCCGCACACAAGTCCTCGGGTAAAACATCCGTCTCTATTGGCCTGACAGCTGCTTTTGTAAAACGTGGTCTGGCAGTACAAACTTTCAAAAAAGGCCCAGACTACATCGACCCTTTGTGGTTATCACATGCCGCCGGCAGACCCTGCTACAACCTCGATTTTTACACCCAGAGCCATCAGGAAATCATCGATACGTTTACCCGCAATATGCTGGAGAAAAATATCGGCTTGATTGAGGGCAACAAAGGTCTGTTCGATGGTATTGATGTCGGTGGCTCAGACAGCAACGCCGCACTGGCGAAATTGCTATGCAACACCGGTTGTACTGGTGATCGATACGGCCGGTATCACCCGTGGTATTGCCCCGCTCATCCAGGGCTACCTTGGTTTTGACCCGAAGGTAAATATCTGTGGTGTGATTCTGAACAAAGTGGGTGGTGCACGTCATGAGTCCAAGTTGCGTGCAGCGCTTGAACGATATACGGATGCCGAGGTTTTGGGGTCGATTGGGCGAGACGCGGCATTCAGAATTCCCGAACGGCACCTTGGTCTGATTCCCGCAAATGAGGCCACGGGTTTTGGCGCCGCTGAAACCATGGTGTCACGCCTGGCCTTCGCCGTTTCGATGAGTGTTGATCTTGACCGCATTTTGGAAATTGCCAATACGGCCAAACTACCGTCAGTCGTAAAGGAAGCACCCCGCCAATCACAAGCCGTGTCTACCAGGGCTAAACCCGATTTACGAATTGCCATCGCTCGCGATGCGGCATTTGGCTTTTATTACCCGGATGATCTCGAGGCATTTGAACGTGCCGGTGCCGAACTCGTACCCTTCGACACGCTCAAGGACAAACACCTGCCCGAATGCGATGGCCTGTTTATTGGCGGAGGTTTTCCAGAAACACAATTAGATGCACTGGCAGCCAACAGCAGCCTGTTAACCGAAATCCGCGAGGCACTGGCGGCAGGAAAACCTGCCTATGCGGAATGCGGCGGCCTGATGTACCTCTCGCGTCGTATCAGCTGGAACGATCAAAGCGCCGACATGGTTGGGGCCGTGTCCGCTGATACACTGGTCGGTGATCGTCCGCAAGGCAGGGGTTATATGCTGCTCAGGGAATCCGGTAATAGCCCCTGGCCGCAACAACACCAGAATGACAATGCCGGGGCAAGCCGATATCCCGGTACATGAGTTTCATTACGCCCGCCTGAAAAATCTCCCCGAAGACTCCCGGTTTGCCTATGGGGTGGTGCGCGGTACCGGTATCGACGGGCATCGTGACGGTCTGATCGTCAACAACCTGCAGGCGGGATTTGCACACCATCGCAACACGGCCGCCAACCCGTGGGTAGAACGTTTCGTGGCATTTGTCCGGCAAAAGTCAGCGTAGCCAAAATTCCGTTTTCGACCACGGCATTCGCCTCATCAATATCCTGTGGGGCTTGTAAGTAAGCGATTCAGCCTGATATATAATTCAACCACTCGAAACCGAACGTTACACTGGCCCTCGCTGACAACCCGGCTGAACATATAAGGCGATACAGATACAGATGAATGAGTTACTCCAAACCAATGATCCAATCGAAGCCGAAGCGCTTCGTTTGTTACGCTCGTTGATACATGTTGAATGCAGCGATGGTCGCAAGTGGAATATCGAGACCTGCCGCGAAATTGCCCCGCTGACACTCGAGATCAACCAGCTTAAAAAGGAAAAAAACGCCATCGTTCTCGCCCACTCCTATGTTGAACCGGAGGTGGTCTACGGGGTTGGTGATTTCAAGGGTGATTCCTACTTTCTTGCCGCACAGGCGAAGCAGGCAAAAGCGGACGTCATCGTATTCGCCGGTGTGGTTTTCATGGCTGAAACTGCCAAGATTCTCTCGCCGGATGCGCTGGTAGTGGTACCTGACCGGAATTCGGGTTGTAGCCTGGCAGATTCGATTACCGGCACCGATGTCATCAACATGAAGGCCCTTTACCCCGATGCCGCCGTTGTTTGTTACATAAACAGCACAGCAGAAGTCAAAGCTGAATCAGATGTTTGTGTAACTTCCGGCAATGTCTATGACATTATCGCCAGCCTGCCCCAGAAACGTATTCTTTTCGTACCCGACCGCCTGATGGCTGATAACGTTCGCAAGGAACTGGCAAACCGGGGTATAGACAAGGAAATCATCTCGTCCGATGGAACCTGTATTGTTCACGAAGAGTTTACGACCCAACAGATTGCCGAGGCACGCAGGACTTTCCCGGGGCTGAAAATCGTCGCCCACCCGGAGTGCACCCAGGAGGTCGCGGAAAAGGTGGATTTTCTTGGCAGTACCGGCGAGATGATGAAATACGTAAAAAACACCGAAGCACCCTACTTCCTGATGCTGACCGAATGCGGGTTGGTCAGCCGGTTGGCTGTCGAGGATCCGGAGAAGAACTTTATTGGCGGTTGCAGGCTTTGCCCGTATATGAAAATGAATACATTAGCCAAAATCCGGGATGCACTGAAGGCCCCGAAGCCCGAGCAGATCATCACACTTGATGTGGACCTGAGTAAACGCGCTGGCCGCTGTATTGAAAGGATGTTTGAACTTGCAGCCTAGAATTGACAGCCTGATTGATCTTGCGTTGGATGAAGACGTTGCATTTGGCGACGTTACCAGCCAATCCATTTTTGCCGTCGATCACATTTCAAAGGCCCGGATACTGGCGCGAGAAGACATGGTGGTTTGCGGCCTTGAAATAGCAAAACGCGTATTCCACCGGGTGGATTCCGCGCTGAAAGTCGATGTTAAGGCAAAAGACGGTGACCAGGTCAGTGAAGGCAGCACGGTTCTCGTGGTCGAAGGTTCGACAATTTCTATATTGACAGCCGAACGGACCGCTTTGAACTTCCTGCAACGCTTATCAGGTATCGCCTCCCTTTCACGTCGCTTTGCCGATGCGGCACGAGACGACCGGAACAGGTGTGCGTATTGTCGATACACGAAAAACGACACCTGGCTGGCGGGCGCTGGAAAAATATGCCGTGCGATGCGGCGGTTGCTTCAATCACCGCTCTTCCCTGAGCGAACATGTATTGATCAAGGAAAATCACATCACCGCGGCAGGTTCACTGGCAAAGGCCGTGAAAATGGCCCGCGATTTCGCACCGCATTGTGCAAAAATCGAGGTCGAGACCGAAAACCTGGATGATGTCAAAGAAGCCCTGCAAGCCGGGGCAGAGGTCATCATGCTGGACAATATGACTCCCGACGCAGATTCGAGCAGGCAGTGGCATTGATCAACAAGGCCGCAATTATCGAGATTTCGGGTGGTGTCCGGCTATCCACCATGGCGGATTACGCCCTGCCGGGTGTCGATGTGATCAGTGTCGGGGCGTTGACGCATTCAGCGCCTGCCGCCGACTTCAGCATGATCATTTTCAATGACTAGCCCCGAATGAAAGTCATTCATACCGATTGCCTGGTCATCGGTGCCGGTCTGGCCGGTTCTGCCTATGCATTACACGCCGCCCGGGCAGGTCTTGATGTGCAGTTATTATCTCTGGGCGGACCCTCTGAGGCCAATAGTGACTGGGCCCAGGGTGGTATCATCTTCGATACATCGGCCAAACCGGACTCCCTGTTTCAGGACATCATGACCGCCAGTGACGGCATGGCCAATCCGGCTGCCATTGATCAACTGGTCAATGAAGGCCCGGATGCCGTCCGTGAGTTATTGCTGGATGAACTAAATGTTGCTTTCGATCGTGAAACAGGTGGTGAACTTGAGCTGACCCGTGAAGGCGGACATAGCGAGCGCCGTATCATTCACGCAAAGGATCTCACCGGCCGCGCGATTCTTTCATCGGTAGCCGCCTGTGTTGATACCACCAGAAACATTACACGGCAGATGGGTTCTGTTGCGATTGACCTGCTGACACTTTCACACAATACCGACAAACCCGCCGACCGCTTCGAACCACTCACCTGTTTCGGTGCCTATGTGCTGGACGGTGAAAGCGGCGAACCCCTGGCGATTGTTGCACGTAAAACCATCCTCGCAACCGGTGGACTGGGGCAGATTTTCCAGCATAGTACCAACCGCCAGGGTACCGTTGGCCACGGTTATGCAATGGCCTACCGTGTTGGTGCACGTCTGATGGATCTTGAGTATGTTCAATTTCATCCCACCGTTTTTTACGGTACCAATGCACCACATTTCCTCATCACCGAAGCATTGCGGGGCGAAGGTGCCGTATTGATCAACGGCCGCGGTGAAAAGTTTATGGATGCGATACATCCGCGTGGTTCCCTGGCACCGCGTGACATCGTATCCCGTGCCATTCACCATGAGATGATCAGCAGCGGCGACAACTGTGTTTATCTTGACCTCGCTGCACTTAAACCGGATTTCATTCGCGATCGCTTCCCGTTTATTTTTGAGCGCTGCAGTGAACAAGGCATAGACATTCGATCTGAGCCCATCCCGGTTGTTCCCGCCGCCCACTATTCCTGCGGCGGTGTACATACCGACCTCAATGGCCGTACCAATGTCAGGCACCTGAACGCCATCGGCGAAACCGCCTGCACCGGCTTGCATGGCGCCAACCGCCTTGCCAGCACATCTTTACTGGAGTGCCTGACGAGTGCGAAATTCACGGCAAAGGCAGACATCGCCGATATCGAAAATATGGAGTTTCGCCTGCCGGAACCACGTGCCTGGGAAAGTCCACGCCGCGACGCCGACCCGACACTGATTCAACAGGATCTGAGCCTGGTACGGCAAACCATGTGGAATTATGCCGGGATCGTCCGTTCTGACCGCCGCCTGACCCGGGCGAGACGAATTCTGCTTGAGCTTCGCGAGGAAGTGCAGACTTTTTACAGCGACTGCCATCTGAGCCGCGAGTTAATCGAACTCAGAAACGCAGTACAGACCGCCCTGCTGGTCGTGCATGCCGCAAAACTGAACCCGGACAGCAGGGGTTGTCACTACGTGGTCGACGACGATTAAGGCCGTTGAGGGACCGTTCAGGGTCGTGATACGGCCTTGATTTCCAGGAAGTCCTCCAAACCGAAAAGACCACCCTCACGACCCAGCCCGGATGTCTTGTATCCCCCGAAGGGACTGCCGTATGCGCACTCGGTGCCATTGATATAGACCTGTCCTGCACGTAGTTTCGCCGCTACACGCTCAGCCTTTTCGTCATCCCCGGTTTCCACATAAGCCGCCAGGCCGTAGGGTGTCTCGTTTGCAATTCTGACCGCTTCATCTTCATCCTCAAACGGGATGATGCTCAGCACCGGGCCAAAAATCTCTTCCCGTGCGATTCGCATATCATTGCTGACATCACAAAAAATAGTGGGCCTGACATAAAAACCCGTTTCATACCCGGGTGGTTTACCGCTACCACCCACTAACAGGGTCGCCCCTTCCTCGATACCCGCTGTGATCAGTGCCTGTATACGATCAAACTGAAGTTCGCTTACCACCGGGCCAATGTGCCGGCCGGGTTCGGCGGGGTCACCGACCTGCTGGCTTTCACCCGTTATTTTGGCGATCTCCAGCACTTTTTCATAAATGGGGCGCTCGACCAGCATACGGGTCGGCGCATTACACGATTGCCCGGAATTATAAAAACACCCAAAAACCCCGCGTTTCACGGCCTTTTCCACGTCAGCGTCGGCAAACAGGATATTCGGCGATTTGCCACCTAACTCCAGTGTAACTTTCTTGACCGAATCAGCGGCATCCTTTGTCACGGCAATGCCTGCCCTTGTTGAACCGGTAAACGACATCATATCCACATTGGGATGCCGTGACAGGGCCGCCCCGGCAACCGGTCCTTCACCATTGACCAGGTTAAAGACACCCTTCGGGACACCGGCCTCGTGCAAAATCTCGGCATACAGTATGGCGCTGAGCGGTGTCAGTTCGCTCGGTTTCAATACGCAGGTACAACCCACCGCCAGTGCCGGCAAAACCTTGAGTGCAATCTGGTTAACCGGCCAGTTCCAGGGTGTGATCAATCCGCAAACGCCGATCGGTTCCCGGATCAATGTATCGCCATTATCCAGCCGTTGCCGCAGTTCCAGTTTCTCAAACGCCGCCAGGAAGCCTTCCAGGTGACCGACACCACAAGCAGCCTGCGATTTTTGGGACATGCTGATCGGCGCCCCAAGTTCCAGGCTGATAATCTCTGCCATCTCGTCATAGCGTTTTTTGTAGATGTTAAGGATATTCTGCAGCAGATCCAGGCGGTCGGATTTTGATGTAGCTGAATAAGATTCGAATGCCCGGCGTGCCGCTTCTACAGCCAGGTTGATATCGTCGACCGAGCCCAGTGAAATGGTCGCAACCGACTTCTCGGTCGCCGGATTGATTACTTCAAGATTGCTTGGCTCAACAGGATCAACCCACTCACCGTCGATGTAAAATTTCCGCTTGTCCTGTTTGGTCACTGTGCATTTCCTCCGGATGGTGCATCAGTGACTATTCTATCTCGTTGGGGAATTCCTCGCGATCAATGATACTGGCTGTTTCCACACACTCACCCTTTATGAAGGTTTGAGAGAGCTTGCCCTCTTTCAATGAGAAGCGCATAGGCCATGCACACGCGATCCGGAGGGCATCGGGTAGTGTCGCCCTCTCGCACGTCCTGTCCACGACTAAGATTTCAGATACCGGAGAAAGACCTGCCTTTCAGGTGGCAAGACGATAACCAACACCATAGACAGATTCAATCAGGTCACTATCGGACCCGGTTTCCTCCAGCTTCCGCCGCAGGTTCTTGACATGCGTATCCACGGTCCGGTCGCTAACGATACGGTAGTCACTGTAAATCGAACTCATCAACTGATCCCGCGAAAATACCCGTCCCGGCTGGGCCGCCAAACGGCTGAGCAGAGCAAATTCCACCGGCGAGAGTTTCAATTGCCTGTTGTTGATAGTGGCAGTATGAAGTTCTTCATTTATCTGCAAACCGGAAAGCGGCACGCTATGTTCAGTGGCGCTCGCCCTTCGCAATACCGCTTTTACCCTGGCGACCACTTCCCTGGGGCTAAACGGTTTACAGATATAATCATCCGCACCCAGTTCCAGCCCCAGAAGACGATCAATCTCTTCCACCAGCGCCGTCACCATGATGACCGGCACCTGGCTTTTTAAACGGATTGCCTTGCATACCTCGAGACCGTCCATACCGGGGAGCATCAGGTCCAACAACACAAGATCCGGTGAGACCTTCTCGAACGCCTGCATTGCTTCGTCACCACGGTCCACCCAATGGGTTTGGTAGCCGCCGATTTTTTCCAGGTAATCGCGAAGCAGACTGGCAATTTTTGCCTCGTCTTCAACGATCAGTATGGTAGCTGGCTGATTCATTTTTCCAATGGTAGCGTTGTTGTTATCAGTAATCCGCCATCCGGGCCCGGTTGTGCCGTGATCTGTCCGCCATGGGCTTCAACGATGTTGCGGCAAATAGCCAGACCCAAACCACTGCCACCGGAGTTGCGGTTACGGCTGCCCTCCAGGCGGTACAGCCGTTCAAACAGGTGTTCACATTCATCCTTGCTCGCGCCGGGAGCGCTATCACTGATGGTGAGCTTCGCTTGTTGTTTGTCTTTTACAAGCTTGACGAAAATCTCACCGCCACTATCGGTATAGCGTACCGCGTTATCCAGCAAATTGCGCAGGAGTTGACGCAATCGTTGTTCATCACCCTGCAGGTTGATGGCCTGTTCCGGGTTTGAATAACTGAGCTCCAGCGCCTTGCTGCCTGCCTGTCCCTGGAAGGAATCTACCGTCAACTGCACCAGCTCATTGAGATCCACGCCCTGCATCTTGTAAGCCAGCGCACCGGAATCGGTCAATGTCAGGCTGTGCAAATCGTCGATGAGGGCGGAGAGATGACTGACCTCGTCACGCACCGAATCCAGTTGCTCCCTGTTCAACGGGCGTACCCCGTCAATCATGGCCTCCAGTTCGCCGCTGATGATGGCCAGCGGTGTACGTAACTCGTGCGCCATATCCGACATCCAGCGTTTACGGGCGGTCTCATGCTCGCTTAGTACGGATGACAAACGATTGACATCATCGCCGAGCTTCGCGATCTCGTCACTGCCCCGGATATCCAGTCGCTGATCAAAGTCACCGGCGGCCACGGCACGGATACCTTCGCGACCGCGTTAACCGGCCGGCTGAGATGACGGGCCAGCAGCCATGCCACCAATGCGGCCACGGCCAGACCCAGTGCCAGACCGATGAGCAGGTTATTGCGTAACTGCTTTATAAAGGCTTCTTCTGCAGGTAACTCGACACCATGAATCATGGCAAAACCCAGCCAACCGACAGCGGTACCATTATGCTTGATGGCCAGTAGACTTGTCTTTCGGAGAAATCCAGGCGGTACCTCGCCGACGACCAGGCTTATGCTCTGCATCAAGAAGAAAAATACGCCGCGGAAGACCATTGCGTCCAAGTGGTCCCGGCCCACCCCTCTGACCTTGAAAACCCGGTCCCCGACCGCCACCACGTGGCGGTGGGTTTGTTCTTCCCGGTCCGAGTTCAAAGCGGGCTTCGGAATCCTGCAGTAAGGCATTGAACACAAGTGTGTAAAAATCACGCGGTCTGCGGGCGAGATCATCCCAGCTGCCATTCTCGCTGTACCAGTCAGCCAACCCGGGGACTGACACGTTCCACCTGGCTGCGTTCCTGGTGCTGCAGAAAATCGACGAAACCGCGACCAATACTGGCACGCGTGACCAGGGTGATCAGCACCAGCACCAATGCGGCGCAGGCGAACATCGCAATCAACAGCTTGTGGATCAGTTTCAGTTTCATCAGTTTAATCCCGACACAGCTATATCCTGCACCACCCTTGTGATGCGAACAACAGCTTCGGCTCAATCTCCTCATTTTCTTCAAATTTGATCCCAATTCGAAGACTAATGTGGAAGCTGTCAAAAACGTCCAGAGAGCATATTCGCTTTCCGGATGCCAGGTAAACCAACGAAGGAAACTGACATGAAAAAGACCTTACTGATAGCACTCGTACTTTTACTCACCTCAGGTATGGCCATTGCACAACAGAACGGCGGCCCGGAAGGATTCCAGGGCGGTAAAGGCAATATGGCTAACAACCACCGCGGCAATCACGGTAATCCGGTTGACCGCCTGACCGAACGTCTTGGACTCGACGAGACCCAGGCCGCTGAAATCGCGCTCATTTTTGAAGAAACCCAGCTACTGCGCGAGGAAGAACGGGAAAAATGCCGGGCGATGTCCGAAGAACTCCGTGAAAACACCCATACGCAAATCATTGAAGTACTGACTCCGGAACAGCAGGCCCTTTTTGAAGCGCAACTGCAGGAACGTAAACAGATGAGACAGGCCTTCGAAGAGGCTCGTGCTGATCGCGGTTTTGGCGGCGGCAGGGGCAAGGGAGACTGTAATAACTAGGTATTGATCGACTGCTCCATCCCCCGGTCCGGGTACACAGGCAAGCCCCAGGCTACCCGACCGGGGGCACCAAATTATCCCGCCACAGGCGGGATTTTTTTGTCCTTGATGTCCTCGATATCTACAGCCAGGAACTGACGCGATCGATGGTTCGGTATGCAGTCTATTCCAGCGATTGCATAGGGCGTCGAAGGTGTCAGTGCCCTTTTTGAGGATTAAATGTGGCTATCTTGGCTTTTTGACTTTGGCTTTTGTGTGTAGGATAAAGATTAAACACGGCTGTCTTGGGTATTTAGGTTTTTTGACTTTTACGTATTGTCCGAACTGTCTGTTTTATCTTCGAAGGTTTTTGAATAAGGCAAACAAAATGAAACGTTTTAATAATATCCTTTATGTTTTAAACACTGAAAAAATACACAAGTCCGTCCTGGAACGCGTTGTGACACTGGCACAAAACAATCAGGCAAGACTGACCGTCGTTAGTACTCTTGAGCCTGTCACCGTTGGTTTTGGGATGCCGGAGGGTGGTCCCATTTCCGTCGATCTTCAGGCTGCTATGATAAGTGCACAGACTCAGAAACTGGAAACGTCGGTAGCCCCTTACCAAGAACGAGTTAATATCCAGACCAAATTACGGGTTGGCACTCAATTCCTGGAAATCATCCGTGAGGTGCTGGATAACGGACGCGACCTGGTAATCAAGGTTCCTGAATCGATGGATTGGATAGACCAGTTATTTGGAAGTGAGGATTTGCACCTGTTACGGAAGTGTCCCTGCCCTGTTTGGCTCATCAAACCTGCGCCGCAGGAAACATACCGGCGTATTTTGGCGGCAGTTGATGTAGACGATACACATGCGTCAGAAGAGCAAGAGATCCGGGATGAACTGAACCAGCAAATTCTGGAGTTGGCAAGTTCCATGGCACTATCTGGCTTTGCTGAACTGCATATCGTACATGCCTGGGAAGCAAGCGGCGAAAATATACTGCGTGGTGGGTTAATTTACCTGCCAGAGGAGAGGGTCACAGCATTTATTGAAGACGAGAGGCAAAAGCGAGAGGCAGGCTTGAATCGTTTAATACGCAAGGTAAACAACAAACCGGGACAAGATTCCTTTAGCTATCTCAAACCGCAAACGCACCTGATCAAGGGCCAACCACGTAAAGAGATTCCGGCACTTGCCAAGCAAATTGAGGCTGACCTTATCGTCATGGGGACTGTGGCCCGTACCGGTGTTCCCGGGTTCATCATTGGCAATACGGCCGAGGCTATTCTCGGCCAGATTGAGTGTTCCGTGCTCGCACTCAAACCACGCGGCTTCGTCTCACCGGTCACCGTGGACAAATGATCACGCATGGACGTTTTTTATTTTGCTGTTAAATAACCCAGGCTCAGGCTACTAATGCTGAGTCACTTAACGGCTTATGAGTCACGCTACCGGGGGGACCGGTTAGATGAATCATCTCTAGGCTATTTCGTCCGCTTCGCGCACGGCCAGCACGTCGCAAACAGCGTTATTAAGTATACCGGTGGCTGTTGAACCAAGCGTCCCTATGACGCCCTGACCATGAGGGGCGACGACAATCAGGTCAACATCATGCTCTTTAGCGAAGCGAAGAATTTCATGCCTTGCAGACTTTGAGGTAACTCTGAATTCCGTCTTTATTTCTTTGTACCTCAGTGCATGTTTCAGTTTATCCAACTTGGTACCTACATGCGTGGCCAGCGAGTCAATCGACTCGGTATTGTATTGAAATACGGATGAAAGGGGGCCGCTATCAAATGGAAAATGTTCAATCACGTGCAACAAAATGAGCTTGCTTTTGTCCTGCTTTGCCAGACGTACTGCCCGTTTAGCCGCTAGCAGGTTGACATCAGTAAAGTCAGTGGCGATCAAAATTCGCTTGTAAATGCTCACAACAGTCCTCCTTAAAGCCTTACAGGCTTCTTAAATGCCTGGCACATTGTGTATGCTAAGTCTGTTCATTAATCGGTTTGGAATTCACTGTCGATCAGGCTGATAAATTCGCCAATTGTTTTATGGGACTCCAATGGGTGTCTCAGCTTCTTATCAAGATTCAGCTCATAACGATTCCGCCGCCCCTCTTTTTGTACAGTCACGATGCCAGCCCTGATTAGTTTTGCCACTATCCTTTGCACCGCGCGCTCAGTGATTCCCACTTGAGCGGCTATTTGGCGCGTCGTTGGTTGGGGTGTATGTGTCAGGCAGACAAGCACATGTACGTTGTTACTGAAAAAAGTCCAAGTCTCAATGCTGTCGTTACTGTTATCCATATTCTTAGTTACGCTACCATTATCGCGACACCATTAACGTGACAATTATGTCGTATTTAATGCTATAATACGTGTCCAAAAGGTTTGATGTCAACCGGAGGATACACTCATGCAGCAAATCGGGCAGGTACTTTTTATTCTGGGAATCATATTCGCATTTCTAGCGGGAATAGGTTTTGAACATCCATTTCTCCCAGTGGGGTTGGCGGTGTTTGGTGTGTTTGTTGGATTGTTCAATATGTCAGATGTCGATTCCAACAAATTTCTCATTACGGGTATCGCGCTGGAAGTAAGCGCTTCGGCCTTCAGGCAGTTTTCATTCATAGGGGCAGCAATGTCAGATGTCATGATTTTTGTTGGCGGTGCACTGTTGGTGGTGGCAATGCGAACACTTTTCCGTTCTGCTTTATCCAACTTATGGAAAACTCACGAATAAAACATTTTAAGCGGGTACGCCTGAGTAATTCCAGAAACGGTGGTCTGTCAATTTTTGTCTGGACCCTGCTGCTACTTGCGGGTTTTAGTGTACCGCTGGATGTTTTAGCGGTCACAGTAACACCGGGTGCAGTGACAGACCTGACCGGATCCTGGCTGGGAATACTTGCCCTGACAATTTTCTTCGCTGCTTACATGCTAATCATCAGCGAGGAAGCAATACATCTGCGTAAGTCAAAGCCGATCATGGTGGCAGCCGGCTTCATCTGGTTGCTGGTGGCCATCGCCTTTATTCGCCAGGGGGATCCGCTCGGCGCAGGCGTGGCTTTCAAACATGATCTGCTGGAGTTTGCGGAACTGTTTCTTTTTCTGCTCGCAGCCATGACCTATATCAACACGATGGAAGAACGCGGGATATTCGATATCTTGCGCGACTGGTTGGTGGTCAAAGGTTTCTCTTTCCGCAAGATTTTCTGGCTCACAGGCCTGGTTGCTTTCTGCCTGTCGCCGATTGCTGACAACCTCACAACCGCCCTGTTGATGGCTACCGTGGTGATTTCAGTGGGCGGTGGTAATAGTAAATTTATCGCCATTGCATGTATCAATATTGTTGTTGCAGCCAATGCCGGTGGTGTCTTCAGTCCATTCGGTGACATTACAACCTTGATGGTCTGGCAGAAAGAAATCATTAGTTTCACCGGGTTTTTTACCTTGATTGTACCGGCGGTAGTGAATTGGCTGGTGGTGGCTGCTATCCTGAATTTTGCCGTGCCGAAGGTTCAACCGGAACCGCTTAAAGGCAGGGCTAAGCTGAGACATGGCGCATGGGTCGTAGTGGGGCTGTTCCTGTTGACCATCACGATGGCCGTAACCGGCCATAATCTTTTGCACCTTCCGCCCGTGGCCGGAATGATGACGGGCCTGGGCTTTCTGAAACTGTTTGGTTATTACTTGCAACGCCGCGATGAGCGCCATGCTTATGTCGCAAAAACCATGTTGATGAGCACTGCACTGGCCATAGACTCCAAGCCAGCAGAAGAATCAATGCCTGCCAAACCCACCTACGACATTTACCGTAATCTACAGCGTGCAGAGTGGGATAGCCTGATGTTTTTCTACGGCATTATCATGTGTGTTGGTGGATTGGGTGCGTTTGGGTACCTCGCAGTCGGTTCTGAGATGCTGTACGGGGGGCTTGGACCTACAACTGCCAATATCCTGGTCGGTTTCGCATCTGCCATCGTGGACAATATCCCGGTCATGTTCGCCGTTCTGGAAATGTATCCGGATATGAGTCAGGGCCAGTGGTTGCTGGTCACGCTAACTGCAGGTGTTGGTGGCTCGATGTTATCCATTGGCTCCGCCGCCGGTGTTGCGGTCATGGGCCAGGCTCGTGGTATTTATACCTTCTTTGCACACCTGAAATGGAGCTGGGCCATCGTGCTTGGTTACGCTGCGAGTATCGTGACTCATATGTGGTTGAATGCCTCCGCATTCGCACAATGAGTCTTGACTATTTAACAGACGTTATCATTCTTTTGACGGCGGCGGTCATATTGGTACCGCTTTCCCGGTTGGCCCAGCTCGGTACCGTACCCGGATTCTTAGTGGCCGGGATCGTGGTTGGACCATCGGCGTTGAGTCTTATCGACAACCAGGCCGAGATTAGTCACCTGGCTGAACTGGGTGTGGTTCTGCTCCTGTTTGTCATTGGTATTGAACTCAAACCTTCGCGGTTATGGCTGATGCGGCGTTTGGTTTTCGGCCTGGGCGCACTACAGGTGGTGATCACGGGAGGCTTGATCACAGCGGTTGCATATTATGTGTTCGACATAGAACATCAGGTCTGCGATATTGATCGGTCCGGCATTGGCACTCTCTTCTACTGCATTTGTGCTTCAGTTGCTCACCGAACAGAAAATGCTGACTTCCAATTATGGACGGACATCAATCGCTGTATTGTTATTTCAGGATCTGGCTGTCGTTCCACTGCTCGCTCTGGCGTCACTGCTGACCATCACATCCATCACTATCGAGCAGGATATCGGTCTGGCACTGATTGAAGCACTGATAATCCTTGCGTTAGTTATCCTCGGAGGCCGTTATTTACTTCAACCCATACTCCATAGCATTGCTCGCCTGGGATCTCCGGAAATTTTCACAGCCTCGGCAGTATTGCTGGTCCTGGGTAGTGCCGTGCTAATGGCACAAATCGGCTTGTCCATGGCCATGGGTGCATTTGTGGCAGGACTGCTGGTCGCTGACTCGGAGTTTCGCCACCAGGTTACAGCCGAGATTCAGCCATTCCGGGGACTCTTGATTGGTTTGTTCTTTATGTCGATGGGTATGTCCCTTGAACTGGGGTTGTTAATTGCAGAACCCTTGCTTTTCATCGGACTTGTCCTGATGCTGATGCTGACCAAGGCCACCTTGTTGTGGCTGTTGATCAAGATGTTCAGGATTAAAAATCGAACTGCATGGGCAATCGCCCTGTTGCTGGCACAAAGTGGAGAATTCGCACTTGTACTCTTCGCCGTGGCGTTTGATACCGCTTTGCTGAGTGAGGAACTATTTCAACAACTGCTGGTGGTGGTTGTACTCAGCATGTTAGCCACACCGCCGCTCGCGGCGTTGGCATATCGACTGGTCACTAGACACAAGAGTGTATCCGAAGGAACTATGCCTGCAGAAGCGCCAACTGTGCCAGCCTCAATAGTGATTTTGGGTTTCGGACGTGTAGGGCATCGGGTTGGTGAGATACTCGAAATGCGGGATGCAGCATATGTTGCGATCGATTACGACGCAGGCCTTGTCAAGCGCGAGCACGATGCAGGACGTAAGGTCTTCTACGGAGATGCACGCAAGCCCGAAGTTCTTAGAAGTTTGGGAGTGGGTGATGTGACCTTGGTCATCGTCACCCTCGACGACTTCCATGCTACGGAGCAGGTGGTTTCTACACTGCACCAAATGTTTCCAAAGCTGGATATACTGGTACGCGGACATGACTTGAAGCACTGCCAGAGCCTTCAGGTAAAAGGTGCATGGCTTACTGTTTCAGAGAACCTCGAAGCGAGTATTGCACTTGCCCAGGCAGCATTGTCAAAGGTCGGGGTAGACGATGTAGAAAGCGACTTGACCATTGATCTGTTTCGTAAAAACTACTATTCAGACTCCAAGGGGAAGGAGTAACCACACCAACGCTGAACCATGGCTGTCCGCAAGGACACGTCAATTTCTGGATTTGCTGTTGTAATTACGCGGAATACTTCGTCGGCAAAACCTTAGCCTACATGCCTGACACTGCTCATATCCAGTTCGATTTCAGAAAATTTGCCCAGATTGTGCAATAACCTTTTCGCTTCCGACCTGGAAACATAGTCCTTTTGCACCAGCTTCACCAGAACACGGGGCTTCTCGAACCGGTAGTCATACTTCTCTGGTGCGAATTCAGCAAATACATTTTCCAGGCGTGTCCTCGCATTCCTGCGAATTTCAATCTGCACTGGCTTTCCACGGTAATGATGACACTTCTGTGGGAAGTTCACATAAATCCTAGGGTTTAAAAATTACTCGGAAAGATTCGAATGATTCACGCAAATATCTTACAAGTGCGTAAATAAACACCAAGATTCCTAACATTTCGAAAAACTCCTCTAACGTATAATACACATGATATGTCAGCGTAGATCTATCATGTGCATCAACTTCTATTGCGTTCAAAATTTCAAAGCCAATAGCGCCGAAAACAAAAATGATTCCAGAAACAATAAAAAGAACGGAGTAAATTGGGCGTAATCTTTGCAGGAACTTAATAGAGAATGCAAAGAATATTATGACCAATAAACCGTAAGGAATAGTCCAGCTTGCGTGCGCAAGAACCCAGTCAACTTGGGTAAGTGAACTAGGCTCAATCTTCATTTTAAAATAAATAAAATGTCCTACCATCTCATGAATAGAGGCCGCCTCATCAATAGCAAGAAAAAAGAAAAAGAAGGAAAGAAACCACCAATATTTATAGGGTTCTAATAGCTTCTTGTGCATGAACCCGATCAAGCAAAGCAACACACTGACCATGGCTATTACCGTACTTGAATAGAACGTAGGGATGTTATTTTCTTGATTAAAACTGAATAAGCGAACTAATCCAAACACAGTCGGGTGATCAAAATACAGTGTGGATATGATTCCTAAGCAATTTGCCACTAGCAGAATAAAAACAATGGTTGTTAGAGTTAATATTACTTTATTGCTAAGAATTGTAATCTCCATAAAGACAGTTCCTCCAAATGTATCTGTAGCATAAAAGTCATATTGCCATAAAATTGTAGGTATTGAGATAGTCGTATATCTTTATTTCCCTACCAGGTGATTATGAAACCTCGCCGTCCACCGTATAATCCTGCCAGACGATCTGACCACGCTCAATATCTCGATATTGCAGGGTCATGCCTGGTTCATCTTTGCCGAGGTCGATGCTAATGGGTGATCTCCACTGATCAAGTGGTGAAATCGACGTTAATGGCCGATCATATTTATCCTGAAGGAATGCCTTGATGGATACTTCATTGGATACTTCAGAGTTGAATTAGGGAAATCAACAAGGTCTGAAAGGTATTTATCTTATTGAATTAATGGTGCCGGCACCAAGATTCGAACTCGGGACCTACTGATTACAAATCAGTTGCTCTACCAACTGAGCTATACCGGCACGGGGGCATGTCAGGGGGGAGGGATTTTATGTGCTGATGGCCACCAGTGCAATGTTTTTAAATGCAAATTTCATCCTTCACCGGTTCCGGTCTCCCCGCCAGACTCCGATTCGGTCTCCATACCCGGATTCAACAAATCTTCAGTATCCTCAACCGGCAGATTTTCAGTACCTTCTGCTGCATCCGTATCTTCGCCGGCTTCGGGTTCAGCAAACCATTCCGGCCCGGTCCCAACAGCCTTGTACAAAAAGGCTTCAGCACTCTCTTGCGGTGCATTTTGAATACTTTCTGCAGTATCCATTTCCTCACCGGTTTCCACCTCACCAGTACTTGCAGGATCGGTCTTAATAGCTGTATCTGTCGGGGCTTCAACGGTATCCAGCGTTATGTCTTCAATACCACTTGCATCATCCGCTTCTTCACCGCCCCCCACCTCACCGCGTGTGTCCGGCACGGTCACAACAGCCTGATCAAGCAAGGCTCCAGCACTCTCTACCGGCTCACCTTCTACTGTATCAACTAATTCTGGGCTTCCTACCTCACCGGTGCTCTCCGGAACCGTCTCAATAGCCACATCTGTCAAGGTTTCAACAGGATCCTGCGGCATGCTTTCTACACCATTCGCACCATCCGCTTCTTCACCGTTTCCAATCTCACCGGGTGTGTCCGGTACGGTCTCAACAGCCTGATCAAGCAAGGCTCCAGCACTCTCTACCGGCTCATTCTCATTATCTTCTGCTGCATTAACCACTTCACCGCCCCCCACCTCGTCAGTGCTCTCCGGTACGGTCTCAATAGCCGCATCTGTCAAAGTCTCAACAGCATCCTCCGGCGTGTTTTCAATACTTTCTGCAACATCTGTTTCCTTACCGCTCCCGACCATCTCAACCGTGCTCTGGGGCACCGTTTCAACAGTCTCTTGCGGTGTGCTCTCAATACTTTCTACTGAACCTGCAACTTCACCCGGATCCGAGTCGTTTACTGCTTCGGGAATTTGTTGTTGTGCCAGTTCCTCAACAGGGTCCTTTGAATCCGCGCCTGCGACTTCATACAAACCCTGTTCGGGGCAAGGTAGTGCCCGCTGCATGAAATCATTCGAACGATTTTGCATATCCAAAGTGATTAATTCTGATCCGGGACTCTGTTCGTACTCCAGCCAGTAACGTGACTCCACCTGACGCTGTACACGCATCAGAGGTGCATAACCCCGGTCCTCAAAGTCCTTTTTACGTCTCAACGCATTTTCCTGGCGCATGAAATAACCCAGTGAAATAGCGTTTTCCCAGTCACCACCGTAAACAACACTGATGTCTTCCAAGCCCTGTGCTCGCAGCGACATCACTTCCTCGTTTGCCTCCAGCTGGGATCTATAGGGTGGCATAAACACCCAGTAACCTTTTTCTACCAGGGCCTCGGTCTGGCGCTCGCTGATACTTGTGGAAACTTCCAGCAATCGGGTCCGGATTTCGTCCTGGTCCTCGAGGGCATGGAAAGGACCCAGGCTGAAGCACCGGCGGTTTCCGGTCAATAAATCCCGGTCCTCAATCATTTCGCTAAATAGATGGATGGTCGGGATAGCGGAGTCTTTAACCACGGATTGGGTCACCGTGGTTTCAGGCTGGACGACAGGATTATCTTTCTGGAAACCCAGCAGTAGCAGGTTTGCCACAAACAGGCTGATGACTATTATTCTCAACATCGGATTATTATATCTTTGTTTTATGCAGACTGACTTCGCCGGAATACAAGGTCAAAATCTCCTTACCGGTATCCAGCAACAGGGCACCGGATTTATTGATACCGCTTGCTGTTCCCTGAACCACATTTTCTCCAGCATAGACCTCGATGATCTGCCCGTGAAGACCGTCCATTTGCTCCCAGGTATCTTTGAATTGTGCAAAACCCCGTTCGGCAAATAATTCCAGCCCGGTTATCAACTCTTCCAGCAACAAGGCGGCCAGCGTATTGCGTGAGCAAGCCGGTAACTGGGAGTGTACATCCGTCCATGGCTGATCAATCCCGGTGGTTAGCGCCGAGGCAGGCATATGGACATTAATACCCACCCCCAATACAGCATGACAGGGTCCATGGGAATCACCCTGCACCTCCACCAGGCAGCCACCTAACTTGCGCCCATCCAGCAACAGGTCATTCGGCCATTTGACCCGGTGCCCCGTCAGACCTGCACGACTCAAGGCGTGGGCGGTTGCAATTGCTACCACCAGGGGCAGGCAACCTAGCTCTGAAAGGGATTTTTCAAACTTCCATCCCATTGAAAGATAGAGGTTTCTCGCATAGGGAGAATGCCATTGCCGGCCACGCCGACCGCGACCACTGGACTGGTGTTCAGCGAGAATAACCGCTGCGTGCTGGTCTTCGACAGCCAGTCGGCGCAAAGCCGAGTTGGTTGAATCCAGCGATGATTCTATATCCAGCCTGCGCAGGCTTTTGCGAACTGCCGGATCCAGTCCGGCAAGAATCGAGTCATTGTCCAGGAGCTCAAGTGGTTCCCGCAGCAGGTAACCCTTACCGGCGACGGCATCGATCTCGATACCGAGCGTACGCAGGCTCTCGACATGTTTCCAGACTGCTGCCCTGGTGCAGCCCAGTTCGTTGCCGATGGCTTCCCCGGAACGGGTCTCGTCCACCGACAGGTAGCCGGCCAGTCGCTGAATGATTGCATTGCTCATGCAACAATATTCCGCTTAGTGTTTTCGGGAAAAAATGTGTATTCGTTCAAATCGGTTTTCGGTACCGTTGCGTAGCTTACGTATATTCGCACGATGGGTGAACAGAATAAACAAGGCAAGCATGGATGAATAAACCATCAGTGTATTATCGTTCATCGCCCAGGCCGCGGGTACCAGGCTGAAACTGGCAAGCACCGTGGACAGACCAACGTAACCGGTCATGATCAACGTGACCACCCAGCATATCACCAGTGGCAGCAGCAACCAGGGCTCTACAACAATGAGGACGCCGACAGCGGTGGACGCACCTTTGCCACCGCGAAAACCATGCCAGAGGGGAAAAACATGCCCCAGCACGGCCGCAAATCCACAAGCCATGATGAGCAGATTCGAACTCAGTATTTCCCCTGGTCCGCCAATATTCAGCGCCGGAATCCACCAGGCTGCGATAAAACCTTTGCCAATATCAATCAGCACCACACCGATGGCAAACACCAGACCCTGTGTACGAAAAGCGTTGGTACCACCGGCATTACCACTGCCCTGGCCACGAATATCGACTTTTTTAAGCCTTCCCAGCAATAAACTACCGGACACGGAGCCGAGCAGGTAAGCCAGAACCATTTTTACGATTAATGCAGCCATATACTCCTGCAGTTCAATTCAATTGATCGGGTTGCGGCAAAAAACCGACGACCAGTCCACCGGGACCCAGGTGCACACCCAGCGCAGGCCCTGCCTCTGATATATGACAGGAATGGATGCGTGTATGCCGGCCCAGTATATACCTACGCAATTCCCGCGCACCCTGATGATTTGCACCATGCGCGATAAAAACGCGATAACTGACTTCCTTGCGCATTTTCCGTACCGCAGATTTCCCCAACGCCACCGGGTTGGCGCCAATTCCAGTGGTGACCCCGGCCAGGCCAAAGCGACCATTTCTTGCAGTAATCAAAGGACTGATGTGCAAAAAATTGCTAACTTTTCTGACCCAGCCAGGCAGACGTCCTCCGCGTACGAAGTAGGATAGGTCAGCCGCCATTGCGATTACATGACACAGGGGCAGAGACTCCGTTAGCAGCGCTTCGATTTCATCCAGTGTCATCCCCTGTTGCGCCGCCTGTGCAGCGATCACAGCCAACAAACCCTCACCACAACTGGCGCTTTTTGTATCAAACACACGTACCCGGCCGGAAAATCGCTCGGCTGCCGAACGTGCTGCCTGGGTTGTGCCGCTAAGATCAGCCGACAGACCTACGGATAATACTTCATATCCATGACCGGTGAGCAGATCATATACACGTACGAAATCTCCCATCGGCGGTTGCGAGGTTTTGGGGGACTCTTCACTCTCTTCAAGCATGCGGTACAAGTCGGCCGGCATCAGCGAAACATAGTCTATATATTCGGTTGCACCAAAATTCAGACGGGCTGACACCATGTGTATGGCCAGTCGCTCCTGTTCTTCAAACGGGATGTCCGCCCCGGAATCCGTCACGATCGCAACCTGCCCGGTTTGGTTCATCAGGCTGTGCTGACGCTTCATATCATCGGCTTTTTGTTGATGAAGTTCACCGAATTGCTCACAGGCCAGGTAGGCCTCACCCGGGTTATTGACATGGATATGCACCCGCACGCGTTTGCGACCACCGGCTACTACCAACGAACTGCAGTCCAGTTCTTCAAGCTGTCTCATGATATCGGAACGATCCAGGTCATCACCTTCAATCACACATTCCGTGCAGAAGCGATGTACGCCGGGGTCCATTTCCATGGCGCTGCCGCCAAGTGAAAACATTTCCTCTATGTCAGCCGTTGCGTTGTCTGTTTCCCCGTTCTCGACAAAGCTCCAAATCCCTTCCAGCAGATCCACAAAGCCCTGACCACCGGCATCTACGACACCTGCCTGCTTTAGAACGGGCAGCAGGTCGGGGGTGCGGGCAAGTGATTCCCTCGCGCATAGCAGGCCGTACTCAAGCATCTCACGGATATCTTCAACGCCCTGTCGGGATTTGTGATCCAGCGCCCTGGAAAAATCTTCCAATACGGTTGGTAAGGTTCCGGCCACCGGTTCTGACATGGCTGTCCAGGCCGCACTGGCACCGGCACTACTGGCTGACGCCAACGCCGCTGCAGTCATGTACTCGCTATCGTCAAGCGCTTTGCTGAAGCCGTGGAAGTACTGCGCCATGATGGCGCCGGAGTTGCCCCTGGCACCATCGAGTGAGGCGTTGGCCATGCGTATCATCAACTGTTTCATTGAAAGGTCAGCCGCATCGCGCACAGCCTCATGGATGACCTTGAAACTAAAAGCCATGTTGGTACCGGTATCACCATCGGGTACCGGAAAAACATTGATCCGGTCGATATATTCGCGACGCTGAAAAAGACGCGTAATCGCAGCGGTCAGGGCCTTCACCATGCGGGTCGAATCAATATAGGTAATGGCATTGGTCAAAACTGTATCCTCGACAGGATAGAACCGTCTAAAAGTCTAGCATGGGGAAAGTGAAAACCCCCTTGATAAGTGCAAAAATCACTTGCCGGGAAAGATGTGTGGCGAAAAAAACCGAATTTTGGCCGGTTATGCACATTCGCCAAAAAGAACCAGCTCGCAAATCCAGACAGGGCCTAATGGCACATTTGGCATGGAACCTGCATCGTTATAATTACTACCAGGACAGGAGAAAACGATGCAAGACGAAACATTCTTTGACAGCATAAAGAGAAATCTGAACGGCGAACCGGGTCAACCGATCGTGCTGGGTGTTTGCAAGACACTCGCCGCACGCTTCAACCAGGAAGTCTGGCTCATCAGGTTGGCCGCCATTGTGTTGGGTGTTTTTTACAGCTTTATCACACTGGCGGTTTATATAATGCTGGGTCTGTTCATGCAAGAAACATCACACCGCACCAAGAGCCTGTTTGAAGGTCTTGGCATCTGGTTCCAGGAGTTTACGGAAAAAGTGGGCAGGCAATTTGGCAGCACATTCGGTCATAAAAACTCTTCCCACAGAGATTACTAGCGATCGGCGGGTAAAATTTATCCACCCCGCCGGCCTGGTAGTGATCAGCGGGTAACCGGTTACCCTTCCTACGGGTTTGGTAACCTATTAATCAAGTCTGAAACGGTAAACATCGGCCACCACTGATTGCTGGCCCTGCATGCCTCCAACCAGGTAATACCACCCTCATTTGTCAGGCTCCAAAAACTGCGCAAGCTCCTGCTGCCCAAACGGCCAGAACAATTCCTTTTTATTATCAACATGTTTCAAAACCGGGATGTGAATTTCATACAACTGCAGCAAGCTTGGGTCATCTTCAATTTCAACTTTCGTGTAGTACTCACCAAATCCTGCAGCGTGTAAAAGCGCCTCTGCTTCATCACACAAATGACAGTACTCCGTGTAATATAGGATTAGCTGACTCATGGAGTTGTCCTCGTGTTGGCCTTTTACAGGGTTTGGATCATCGCATAACAAGCAGGGAAGCATGACATGGCTGTCAGCGTTTTTGAATTATTTAAAATTGGAATCGGACCTTCAAGCTCACACACCGTCGGTCCGATGCTCGCGGCGCATACCTTTGTACAACGTCTGCAAAGTTCAAACCTGTTAAACCAGGTTGAGAGCCTGCAAGTCACCCTGTATGGCTCGCTGGCATTCACTGGCCGGGGTCACGGTACAGATAAAGCTGTATTGCTGGGTCTTTCCGGTGAACTGCCTGACCAGGTAGATCCCGACAACATCGATGGCATCGTGCAGGAAATTCTAAGCAGCGGCTTTATCAGGCTGGCGGGCCAGGTCAGAATCGGATTCTCTGGAAAAACCGACCTGATTTTTAACAAACGTGAAGCCTTGCCTTACCATACCAATGGTATGCGTTTCAGAGCATTTGATGCAGGCGGCGATGTCCTGATACAGCGTGATTATTACTCCGTGGGCGGAGGCTTCGTGGTCAATCATGATGACGCGGCCGCGGATCGCATCGTCAAGGACAAGACCCCATTGCCTTATCCATTTAGCAGTGGTGATGAACTTCTTGCTTTATGCGCCCGCCACGATATGAGTATTGCCGGCATCATGATGGCCAATGAGAAGGAATGGCGCAGTGAAAAAGAAATTCGTGACGGTCTGTTAAACATCTGGAGTGCCATGCATGGCTGTATCAAGCGGGGTTATTCCAGCAGCGGGGTATTGCCCGGTGGTTTAAACGTGCACCGGCGTGCACCCTCCCTTTACCGTGAACTCAGCCAATCAAGTGAGTCCGCCGACAGGGATCCGTTAAAAATTATCGACTGGGTCAACCTGTATGCATTGGCGGTCAACGAGGAGAACGCTGCCGGCGGACGTGTTGTTACCGCTCCCACCAATGGTGCAGCCGGTATTATTCCGGCGGTTCTCAATTACTACTATAACTTCATTCACCACAGCAATGAGGATGGCATTATTGAATTCCTTCTGACGGCTGGCGCCATCGGAATTTTGTACGTGCTCAATGCGTCGATATCCGGCGCCGAGGTCGGTTGCCAGGGTGAGGTGGGGGTTGCCTGCTCAATGGCAGCAGGTGGTCTGACCGCAGCCATGGGCGGAACCATGAGCCAGGTAGAAAACGCAGCTGAAATCGGTATGGAACACAACCTGGGTCTGACCTGTGACCCGGTTGGTGGCCTGGTTCAGATACCCTGTATTGAACGCAATGCCATGGGTTCCGTCAAAGCAATCAATGCACAACGCCTGGCCATGCAAGGTGAAGGTAAACACAAGGTGTCACTGGACAAAGTCATCAAAACCATGCGTGAAACCGGTGCGGACATGAAGAACCATTACAAAGAAACCTCACGTGGCGGTCTGGCCGTCAATGTCATCGAATGCTAAGCGCCCACATAATGAAGGCCGCGATTTATTCTATCTGCATGCTGATGGTTTTTGCGGCATCTGCCGGAGACATGTACAAATGGCAGGATAAGGACGGCATATGGCATTTCAGCTCAACACCTCCCGAAACCGATGAAAATTTTGACACCATGGAAATGCCGGCTGACCCGAAACCACTGGTAAGTATGCGAAAACTGGGGACTGAACGTGAACCGGAATATTCATTCATCAACAATATCTGGGGGCCGGTCGAACTGGAACTGAGGTTACACGATGCGGAAAACGTGAGCCCGGAGCCACCACTGCCGGCCCGGTTGGTATTGCCCGGCCAGAGCGAACAACGCCTGCTAAGAATCAGGGCCACGGAACCTGGTAAGGGCTTCAGTTTCCGTCTCTCCTACAAACAGATGATAGGCCCGCCCCTCGATCAATTGCCGGCTGAATTCGACTATTACCCACCGTTTCCACTGGGCCTGGCGTTTCCGATCAGCCAGGGCTTTGATGACGATGCCACACATAAGGAACCACCCAACCAGTATGCCGTGGATATCGTCATGCCAATCGGTACACCCATACTGGCCGCCCGCGCCGGTCTCGTCATGGATATGGAAGACGATTTTCACGGTGCTGCCCAGAAGGAACGCTACCTGGCACGTTCCAATCAAATACGCATTCTGCATGATGACGGCACCATGGCCGTTTATGCGCATTTGCAGCCCAACAGCCTGAGGGTCCGGCAGGGTGTAAAAGTAAATCGCGGGCAATGGATTGCCAGTTCCGGAAACACCGGGTATAGCAGCGGCCCGCACCTGCATTTTGTAATCCAGTTCAATGCCGGCATGTCCATGGAATCCATACCCTTCCGCTTTGTCACACCCGTTTCCGGCACCACAACGCCGGCCAAACATATGATGATCAGTGGTGTACTGCCAAAAAAATAGTGCCGATCCGCTCCAGCACAAATCCCGGAGCTTGTAGCGGTCGATTAACCAGGGTGCACTACACTTGGGAGGCGACTCTGTTAAAATCCGCATCTTAACTACCGGCCAGAATTCCACCCATGTCAGAACTTCAGCAACAAATCGCCCGCCGGCGTACATTCGCGATCATTTCACATCCGGATGCGGGTAAAACCACGCTGACCGAAAAACTGCTGCTGTTCGGCGGCGCCATCCAGATGGCGGGCGCAGTCAAATCCAAAAGAGCGGCACGGCATGCGACATCTGACTGGATGAAACTCGAGCAGGAACGCGGTATCTCGGTCACCAGTTCAGTGATGCAGTTCTGTTACAGGGACTACATCGTCAACCTGTTGGATACACCGGGCCACGCGGACTTTTCCGAGGATACCTACCGGACACTCACCGCAGTGGATTCTGCGCTGATGGTGATCGATTGCGCCAAGGGTGTAGAGCAACGGACCATCAAACTGATGGAGGTCTGCCGCTTACGCCAGACCCCGATTTTTACCTTTATCAACAAGCTGGACCGTGAAGGCCGCGAACCGATCGAACTGCTGGACGAAGTCGAATCGGTGCTGGGTATCGAGTGCGCGCCGATCACCTGGCCGATTGGAATGGGTAAACGCCTCAAGGGTGTTTACCACCTCGTCGATGATGCCGTACACCTGTATGAATCAGGTAAAAACTACGTTACCCAGCAGGCCGAGATCATCCAGGGTATCGACAACCCGTTACTGGAGGAACGCCTGGGTCAATATCACTGCCAGGAATTGCGCGATGAGATTGAGTTGGTCAAAGGCGCCAGTCATGAATTTGATCCGCAGACCTACCTGGACGGTGGCCAGACACCGGTGTTTTTTGGTTCTGCGATCAATAATTTCGGCGTCACACCGTTACTCGATGCCTTCGTTAACCATGCGCCTGCACCCGCTTTCAGGGCAAGCATCAAGCGCGACGTGGCAAGCGATGAGCCCGCCGTGACGGGTTTTGTTTTCAAAATACAGGCCAATATGGACCCGGCCCACCGCGACCGGATCGCTTTCCTGCGTATCTGCTCGGGCCGTTTCACCCAGGGTATGAAACTAAGACATGTCCGCCTGAACAAGGATGTCAAAATCCCCAACGCCCTGACCTTCATGGCGCAGGACCGCGGTCTGGTTGAAGATGCCTGGCCCGGTGACATCATCGGCCTGCATAACCATGGCACCATATCAATCGGCGACAGCTTCAGCGAAGGTGAAAAACTGCAATTTACCGGTATTCCCAATTTTGCTCCCGAGCTTTTCCAGCGTGCTCAGTTACGCGACCCACTGAAACTCAAGGCCTTGCAGAAAGGTTTGTTGCAGTTATCCGAAGAAGGCGCAACACAGTTTTTCCGGCCGATTCTGAGTAACGAACTGATCCTTGGTGCAGTAGGCGTGCTGCAGTTTGACGTGGTAGCCTATCGACTGAAAAGCGAATACAACGTTGACGCTGTTTTTGAAAATGTTAATGTGCAAACCGCGCGTTGGGTCAGTTGCGATGACGAAAAAATGCTGAAAGATTTTACCAATCAACTGACAAGCAATCTCGCGTGTCGATGCAGCGGATCAACTGGTTTACCTGGCACCGTCACGCGTCAACCTGCAGTTGACCGAGGAACGCTGGCCGGATATCAGGTTTGCGGCGACCCGCGAAACCCTACTGTTCGCAGAATGAGCACTTGAGCAGCGCTTTAAACCGTATACGAGCATTTTTCCCGGACAAGGGAAGACGCGGGTTAATCTGGGGCATAGCCATGCCCATCATGGGCGGCATGATGTCGCAGAACATTCTTAACCTGGTCGATATCGGCATGGTCGGTCATCTCGGTGACGTGGCTCTTGCAGCCACCGGTATTGGCAGTTTCACCAACTACCTCGCCATCTCGTTCATTATCGGTTTATCAGCAGGTGTGCAGGCACTGGCGGCCCGGCGTCTTGGAGAGGAGCGGTATGATGAAACCGCTGTACCACTCAACGGCGGGCTGATCCTCGCGTTGATGATTGGTGTACCCCTGTGTGCGATTTTGTACCTGGCCATCCCGTCTGCCTATTCCTTCCTCAGTGACGATCCTGCTGTTATTGAGCAGGGCGTGCCCTATTTGCAGGTCAGGATACTCAGCATGGTCGCGGTGGGTATGAATTTTTCTTTCCGCGGTTACTGGAGCGCCATACACATGACCGGCGTGTACCTGCGGACACTTCTGATCATGCACGCCTGCAATATTTTTCTGAACTGGGTACTGATATTCGGCAACCTCGGCGCACCGGAGATGGGTGTGCTTGGTGCCGGCCTTGCGACCACCATATCGCTATATATCGGCACCGGGCTGTATTTCTTTTTTGCCTACCGGCACGCGCGTGACAAGGGTTTCCTTGACCGGGTTCCGTCACGCAGCACCCTGTGGCAACAGCTCAAGCTGTCCCTGCCCGCGAGTCTTCAACAGGTATTTTTCTCTGCCGGCCTGGTCACGTTGATGTGGATCGTCAGCCAGATAGGCACTGCCGAAGTTGCCGCAGTGAACGTGTTGATGACCTTCCATATCACCGCCATTTTGCCGGCCTTTGGCCTGGCCCTTGCGGCCACCACGCTGGTGGGTAACGCGCTTGGCAGGGGTGACAGCGAAGATGCAGTATTGTGGGGCTGGAATGCAGCGGCCATCAGCCTGGTTTACGGAATTTTCATCAGCCTGTTACTGATTCCGTTTGCCGACCCCCTGCTCGGTCTGTTTCTGACCAACCCTGAAACCCGTCAACTGGCCTACTGGCCAATGATCCTTTGGGCCACGGTGATTGGTGTTGACACAACCGGTATGGTCCTGATGAATGCGTTGATCGGTGCCGGTGATACCCGCCGCAGCATGTGGATCAGCGTGATAGCGCAGTGGGTATTTTTCCTGCCATTTGCGTTTATCGCCGGACCGGTGCTGGGTTATGGCCTGCTGGGAATCTGGATCGTTAACAGTATTTACCGGACAGGTCAGGCCGTCGTTTGTGTTCAAAGCTGGGCCGGAAGACGCTGGATGGGAATTAAGCTTTAATTTACCATTAGTTTGCCAGCCAACCGTAAAGCCGATACATTGCGGGCTTAAGAATAATATTCAGAATAATCTTGAAATTCACGGGAGCAAAGAATGATTAGCAGTATTGCCTTTGGTTTATTCGGACTGGCTGTTCTGCTTTCAGTTGCCTTCGCATTTTCCCGACACAAAAAATCAGTTGACTGGAAGCAGGTTGCGGCAGGTATTGGCTTGCAAATTGTTTTTGCAATCATCGTCATCATGGTACCGGGCGGACGTGAATTCTTTGATGCCATCAGCCGCGTATTTGTCAAGATCATTGATTTCGCAATCGTTGGTGGACAATTCATATTTGGCGACCTCGCCAACCAGGCCAATTTCGGGTTCATTTTTGCCTTCCAGGTTTTGCCAACCATTATTTTCTTTGCCTCTCTTATGTCCGTGCTTTATCACATCGGTTTTATGCAAAAAATCGTGCAGGGCATGGCATGGGTCATGCAGAAAGCTTTACGCGTCAGTGGCTCTGAATCGCTGTCCGTTGCGGCCAACGTGTTTATCGGGCAAACCGAGGCACCCCTGGTGGTGCGACCTTATATCGCAAAGATGACTGAATCCGAACTATTTACGATGATGGTCGGCGGTATGGCCACCATTGCCGGCGCCGTGCTGGCTGCCTATATCGCCATGCTCGGTGGTGCAGATGATGCACAAAGATTGTTCTACGCCAGGCATTTGCTGGCCGCCAGCGTGATGGCCGCACCGGCGACCATCGTGATTGCAAAACTGCTGAGACCGGAAACAGAGGAATCCCTGACCAAGGGTACGGTCCACCTCGAAATTGAGAAAACCGCGACCAATGTCATCGAAGCAGCCGCCAATGGCGCGGCAGATGGTGTCAAACTCTCACTGAATGTCGCCGGTATGCTGCTGGCGTTTGTCGCCCTTATCACCATGATCAATTTCCCACTGGCGTGGATTGGCGAGATTACCGGTATTGAAAGCCTGACCGGCCAGGCACTGAGCATGTCGTTGATCCTGGGGTATCTACTTTCACCGCTGGCCTGGATCATCGGCGTTCCATGGAGCGAAGCAACCATCGTCGGCGGCTTGATCGGTGAAAAAATTGTCCTCAATGAGTTTGTCGCCTACCTGCACCTGGGGCAGATCAAGGACACACTTTCAACACACTCCGTTTTGATTTCGACTTATGCATTGTGCGGTTTCGCCAATTTTTCATCCATCGCGATACAACTGGGTGGTATCGGCGGCCTGGCACCCAACCGCCGTTCCGACATTGCCCGCCTGGGTTTACGCGCGGTGCTGGGCGGAACACTGGCCACCATGATGACAGCTACGATTGCGGGGGTGTTGACTCAGCTGGCTGCGTAGACGGCTGCCGGACTTATCATGTCGGACCACTCACAATTTCAGCTTTTAAAAGAACGGCGATTCATGCCGTTCTTTATTACCGGTGCTCTCGGTGCGTTCAACGACAATGTTTTCAAGAATGGACTGGCAGCCATGCTGGTCTTTAGCAGCGCCGAGTTGGCCGGTCTGAACACCAACCAGATCGTTAACCTCAGTGCGATGGTCTTTATACTGCCGTTTTTCCTGTTCTCGGCATTATTCGGGCAAATCGCAGACAAGTACGAAAAATCCAGTACAGATCAGACGCATCAAACTTTTTGAAGTGTTTATCATGCTGGCCGCCACCCTCGGTTTCTGGCTGAACAGCCTGCCCCTGTTATTGATTGTCCTTTTCATGCTGGGTTTTCAGTCCACCATGTTTGGCCCGATCAAGTACAGCATCATCCCCCAGGTACTGAAGCCCCGTGAGCTGATCGGTGGTAACGCGCTGGTGGAAATGGGGACGTTTGTCGCTATTCTCGCTGGCACCATTGCCGGCCCCCTGTTGATGGCTATTGAGGCGGACTGGCCCGTCTGGGTGAGTGGAACGGGCCTGGTTATCGCTATCGCCGGCTACATAGTCAGTCGTGGTATTCCGGAAGCACCGGCTGTTGCTCCGGATCTGAAAGTCAGCTGGAATTTCATCACCGAAACGATCAGAAACATCAGCTTTATCGGGGAGAACCGCGTTGTCCTTAACAGCGTACTGGGTATTTCCTGGTTTTGGTTTTTTGGGGCAACATTCCTTGTTCAGATCCCCAGTTATTCAGAAAATATCCTGGGTGGCGATGCGGCTCTGATGTCCACTTTACTGGCCATGTTCATTATCGGTATCAGCACCGGTTCACTTTTGTGTGAACGGCTATCCGGCGGTCAAGTTGAAATAGGCCTCGTACCGCTGGGTGCCATGGGCCTGACCTTTTTTGGTATTGACATGTACTTTGCCAGCCCCACCACACTGACGCTTTACCTGGGCCTGGGAGATTTTTTTGCAACACCGGCTAATTGGCGCATCATATTTGACCTGTTGATGATCGGTATATTCAGCGGTTTTTACATCGTGCCGCTGTATGCGTTGGTGCAACACCGCACCACGCCAAGCCACCGCTCACGGGTCATCGCCGGTAATAACATACTCAACTCCCTGTTCATGGTGGTCTCAGCCATCATCGCCATGTTTTTACTCGGCAGGGCCGGATTTACCATCCCGCAGCTGTTTTTGTTCACGGCCATCCTCAACCTGGTGGTAGCGATCTATATCTTCAGTCTCGTGCCCGAGTTCATGTTGCGCTTCCTGGTCTGGATATTGATTCACACGATTTACCGGGTCGAGGTCAAGGGTATTGAAAACATACCCGAAACCGGGCCTGTCATCGTCGCGGCCAACCATGTCAGTTTTGTTGATCCGTTGATCGTCGGCGGCGTCATCAGGCGTCCCGTGCGTTTTATCATGTACTATAAAATTTTCCAGATGCCGATAATGAAGTACATTTTCAAAGCCGGCAGGGCCATACCCATCGCCTCGCAGAAGGAGAGTCCGGAGATACTCACGCAGGCTTACCAACAGATCAACGAGGTCATTGCTGCGGGTGATGTGCTGGGTATTTTTCCGGAGGGTGGCATTACGGCAAGCGGGGAAATCAATACCTTCAAGAAAGGTATTGAGCGAATTGTGAGTCAAAAACCGGTCAGCGTGGTGCCGATGGCGCTCTGCAATTTGTGGGGTTCATTATTCAGTCGGCGTGATCCGCTACACAAACGCAGACCTTATAAATTCAGGGCACTGATTGAGTTACGTATAGGTCAGCCGATCCCGCCTGAGGAACTGACGGCCGAGCGCCTGGAGAAAGAGGTCCGTTTACTCAGGGGCGAGGATCGTTAATTTTCAGTTATTAAGGATGGCCGGGCAGCTGAACACTTCCAGCAATGTGTAAAGGCAGGTTCCTGCGGGGTTCCACAGTCCGGACAATCCCAGGCCTGCATCAGTTCAGCATCAGCGTTTTCATGAAGTTCCTTGATCAAAGCCCTGGCACGTTCGGCATCGGCCTCGTTCAAGACCCATAATTGCGGTACCACTTCAACGAACGGTAACTCTCCCGCACCGGATGTGCCAAACTGATTTTTCATGAAGGTAGCGATATCATTCGACTCAAGCACCGATTGGTAATGCCCGACCAGCATGATGTCGAAATCTTCAAAAACCTTGATCATATGCGCCCACCTTGAATCGGAGACCTACAAGATACATTACAATGGCAGATACTATGAAAAAAATTACCAAGAGTGACCAGGAGTGGCAGGCACAGCTTGATGCCGAACAATACCGTGTTACCCGCGAATGCAGGCACCGAAGCGCCTTTCAGCGGGCAATATTGCGACCATACCGAAGACGGGCCAATATGAGTGTGTCTGTTGTGGGCACCCCTTGTTCGGGTCCGACAGCAAGTACCACTCCGGTTGCGGTTGGCCCAGTTTTCATGGTGAACTCGATACCGCAGAAGTCACCCAGCGCCCGGATGTCAGCCATGGCATGCACCGTATCGAACTGCTGTGCCCCAACTGTGACGCCCACCTTGGACATATTTTCCCCGATGGACCACCACCGACCGGCCAGCGTTATTGCATTAACTCGGCATCGCTGAAATTTGTGGGTGACAAAACCCATAAGAAATGATTCTGCGCCTGTTACTGGTCCTTTGTCTTGGCGCCTGCTCCGCACCGGGTTACTACCTGCAGGCCATGTCAGGTCAAAAGAAACTGATGCAATCGCGTCAGGATATTCAGACACTATTGAATGATCCCGAAACCCCAGCGGAACTTGCCGGGCATTTAAAAACCGCTGAACAGATCAAGGCGTTTGCACAAAACGAACTGGGCTTGCCATCGACGGTAGCTACTCCAGCTATGTTGAAGTCGAAGGCGAGGCGCTGGTGTGGAATGTCATTGCCACCAGGGAATTTTCCCTGCAGCCGAAAAAGTGGTGTTTCCCGGTGGCCGGTTGCGTGCCCTACCGGGGCTTCTTTAAACAACAAAAAGCACAGGATTCCGCCGACCGTCTGTCGCCACAAGGGTATGGATGTCATTGTTTCACCGGCTGCTGCGTACTCCTCACTCGGCTGGTTCAACGACCCCTTGCTCAGCACCATGTTTTCCGGCTCTGATACGCGCCTGGCCGCTTACCTCTTTCATGAACTGGCCCATCAACGTCTGTATATCAAAAATGATGGTCTGTTCAACGAGGGTTATGCCAGTTTTGTCGAGGAAACCGGGGTCAGAGCCTGGCTGGAATTCAATCAACAACAGGATGAACTTACACAAATGGCTGAAACTTCAGAAGGTCAGCAAAGATTTTTCCAGCCTGGTCGGGAAAACACGAACCCAGTTGGCCGGGCTTTATCTCAGCAAGGAGACCGATATTGCCATGCGTACAGAAGAAAGCTGAAATTTTTAGTGCGTTTGAGACATGACTATCAAAGGCTGAGCGACGAAAAGTGGCAGGGCAAACGCTACTACTCAGCCTGGTTTCAAGGAACCGCTCAATAATGCCAGGCTTGCACTGTACAATACCTATGAAGGTAGCCATTGTGCGTTCCAGGGCTTATGGAACCAAAGCGGGGGTGACTGGCAAAAGTTTCACCAGTTGGCTGAACAGAAATCCAGACTTCGAAAAGATGAACGGCAGGCAATGGTTAAAACAAACATGTTCAGGCATTGCGCCGCAGACCAATTTGTGACAACTTGCTCTCTGTATCCACTCAGCGTGTTGTAAAAAATTCATGACCCGGAAGAACGAATCCCTTGCTACAATGCGCGCGCTGACCCTGTTCAAATACGGCACCGATTTGTGACCCGAATAAATTCCAGAGCATCAATACTGCTAGCGGCCATAGGCGTTGTCCTGATGCTCTTCCAGGCTGCTGCGTATGCTGACGAGGACAGCGAAGTCCCTGCAACTTGCCTGCCCCGGTCCGAGCCTGGCGCCCATGGTTAAAAACGTGCCGGACCGCTCAACTTCACCCATATCAGTGAAAACCCGGCAGTTTGACGCCAGGAAAATGGGCATGGCTGAAGCCCGTGACGATGTGGAACTGCGTCGTGCAGACCAGTTACTGACCACCGAACTGCTGCAATACGATACGCAGACTGAAACCATTACCATGCCGGGCAAGGTGTCTTACGAAGATTCGGTCATGTATATCAACGGCACCAGTGCGGAGTACAGTTTCCTCGATGAGAGCGGCAGTTTTTTAGACGTCGATTATGGCCTGGTGGGGTCCAGCGCAAAAGGCAGTGCGACCGAGGTGACGGTCTCTTCGGGCAACCACTCCGTTCTGCATGGTCTGCAATTTACGACCTGTCCGGGAGACACACCGGAATGGCTTCTGAAAGCAAAGGAGCTTGAACTTGATTTCGAAGACGGCGTGGGCACGGTCAAGGGCGCCCAACTCAGGTTTTTCGACATACCGTTTCTCTATTTGCCCTATTTGACATTCCCCATTGATGACCGGCGCAAGAGTGGTTTTCTTTACCCGTATATCAGTACCGCGAATGACAATGGTTTTGAATTCAGTATTCCCTACTACTGGAACATCGCACCCGACCAGGATGCCACCTTCACACCCCGCTATTTCACCGAGCGGGGCTTCATGTTGACAGGTGAGTACCGGTTTATCACCCGGCGTACCAAGGGCGAGCTTGATTTCGACTACATGCATGATGACACCAAGACCGGTGATACCCGTTTCCATTACCGTTTTGCCCATACTGCCCAGTTCACGCGGCGCTGGAGCAGCCAGTTTCTGATCGACAGGGTCAGCGATGACCAGTATTTCCAGGACTTCAGCAATAGCCTGGCTTCGGCTTCAAGACAGTACCTGCGCAGCAAGTACGGCATCTATGGCAGCGGCCGTCACTGGCAGCTCCGAACCTACATCGATGATTTCCAGGTGGTCGATGATGCGGTTGACCCGCTCAACGCGCCCTACACACGTCTGCCACGTGTCGTCTTCGACCTCGACAAGCCATTGGGATTTCAGGGTTTGGGTTTGTTGATGGACGCAGAACTTGTCCATTTTGACCGGGATATTGGCGTTACCGGAACACGTTTTGATATTTATCCCGCGCGTTGAATGGAATATCGAAACCAACTGGGGTTATATGAAACCGAGTGCCGGTTACCGCTATACGACCTATGACCTGAACTGGCAAGGTCTGCCGGGTGATGAATCACCCCACCGCGGCACCGAGATTCTCAGTTTCGACACCGGTGTGTTTTTTGAGCGTGAAAGCAACAAGGGCAACCTGCAAACGCTGGAACCGCGTTTGTTTTATCTCTATGTCCCCTATAAAAACCAGGAAGATCTTCCGGATTTTGATACGGCACCCTTCACCTTTGGTTTCAGCCAGTTGTTCCATTACAACCGCTATACCGGCGCAGACCGCCAGTCAGACGCGAACCAGCTGACCCTGGCCCTGACCACGCGCTCGATCAACCAGGTGAATGGACGTGAACTCTGGAGCCTGAGCTTTGGCCAGATTCTCTATTTCGAAAACCAGAAGGTGTTATCGGTCGACAACGAGCCGATACTGAGTGAAAACTCCTCGCCCTTCATAGCCGAGTTCATATTGAACCTGACCAACCGGCTCAGAGCCCGCGTCGGAACCCAGTGGGACTGGCAGAACAGGCAGTTTGATGTTGCCGTGATCGGTGCGACCTATACCGCGAGAAGCGGTTTACGCCTGGGTGCCGAATACCGTTACAGACGTGGCTCGGTAGATCAGTATGATATTCGCTATTACCAGCCTCTTAACGAAAGTTGGCGGGTTATGGGCCGGGTAAATTACTCCATGCTGGATAACGACCTGCTGTCGGCCGAAGCCGGCTTCGAATACGACAGTTGTTGCTGGGCACTACGCTTGGTTGCCAAGCGTTTCCTCAGAAACCGTGAAGGTGACCATCGCGATGCGATCTACCTCCAGTTGATACTCAAAGGCCTGGGAGGCTTCGGGCGCAGAACCGCACCACTTTTTTATGATCTTGCCTATTGATTCTGGAGATGCTCCAGGCATGGGCAAAACGAGATAAAGACATGCTCAAAACACCGATAAAGACCAATGACATTCTCGAGGGTGTTCGTTACGAAATTCGCGGCGAACTGGCCGCGCGTGCTGTCGAACTTGAACGGCAGGGTTACGAGATTATTTCCCTGAATATCGGTAACCCGGGTCTGTTTGGCTACCGTACACCGGAGACCATGCGTCTGGCCATGATTGAAAACCTCGGCCAGAGTGAAGCCTATTGCCACCAGAAAGGTATATTCCCGGCCCGCGAAGCCGTTGTGATGCAGCAGCAGTCACGTGGCGTGATGGATGTCACCGCAGATGATGTTTTTATGGGTAATGGTGTCAGCGAGTGTATCGACCTGGCCTTGCGTGCCCTGCTCAACAGTGGTGACGAGGTTTTGATCCCGAGTCCGGATTACCCCCTGTGGAGTGCCTCGGTTGCCCTCAATCACGGTACGGCGGTTTATTACAACTGCCTGCCGGAGAACGATTTTCAGCCCGATCCCGGATGAAATACGCAGTTTGCTGACAGCGCGTACGCGCGCGATCGTGCTGATCAACCCCAACAATCCTACCGGCGCTGTTTATAGCCGTGAACTACTTGAAGAGATTGCCACGATCGCCGAACAGAACCAGCTGGTTGTGTTCAGCGACGAAATTTACGACGAGATGCTCTACGGCAATGCAAAGCATATTCCGATGGCAACCCTGGTACACGATACCTTGTGTGTGACATTCAACGGGCTTGTCAAAAGTTTACCGTGCCTGTGGCTACCGGGTTGGCTGGATGATTTTTAGTGGTGACCGGGAAAACGCCAGGGAATACCTTCATGCGGTCGAACTGGTGGCTTCCCTCAGGCTGTGTGCCAATGTACCGGGCCAATGGGCTGTGCAGACCGCACTGGGGGGTTACCAGAGCATCCGTGAACTGACCTCGGAGGGTGGTCGTCTGTTCCAGGCACGTCAGGCCATCATCAATGGCGTCAAAAACAGTAAGTTTATGTCGCTGAGTGAACCCGAAGGCGCAATGTATGCATTTCCAGCCATTGATACCAGCCAGTTCGATTCATTCGATGACCAGGGTTTTGCAATGGAATTACTGGAGAAGAAACACGTCCTGATTGCGCCGGGCAGCAGCTTCAATGTGCCTTACCGGAATCACTTCCGGCTGACCACCTTGCCCACCGACCGAAAGATGCAACTAGTGTTCGAACGTATGGAGGAAGTACTGGAAAACATGCAAGCCAGGCAGTAAAACTGCATCGAACCTGACAGCGTTTGCCGCCCGTATCGGTTAATATAGGGGGTTCGGTTCCATCACAAGCAACTTTATGCGTTTGTTACAATCAAATACCGGCAACTACCGGCAATATGGTAAATGGCAAAATCCCGGAGACAAGCCTTTATGAGAAGTTTTTACCACCCAGCTGTTTGGGTCATATGCATCGCCCTGTTGTCACCCATGGTGACTGACTCAGCGCTCGCCCAGAACACCACCAAGATCGACTCCATCGTCGCGCTGGTGGATGACGATGTCATACTTCGCAGCGAGCTTGATATTGCCATTAAGGGTATTGTCGAAAGGATCCGGCAGCAAGGTGGTGACCTGCCACCCCAAAGCCTGCTTGAAAAACAGGTGCTGGAACGTTTGATTATCCGCCGCTTGCAGTTGCTTCGGGCTTTCCAGACCGGTATTCGGATCAGCGATACCGATATTGATCAATCCCTGCTCTTGCTCGCCGAACAGAATCAGATTTCCCTGATGCAATTGCGCCAGGTGATTGAAGCTGACGGGGAAGATTTCGGCGAGTTCCGCCAGAACCTCGGTGAAGAAATGATGACCGAACGTCTGCGCCAGAGGGTCGTCAGCAGCATGGACCCCATTACCGAGACCGAGATCGATATCCTGCTGGCCTCGGAGAGTTTCAACAGTGGCGAATACAATATTTCACATATCCTGATCGGTCTGAGTGAAGGCTCCACGCCCCAACAGATAGCTGCACAGGAATCCAAGGCCAACAACGTTTACCAACAACTTGAAGAGGGTCTGGACTTCGCATCGGCGGCCATCAGTTATTCAGACTTCACAGGAAGCCCTTGAAGGTGGCCTGGTCGGTTGGCGTGACCTTAATTCAGTCCCGGTGGCATTTTCCGACGCGATAAAGAATATGAGAGCAGGTCAAATTACCGTGCCAATCCGGAGCCCTGCCGGGTTCCACATCATCAAGGTGAATGATTACCGTGAACGTACCCAGGTGATGGCGACCGAATTCCATGCCAGGCATATCATGGTTGAAACCAATGACCTGGTAAGCCCCCGTCAGGCCATGGAACAAATCCGTGATATTCACAAGCAACTGATCGAAGGTGCAGACTTTGCAGAACTTGCAAAGGAACACTCCGATGACGTTTCCAGTCAGAACCTGGGTGGCGATATGGGTTGGTTTATGCCGCAGGCCTATGGCGAGCGCATCGGCCAAACCCTGTCAGCGATGCAGGATGGTGAAATCAGCGAGCCCTTTCAGACAGAAACTGGCTGGCACATCATTGAACGTCTTGGTATGCGCGAGAAAGACGTGACCGTGGAGGCCGTCCGAAATACCGCACGCAACAATTTGCAGCAGCAGAAAATGGATATTGAGCTCGAGCAATTCTTGCAGGAGATGCGTGATGAGGCTTTCGTAGAAATCAGGCTGGATAGCTGAAGAGCGTTTCGATCACGGTAACCATCATGCCGGACAAATCATTCGACGAACATCATGATTAAGGAAGTTCCGGTGCTCGCCCTGACACCGGGCGAACCCGCGGGTGTCGGACCGGAGTGCACCATACGCCTGGCCCGCGAACACCCGGAATTACGTTTACTGGCCGTAGCAGACCCCCAGTTACTGGCCTCTGCGGCCGATGCTTTGGGATACGATGTAAGCATCAGGCCCTGGAGTCCGGGCGATAGGGTTAACGCCGGACAGCTCAGCTGCTACCCCTTGTCTATGGCTAAAACAGTCAGACCCGGACACCCTGATCCAGCAAACGCAGCCTACGTTGTCAGCACCATCAAGTCGGCCGTCAAGCTGGTCCGATCCGGTCACGCCGCCGCGCTGGTGACAGGGCCGGTACATAAGGGCGTTATCAACGATGGCGGGATCGCGTTCAGCGGTCATACCGAATTGTTGGCACAACTGGCTGGAGTAAAAAAAGTGGTAATGATGTTAGCTGCCGGAGACCTCCGGGTTGCGCTGGTGACGACCCATTTGCCGCTACGCGACGTGGCCGATGCCATTACCTTTGAGAATGTCAGCAGCAGTTTACGCATCACCCACCAGGAATTGTGTACACGATTTGGAATTGGCGACCCGGTGATCCAGGTGCTGGGTCTGAATCCACATGCCGGCGAAGGAGGCCACCTGGGTTTTGAAGACTCCCGGATCATTCAGAAAGTTATTGATGAGTGCCGCGCAGAAGGGATCAACGCCCTTGGACCGGTACCTGCTGATACGGCGTTTACACCCACCCGCCTGGCGGCCTGCGATGCCGTTTTGGCGATGTATCATGACCAGGGTCTGCCGGTACTCAAGCATGCGGGATTTGGCAAAGCGGTCAATATCACACTGGGGTTGCCATTCATTCGAACTTCGGTAGACCACGGCACGGCGCTGGATATCGCCGGGAAAAACCGCGCGGATGCCAGCAGTATGTACACCGCCGCCCGTGCTGCGCAGGAGATGTGCCATTGAAACATAAGGCGCGAAAACGATTCGGGCAAAATTTTCTGCATGACCAGCAAGTCATCGACCGGATCATCGCCAGCATCGCACCGCAGGCTACGGACCTGCTGGTTGAAATCGGGCCGGGCCAGGCAGCGCTTACCCGTCCGTTGCTCGAATCCGGTGCTGAACTTCACCTCATAGAGCTTGACCGTGACCTTGTTGCAAGGCTTGAAGACAAATTTGCCGGTCACTCCAACATCACTATTCATTCATGCGACGCACTCAGGGCAAATATCCCTGAGCTGACCGGTCAGCGTCCATTCAGGCTGATTGGCAACCTGCCATATAACATTTCCACACCCTTGATATTTCACGTGTTGCAATGGAATAAGTTGATTATTGATATGCACTTCATGCTGCAAAAGGAAGTGGTGGATCGTATGGCCGCTGCACCGGGTAGCCGCACTTATGGACGCTTATCGGTGATGACGCAATTCCGCGCAGATGTCATGCCGTTATTTGATGTGCTCCCTGAAAGCTTCTCACCGGTTCCAAGGGTTTGTTCGAGTATTGTCCGTTTACAACCATTGCAGGAACCACCGGTTGATGCGGGCTCATTTGAAAACATGAGCAAGGTGGTCACAGCCGCATTTTCCATGCGTCGCAAAACTCTGCGAAACAGCCTGCGCGATGTTTTAAGCGAGGATCAAATCCTCAGTGCTGGTATCGACCCGGGACAGCGCGCGGAGCAACTCAGCCTGTCCCAGTTTGCCGCACTTGCCCGAGCACTACCGTTTGGTGCACACTGACAACACGCCTAAACCCGATTCGAACAGAGAAGTGGTTATGACCAAAAACATTCCAGTTCACGTTGTCGCACAACCTGAATTTCTTGGTCGACACGAAGACAAATTTGCCTTCGCCTACACGATATACATTACTAATCGTTCCGAGCAAAACATCACCCTGCGCAACCGGCACTGGATCATTACGCATGCTAACGGTTCAACGGAAGAGGTCATTGGCGACGGCGTAATTGGCAAGACACCGGAACTGGCCCCTGGCAAATCCTACAGCTATACAAGCGGGGCATTGATCCCCACACCGGTAGGCTCAATGCGTGGTTCGTATGGCTTTGTCACCGACGACGGCCATTCCTTTCGTGCGGAGATTCCCGAATTCACACTGCAATCGCCTGGCGCACCGCTTCATTAATCCCCCTGGTTATTTATGTCTACCTATCTGATTGGCGACATCCAGGGTTGTTATGATTCACTGCAGCGGTTGCTGGAAACGATCCATTTTGACCCTGCCAACGACCGTCTGTGGTCATGCGGCGATCTTGTCAACCGGGGTGGAAAATCACTCGACGTTTTACGTCTGCTAAAAAGTCTGGGTGAATCGGTCGATGTCGTTCTCGGCAACCACGACCTGCACCTGCTGGCGAATTACAGCCTCCACTCCCAAGGGGCATCGGGCAACAAGGAATTCGATGACATTTTCGCAGCACCGGAATGTGCTTCGCTGATGGATTGGCTGATCAACCACCCACTTGCCAGTTGGTCCGATGAATTCCAGTTACTGCGTGTTCACGCCGGTGTCATACCCCAGTGGGACTGGCAAACGACCATCAGCGTAGCCAATGAAGTATCTGCCGTTTTGCAATCTGACCAGCGCGACGAGTTTTTCAAACGCATGTACTCGAACAAGCCAAGACTCTGGCGTGACGACAGAACCGGCTGGAAGCGCTTGCGCCTGATCACCAATATTTTGACCCGACTGCGTTTCTGTGACGAGTTGGGCCGCGGCATCTACAACGCATCCGGCGCACCGGGAAGCCAACCACTTGAGTACAAACCCTGGTTCAAACACAAACACCGGCAAACCCGGGAAGTCACCATCGCTTTCGGACACTGGGCAGCACTGGGCTTACGTATCAAAAAGCGCTATTACGCCATGGATTCAGGATGTGTATGGGGTGGCCGGCTAAGCGCCATGAGGCTGGAAGATCACACCATTTACCAGGTTAAGTGTACCGAAAACTGACGACAGTTGTATGAAGGGAACAATTGATCAGTCGGGAAGCCAAGGCTATGCAGTAGCTTACTTCAGGACGCGCTCGAGCACATCCGTGTGGCGCTCTTCCTCGACTCCTGTCTCAGAAGGTCCTGAAGTAAGCTACTGCACATCCTCGGCTTTGTGCGAATGCGCATGATCAATAGTTTCTGAATAGATGCACGTCGTTTGATACTAAAGCTGGGGTTATGTTCAGGATGAACGGTATATCGCGATAGAGCACATGGATGTGCGGCGCGATTGTGTCAGTTTTGCACACATGTCATTAGATGTGCTGTGCAAAACTGACACACGCCGCTCCTGCGCGTCCTGCGTCGGGCATACGTTCATCCTGACATAAGCGAGTCCTGATAAGACAATACCCATCGCAGCGCCCCACCTCCGAAAGAGGTATGCTCTAACCAGAACTGCGTTTGAGCTCAATTATCCTGTAGGCAAGTTTGTTATTGTCATCAATGGGAAAATGCTCTTCCGAGACTTGTGACCACTCCTTATCATCCCATTCGGGAAACCAGGTATCCGCCTCAGGTTCAATATCGATCAGCGTGAGCACCATGCGTTTTGCATGCGGCAGGGCCAGTGCATATAGCTGCCCGCCACCGATGATCATGACTTCATCGCTTTGCGACATCCCGGTAGCATCTTCAAGCGAGGTCGCCAGATCGACACCCTCGGCATGAAAGTCAGGATTACGACTCACCACGATGTTCTGGCGCCCCGGTAAGGGCCGGCCTATGGCCTGCCAGGTTTTACGACCCATCACGATGGCCTTACCCATGGTGACTTTTTTGAAATGTTGTAACTCCGCCGGTAAATGCCAGGGCATGCGACCGTCCAGGCCAATGGCCCTGTTTTTGCCCATGGCGGCTATCAGCGTCAACGTCTTTTTCATATCAAACGGCAATGGGTGCCTTGATACCGGGGTGGCACTGGTAGTCCTGCAGGTCGAAGTCTTCGAAAACAAAACTGAACAGGTCTTTTCTATCCGGGTTGATTTTCATCACCGGTAGCGGAAAGGTATCCCGCGATAGCTGTGTTTTTACCTGCTCGAGATGGTTCAGGTAGATATGTACATCCCCCAGGCAAATGATGAAATCGCCGGGTTCGAGATCTAGTACCTGTGCCATCATCATGGTCAGCAGTGCATAGGATGCGATATTGAATGGTACACCCAGAAATACGTCGGCACTGCGCTGATACATCTGGCAGCTGAGTTTGCCATTGGCCACGTGGAACTGAAACATCATGTGACAGGGCGGTAAGGCCTGCAGACCGGCGCGGGCATTTGCCTGTGGGCTTTGTGTCTCATCCGGTAATACCGCAGGGTTCCAGGCAGAGACAATATGACGGCGCGAATCCGGTCGGCTGCGCAAGTCGGCCAGCACCTGCTTCATCTGGTCGATGTGCCTGCCATCCGGCGCAAGCCAGTTACGCCACTGGGCACCGTAGACCGGCCCAAGATTGCCATCTTCATCCGCCCATTCATCCCAGATCGACACACCGTTTTCATTCAGGTAGGCCACGTTGGTGTCACCCTTGAGAAACCACAATAATTCATGAATGATGGAGCGCAGGTGCAGCTTCTTGGTGGTCACGCAAGGAAAACCCTGTGCCAGGTCAAAGCGCATCTGGTAACCAAACAGGCTGATGGTGCCGGTACCGGTTCTGTCTTCCTTGCGACTACCTTTGTCGAGGATATCTTGCAAAAGCTGCAGGTAGGTTTTCATGATTCCAAATTAGCCCCGTTTGGTTGAAGCATCGGTATGTTTGGCATACCACATGATGATAAATCCTGCGGCTATCATCGGTAAAGACAAGAGCATACCCATGGTCAGCCATTGCATGGCGAGGAAACCCAGGTGCTCATCCGGTTGGCGGAAAAACTCGGTGACCAGTCTGAATACACCATAGCCGATCAGGAACAAACCGGAAACAGCTGCACTCGGTCTCGGTTTGCGGGAATACAACATCAGCATGATGAACAGTGCCAGACCTTCGAGACCCGCCTGGTACAACTGGCTCGGGTGCCGTGCCAGATGATCCAGTGCGCCGGAACGCCAGGCTTCGTTAAGTGCGGCTGTCTCGCCATCCATGAAACCGGTGGATTTGGCAAAAATCATGGCCCAGGGCACATCGGTCAGACGGCCCCATAACTCACCACCGATAAAGTTTCCCAAACGTCCAAAAGCCAGCCCAAGCGGAACCATCGGTGCAACAAAATCCGCAACCTGCCAGAATGAACGCTGTGTCCGCCTGGCAAACCAGAACATGGCGACGATCACACCAAGCAATCCACCATGGAAAGACATACCGCCATCCCAGACTTTAAACAGCGTCAACGGGTTCTGCTAACAGCAGATCAGAGGCATAGAAACAGCATGTAACCAATGCGTCCGCCAAGAATCACACCGAGCATGCCGTAAAAAAGCACATCGCTGACATCCTGCTTTGCTCCAGCCCCACCAGTGCTGGGTCGTGGCCCGGTGGTTGGCGATGAGCCAGAATGACAGGAAGGCCAGCAGGTACATTACGCCATACCAGTGTATGTCCAACGGGCCGATGGAAACCGCGATGGGATCGAAATTGATCAAAAGATATTTGGCTTGCACCAGGCTATTTCCTTCGGGGGTAGAATGAGAACCGCAGGCAGCATATGACAGACTCAGGGTACTGGCAAGCTGCCAGCTTTAGCAATAAGTAAACACCTTTGAAACAAAACAGAACGATGTTGGGGTACACTGCAATGCGCATAAAGCAGTCACACAAACCGGGTAAAGAAAAATAGATGCTTGAACTTGCTTTACCAAACATGCATGCGCTGGCAGTGATGATCATGATCGTGATCGCACTGGTCCTGTTTACGCGCGAAAACATTCCGATGGAAACCACCAGCCTGGTCGTGCTGGTTGTACTCGCCATCGGCTTCCAGCTTTTCCCTTTTGAATCAGACGGCCAGCGTCTCGCACCCAGTGATTTCTTTTTGGGTTTTGGTAACCGCGCACTGATCGCAGTATCTGCACTGATGATTGTTGGACAGGGGCTTATAAGTACCGGCGCACTTGAACCGATTGGGCGTCTGCTAGCCAGGTTATGGCGAAAGAGCCCGGCGCTTTCATTGCTGCTGACCATTATCATGACGGCGGTGCTCAGTGCATTTATCAACAACACACCCATCGTGGTGTTGATGCTGCCTATACTGATCGGTGTCGCGGTCAAGACCGGCTCGGCACCTTCCGCTTCGCTGATGCCGATGGGTTTTGCCAGCATCCTTGGCGGCATGGCGACAACCATTGGCTCATCCACCAACCTGCTGGTGGTTAATGTAGCCGCCGATATGGGTATGACCCGCTTCAGCATGTTTGATTTTTCCGTACCGGTGCTGATTGCAGGCTCGGTAGCCCTGCTTTACCTTTGGCTGATCGCACCAAGGATGCTGCCAAAACGATTACCTCCTATGAATCGCGGTGTGTCGAGGGTATATACCGCACAAATCCGGCTGAACGAGAACAGCCCGGTCGTCGGCCTGACACTGGCGGAAGCCATCGCCCGCACCGGTGAAAAAATCAAGGTAGAGACCATCCAGCGTGGCAAGGGCGTATTTATTAACCCCCTGCCGGATGTAAAGCTGCGTGCCTCTGACCGCATCACCACCAGTAACACCCAGCAAAACCTGAGTGAATATGCACGACTGCTGGGTGGTACACTTTTCACCGATGACCATGAGGTCGATGCCAGTCACCCGCTGTCGACCGATGGAACACAGATTTCAGAAGTCGCCATTACACCTGCTTCAAGACTGAATGGCGTGACCATCGGCAACGCCGGGTTGCTATCACGCTTCGGACTCAGGTTGCTGGCATTCAACCGCTTTGAAGGAATGGAAGAGCGGGAATCCCCCGGTCTCGATGAAACACGATTGCGGACCGGTGATGTGTTGCTGGTGCAGTCAACTCTGGAAAACCTCGCTGAACTCAAACAAAGTCCCGATTTGCTGATTCTTGACGGTAGCATCAAGCTGCCAAGGGCAGGTAAAGCACCCATCGCACTGGCCGTTATCACCGGTGTGGTTGCACTGGCTGCGGCGAAGGTCATGCCGATTGAGATCAGCGCTTTGCTCGGCTGCCTGGTGCTGATCCTGACCGGTTGCCTGAACTGGAAAGATGCCATGAATGCACTCAGCACCCAGGTCATCCTGATCATCGTATCTTCACTGGCACTGGGTTTGGCGCTGCTCAAAACCGGCGGGGCGGATTACCTGGCCAACATGTTTGTTTACATTACTTTCGGTGCACCGCCGGCGATCGTGCTGATGAGCCTGATGATGATGATGGGTGTTTTGACCAACGTGGTTTCCAATAACGCCGCCGCCGTCATTGGCACACCGATTGCGATTGGTATTGCACAACGTCTTGGCCTGCCACTGGAACCATTCGTGCTGGCCGTGCTGTTTGGTGCCAACCTCAGTTTCGCAACACCGATGGCCTATCAGACCAATGTGCTGATAATGAATGCGGGCGGGTATAAATTCGGGGATTTCGTCCGTGTGGGCATACCCCTGACCATCATTACCTGGTTAGTTCTGAGTGGCGTTTTAATTTGGGCATATAGTCTTTAAAAAAACATTCCGATAAGGAAAACAATCTAATGAATGCATCCAGCAAAACAGCGGGCGTGGTTCGTACCGGCCCCTATCCTGAACTGACAATCACGGCGGTTTTTGTCGGCTATTTTCTCGGTGCGGTCATTGCGGTCAGTATCGGTTATGCGGCCCTGATCCTGGGGTTTTCCATCGAAGGTTCGGAGCTCGCTGCAATACTGGGTTTCGCCATTTTGCGCGGGATGTTGCGACGTAATTCCATCATTGAAAACAATATCGTGCAAACCATTGCCAGCGGTGTCAATGGCGCATCCAGCGGCATGATGTTTTCTGTACCGGCAATATTCATCCTTGGTTATGGCATGGACTTTAACCCCGTACTAATGACATTCGGTGCCATTGCCGGTGCCTTCATGGGTATTGGTTTCATTATCCCGCTACGCAAGCAGATGATCGATTACGAACGGCTGACCTACCCCGGCGGGGTTGCCGTGGCAACCATTCTCAAATCTCCCGGTGCGGGTATACAAAAAGCAATGTTCCTGCTGGTAGCAGCAACCACCAGCGGTTTCCTGCATTTTATGAGCCAGTCAAGCGGTGTTGAATACTGGGACCTCGGCGGTATGCTCGGCTGGCCTGAATACATGAACGGGATCTGGTACCTGTCACTGCTGTCGGTGGGTGTTGGCTACATTGCCGGCAAGGGTGGCGTTGCATTTATCATTGGCGGTTATGTCTGCTACTTCATACTGGCGCCTTTATTAAGCCAGTTTGGCCTGTTTCCCGTAGACCCTGAAACCAACACGGTCATCAACGACCCCGATAGCCTGCGTTTACTGCTTTACCGGCCGGTGGGTATCGGTATGTTAATCGGCGGCGCCATAGCCGGTGTGGTCGTGGCCTTTCCGATGATTCTAAGTGCAGTGCGAAGTATGCAAAATGCCGCGAAGTCGAATTCAGCCATGTCCAAAGATGAGATGCCGATCAAACTTCTTTATATCGGTATCGGCGGAGCCGCCATCCTGCTGACCGTCATTGCAATTTTGTCCACTGAAAAAATGGGGATTGGCCGCGGCATGCTCATGGCGGTGGTCGGTACGCTCTGGATCTGGATCGCCGGCGTTATTCTTTCCGAGGCCATTGGCCGGACCAACTGGTCACCACTTTCCGGTATGACACTGATCGCGGTCACACTTCTTATCATCATATCCAGCGGCCTCGATGACACCCGCGCAGCGATCGTGTCAGCCATCATGGTGGGCGCGGCCGCCTGCGTTGCAATGTCCCAGGCCACCGACCTGATGCTGGATCTTAAAACCGGTTACCTCGTAGGTGCCACACCCCGTCAACAACAATACGGTCAGTTCCTCGGTGCGTGGCTGGGCCCGATACTGATCATGATATTGATTTTCGTACTGCATGAAGCCTATGGTCTGGGTGGAGACAAACTGCCCGCACCCCAAGGTCAGGCACTGGCCAGTATGGTCAACGGCATTATCGGCGGTGACGTTCCCAAGTCAGAAATACCTGGCAGGTGCGGGTCTCGGTGCATTATTGAGCCTGGCCTCTCCCGGCCTCGGCATTACGGTTGGGCTTGGATTCTACCTGCCATTCAGTATTGTGCTGACCTACAGCATCGGTACCTTGCTGCGGGTTATTTCAGATTGGAAACTGGGTGATACATTTGCCGAAAGCACGGGTATCCCGATCGCTGCAGGTGTTATTGTCGGTGAGGCACTGGTTGGAGTGGGTTTTGCCGTTTACATGATTCTGGGGGCGGTATGAATACCAAGACACTAACACTGCTTACCATCATGGCCTCGTTCCTGGCCGGCGCTTTCATCAGTGTGCTGGATCCCACCCAGGTCAACTGGGTCTGGTTTGTACCGGTCCTTGCTGTGGGCGTGGTTGCCCTGTTTTTTTATAGAAAGGCTCATCATGTCGAGGCCAAGGCCAGCCACCGCATAAGCGGTAACCTGCAAATCCTGGAGACCAGCCTTGCGAACATCCTCGGCAACCTGGAGAACCTCAACACCGACTCGGATAATTTGCCGGTTTACGAGGCCCGTTTTGAGATTGACCGGTTGCTGCGTGAGGACCTGAACAACTTTGCAAATGCCCGCGAAAGCATGAAGCATGTATTCGGATTGCAACATTATGCTGACGTTATGAGTGCATTTGCTGCCGGAGAGCGGTATATTAACAGGGTGTGGTCCGCATCAACCGATGGGTACGTGGATGAAGTCCGCAGCTATCTTGAGCGCGCAACTCACCAATTCAGAGAGGCCCGATCACTGTTTGCCGAATTACAGCAACAGTACCAGTCGACGCTCTCTCAGGTCTGATATCAGACCAAGTATCAAAGTAGTTTATATGAGTGGATTTTGCGATATACTGAAAGTTCGACTGACGAAATAACATGTTTAATGCCATAGCGATTGACGGAAAGCACCTCACTATATAGAGTTGCGGTCTGATCATTTTCATCAACTAATTTCTTAAAGCCATTGAGACGAAGCATGCTAAACAATAGAAAGATTACCTGCCTAATGTCCTCAGTCTTCATTTATGCCCTTACCGGTTTGTCTACCCAGGCATTCGCTGCAAGCATTAATGAAGTCATGCAGGAAGGAGAAAACCGCGCAGATGCCGGCGCAACAGCACAGACGCAGATTGATTCGGTCGCCGATCAGACTGAAAAAATCATTAACGACTACAGGACTGTTACCAAGGTTGTAGATGGACTTAGAGTCTACAACGCCTTGTTACAGACCCAGTTGGATAATCAGGAGTCCGAAATGGAGGCCCTGACATGACTCCATCGCCAACGTCGCGCTGATCGAACGGCAGATTGTCCCCTTGATGATTCGCATGGTAGACGCACTGGATGAGTTCGTTCAGCTGGATACACCTTTCCTCAAGAAAGAGCGTACCGGCCGTATCGAACGTCTGCGTGAAGTGATGGAACGTTCAGATGTATCTGCAGCTGAAAAATTCCGCATTGTCATTGAAGGCTACCAGATTGAAAACGACTACGGTCGTACGATCGAGGCTTACAAAGGCTCAACCGAAATCAATGGTAACCAGCTGGAAGTTGACTTCCTGCGTATTGGACGTGTTGCATTGTTGTACCAGACAGTGGGTGGTGCACACACCGGCGCCTGGGATGCGACACAGGGCCAATTCGTCGAACTTGCCACCTGCCACATATCAGAAGCAGGTTTTAGATGGACTTAAGATTGCACGTAAACAAGTTGCACCGGATCTACTCGTCGTACCCGTTGCCGCACCAACGAGGGCAATGCAATGATTAGCATAATCAAAAAAATCGGCCTTGCCAGTGGCCTGATGCTGGCTTTCACCCTGTCTGCCCAGGCTGCGACAGCTATTTCGCTGGACGAGCTTCTGCAACAGGTTAAAACCGGTCGTGTTACCGATGCGGCTTCCAACAAAGCAAGGCTTGACGAGTTTCGTGCCAACCGTTCAACACAAAGCAAATTGTTGAATGCTGAAAAAGCCGAACAGAAACGTCAGGAACAAGCTTCCGCACGGATGGAAAAGGAGTTCGAAGAGAACGATGCCCAAATCCTTGTACTGGAAACAGCTTTCCAGGATCGTCTCGGTGGTCTTAAAGAACTGTTTGGTGTTCTGCAGCAGGCTTCAGGTGATGCACGTGGTCAGTTTGAAACATCACTGACCCAGGTTCAGTTCCCGGACCGTACCGATTTCCTGCTTGAGTTTGCCAAGAAGATGGGCCAGTCAAACCGCCTGGCTTCACTTGAAGAAATTGAGCGTCTGTGGTTTGAAATGCAGCGTGAAATGACTGAAACAAGCAAAGTTGTAACCTTTACGACCAACGTTGTTAATGCCAGTGGCGAAGAAAACCAGCAGGAAGTTACCCGTATCGGTGCTTTCAACGTTGTATCCGAAGGTAAATACCTCGAGTTTGTTCCTGAAACCCAACGTCTGGTTGAACTGCAGCGTCAGCCAGCCGGCCGTTACACCGGTCGTATTAGGCGACCTGGACAAGTGCAACATCCGGTATGTACCCGATCGGTCTCGACCCGACACGCGGTCAGTTACTTGGCCTGTTGGTACAGTCACCCAGCCTGATGGAACGTATCGACCAGGGTAAAACGGTTGGTTACGTGATTATCGTTCTCGGTATCTTCGGTGTGCTTATCGCCATCTGGCGTGTACTGGTACTGACCGCAGTAGGTGCCAAGGTTAACAGCCAGATCAAGAACATCAGCCAGCCTAACACCAATAACCCGCTTGGGCCGCGTCCTCAAGGTATCCCAGGATGCTGCCGGTGCTGATATTGAAACCATTGAGCTGAAACTGGGTGAAGCCATACTCAGGGAAACACCCAAGTTCAACTCCATGCTGCCATTGCTGAAGATTATCTCCGTTGTTGCACCGTTGCTCGGTCTGCTCGGTACGGTAACCGGTATGATCGTGACCTTCCAGGCTATTACGCTGTACGGTGCCGGTGATCCGAAACTGATGGCTGGTGGTATTTCAACCGCACTGGTCACCACGGTTCTCGGTCTGTGTGTAGCCATACCGACAGTGTTCCTGCATACGCTGGTTTCCAGCCGGGCCAGGAGACTGACCCAGATTCTGCAGGAAGAGTCCGCTGGCATGCTCGCAGAGCTTGCCGAAGGTAAACAGTCAGCTGCATAAGGTAATCATCTCATGGATTTGATTTATTACTATCTGCCCGCACTGGAAACGGTCCGTGACTTCATGGAACTCGGTGGGGATGTGCTGTTCGTAATCGGCTTCCTCACGCTGTTCATGTGGATGCTGATTATCGAAAGACTGATTTATCTCCGTGCAGGACATAAACGTCTGGCCGCAAAGGCCCTGTATATCTGGGAGTCTCGTAATGATCATAAGTCATGGAATGCTCACCAGATCAGGACACGTTTAATCTCGCAGGTTTCCGCCAAGGTAGAACGCAACATACCGTTGATTCAGACCTGTGTTGCTTTATGCCCCTTGCTCGGCTTGCTGGGAACAGTAACCGGCATGGTCGAAGTGTTCGAGGTTATGGCCATATCCGGTTCGGGTAGCCCCCGTTCCATGGCATCCGGCGTATCCAAAGCTACCATTCCGACAATGGCCGGAATGGTAGCGGCTCTGTCCGGTGTGGCAATGGCAACCTACTTACAACGTAAAGCCTCACGGGAACGCGAATTACTTGCGGACAACCTGTACATCGGTAATAAGTGACCTCAAGGTCGCTGGAGAATTTGAATGAAGCAATTTTTTAACCAGACCCAGGCCGAAGAAGAGAGCGAAATCAACATCACGCCTATGCTTGACGTGGTGTTCATCATGTTGATCTTCTTTATCGTTACCGCGACCTTTGTCAAGGAAGCCGGTATCGACGTTAACCGACCTGATGCAGCTACCGCTGTCAAAAAGGAAAATGCCAATATCCTGATTGCCATCGGTGCCAATAACGATATCTGGATTGACCGTCGTATGATTGATATTCGGTCAGTACGTCCTAACATCGAGCGTCTTCATGCCGAAAACCCGCAGGGGTCAGTTGTTATCCAGGCTGACAAAGAATCCAAGACCGATACCTTGATCCAGGTTATGGATGCATCCCGGCAGGCCGGTGTATTTAACGTTTCAATCGCCGCCCAAGAGCAGTAAGAAAAGCCATGGCAGCAACAATTAATCAAACACTAGACCAAAGTCAGGCTGCAAGCCTGACGCGGTTGGTAACGGGGCTGATTTTTGGTTTGGCTATTACATTATGCCTGTTCTGGATGATGCAATACCTGATTGCAACCGCTGATCGCTCGCTGAATGATGATGGTGCCGGTAACCTGGTGGATTTCGTCAGGGTAAAACGTGACGAATCCGTCAAGCAACGGCAATTGAAACCGAAAAAGCCACCACCACCAGATACACCACCACCACAGCCGCCAACACCACAGTTGGAAAACCTGAACGCCAATGCTGAAAAGATCGCTATTTCAGAGGTTCCGGTTGAAACCGATATCGAAATGACCGGCGGATTCAGCCTTGGAGTCGGTGAAGGTGATTACCTGCCTATTGTTAAAGTGGCACCTATCTATCCCAACAGGGCGTTGACCCGTGGTATTGAAGGCTACTGCGTAGTTCAATACACGGTAACCCAACTGGGAACGGTTAAAGACCCTGTGGTGATTGAATCACAGTGTACTTCGAGTCTGTTTCACAGCGCATCTGTGAACGCAGCCCTGAAATTCAAATACAAGCCAAGGATTATGGACGGTGAAGCCGTTCAAGTTCCTGGCGTACAGAACAAATTTACTTATGAAATTACTGAATAAGAGTTTAAAAGTGAATACAGTTTCAGCAAATTCCAAACGTAGAACCTGGCTGTTACCCGCCATTACTGCGCTTTTATCCGTGATGTTGGCATCCACTGCAATAGCACAGGATGATAAGGACGACGGTTCGAAGCGCAAGACCAAAGAAACCGTGGCCATGAGCCAGCAGGTATACGAGTCCTTGATGGAAATCCAGGAATTTGTTGAAGCTGATGACTTCCCACCTGCCCTGGAGAAAATTAAGGAATTGCAGACCGGTAAAAAGAAGATGTCTCCCTATGAGACAGCTCAGATCTGGAATCTCCAGGCCTACACTTATTACCTGATGGAAGATTACCCGAAATCCATTGGTGCCTATGAAAAAGTATTGCAACAGCCCGAGTTACCCGAAGCTTTGCAGCAAAGTACACTCAAGACCCTCGCACAGCTTCACTTTACGGTTGAAGACTACGATAAGGCACTGGAAACCATTAATCGTTTGATGGCCGCAATAGCTGAACCTTCTGCAGATATCTACATGCTGAAGGGACAGGCCTATTTCCAAATGGGTCAATATGAAAAAGCGCTGGGACCGATCAAAATTGCAATTGATATGAATCGCGAGCCAGGGCAAGGTTCCCAAGGAAAACTGGTTATTGTTGCTACGTGTCATTTACTGGGAGATGAAAGACTTCCCGAATATGTTGATTGTTATTCAGGAGTTGATCCAGGAATATCCCAAAGACACCTACGTCCTGACACTGGCAGGTGTTTACAGTGAACTTGGTGACACCAAGAAACAGTTAGCGCTGACCGAAGCTCTTTACGAGAAGGGTTACATTAGCGGCAAACAACATGCCGTTAACCTGGCTAACCTGTATTTGTTACATGGCATGCCTTATAAGGCGGCCGTACTTCTTGAAAAAGAAATGGCAGCCGGTAATGTCAAGGAAGATACCAGGAATCTGCGCTTATTATCACAATCCTGGTATTCCGCCAGAAATGATAGAAAAGCCATTCCGCCACTGGTTAAAGCCGCTGCATCGGGTGAAGACTCCGAACTCTATATGCGTCTGACCCAGTCCTATCTGAACCTGGAGATGTGGAATGATGCTGCAGAAGCTGCCAAGAGTGGTTTAGCGGCCGGTGATCTTAAACGTAAGGATACGGCTAACATCATGTATGGAATGGCATTGTTCAATCAAAAGAAACTTGAGCAAGCCAGGAGAGCATTCCAGGCTGCCGGCAAGGATAATCGCAGCAAGCGCGCCTCTCAACAGTGGATCAAGTATGTTGACAGCGAGATTCTCCGCCGCGATACACTTGAGCAGAAACTGCCTGACCTGCAGCCACGTGATGTGGATGAAATTCTGAGAGCCAATGCAGAGGCAGCTGAAGACGCTGGTTAAAAACTACATAAAGTGATAGAAAAAACCGCGCTTAATGCGCGGTTTTTTTATATTCCGGAATTTACTGATTCAGTCTTTTTTTCCGGGCAAATAGTGAACGATGCGAATATTCTCCAGTGTCACAAGACCTCCGCGACCTGCCCGTTCGAATAACTCCGACAAGGTGGTTTGAAAGGCTGCAATCTTCTTCGCCTCATCCACAATCTCTATGACCATTGGAAGATCTGATGACAGGTCCAGGATCTTCTGTGTACGGATTCGAGCGGATGCACCAAAGCCCAGGACGCCCTTGAGTACCGTCGCACCCGCGAGATCTGCAGCACGCGCCTGCTTGACGATCACTTCATACAATGGCAAATGACCCAGTTTGTCGCTTTCACCAACAAACGCCCTTAGCAATACTGCCTGTCCGGATATTTCCATAGCTACCTCAACACCCATGCACTTAATAATAAGCCTAATACAAAGGCCAGCCCCGCACCTGCCATGGTGGCAACAAAATAGAACGAAGCGTAAAAATACTCCTTGTCCTGGATAAACTGCCCCAATTCATACACAAATGACGACATGGTCGTGAAACCACCGCAGAAACCCGTCGCCAGTAATAAACGCATCTCGGTGGAAAGCAGTTGCGATGTGGCACCGATACCCGCAATCAGTCCAATCAGCAGACAACCGGCAAGGTTCGATAGCAGCGTACCAAGCGGCATACTCAAAGCAGCATAGTTTTGCGTGACCAGGGTCATGCCATAGCGACTGACACCGCCGAGCATACTGCCCAATCCAACATAGACAAATGGTAATATGACAGCCAACCTTTGAATCCTTGCTGTTTTCAACAGCTACATGATGCGATGCCGGCAGGCACGACGCAAGTGATGAGAGATGAGAAAAAACGAATGAACAACGGCTCGGGCCTGAAATACTTTGTCAGCAAGCTACTGCACATCAAACCCACACCGTTACGGCAGGGCATCAATGGGCCATACATATTTATTCACATCAATAAAACCGCCGGAACCAGCATAGGGAACGCCATAGGATTGCCGGTAAAGCATCATCAGACCGCAAGGGAGATCATCGCCAGTATTGGCAGGGAAAAGTGGACTACGGCCTATAAATTCACATTGGTCAGAAACCCATGGGATAAGGTGGTTTCCCACTACGAGTACCGGCTGAAAAGGAACAAGACCGAAATCGCCACACGCAATATTTCTTTTTCCGAGTGGGTCAAAAAAACCTACGGGCCGGATAAAGATCCTTTTTACTACAATAACCCCAAGGCTTTTCAGCCACAGGTTGAGTGGCTTAAAGATGATGAAGGAAAAATTACGATAGACTTTATCGGCAGGTTCGAGATCGATCAATGAAGATTTCGATCAGATCAAAAGCGTCATCGGTCTTGAAGCAGAACTACCCCACCTGAACGCGAGCAAACGGGCCGGCTATCAATCCTATTACGATGACGAAACCCGGGAGATCGTGGCGGATTGGTTTCGTGAGGACATTGAATTGTTTGGGTATTGCTTCTAAGTACGAAAACCAGACATCAGCCGAACCTTATTAATTGATCCTTACATCTTTAGGCTCTCTTACAGGGATGGTGACCATTTATTCAATGCAGGTGCGAAATTGATAGCTGAAAAAAGCTCTGAAGCAGATGGAATAGTGCTGGACAAGGTAAGCAACACTGTCAATTATGCCAGTTGTGCTTGGAGAGACAGCAATATACTGTAAGATGTGAGCGGGTATCATGATTCCACGGATAGGAGTCAAACATGACAACGTGCATGAATGTCCGTCTTTAGTTGAAGTATCAGGGGATATAACGAAACCCAGGGAAGGGAGTCTAAAAATGACCACGCGCATACGCGTCGCAGACCACAAGGGATTGGTCGGTTCTGCACAGAAACGTCGTCTCGAACGAGACAGAAACAACCCCACCAACACGGCAAGTCTCAAAAACCTACTCCGTCGAATTCATCTTCGAAAACCTGGTTATGGAATGCGAAGTCATTCACCAGGTGTCGCGGAACGACGTGATCAAACTGTTATTCCAGGGCTAGCCCGGAAATCTTGCATGACTGCGAAGATCTTGGTTGCCATTTGCCTGTTTCTTTTTCAGAGTGCCGCACTGGCTGCCATGAGCAGTGATCAGTCGAATACAGTGTCGTCAACATCCACTACCTCCCTCAAGCGAATGAATGCAGGCCTGAATGACGCCTGGTTTAACTCAGAAACAAGCGGTCAGGGCTTCTTCGTTACGGTCTTCCCGGAAATTGGCTATGTTTCGCTATCGTGGTTTACCTATGACACGGAAAGGCCTGCTGATCATGTGACCGCAAACCTGGGTGAACCCGGTCACCGTTGGCTTAATGCCCTGGGTCAGATTTTCCGGTAATCGCGCGGTGATGAATATTAGTATTGCATCCGGTGGCATATTTGATACTCCGACGGAGATTACGGAGGTCTACGATGGCACAATTATCCTGACTTTCCAAGATTGTAGAAATGGCGAGGTCAGATACGATATTCCGTCCATCGCCCAACAAGGTGTTGTCCCCATACAACGCGTAGTCGGCGACAATATTGCTTTATGCGAGTCATTTGCAGAGCAAGAGGCGGATACGCAGAAGACAACGACCACCGAAGCGAACGGTCATAGCAATAACGATGATATCGTGATCAATGGTCAATCGAAATTGATGACAGTAGAACCCGATGCACCCCTCCTGCAAATGAATGCAGGCATGAATGACGCCTGGTATAACAAGGAAACAAACGGTCAGGGCTTCTTCATTACGGTTTTCCCGGACATTGGCTATGTTTCGCTATCCTGGTTTACCTATGACACGGTGAGGCCCAAGGGTGTAAACGCAAACCTGGGTGAGTCCGGTCACCGCTGGCTAAACGCCCTGGGTGCATATTCCGGTAATCAGGCGATGATGGATATTACCATTGCATCCGGTGGCATATTGGATACTCCGACGGAGATTACGGAGGTAAATGATGGCACAGTCGTCCTGAATTTCACCGATTGTAGAAACGGCACGGTTGAATACGACATACCATCCATCAATAGACATGGAATGGTGCCTATACAGCGGGTCGTTGAAGATAATGTCGCACTCTGCGAAGCGCTCAACGTAGCGGAGCCTGAGCCTGCGCCAGAACCAGAGCCATGCGATCAACTTCATGGGCTACAGCGTTGACCCATTTGATCCCGCTCAGGATTTGAGCGGTACGTATTCTGTCGAGGATGGTGGGGCAACCCTGCGTCTCACGGGGAATACGTGGAAGAAGATCGACTTGCCCTATACGGTCACAGCCAATACGGTTATCGAGTTCGACTTTGCGAGCAGCCAGCAGGGCGAGATACATGGTATCGGTTTCGACAATGACAATGTGCTGAGCGAGGACCTCACCTTCAAGCTGTATGGCACCACTCAGGACTGGGGTTATGGTCTGCTTGACTTCGACAATTACGATGTCGCGCCAGGCGTTCAAGCATTACGTTATACCGGTTGGCTCATTTTACACGGGTACATTCGATCGCCTGTATTTCGCCATGGACGATGACGCCAGCGCCAGCGGCGAGAGCGTCTTCTCCAATGTCCGTATATACGATGTGATCGATCGGACCGCCACCGCCTGAGCCAGAGCCGCCACCACCACCGCCTGAGCCAGAGCCGCCACCACCGCCGCCTGAGCCAGAGCCGCCACCACCGCCGCCTGAGCCAGAGCCGCCACCACCGCCGCCTGAGCCAGAGCCGCCACCACCGCCGCCGAGCCAGAGCCGGATCCGTCACTGTGCGATGTCAGCACTCCAAACCTGGACTGCGATTTATTGGGGTACTGGCGTTTTGAGGAACCCGTTTACTTTGGTCGTAAGCACGGGGTCGTGGATTATTCGCTTACTGGCCATCACGCCACACCCATTAATGCTGTGCACGAAACCACCACCGGCAAGCTGGGTAACGCGCTCACTTTTGACGGAACCAGTGAATATGTAACCGCCGACCATCAGGCACTCGAATCAGTGCCATAGCGGCAGTGTCGCCATCTGGGTTAAAACCACGGTCAACAACCATCCGGATACGTACCAGGCGCTTATGCAGAGCGGTTCGGATACACAAATACAACTGGATATCGATGAATTGGGTCAAATCCGTTTCACACTGGATACCGATATCACAACCTACACACTGCTTTCCGATGCTGGAAACAATGACGGCAACTGGCACCATGCCGTGGCCACCTGGGGTAACGGCGGTCTACGTCTCTTTGTGGATGGCCAGCAGGTCGCGAGCGATGGTGACGCCGTAACCCGGCCAACAACGCCTGAAGCCTGGTACATCGGTGCCGCCAATGCAGGTCAAAGCGGTTTGTTCGAGGGCGATCTTGACGAGGCCGCAATCTGGAAACGCCAGTTGACAGCGGCGGAAGTTCAATCGCTGTATAACTCGGGGAATGGCCGTGTCATTTCCATGGGTCCTGTGATCGACGAGTTCCAACCTCGAAAGATGATTTACCAACCTTCAAATCTGGTCAGTTTTGATTTGGCTATCGACAGTGAGCAAAGCTATACGGATGCAACTATCGAAGTGTGGGTGGAGCGGGAAGTGGATGCAAAAATCCAGGTTTACAGCCAGACCCATCAAATCGCTCAAGGCACACAAAACATCGCGATTAATTGGCCGCTATCCGGTAATGGTCTTGACAACAATGTGCAGGGTCACCTGGCAAGGGTGACCGTGCGCGATTCGGACGGACAAATCATTGCTGAAAAAGAGGCATTGTTTGATGTGGTCGATAATTGGTGGAAGGTCATGCGGTTGGCCGCGCGGAGTGGCAGTACAGTCGCCAGCCCCGGGCCACCGTCCCCCATTGCCCGGCTCTCTGATGCGTCGATTCAAAATACGTGTGGAGAAAATGCGTCAGTTGGGGGTTTAACACCTTTGAGACATTCCACTACTCCCCACCTTGGAATTTAGACCCTGAAGGCGACATGTGGGAGGATATTGATTACCCCGGTCGCTTCATTTCCAAGGACCGCATGGCACAATGGGGCAGTGCCCTCCATTCCCAGGGAATGAAATACCTGGCTTATAATGACACTGCCGCTATTCAGGGCCCCCGGAATGGCAACTCCGTTGGAAAAGCGATGGAACAGTTTGGCGAAAATATTATGGTGACCAGGGTTACTTTGTCCCAAACCTGAATTTCCTGTCACAACGGTGGGCAGATGAAAACATCGCTGCAATTAATGCTTTTGATTTTGACGGGATTTTTATGGATAGTGCTTATGCAGTAGGTAAAAGCGACAGTCAAGTATTATCAATGACAATGACGGCAATCCCATACCTCAGTCCCCAAGCGTTGGACAGTATATGCATGACGGGCTTGGCCTGGCAAAGCCCACTATACGCGCAAGAAAGAATTCGTATGCCTATGTGAGCCAGAATGCATACCCGCTTGTTTATTATTCCCTCAACATTCCACTCGATGATGTTTATGACAAGGTTTTGTCTGAAGCAAATTTGCAGGATGTATGGCCTTACAATGACGATGTCGATATGTGGTCGATTGAATGGGACTCGAGCAAATATACCCTCGGCAGAATTATCCCCAGGAATACGAAAGAATGGCCGTCATAATGACGTCCCTGGTGGATGTGGTTGGAAAACCAGTTCTTCAGTGGGCCTTTTTGACAGGCAGTCACAGATGACATTGCCTACATCCGTCCCAAAATGGCGACTTACCTGGCGGCACGTCTAAGGGTCCACGATCATGAGAATTTCTATTAAGGCATAATGAACCCGGATACCCAGGACGAAGCCGATTCCCTCCAGTTTGCGCAGTACTTACGCTTTCAGGCCCGCTATTCGTATTACCTTGACCATCCCGACCTGGAGCTGATTCAGCAGCCGCAAATTACCCATTTCGAATTGTCGGCAAGCAAGGATCTGTTCTGGAACCGGACGGTCTATCACCGCCTTGATAATGGGAAAGATGAATATATTATCAACGCACTCAACCTGCCTTCAAATGGGCTGATAGAGGGACCAGACTGAGATTCCGCCAACCGCCGAGGATGTCATCCTGGGAGTCAGGAAATCAATCGGCAACTTTGATGTATTCTGCCTGGATGCCGATGATGCGACCCTGGTTCCGATCGAGGTGAGCATGGATTCCGAGGACTCTTCCTACCGGTATTTCAGTTTACCGCCTGTCCGTTCCTGGCAGGTGCTGGTGCTGAAGGAAAAGTGAGCAAATGTCCAAGTCTAGATACGCCGATTACCAAAAAGTATTGATCCAATCAGGCTCTATGGATCTCTTGCAACTTAAGTCCGTGATCTGCTGATCACGGACTTAAGTATCCCTCCTCAGACTTCGAACTGGAATCTGGTCTCGGCTAACTATTAGCCCCCAAGCAAAACAGGCAATGACCATAACGTGCACTGTCATTTTCACTGCATGTCTCACCAGGGTGGTGGCTCTAGCCCGAACACTATCAAAATCCGAAAACCTTCACTCAAATTTAGTTGGAACCTCGTTTGACGTACGCCTTGCCGCTAAGTCCATTATACTTATCAGGAATGAAATTAATGACGTTCTTGGTATTACAGGTTGCTACTTAATTGAATTTGGCGAACAACCTGTCAACCTCAGACGATTGATTTTTTCTAGCGCAATGCTGGTTTACAATTTGAACTGGGGTTGTTTTGAGTCTAAAGGCCTGGAGATCTTTTATGATTGCAAAGTTTGGGATTGCTATTGGCCTGTTTATCCTTCAGAGCGCC
>CAVVLP010000012.1:0-92468 GCA_963749115.1 uncultured Gammaproteobacteria bacterium
TCATTACGAAATCATGTTAAAAGACGGCGTTGTAAACGACATATTGGATGTGGACTGGTTGGCCACAGACATTGGCAATGACGGAAAACTCGACCTGGTGCTTCGCAGCGGCGTCAGCTTCGATGATCTGGGCACACCAAACCAACAAGGGGAAACCTATTCCCTGGGACAATCCCAATATCAAACGATGTCGGAAACCGATCTGGGTGGATCACAGATGAATTACTTTGTAGAAGGCAGACCTCATTCCTCCCTGCAGGAAACCTTGATCGATGTGTTTGGCAAGGATACGGTTTGCACCAAGGTGGATTACTCATCGGAAATCGACTGCACGAAGATATTCCAGAAAAAGTAGTCTGAGAAACTGATATGAACACTGCCAACGAAGTAGGAACGATAATTGGGGAAAAGAAGTACCAGCTATTGCTGCTGATGTTGACTCTTCTTATATTTTCCGGCCCCTTTTTAACCGGCCGTTGAATTGAGCGTCAAGAATGGTTGTGGTACCGATAACAAGTTCACGGTGGTGTTGCAGGTGATGCGACTGACGCCAATCTTATTGATTGTCATCCTGATGGTCAGTGCCTGTGACGTGCCGCGCCATGATCTTCGCTTTGTAACGCCTGTCGCCCCTGTTGACCAGGAGATTGCAAAGGAAATGGCTTCCCTGCTCAATGGGGAGTCCTCTTTTCAGATCACGTTGACAGAAACACCCATGGGTGGTGCAAAAGCTCTCGATGCGATAGCCGCCGGGGACGCCGACATTGCGCTGGTCTCAAATTACATAGGATTTCGTGACGACATGGCAACGATCATGCCGCTGTATCCCACGATACTCCATATTGCGCACCAGGGTGGGATCGATGTCGAGTTAGGGCCTGAAATGTTTCGTGATGCGACCGTTTATGCGGGAGAAGAAGGATCAGCTTCACGACGATTATTCGAACGCATCACAAAAAGCATGGGGCTTGGCCCGGATGACTTTGAATTCGTCACAGATTCCTCCACGCTGCCAGATGTCGCGGTAATTTTCGGACCCATTTCTCTAGAGCGGTTTGCGGAATATCCGGGGTATGTACTCAGTACACTTGGTACGCCACAGGACATTGGCACAGGTGGTATTATCGATGCTGCAATACTACGGAATCCCCATTTTCGTTCCTTTGTCATACCTGCAGGCATTTACGGCCCGGCGACGCCTGGACCTGTGGTCACCGTGGCAGTGGATAAAATACTGGTTGCGCGAAGCGACCTTGACGAAACGCTTGTTTACGACCTGGTCAATGATATTTTACGCTTACGACCCGCATTGGCTGGCATGCGACCGGGAATTTTCCAAGAGCTTTCAGAAGATTTTGATACCAGCAAGTCTACCTTTGTCGTGCATCCTGGAACTCAGGCATACCTGCAACGATCCGAGCCAGATATATACGAACGGTACTCCGGGGTAGCCGAAGTTGCGGTAACGCTGATTATTGCACTGATGAGTGCCGCATTTGCGGGGTTGCGTATCCTCAAGGCCATGCGTAAGAACCGTATCGACCGGTTTTACGTCGAGACCATTGATATTCGCAATTCTTGTAAGGGGTCCACAGACCCGATTGTGCTGCAACAGGCTATTACGAGAGTCAAGGAGTTACAAGATGAGGCATTTGATCTGCTTGTTGATGAAAAATTGGCTGCGAATGAAAGTTTTAGAATATTTGTGACATTGACGCATGATGTGATTAGCCAGTTGGAGAAAAATTTGGAACGCACTTTGTAACAAGAAAACGTACCTCTGACACTGTATATCAAGCTCTCCAGAACCTTCCCGAAATTTTTAGGTATCAACCCATTAGGCTCTCAATCAAACCAATCGTACTTTCTACTTCGTTCTCGAAAGAGTATAGGCAGCATTTAAGCTATATTGCCAGAAACCTGTAAGCGTTGGGAGTTCGTAAACTTGTGTTTCGCTGGTGGGTGATCTGCTTGATGACAGCCGCGTATTCATTACAAATTTAATAAGCACCAAGGGCCGGTTCCAGGAGCGGTCATTTACCTTTAGTTCTGAAAACCTTCCTGTTGAGAATTTAAGCTTAGGTTAAGGAAACTGGGACTAAGGTTATCCAGCGTCATATTAGCTATCTCATCGCCAGATTATTCTTATAAGTCTGCAAACAAGAATCCAATAACCTCCCGATTCAGTAGCGGCATTGACGCGTCGGTGTTGGTTCATACTTTATTTTGTTGGGAGACTTCCATGACAGATCAAGTACACTTTTTTTTCAGATTGATTCGATACTTTGTCATATTTTTCATGGCGATTGGGTGTTCGGGTGCGTTTGCCCAGTCGCAGCCAGAGTTTGAGTTCGTGGGCAAAATTCCCATTGGGTTCAACGAACCGATCTGGATTCGATCACTGGCAGTGGACAGTCAGGACCAGGTGTATGTGCTTTGGGATGATAGAGAGAATGACAGGTCCAGGGTTTCACGTTGTCAACAGGATGGTGGTTGTGATGAACTAATCGCGTTCAATGAATGGACAATCAATATGACTGTCGATCAGCAGGATCGTGTGTTGCTTAGTACTCAGCAAGGGAGTGACCTCATCATTAGTTGTCAGGATTCTGGAGGTTTCACCTGTCATACGCTGTTTGGCGGAAGCGGTACAACGCCCGGTCGCTTTGATGGTATTGCCCTCACCATTGACAGTCAGGAAAGGATTATTATTGCTGACGCTCTAAATGACCGGATTCAGCTATGTTCCTACAGTGGCATTTGTTCTGTGCTCAATGACCCGGTCAGTCCACTGAGCCAATTCTGCGAGCATTCTGGTAAAACAACTCAGTTCTGTCTGCCAAGCATTATTAGCGTTAACAGCCAGGACCGCATCATCGTGAATAATTCGGACGCCAATCGCATCTTGCTGTGCAATGACCAGGGTCAGTGCACTGCATTTGGAGCGCAGGGTACGGGTTTGGGCGAGTTCGACGGAATACAAGGTATCGCGGTAGATAACCGTGACAGAATTGTCGTATCGGATCCAAACAACGGACGGGTTCAGATTTGCAATGATCAGGGTGAGTGTACGGCCATTGAAGCTCGGGATGAATTGGGGATAGTCCTCGAAGTAAACCGACTGACTGTGGACAGCCGGAATCGGGTTATTTTTGCCGATCACGATAACAGGCAACTTGTTATCTTCAAAATTATTGATGAGTTTCAAATCAACGCCGGTCTGAACGACGCCTGGTACAACCCTGATACCGATGGTCAGGGCTTCTTCATCAACGTGTTCCCTGATCTCGGTGCGGTTTCACTGGCCTGGTTTACCTATGATACCGAGCTTCCACCAATGGATGCGACAGCCCATCTTGGTGATCCCGGCCATCGGTGGTTAACGGCAGTTGGTCCGATTGATGGCAACCAGGTGACGATGGACATTGAGCTGACTTCGGGTGGGCTTTTCGATGCTGCATCTGAAATTACCCGCACCGACCCGCCCGGCTCGGACGGAACACTAATTCTGACCTTTGATAACTGTAATTCAGGATCAATTGAGTACGACATTCCATCAATCAACCAGCAAGGAGTCGTACCGATACAACGAGTTGTAGATGACAACATCGTGTTGTGTGAGGCGCTTAGTACAGACTGAAAGTCAGTTTCTCTGAGATGCCCCCAACGTCAACTGTTGACCGACTCCGGCTATACTTAGCATTGAAATTTGTACTAATCCTATGGCAGCTTACTGCTCAACACCGGTCCCTCGAGTCAGGTGGCGGCGTATAGCGGGTGTCGGCCAAAAGTAGACTTTTCTTGAGCAAGTGCTGCCTGCGACTGCATTACCCAAAATCAAACAAAAAGTACTAAAATATATGTATAGGAGGATATAAATACCGGGAGAATGAAATGAAAACCTTTCTACTGATGACAGGCGGTGGCCCTCTGACGATTCTTACTTCGCATGGATCCATCGAGAATTCAATTTTACTGGACAAGCTGGTGGCAAAGGGAATTGATAAGTTCATTGCCTATGAGATTCCATTCGATTTAGCAAAGCAACGCTATGGTTGGCATTTCAATGTGGTCGCCAATGACCTGCATGAGACCGACGATTTGCGGGTGCTGGACTACAATGGCGACCGGGCTTTCAAGCTATTCAGTTTCAGCGAGTTAGGTAATGCTCATATCCATGAACCTGCCTCTCAGGGACAGGCGATCACTTAAAACCTGGGAGATTAAACACTCTCACATCGAGGTCCAGCAAAACCTTGATACCCGCTACAGGTTGGAATGCGGCGTCAGCAAAAAGGCATCAAATCGCTGCCTGCAGAGTCAAGATCGGACATTAAACTTCAATTGATTCACCTGGTTTGAGCTCACCCAGCGACCAGTCACCCACGCGAGACCGTATCAACCGCAGGGTTGGGAAACTGACCGCAGCTGTCATACGCCGGACCTGGCGGTTACGGCCTTCACTGATAGTCAATTCAAGCCAACTGGTGGGAATATTCGCGCGGTATCGAATGGGGGGATCACGCGACCATAAATTGGCGGGTTCTTCAATCAGTCTCACCTTGGCAGGACGGGTTTTACCATCCTTTAACATGATCCCACTGCGCAGTTGCGCAAGGGCATCCGATGTGGTTCGCCTTCAACTTGCGCCCAATAGGTTTTTTCCAGCTTGAAGCGCGGATTCGATATCTTTTGCACGAGCCTGCCATCATCGCTCAGCAACAGCAGGCCTTCTGAATCATAATCGAGCCGTCCGGCGACCCGCAGCGCAGGATCTTTGATGAAATCACTCAAGGTTTGCCGTGTCCCGGATTCACGGAACTGCGACAAAACCTGGAAGGGCTTGTTAAGTAATAAGATCCGGGCCAAGTCAAACCGCCACGAAAAGAGCCAATATCACTTGGCTTTTTTGGGAGCCGGTTTCTTTGGTGGCGTATAGTCGCCAATCTGGCCTTTGACTGGACAAACAGAAAATATGGGGCATTTCTTGCAACCAACAGCAAGGGCAAGCGGGCAAAGTGTCATGATGTTCTCCTAACCATGATGTTCTCTTCATGGGGTCAGGTTCATTCTACCACTCAAAAGCACTCCCAAACCGGTTGTACATTTGTGGGCAATGATGCAAACACACCGAGTTCGGCCCAGGGTTTGCCCGGCATATGAAAATCTGAACCGCAGGACGCCAATAGTTTCTTTTGTTCACATAACTGCGCCATGTCCATTGTTTGCTGTGTGGTTTGCTGACCGGAAACCACTTCCATACCCTGCCCCCCTGCTTCGATAAAAATGTCGAGTAATCTTTTCAAACGCGTACGCGTCAGCTTGTATTTCAGAGGGTGGGCAAGTACGGCAACACCGTTGGCATCGCGTATCCACTGAACAATCTGCGGCAATTCCGCCCAGTGATTCTTTACATCCCCGGCTTTGCCATCACCCATATACTTCTTGAATGCGGTATGCATCGAGTCGGCCTTGCCGATGTTGATAAGATACTGGGCAAAATGCGGGCGGCCAATATAGCCGCCAACCGACAACTTCCTTGCTCCTTCAAACGTGTCTTCAATGCCTTTTTTTTCAAGACTTTCGGCAATACGCCTGGCGCGCTCCAGGCGTGTATCACTTTGAATTCGGGCAGCGGTTCTTACCGCGTCGCTGTTCAGATCAACATTCAAACCAAGCACATGGATACCTGAGCTTCCCCACTGCGTTGAAAGCTCAATACCGGGCACCAGCTTTAGCCGCTCGTGGATTAACGGAGTGTCCTGGTAGGCATCAATCGTGTCGTGATCGGTAATGGCCAGAACATCCACACCCTTCTCAATAGCACGAGAGATAAGTTCGCAAGGGGTCAGAACACCGTCAGAAAACGTGGTGTGCGAGTGCAAATCAAAAATCATTTTGATTATCTCCTATCAAATTCGATGCCGATTTGCTTGCAGACTTGTTATTATCTCACGCTGCAGGATGCAGTGGGGAAATGGTAGCAGATTCTGCATCTGTCACACGGTGTTTGGCGTAAACCCACTGACAAAAAATTAAAACAAACTACCTGAACTGATATTGGAGATTAATCATGGAGCGTAATCACCGCGTTAAGTGGGCCGGCGGCCTCAGGTTTATCGGCACAAACGGCAGCGGACACAGCACCGTTATTGATGGCGACCGCAAGAGTGGCCTGTCACCGATGGAGCTTCTTTTGTTGGGCACTGGTGGTTGCGCGTGTATTGACGTGGTGATGATCCTGGAGAAAGGCCGTCAGAAAGTCATCGATGCATGGGTGGAGATAGGCGGGGAGCGACGCGAAGAATTACCACGCTATTTCACCGATATCGAAATGCATTTTGTGGTTAAAGGCATTTCGATAAAGGAAGATCGTGTAAAACGTGCGATTGATCTTGCGATGGAAAAATATTGTTCCGCGTCCGCCCAGATGGCAGCCCTTGCGGATATCAAGACAAGTTATGAAATTATTGAAACGGATACGCCCTGAAATTATCGTGCGGTATAAGCACACAATGGAGATATTATGTTAACTATACTTCGTAACATATTGTTTATTATGTTTTTATTAACATCATATTCTGCGGTATCCGCAGAGGATGATGAAAAGCCAGATCCCGGTCTGAACGAAGCAAGCCTCAAGGGGCTCGAGTGGCGCAGCGTGGGTCCCGCCATGACTGCCGGGAGAATCGCGGATATCGCCGTCAATCAGAATGACCGCAACCAGTGGTATGTCGGTGTCGGCAGTGGTGGTGTGTGGAAAACGAATAACCGTGGCACCACCTGGGAACCGGTGTTTGATTCGGAGGCTTCGTACTCCATTGGCTGTATCAGCATTGACCCCAACAACGTCCAAACAGTATGGGTCGGGACCGGTGAAAATGTCAGCGGACGCCACGTAGGTTATGGCGATGGGGTTTACAAGAGTCTCGATGGCGGAAAATCCTGGACCAACATGGGTCTCAAGAATTCCCAGCATATCGGCATGATCGTAATCGACCCGCGTGACTCCAACGTGGTTTATGTCGCAGCACAGGGACCATTGTGGTCTGCCGGCGGCGAGCGTGGCCTGTACAAGACCAGCGATGGCGGCAAGACCTGGAACCTCATTTTGTCAGCAGGTGAGTATACCGGGGCCAATGAAGTGCATCTTGATCCCCGTAACCCCGATGTCATCTATGCATCCCTGCACCAGCGTTTCAGAAATGTTGCCGCGTTAATGGATGGCGGCCCCGAGTCTGGTATTCACAAATCCACCGACGGCGGCAAAACCTGGCGTGAATTAACCAGCGGGATTCCCAAGGAAGACAAGGGCAAGATCGGTTTGAGTATCTCACCGGTTAACCCCGATGTCGTCTATGCCACCATTGAACTGGCACAGCGGACCGGCGGTCTTTGGCGATCAACCGATGCCGGTGGAAGCTGGGAAAAACGCAGTGACGAGGTTTACAGTGGCACCGGGCCGCATTATTACCAGGAAATATTCGCCAGTCCGCATGATGCAGACACCCTTTACCAGGTAGCACCTACGCTATATCGAACCGTGGACGGTGGCAAAACCATGCAGGCGGTCAGAAATCGCTCTGTACACGGTGACTACCACGAGGTGGTATTCGATTCGACTGATCCCGACTACCTGATGGTCGGCACCGACGGTGGTGTTTACGAATCATTTGATAATGCAGAGAACTGGAAGTTTTTTGCCAATATGCCAATCACCCAGTTTTACAAGGTCGCCGTCGACTATGACGAGCCCTTCTACAATATCTACGGCGGCACCCAGGATAACAACACCCAGGGCGGACCTTCGCGCACCGACAATGTTCATGGCATTCGCAATAGCGACTGGTTCGTTACCGTGTTCGCCGATGGCCACCAGTCGGCAGCGGACCCGACCAACCCGGATATCATCTACTCGGAATGGCAACAGGGTAACCTGGTACGCTTCGATCGCAAGACCGGCGAAATCGTTTATATCCAGCCACAACCCGATGCCAATGAGGAATCCGAACGTTTCAACTGGGATGCCCCGATCCTGATCAGTCCACATAATTCTTCGCGCCTGTACTTCGCCAGCCAGCGAGTCTGGCGCAGCGATAACCGCGGCGACAGTTGGACTGCCATCTCCGGCGATTTAAGCCACGCCCGTGACCGAATGACTTTACCGATGATGGGTCGGGTCTGGAGTTACGACTCGGCATGGGACCTGATGGCCATGTCCCAATTTGGTACGGTCACCTCGCTGTCGGAATCACCCGTAGTCGAGGGTCTTCTATACGCGGGCACCGATGATGGCCGTATCCATGTCAGTGAAAATGGCGGAGAAAGCTGGCGCGCCATAGACAGACTTCCGGGCGCGCCGGATGGGTTCTTTGTCAACGACATCAAGGCTGATCTTCACAACGCCAATACGGTCTACGTCGTGGTTGACGATCACAAGTCGGGAGACTTCTCACCTTATATCTTCAAGAGCACAAACCGCGGCCAAAACTGGGTCAATATCAGTAAGGGACTACCCGAGCGTCACGTGGTGTGGCGACTGGTGCAGGATCACGTCAACCCGGCACTGTTATTCGCAGCAACCGAGTTCGGTGTCTTTTTCACCATTGACAGCGAAAAATGGACCAAGTTATCCGGTGGCACACCCAACATGGCGTTCCGCGACCTCGCCATCCAGAAACGCGAGAATGACCTGGTGGCTGCAAGCTTCGGTCGTAGTTTTTATGTTTTTGACGACTACACACCGCTGCGGAGCGTGAACTCCAAGAACCTTGCATCCGATACCATGCTGTTCCCGGTACGTGATGCCCTGTGGTATTTGCAACGCATGCCACTGGGTGAGTTCAGAACCGGCAGTAAAGCCTCGCAAGGCGACGCCTATTTTATTGCCGACAACCCTCCATTTGGCGCCGTGATCACCTACTACCTGCCCAAAGCCATCCAGACGGCCAAAGAACAGCGTCGCGAGCGCGAGAAGGAAATTGAAAAACAGGGCGGCGACACACCCTACCCCGGTTGGGATGCACTGCGTGCGGAAAAAACCGAAGAAGAACCTGCGGTTGTGCTAACCATACGTAACAGCAACGGCGAAATCGTCCGCAAACTCGAAGGTCCTGCCAAAGCGGGCTTCCACCGAGTTGCCTGGGATTTACGTTACCCGGAATCCGGCCCGTGGACTGAAAAACCACAGGATAATTACATCGTTTTCTCGGGTCCGCTGGCAGCACCCGGTGACTACACTGTCAGCCTTGCAACCCGGGTCAATGGTGTGCTGAAGGAAACCGGACTGCAAAGCTCCATCAATGTGAAACTGATGCGCCAGAACAGCCTGGCCACGGCCAGTACCGACGAGGTGGTGGCATTTGGCACCCGTCTGGATGACCTGATGCGCGAAGGCAACGGTGCCGACTCGGCAATGAAAGCCCTTTTGGCTGAGTTGAAAGCAATCAAGCAAACCCTGCCGCGATCCGGTGCCGACAGTGCATTGAGGGCGCAAGCAAGGGCCCTGGAACTTGAGGTAATGGATCTGCAACTGCAAGTTATCCGGTGATGAGGCTCGTGATCTGGCAGGTGCTTCCGCGCCGGTCTCCGTGGCCAGGCGTATCAACGTTGCCCAAATGGGTACCGCGTTCTCAAGCTACGGGCCAACACCCACGCACGAGCGCAGCCTGGATATTGCCGAACAGGAGTTTGCCGGTATCAAGGCTGCACTGAAGCGCATTTTCGACACCGATTTGCCAGCCCTTCGCAAGGCAATGGACGAAGCCGGTGTGCCCTGGACTCCCGGGCGTGGCGTGCCAGGCAAAAGTTGATATGGACTGGGGTCAGGGTTTTTACTCTGACCCCAATTTTCACTCTAGTCCCAATAGCCGGACTGGTATGCACGTCACTCTTGATCAGTCGGGAAGCCAAGGCTATACGGTACCTTACTTCAAGGACACGTGCTCGACAGCCCAGGCTCCATGTGGCGGCTCTCGGTCTCGACTCCTGTCTCGTAAGGTCCTGAGGTAAGGTACCGCACATCCTCGGCTTTGTGCGAGATCATGGGCCGGTGGTTTCTGATGATTGCACTACGGTCAGGCCGAAGCTGGGGTGGTGGTATTGCCTTCCAGGACCGTACGAGGCAGGAAGCCGAGTATCGAGCGCCAGAGGGATCTGACTAGCGAGTCATGGAAGGCAATACCGCCACCGCAGCGCCCCTCCACCTTGCAGATCCGAGAAACTGCAAAACTCAGGAACTATTAAGAAACAGAACTGGACCATGAACCACAAGGGACAACAACGTGCTGCCCCCCTCTATATCACTCGTCAGGCCGGTTGAATCGGTAATGAACGGTAACGTCTGCCACTGGCAGCGAATATGGCATTGACCAAGGCAGGTGCCAGTGTTGGCACACCCGGCTCACCTAAGCCGGTGGGCTTGGTTTCCTGGTTGATAAAGGCGACGTTGATCTCTTTCGGCGTACCGCTGTTGCGCAGCACCGGGTAGTCGTGAAAGTTTGAATTGACCACCGCGCCGTTTTCGAAACTGATCTCGGTGTTCAATGCCAGGCCTGTTCCCATGATCACCGCCCCTTCCATTTGCGCGGTGGCGATATCCGGGTTCAAAACCAGCCCGCAGTCCACCGCGCAGTCGACCCGGTGGACAGTAATGTCATCGCCGTTTACCTCGACGTGAACGGCCATGGCAACATAGCTATGAAAACTGTGATGGACCGCAATACCCAGACCGTGATTCGCAGGTAGTTTTTTACCCCAGCCGGCCATTTCCGCCGCCTTATCCAGAACACCACGGCAACGTTTTGCCTGTTCCTGCTGTTCTGGATCCTTATTGTTATCATAGATGTTACGTAAAAACTGTACCGTATCTACACCGGCTGCATGAGCCAGTTCATCGGTGAAAACATTGATTGCGAAGCCGTAAAAAATGGCGTACACGGCCCGGTACCAGCCGATACGTGTGTGTGCTTTTGCCATGCCGGATTCAACCCGCATGTTTTCGATACCATAAGGGTGTTTGGATACGGCATCGAGATCACCAGCGGTGGGTTGAACCACGGCTGGATTGAATGTGGATCCGATCGCGGGAAAAGCAGCGCGATGCATCCAGCCGGTTACCTTGCCATCGGCATCGACCGATGCCTCGATATGCTGAGCGCTGCAAGAGTGGTAATAACCGGTTTGGGTATCCTCCTCTCGTGACCAGGTTAATTGAACAGGGGCGCCAACTGCTTTCGAACAGGCGGCAGCTTCCTGCACGTAGTCGCATTTAAACTTGCGGCCAAATGCACCACCGGATGCCATGACATGAACGGTGATGTCCTCCGGTTTGCGCTCAAGGTAAGCTCCGATCGTGCCCTGGATTCCAGCCGGGTCCTGGGTCGAGGCCCAGATTTCGCATTTGTCATCCTGAACCCAAACCAGGCTCGCCATTGGCTCCATGGGAGAGTGTGAAAGATGTCCACCGACATAGGTTCCCTTATGCCTGACAGCGGCTTCTTCGAAAGCCTGGTCAAGTGAACCTTTCTCGAATTCCTTTTTGGCCGGTGCTTCAACATTCTTAACGAGTTGTTTCTTGTATTCCGTGGTGTTGTAAGACCCGTTCTCGCCCGCTTCAAACTCGATTTTGAGTTTTGCCAGGGCCTGTTGCGCCGTCCAGGTATTATCCGCAACTACCGCAACGCCACCCACTGACCCGTAGGCATTTTCAAAACGTGGAATCAGCACCACATCCACAACACCCGGCATTGCCATCGCCGCTTCTTTATCGAACGACTTTACCGTTCCACCCAACACAGGCACATGCGAAATAGCGGCGTACTTCAAACCGGGAACCTTCGTATCCGCTCCATAGACACGTGCACCGACCACCATATCGCCCTGGTCATGACGTTGCAGTGGTTTTCCGATGTAACGAAATTGGTCCCTGGTCTTTAAAACAGGTTCCCCGGGCTCGGGTATTTCACTGGCAAGCCCAACGAGTTCACCATAGGGAAGACTGCGGTCATCTACATGGTTATAGACCACGTGTGTTTTTGCGTAACACTTATCCACTGGCAGATTCCAGCTCTGCGCTGCAGCAGCTACCAGCATTTCCTTACCCGCTGCGCCTGCTTTGCGCATCGGCTCCAGCATCTGGTTGATGCTGTTCGAACCACCGGTCGCCTGCGGGCCGTACTTCTTGTTGGCATCGCCCTGCAAGACCTTGACGCGTGTCCAGTCGGCTTCCAGTTCATCTGCAACGGCTGCCGGCAGGGCGGTACTGATACCCTGCCCCATTTCACAGCGTCCACACCAGATCGTGGTATCGCCATTTTCAGCAATGTAGACGAAAGCATTGGGTTGAAAATCTGCACTGTGACGAAGCCCCAGTAGACTCACCGGCAGGGAGACACCGATAATCAGACCGCCTGCGGAAAGCCCGAGGCTTTCAGGAAATCCCGACGACTGATGGCATTCAATTCTTTACTTGTTGCGCTCATCTCAGGCTCCCTTCATTTGCTTGGCAGCATCGGCAACGGCCTTATTGATCCGTTTATAGGTGCCACAACGACAGATATTATCCTCAAGTGCCGTGGTGATCTCTTCCGCGCTCGGATCAGGGTTCTTTGCCAGCAACTCCGCAGCCGTCATGATCTGGCCGGGCTGGCAGTAGCCGCATTGCGAAACATTATTGCTGAGCCAGGCAATCTGCAGGGGATGGCTGCCATCCTCTGACAAGCCTTCAATGGTGGTGACTTTTTTACCCGCCGAGGCCTTGACCGTCATCAGGCAGGAACGCATCGCTTGACCATCGACATGCACCGTGCAACTGCCGCACAGGCCTATTCCGCAGCCGTATTTTGTACCGGTGAGTTCCAGCGTATCGCGCAGGAACCAAAGCAGCGGCATGTTGCCGTCGACATCGGTTTTATGAACCTGTCCGTTAATGGTTATCGTGTAACTCATGAATTATTCCCGTAATGATGGTTGGCTTATACCTGAGTATAGTCGAATTATATGGAGATTAGAGTATTCAAATTGAGCCTTTTCTCTGACTCCATTTGTCCCTCCTTCATTAATTACTATCAAAACTTTACACGATTTGATATAAGGAATTTGGCACCTCCGAATTTCTCTTTATTGCAGAACTGGTGAAATTTTCCGCATGAGCAAACTCAAACCAAGCACCATCCGTATTGGCCGCCGATACCGTGCGAACCGTCTGGACGGGTCCTATGATGCTGTCATCATCGGCTCCGGGATCGGTGGCCTTACCACCGCAGCCCTGCTGAGTGATCTCGGCTGGAAGGTCTGCGTGCTTGAACAGCACTATACCGCCGGTGGTTACACACATTCCTATGACCGTAACGGTTATGAATGGGATGTTGGCGTGCACTATATCGGTGATGTCGGTGCAAAAACACGTACCCGGATGATGTTTGATTACTTGTCTGGCGGTAAGCTCAAGTGGGCGCCGATGGATAATGAATATGATCGTTTTTATGTCGGCGACAAGACATTTTGCGCAAAAGCTGGCAAGCAGCAGTTTCGTGACAACCTAATCAAACAGTTTCCCGCCGAAGAAAAGGCGATAGACCGGTACATGGACCTGTTGGGCCAGGTGGGTAAGGGATTAACTGCCTACAGCATGAAAAAATTGCTCAAACCATGGCAACGTGTTGTTGCCTGGCCATACCTTAAATTGAAAATACCATCCTTGCTTTTCCGTAACACCTACGAGGTATTGAGTGAACTGACAAACGACCAGGACCTCATCGCCGTGATATGCGGTCAATGGGGTGACATGGGTCTGCCGCCTAAACGATCCGCCTTCATGGTGCATGCCATGATTGCACGTCACTATCTGTATGGTGGCTTCTACCCCATCGGTGGTAGCTGGAATATCGCCGAAACAATTATTCCAAAGATTCAAAAAAGCGGTGGTGAGGTATTTACCTACGCCCTGGTTAAACAGATTTTGTTACAGGGCCAGCAAGTCAGCGGTGTTGAAATGGCCGATGGCCATCACATCAAGTGTGACTGTGTCATCTCATCAGCGGGTATAGACAACACCTTTAACCGTCTACTTCCCTCAGAGGCTGTAAACAATGCGGGTTATGATCCCCTGCTAAAGCGGGTCCAGCCCAGCATGGCGCACCTGGGTGTATATATCGGTCTGAAGGAAACCGCCGAACAGCTTGGTTTGCCAAAAACCAACTTCTGGATTTACCCCGGCAATGACTCCGATGCCGCAGTCGATGGCTTTATGAATGATCCTGAAGCGCCCTTCCCTGTCGTTTATATTTCATTTCCATCAGCCAAAGACCCGGATTATGAACGTCGTCACCCCGGAACCGCGACCATCGAAATAGTTGCACCGGCACCATTGGAGTGGTTCAAAAAATGGCAGGGTACGATCTGGGGCAAACGCGGTGATGACTACGAGGCATTCAAGGCTGAGCTTGGCGAACGCCTGATGCAGTACCTCTATGAAAAACTGCCGCAACTGGAGGGCAAGGTTGATTACTACGAGGTATCAACACCGCTTTCTACCGAGTACTTCTGTGCTTACCAGTATGGTGAACTTTACGGTCTGGATCACGATCCGGTTCGACTCCAGCAAACCTGGCTGGGGCCACGTACGCGTTTCAAGGGTCTGTGGTTGACGGGGCAGGATGTACTGACCTGTGGTGTTACCGGCGCGATGATGGCCGGTCTGCTGACGACTTCGGCCATTATTGGTATGCGAAAAGCCGCTAGCTTGTTAAAACGTATATTCAGCTAAAAACCGAAATTACGACGGGTACTCTTCACACCAACGCGAAATGACCGACACCCATTGTTCATGATCATTCAGACAGGGGATCAATGTCAGCGATTCACCACCGGCCTGCTTGAATTCTTCTGCACCCTGCAAGGCGATTTCTTCCAGGGTCTCCAAACAATCGGTAACAAAGGCCGGGCACATGACCAGCAGGTTTTTAACACCCTTTTGAGCAAGCTTTTCCAGTGTATCCACGGTACTGGGCTCCAGCCATTTCGCCCTGCCCAGTCGGGATTGAAAAGCAACCGAGTACTGATCGGGTTTAAGACCAGCCTTTTCCACAAAACGCTCAGTGGTGCGCAGCACCTGGTGGCGGTAGCAGGTGGCGTGAGCGGGCGATGCCACCTGGCAGCAGTCATCTCTTTTAAGACAATGGCTACCGGTGGGATCGGCCTTGGTCAGATGTAGTTCCGGCAAGCCATGATAGCTGAACAGGATATGGTCAAAACCACCGTCTGCATTCAGCCACGGAGCAGTGCTGGCAACCAGTGCATCGATATAGTCCGGCTCCTCGTAAAACGGTTGAAGGACAACCAGCTTTACCTCCAGCTTATTGCGGGCGATGATGCTTTTGGCTTCTTCAATCGTGGTCTTTATCGTGCTGTCAGCGTAGTGAGGGTATAGCGGCACCAGAAGAATTTCCTTAATTCCATCCCGTTTTGCCAGTTCGAGCAATTGGGATTCGATGGAGGGACTGCCATAACGCATGGCCATGGCCACCGGCACATCGGTATTCTTTTTAACCGCTTCCAGCAACCGCTGTGACAATACCACCAGCGGAGAACCTTCTTCCCACCATATGCTTTTATAAGCATGCGCTGAAGCCTTGGGACGTGAAGGCAACACAAACAAACTTACGATCAATCGCCTTAGTATCCAGGGCAACTGGATAACATAGGGATCCATCAGAAACTGGTTAAGGTACTTGCGGACATCCGACACATCGGTGCTGTCCGGTGAACCCAGGTTGGTTAAAAGTACCGCTCTATTTCCCATCAGTGTTTTGTTTTCCCGTACCTGGTTGTCGTCAATGTATTGTTGGCAGGATCATACCGGAATCTGTTCCCGCGTAAAGTGGATGTAGTTGTATGCACACAATGGCTTTGACATTCACCATCAGGAAACCACCTTGAGACCGATAATTCCGGCGATAATCAAAAACAGGCAAATAATCCTCAGAACCTCACGCGACTCGCCGAACAGGACCATACCAAGGATTGCCACCCCAACCGCACCGATACCTGTCCACACCACGTAGGCCGTTCCGACCGGAATGGTTTTCATTGCCAGCGCCAGCAACCAGATGCTTAATCCCATTGCCAAGGCTGTCAGTAGCGAAGGAAGAGGTTTGCTAAAGCCATCAGAATATTTGAGCCCGATAGCCCAGCCAATTTCAAACAGACCGGCAACAGCTAAATAGGCCCAGGCCATTCTCTTTCCCCCATCGTAGTTCCAGACATCAGTTTGTTTCTTGTGAACACCGTCTTGCTCCAAAACTCACCAGGACACATGACCACCCTGTGAGAACACTTCATTGTAGTCACTCGGTGAATTATCTGAAAGTTCCAGGTTTCTGACCAATGCCGATTGTGTATCGCCATTATTGTTTAATGATTCCAGAGCAGTTGGTTCAGCTGCCGCTACCCACCGGAGCTCAAATCTGTACGCTGCCGAAATCCTTAATTGGAAACCTTCTGCTCTTCAACCTTAAGCGGCAGTCCTGGAACCGTCTATTTCAATAAGACATTCCGTCACTAACGGCCACAAACGGTCGGTTAGGAGACCTACTTAATGCAATCTAAGAGCGATATTCAACTACGCTTGGTGTAATCACTGACATATATATTCCAGATGATAGTGTTGTCTTATATATCACTGCAATTGCCGAGGTTTAAAGTAAAATACTCTTAGCAAGGCCACAGTATAAGGAAATACAGAATCATGAAACTTAGTGCTTCGGGAATTGTTCTCGCTTCATTGCTTGCAATCTTCGTTTTGCCTAAGCAGTCATGGGCTGTGGATTGCTTAGCCGAAAACCTTGAAATTACTCTTACAACTCAGGTTGAAGTCGATAACTTTCAGGCTACCTATGGAGGGGGGCGTGTTTGTGACAGGGTGACAGGTTACCTAACAGTCTTTGGTCTCGACATCACAAGCTTGGAGGGCTTGTCTGACATCACCAGAGTTGATGAATCTTTGAGGTTTCATTACACATCTGCGATCAACCTCAATGCTTTGGCTAACCTCACTAGTGTGGGCCAGAGTCTACTTATCGATGAAAACGATGCTCTTACCAGTATTTCAGGCCTGACAAACCTAAACAGTTTAGGGCGGACACTGCGTATTGCTCGTAACCCAAAACTGACCAATCTTAATGGTCTGGCCAACCTCAATGAAGCACAACAAGTACTCTTGTACGACAATTCTGGTCTGACTGACATTGGTGGTCTGGCTAATCTCACCAGCTTGACCGGAGTCCTGAGCATTTACAAGAATGTTGCTCTTACCAATCTCGATGGCCTTACCAACATCATCCGTGTGGGTGGGGATTTGGAAATTTCCAGCAACACGGAATTAGCTGACATTAGCGCATTGGCTAACCTTACCGATATCGGGGGATGGCTTTTAATTGACAGAAACAATCTCCTGACAAACATTGATGCACTTGTCAATGTCACCAGTGTTGGCCCGCTCATACACATGTTTTCCAATCCCGCTATGACAAATATCGATGGGTTAGCCAGCCTGACTAATGTTGGGAGAGTGGCCATTAGTGACCATGCCGGTTTAGTCAACATAGATGGCTTGGCCAACGTTACTAACGTAGAAATGTCTATTGATGTTTACGATAATCCGGCACTGACAAACATAGATGGTCTGGCCAACGTTTCCAGTGTGGGACAGTTAACGATAAGAGAGAATAGTAGTCTGATGGAATGCTCAGCGGTTGCTCCTTTGCTTGGATGGCCAGATGGGCCACCTAATGACAATGTTTATTTTGGAATTATTGTTGAAAATAATTCCTCGGGCTGTAACTCCGTTCAGGAAATACTTGATTCATATAGTGATAGCTTTCATATCAACGCAGGCTTTAATGATGCTTGGTATAACCCTATCACCAGTGGTCAAGGTTTTTTCATCAGTGTATTTCCCGATCTTGGTGTGGTGTCACTGGCATGGTTTACATACGACACCGAACGACCGCCAGATGATGCGCAAGCCAATCTTGGCGATGCTGGTCATCGTTGGTTAACGGCAATCGGACCAATAGATGGCAACCAGGTGTTAATGAATATTGAAATGACCTCTGGTGGTCTCTTTGATACTCCAACAGACATCCAACGCACCGATCCACCAGGTTCAGACGGTACGATCATACTGACTTTTACCGGTTGCAATTTAGGCACTGTTGAATACGACATTCCGAATATCAATGGGCGGGGAGTCGTACCGATTCAGCGCGTTGCTGGTGACAACATTGCGCTTTGCGAGGCGCTCAGCATGGACTAAGAGACATTGTGCCTTGGAATATCGGACATCCGCTACTGGCCGAAAGTGCTTATACGCAATTGCTTGGGGTGACGGGCCGGTACTGGCAACAAAGCAGTTACTCAAAGAACGCAAAATTCAAAGATACCTTTAGCAGGAGTCGGCCATGTATAGATACTCCGTTCCGCTTTCCGTGATACTGGATACAGCTGGCAGGTAGCTGTTTTCGACATCACGTTCCAGCAGCGTCAGGCGCTCAAGGTAACGGGCAATGCGTTGAGCGATGGTATGAGTCAGTTGTGTGAGTTCATCACTCGTCGGCGTCTACCCAGCGAAACTGCGCAAGGGATCTTTGGGCACCGTCGATGTAAACGTCATCCAGAAGTAGGCTCAACTAACGCGGAATGTAAAACCTCAATTAAGGAATTTAATCATCCGTCCTTAAACTTGAAAGATACACTAACTTTGGTGCGATAGGCCACTACCTCACCGTTTTCGATTTTCAGGTCCTGGGATGTCACCTCAGCAACTCTCAAGTCTTCCAGGCTTTGTGACGCTCTCTCCACGGCATTCTTAGCAGCCTCCTCCCATGAGTTTTCACTGGTTCCAACAATTTCAATCACTTTATAAATACTCATAAATCATCCTCTGAAATGTGAACTAACAATACAATTCGATAATGCGATTGAGTGTTTTATTAAAAAACTAAGGATAATAAATTCAACACCCTTTCGTGTTTAAATCTACTCTCTGTTCACTCAAAGATCAATCGACAGATCCTTGTCTCTCCTGAAATTGCAACCTCAGCTCACTGTACGGCGTCAGAGCATATGGGACCACTTGAGCTATTTTCTAAGAGACATTTCTCTGGCTTTTATTCCATCAAAATTTGTTTCCCTGATCGTCGGCTATTGGCCGACTCCGGAAGTTCACATCACTGAAAACCACGCCTGGCGTAAGGCTGCTTAGCGTTCAGAAGCGGCACCTCGGCTCAGGTTGCGGTATATAGCGGGTTGCGGCCAGAACCGGCCCTTGGTGCTTATTAAATTTGTAATGAATACGCGGCTGTCATCAAGCAGATCACCCACCAGCGAAACACAAGTTTACGAACTCCCAACGCTTACAGGTTTCTGGCAATATAGCTTAAATGCTGCCTATACTCTTTCGAGAACGAAGTAGAGAGTACGATTGGTTTGATTGAGAGCCTAATGGGTTGATACCTAAAAATTTCGGGAAGGTTCTGGAGAGCTTGATATACAGTGTCAGAGGTACGTTTTCTTGTTATAAAGTGCGTTCCAAATTTTTCTCCAACTGGCTAATCACATCATGCGTCAATGTCACAAATATTCTAAAACTTTCATTCGCAGCCAATTTTTCATCAACAAGCAGATCAAATGCCTCGTCTTGTAACTCCTTGACTCTCGTAATAGCCTGTTGCAGCACAATCGGGTCTGTGGACCCCTTACAGGAATTGCGAATATCAATGGTCTCGACGTAAAACCGGTCGATACGGTTCTTACGCATGGCCTTGAGGATACGCAACCCCGCAAATGCGGCACTCATCAGTGCAATAATCAGCGTTACCGCAACTTCGGCTACCCCGGAGTACCGTTCGTATATATCTGGCTCGGATCGTTGCAGGTATGCCTGAGTTCCAGAATGCACGACAAAGGTAGACTTGCTGGTATCAAAATCTTCTGAAAGCTCTTGGAAAATTCCCGGTCGCATGCCAGCCAATGCGGGTCGTAAGCGTAAAATATCATTGACCAGGTCGTAAACAAGCGTTTCGTCAAGGTCGCTTCGCGCAACCAGTATTTTATCCACTGCCACGGTGACCACAGGTCCAGGCGTCGCCGGGCCGTAAATGCCTGCAGGTATGACAAAGGAACGAAAATGGGGATTCCGTAGTATTGCAGCATCGATAATACCACCTGTGCCAATGTCCTGTGGCGTACCAAGTGTACTGAGTACATACCCCGGATATTCCGCAAACCGCTCTAGAGAAATGGGTCCGAAAATTACCGCGACATCTGGCAGCGTGGAGGAATCTGTGACGAATTCAAAGTCATCCGGGCCAAGCCCCATGCTTTTTGTGATGCGTTCGAATAATCGTCGTGAAGCTGATCCTTCTTCTCCCGCATAAACGGTCGCATCACGAAACATTTCAGGCCCTAACTCGACATCGATCCCACCCTGGTGCGCAATATGGAGTATCGTGGGATACAGCGGCATGATCGTTGCCATGTCGTCACGAAATCCTATGTAATTTGAGACCAGCGCAATGTCGGCATCCCCGGCGGCTATCGCATCGAGAGCTTTTGCACCACCCATGGGTGTTTCTGTCAACGTGATCTGAAAAGAGGACTCCCCATTGAGCAGGGAGGCCATTTCCTTTGCAATCTCCTGGTCAACAGGGGCGACAGGCGTTACAAAGCGAAGATCATGGCGCGGCACGTCACAGGCACTGACCATCAGGATGACAATCAATAAGATTGGCGTCAGTCGCATCACCTGCAACACCGCCGTGAACTTGTTATCGGTACCACAACCATTCTTGACGCTCAATTCAAAGGCCGGTTAAGAAGGGGCCGGAAAATATAAGAAGAGTCAACATCAGCAGCAATAGCTGGTGCTTCTTTTCCCCAATTGTCGTTTCTACTTCGTTGGCAGTGTTCATATCAGTTTCTCAGACTACTTTTTCTGGAATATCTTCGTGCAGTCGATTTCCGATGAGTAATCCACCTTGGTGCAAACCGTATCCTTGCCAAACACATCGATCAAGGTTTCCTGCAGGGTCGAATAAGGTCTGCCTTCTACAAAGTAATTCATCTGTGATCCACCCAGATCGGTTTTCGACATCGTTTGATATTGGGATTGTCCCAGGGAATAGGTTTCCCCTTGTTGGTTTGGTCTACCCAGATCATCGAAGCTGACGCCGCTGCGAAGCACCAGGTCGAGTTTTCCGTCATTGCCAATGTCTGTGGCCAACCAGTCCACATCCAATATGTCGTTTACAACGCCGTCTTTTAACATGATTTCGTAATGATGGTGGAAATCAGAAATAATTTGTTCAGCACGGGGATGTTGCCGCGAGACAGCGACATACAACTCCCGGTGAGCCAGTACGGCGTTTATCACTGTAAACTCTGACCCCTCATCAATCTCCATCTGGGAGCGGGCAACGAGATCATCAACCAACGCTATATCGGCCTTGTCTTCCTGAACTGCTTTAAAGGCTTCCGCAGAGCCCACCACAGGCACGATTGTCATTGAAGATTTTGCCTTTTCGATCTCTTCGCCGTAAGCATAGCCAAGTACCATCGCCACACGCCATCCGCTCAGGTCACTGACCTTTTGTACGAAAATCTTACTGTCTTTTGCAGTAACCGGTACGATTCGATTGGTCAGATATGGCTCTGAAAACAGCAGGTATTGCTCTCTTTCCGGTGTTCGCCATACGGCCGCAATGCCGTCTACCGCTCCCTCACGGGCATCTTCAAGAACCTGGTCCCAGTCATAGACCTTCAACCGAGCAGTTCCAGCCGGCACGTTCAAGTGCTTCACACACCAGTCTTTCAGAAGCACCCTGCCGCTGACCCTTGATGGTGAACGGTGGCCAGTCAGAATTACCCAGAGTTAGATTTTGCTCTGCCATGGCAGTTGGCAGGAAGAATAAAGCGGTAATGGCGATCAGAAATACTCTCATAGTGCTCTTGGCCTGGGATTGTTTTGAAGGTGAGTTTGTAGAGTATATAAAAAGTACTGGGTCACCAACAATCTTTCATCGATCCGGCAAAGTATATGTGAATTTTCTGGCTCCTCACCGGCCCCATTTTCCCTCATTGTTTCCTCCGATAAAGAATTGAGGTCGAGTGATAAAACTATTTGTGGGTCGCATCATGCGCTTCATCCAGCCCGCTACGCATTGCCTTTGCCCAGGGTCTCATCATACGCTTGCCGGCAGCGAGGTTTGTCGGGCCGGTTTGCCGGGGTCGTTTCAATTGCCTTCTTGTCGAGCACCGCCGGAGCTTGATCTGAAGACAATGCTTTAACATGTTGGCGACAGGTTGTTGAAACCGGAACGGCAGAGTCGCCCTTGCGTTCGAGTCATGCAATTGGCCTGAATTGGCGGTGAGACCGGGTTTTCAGGTGAACTGCTGGTGGAATTCGGAGAGATTCCGTATCGGAATGGCAAAAAAGCCAGTTTGCAGAGGCATGTTAGTAGACGGGCATTTCATGGAAAAGGATGTTTATTCTACTTATACTCTGAGAAGGTGGTTAATAACTCCTATGCGCTTGATGATTCCCTTTCCGCCCCTGGATATATGCACAAACTCTTGCGTTTTTTGATGATAGTATCAGGAATGATTTCGTGTTTCTTCGAGGAGAGATCGTTTCTAAAGCACAGTTCAGGAATGGTAAAAAGAGATAAATAAACAGGGCAATAAGTAGCACCTCGAAATCAACCAACCAGCTTTGGAGATGATATGTCAGATATGACAGAGAAATATGGAGTGGTACCTAGCAGCGAGCGCAGAAAGAGAGGCAAGACTATTCGAAAGCAAGCGCCGCGAAGCAGCCATGGCGATTGGGTCCCTGCTGCGGATCGAGTCGATCCCATCAGCCTGCTTCAAGCACAAGACAAGGGGCGCGTCCAGGAGCTTTTGCCAATTAAGTACGGCCGGATGGTGGCTTCAGCCTTCGCATTTTTGCGTGGTTCGGCCGTGGTTATGGCGGCCGATTTAGCAAACACACCCACTTCTGGACTCGAGGTTCAACTATGTGGCGACGCCCACCTCTCAAACTTTGGCGTTTTCGCCACACCTGAGCGCAAACTGGTCTTTGACATTAACGATTTTGACGAGACCTACCCGGGGCCTTGGGAGTGGGATCTCAAGAGACTGGCAGCCAGTGCTGTCGTAGCTGGCCGCGAAAACGGGTTGAGCGATCGAGATAACCGGCGGCTAGCAAACGCGGCGGTGCGTTCCTATGGCAAAGCCATGAAATCTCTGGCAACGGCTCAAACATTAGACGTCTGGTACTTCCATGTCGAGGTGGACGCGGTCGTGAAAGCTTTTGAGAAATCTTCAAAAAAAGCATACAAGAGCGCCCAAAAGATGGTCACCAAAGCCCGCACGAAGACCCAGGAACAGACGCTGGAGAAACTAACCCATATTGTCGCCGGCCGGCGGCGTTTCATCAGCGATCCTCCGCGTTTGGTGCCGTTGGAAGAGTTGCTCAGTCAAGAGGAGAAAGACCAGGTAGCGCCAGCCCAGATTCTGGAGATGTGGTACCAATATCTCGAAAGTTTGCCGGAAGAAAGGCGGCTGCTGCTCTCCTGGTTTCAACTCGCTGATTCTGCCTTGAGGGTGGGGGGAGTAGGCAGCGTCGGCACCCGGTGCACAATTATACTGTTGGAAGGCAGCGCCAGGGATGACGCCATCATTGTCCAGCAGAAAGAAGCCGGGCCATCGGTCCTGGAACCATATCTGCCTGGGAAATTAGAAGAAAATTCTGCCAAACGTGTTGTCCAAGGGCAGCGCTCGACCCAGGCTGCCAGCGATATCTTTCTGGGCTGGCATCAAGATGTGCATTCTGGCACCCATTACTATTGGCGCCAGTTAAAGGATATGAAAGGCTCGCTGGACGTGGCCGGTCTGGACAAAAATGGTCTTGAGACCTACCTTCAGGTGTGTGGCATTTGCCTGGCCAGGGCTCATGCTAGAACCGGTGACAGCGCCAGCATTTCTGGCTATATCGGCAACGGTAAAGCGCTGGCTAGCGGCATTACCGAGTTTGCAGTGGCATACGCAGATCAGGCCGAGAGAGATCACCAGGCACTGGTAGAAGCAATAGAGAGCGGCCGAGTAATTGCTGAAGAAGGAATATAAAACGAACGGGAGGTACCACTCTGGCAGCGATCACTAATTAGATTCCAGAAATCCGTGCCTATTTCGCACGCCTGTCCACCGATGGCCAGGGCCGAGTCGTCTATCGCTACAAACAACCGTTCCGGGACGGGTCGACCCACGTGATGTTGGAGCCGCTGCCAACTTACAAGTTGATTCAGTTCCGCACTTGGCCGATAGTGCCTATACGCGATACTGACGGATGACCGTCAGCTATATGGCGTAGAGCAGTTATTCAATAACCGAAGATTTGGGAACCTTGAACTGTCGGAATCGGCAACAGCGGCCCCAAGCAACTATATGTATCCGGCCCCATTCTCCCTCATTGTTCCCTCCGACAAAGAATTGAGATTGAGTGATAAAACTATCTGTGGGTCGCATCACGCGCTTCATCCAGCCCGCTACGTAGTGCCTTTGCCCAGGGTCTCATCATACGCCTGCCAGCAACGAGGTTTGCCGGGCCTGTTTGCCATTGCATAAAACCGCTTTGACGATCTGCCTTCGGATCCATTACTTTCGCCAGAAGGTCATTGGTTTCGGCATCGTATAATTCCAGGTAGAGCGTCATGGATCCGGCTGACTGTGTATATACCTCAACCCTGCCTGCACTCCTGACGTCGGGTGCATTTATGTTCAGATCGATGATTGCCGGCCTCACGATCAGTACATCGTGGGCTCGCTCGCTTGTAAGAGAGTAGCCGCCTTGCTCAAGCTCCTCTGTGAAAACCTCCATAAATAATGTTTTAGTACGACCCTTGATACGATCCATATCGCTGGTCCTGACTCTCGTTGAAGAACTACGGTTTTGGTCCCGTTGCCAGTTCTTCTTGAAACCAATGTATGGTTCAAGCAGGGTAATGCGTTTGTATTGTGACAAATCTGCATCGGGATCGGCCCAGACCAGTGCAATATCCTTGGTATCAGGAATCAATTTGAGGCCTTCCACCGTGTACTCGGGAATGGCGACTTTCTCTCTTGCAACAACCGGTTGGAAAAACAGAAAGATACTCAAAACAGAGATTAATACCAGTATTGTTTTCAAGATTTTCTCCTTGTGAAAGATTACTTTTTGTCGTTTCTTACTGTCAGGCTGGCGGATTCCGGAGTGCCGGTTCCCGGTGCAACCGAAGGGGCTAGCCCGTCGATATCAAAGCTGAGATAGACAGGTACTTTGCTACCAATAGTTCTCCTTACTTCTTTTCCGCAGTGGTGTAGGTGAATGTTACCAGCATTCCTCCGCTTGGTCGACGCGTATACCTCGATGCCCGGTCTCCGCTAGATATCAGGCTCGTTAACTCGACAGACGAATTGTCGAAAAACACAGAGAAGTGCTATCCTATGCTGATTCGCGTCAGGAAGAACGTGCACGCAACCTGACTTCATCGTCAAGGAATACTGGGATATCAAACCCCAGGCTCAAGCGGAACAGGCCATGCGCGAAGCCATGGGAGAACTCACCGACATTCGCAGAGAATTCAAACTTCCATTGGCCTGCACTACCTAAGATTCGTTTTCATCATCTTTTGAAAGGAGTTAGTTTTGAATTTACAAAATTTGAACATCAGGCGGCGCAAGGTTTCCAGAACTCATGGGTTGTCACTCAGGAATGCCGGAAAAGCGTTGGCACTAAGCCTGTTATTAACCCAGTCTATCCTGGCAGCACAAACCGTTGCCCCGGTGACCAATGAAGCCACCAACAAATTTCATCCCGGTAAAGTTATCTGGGTGGACTTGATAACCAACGACGTTTCACGGGCCGCATCTTTTTACCGAGAAGTATTCGGCTGGGAAATTACATCCAGTCCAGAAGGCGGTTTTGCCGAGGCACGCTACCAGGGCCAACCCGTTGCAGCGATCGCAGCTTACGAGGATGGCGCTCCGGATAATGAAGCGAGGTGGCTAATTTCAATCTCGGTTCCTGACGTGGACATAACTTCCGCCACGGTATCAGAGCACGGTGGTAAAGTGCTTGAAGGGCCCGTCGATTTACCCAACCGCGGTCGCTATGTACTGGTCAATGATTCCAGCGGTGCGATGCTGATGTTTCTACAGGCCAGCGGTGGTGATCCTTTGGACGGGAAGCCAACGCCAAATAACTGGTTGTGGGCGGAACTCTGGACAGATGATCCTGACAGCGCTGCAAACTTCTACAAAGCCGTTGCCGGCTACAAGTCAAAGACGGTAAGCGATACAAATGGTCATGATGTCATGATACTGGGCAGGCAGGGAATTGCCCGTGCCAGTGTCGTCAAAACACCCTGGGAGGATGTGGAACCAAACTGGCTTCCCTATCTGCTGGTGAACGATATTGGCAAGACACTTAAGTCCGTTGAGAAACACGGCGGTTCGGTTGTTTTATACGCTGCGAATGATTCAGCTAATGCAGATGTAGCCATAGTTGCCGACCCGACCGGTGGTGTGTTTGCACTACAGCAGAGGGAGGACAGGAAATGAAACACTTTATTAGAATGCTGCTCGTAATCACAACAATAGTATTCCTGGCCTCGCTCAGCGCCTGTTCTGGCAGCAGCGGTGGCGGCTATCGTGGCTATTCCAATTATGGTTATGGTGTAGGTTACAACCGTTACTATGGGGGAGGACCCTGGGGATACCATCCGGGATATGTTGGTGGTGGTATCGGCCCCGATGTTGAAATCGATGATGGCCCGGTCGCCGAACAGATGCCTGATATGGGCATGCCTGATATGGGTGGCATGGACATGGACATGGGAATGGGCATGGATATGGATATGGGTGGATTTGATGATTTTTAAACAGGAAGCTCCGGATGAACTCATCCGGAGCACTGGTCACTATTGAGGTAATTGAAACGGAAACGTGACACCGACCCGCGCGAGCCAATCGGGTGCGCCATCCGGTCTTATGACATTCCAGTAAAGTTGTAACGAGACATTGACAGGAACGGGATCCCTGGAGACAGCCCGGCCAAAGCCGCCACCCAGTGGTACCCTCCACTTCTGGCCCGAAGCTGCGTTCCAGTTAGCCGTGATGATGGGGGCGGAGATAAAGAACCACCTGTTACGTAGTTCCCTTCGAATCAGTCCCCGAAGCAGAAGCTGATTGACGTCGGCACGGTCGCTATCACCAGCGAACGACCATCGGTTTGCGGCGAGCAGCCCGAATCGCCAGTTAGGCGCCTGGTAGCCGACGCGTATAGCCGGTCCAACCTGCCACTTACCGCTGCCGAGAGTCTCGTCGGTCGCGATGGGTAAGTTGAATGCCGCACCAGCGCCCAACATGAGTTTTCCCTTGGTGTTCCAGGTAAAGAGCAATGCATCGGTGAGGTCACCTAATCCGAAGGTGCTGGGCCCGGGAACGGGTTCCGGGTTGCCGGGTGAGCCGGGCACGCCACCCGGTGCATCCGCGATGGTAATCAGGGCAAGATTGATCAGCTTCCAGTCGTCGCGAATCAGGAGGGTGTTGGTGGGAATCGCACGAGTAATGAACGCATTGCCGTTGGCGGCTCCAAAGTCGTAATCAAATTCTAGCGGTAGCACCCATACGCGGCCCGATTGGTCTTGCGCACCTGATTGGTCTTGTGCACCCGATTGGTCTTGCGCAATGGCTGTTGCCATCCACAACACGGCAAGAACTGCAACTAATACAATTTTCATGCTAATACTCCCGACTTAATATAACTCGTTTACCACACCTACTTAACCCCATCGATGTCATATTTTTGGGCTGACCGAGAATCTTGACTCTATTGGATCGTTGCTCGACTGCGGAAATATGCCTTCCCGGGACTCATGGTCCCGGGAAGGAGCGGACGACTTAATTTTGAATGGCTATATCCATCAGTATTGCAAACATGCTGTTTGCAACTACTATGGGTAGTGCTCTTATTCGTTTCTTCGATCTGTTGCTGCATCTTCGTCAAATTGAACGAACCTGCTGTTTGGCTGGGCGGGTAGTCCTTGAAGGTCATGAGGAACTCCCCAACCAGTGCGGCGCTTGGCGCAATGGCAAAAGCGTGATCGAGCCACCAGTCGTAATAGGTGTTCGAGTTTAGCTGGGCTCTTTCATACGGATCGCGTCGCAGATTGAAAATCAATGGGGCGCGCAACGTTACAAATGGTTCCAGCCAGAGAGCCATTGTTTTAGCACGCATCACCTGGAAGGTAATCTTCCAGTCGTTCCAGCGGACAGCAACAATCTCGGCGGTATCATTTACATAGACGAACTCATGGCGTGGCGACTCTTTCACCTTGCCCGTCAGGTAATCGAGCTGGTTATAGCCATCAATGAAGTTTCTGTAAGTGCGACCATTGAGCTCTACACCCTTCAAAAGCTTTTCCTTGATGTCGGGCGCACCGGCGATAGCAGCAAAGGTAGGCAGCCAATCTTCGTGTGAAACGATACCATTGAGGGTTACGCCTGCAGGGAAATGACCGGGCCAACGAATAAAGGCAGGCACACGGTAAGCACCTTCCCAGTTGGTGTTCTTTTCACTGCGGAATGGCGTGGTGCCTGCATCGGGCCAGGAATTGTAGTGCACGCCGTTATCGGTGGAATACTGAACAATCGTGTTATCGGCAACACCCAGCTCATCCAGTAATTTGAGGAACTCGCCAACATGCATATCGTGTTCAACCATGCCGTCGCCGTATTCATCTTGCCCCGAAAGACCTATATGTTCTTCCTTTAAGTGGGTGCGAAAGTGCATGCGCGTGCCGTTCCACCAAACAAAAAATGGTATGTCAGCTTTGACCTGCTCTCTAATAAACTCCTTAGCAGCTGCAACAGTTTCATCATCAACTGTTTCCATGCGCTTTATGGTCAGCAAGCCAGTGTCTTCAATCTTCTGTCCACCCTTGCCATCAGCCCAGGAATGGATCACCCCGCGCGGGCCAAACCTTTTGCGAAACTCGGGATCTTTCGGATAGTCTCTGTGCTCCGGTTCTTCTTCGGCATTCAAATGATAGAGATTGCCCATGAATTCGTCGAAGCCGTGCATCGTCGGCAGATGCTCATCGAGATCGCCTAAGTGATTTTTGCCAAACTGGCCGGTGGCGTAACCCTGGCTTTTTAGTACCGTGGCCATCGTCACATCCGTTTTCTGCCAGCCTTCCTTCGCACCGGGTAAACCGACCTTGGTCATACCATTACGGATAGGGACACTACCACCGACAAAAGCCGCTCGACCTGCCGTGCAACTTTGTTGAGCGTAATAGTCAGTGAAACCTATGCCTTCTTTGGCAATGGTGTCAATGTTGGGCGTCATATAACCCATCATGCCGCGAGTGTTATGGCTGATATTTTCCATGCCAATATCATCACCCCATAAAACCAGGATGTTTGGCTTATCAGCCGCGATTAATGTCGAGCAAAAGGCCAGCATTAGCAGGCCGACAGGTAATGCAATAAGTTTTGTAGCTTTCACAATATCATCCTCCGGGAAATACATTTGTTGATGTACTTTAATTGAAACACGTAAGACACCACGTTAGCAATGACATTTCTGACCTTGCCTTCAACATTTGTGTTCAGGAGTGCTAGTTTGAGCGACCTCACTCATTCTCCAGCATTTCATCCATATTTTCTGAAAGGATGACCAGGCTCTGGCTACTCATGTCGAACATGCTGGTCATTGGCCGGTCCAGGTCAGTGATCAACATCATCACAGCCGAAAACGAGATGGCCAGCGTAAAGGTCGCAATCGGGCTGCGGCGTCCAATCAATCCCGCCTGGTAACCCATGACCAGCATTCCCAACAGCGCGGTCAGGTAAAGAGTAGCCCAAACGATCCGTGAAATCCGGTTAGCCAGTTCAGCTTGCAGTCGCATATTGTGTATGTCGATCAAACCGACAACAGAAACCATGAAAGGACTGTTTCGCAAACTACTCTGCTCTGGCCCGAGTTTGTTTTTCCCGTCTGCAATTGCCAGTTTCCACAATGCGCGCTGTATGGATTCGGACTCTTCTACAAGGGCGAGCACTTCACTCCACTGATCAGGCTCGTTTAGCTCTTCCAGGGAAAGCCTGATGGCTACATATTCCCGCAACAGTTCCCGGGCCCGTTTGTGATCGGCTTGCCCGAGAAACTCGGCATGGAGAAATGCGTTGTGGGCCAGCCTCGCTTCCTCCGCAAGATTGGCCACGCGTGTTTCGAAATGTGTCTGGGCCGTCGCAAAGGTGAAGGCGAGCATGAAAGCGAGCAGTCCAAGCGTGGCGCCCATGACAGCCCGCGCTTGCGATGCCTGTGCCTTGACTACTTTGCCATGACGCCGACTGCCCAGTCGAAAACCGATTTCAATAAATAAAATTAACACCGCCACCGTTAAGACAAACAGCAAAGTCAGGGAATACTGATCTGGAAACTGGGCGCTCTGAATGCTGACTACAGTTTCTGTCATTACCATTCCTTCAGTGAATTGATGTTGCTGAATCCTGGCTACAAAATCGCCTGAGAGTTCTTTTTGCTGTCAATCGCCAGACACGGATTATAACAATAAATTATCTATCCTTTCGGAGAATGGACGGCGGCCGACAGCATTATCGCGCTAACGTGGCAGATCAAGCTGCTAGGAGCCTGTCCGAGAATAGAGACCCTACTGCGGACAAGGTGAATTGATGCGCAGCATCAAGAGAAGGTGCCCTGGGGTAAAAGCCATTTTGGCCGATTTTTCCGCTCATTTTCGTTAAATATGAGTAACTATTCGCCTCAAAGGATCAAAAAAATGGACTCAAAATGGCTTCCCCTCGCTACGGCTTCTATTTTCGGACAGGCTCCTAGGATCGAACCTATCGCCCCAAGACCTGTAAACTGTTACGGAACCGTGCGCTGGTGCATTGAGGCGAACCAACATGACTGGAGTGTCGACATGAAAGCAATCTTCGAATTTATTAAAACCTGCCTGCTCGGCGGCATGTTCGTATTGTTGCCCCTGCTTATCTTTTATCTACTGTCTTCCGAACTCATCGATGTCATCGTCGCGCTGGCGACCCCGATCGCCGGTCTTTTCCCCGACGAGACCTTCGCCAAACTCAGCGACCCGATGTTCGTTGCAATCCCGCTGTTACTGGTCACTTCGTTCGTCTTCGGGCTTGCATTACGGTCGCGGACGTTGACCCGGGCCGGGAACTGGATTGAACGCACGACGTTGATGCGCCTGCCGCTATACAACGCGGTAAAGCGTCTGAGTCAGGGCCTGACCGGTGCCGGGACTGGGCGCGCATTCAAAAGCGGGCTTCTGCACGGCAAAGACGGCACCTCGGAGCTGGTCTATATCATCGAAGAACACGCCGACGGCAAGCTGACCCTCCTGGTGCCCCTGGCCCCGGCAGGGTTTACCGGCGCGGTGAAAATCGTGCCCGGCGAGCAGGTAACCCGGCTGAACGCCAATGTTGGCGAGGCCAGCGAAGTCATTGCCCACTGGGGCGTAGGCATGTCGGACCTGCTTAGATCCCCGTGATCGCCTTGAGCCTGCTCGCGCCGACAAAGCCCTAAAAGCCAGTAGGGCAACATCTAATCCATATCTTACAAAAATCAACTAAACAGTTTCTGTGGGGCGAGTTATGGAGGGTTGTATTCTTGTTTTTATATTTTAGCAAATGCTGTTTTCATCGTAGCCAAGGGGGGGTAGAGTACCCCCTTGGCACTTTACATTGGCCCCAGAACTCACCATAGGTTATAGCAAATGAAAATTAATCTGCGGAAGTTATGTGTGTTGGCAATTATTGCCTTCTTTTTGGTCAACTGCCTGCCCGTGCAAGCGCAGGAGCAAGCAACCGAAACCACGGTAGTTGTACCCATTACCGTGGATAAGGGCCCGGAAGATGCGCTGGACAGGGGAAACCCGAGAAGTAGCATCGTTGGTTACCTGACCACTGCGTCCGAGTTCAATTGGGAGAAGGCCGCAGAATATCTTGACCTTCGCAATCTGCCGCCTGATATCCAGGAAGTTGGCGGGCCCGAACTGGCCAGGCAATTCAATCATGTCGTGTCACGTTCAGTGTGGCTGGATCGACTCAGTGTCAGCGACAGTCCCCAGGGCTTGCAGGGTGACGATCTGCCGGCCTATCGGGATGAACTTATGAGGATCCCCGGGGAGGATGGTGAAATCCCGATCTGGATGCAACAAGTCCCGCGAGTCGATGGAGTCATGATATGGAAGTTGTCCAACCGCTCGGTCGCACGAATCCCTGAACTATATGATTTGTACAGTTACCCGGCACCGATAGAAAAAGTCCGGGGCTGGTTTCCAGATGACGTTTCCTTCCTGGGGCTGGAGGCCTTTAAATGGTTCATTATCATTGTTGTTGCACTGGTTAGCTGGCCGGTTTTTTACCTTATCGGACTTTTATTGACACGGTTATTCAGTTCACCCAAAGATGATATGTATCCACTCGTCAGGAATATTTTCACCGGACCGGCGGTGCTTATTGGCATCCTGTTCACTACAGGTATTACCTCAGAACGATTAGGCCTCGGCGCATATGCGCAACAGGTTATGCAAGCGAGAACACTGTTTACTCTGGCCCTCGTCTGGGTGCTATGGTCTGTCATCAACCTGGTCAAGTCTTACCAACAGGAAAAACTGAACAAGCTGGGTCGACCGGGGGCTGCAAAACTGCTGCAACCGCTGACAACCCTCGTCAAAATTTTGATTTTTGTTTTCGGCCTGCTTTTCTGGCTAAACAACATCGGCGTTAATATTACAGCCGTACTGGCCGGTCTCGGTGTCGGCGGCCTGGCCGTCGCCCTGGCCCTGCAAAAACCTATCGAAGACATGATGGGTGCCTTGACCATTTTTTCCCAGGCATCACTGCGGGTGGGGGATTTCTGTCGTTATGGCACGGAAATGGGCACCGTTGAAGATATCGGATTAAGAACCACCCGGCTACGCACGCTGACGAACACCGTGGTGTCAGTACCCAATGCGCGTATCGCGTCGGTAGAAGTCGAAAATCTGTCCTACCGGACAAAAATACGTTACTGGCCAACGCTGCGTTTACGCCACGACACGACAGAGGAACAGATGCGGGCCATCATGGACAGGATTACAGAATCACTCGAGCAAAACGAACAGGTTTATGAAGATCCTTTACGTGTGCGATTCACTGACTTTGATAATGACGCTATTTTGATCAAGGTCCACTCTTTCATAAAAACGACTGATTACGCCGTTTTTCTAGGCATTGCAGAGGACATCAATTTCCAGATCAAGGAAATCGTTAAGTCTGCGGGTGCTTCCTTTGCACTTCCCGGCAGAACCATCTATATGGAAGGAGACAAAGCATAATTGAGAGTAAAGGGGCCGGGTACATTATTTAGTAATGACTGCAGTTGGCCGCAACCCGCTATACACCAAAACTTGAGCCGAGGTGCCGATTCTGAACGCTAAGCAGCTATAAGCCAAGTGTGTTTTTCAGCAATTCGATGGATTGGACTCGGCCAGAAGGGGACATCGCTGGCGGTTACCACCGCTACCTTGACGGCAAGCCCCGCTATGACGGCGTCCGGAGCTTCCTCGCTTCCCGTAACATCGAGTTGCCGGCGGGCGATCCCTCGGACCCTCCGGGCACAACCACGGTCTGTGCCCTCGGCAATCGCAAGAACGCGCCGACGGTGCTGGCCGCCGCTGGGATTACCGAGCGTTTCGGGACCGTCGTAAAGGAGTCAGAGCCCTTTAACGATTTTCACCCGTATCAGACAACGTCAGTTCGTTGTCAGAAAAAGGGCTCTGACCCCTTTCATTAGGTTAAAATCAAATAAATCAGGATTTGGTTAAGATCCCATTCAGGGAATATCTTTATAATCATTGCCATCCACTAAAAATTGAGCAAAAAAAATGTTCCGGCTAATCATATTTGCATTGCTGTTAGTTGCCTTGTCACCCGCACATGCTGGTATCTACTGTGGTAAAACCGGTTTTCCAATTGGTGGACACATTGGTATTCCAAACCCGGCATCGAACCTGAGTCTTGTGCAAATCGCCTGGCTGCCGGATGACGAAGAAATGCGCTACCGTTACCAGGAGGTGGTCGACGTTGACTGGCAAAAACAATCAATCAGCCAAGTCTATCTATATGATGGTGCGTTACCTGGTGTTGTCGAACACGACATTGGAGAAGCCGAGTTGCTCAGTAGTAGTAATTTTTCTACCGGTCACCTGGACCTGCGCTTCTGTATGCCTCATGATCCTGAATCATCCCGTGGTCTGATTTTCGCTCACTACGGTACAGACCGTTCGAAGCTCCCTCTTGTTGTGCCATTTCGCTGGCAATGGGTGGATGACGGTCTATGGTTTTCATCGGTTGTGAATGAAGCAATCTCGGGTTTAATCGTCAGTTCATTCAACGATGTAATCGTTCATGATGTGACCGATGATGTAGAAAGAGCAACCGGTGTGCGTCCACCGAGATACCTGGCTGAATCACTGATACAACAAAATCTTCGACCGACAACCGATCTTGTGTTTCGCGACCAGGCCCTTTTATTTGGTGGGCACAACGCCCTCGTTATCGGTAACCAGATTGTCATTCTTGGCGACAATGCCTCGTTGACAGCTGTACATTCTGTTAATGATGTCTACAGCAATGATCAGTCGATAATGGGTGATAATTATGTTTTGACCAATCTGGAAACGTTTATTGGACCGATCTCAATTGAGGCCCATGGTGTAAGGCGACCGGCAATCATTGTCGATGGACGTGCTGATTTTGAAGCGACAGTCTCAAACTGTGTAGATGGTGTCAGCAATGTGTCAGCACATATGATTTATGCTTCAGAGTTATCAGGTGACATAAGCTTAGAGACTCTAAGTCCACGGTCGACAGTGACCAGTGATCATCAGAGCATTACCGCTGAAATAGCGTGTGATACTTCGTATGAAATAGAGGCTTCACGAAAAATATTTAAAAATGCCAACCACGGGAAACTGGTTAATGTTGACGAGTCCACGGCGTTGATCAAGTTTAATTCTCCCACACGTTATTTTATAAACATGATATACACTCTCGAAAACCCACCTTTTCTTGCCTTTCCAACCGGACCATCTGGTATTGATGTTGATCTGATCAAAAAAATATGGGGAGTCTCCGATATTGAAACTCTACGCGGTAAAACAAAATATTTCTGTGACCCGCCAGGTGATGAAGTTGTTGATTCAATCGATGAAATCGTGACCAATGCATACGCACGTTTAACCGACCTGGAGCGAGAGTCGTTACAGATGGAAGGTTACTTGTTTGATGACAGTGATGGAGATGGTTCTATCTGCAACAGTGGTGAACTGAACGATTACCCTTACCGATATGTAAAACAGATCGAATTGTGGGTGACACCTAACATAGCCCCGGTTCAGTAGTGAACTGGTTGCTGGGTCATTCTTACCGCTCTGCCAATGTCTGTCATCAAATATCCACCCCATTGGGGGCGAGCGTAATTCCTGGCCCGGATAGCAACAGGATAAAAGGGGCAGAATAAACCTTTCCTCTATCCACAGGGTTGTTTTAATCAGCCTGTATTTGGCCGACTCCGGAAGCCCACCTAGCTGAAAAACAAACCTTAAGGATGACTGCTTTCTGGCGAAGACCAGTCGTACTTCCCGAGCGAGTGTTTAGAGTAGAAAACAGCCAGAAGTAGAACTTTGTTTTGCCATTGTCGCCAACTTCTACTTCCCGACCCAGAACGGGAACAACATGATGAATCAATGACTTCGGTATAAAGTTAACATTTATTGCTCTATCCTTGAAATATTTGCCAGAACCACAGTTTCGGTAGATAGCGAGCTTGTCAAAACGAGTTACAGATACCCAATTCTCGATTTCGATAGTGATCGACCAACTGTCGCTGAACCATCAAACGTAATCGCAAGAAACAAAAAAATGCCCGGACACTGCGTGTTGTGCTTTTTTAAAAACGCAATTGATGAATTGATGGCTCGAAAGCAGGTCACGGTGATAACAATTCTCAGAAGCTAAATGGGCCCAAACCCTGCGTATTTGTTGAAGGATGTAGAGCCAGGTGCGGCCCTTTTTCAGCCTCGAATAAGGCGGCTGCAAGCGGAGCGCCAATCCACCGAACGTCTGGTTAGAGATACTAAAGAGTATCGGTTGAGTGCTAAATTAGATTAGTCCATAAACGTGAGATGTAAAATTTTTACCTCCTTCGTTTAAATTTAGAAACAGTACCGGAAAACTCACGCCAGTCCGCATCATCTCTTAACGGGTCATATGGGTGTTACTCAAGTTACTTTTCAAATGCTTTCTTTTCCTGCAGCAACATGTTACCTCTGCGCATGGCGAAAAAAGCCACAAGCACGAGCAATCCCGCCAAGCCAATAACACCCCATCGGGAGAGCACTGGGACCGGGGAATCCACAGCCGTGGGAACCGCGTAAGCGAATGCTTCAACATCATAATTAGGGCTGGGGTTCCCCATATCGTAGGGCCCGACAGCGGTTCCCTCAGCGGTTTCGGTGTTAATGGTCAGCAGTCCTTCAAAGCTGCCACTCGCATTATCGCCGATAGCCCCTTGATCACCCAGAGCACCATACAAAATGCCCTCCGCGGAAAAGCCTATATCCTCGATATCATCGAAACCGGTGTACCCTGAAATGCCGTCGACGCCACCTATGAGGGTTATATCGCCGGTGGTCAGGTCTATCGTAACGAGATAACTCGGTTTCGCATAACCGCCAATAACCCCATAAAGCGTACCAGTTTTCGGGTGAAATGAGATCCCGTCTACATGTGGATCAGCCCCGGTAAAATCTGGCGGGATGGGGCTGGGGTTCTTCAGTTTAACTACAAGTGTCACAACGCCAGTGTCCTTATCGACTATGTAGAGCGTGCCCGGTTCGTCATCAAACTTCTGATCCTTGTTAAGAGCGTAAAGTGTTCCGTCAGGCGAAAAAGCCAGGCCATCTGCATCCCAAAGTCCTATATCATCATTTATAACGGTTGTGGTAGCCGTGTCGGGATCAATGGTGATGAGGGCCGTTTGGCCACCTTCACCGGCCACATTAAACAAAATCAAACTCTTGGGATCAATCGCCAGGTTCTCGCCACCTCCCGGAGTGACCGAGCCAATCCACTCGAGAATTTCGCCGCTAGTGCTGCTTATACGACCAAGGTTGTCGCTAAATCCGTCTGCAATCACAAAAGAATCGCCTGGTTCAAGGGCTAATGCCGTTTTTTCTACCACTAAGAAAAGTGAGAGCGTTGAAATCGTCCATAATACAAACATGAAATGAAACTGCTTCGATACTTTGGATGACTTCGTCATGGGCATTCTCCAGTCCATTATCCCAAAAGTGACCTAAGAGTATATGCAGCATTAAAGCCCTATGCCATGAAATTCGCGCCAATTGAGCACCCTTTCACCTCGGCTGATTCCACCCTGCTGGACGAGCGATGCCCTACCGCACAAAAGCACCAATCTCCGCTGTTGGCCGTTTTCTGCCTTGGGTACTCGCTTGAAGCTTGAGTCTGGTTTTACTCTGGCACTTTACGTTGACCACTTATTTCCGCTGGCGCTCAAGTTTCTATAATGCACTTTCATAAAACTACCCTGTCCCTCTCTCCAGCACTGCCTGCGCGACACCTTCTGAAGAGGCGGGGTTCTGCCCTGTGACCAGGTTGCCATCGGTGACGATGTAGGGATGCCAGTCGGACGATTTGGAATAATTCGCACCGATCGCCTGCAGTTCATTTTCCAGCAGAAAGGGCACGACATCGGTCAACTCGACCGCTGCCTCTTCACTGTTGCTAAACCCGGTTACCGATTTGCCCTCTACCAGCGGCGAACCATCCGGCGCTTCGGTATGCCGGAATACGGCGGGTGCGTGGCAAACAGCGGCAACCGTTTTACCTGCTGCATACATCTCTTCAATCAATGAGATCGAGTTGCGATCATCGGTCAGGTCCCATAACGGGCCATGACCACCAGGGTAGAACACGGCATCAAAATCATCCGGTGAAATATCGGAGAGTTTCAGACTACCGGCCAGTGCGGCTTGCGCGTCTGTGTCATCCTTGAACCTTGCTGTAGCAGCGGTTTGAAAATCGGGCTCATCGCTTTTCGGGTCCAATGGTGGCTGCCCGCCCTTGGGTGAGACAATGGTGATGTCAGCATTGGCATCTTTAAAAACGTAATACGGCGCAGCGAACTCTTCGAGCCAGAACCCGGTTTTTAAACCGGTTGTGCCGAGTTGATCATGCGAGGTCAATACCATGAGAATTTTCATATTAAAACGTCCTGTACATTTTCAAAATTAGGTCGATTGCCATGGCCCGGGACGTGTTAATTGTGTCCAGACGCATAGCATCTTCGTTGTTCGTCTCTTTAAGCTTGGGGCAAATGTCCCACTTTCACGAGAATCAGTGTTTCTTCTTCCACACGGGGGAAATGTTCACTCAAATGAGGACTTCGAATCCAGCTACCCTCCGGGTATTGTCCATACTCGTCCATAAATTTTCCCTTGAGCACGACAACCTCTTCACCCCCCCAATGAGCATGCCGTTGAAAAACCTCGTTTTGCGGCCAGAACACCAGTGCTGTGCTTGTCGTGCCATAACTATGAAGCGCAGAAACCTGTAAATTGCCAATCCCGGGACGCCATTGCTGATCTTCCGGTCGTAAAACGACTTGCTCTTTGTCATCCGGATCAAATTGATCAAGTTTCACAAACAGCGTGCAACCCTCTTTGGTAAAAGGCCGATGACTGGAGCCGGGCGGGTTACGCAGGTAGGTGCCTGCCGGATAGTCTCCATATTGATCAGAAAACACACCATCCAGTACATAAATCTCTTCACCCAGGGGATGTGCATGCTCAGGAAAATAAGAATCGGGGCTAAACCGGACAAAGCTGGTCTTGTGACCGGACTCCGCTGACATACGCTCCAAAGGCACGCGAGAGACACCATCGGCCGGACTCGCAACCCATTCGTATTGATCAGGTCAGCATGCAAACCGGCTTATCAAAGTCCATATTCAGACGAAGACTGCCAACCGTATTGTTTGATTTTGAATCCATGACTGGTTCACTTTGGGTCTAAGGGAATTGGTTTTCCACATTACACGTAAATTCTAATCAGGGACTATAGGTTGCCCTGAATGACTGACAAAAAACAGTGAGCTTTTCTCGAAACACCAATTTTATGAATGACAATTTCGGTCAGTTTTCTGACAATTTTCGGATCATTCCACGCAGATTTGGCAAATGAGCAAATTTAGCCGAAAATGTCTATAAAATGCTATCTAACTGTTTGTATAACAATAAAATAATTGACCTGCATCGTTTATATCACACTGAAATCGTGGCTCGATTATTGCATATATACAATATTACCAACATTATGGAATGGTGGTTTCGAAAGGATAGTCGGAACACTGATTGGTCTTGATACTTCGCAGGAAAGCGTGGTCAAGTAAATAAACAAGGAACGGACGAGCATTTAGACTCGACACCAGGGAAGGAGATTATCATGCTATTACTTACCAGAAAGGTCGGAGAGAAACTTAAGATTGGGGAAGATGTAACGGTCATAGTATTGGGTGTCAAGGGTGGCCAGATACGCATTGGCGTAGACGCACCCCGTGACGTAAAGGTAAACCGTGAAGAGGTTTTCCAACGAATTTTGAAGGAAAATGAAACTTCGAGCAGACCCAAGGTCGTCAGACTTCGGGCTTGAATGTTTCGTATGAACAATCAAGCGATGAGATGAGCTCTTAGCTTAATCCCAGGCTTCCTCAATTAGCGCGCGTGTTTCTGTCACCGCGCTCTGCCAAATCACAAAAACTTCATCATCGGGCAAATCCTCAAACGATGTTGTGTAAATTAATGTAACTAGGGAGATAAACCTAGCTTTATTTACGCGTGGCTATAGTAAAAAGCACCCTTTGCTCTTATCCTCTTCATCCTGATTTGTTATCCACTTCTTCTGCCGAATCGATGAGTAATGGTATGTCCGGAAAACTAAAGATCACACTGCTGATACTCGCGATCGTCGCTGCGGGGATTTTCTGGTTGTCGGGTAATTCCAATACCACCTCTTCCACCATGAAAATTGAAACAGCGACCATCGATACCGGCGACATCACGCGCACCGTGGCGACCTCCGGTTCGGTACGTCCATTGATAACCGTCGAGGTCGGTTCGCAGGTATCCGGCCAGATCAAGGAAATACTGGTCGATTTCAATACCGAGGTCAGCAAGGATCAGTTGTTGGCGATTATCGACCCGCAATCGTTCGAATCACGGGTGCTGCAAAGCACGGCGGATTTCAGGGTGGCGAGCTCAAACGTCATCGTTCAACAGGCCAATATTGATCGGGCCAATGCCAACCTGCGTCGCGCACGCCTGGAGTATGAACGCGCTGAGCCGTTGACCAAAAAGGGCACACTGTCGGTTTCCGAACTGGACACGGCACTGGCGGCTTTCGACTCCGCCAAGGCTGATTTGACCATGGCCGAGGCGCAACTTGAAAATGCGCTCGCGGCCCGGGATCAGCGCGAGGCGTCGTTAAAATCAGCAGAAATTGATCTTGAACGAACCAAGATTCGCTCACCCATCGATGGTGTGGTGATAGAACGGGCGGTTGACCAGGGCCAGACAGTGGCCGCCAGCCTCTCCTCACCGGTTTTGTTCCGTATCGCCCAGGACCTGACCGAAATCCAGTTAGAGGCCAATGTGGATGAGGCGGATATTGGCAATGTTAATGACGGCAATGAGGTGACCTTCACGGTCGATGCCTTTCCGGATTCAGAGTTTACCGGCCGGGTAAACCAGGTGCGTTTGGCCCCGAACGAAACCAATAATGTGGTGACCTATACGGTCATCATCACGGCAAGAAACCCGGGCCGGAAACTGCTACCTGGTATGACCGCCATAGTCGAAATCGTCACCGGCAAGAGTGAAAATGTTTTAAGGGTTTCGAATGAGGCGATCCGCTTCAAGCCTGCCGCAGACTCCGAACTGGCAAAGAAGGTGGCTGCAAGCCAGGGTGGCCCGGGACAAGGCGGGCGCCGTGGCGGTCCGGACATGGATCAATTGAAAGTCACTCTGGGTCTTGACGATGCCACAGCCCGGCTTATCGACTCTGAGTTAAAGGAGGTAATGGCCGGTATGCGCAGCCAGTTTCAATCACTGGGTGCCGGTGAAGACAGGAGTGCGATACGCGAGCAAATGTCACAACGCATGGCCGCCGTATTCAGAAAGCACCTGACACCGGAACAGTTCAAGCAATATCAGCAAAGCCGGCAACAGGCCTCTGAAACCCGTTCCGGGCAATTGTGGGTGCAAGCGGAGGATGGCGGGATCAACCCCGTGACGGTCAGATTCGGGATCAGTGATGACAAGTACACCCAGGTTTTTGGCAAAAACGTGAAACAAGGCACCGTGGTCGTTACCCGTATCCGAAATGTCAAAAAATAAGCGACCCATCGGCTCAAGGATGCAATACGGATGAACGATGTATTGATCGAGTGCCGTTCGGTTTGCAAGGATTACGACATGGGTGGCGAAGTCATTCATGCGTTGCGTGATGTCAGCCTGACCATCAACCGGGGTGAATACGTAGCCATTATGGGTCCGTCAGGTTCCGGTAAATCAACCCTGATGAACCTGATCGGCGCACTCGATGTACCCACCCGTGGTGATCTTGTGATCAACAGCCTGAACCTGTCAAAACAGGAACCGGACACGCTGGCGGACTTCAGAAATCAAACGATCGGCTTCGTATTCCAGCAGTTCAACCTGTTGCCAAAAACCAGTGCGCTGGAAAACGTGAAATTACCCCTGTTCTATTCCAGGAAAAAGGAAATTGATGATCCCAACGAACAGGCAAAAGCCTGCCTGGAACGCGTTGGTCTTTCCGACCGCATGGGACACGAAACGACCCAGTTATCCGGTGGACAGCAACAACGCGTGGCGATTGCACGGGCTTTGGTCAATAAACCCTCGGTGATCCTGGCCGATGAACCCACCGGTGCGCTGGATACCAGGACATCCCTGGAGATACTCGATCTGTTCCGGGAGTTGAACGAATCGGGTATCACGGTGATTGTCGTCACCCATGACCAGGAAGTCGCGGACGAATCCAGACGAAACCTGCTGTTCAGAGACGGCCGCATCGTCGATGATACCGTGATGTCTCGCGGACAAGAGCGATTGACATGGGAATCTGGAAAACCATCAATATCGCACTGATCGCACTCAAATTGAATGCGCTGCGCAGCTTTCTGACCATGCTGGGTATCATCATCGGTATCGCGTCCGTTATCGTGATGGTTTCGGTTTCCAGCGGTTCAAAGGCGGAAATTGAACGGGCCATCGACCAGCTTGGCAGTAATATGCTGTCGATCAGACCGGGCGCACGTATGTCCGGTGGCAGGCACGGAGGCTCAGGATCAGCGGCGCCTTTTACCGAGAAAGACATCAAGCGTCTCAAGGAGAAATTTGCCTTTCTCGAGGGTATTTCAGGCAGTGTTAATACCAACGGACCGGTCATCTACGGCAATAACAACTGGACCACGAGCATCACCGGTATCCACACCGATTACCTTGATGTGCGTCAATGGGTTATCGAAGAGGGGCGTAATTTCTCGGATCGCGAAATCCGCTCCGGTGGCAAGGTTGCCCTGCTCGGTCAGGATGTTATTGAACAACTTTTCGACGGCGCGAATCCGCTAGGGGCACGCATCCGGATTAAAAATGTACCCTTTACTGTCATCGGCACGCTGCAGGCCAAGGGCGAGTCAAGCTGGGGCAGAAGCCAGGACGACATTATTTTTATACCGATCTCGACAGCCAGGATGCGCGTCGCCGGCCGCGGTGACCGCTCGGTGCCGGACGTCGTGGGGAACATCTACCTGACGGTCAACCTTGATCGAAACATACAAATTGCAGAAGAAGAGCTTGCTGAATTTATTCGCGAGCTAAGAAAGATTGCACCCGGTGCCCAGGATGATTTTTCCGTTCGGAACTTTTCCGAGTTTATCCGCGCCAGGAATGAGACCTCCAGTACCCTCGGCTTGTTACTGGCAGCCACTGCCGCCATCGCCCTGCTCGTTGGTGGTATCGGTATCATGAATATCATGTTGGTCTCGGTGACGGAGCGAACCCGCGAAATCGGTCTGAGACTGGCCATCGGCGCACGCCGCAATGACATCCTGATGCAGTTCCTGGTCGAGGCCGTGACGCTTTGCCTGATCGGCAGTTTTTTTGGCGTCGCCATCGGTGTAGGCGCCGGTGAATTGATACGCCGAATGGTCGATATACCGGTCCTGCTCAATATCCCGATCATTTTTGTAGCGATTGCATCCGCAACCTTTGTGGGTATATTTTTCGGTTTTTACCCTGCAAAGAAGGCATCGCAAATGAATCCTATTGATGCCCTGCGTTACGAATAGTCCAAAACTGTAACAAGATTTTATGTGTAATTATTCTGCATATCGGTAATATTGGCGGATCAATCATCAATCCGGAGGCGGTAGCAACATGATTTTTAAAAACGCCAGGTTACTTTTTACGACATTCTTTCTGTGTAGTTCTCTCCTGCTGCTGCAGGCCTGCGCAAGCATGGATCCGGATTACGAGGAACCCACGGTCACCTTAAGCTCTTTCAGGGCGATGCCCTCTGAAGGTGGTATTCCCACTTTTGAAATCGGCCTGAATGTGCTGAACCCCAACGCCGCCCCATTCCGTCTCGAGGGTGTGGTCTACACCGTTTCTATCCAGGGTCACGACGTGGTCAAAGGCGTGGGCAAGGATTTCCCGGTGCTTGAGGGCTACTCGGAGCAAACCGTCAAGCTCACAGCCACGGCCAACCTGTTCGCCGGCATCCGCCTGGTAATGGATCTGATGAATTCATCCGATAAAGACCTCAATTACGAGTTTGAAGCCAAGCTCGATACGGGTGGTTTTGGCCGCTCGATACGGATAAAGGAAAATGGTTCATTCCGTATGGATGGCAAGAACGCAGCCAATGACATCACCGAACCCGGGCCGAAAACCTGAGGTTCGACGGCGATCAACGCCGTTAAGCTTTAAAGAATGAAGGGGTAAAGAATTAGTGGGGGGTGACTTCTGAAAGAAGACGTCTTTCAGTAACATAAGTACTCCCCCTTTAGAATCCAACTATCGTGCCAAAGCAAATCATTGGGTATAATTACTCATTAATATCAATGAATTAACCGAAATCAGGCATCTTTTCCCAAAAGGGCTTTGAACAGCACTGTATGACGTTATACGCTTTAAAGCTGACAATTATTGTCAGTCAAGGGTAGATCTCACTAGTAGGATAGACCAATTGGTCGTCTAACCTGGTCCAGATTTTCCAGGCTCTAAATCCTTTGTCGTTTGACTAAAAGCCCAACTCCCAACCAGGACCCCTGACTTTGGATTTTCACATAACCAGCAAAAAACAGCCGTTCTGGGAAAGTGGTTTAGTTACCACCCTTGGGCGGCATTCGATGTGCTGTGCCCTGCCCATACAACAGGTTGGCCTTTTTGAACAGACGCGCCCGTTCTGCAGCGTCCCCGCGGGTTGAGGCGATATGCGAGTACTGTGAAAATATTCGCGCCCGCAGGCTGTCGTTCCACGGTGCCATGGCGAGGATGGCATCGAATAATCGATACTGGTCGGTGAGTGAAATCCCGGTTTGAAACTGCTCAAAGCCAAGCAGGTAAGCATCCTCGGCTGCCAGTGTCTGTTTGAGACGGTTCATGTTCTTGTTACCCATTTCAAGATCCGCAATAAAAGTGGCCTGGGCCTGCTGTTTAAGTGTCCTGATGAAATTGTGATTGGCAACGATTTGCTTGTCCCTGTCAATGCTGTAGTTCCACGGGTAAAAAAATTCGTAACGCGGGTGATCAAGACTGTTGATCAACGCATCGCTGACTGCCGGACGCAGATTTCGCTCATCCGCCACGAAATGAGGGAGGACGGCCTCAGGCGTGGTTAAACCGTAGCGCACAAGGCTGGAAAAGATTTCCGGGTTCTCGCTTAACTTGCGCTGGATACGGTTGTAGTCCAGTTCTATCCGCTCGTTTGAACCAATCAGAATGGAATTGAACGGGCCTTTCTTGTAGGCCGGAAGAAAGTACCAGAGCTGAACAAATGGAAAGCTCTCGGTAAATGTTTTCAGGATCATCTGGTACTGCCTGGTCGGCAAGGTTGCCGGTACCCATTGTGCGACCAGGCCTCCGGGTGCCAGGTGATTTCTCAACAGGTCATAATATTCCAGCGAGTATGAAAACCCATTGGATGCAAATGAATCAGCGGTTTTCTCATCGGCCGTAATCACCTGGTAACGGTCGGAGGTGGTCCTTAGAAAATTATTGATATCATCGATAATTACCTCTACACGCGGATTCTCCAGCACAGCGTGGTTCTCTTTCGCAAACAACGCTGCACCCTCGACAACACCGGGTTCGATCTCCACGGTGGTTATCGATTCAACCTGCGGATCACGGGCACTCTCACCTGCGAGCATACCCGAACCCAATCCGACCGAAAGCTCTGTGGATACGTCGTCCAGAAGCAGCTTTGGCAAATGCGCGAGGAGCAATTGCTTGAACTCGACGAAGCCCGTTCCACCAATCACAATGCCATCCACGCTCATGTGTTTTTCCAAAGTCCGGGGGTTCCAGTAAACCTTGGTCGTAGCCAGGGGGCCTTCACGATAAAACGTGGTTTTGAAGTAATCCCGTTCGCCTTCTGAAGGAAACTGGAATTGCAGCGGTACACGGCTCATGGCAAGCCATTGTCAGGACCAAAACCACCGGCAGGGCATACCGCCAGGCCGGGTGTCGCTGTGCGTGTTTTAGTGACAAAGCAAGAACAACAAAACCGAGGGATACATTAAGCAAAGCCATGGCCAGAATGCCCTTCTGAATACCCAGCCAGGCGAGCAGTATGAAACCCGGCAACAGCGCGCCCAGCACATTTCCAAGCGTATTGATTGCGTAGATTTTTCCGACGTGAGAGCCGGTCATATTCAGGTCCTTGACGACAATCTGACCGACCAGCGGAAAGCTTGCACCAATCAAAACGGCCGGAACCAGCATGACTAAAAAGGCTACGCCGAAACTCGTAAATATCAACGGAAATACCTGGTCGGAAGTACCAAGCAAATATTGGTTCAGGGATTGAGGATCTGAAATGAAAAACAATAACGGCAGGGCCAACGCCGAAAAGATTCCCAGAAAGATCTGGATCCATCCAAAAGTAACCACACGGTCGGCATTGTACTTGAGCACAAAACGGACCAGGTAGCCGCCGATGGCGATGCCACTCAGGAATGCGCTGAGCATGGTCGTCAGTGCATAGGTTGAATTCCCAAGGATAAACACCAGCGATCGGGTCCAATAGATTTCATACGCGAAAGAAGTGAACCCTGATATGCCGAGACCCAACAGAATGATACGAAATATCAATGGTTCGACCATCGTCTCTTTACCAGCCGGCGCCGCCCCGCCATCGTCAGCTGAAGACGTAACAAGCAGCGGTGAGTCCCCCATTCGCAGCGATGCCAACCAGGCCACACATCCAATCAAAAGATTGGCAGTCACAGCAATGTAGACGGGAATATGAATACCATAGGTGCCAATCAGGAAGAAACCGGTTAACAACACGCCACTGACAGCACCAAAAGTATTTGTCGCGTAAAGCGTGCTCAGGTTAATACCCACTTTGTGACGCCGGTTAACCAGGAAACGGGCCAGCACGGGAAGTGTCGCACCCATCAAAATAGTGGGCGCCATGACCAACGAAAATGCCAACAGGAACCTGATGACGCCAAAAATGGCCTCGGAAAAACCAAACAGATCATGAAGCGCGAGATGGGCAGGGGCTATACGGCTTAACAAAATATGTGAGACCAGCGCCGCCAGGGCCAGGCCGATTTCAAGAAAAGCATATAAGCGCAAACAATTACTGCTTTTGTCAGCAGCTTTTCCAATCAACCAACTGCCAACGGCCATACCGGCCATAAATGCGGCGAGTACGGTACCCAATGCCACGGCGGTTGAGCCAAACACATGCATCAGCAAACGGGACCAGACCACTTCGTATATCAGTGCGGTTGCCCCTGAGAGGAAATAGAGCAGCAATACGAGCGCCGGCGGTGATAGATCTTTCTTTTCCTGACTCTGGCTCATACTGATAAACGTGGTTTTAATTATCGTTACTCGAAGCCTATCAGAATTATCATTAATTGCCACGAAAGGAAGCTGAAGTTACTTCAAAGGAACCAACGGATTGGCTCCGTTCAAAGCAGCCTGTATTTACCACTGCGTAGTCGGGAAATGGTTCTATGACCCCGGTTATGGTTCCGGTTATTAACCTCCAGGCGCACAAAGCGGACAGTTATCAGCAGGCGTAAACCCACTTCCCGACCAGCCGGTCATAAAAAGACCACCACGAAAATAGTGGAACACCTGGTCACCATAGATCACCGAGCGGCCATGGTCGTCATGGGGATATCGATAGAAGTCTGCATAATCCGGTTCAATGGTATCGGTACTGGCAACATTTGCGCGCCCTGTAAGTGCCATCGTTGACTGCCCGTCGTCTCTTTCATTCACATCAAACATTACGATACCGGTAGATCTCCATGGGTACCAATAGCTAGGACTCGGATCCAGGATACCGTCCGCCGGTCCATGCTCGCTGACCGGAATGGTAAAACGCATGGGCTCACCCGTGGATGGATCACCCGGCACCGAGGTAAAGGCACGATGTGTACCCATAACCGATGTGGTCGTACCGCGATGGCCAATTTCCTCGAGATGAAGCAACACGGGAGCCGCTGGTGCGGTTACGTCAAACAGACCCACCTGCACACCCTGGAGCCAGGTATTGCCGGTCTCCTCATCGGCTATAGCCTGCATACCTATACCGATCAGGAGATGCTCACCCACGGGATGCAGGTAATCGGAAAAACCCTCTATTTCCAGTTCACCAAGAACCGAAGGATCTTGGTAAATCCGGTGCAATGGTATCTGCACTTGCAACATTTGCGCGCCCTGTCAGTTCCAGCGTTGATTGCCCGCCGTCTCTTTCATTGACATCAAACATCACGATACCGGTAGATTTCCACGGATACCAATGGCTTGGATCAGGGTACAGGATACCGTCTGCCGGCCCATGTTCGCTGATCGGAATGGTAAAACGCATGGGCTCGCCGGTATCAGGATCACCCGGCACCGAGGTAAAGGCCCGGTGTGTACTCATGACGGATGTTGTTGTGCCACGCTGGCCTATTTCCTCGATATGCAAAAGTACGGGGTCCGCGGGTGCTGTTACGTCAAACAGGCCCACCTGTACGCCCTGGAACCAGGTGTTCCCGGTCTCCTCGGGAGATATAGCCTGCATACCTATACCGATCAGCAGATGGTCACCAACAGGATGCAGGTAATCGGAAAAACCTTCTATTTCCAATTCACCGAGAATCTGTGGGTCGGTCGGGTCAGCGAGGTCCAGGGCATATAGCGGATCAACACGTACGAAGGTAACCACATAACCGCGTTTCCCTGGAAGCGCACACCGTGGATTTGTTCACCCGGTTTGCCGATAGGCTCGGGACGCTGCGCATTTGGCAAAATCGAAACGGTGCCCAGTAACAGATCATTGCTCTCAGATTCCTTAAGTATGGTCAAACGATGATCACCCAGTTCACCCCAGCGGTCTCCCCAACCCTGGCTGCTCACTGACCCTGAGGTGATCCTCGTATTCACTCATACGGAATGCCAATCGCTCCGGGTCGTTACCCAGGGAGCCTTCAACGGTGCCTGAACCACGGTATTCCAGTGCATCTTCGGAAATGGCCAGCTTATGAATATCGGTATCCAGAAATCCGCTCCTGACGATTTCGCCAAGTTCATTGATGCCATAGCCGGTAGTTTGAACTCGCAAAGTACACGTTCTCGGGTGTGGCATACATTCCATTGGTTCTGCCCATCACCGCAATACTGACCGGCGGAGCACTGAGGTCATTGAGATCGAACATGGAAAGGGTCGTCAGCACGGGCTCAACACTGTAAAGCGGCAGTGGCGGCATCATGACATTGTCAGTCGTTACAAGACGATGCTGGCTTCCGTCCGGATAGGCAATGGCGGGAAACAACTGCTCCGATCCCAACAGCTTAAACAGCGCTTCAACATCGGCAGGTGTGGAGCTGAATTCCTGTGCAGCTTCAGGGCTCTAAAACCTCGGTCGCCAGTTGGTAAATATCCGGTTTGAAGGTCGTTGCAATAAACAGGCGATCACCAATTTTTCTGCTGGCAATGAGCTCGCCTTCAATTTCCAACTGCAGTCTCAACAACAAAATCGGTATCAGCGTCAGCATCAAAAGCGCGTATGGATGTGCTCAACGTTGGCGGGCCGCATACAGCCGCCTTCAACCTGGCTTAGCCAGGTAGATCAACTTTGCCGACTGCGAATCTGATTCGGACTCCGGCTCATAATGATAGAGTCCCTGCGTCTGCAACATGACTGTACATTCCCGCTGTGCGTGGCAATGAAACGGGAAAACTCCCGTCACCAAGCGGCACATCACCATTGGCTGAAATCCGGTAGCGGGTGATGGATTGCAGCCAGGCTGAGCATCCTTGGATAAGGGAATGTCACTCAATGGGAAATCCAGTGAATACAGGTAGTCCGCGGTGGCTTTGACCACATCTGCTTCATCAACACCCGCTACCTGGACATTGGTTGTGGAGAGGACTTCGCTATCTTCCGCTGCTTCCGGAGGTGGTGCCGGGCTGACAATCGGAGGCGGGCAAAGGAAGGAATAATCATGGCCATTACCGGTCAGGTATCCCTGTTTTGAAGTAGTACGCCAGTGCCTCATCAGAGGCGATGCGCGCCATCGCCGCCGGGTGTGCACGGCCGGATGGCGGGTTGGAAATCATGACATGTTGCGCTGCAGGCTTGGTCCAGAATGGGCTGCACCAGGCAGAGTTCATCTTCAGACTCAATGTCAATTCAGAGTGGAATTCGGGAATTAACTCACCCGCCGGAGCATGTGTCGGGAGGCGCATACTCACACCAGGGACAGCTGCCTTTAAAACTGAGCATCGAGAGACTTTGGCCACCTTCTGTATTGATACCGGCGGTCCACGTTGGCTTACCTGCACTATCGTAGTAGTACAACACCGCATAGTTCAGATCGCCCTGGCGTTTGAATGGTCATACCATAGCCGGACTCCTCCGGGTCGTACCATGATCCACTGTAATCAGCCAATGCGGGGTTTGCCGAGAAAATGAATGGGCGCAGGATGTGCTGTATCCTGCTGCTCACCCAGTCGCCATTGGATTTCTGCCAGTTGTGGATTCAGAAACTGGATATTTACATTGCCGGCAACCGTTGGTTCATTGACCTTGCCCTTGTCGTAATCCCATGTAAAAGACAAAAGATCACCTTCGAAGCGGCCATCGGTCAAAAAACCCTGTGTGGTAAACCAGACCGGATTGCTGTTCTCATCGTAGGTGTACCAGATGCCAAAAACGGCGTCCCCGCTATTGTTGATCTCCCAACCGGTTCCACTCAGTGCCGGGTCCCACCATAGCCCTGCACGAAACGCTGCATTAGCCGGACCGGTAATGCCGTTACTGCTGACAGATGTCTGTGCTTCAGCTGGTGCGGTGACCACCAGGGCCAAGGCAATAACAGCCTGGGCACTCGCAGCACGGGCGATACTTAAAAGCTTACGAAGAGAAATAGAATACTTGTTCACAACAATCACCATGACATGGTATTTGAAAAATACAGGGTCGCCCGACAGGCGAGACACAGCTTGCTTTAAGTATAGCAAAAAGCCATGGAACACTCTGATAAAAGCGAAAGATTTACTCACTGGCTTGATGTGCCGGCAATAATCAAACAAGCAGGATCAGGCACCAACATTGAACCGGCAGGAATTCAAATACGGAGGTGCTGTCCACGCGAAATTCTGACAACAAAACAGGTTTAATTTATAATTGGCTCGAGGTTTCAAACACCTTCCAGCATCCAAAGGTTCGATGAAAACGGACCACCTGGCATTAAGGAAAAGCCAACACGGAGAATCCAATGCGCTTTCTTTTCACCGCTCTGCTGCTTACATTTCTTATCGCCTGTGATACATCAACGCCTACACCCGTAACACAAACAGAAACCCAAATCGAAACCGCCGAGGTGCCGGGGCTCCCGGTCGGATTTCTGAATGCACAGGAGTCGATTCGGGCAGTCAGTATGTTGGCCGATGTCACCATCGTCGCCGGTGATCAGTTTGAGGGCCGCGGTGCCGGAACCGAGGGTGACCGGAAAGCACGCGCATTCCTGGCCAACCGCCTGGCCGAAATGGGATATGAGCCTTTCTTTGATAACGCGTCTTTTGAACAGCCGGTCGAGATCATTGGTCTGACTGTTCAAGATCCGGAAGACATCCGTTTTAGAAACGAAGACGGTGCTTCGGTCGCCTTCAGCTTCGGTGACGAATACATGATCATGGCCGGTGCCCAGCAACCCGAAATCTCGGTCGAGGATGCCGAGGTGGTATTCGTTGGTTACGGTATCCAGGCACCCGAGGAAAACTGGGACGATTTCAAAGACGTCGATCTCAACGGCAAGATTTTACTGATGCTCAATGACGACCCTGACTGGGATGCCGAATTATTCGGCGGTGAGCGCAAGCTTTCCTACGGACGCTGGACCTATAAATTCACCAGTGCGGGAGCACAGGGCGCAGCCGGCGCCATCATCATCCATACCACCGAGTCAGCCGGTTATCCGTGGAGCGTGGTTCGTGCCTCCAATATCGGTGAGCAGTTCGAATTAAGAGCCGGTGATGAGCCACGCACGATGTTCAACGGCTGGCTCAGCTGGGAAGGATCACAGGCCCTGGCCAGGCTGGGTGGACAGGATCTTGAAACGCTGATCGAGTCAGCCCGCTCGCGCGATTTCAAACCGGTTCCCCTGGGTGTCAGCACCTCTGTCGATCTCGCGGTGGAGGTCAGTACCAAGACCACGGCGAATGTCGCCGGCATCCTGCCTGGCAGTGACGCGGAACTTGCAAAGGAGTTGGTCGTTCTGTCGGCACACCACGACCATTTTGGTATCGGTGAACCCGATGAAACCGGTGACACCATACGTAATGGCGCACTCGATAATGGTGTGGCGATTGCACAGGCACTGGCCGTGGCGGGCGCCTTCAGCGCGTTACCACAACGCCCAAAACGCAGTGTGGTGGTGTTCTTCCCTGGCGTTGAGGAGCAAGGCAGTCTTGGCTCAAAGTATTTTGTTAACAGCAATGTAGTCCATCCGGGTCTTATCACGGCAAACATCAACCTGGAATTGGGCAATGTCTGGGGACGGACCCGCGACATCATTGTTTACGGTCTTGGCAAATCCGAGCTGGACGACTGGCTACGTGAGGCGGCCATCACACAGAACCGAACCGTTCGCGGCGAACAGGACGTCAAGGCAGGCTGGTTTTACCGTTCGGATCAAATCAGCTTCGCGCGCGCCGGTGTACCGGCCATCTGGTTCAAATCAGGTGTTGATTTCATCGGCCAGGAACCCGGTTGGGGTGAGCAGCAGTACGCCGACTGGATTCAGTACAAATACCATAGCCCGGGTGACGAGGTTGAAGCTGACTGGAACCTGGAAGGCCTGACCGAGGATGCAAAGCTGGCCTTTCACCTGGCTGCAGCAGTCGCCGATGCGAACGTTACACCGACCTGGTATGCCGGTGATGAATTCGAGGCTGTACGCAAAGCATCATTGACGGAGTTGTCTACGCAGAACCAGTAATTAAGCTAAACAGAAGCCTTAGCCATCGTTCATGACCAAGGGGATTTTCCGACGGCATTAGCGGCGGCCAAAAACGTTGTCCGACATACCTACGAGGTACCATTTGTATCCCATGCACCACTGGAACCACAGAATTGCTATGCATGGGTGCAGGAAGACAGGGTCCACGTCATCTCCCCCACACAGCCACCCAGCGGCGCCTCGCGCAGTGCCAACGCGGTGAGCGGCATCGATCGCCTGGACATCAAGGTAGAGATGTCCCGCTCAGGTGGCGCATTTGGACGCCGTTTGACCAATGATTACGTCGCCGAAGCCTGCATGATCTCCAAGGTTTTGGCTTAATTCGTTAAAGCCATGTATCAACATCTTGCTGAGAAAGGATGCTCATTATCTCAACGGTATCGCCATTTACATGGTAGTAGATACTGTCTACACCACACACGCTGCGCCTGTAGCTTTTTCGGATATCGTCAACGGCTTGATATAAATAAGGTTGTTCAGCTAATTGTTCAAAGCGCTCAAAAAAAGCTCTGTAATACTGGTCTGCTTGAACTTCACCATACTCCAATAATCCGCGTCGATAGATACGTTTAAGGTCGTCTTTCGCGTCTCTGCTGATCCTATATTTCGCCATTGCGCTGCATTTCGTTTCTGATTTCAGCGCGTATCTCGTCACGGTTCTGGAGGGTAAACCCGCTCTGCTCTGCTTGGATCAATCGCGCGCGAATCCCCTCGATTTCACGAGCCTTACGTATCAGGTCGTTGACCGCTTCGCTGTTACTTTTGTACTCGCCCTCGATGTCCACTTTCAATTTGAGCCACTCTGCGTTCGGATCGGTGAAGGAGATACTTTGTCTTGACATACTGCGTACTCCATAAATACATAGTGGTGCAATATTACACCATAAATGCACCAATCGCCAACTTGAAACATCCCTGGTTCAACCGAGGTTTTTCAGGTTTCGAATAACCGCTTAATCAATGGCACATCAACACAATCTGCATCCCCGGCATCGCCGTCAATGACACTGAATGCCACTTCCGGTTCACCCAGCTGATCCAGGACGATGGCTGCGCCATCAAAATTGTCATTCCGGGTATAAGCATTGACGGTAACGATGGTTTTCAGCCCCGCCTGCATGGATGAAAGCAGGCCATTTTCCGAGTCCTCGAATGCCATGCAATCGGCCGGTTCCAGTTTCATCTTTTTAAGTGCATATTGGAAAATATCGGGCGCTGGTTTTTTCCTGGATACAACATCACCCGCTGCAATCACGTCAAACCAGTCGATGCTTTCCGGGCCCAGTGTCGCATTCAGCAGGGTTGTTACATTTTCCGGTGTGGTCGTGGTTGCAATACCGAGCCTTAGACCGGCCGAGCGTGCTTCATTGATCAAGCGTTCCACACCCGGCCTCAGAGGAATGGCTCCAGACCGCAACAGTTCAACATAGTGACGGGTCTTGGATTGATGCAATTGCCTAATAAACCCGTCCAGGTCAGCTGGCGCATTGAAAACGTGACAGGAAGTCCTCGATAAAATAACGGATACGTTCCTTACCGCCGGTTACGTTTAACAAACGACCGTAGGTTTCCACATCCCAGTACCAGTCCAGATTCTGCCTCGTCAAAGGCCTGGTTAAAGGCAACACGGTGACCATCGCGCTCGGTATCGGAGAGCGTACCGTCTACATCGAAGATCAGTGCTTTAAGTTTTGGCATTTTTTGATAACCCTGCGCAAAAAGGAATTTAGTGACAGTCCAACTCAGGTTAATCAGAAACTTCTAAACGATTCGAACGTATGATAACTAGCTTGAACAGGAAGTTGGAGATACTTTGGTCAAAACTCTGTAAGATATTGCTTGTCCATACACTCAACTCAGACTCACTCAGTAGCAATGAAAAAGTTAATAATCAGTGTGACTGCCATTGTATTTTTCCTTTTCAGCCCTGTTCCAACCCAGGCGACAGAAGGTTATTACACACACGGGTGGACACCCTACCCTCCAAGTTGTGTTTATTCTCTTAACGCGGCTTACGACCCACGTTCTCAGGGCGAACCTCAACTCCTGGTTTCAGAAACCATCACTCTTGGGTCCGCCGACAACACATCGCCTGATGTTTCAGTTGAAATCGAAGTGACCAGGCGGGCCTGTATGGAAGAGAACAGATCCGCCCTGTTTATGTTGTTGAGAAACCCGTCTGAATCCCCCTATAAAGCGCCAAAAATTTCAGCACGTATCGGGGAGAACTCATATCCATTGAGATTAACAAGAGAACCCAACACACGAGTTGAGGACTACGCCAGCAAAACACTTGATAAAACCACCATGTTAATCATAGATGGTGCCGATAGTTATGTTTGGTTAGAGAAAATGTGATTTCTGCAGATCAGTACAACGGTGCCTTTAAGCTGCTTGTTGAAGACACCGGTAGCACGGGCAATGTTTACGAATACGATTTACCCGCAAACAATCCTTCATTGAAACCCAAACGAAAACTCTTGAATGGACGTATGTCAGGGACATGGATTGCCGAAGGCACCAGTGACCAGGGCTTCCAGCTATCCATCCAGGAGTTATGGATAAACGAGTCACCAACACCGCACGCCTTTTTGTCGTGGTATACGTTTGATAATGAAGGAAAACCACTTTGGTTAACGGGTGCTGGCACCTTTGGAGTGATGGGCGACAATGGCGTGTTCCTCGAAATGGAACTGGTCACCAACGGCGAATTTATGGGCAGCAAAGCGGCAGATCGACAACCGCTGCCTGAGGCTTACCTGGTTGTAGAAAACTGCAACCGGCTGGGATTCCGCTATAACCTGGAAGAGCTAGGTTTAGGACGCGGTAATATCTATTTAAAGCGCCTGTTCTCACTTGAAACCGCAGGTTATGCCTGCAGGGATATTCAAAGCAGGCTCGATACAATTTCTGACTAGAGCATTGGCTGAACTTCAATGGCTACAGCTACAAAAACTCAAAACTCAGCGCTAAATTACATTAATTGAATATAGTGCTTTCCGAGTTTTAGCCGCTCTGGTAATCTTCACGCTCTTTTAAAAAACAATATGAAGGAAAGTTTTATGCGATTTCCAAAATTGAAGTTGCTGCTTGCAATTGGCTTTGCCGCTGCCCTGTTCACCCAGGCAACCACTGCGGACGAACTCTCCGATGCGGTTGAAGCAGACTATGATCAACACCTGGCAGAGCTGTTTGATTACTTTCACCGCAACCCCGAGCTTTCCTCGATGGAGGTCAAAACTGCAGCACGACTGGCCGAAGAAATACGTGCGGCAGGCTTTGATGTTACTGAAGGCGTTGGTGGTACCGGTATTGTTGCCATGATGGAAAATGGCCCGGGACCACTGGTGATGATGCGGGCCGATATGGATGGACTACCGGTACCGGAAAAATCCGGATTACCCTATGCATCCACCGCGACCCAGATCGACTGGGATGGCAATAAAGTACCCGTCATGCATGCCTGTGGCCACGACGTACATATCACCAGCCTGGTGGGTACTGCCCGCTACATGGCCGCAAGCCGGGATACCTGGTCCGGTACGCTGATGCTGATTGGCCAGCCAGCCGAAGAACGTGTCGGTGGCGCTAAAAACATGATGAAAGATAATCTATGGGAAAGATTTGGAAAGCCCGACTACGCACTGGCATTTCATGTCGCTTCCGGTGTGCCCACGGGCAAACTGGTTGCCGTCGTCGGTGCGCCGATGTCCGGCGCGGATACCGTTGATATTATTATTCATGGCGTCGGTGCACATGGTGCCAGTCCACATCGTGGTATTGACCCGGTTGTACTGGGTGCCGAAATCGTTCTGGCCCTGCAGACCGTGGTCAGCCGTGAACTCGCCCCGAGAGAGGCCGGTGTGATCACGGTTGGCTCTTTTCATGCAGGCACCAAGCACAACATCATCTCCGACGAGGCACACCTCCAGTTAACCGTGCGCAATGACAATCTCGAGACCCGTGAAGTCCTGCTCGCCGGTATCAAACGTATCGCGGAAAACATGGGTAGGGTCGCGGGACTACCGGAAGATATGTTGCCGGAAGTGATCGTTTCAGACGAGAGCGTGCCTCCAACGGTTAACGACCCCGAGTTAACCCAACGCCTGAGAGCCGTGTGGAGCAAGGAACTGGGTGAAGATATCTTCTTCGAGTCAAAACGCCAGGGTATGGGCGCCGAGGACTTTCCGTATTTCACGACCGATCCGTATATCGCCAGCACCTACTTCGCAGTCGGTGGCACACCACAGGCCGATTTTGACGCCGAAGAGGCCGGTGGCCCTTCCGTTCCATCTCATCACTCGCCTTTATTCAAGGTTAAGGGTGAAGAGTCTGTGCGCCTGGGTGTTGAAGCAACGGTAATTGCACTTCAGAATTTGCTGCAAGTCATCGCCAGGTAAGTCCAGAAAATGCACCCGGTATGAGAATACCGGGTGTATCGCCCGGTTTCAAAGTAAAACAGCTTAACCCCTTTGTGGGCTACCCGTCCTGACGATACGATTGGTCGCAGCCACCAGTTCCTTCGCAATACCCGGCTCGTGTGATGAATGACCGGAATCCGGTGAAATGACGGTATCCAGTTCGGGCCACATCCCGGCAAGATCAATAAGGTTCTTAACCGAACAGACGATGTCGTAACGACCATGAACCGCGAATGCGGGGATCTGGCGAATTCTCTCCACTCGATCCAGTAACATCGAATCAGGATCCGGGGCCATACCAAGATCTCGCAATAACGAATCGGATTTGCCTATTCTGCACTCTCCGGCGCAATGATGTCATCGACTCTTTATGCGACAATTACCTGATGCGTATCACCATAATGATGTTGCTACTCGCCATGACAACAGCCTGCGAACGGACCACAACCTGGGAAGGCTCAATCGAGTCGCTGCTCAACTCACAACCAAAACGTTTCGGAACGGTCATGCAGAACCCCGGCAAGTATCGCGTGCAAATCATGTACACACAGATAAACCGGGACGCCAACAATCAACCGGGATTCAAAACCTTTATATACAACGTTAACCCAAGTGAGTACTTCTACCCCGCCAGTACGGTAAAGTTGCCGGTTTCGGCGCTTGCGTTGGAGAAACTCAGGCGCTTGAACCGGCCGGGACTCGACCTCGATACCACCATGCTGACGGGCGCAGGCAAGGATTTTCTAACCGAGGCCGAAACCGACGAAACCTCACCCAACGGCCTGCCCTCCGTTGGTCAATATATACGCAAGATATTGCTGGTAAGCGATAACGATGCGTTTAACCGCCTGTATGAATTTGTTGGCCAACGGGAGATAAACGAGAGGCTGCGGAGCATGAAGTATTTCGACACCCGCATTATCCACCGGCTCGAAAGCAGCCTGAGCGAGGATGAAAACCGCTGGACCAATCCGGTTCAGTTTGTAAACGGGGATGAACCCGTCTACGAACAGGATGCGGTGTACAGCAATATCAGTTTTAAGGGCAAACATCCGGAACGACTCGGGGTTGCTGAAATCGTTGATGGTGAACGCCTTGAACGACCCAAAGGATTTTGCCGGCAAAAATGCCTACTCCTTACTGGATCAGCATGAGTTCATCAGGAACCTGATGTTTCCGGAAAGCGCCAAACCGCAAAGCCGTTTGCACCTCGATGAGGAACACTACCGGTTTCTGTACGTTACATGTCGATGTACCCGGGTGAAAGCGGGATCGATGCTTACAAAGACACCGAAAAATATCCTCCCGGCTATGTGAAATTCCTGATGTACGGTGGTGACGCAAAGATCTATCCCAGGTCATATTCGAATTTTCAACAAGGTCGGTGACGCTTACGGCTTCCTGACCGATGCAGCCTATATTGTTGATTTTAAGAATAATATAGAGTTTATATTGTCAGCTACCATTTATACCAATGAAAACCAGACCTTCAACGATGATAATTACGAATATGCTGAAATCGGACTGCCCTTTTTAAAGAATCTCGGCCAGGCCATCTATGAAATTGAGCTTGAACGAGAGCGTGAATACAAACCCGATTTGAGCCGGTTTAGTTTCCCCGAGAGAGATTATTGACACCGACCCGCGACAGGCACAAGGAACGATTCGAAAAAATGCCGTAACAGGAGGCCGGTCAGATTTACATGTCTTCCGGTTCACCCTGCCACAAGAGTCTGTAGCCAAGTTCGTCTGCTTCATCGACGTGGTCGTGTGGCCTCACTACTTCATGATGCCACCGCCATGTCGAACAACAATACTTCGGCCTGATGGCCTTTGAAAAATTAAGCTCACCCGGTCCACTCACCGCAGCACCGTCACCGGCATCCAGTACCTGTGTGTTGACCGTAACAGAGCCGCGTGCAATATGTAACCAGAGATCGCGATTGGGTCGTACATGGAATATTGCCGTCTCTGCACCATCGAACAATCCGGCATGTACATCTGCATCCTGGTTCAAAGAGACCGACCCTTCCCTGCCCGTTTCGGACGCGACGAGACGTAAACGGCCGCGTTTCTCGTCGTCGGAAAAAAACGTTTGTTCATAGCCAGGTTGATGTCCTTTGGCGTTTGGCAATACCCAGATCTGCAGAAAGTGTACCGGCTCGCTACCAGAGTGGTTGTATTCACTATGGGTCACACCGGTGCCTGCACTCATACGCTGTACATCACCCGGGCGAATCACCGAACCATTACCCATCGAATCCTTGTGCTCCAGTGCACCATCCAAAACATAAGAATTATCTCCATATCACGATGCGGGTGAGTACCGAAACCCTTGCCGGGCGCCACGGTGTCATCGTTGATCACGCGCAGGTTGCCATGGCCCATAAACCTCCGGTCATGGTAGTCTGCAAATGAAAATGTGTGATAGCTGTTCAGCCAGCCGTGATTGGCATGCCCGCGATCACCGGGCCTTGTGAACATTAACATGATGAATCTCCTTAAGCTTGAATAAGCAGAAATCTAATTTCAATTGATCAATATGTTAATAGCCTATCGCATATTCAACCGCACAAGCCGCCATGTGCAACTCTGCAAAGCCCTGACGGCGTTATCTATTTGAACTCACCTTGGGTTGCCCAAACCCTGGACCACCCACCGGATATCTTTTTCAGCTATTCTTAAGGGTGTCGCACAATTTCAGGGGTAGTACATGGAATCAAAGGACGAACAACTGAATTTACTGATTTATAAAAGTCGCTGCAACGGCCTGGCTACGTGGGACCTTGTGAACTCGATCCTCGCCAGTAGCACCCGAAACAACGCCGCTAATGGCATTACGGGTGTACTCGTTGCCACGGAAACTCATTTCCTCCAGGTATTGGAGGGTGAGTTTGAATCCGTTAATGCAACCTTCGAAAGGATTGCACGTGATACGCGTCATGACACGCTGCAACTGATCAGCTTCACCAATATAAAAGAGCGAAAGTTTGCCAATTGGGCCATGCATGGCATAGGCCTGTTTGATCACAACCGCGAGCAGATGTTCAGGCTCTGCCTGAAATTCGGCGAAGACAACGGAAATGTTCGTTTCCCTTCCACGATGAATGAATCACTGGCCTTGCTGGATATCCTGCTGACCGAAAAAACCCAATGACAGGATGCAGAACCCGAATAAGCAGCATAACCGTACCATGTATACACCGATAGCCAACCGGATTTTCTGCAAGGATGTCAGGCTGCTAGCCCGTCAAGCGTAATGGCTTCTGCAAGGTGCACATCGTTTGATACTAAGCTGGGGTGGGTATTAACTTAACAGGACCGTGAGCGACATGGATGTCGCGCCCGAGCTTACATGGACGTACTGGCAGCGAGTCCTGGGAAGTTAATACCCATCACAGCGCCCCCAACCTTGCAGATTAGAGAAGCTAAGGACAGGGCTAGCCCTTGAATAACACAGTGCGCCAACGGTTCCTGACTTCTCCAGTCGAGGCACGTAAGGTAACCAAAAGTTAATGTTTCAACCACCAAATCGCTATCTGGCGATCCGCGGATCATTTCTCCCATACTGGTCGTGGCTTGAAACCCAGTCCAGCGATGAGATGGCGGCGGCCAGTGAAATCTCGCCGGCCAGCACCGTGGCGGCCACGATCTCGGCGAACTTTTTGACCTTGCCAACGCCCTCACATCCCATCGCCTGAAGGGCTTCCTTCTGGGTCGGAAGACCGGTTCCACCGCCGCAGGTTGCTACGATCAACGACGGTAGCGTGATCGACATGTAAAGATCATTTTCAGGCGACAGTTCCGAGTACAGTATGCCCATGGAAGACTCTGAAACATTGGCTACATCCTGACCGGTGGCCAGGAAAATGGCGGTGATCGCATTGGCCGCATGGGCACCATTGTTGTTCGCACCGGACAGCATCGATCCGATGTTGGCGACCTTGCCGTGAAAATAAAGCGCCTCGGTTTCAACATCCATGATTTCCAGCAACACATCGCGCTTGACCACGGCCTCTGCGACGACGCGTTTTCCACGGGTCTTCATCATGTTGATCATCGATGCTTTTTTGTCTGTGGCAAAATTTGATTCGAGGAAGAATCGCTGCACCTCCACAACATCACAGTTTTCCAGTATCCAGTTACAGGCTGCAAACGTTGCCTTGCCGACCATATTCATACCCGCCGCATCACCTGTCTTGAAATTGAAACGCAGGTAGGCAAATTTGCTGGCGAGATAGTGGTCGATGTAGTCCAACTTGACGAAAGGATCGGTGGCTTCTGCCACTACTGTAATTTCCTGACTCTTTTCATTGATCCACTCCGAGAAGCGGCGAGCCGAGGCCGCATCTTCGAAGACAAAAACAGGTGCCCGTTGCATGTTATCGCCGATTACTGCGCACTTGACCCCACCGCTGCGATGCAGCACTTTCATACCACGGTTATAGGATGCCACCAGGGTGCCTTCGCTACAGGCAAGCGGAACATAAAACTCACCCTGGGCGTGTTCGCCGTTCACCAACAGCGGCCCGGCAAAACCCATAGGTACCTGGGCCACGCCGGTGAAATGCTCGATATTGCCCCGCGTGACGTGCGGGTCAAAAGAGTAATTGGCGATGTGATTGAGTTCTGCGCCGGTTTGTTCTTTGATAAAAGCCTGACGGGCCTGGATGATATCATCGCTGTAGTCGTCGCTGGAATCACGTGGCACGGTGCCGGGTGCGACCATCGTGGACCTCAGAGCATCCTGTACTTCCAGGCTAATCCGGCCGAATGGCGATGCGTCGAAATCGATGCTGAGTTCATGATGGCCCTCGGTGAGCGGTTCTATATCAAGGTAAAAATTAACCACGGTTCCCAATGGAAAATCCAGCGGGTTATCCTGGTTTACCTTGTCTAGCGGAATGGCTTCATTTGCCTCAACAGAAACCAAAATCCTGTCATGTGCGACGACCTGTGCCATTGATTGCTATTTTTGAAACCCCGTTAAGCACGGCAGGGCTCAGGCGACTTTTTACCGAAAACTGAACAAGGTTATTTTCGTTTCTCAGGCTGTTGTGATTGTACAATTTGCTGAGTAAGGACTTTGGAATGAATTGCATGGCTTCGTTCCCGCTAAAGAACAGATCGGGTAATTTTATCACGATCAATGACGGCCGGAATTGACCTGACGCAAGACGGTTGTGTCTTCCTGGCCATTCGAACACAATGTTTCACGAGTTTTGTGCTGCCCCCAACCCGGAGAATCTGTTTGACCCATGAGTCCCGCGATATTTTTATACGCTTTGCCCTTCCGTTGTTCATTCTGCTGGTCGGCGCCTGCACCCGGCAGACCAGCCCTGGTGAGATTGAGTCAATGGAGGTTGATCAAATGCTGACCCTTGAAGCAATCTTTAAAGACCACAGCTATGATCCAAAAGAGCCGGGACAAATACGCTGGCTGGAAGACGGTAGCGGTTACACCGCGCTGGAGACCGTAGAGGAATACAAGGGTGTGGAGCCCGAACGGGACAAGGAAGGCGAAATCATCAAGTGGCCTGAAGACATCGTCTTCTATGACCCCGAAACACTGCAGCGCAGCATCCTGATCCCAGCCACACAATTAACACCACCGGGTGCTGAAAAGGCACTGACCATTGAAGATTACATTTGGTCCGAAGATCGCAGCAAGCTATTGATCTACACCAACAGTGTCAAAGTATGGCGTACCAAGAGCCGTGGTGATTACTGGTTGCTGGATATCAACAAGGATGATCTGTGGCAACTGGGCGGCGATGAAGCGCATAAAAGCAGCCTGCAATTTGCAAAATTCCCGCCCGATGCCACACGTGTAGCCTACGTGCGGGAGAACAATATTTATGTTCAGAATCTGGCAGACAGAGAGATCCAACAGCTGACCAGCGATGCCTCAGAAACGATTATCAACGGCCTGTTTGATTGGGTTTATGAGGAGGAATTCCACGCCAAAGACGGTTTCCGCTGGAGTTCCGATGGTGAAAAGATCGCTTACTGGCAGCTTGATACCAGTGCAGCGCAAGACTTTATCATGATCAACAATACCGATGAACTCTATCCCGTGGTGACCCGTTTTCCTTACCCCAAGGTGGGCGAGGAAAATTCAGCAGCGCGCGTGGGCGTGGTTTCAGTGGCAAGTGGACGGACGGTATGGGCGAAACTACCCGGTGAGGCCAAAGAGATGTACATCCCGCGGATGGATTGGGCCAACGGCAGCACACATTTGCTGGTACAACACCTCAACCGCAAACAGGACACCATCCATGTATACGCGGTGGCGGCAGACAGCGGTAAACTGAGCACCGTGCTGGTCGAGCAGGAGCCTGAGTTTCTCGAGATCTACGACGATGTTACATGGCTCAGGGAAGCAAACGCCTTCGCCTGGATCTCCGAGCGCAGTGGCTGGCGGCACATATACCGGGTGTCTGTTGATGGCGAATCCATTGTTGACCTGACTCCGGGTGAATTCGATATCACGGAAATGACCGCGATCGATGAAAACGTTGGCTGGCTGTATTTCATCGCCTCGCCAGACAACATCTCTCAACGTTACCTGTACCGCAGCCGCCTGGATGGCTCAGGAGATATGCAGCGTGTGACCCCGCAGGAGTACAGCGGCACCAACAGTTACCAGGTATCAAAAGACGCACGCTGGGCCATTCACACCCACTCCTCGTTCAGCCAACCACCCCGGACCCGTTTGATTTCACTGCCTGACCATAAAACCAGGCAGGTGGTGGAAGACAATCAGAAACTGATCGACAAGATGAGCAAAATCGCCCTGGGTGACTATGAATTTTTCCAGGTCGAAGCCCGCGATGGCCTGGTGCTGGACGGCTTTATCATGCGTCCGCCCAATTTCGATCCGACCAGAAAATATCCGATTATCAACTATGTCTACGGCGAGCCCTGGGGCCAGACGGCACAGGATAACTGGTATGGCTCAAGACACCTGTGGCATATGCTGATGACGCAACACGGCTTTATCGTTGCGACAGTGGACAACCGTGGCAGCCGTGCACCGCGGGGAAGAGCCTGGCGCAGATCGCTGTACGGTGCGGTTGGTGTGCTGGGCTCACGAGACCAGTCCGATGCACTCAGGGCGATGACCGAACGCTGGAGCTATATTGATCCAGACCACGTCGGGGTCTGGGGGCATTCAGGTGGTGGCTCAATGACACTGAACATGATGTTCCGTTACCCGCAGCAATACCATGTCGGTATCTCAAGGGCGCCGGTCACCGATCAGCGACTTTACGATACGATTTACCAGGAACGCTACTCGGGTTTACTGGGCGAACATGAAGACGGTTACCGTCAGGGCTCACCCATCAATTTTGCCTCGCAACTCGAAGGCAGGCTGCTGCTGATACACGGTACGGGTGATGACAACGTGCATTACCAGGGTTCGGAGCGACTCATCAACGAACTGGTGAAATACAACAAACCGTTCGACCTGATGTCATATCCGAACCGCAGCCATAGCCTCAAGGAGGGCGAGGGAACACAGCTTCATCTGTATAGCCTGATGACGGACTATTTTGAAGAGTATCTAAAGAACTAACGGGTTCGAAAACAAAACACCGGTCAAGTGACGCTTGAGCAATGGGCAAAGTGGATTGGGTTTTCTAGAATTATGAGGTTTTGCAGCACATAGCGGTCATATTCGACTTTCAATAGACTTGAGCGCGGGATGGTACTAAATCCGGACCACCAACATCACTGGTTACAGTTTAACGTGTGCTATCCCTGTCAAAATCTGTCTATTCCTGTGGCGACCACCAGGAACTTGCCATCATGGCTTAAACTGCTTTGCACCGGGAAACCATGCCCGCGCCAAGCCCAACGAAAAAATATAGCGTACTGACCTTACCTGTTCCCCAAACTGATAACTTCCTGTTTCGACCCGTCCGTAGGTCTGACACCTTCCTTAGTTGTCGTTGGGTCACCCCGTTGGTTAACCGTCGTTGTCACAGCAAACTTTCGGGTGGGGTTATGCGTCCTTGTTCATATACCCCGTGGTTTCTGAGAGAAGATATTCGTCAGAAACCATTATCTTCACCCTTTTTAATACAATTATCGTGCCAAGTGATCCTTTCGTGGATAATATACATTATTATCATCATGTTACATTATTTTAGATTTTTTTAATGAAGGTGTCTTTAACAACCATGTATGACAACATGTGCTCTACAAATGACGATTATGGTCAGTAACGGATTACCTGACCGCAGCAATTCTCCGGCACATATCCATCGGTTGTGCGCATACGCCGATAAAGCATTTGTTACGCAAGGGTATACAATAGATGGTTTCCACCTAAAAATGAGAGAGTAATTAAATGTCCTGGCAAAGTAATAATGGCCGCGGTGGTCGACCCGGCAATGGCGCGCCGCCCGAATTGGAAGAACTGTTCCGGCAGGGACAGGCACGCATTAAACGACTGGTACCGGGCGGCAGTTCGCGCGGACCGGTCATGTTTGTAGCAGTAGCACTGATCGCTTTGGCGGCATGGACCGCTTACTACACGGTACCGAGTGACTCGGTTGCCGTTATCCAGCGCTTTGGTAAATACCTCAAGGAAGTTCCACCCGGACTCCACTTTAAGATTCCTTTCGGAATCGATGTGGCGTCCATCGTTCCCGTCAAACGGCAATTAAAACAGGAATTCGGATTTGCGACACCAGGTGCCCAGGATCCATACCAGACCTCCCGGGATGGAAGACTGGAAACCGAGATGGTGACCGGTGATTTGAATTCGGCACTGGTGGAATGGGTGGTTCAATACCGTGTTGCAGACCCCGTGAAGTTTCTCTTCGAGGTCCGCCAGCCCAGGAGCACGCTGCAGGCATGTATCCGAATCTGTCATGCGCGAGGTCGTCGGTGACCGCACCGTGGATGAGGTTATCACCATCGGACGTCAGGAAATCGAAAACGAGGCACTGGAGAAAATGCAGGCGCTCGCAACAAAATATGAAATGGGTATCAGTATCGACCAGGTGCAGCTAAAGAACATCAATCCACCCGGACCCGTTCAGGAGTCCTTCAACGAGGTTAACCAGGCGCAGCAGGAAAAAGAAAAACTGATCAACGAGGCCCGCCGTGATTACAACAAGGTGATCCCGCTTGCCGAGGGTGAAAAAGATCAGCGCATCCGTGAAGCCGATGGTTATCGTCTGAAGAGGATAAACGAAGCGGAAGGTGATGCCAGTCGCTTCAATGCCCTGTTTGAGGAGTACAGCAAGGCACCGGAGGTGACCCGTCGCCGCATCTACATAGAGACCATGCAGGACATCCTGCCGGGAATACGTTCCAAGATCATCGTGGACGAACAGTCGCAGGGTATTTTGCCTTTGCTCAATCTTAATGCGCAAAAAGGAGACAAGCCATGAGTAAGGGTGCAAAAATTACCGGCCTGGTGTTTCTGGGCGTCGTGGCATTTGGCTTGATAAATGCAATTTACACCGTCAATGAGGTACAACAGATCATTGTCACCCAGTTCGGTAAACCTGTCGGTGAACCGGTGACCACTGCCGGTCTTAAAATGAAGATCCCGTTCATCCAGGAGGTCAACCGGATCGACAAACGCGTTCTTGAATGGGATGGCAGCTCCTTCGGATATGCCAACCAAGGACAAGCTCTACATTTCAGTTGACCTGTTCGCACGCTGGCGAATCGTTGATCCATTACAGTACTTTTTACGTCTGCGTGACGAACGCAGTGCGCAATCACGTCTTAATGATATTCTCGGCAGCGAAACACGCAATGCCGTGGCCAAACACGAATTGATTGAAATTATTCGCACCACTAAAGACCGGGTGCCTTTGCGTGATTCCATGATGACCGGCGCACAGCAGGAAGTGAAAATGAGATCGCTGGTACCCATCACGAAGGGTCGCAAGTTGGTTGAAGATGAGATATTCACTGCGGCAGCAGAGAAGGTCCAGGTGTTTGGCATCGAGTTACTCGACATCCGCTTTAAACGTATTAATTACAACCAAAGTGTACGGCCGAAAATATACGACCGCATGATCAGCGAGCGCCGGCAAATCGCCGAGCGTTTTCTGTCAGAAGGTAATGGTGAGGCGGCCAGAATACGCGGTAACCGTGTGCGCGATCTGAACAAGATCCAGTCCGAAGCTTACCGGGAGGTCGAAGAGATTCGCGGTGTCGCAGATGCAAAAGCGACGGAAATTTATGCCAGGGCCTATAACCAGAGCCCCGAGTCGGTTGAATTCTATGAATTCACCCGGACCATGCAGGCCTATAAAGACATCATCGCAGATAACTCAACGCTGGTTCTGTCTACCGACAGCGATCTGTTTAAATTTTTAAAAGGCATGGATCCGGTTGCAGATTGAAACAACACGTAACAATATTTTTATAGCTTTGCACGAATTGTTGTGATTAACTCCTGTTCCCCTATTTTCTGGGGCAGGGATAAATGGAGTCCATAAAGATGAAAAGACAACTAACTTATTTGGTATTGATTTTAATGGTCGCCGCGATGGCAGCCTGTAGTAAGAGCGACGACGGTAATGGCGAAGCTGCGGCTGAACACGCTTCCAAAGCTGTTGAACATGTCAAAGAAGCCGGTTCTGAAGTAGCTGCGGCGACAAGCGAGACAGCTGCTGCGGCAGGTGAAGCTGCCAGTGATGCCTATGATGCAGCGGGTGAGGCAGCCAGTGATGCTTTGGATGCAACAGGCGAAGCAGCCAGTGATGCCTATGATTCAGCAGCTGTAATGGCCAGTGATGCTGCAGATGCCGCCAGGGACATGGCCGGCGACGCAACCGATGCAGCAAAGGAAATGGCCAGCGACGCAGCTGAAGATGCCTATGACTCATCAAAACAAGCCGCCGAAAAGAAGCTTGATAAAGCTAAAAAAGATTCTGATGGTTGAGTGAGTTTGCGTTAAACAAAATCTGCCGATTGACTCCAACCTCTATATCGGGGTTGGGGTCAATTTAGCCTCTGAAATCGTTCGCTTTTCCCCTACCTTTCTATGCCTCCGCTATTTTGTTCTCCATTAACAAGATGAGCTTTTACCATCCCCAGGGTTTGCTTTCGGTTTTATTGCCGGACTTCACCGGGACCTCCTTTTTCATGATGAGTTTGATTTCGGTTTCAGGGGTCGAGATCTTTGAGTCTGCGTTCCCCTTGAAAGGGTTACTTGCAGTTTCAGGAGTTGGAGTATCCGGGGCTACATTCCGCCTGAAGGGTTTGCTTACCATATCAAGAGTCTGTCTCTTTGGTCCGCCATCGTAACGCGTGACTTTGGAAGCCCTGCCGACCGATGCACCAATCGCCTCGCGTGGAGGCCAGACATTGTTCTTACTGTCATTAACCTCGTTTACAACAGGATGCGTCTTGGCCAGGTTCCACGCTGTCACGTGGTTATTCGCGCCCGGGGTGATCAATGGGCCAGTAACGGCCTTGCTCCCTATGCCACAAGTCAGATGACCTGAATCGTTAGCGCTGATGGCGAATCGTTTATCGGAACTGCCAAACTGCTCGTTGGCACTTGAAACCGCTTTACAGGACAAAGATACTGCCTTATAGATTAACCGAGCGACCAGTAAAGCAATTAAACTGGCCAAAAATATACCTGTGTAGAATAACATCTTAATCTTTACCCCTTGTGACCGCATTTATGTCGCTGTATTACGCACAAACACGGCTAAACCCGATTCCCAAGAACCGAGCGCGGAACCAATCAAAATCCGGAACCCCAGCTTTACTGGTTACAGTTTGACGTATCCTATCCCTGTAAAAATTTGTCCATTCCTGTGGCAAACGCCGCAAAACGGCCAGGAAGTGCCATCATGGCTTAAACTGCTTGAACCGGACAAAACATGCCCGCGCCAAGCCCTACCCTTTTGTCTAGCCTACTACTCCTTACTGTCCCTTAAACTTGTAACTTACCTGTTACGACCCGTCCTTTGGTCTGACACCATCCGTGGTTGTCGTTGCTACAATCCATTCGTTAGCCGTTGCTATCACAGCTGCGTAACAGGTGGGAACAGATTTCCTTTTCCATAAGCTCCCCATTTTCGGAAAGAAGACATTTACCAAAATCATTTGTCTTCCTTATGCCTTTATTAATACAGTTATCATGCCAACAAAAAACTGGAAATAATAAAGCATTTAATATCAGCACTGTTACGTGTAATGTCTATTTTTTGAGGGTGTAGTGAAAAATTATTTTTTGACATGAAATGTTGTAAAACTGACAGTTATTGTCAGTCAAAGTCTTAATATGAGTTAGGTTTAACCGCTGATAAAGTTGGGCTTTTTGCACCCGGAATCGTTTCCAATGGTATTAATTACAGTGACGTGGCGATGATCCCGGAGGGATTCTGAGCTTCGGCTATAACGTCAAAAGAGCAGGTTAATACCTTCAAACACCCTTCCATGTAAAATGGGCCGCTACTGGGCATAGGTTTTTTTCTATTAGGATAAGCCGGAAATTGCCAGTACCAAGAGGAGCCTGGCTGAACTGGAAATTGAGCGGTCGTGGAATCAAACGGCCGACCAATGAGTGATCAATAAGGACACGGATACCAATGAGTTCAAAAACAATTCAACTTTCAGAAAACTTCTGGAACATTCGAGGCTCGTTCAAAATTGCCGGTCTTCTCGACATCGGCACACAGGCATCACTGGTCAGACTCAAGAGCGGTAAATTTGTCTTTCTCGATTCCTACACCCTGAGCGGCAAGACTTTGAAGGAAGTAAACCTACTCACACGCGATGGAAAGGATGTTGTCGCCGTATTGAATCTTCACCCCTTTCACACCATTCACGTTGCCTGGATGCATGAACAGTACCCCAAAGCCAAACACTACGGAACAGCGCGCCACCTGTGAAAAGTTCCCTGAGCTGGACTGGCAACCGACCTGCACCGAAGACCCTGAGACGCAAACATTGTTTGCAAAGGATTTTAAATTCTCCGTGCCCGCGGGTGTAGATTTCATTTCCGATGATGAAAATGTCCATTTTTCATCGGTGCTGGTATTTCACTCGGAATCAAAAACAATACATGTTGACGACACGCTGATGTACATCAGGCTACCCTTGTTGCTACGCTTTTTCGGATTACCAGACTCGTTCAGTTTTCACCCCACACTCGCCAAGGTGCTGGAAAAACGCGAGGGCGCCGTGCACGATTTCCGTCTTTGGGCCAATCAACTTGCCGACAACTGGAAAGACGCAGAAAACCTGTGCGCGGCACATACAGCCACTTTGCTAACGAAGGAGGACGATACATCAATAAGCGACCGCATCATTGAGGCATTGAACAAAGTCGAGAGTAAGCTGGAGTCACACGAACGCAAATACGGCTAGGGTCACCGTTTTACTTCATTAACCGCATTTTCAGGTCACGAATCATGAATTGTAAGAAACACCGTATTACGTCTCAATAAACATTCTGAAATTTGGATGTTTCGAGCTTGATCCAACTGCTAAAATACCCGGTCTTCGATCATTCCCCCAAAGGATCCGACAATGCAATTTAAAACCCTCATGTTACTGGCAGGCCTGACAAGCATTTCCATGGCCTGGGCTGAAAACGATCCTTATCTTTGGCTGGAAGGTGTGGATGATGAGAAGGCACTGGACTGGGTCCGGGCGGAGAATGCAGCAACCGCCGAACGTCTGAAATCCAACCCGTTATTTGAAGAACTTTATGCCGATGCGAAGGCCGTTCTGAACTCCTCTTCCCGGCTACCCGAGGTCTACCAGGAAGGTGACTGGTTATACAACTTCTGGCGCGACGAGAAAAACCCCAGGGGTGTTTTCAGACGTACCACCCTGGCGCAATTTGCCACTGACAAGCCCGACTGGGATACGGTCATTGATATTGATGCACTCGGTAAGAAAGAGAACCGGCAATGGGTTTTTAAAGGCATGCGTTGCCTGCCGGAACATCCCGAACATTGCCTGGTGAGTTTATCACCCGGCGGTGGTGATGCAGTCGTCACGCGCGAATTCAATTCGGTCAACAAAACCTTCGTGAAGGATGGCTTCTTTCTGCCCCTGGCCAAGGGTGGAGCCAGCTGGGTAGACGCCGACACGGTTTTTGTCTCCACTGATTTTGGTGAGGGATCAATGACCGACTCCGGTTATCCACGAATCGTTAAACGTTGGAAGCGCGGGACACCGCTGGCACAAGCAAAGCTGATATATGAAGGCGATGTTGAATCTGTTTCAGCAAATGCGTTTCGCCTGCACTCTGCCGGCAGCGATATCGACCTGGTCCGTGACGGTAAAACTTTCTGGACATCGGATCGATACCAGTTGGTAGATGGCGAACTGAAACATCTTGAATTACCTCTCTCTGCAACCATCAACGGTGCCTTTCAGGGCCGTTTGATTATTTCCCTCAAAGAAGACTGGACCCGTGCCGGTACCACCTACCCGCAGGGTGCAGTATTGATCGCAGATACCACGGCGCTTCAGAGAGGTGGAAAGGGCCAAATCGATGTATTGATCGAACCCGACGACACCACTATCGTGCAATCGGTTAACACGACCGACTCAACCATCCTGGTCACGGTGCTGGAAAATGTTCGTGGCAAAATTTACCGCTATAACCCGGGACCCGAAGGCAGGTTTGAACGCAGCCTGATCAAATTCCCCGACAATGGCTCCCTCGAGATCACCAGCACAGATGACGCCAGCGGCAACTTCTTTGCACGTTACGAATCGTTCACAAGTCCGCCTGCCTTGTATCACGTCGCATCTACTGATTGGCAACCACAGAAGGTCAAGAGCCAGGCACCGAGTTTTGACGGCAGCCGTTATCAAACCGAGCAGTATTTCGCGACTTCCGCAGATGGTACCAAAATTCCATATTTCGTCGTCCTGTCCAAAGACGCAAAACGGGATGGCAGTAACCCCACTCACATTTTTTCCTATGGCGGATTCCGTAATTCACTGACCCCATCGTACTCAGGCTCCTACGAGGACCTCTCAGGTGCCTATGGCAAACTCTGGCTGGACCGTGGTGGCGTTTTCGTACTGGCCAATATCCGTGGCGGTGGTGAGTTTGGACCGCAGTGGCACGCCGCGGCACTAAAGGAAAACCGTCACCTTGCATTCGAGGATTTTGAAGCGGTGGCGGAAGATCTGATCAAACGCAAAATAACTTCACCCGAACACCTGGGCATTGAAGGCCGATCCAACGGCGGACTGCTGGTGGGTGCGACCATGACCCGCCGTCCCGACCTTTATGGTGCAGTGATCTGCGGTGTTCCATTACTGGATATGCAGCGTTATCACACGCTGCTGGCGGGCGCCAGCTGGATGGCGGAATACGGTGATCCGGACATTCCAGAAGAATGGGCCTACATCAAGGAATATTCGCCTTATCAGAATCTTACAAGCGGCGTAGAATATCCGGCGGTGTTCTTTTACACCTCGACTCGTGATGACCGGGTACACCCGGGTCACGCCAGGAAAATGGCCGCACGTATGCAGGAACTGGATCAGGAGATCTGGTATTACGAAAACATGGAAGGCGGTCATGGCGGTTCGACCACCAATGACCAACTGGCCTACCGCCTGGCACTGGCCTACACCCATCTCTGGACCCAGTTGAAATAGTCGCGAGTTTTCAATCTGCAAACCGGTGAGCTGCGTTAGCCCTGATAAATATAAGGACATTTAGATAATTTGTAATCTCAGAATTCAAACCGCTATCAGCACGGCACTGTTACTCATTTTTTTAACCGCCTGCCACACGCAACCTCAAGCGGTTGAAAGTATTGCCCGTGGCACGGGAGGTTCCAACGCTGCACACCAGCAATCCAAGCCTTACCTGATACTTGTCTCGATTGACGGCTTCCGCTGGGATTACATGGATCGCTATCCGACCCCCAATATGGACCGGATAGCTGCGAGCGGTTCAAAGGCGGAACGCCTGCTACCGGTATTCCCCACCCTGACCTTTCCAAATCACTATTCCATCGCGACCGGACTCTACCCTGAGCATCACGGTATCGTGGCCAACGATTTCCCTGACCCAGCCAGGAACACGTGGTATTCGCTGAAAAAGCGGGAAACAGTGGAGGACCGCCGGTTTTATGCTGGCGAGCCCATCTGGGTCACGGCCGAATCCCAGGGGATGGTTGCAGCATCATTCTTCTTTGTTGGTACCGAGGCACCGATCAAGGGCGTTTCCCCAAGTCACTGGCGTAGTTATGACAAGAAAATCACCGGCCAGGACCGTGTCGATCAGGTGCTGAAGTGGCTTAAGGCTCCGGAGCAAAACCGGCCACATATTTACACCCTGTATTTTGAGGATGTCGATGACTACTCACACTGGTATGGACCGGACTCAGAGGAAAATATCGAGGCAATCGGTCGTGTTGATTCCTATATCGGACGTCTGCTGGATGGGCTTGAACAATTGCCCTACGCTGACCAGGTCAATATCATTCTTCTCTCAGACCACGGTCAGGGCGCTTACCTGGAAAATCAGCAAGCCATACCTGCTGGCTGATCACGTAAATCTTGCCGATACCCAGGTCATCGAAGGCGGTTCCTACCTGTTCCTGCATCTTGATGGTGATGAATCCGATCGGGCTGCTGAGATCGTTGCCACCGTTAACAACAGCTGGAAACACGGGCGCGCTTATCTGCCCCGGGACACACCCGAAGCAGTGGCATATCGAAAACAACCCGCGTTTCCCGGATGTTATCCTGATGCCTGATGCCGGATATGCCGTGCTTTCCAGCGAGGCAAAGACCCACAAGATCAACAAGGGTGACCATGGCTGGTCACCTGAAACACCCGCCATGCACGGTTTTTTCGTTGCCTGCGGCCCGAATATCAAGGCCGGAGCTTCACTGGGGGCGGTGAACAATATCGACGTTTACCCGTTGATGTTGTCTATACTCGGGCTTGAGTCACCGGATGATATCGATGGCGATAGCCGTCAGTTGGCCGATACTTTATATACAACCAGGAGAGACCAGTCATGTTCAAAGCGGTAAAAAACGCCTGTCTTGTACCCTTTAACGGTGAGTTCCAGCTATCGGAGGCAAGCACACATGTTAAGACCCTGCCAAAAGATAAGACTTATAAAAAACGACTTGAGAAACTGGTGGATGAGCTCGGTGACCTGCAACGCCGTTTATATGCATCAGATCAATATTCGGTTCTACTGGTCTTTCAGGCCATGGATGCAGCGGGCAAGGACAGCACCATCCGTGCCGTGATGAGTGGTATTGACCCCTCGGGTTGCCAGGTATTCTCTTTCAAACAACCCAGCTCAGAAGAACTGGATCATGATTATTTATGGCGGACAGCAAAAAGCCTGCCGCAACGTGGCAGGATCGGTATATTTAACCGCAGTTATTATGAGGAAGTGCTGGTTGTACGGGTACACCCCGAATACCTGGGTGGCCAGAAATTACCGTTCAAGGTCGAACTCGATGAACTTTGGCAGCAGCGTTATGAATCCATCCGTGATCATGAAAAACACCTGGCGCGTAACGGTACCGTCGTTCTCAAATTCTGGCTGAATGTTTCCCGTGATGAACAGCGCAAACGATTCCTGTCACGGCTTGACGAACCGCAGAAGAACTGGAAATTTTCATCGGGTGATGTCGATGAAAGCGCCCTGTGGCCAGAATATATGAATGCCTATGAGCAGGCATTGAATGCAAGCTCCCGCCCCTGGGCTCCCTGGTATGCAATTCCGGCAGATGACAAGCCTTACGCGCGCTTGCAAGTGGCTGAAACCATTGTCGCGTCTCTCAGGAGTTTGAATCTGCAATATCCGGAAGTTACCAGGCGACAGCTTGAAGATATTGGAAAAATGCGAAAACTGCTCGAAAAACCGTTGTAGCAGATTTCAGCTGAGGCTTGTGAGCCAGGGCCAGCCAGGCCAGTCGCTGTGCACATAAGACTAAAGGCTGACGGCCAGGCCTAAGTGAGAGGATCAACCGGCCCTATCACCGATTTGACAACTGTCGAAATTCAGTGGAAACGGAACGACTTTCTTTTATCTCTTTTTCCCGGTCATGTCCGTATAGGGATTGGCGAGGTTGAGATCGACGCTTTTCCCAAAACCGGGAATACGGATTTCGCCCGCACTGATGGCAAGATCTTCACTTTCAACCACCGCTTCACCGAGCTGATAAATCGGTGGAAAATCGCCGCCATCGGCCCGCTCGTTATAGTCGGCGGCGGTGGCCGACACGGCCTCGTTGCGCTTGCGCCAGGTTTTCATGTGACTCTCACCCCAGCGCTGGGTCAGCATTTTTTCGGTCAGCTTCGGTGAGATAAAAAAGCCCGTTGCGTTGTTGCCACCGAAGCCCTTGGAGTTGATGAAAGCACCCTCCATTTTCTGCGGGTCAATCTGCAGGTGCGACAGGGAAAAATTCAGGTTTGAATCGTGGACATCGTCGGCGACATGATCAACGGTGGTGATTCCGGGCATGACGCCATATTCCCAGGTACCCAGGATCGCTGCCAACTGGTCACCACCCGCCGGTCCCAGGGAATGACCCACGTAGGCCTTAATTGCACTGACCGGCCAGTTCTCTATTCCAAACGTCTTCGCCATCTCATTCAGAACATGGGATTCGGTCACCCGGTTTTGCTGGGTACCGGTACCATGGGCAAACATCTGTGTGCGTTCACGCAGGCCTTTTTCACCCAGAATCGCGCGGGCCACACCCATGGCTTTACCCACTGTTAAGTAATTTCCGATACCGGGACCGGGTATTGATTTTTTGAAGCCGTCAGCGTTGACGTACACGCCACCCACCGAGCCAAGAATTCGTGCACCCAACTCAATGGCAAGCTCGTCGTCCATGATCACCGTATAGACGGCTGATTCTGCAACGGTGAACCCGGTATTACTGGAGAATGGGCGGCATGCACGACGGTGATCTGCCACATGACTGCTGTCCAGTGCCATCAGTTGCTCGTCTTCTGCAAGCGCGCCCATGGTCCGGTAACCTTCGATCACCTCTGGAACAACGGGGGCTTCTGAATTACCGACTATGATCAGTCTCTTGCGGCCACTCTTGATCTCTTCAACACCGTGACGGACATTGTAGAGATAGGTCGCACAGGCGCCGATCATACCGCCGGTACCACCAACCGAACCCAGCACGTAGGCGTTGACGAAATCACCTGGCATCTCGGAAAGACCCAGCGGTACATTCTTAGATGAAGGCCGTTTGCCACACATCGGGTTCTGAAACAGGGCACCATAGCCCTCGCTATCGAGTTGGCCCATGGCACTGGAGGAATAAACAGCGATCTGATCGGGCGGTACCACTTCCTTAAGTCGTTCAATGGGAATTCCGGTTGATCGTAAGGCGTCTGATGCGCCATAAACTGCCAACTGCAAACCGCGGGGATGATTACGGGACTGGTAGAGTTCGCCGGGATTGAATCCTCTTGGCAACTGACCCGCACTACTGACCTTCGATACCCGAAAATCCGGAAACAAGGCATCCAGTTCACCAAACACCGACACCCGTACCGTACTGTCATCAATAGAATCAAGTTGCCAGCCAGGTGGAATAGACCGCGGCAACTGGCGTTTATTCATAACAAATGTCAGGGGTTCCCCGTCCTTTGCGGATTTAAGCCTGGCGGCGCTCTGAATAAATACCTTGCCGGGATCAAATAGGTCAATACGCCGGATCAGTGTGTTCTCCCTGATATAGCTGCGGGTTTGCGGGTCATCGGGATTATCCACACCCATCAGACCCGCCAGGCTTCGGTAAGTCAGGTCTTGTTCAAGCACGCTTATTGCATCGATCACCAGGCGCTTGTAGCCGTGATGAAACGACAAACGTCCTGCTGGGTTGATCCCTCCGAATCCTGTTATTACCGGTAATCTCATCAAACTCAGTCCTTTGCTGAAACGGGGCATCGCCAAAAAATCGCACAGCGTGGTTAAAGAAAATGCCACAGGTCGGCCATTCTACTCAGCCTCGGTATCAGATGCGAATTCTTGTTTTGAACTGGGGAGGAATCTAAGAAATTGCGACAGTCGGATCGCAATGGCTGAATATCAAAACAGTATTGGTACTAGTCGACAGCACCGGGCTATAGCCCAACTTGTGGTCTGAATAAAGATGGTCAAATCCGGGGGATAAGACCAGACAGTTTGCGTTGACTAAATGTTACCCAAAACAAGAACAAATACCAGTCCCGGCTTAGCCGGGCTTTCTTCATCAACTGGAGTACAGCGAACAGCCTCGGGCATTCCCCTGTACGATGTCCCGTTGTTCTTCACCAGGAACCCGGTCGGAAACCCGGTTGATGTCAAGTTCAGGCTTCGTAGCATTTACATCATACAGGCTGCAACGACTCACTTGTCCAACACCTGTGCCATGACCGTGGGGCTGCGCACCCAGTTGAGTGCCATTCGCCTGCAGATCATCATTGACTTGTTCGGCCGGCATAGCAGCCTTCAACCTCGCTGAACGCCATGCCGTAACCTTGTCCTTCTGATCGCGGCTTGCCGCACCGGCGACTGCATGCCGCGCCGCGTTGCCCTTTTGACGGGTTGAAGTCGTCAGGATTGTGCCGAATTGGTTTTTGGAGTTGTAAATCGACCTGCTCGAATTGACAACCACTCTATAGATAAAAATAGAAATCGCTGCCAAAAGCAAACTGACAAGAAGTATCGTTGTATACGCTAACATTCCAGTATCCCCAACCCGTAGCCGCATTCTATGGTGATTTGCTACGCATACCCGCGGCAATATTCAAGCTCCAAAACCTGGTGAGAGATAACTCAAAATCCGAAACATCAGCTTTGCTGACTGCAGTTTGACGTGTTCTATCCTTGTCAGGATCCGTCTATTCCTATGGCGAACGCCTTTAAGCGCCCAGGAAATGCCATCACGGCTTAAACTGCTTTGCACCGGACCAACTACCCCGCGCCAAGCCCTTCCCGGTCCGTTTATACCCAGTCAATACTCCAACAAAAGTTACTGTTGAATACTCCGGTCCTTAACCTTAGTCTAGCAGAAAAATCTTGATTCTGCATGAACTGAGCACAAACCACACGCTACGCTACGCTTTATTTGAAACGAAAACCTAGCTAAGCACATGTTTCGTAAAGAATATACCCAACATCAAAAAAGCGATCGCCAACTTTGCGGCGGTGCCCAGGACAAGGCCGATCCAGACACCATAACCCGACCGACCCGCCTGCTGCGCACCACGTCCGGAAGACAGCTCAGCCGCCACCGCGCCGATGAAGGGTCCGAGCACAATACCGATCAGGCCGAAAAACAATCCCACGACTGCCCCAAGCGTGGCACCCCAAAAAGCCCTTGGACTGGCACCCTGACGTTTTGCGCCGAACGCAGCCGCGAGGAAGTCAATCAACACGGAAAGTGCGGTGAGCGCACCAAGTACGGCAATCGTGCCCCACCCGACCGGTTCGAAACCGGTGCTCCAGGCCGCCAGCACCAGGCCGGCAAACATGATCGGAATGCCGGGCAAGGCCGGTACTACAACGCCTATCAGACCACTGATTACGATCAAAGCGGCGAGAATCCACCAAAGTATTGTCCAGTCCATTAAATTGCCTTTATAGGAATTCGCAGATTATATCAGTGCCCTACAACGGGTTTTTCCAGTTTGCAATAAATATGTTTTCAACATGTGCCCTGGTTTGCGGATCGGAGAAACCAGTGCCAATAAAAGCGTTACCCTGCCCCCGGTCCTGCAGGACTTCACCACCCATCCCGACAGGACTATCGCTAAATCCAGCCAGGGTATCCGGGCAGGAAGTCTCACCCATAAACGTGTATACACGGGCTGGTTCACCATCTGTAGATCGATTGATCCCGACCTGCCAGACACCGGCCCAGACACTGTCCCGCGAGACGTGAATATCAATCCTGTAAATGCCGTGACCCCGCAATTCCGGCAAATCCTGACCGGTACTGAGTTGCCATTCACATATGGGTGTTTTGCCATCACAGACGGTGAAATCTTCAATAAAAAAAGAAGGCCCGCCCGGCGGGTCCGGACAGCCTTTGAACAGGGGAACAGGCTGATCAGGGTCATTGCTCCGGTTAGCCAGGATGCCGATAGCCAGACCACGTCCACGATGCGGGTCATGACTGACCGGTCCGCGCATACCTATTGCGAGGTGGGGGCCACTATCGACTTCGAAATAATCCTCGGTGTGCCATTCACAGAATACAGCCATCGTTTCGTCGTCCGCAGGTCCTGGATAGGGGTACAACCGGTATTGGTCGTTACCTTGACCAAAGCCCAGCTTCAGCGGCCCGAACCGGGTAAAGTCGATTCCCCTGGAAAGGAAATAGGATTCCAGGCTCTCGGTGGGTACCAGTCGGGGCGGTATTCGGGTTTTCATCAAGGCGCCACCTCCGGCATTTTGGCTAGTGTTTTGTTATTCTAGTTAGATGCGACAAGTAACGCACATATTGAATACCGAAACAAACGGACCCGGTCTCTATGAGATCACAAGCCGGGTGGTGGACTGGTGCCAGCAACAGGCTATGCAAGATGGTCTGCTGACCTTATTCATCCGCCACACGTCGGCATCGCTTACGATTCAGGAAAATGCCGATCCCGATGTATGTCACGATCTGCAGGATTTTTTCAACCGCATAGCACCACAAAGTGATTCATACCTGCACAGTGCCGAGGGGCCCGATGACATGCCCGCACATATCAAGACAGCGCTTACGCAGGTGCAGTTAACGATACCAGTGCAACACGGTCGTCCCGCGCTGGGTACCTGGCAGGGGATTTACGTTTTTGAACACCGCCACCATCGACACAGACGCCAGGTAGCGGTGCATTTACTGGGTGACTAACGTCTTCAGCCAGGCTGCCTCGCCAAAAAATCATCCAGCACACTGGCAAGATCAGGATAACCAATTTCCTGTAGATCGTAATTTACACGTGTGCTCGGCTTGTTGATTTTAATCACCCTGTTGAGGTCGATCGGCGTACCGATAACAACAGAATCACAATCCGTATTGTTGATCGTGGCTTCGAGATCCCTGGTCTGTTGTTCACCGTAGCCCATCGCAGGTAACAGTGACCCGATCCCAGGATAGGTATTGAAAGTTTCGGCCAGTTTCCCGACGATATACGGCCGGGGATCGACACATTCCAATGCACCGAACTTCAGGGCTGCAACTGTACCCGCACCGATGGTCATCTGACCGTGGGTCAGGGTCGGCCCATCCTCGACTACCAGGACTCTCTTGCCTTTAATCAGGGACGGGTCATCCACGCTGATTGGTGACGCTGCATCAATGACGATGGCCCCGGGATTGACTTTCCGGATGTTGTCCCGGACCAGCTGTATACCTTCCGGCCCTGCGGTGTCCATCTTGTTGATGATCACAACATCCGCGAGTCTCAGGGTTACTTCCCCCGGGTAGTAGTTTAACTCGTGGCCGGCGCGATGCGGATCGACGACCGTCATATTGAGATCGGGTTTGTAGAATGGGAAATCGTTGTTTCCACCATCCCAGACAACAATATCGCAACCATCCGGGTCGTTCTCGGCGGCCCTGAGGATGGCCTCATAATCAACCCCGGCATAGATAACATTGCCACGCACCACGTGTGGTTCGTACTCTTCCATCTCCTCGATGGTACATTCGTGTTTTGCCAGATCATCCACCGTGGCGAAGCGTTGTACTTTCTGCCTGACCAGGTCACCGTAAGGCATCGGGTGACGTACGGCGACCACCTTGAGACCCTTTCCCATCAGGTACTCAATGATTTTCCTGGATGTCTGGCTCTTACCACAACCGGTACGCACGGCACCGACTGCAATTACCGGTTTGGTCGATTTGACCATGGTGGCATCAGGCCCCAGCAGCACGAAATTTGCTCCGGCAGCGTTGACCAGCGCGCTCATACTCATCACCTTGTGATAGGTGACATCACTGTATGAGAACACGCAATCGTCTACATTCTCTTCCTTGATCAGGCGGGTCAGATCCTCTTCCGCATGAATCGCAATACCATCGGGATACAAATCACCAGCCAGTCCGGCCGGATATTTCCGGCCGTCGATATCGGGAATCTGGGCGGCCGTGAAGGCAACAACATTGTAGTTGTCATTGTCGCGGAAACAGGTATTAAAGTTATGAAAATCTCTGCCCGCGGCACCAATTATGATCACATTTTTTTTCATGACTGTGCTCTTATTTTAGTTAGAAATGGGTTCTGAGTTAACCGTACAATTTTACCAGATTTCGCCTTTCCGGTCACCGCATACCGAGCCTCGAAGACGAACTGCTACAGTCTGATTTTTGCCAGTACATAGGCATGATCGCTGGGTTTGTCACTTGACTGGCCGGGCTGCACACCCAACAATTCATTGCCGTGAATAATGTCGTATTCAACACTACTCGTGGCCAGTGTTTTAGGCACGATACCGTGCATTAACACCTGCAATTTACCCCGGTGGTTGTAATCATAACGCTGCTGTGGCGGTAACAGACTCACCAGGTTCACGCTTTCGTCACCCACTATTGCGGCCAGTGTTTCACTTTCTTCAGTATCATTAAAATCGCCGGTGACGTAGTAATCCAGACCCTGTTTACGCATGACCGCCAGTTGCTTCTCAATGATCACAGCCTGTTGGACCCGGATTGGCAACCTGGCGTCAAAACCCGGTTGTTCGGGTGCGAAAATACTGTACTGATGACGTTTTGAAGCCAAATGCACATTGATACACGCCAGTTCCCGGCCAGTCGTTTTTTCCTTAAAGTGCACCACAAGCGGTTTTCTGGAACCCTCAAAAGCCGCCTCATCAGCACCAATCAGACGCGCCGAATCATTTACCAGGTCAACACGTTCAGGATCATACAAATAGCCATTGCGGATACTGCCGCCCGGCTGACCGCCATCGGCGCCGACTTCAGGCGGGATGTCCACCCAATGATATTCGACGCCGCAAAGTTGCTTAATGACTTTGATCAGGCCCTTGTAGGTGGAACTCGCATCAACCACCAGGCTCATCTCTGCACCGTCATTGTCCTGTATCTCCTGCAAGGCCACGATGTCAGGCGTATTCGCCTGTGTCACCACGGCATTTGCCAGGGTATGAAAACGGCCGTCACCCCAGTCATCATCAACATCCTGCCCGGGATTTTTAACCAGGGAAGCAGACTCAACATGCATATCCAGGTTAAAACCGTTCATGGTCAAGATGGTCAGGTGGCCGGCTTCCGGTTTTAAGCGGCTTGCACTCAATGGGAAATCGGAAAACTCAATCTCGATCGGGTGGTTCACCTTCATCTGGTAGGCTTCAACACGATAGTTGAGCGGACCGGTTATACGCGACCGTAATTTTGACCCTACATTGACACGCGGCGCATCGGCATAGTTGGTCATCCGGAACCCGGGGTACCAGCGCAGCGGGTTTTGATGATCAACCAGCACGCCACCCTGCTCCGTTCTGATCACGCCCTCAACGGGCTTATCAGCGTCAAGAATCAGTACATAGTCGCCAAACGGATTACTCGGTGCGATAAATGTCTGTCCGGCCTCAATACTCACGAGCATACTTTCCAGACCGTTCAGAAAAACGGCCAGCTCAACCGGGTCAGCAGGGACATTCTCCGCGGTCAATTCAAATGGCTTGATCTCCGGTCCCCGTTTATTTCGGACCCGTACATTTTCCAGCTTGATTTGTGTAACGGGTTTACCATTTTCCTCCCTGACGAAATCCATTACTTTTCCACTGACTTCCAAAAGAGCGCCCGCGGGTGCCGGCCATTTGGGACTAAACACGAATAACGCATCTGAAACCAGTGGGTCCGGGCCGGACCTTAGGTTCTGAATAAAAAAACCATGTCTGCTCAAACCCGTTACAACACCTCGGACGGTAACCACCTGACCTGCCATCGCAGACCCGGGGCCCGTTCCCCGAACGTCACATATAGGTATTATCACCTCGTTTTTATTCTTCATTTTTGCGAGCCAATCTGATGCGTGATTAAAATAAACCCGGTCTTGTATGGTTTCATAGAATTAGGTGCCAGTCGGAATTGATTGGTGATTATAGATACATTAGAGTCAGTGGATGGAACATTTGACACAAGAAGCACTGGCCGCCGGTCTGGAAGATATCCGGAAATCCCCGAAAGACAAGGGTATTTTGAACCTGATAGTAAGAAGACCCGAGACCGAACAGCGGGAAATATTAAATCAGGGCAGTCTTGATCCCGCCCATGGCCTGGTTGGTGATAACTGGCTCAAGCGTGGCAGCCGCGCAACGGACGACGGCAGCGCCCACCCTGAGATGCAGCTCAACATCATGAATTCACGTGTCATCGCACTGGTAGCACAACACCCGGAACGCTGGGCACTGGCTGGCGATCAGCTTTTCATCGATATGGACCTGAGCCCCGAAAACCTGCCGCCCGGTACAAAGTTATCAATTGGTTCAGCAGTGATAGAAGTAACTTCACCACCACATACCGGCTGCAAGAAATTCGTCGCAAGGTTTGGTCTCGATGCCATGATGTTTGTCAATTCCGGAACCGGCAAGCAACTTAACCTGCGTGGCATCAATGCAAAGGTCATCCAGGCGGGTACTGTCCGTACCAATGATGTTGTTGAAAAAATCACTGGCTGACTATTAGATACAGTTTTTCAAAAGTTTGGCCACCATTTTCCTATTATCTATAGCCAGATTCTAAATCAGGATTCGACGTGCAACTCTCTTTGACTACCACGGTAGGGCTACCACGGTAGGGGACGCTGAGGTGGGTACAGACGTAAGGTACTGCATGGCCTTGGCGCCTATGCAGATTAGTAGTCAAGCCCAAAGAGAGGCCTTCATTCTGCAACCCGTCGAAAAAGGTTTTACTTCAATGGGTAGTAACCAAACTCCTCCACCGCATCCACCATGGCAAGCACGTTTTCAGGCGGAACATCGTTCATTACCGTGTGCACCGCGCCGATCATGCAGCCACCACCCGGACCCAAGGCCTGTATCACACGACGCACTTCCTCGCGTACCTGGGCAACGGTGCCGTGTGGCAAGATTCGATGTGAATCGATACCGCCGCAAAAAACAATGTTATTTCCATAATGCTTCTTGAGGGAAAGCAAATCCGACATTTTGCCTGCCGATGTTTGAATCGGATTCAGTATATCGACACCGATCTCAATGAAGTCACCGATCAGGGGTTCCACGTCACCATCGGAGTGAAACAGCACCTTGGCCTTGGTCCTGGCCTTGATGAAACTGATGAAATCCGCATGTACCGGCTTAAGGATTTCCCTGTACATTTTCGGTGATATCATCAGGCTTTCCTGGGTTCCCAGGTCATCTCCGATCTTGATGATATCCACGTTGTCACCGAGTTGCTCGAGGAAGGGACCCATCAGCTGCTTACAATAAAACGCGATCTTCTCTAACAGGGCACGTGCGAAATCGCGATCCATGGCCATATTCATCAGGAAGACTTCCATACCCTGCATCGCGTGGGCCCTTTCGAATGGAAACAACAGCCACGGCGTAGCCAGGATTGCAAACTGATTCTCCTCAGCGAGTAAGCGGGCCTGCTCCTTCACATGGGCAATCCGGCTTGGATCACTCATATCCGGCCAACCCGTGGTAAGACTCAAGATCTTCCACTGTTCGTGCTGTTGAAATCGGATGGATTCCCGGATACCAGTCACCGGGGGTGGTTTCAATCTGACCACCGCCCCATGAATCTATACAATCACTGTGGGCTTCGCGCTCACGATTGCGTTGGCGTACTTCTACAGGCTCCAGGTCAAGCACTCCACGAACATCACTGCGCAGACGAAGCATTGTTTCTTCATCACAGTCCGCGGTTCCGAGTTCGGGCCAGTCATAAAGGTAATTGTCCGGAGCCTGTATACCGGCGATTTTCTTGATGCCCTGGTAGGGTTTCATTTTTATACCGGTGGCATTGCTGACACCGATGACAAGGGGGATGCGATCGGGTTGCCCATGGTTGATGGTGGTCAACACACGTTCCCGGGATGTCATGTTTGCACTCAACGATCGAATCCGCCGTATTTCAGTTCAATATCACGCTCTTCTCGTAGTGCATTGGCTGTTTCTTGAATATCAGGTTCAATTCCCTGTCATAACTGAAGACAATGGTGATCCTGCCATTTCTTTCCTTGACGGTGAAACTGTCCGTCATATCATTCATTTCATTGACCTGCAGCAGGCTGATAAGCCTGGCTTCAGCAGCCTGCGCACTGCTTATAGGAGTTGTCCTTCGCGTGCTATCAATGGTTTGCAATATGGAATCAATGGCCTTGGATTCCATTAACTGCGGCACGTACTGGATACCGACATAGACAGCAAAAACCAGAATCGCGAGCATGACAATGTTGCCAAATGCAGACGCACCTTTTTGTTGTACTGGAAATCTGTTCATACCGGTCTCTCCTTCTGTTAGCGTCTTAACTTAAATCAAAAAACCATCACACGGCACGCTTACCAGGCGATTCCATAGTCATCACCATAGTCACTGGCGCCACCCCACATGCTGCCGTTTTCCGGGTCAAAGTAAATTGCGGTAATCGGACTGTACGGACGCTTATCCGCCTCCACTTTATAACCCATGTGACCCAACTCGCTACGCACCCACTCCGGCAGCATTGGCGATACTGAAAGACGACCGGGCTCGGATTTATGTGCGCCGAATGAGCTTTGCATCTGGTAGCTGGTGAAGTTCGGTGCTTCTGCGGCCTGCTGCACATTCATATCAAATTCCACCATGTTCAGAAAAAACTGCAACAGGTTCTGGTCCTGGGTGTCACCACCCTGTACGGAAAAAGCCATCATTGGCTTGCCGTCCTTAAGCGCAATACTGGGTGTGAGGGTGGCACGTGGCCGTTGGCCGGGTTGAACGACATTGAACGGGTTCATTGTTTCCGTCAGCACAAAACTCTGCATGCGCTGGCTCAGACCGACACCGGTTGAGCCTGCGATAAAGGCCGGAATCCAACCGCCACTGGGCGTGATCGAGACCACCCAGCCTTCCGCATCTGCCGCCTGGATCGAGGTTGTACCTGCCAGGAAGCTCTCATCCGCGCTCATCTGCATGGCCTGTTGAAAGCTATCGGCGCCCTCGGCTTCTGCGGTGGGTGGGATGGGACTCCAGTTCTTTAACAGTTCAACAAAAGGGTTTTTTTCACCCTGGAACGGGTACGGATCGCCAGGACGGGTTTCAGGATTGTTCTGCTTTGGATCCATGCTTGCCCGTCTTTGCTCCGCATACTTTTTAGAAAGCAAACCTGCAACCGGTTCCACCGGCGGCACGTAGGGGTCGCCATAGTAAAAATCACGGTCAGCAAAAGCCAGGTTCATCGCCTGGTACAGGGTGTGGATATAACGCGCACTGTTGTAACCCATGCTCTTCAGGTCAATTTTTTCCAGGATATTCAAAGCCTGCAATAAAACCGGCCCCTGCACCCAGGTGGTCAGTTTGTAGACATCAATACCCTTGTAATTGGTGGAGACCGGTTCCTCGATATGCACCTGCCACTTGTCCAGGTCTTCAAGCGTGAACAATCCACCATACTCCCGTGAACTGCGGACGATCTCCGCGGCGATATCACCGCGGTAAAAACGGTCATAGGCTGCATAAATAGCCTGTTTACGGGACTTGCCGGCAGCCAGTGCCTGCGCTTCTGTTTCGACCAGCTTTTGTAATGTCGCCAGTAAATCGGCCTGGCGAAACATTTCGCCTGCCACCGGTGCCGCGCGTTGTGCCGGATCGTCATCATTTGCATGGGGAAGGAAAACCGCTCTGGAATAAGACCATTGCGAAATGACTTCCCGCCGCCGTTCGATATTATCGGCCTGGACACCTTCAATGGGATAACCCTCGGCCATCTGCATGGACGGTGCCAGCACTTCCGCCAGGCTTAACTTGCCATACTCAGCCAGCATCACCATCAGACCGCCGGGCGTGCCGGGAGTGACGGCCGCCAATGGACCGTACTCGGGCGGGTAAACCATGCCCTGCTCCTGAAAGAATTCAGCGGTCGCGCCGCTGGGTGCCACACCCAGGGCGTTGATACCTTTGACTTCGCCGGTATGAGGGTTGTAAATGAGCGCCTGGGTTTCACCACCCCAGCCCAACGTATCCCACATCGTCGAGGTGGCAGCCAGCATCGCACAGGCTGCATCCACCGCGTTGCCGCCCCGGGTAAACGTCATCGCCCCTGCAGTCGCCGCCAGCGGTTTGCCGGTGACGGCAACCCAGTGTTTGCCATGCAGCACGGGTTTTACTGTTTTTTGTGCATTCGCAGCACTGGTAAAACATAGCAGCGTTGCAACACAGGTAATCGTCAGGGTGAACCTACGAAAAGTAAAGATGGGACGGCGCGAGAGAAACATGGGCGAACCCTTTTGAAGTGAGTCGACAAGGATAGCAAATGCTTTGCGCCCGGTCAGTTTCCTTTTCAATTATTCTATCGTGGTGTTTAGCCGTTTAAAGTGGGTCGCGTTTCCCGGCACACAGATCATACGCCGTGCAAAACTGAATAAACGCCGGCTCGGCATAACCCCTGTCCTGAAGATAGGCAACCTGCCGAACCGCCTGCTCAAGGTCACCCGCAATGACAAACTCTTTTGCCGTGGCCTGGGCATCTTCACAACTCCTGAGCGCACCTGTTGTAACGGGCTCGGGTTCAGACCCCGCCGGAAAATCCGCAAGGCTGTCATCACCATGAATCTCCCACCACAGGAACCGCATCTCTTTGAGCATTACATGGTCTGAAGTACCTTGCTTGCGGTGTTCAGAACCGGTCAATTGCAGATCCAATGCCTTTTGAAGTTGAGCAGTCGCTTCAGCCGTTTTTCCCAGGTGAGTGCTGACTCTTGCGAAAGACAGCTGGAAATCGACACAAGTTTGCCGGTTTTCCTCGTTTTGTTCTGCGAAGCCGCTGTCCGCTCCAATTTTTGACTCGAGCTCTGACATCAGCGCATATGCCTCGTCAAACCGACCCATTCCGCCCATCAGCTTGGCAAGTCTCAATTGCCGGTGGTAGATTTCCAGTGGGTAAAGAACATTGCTCGGATCTGCTGCAGACATCTGTTCCAGAATCGAAATGGTCAAGCGCAGGTTTTGCTCGGCCTGGTCCAGCCCACCTGTACGGGTCTGGATCGTGGCCATACCCGAAACCGCGTATGCGTAACGTCTCTTGAGGTCATTGTCACCTGGATCCGAGCGGGATAAGGACTCAGCCAGTTGCCGTACTTTTTTCCTCAATGCCATCGCATCTTCAAGATTACAGGCATCTAACTGCGCGTCGGCGGCCCAGGCCAGCGTGTTTGCATAGTGACTCGAATAAGCGGTGTCAACCGGCGCTAACTGCATGGCTTTTTCTATCAAGGCGATAGCTTCTGACATGTGCGCAAGAGATTCCTGATTCACACCCATACCACTTTCCAACTGTACTGCAGCCAAGTTATTGTGCGAATATGATCGTTCCATGATCCAGTCGAGGTTCTCTGGATCGATTTTCAGCAGTTCGCCGTTTATTTGATGATTTTTTTGAAAAGCAAGCCGGGATTGCGCGTAATTGCCTTGCTTAAGATAGAAGTCTCCAATATAGAACTCGGCGAGGCCTAATTCATAAAGCAGATCGGTTTGCCCCGGTGATCTGCTTGATAAACCCGACAATAGGTCACGTGACTGCAATAGCGCTGAAAGGGCTTCATCCGGCTTACCTTGCAACTCGCTCACGCGGCCTACCTGTCTCAGGGTCAGGGCGACTCTCTGCCCGGTTTCAGCTGTCAGCTTGTCCGGATCCAGATCCTGAAAATGCCTGGAAGCCTCGGTGGCTATCAGCGCAAGTGTTTCAAGATCGGTTTCAGACCGCAGTTTTTCGCCAAGATCAACAATAAAGGTGGCCATTTGCTCGGCAATATCACGTTCATACTGCCTGGAAACCTGCGCGACCATCGTCATCACCACCAGTGCCAGCGCCATCACGAAACCGAAAACGGCGGCGGCCATGACTTTTCGACGTCGCTGCAAGTCCCGTTGCCGAAGTTCATCGAGCCGGATACCCAGCAGACCCGCTATCAGCTTGAGTTTTGCAAGCCGCTTGCCATCCGCCCATTTACGGGCATCCGCAGCCAGTGGTTCAAATGGTTGCTTCTCCATGCCTGCAAAAAGGGCTGGGGGGAAACAACACTTTTCTGCGGGCTCAGTCTCGGGATCACCATCGACGATCAGGCAAAAGATTCTTTCGCCCTGCCTTGTCGATCGAAACTTACGAATCTCCTCGTTGACCCAGTGTGACTTCGCTGCATCGGGCGAACAAATAACGATCAGCGATTCCGAGCTATCCAGTGCTTCGGTGATTCGTTTGCTTAAATCACGGGCGGCGGATAAATCTTCGCGATCCCTGAAGACAGGGTTGATACGTGCAGGAATATCACCGGAACGCCCCGGTTTACCCACCAGTCTGCGTGGGATGCGATATGACTCGAGGGCGTTGTGCAGCCATTTTGCCCAGGCTTCATCCTGATGGCTGTAACTTATAAACGCCTTGTAGCGAAGCTCAGCCAAGCTGCACCCGTCCCTTTTCAGCTTGCCGGAAAACGGTAACGACCGGGCTTAGCCCTAACGTCTTCCCCTGTTTTCAACCGGTGGATCAAGTGTCAAACAGGGTTCAGATTCAGATTCAGATTCAGTTTTACATACCTGGATGTTGTAAAAATAATCCCTTCTGATCGTGTTCTGATCAAACAGGAAAAACGACCTGAGGGAATCATCCCCCAGTAGCGTCAGGTCGACCTGGCCGGATTTAGGGGTAAGAAGTATTTTATCGCCCTGTTCATTATTCATGATGAAAAACTCCAGACGCTCGTTACGGTCCAGATTAACGGGGCAACTGTTCGTGATTTTGTCCAGACCCGGGCAAATAGTGAATTGATTCAACACCCAGTCATCATCCTGGTTATCAAACGTAAACTTGACCAGCCCCGCAAAGCCCCTCTTCACCTTGATGCAATTCTTCTTGTTGGTGTTCTTGCATTTTTTGAGGTTAGGATCAGTGCCATCGGTTATTGAAGTAATCACCAGTTCATCACCTGCAGTATTGATTTTAAACGTGACCTCAGGAGCAATTGTAAGCTTGGCGATTGTCGTGTCTGAGAGACTGATTAAGCCCTTGGATGCCAATAAAAAAGTGATGCCCGCTGCAGCAATTACGACACCCACTAAAAAAACTATCCGCCTGATATTCATAATGTTATTCCCGTGATTTTGTTGTTATACCTGAGGCCTGACGACCTCCACCAGGCGGGTAAAACCATCGCATCCCTTCCGGGCTACCAACCAGGACCTGAAGTTAAAAAGCGTGGATCGAAATGACCTTACAGTCATTCTATCCAAACTGCTTCGATATTAGCATAGTGCTTAGTAAATTTTATTTCAAAATGAACATCCTGGCATCAGAAAGTTGATGCAGCCAGGCTTACATCTGCCTGTGCCCAGATTTTGTCAAAACGTTTCTGAAACTCCGTTGCATCTTTACCCTGCGCGTTAAGCGCCTGGATCAGCCCGAACAATGACCAGCCGTTTCTTGGATATTGCTGAAGATCAGCGCGATACACTTCTTCGGCGCCGGCAGCATCACCGGAAGTCAATAACGCCCTGCCAAGGGTATGCCGTGTCGGGTAATACCAGAAGGGTGGCTCGGTATAGGGTAGTTCATCCTGGGTTTCGACAGCAGTCCAAAAGTGCCCGATCGCCTCCTCATAATCCTCCTCGGCCATCGATATTTCTCCGAGTATCAGTGCATCCGCAATGGTCAGCAACATTGTTGCCGGGTAATAGATGGTGTCAAGGAATGTAACGTCTGTAGCATCGCGCAACGACGTGAATGTTTCGTGCTCGGCCCTGGCCGCTACAAGATCACCCTTGCGCGCATAGGCTGTGGCCCTGACGTAATGCCATATAGCATTCGAGTATTCCAGATTTTCAGGTGGTTGCGGCTCGGCCAGCACTTCGTCCCAGTGCCCGAATTGAGTCAGTGCCAGTAAAGGGATCGTGTTGAAGAACTCTACACCGGGAAATTCATCAATCATTTCCAGGCGCACATTCGCTGCCACCTTGCGCGCCGCTTCAATGGCAACAGCACTGCGCCCTTCCATGCTCGATGCCGCCCACAGGAAATGAATGTTATGCGGGTAATAGGCCGCTGGATAAAAACCCTGTGCATTGCAGGCGGCGATATACTCTTCATCTACCGCGGCCGCCCTGACGTTGGCTGCCGACGCATCGGCGTAGCGTCCTACCCGCCAGTATATGTGTGCCGGCATATGCACGAGGTGACCGGCGCCCGGCACCAGGCCGGTCAGCCTGTCTGCAGGTCCTTCCGCGCGGTCAGGTTGTGATGATGCTTCAACCGCATGTATGTATAGATGGATTGCGAGCGGATGCCGGGGTGAGCGTTCGAGCACTGTTTCGAGCGCATTGAGGACTTCAACCGTCAGCGGCTTCGGGTTTTCCGGATCGAGCCAATAGTCCCAGGGCATCGTGTTCATCATTGATTCTGCGAACAACGAGGCGGCATCATCATCATCCGGGTACTTTTGGTGCAGGTTGCGCATCGAGTTTACGTAGGCTTCATCCAATGGCTCGCGTGGGGTCGATGGATCGCCGTTATAGCGCGTTGCAAGCGCCTCGATATAATCACGTTCCGCTTCGCTGACCTTGTGTTTCAAAGCGACGGCTTTCTGGATGGCAGCGAAGGCTTTTATTCTTTCGTCATCACTCATAATGGCTTTGCCGTTACTCGTGACGTTTATATTCGGGCCAAGCGCGAGGGCTTCACCCCAAAAACACATCGCACAGCCCGGATCGAGTGTTTGTGCAGCACGGAATGAGCGCGCTGATTCCGCGTGGTTGAATGCGAAGTCAATCACCAGCCCCTGGTTAAAATAGAGCTGTGCTTCAGGGTTCGCGGTGGTGACGGGGTGCTCGTGACTACCCATACCGGCAAATAATGGTGCACCCGCCCGGGCTGCCA
>CAVVLP010000013.1:0-146403 GCA_963749115.1 uncultured Gammaproteobacteria bacterium
GCTTGCTGGTAGCAATGTAGGTTCTGATCTTTTTGATCGTTCGGGTATCAACCCCGGTCTGCAGTGCAATGTCACCCAGTGCTACGTTCTTCCCGGGCATTTCCTGCTTCAACTTGGTTTCAGCCTCTTCAATGAAAATAATCTGAATCATTTCCTGAAGTTTTTTCAGCGACATTTTTCCGATCAGCATTCGGATCAATTTTCTGAAGACGTTTTCGGTGACACGCGTCAGTATAGCGACATCACGTGTTGCAGGGTTACCGGGCGTAGCCATATAACTCTCCAATCCTATGAGCGGGTAGAGTCGTTCCCTTTAACCGCTCAATCAGGTTTTCTGGTTTACTCGCTATGCAGGGCTTTTTCAAAATACTTGCCGTATATGTCATATATTGACAATATTGTCAATTATAGCCGGATATGTCCAATTTTGCCATTTACGTCAATTATAGGCGGGCTATAAATTTCCGGACTGATTGGAAACAAGCTTTCAATCACATATAAAATTGATTATTAAGATGTTTCCGACTGCTCAGGGATGGATTTAAAACTCACCGGCCGGAAGAATCTTTTAATGACCTGTGTAAAAAACCACAGAAATGCGACCGGCAACAGTGCCGTTTGAAGAATAAATACCACACTCAACTGTATTAAGTGCTCTATGACCTCCGCTGCCTGGTCCTGCATACGCTTCAGTCTTCCGGACAGGTCAATTGAGTCAACCGTACTGCTCCAGGCGCGGGTCAGGGAGTCCAGCATGCTGTCATCATTATCCTCGGCGTTCTTCGTACTCGCTTCTGCCTTGATCTGCTCCAACTCCCTACCGGCCTCGGTAATGATTTCGGTGCTCTGCTGGTAGCGTTGCTCAAGAAACTGCTGATAAAGCATATCGTTGGCGATCAGCATCACCGGAACGGCAAAGCGTATAAACAACAGCAGTGGAAAAACCCGTCTGAACAGTATCCGGTTCAATCTGGACCCCTGCCCCGGATACCACAGCCGTATCAGCAACCACGCGGCCAAGTGCCGTGACCAGGGCTTGTATGACCCACCACGCACTGATATCCAGCAATACGTTCTGCACACCCAGTGAAATGGTCGCACCCATCATGATCCATGAAAAACGCTCTACCAGGTCATTAACCGGATCCAGTATCTCACCCGGCGTCAAGGTGACGCCCACCCCGGCAGGCTGCAAGGCAATTTCGGTGCCCTGCACCACGGAAATGACGCCATTGATCGTTCTTGCCAGGGCAAAGGTGACAAATGCCCGTTGAAAAAGCTGCTCATAATCCGCGGCAGCGCGTTGATCCATAAACGGCGTCACCGAAAGCACTGCTGCCAGAAGCAGCACCAGGCTGAGCAGCCATTGATTGATGGTTCTTGTCTTTTTCATCCCGCTTCCCTCATTTCCCTGTATTACCCCTGCCGGTACCCGTTCAAACCGACATCATGATAATCACGCCACCAAGCGTCAGGCCAAGACCGGCCAGTTTGCGCCTGTTAATCTTTTCACCGAGCATCAGCCAGGCCAGGAAAACGATAAACGCAACATTGGTCTCATTGAGAACCGAGGCCACGGACGCATCAATCAACTTGTACCCAACCAGCCACAGTATCAGTGCAAAATATGCACCCAGGAATGATGCGAACATCACCGTACCCCAGGGCTGTGGCTGACTGAAATTCCGCTTCACATTCTGCCACTGCGAGCTCACAAGCATATACACCAACATACCGCAAACACCACCGACAATACGCAACTCAACGGTCCATAAAAATGATCGTGTCTCCAGTATGTCCTTTACCATGACAACACCTGCAGCCATCATAAATACGGCACCCACACCGTATAGGACACCCTTTTTGACATCGGCCGTATCCACGGCAGACCGATGCGAGCGCCAGGTGACCAGCAACACGCCGGACATCACCGAGGATAAACCCAAGCCACTGCCATGAAACCAGGCGCTCACCCAGGAAAACGGCCGATAGAAAAATGACAAACGGACTGAACAGGCTCGAAACAATACCCGTTCTGCTGGCACCCATCATATTGAGCGCTTTCAAATACCAGGTATCCGCCACTGCGATACCAAGCAAACCGGAAAGGAATACCAGCAACAACTCGATCGACGTGTAGTCGGGTAACTCAAGACCTTCAACCAGCAGTATCGTCGGAACCATCAGAACCAGACCAAAGAGATTTTTAAACAGGTTCAGCTCAAATGCCGGTAGTGTCTCCCCGGAACGGCGAAACAGAATAACAGCAAGCGCCCAGACCAGCGCACTGGATAATGCAAAGAATTCACCCCAGCCCATTAAGAATACGCCCTCGAAATTAAAACCGGAAACCCGTTAATTTCCGGCGCAGAAGCTCATTCCTGCACACTGGCCTGATCAACAGCACCGGCACCATGGGTACATCCTCCGCATCGAGGGCTTCGCTATAACCCGTTTCCACTTCGGCGATCGCCTCGAGCACTTCCATTCCGGAAACAACCATACCAAACACCGTGTAACCCCAGTTGCGTGAACCCGGGTCCAGGCTGGTATTGTTATTCATATTGAAATAGAACTGCCGTGTAGCGGAATGCGGGTCATCATAGCGGGCCATCGCGATGCTTCCCGTAATGTTCTTCAAACCATTGCCGGATTCATTGAGTACGTTTTCGTGCAGGGTTTTCTCTTCAATGTCCTTGGTATAACCACCCCCCTGCACCACAAAACCCGGCATCACACGATGGAAAATGGTGCCATCGTACTCACCCTCCAGCACGTAACGTAAAAAGTTATTGGATGTGATGGGTGCACGCATGCGATTCAACTCGACCTCGATAACACCCATACTGGTTTCGAGCTTCGACGATGGGAAACATGTTGTCCGGAATCATATCCGGTGGAAAACAATCCTTGTCAGCAGACCAGGCAGTCAGCGGAATTGATATCAACATCAGAATTATCGACAAGACAATACTTTTTATTCATGGCTACACTCCGTTGGTAGGTAGACTGCCTGGCCAGGGGTTTCCGGAATCACCGGCAGGCAAGGACACTGGCGGGTGTTTCACACGCTTCTACCCGAAGCCCTGTAACAATTCCTGTATTTTCACATGTCACCCGGGAGTTCACCACATTGAACTTGCTCAAATCACTATTCATCAGCACATTTGTTACCTGGCTGACCCTGGTGAGCCTTTATGCTTTCATCCAGATAGCCAGGGGCGCTGAGCCGTTGCTCTCCTGGGCTGGGGCTGGCACTTGACTGCGTTTGCACCACTGGCCTTTTTCCTCAAGGCTTTCCTATTTAGAGTCTCCACGAACACCCCGGCACCCGGTTGAGTACAGCGCTCTTAGCGGTCTGGGCCTCGCCATGACCATGGCAATGTCTTTCCGTTATGGACAGGCAGCAGGTGCTATTCACGTATGGGCGGGTATCACACTTGGCTGGCTGGTTTATTTGCGCTGGTATTCCGTCTTTCAGTGCGTCGCAACTCGCAGGCATTAAACGTGGGCTAGCAACTACCGGATTTGACACTGGAGTCACTTGGACGGCCACGTAGTTTCCTCAGAAAGTTTTATGTCAGGCCACATCTGCTGCTCTTTTATCGGGGCAACTGGTGCCCTTTTTGCACTGCCCAGATTGAAGAACTGGCCGCTTCTTACCAACAGCTTGGAGAAAATGGGCCTCACTGTCGTATTGATCAGCCCGCAACCCATCGAGAAGAACCAGCGACTGGCAGCCCGGTTTCAGATTCCAATGATTTTTCTGAGAGACCCAGATGGTATGCAGCGAAACAACTGGGAATCCAGCATGAGTGGGGCACACCCATGGGCCTGCAGCTACTCGGATATGAATCTGACTCGGTTCTACCCACCCTGTTAATAACCGACGCACAAGGGCTCATCATTTTTTCAGACCAGACGGATAATTACCGGGTGCGACCCGAATTGAAGGACATTGCGGCGTTATTGACTGAAAGAGGCGTGGATATCTGAAATCCTTTTACATGAAGGCGTAAACCTCTTGGTCACTTTTATGCGTTTGGGAAATCAATGCTGTTCCGCACCTTACCTTAAGACTGGCACACATGTCTCAATTAATCAGTAGGGAAGCCGAGGGGGTGTGCGAAAACACTGAGTAATGGTTTCTGACAGATGGACATCGTTTGATACTGAGCTGGGGTGGGTATTAACTTATCAGGACCTTGAGCGACAAGGATGTCGCGCCAGAGCGTACATGGATGTATTCACAGCGAGTCCTGGTAAGATAATATCCATCACAGCGTCCCCAATCCCGAAAGAACACGTAAACAGCAATTGTTCTAAAATGTACCCTGACGACAGAATTTGACAGACACCAACAGGAGAACTGACAAACTCTCGCAGAGAAACTTACTCTTCCCCGGACGAATTTTTGTCCTTCTGAATGCCATCGGCATACGCCCCGCCTTTCGCAGGGCGTCACGCAGAAGATATTCAATTTGACCATTCACGCTCCGCAGCTCGTCATCTGACCAGCGACGCAGCGCCTGCCAGATTTCCTCGTTGATACGAAGCGGAAATGCCTTTTTCTGAGTCATCAGAGTCGGTCTTTAGTTGTACAGGGAACCCGTGTTCAGTACCGGCTGTGCGTTCTCCTGGGCACACAACCGGAAAAGCCTTTTTCTTAGCCATCAGCGTCGTTGCCTAGTTGTACAAGGAGCCCGTATTCAACACCGGTTGGGCATTCTCCTGTGCACATAAGACAACCAGCAAATTACTGACCATGGCTGTTTTACGTTCATCATCAAGTTCAATCACTTCCTGTTCCTTAAGTTCATCAAGTGCCATCTTAACCATACCGACCGCACCATCGACTATCGTCCGCCGGGCAGCAACAATGGCCTGCGCCTGTTGCCTTTTGAGCATGGCACTGGCGATTTCCTGTGCGTAGGCAAGATGGGAGATACGTGCTTCAATCACTTCAACACCGGCCTTCTCAAGACGATCCTGGACTTCCATTTTGAGCTGTTCAGCAACCGCTTGCGGGGCGCTTCGCAATGCAATCTGATCATCGCTGTGCGATTCATAGGGGTAACTGGTGGCCAGGTTTCTCAGTGCGGCCTCGGTTTGGATTTCGACAAAGCTGATGTAGTCGTCAACCTCGAAACTCGCTTCCGCGGAATCAACAACCTTCCAGACAACGACCGCTGCGATTTCAATCGGGTTTCCTGAGCTGTCATTGACCTTGAGCGGATCACAATCAAAGTTGCGCACCCTCAATGACACTGCCTTCTTGGCATAAAACGGATTGGCCCAGCGCAAACCGGTGTCACGGGCACTGCCCACGTATGTACCAAACAGGGTCAATACCCTGGCCTGGTTGGGATGCACCATGAAAAAGCCCGCGCAACAAACGAGCAGAACTATTGCGACCAGGACAGAAAAAACAATGAGTGGAATCGTCTGTGACTGGATAGCCCTGACAAACATCCAACCATTGCCCAGAAACAATACCGGCAAGACAAACAGTGCCAGGTAGCCCGATGCATATTTCCTTTGAATTTCTTTAATCATTTTTCCACTCCTTGATATCATTTTAATATCATTTTAATACATATTAAGAAAAACTCAATAGACCAAAAGTCATGACTTTCAGTTAATAACGAGTTGACCGGATGCTTGCACAAAAGGATATAATCCGCGCTTGGCTAAAAATAACTGGAGAACAAGATGCGAGGCCTGATACTTTTACTGGCTGTTTTACTTCCATTATCGTCGCAGGCAGATGGTCTGCCATTCATGAAAGACCTTGCTGGCGACAGGGATCTACCCCGCCCATGGGGTGTCGGTTTCGACTTCTACACCATGGATCAGGATTACGATATCAAGAGCCTGACATTCGACCTTCCCGGCGTCTCTCTCGGTGACCCGTCAAAAATCGATGTAACTAACGAGGTTGAGCATTACGATTTAAAAGCCGATGCCTGGGTACTGCCGTTTCTGAATGTCTTTGGACTGGTTGGCAGGGTAAGTATTGATACATTGGTGGATTTCAGCCAGGCAGAAATAATGCCCCCCATTCCCCTGGGGATATTGCCTGTCTCCTTTGATGGCACGGTCTGGGGTGGCGGTTTTACATTGGCTTATGGCACGGAACGGTGGTTTACGTCTGTTACCACGGCCTTCACCAGCACCAATACCAGCGGTGACCTCGATTCAAAGGTCAAGTTCAACTTCGGTTCAGCCACGTGTAGGACTGCTCAGGAATGGCTGGCGATTCTGGGTCGGCGGTATGTACCTTGATACCGATGAAAAGCACAGCGGTATATTTGATCTTGGTCTGCCCGGTCTTGACGCTGTCCCATTTGAAGTGGAACTGGTAAGCAAGGACAGCTGGAACTATGCTGTCGGTGCCGGTTACGAGTTCAATGACAGGGTCAACCTTAGTTTTGAGGCCGGTTTCGGAAATCGCACTCACACACTGTTCAATTTCAACGTACGATTCTAAAGTCCCTTTATGAGCACCAGGCTCTTATTGGTACTTCTTTTAATACTCACCGTCCCGGCACTTGTCGGGGCGTACGAAACCGACCAGTTCAACAACCGCCAACAAGACATCAAGGACTCTACGTCAATCCTGAATCACCAGGTAACCCTGGCGATAGCAGGTGTCATCATCGGTTTGGGAAAGTGAGCCCAGGGAAAGGAAAGTCGTCGATGGAATCTATTACAAAATTGGTGGAAAACACTGGGTAGATAAGCTGGAACGATTTGCCATGGATTCCAGCGAGGTGGAAAAACTTACCAACACCCCCACATGATTCGATTTACAGTGGACACCCCTTTTACGCCACACGGGTTGCCGGACTTTTTGGTGTCGGTCCAACACTAAAAATCAACGGTGTACTGGTCGGGACTGACAAACTGGGGCATTTCCTGTCGCAGGGGCGAAAATTTTATCGCCGATGGGTGAAACTGCAGGATGAAAGCAAGGCCGCTGAGCATTCCGCCTATACTGAACGTGCCATATTTGGCCAAATGACCACCGGTTCATACTCAAATGCTGACCTGGTCGCCAATTTCGAGGGTTATCGCTTTTACCGCAGTCTTTTTGAAGACAATATCGTTCCGGGGAAACCGGCCATCCTCACCTGGGAAGGTGACCATTGGATAATGCAGCGGCCCTTTCGACTGGGCAGACCATGTCAATGATTATTGGGATGAGGCACTGAATATCAATCATTATGACACGCTGCTTTACACACATATGAAAACCCGTTTTCTTACCTTTTGTGACAGCTACCATGCGAATCCTGAGTTGTATGAGGTGCACGATGAGGAGGCCCTGAAATACCGATATCGCTACCTGCAGTTACGTGATACCTCGGAATTACGGCTTAGTCAGCTATGTACAAGCGGTCAGGACAATCAGGTGATAACGGCAAGTCAGGCCGGGGATTCGCAATAAGCGGTCAATCATGGACTGGCATTAATTCAGCTTACTGCGTTTTATGGCGTAGCGGATCACACCGGTCTCTGAACCGGCGCCGGTGTACTCGAAGCCATTTTTCTCAAGCACCCGAATAGACTGGATGAGATGCGGCAGGGTTTCTGCACAGACCTCATTAACATTGTGGTGTGAAAATGCCCAACCGACCAGGCTTGCAACTGCTTCGGTGGCATAGCCCCGGCGCTGATAACAGCTTAATATCGAATACCCGATCTCAACCGAACCCGACTCATCCGGCCGGCCCTTGAACCCGCAAATTCCAGTCAGTTCTGCAGGCTCATTCGAGGTTAGCAAGTACCAAAACGACCAACCCTGCTCAGAAGCATCACCCAACTGTGTAAGCGCGAACTGCATCGCCCTCGGACCGTACAGGTCAGGTGGCCAGGATTCCGGAATGCTCACATCCAATGCCTCACTTAGCAACTCACGACCTGCGATATCTGTTCTCTATCAGTTCCGGTGTTGCGGCGATCAAATTCAAACGACGCGATTTTATCAATCTCAGTGAATTCGATTGGTAAAAATTATTCATCATAGGCAACCTTAAGCCCGGTCCAGGCCGTTTGCATTGCAGACATTTTGTCTGCGGGCCAAAGTTTCACCAGTGACCTTTTTAAGCGATTCAAATTACCCTCTCCATTAACGGGTTTTCCAGGTCTGAAACGCGCCCGGTCAAAATCAATCAGAAACACCTGGAAATCGGCATCCAGCAATATATTACGGGCATTCAAATCAGCATGCCAGACACCGGCATCATGAAACCTGCGAATACACTTACCCACGCTTGCCCAGATGCCGTCAACAACATCGTCACCCACCAAGATATCAGCGAGCGTGTTTGCCGGTACTATACGTGCCGTCATGATCGCACCGGTTGAGATCATACCGTGGTGTTGACACAAAGCGGCGACCGGACGTGGTACCGGCAAACCTTTTGCATACAACGCTTCGAGCAGATGAAACTCGCGAAACGGTCGGGACCTTGAAACACCGGTGAAAAAATAGGCCTGACGACTGACCCTCGCCGCCCACCCGCCACGCAGGTAGTGTCGAAGCACGACGGGGCCATATGGCGCTTGAATAAACCATGCGCTGCCACGGCCAATGGCCTCCCCGGCCAATTCTTCCCGGGAGCGCCAGAAATCCGGACTGAAATAATCCAACCCCGGGGCATCCATCAGGGATGCATCGTAGGCGATGGCCCATGATTTTTCCGTGTGTATTGCATGCTGCATAAGCGCCTTATTCTAAAGCACAAAGCGAGAAGCTGTTACCCTCGACTTTTTACAGGTATCGTCTTGTTCTCTTCAAGTCATTTGCTTTTGTTTTGGGGACTGGTGCAATATGCCAGTTAATGTCTCGGCAGTTTTGTGTTTTCTGATTTCCTGGGGGTTTGGATGCCTGATCTTTCCATATGTATTATGCGGTTATCGGCCATCGGGGATGTGACCCATGTTGTGCCCGTCATCCATGCCATTCGCACACATCTGCCGCAAGCCAAAATCACCTGGATTATTGGCAAACTCGAGGCACGCCTGCTCAACGGCCTGCCCGGTGTTGAGTTTATCGTGTTTGATAAAAAAGGTGGTTATGGTGCTGTCCGGGACCTCAGAAAGACACTGAGGAAGCGCAAATTTGATGTCCTGCTTCATATGCAGGTCGCTGCCCGGGCAAATCTGCTCAGTACCCTGGTGAAATCACCACGCCGAATCGGCTGGGACAAATCCCGCTGGCGTGACCGGCATCAGTGGTTCATCAACCAATCGGTCAAATACGTAGCGGAACAGCACCAGGTCGATGCATTTCTGGAATTCGCCCAGGCGCTCGGTGTGCCGGCCGGACCACCGACCTGGAATCTGCCGGTTTCTGAGGAAAATATTAACTGGGCCAGGCAAACCCTCGGTGACGGCCCTCCAATACTGATGATAAGCCCCTGCTCAAGTCATACCTTGCGAAACTGGCAAGCCACTCGATACGCAGAGGTAGCCGATCACGCGATATCAAAACTGGGCATGCGGGTCGTGTTAACCGGTGGGCCATCTGCCCTGGAGATAGCAACCGGTCAGGAAATAGAGTCTTCCATGCAACACAAGCCGCACAACCTCATTGGCAAGGATACGATTTGTCAGTCCGTTGCCTTGTTGAAACAGGCCACGGTTGTGCTTTCACCGGACTCCGGTCCCGCGCACCTGGCATCGGCAGTTGGCACACCTGTCATCGGCCTTTACGCCGCGACACCGAGCAAGCGCTCCGGCCCCTACAATAGCCTTGAGTTGTGTGTTGACCGCTATACCGAGGCTGCCCGTAAGTTCAGGCATAAAGAGCCACAGGAACTACGCTGGGGACAACGTATCGAATTCCCCGGGGTCATGGATCTGATCGAAACCCCGGATGTCATCGAAAAACTGAATGAATTTATGCGCAGACGTCTCTAGCCCGGGTGCTCCGGAAACCTGCTTATTGATAGTCCTGGTAAGACTTCTCTTCGACAATTTCTGAACCAAGATAGGTATTCAGTTCTTTCTTGGCATTTGCACGCTGATCATTGGTCACGTAGACACTTCGGGCCAGACCGATAAATACCTGGTCAAATTCCCTGGCACGTTCCTTGTCACGAATATCGTCTTCGATTTCCCACAGTGCTTCATTGATGGTTTTTAGTTCATCGTGGATACGCCGAACGGTATCATCTTCGTCAACTGACTGCCGCCAGGAGGCCTGCAACAACTCCAGTTCACGTTTGACGTTGGCCAGTTTGCCAACATCACTGATACGCTCAGACTTGATTTCCAGAATGGTGATCTTGTCCAACACTTCTCCCGGTGATACCGGTACCTGAATAATATCCATAGTCATACCTTGAATGCGTAGTTTCTGTTTGGGTCTCTGTCGATATCCGGCGGGTAGCTTTTGCGTTTATCCGCATAATACTTTGCCCTTTGGTCACCGTCGCTCGCCCCGTTGAAGGTTATGTACAGTACACGGCGTGCCTGATCCGTATTATTCGGCAGGGACCGGTGCGGTGCATAGGAATCAAAAAACACCGCATCACCCGGTTTGCAATGAACCGGTTGGTAGGATGCACTGGCCGTATCAGCATCGGTCAGCGGGGCCCACATCTTTCCCAACAAGCCCTGCTTGTGCATACCGGGGATCATTTCGACGCTGCCATTTTCCGCATTGGTTTCATCGATCGCAATCATCGCGGTAATATGCAATTTACCATAGTCATCCCAACCCGCCTGCACATCCTGGTGCTCCTTGAAACCGTCACCGCCTGGAAGCTTGAAATTGATTTTATCCTTGAACAGTATCGCCCGTTCACCAAACAGGTCACTGACAGCCTGCTGCATCCGCCGGCGCGTAATCAGTTCGGCAAAACCTTCGTGGAATGAAACAAAATCCTCGATTCTTGAAATAATTCGTGAACCATCCTGCTTACTGGTCTCAAAATACATCATGTAATGACCCGGTTTTTCAGGAGACCCGGCAACTTCATCCGTCCACCGGCTGATATCTTTCATTTCTTCGGTGTTGTACATCCCCCTGACAAGCAAAAAGCCATCACGGTGAAATTGATCGATCTGTTCTTGACTTAACATTCGCGTGGCCTCTTTCTTAAGCATTCAACTATCGCTTAGCTTATACTTTTTCCACAGCGCTTTAATGACCGAAATCAGGTTATTGGTTGTCCAGTACAGAACCATGCCCGCCGGAAAGGTATAAAACAAAATCAGGAAAGCCAAAGACATCAACACCAGGTTCCGTGAGTGCTTGCGTTGTTGAGCGACATCCATTGCCGGGTGGCTGTGCATCTTCGAGGCAACAAATGAGAAGCCGGTCATGATAAATGGCAGCAGGTTCAGATACCCGCCAAAAAAAGGCAGGGTAAAGGGTAATTGCATGAATGCATCAGGGTGTGAGAGGTCGGTTATCCAGAGGAAGGACTCACCCGACAAATGAATATTTTCCGCCAGCATGTCAAACGCGCCGATAAAAACCGGTATCACAACGAAAACACCCGCGAGGCTTTTCAGACTATATAGCGGGTGTACCTTCTCCTCTTTATACATCGCAAGAATTTTTTCCGACTGTTCCGCACCCTTGTATTCCTTCTTGATGGCGGCCAGTGTCGGTGCCAGACGTCCGTCAATCTGATGAACCTGATCCTGCAGGCGGTCTGCAATTTTGCTCAGCGGTCGCATCAATATCCCGACCATCACGGATAGGACCATAACCGCCAGCCCCCAGTGCGGCACCACCATCACGATTCCATTGAGCAGAAAGTAGAGCGCCTGGCATATCCATCGCAACCAGAACCACAGACCGGAATACATCAGGCTTTCAAGCTCCGATGCTGCCTGTGACAGTGCGGATGGTTCAACCGGACCAAGGTAAAGGCTCAGATCAAACCCCTGGTCCTGAACCATGGCTGCTAACTCAATAGATGCATCTTCAACCGACTCACCGGTCAGTGCGGTAACAGACAAAGCGGACCCCGGCAGCACCATGGCAGTCCAGAACCGGTTCCTGAAACCAAACCAGTCCTGACTGACACGGTCCACTTGCTCTGTCTCGTCCAGGCCAATCGATTCAACTGAAGAACCATCAAAAAACAGGTAGCGGGTCTGCTCCAGCAGATTGCCGAAACCACTTGACGGCTGAGGTCTGAAACCCGCACCACTGGCCAGAACTGCCTTCTCCGCTCCGCTTGATGTAACAGAAATCATCCATCCCTTGTCGGGAATCAACCAACGACGCACCGAACCGCCAGACGGGTCAGTAAAAAACAGGGTCGTGGTTGAATCATTGAATTCGCGTTTGAACTGCCAGTCCTGTGTCGTGGCTCTGTCGAATACCAGCATGCCCTGCGTGGCAGACAACAGGCGGGTTTTCGCACCCGGCTTTGAACACGAGGGGAAACAGGCCTCCACCAGAAGCAAATCACCCTGCCCGTTGAACTGCAGATGCAGAGATTCGGTATCCACGGTCACATCGGCCAATGCAGATACCGAAAACAGCAGACTCAAACCCGCCAACCAGGTTCTGACTTGTTTAAATATCACTTGTGAAACCTTGTGTTTTCGCGCATAACCGCCTCCAACACGTCAGCATTGAACTGCGGGGCATCCAGCAAGCGATAATTGTTGTCACGAACCTCGTACATTCCGTTCGGAAACGTCACCGTAACCTGTTCAGGCTCTAGCACGGCATAGTTGTAATAGCTGCCTGCGATCAGCCAGTCCCACTGCTGTGAGCCAAATAAATCCTGGCCACTGGAATAATCGGAATAAGCATTACTGCAACCCAACAAACGCTTCATCAGGGTCGGCGCCACATCGTAATGTGACGTGCGATGGGAAACCTGCCGGGATTCCATGCCCGGCCATGCCAATAACATCGGTACGCCAAGTTGTTGCCGGGAATAACCGGAGCCATGGCCCTTGATGCCGTCAGCATTTTCATTGAACTCTTCACCATGATCAGCGGAAATCATAACCACGGTAGTATCCGCCAATCCACGTCTTTCCAGGTCATCAAGTACCTGCCCTATCAGTTCATCGACAAACATCACCGAGGTTTTGTAATCTGCAAATTCACCGGGTAACGGGTCTTCAGGATTGCTTGAAACACGACCCCCGTATTCAGGCGGATAGGTTCTGTCATTGACCGCATCGTAAAACAGGAAGCCGAAGAACGGCTGATCCGGGACTCGTTGATCCAGCCATGACGACCATTCGTCCGTCATAATCCGGTCACGCTCCCAGGCCGGTGCATCAACCGGCTTGGTTTCTATACGGAGATTGGATACGTTTGCAAATGCTGTCCGGTCAAGCGTGACGGGCCGGTACATATTGGAACTGCTGAACAGACCCAACTGGTAATCAGCCGCCATCAACTGATCCATCATGACCGGTGGCTTCTGCAGGGCTTCAAAACTCCCAAAGTAACCGGGTGGCAGACCGTAAAAAAGGCTGAACACACCCATTCGCGAAGAGTTGCCACCGCTGAAATGGTTTGTGAAATGACTTGCCCGATGTGCGACAAATTGATCCATGTTCGGTGTTAATCCAATCTCCAGCAAATCACTGCGCATCGCGTCTACCAGGATAATCATCAGGTTAAGCTGCTTTGGTGTGGAACACTCCAGTGGTGCCAGTGGATAATTCAGCTTCGCAGCGCCGGCCTTTTCAAGCCCGCCCGCCATGCGATTCGCCAACTGGCGTTCCCTGCTTTGGCTGATATCAATCAGTCCATACCGCACCAGGAGTTTTTTGGCTGTAAACCCGCGTTGCACCGGCAACTGTTGGGCCATGCTGGTCACCGGCACGAAATAACTTGCGTCGGCCCACGCGTATATTCCCTGGGCAATCACAAAACAGACCGCGATCACCAAAGCCAACAAACGCCCACCATGCGCGGGCGCGGACACAACCCAGGACCATATCCTGCCAGCCAACAGCGACTCGAATAAAAGCGCGATCACAAACATGACCGCGGCAAAAATCAGACTTGAAGAACCCAGGATCTTGAGTGTCAGGGCATTGATATGAAAACGGCTTTGCGACCACAACAGGCTGTCGAGCAAAATTACGGAAATCATCAAAGCCATCAGTAACACAGCCAGGGCTTTGCTCCATCGCAACGAAGGCCTTATTAAAATGAACGGCGTAAGCAGTATCAGTAATGGCAATAAGGCCAGCCAACTGTGATGGCTGATATAGATAGTCACCAGGTAGACCCAGGCCAGTACTGACGAACCGTCCGGGCCACCACTCAAATAGCGCAGGCTGATCAGACCGAAAATAATGGCATTGGCCATGGCAAACCACCCCAGCCAGCGGAATAACTGTCTGCGGCTATGAATATCCGGGATTTGTCTACCGGGCATGTGCCTACTCTTTGGTTTGGCGTTCAGATGCTTTTTCGTCCGCCAGCCGGGCGATCTCTTTTGCGCCCGATTGAACACTGTCGCCTATATTAAACACCATTTGCGAACGTAGCTTTTGCATGCGCTGTCTGAAACTTTCCTGATCCTGCAGTAAGCGGTCAATCATTTGCGGAGCTTCACCCAGCTGTTGTGGCGAAACAATATCACCGGCCAATTTCCGGAAAGCGACTTCCTGGGGCTCAATATCCAGTGCCTGCCAATCCGGATTACGGATCCGGCGGGGCAAATCGACAAAAAGCACCGGTTTTTCCAGCCCCAGGGCGTATTCAATGGCCATGGCCGACCAGTCACTGATCAGAATATCTGAACGGAACAGGCTATCGCTCTCACTCATGCGGTCCTGGTATTCAAAATTATCGCGATCGCCGTATTTTTTTCTCAGATTATCTATGACTTCCGGCGTCATCTTTAAGGTCTGGTAGTGTGGCCGGACGATCACGTGATAACCCGCGTCCAGAAGCAGACCGGTCAACTCATCACCACAGGTATTAAAAATTGACTGATCACCCCAGGTCGGAGCGATCAGAACAGTAGTGGTTGAAGATGCCTCTGCCTGTGTGGCGCTCAACTGGTAAGACATCGCCACAACCAGCAGGTTTTCCAATCGCGGATGTCCAAACTCAAACAGGTTCCTCTCTTTAAGACCTTGCATTGATTCACGTTTTCGTAACTCAGCTACGTGGTGCGGACCGACGCAAAACAGGCTGTCATAAGCATCGTAGGAATTGGCATGATCCACCATATGGGTGCTGCCGAGGGAGTGGAACAGGTAGATATAATGAACGGGATGAATCGACCTTTTCAGTTGAAGATTGTCCAGATCCATCATGGTCATTACGACCACGTCAGCTTTTTGAAAATTGAAAAACCAGGGTCAGAAAAAGCCCTTCCGGAATATAAATAGCCTTGAATAATTCGTGTTGCCGGTCGAGTCCGGTATCGTTCGGGTCGGAAGTGATATAGGTGATTTTATGCTGTAGATCATCATTGAGCACGCCAATCAGCGGCTCAAAATAGTGCCAGTCCTGACCACTCTCAGAATAAAAAACGATATTGCGCCAGTCCGCAGATAATTTGCGGTATTGGCGCCATGGTGACCAGCCTTTAAGAAACTCCATCGTCAACATCTGATTCAGCAGGTTTGTGTTTGAAAAACGCCTTGATACGATACCAATAGGTCTTGATGGCCAGCACCAGGGATGCAAACAAACCAACAATCGCTGAAATGAGCATACTACCGGTGGTCGGGTCCAGGTAGGCCAGTGCTGGTAATGGCATCAATAGCAAGGTGATCAATATCGTAAAGAGCAATCGTGATTGCATACGCTGCGGCCTGAAGTATTTTTTCATTATCAATTCACCACACCTGCAATCACCAACTTAAGCGCCTGTTCCAGACGTGCCATGTCGTAATCGCTTATTTCACCCATGGTTGAAATCCTGAACAACTGTGCAGCCAGAGCGCCCTGGCCTGCATAGATAATAAAACCCTGTTGTTTCAAGCCATCGTGCAATTGATTGTAATTCAAGCCGGGGGGCAGATGATAGCTGCGCAGGACACAGGAACTATCCTTTGCCGGCAACCACTCATCAACACCCAGCTTCTCACAGGTTTCAGCCACACGTGTGGCCAGTTGACGATAACGTAAGCGGCGGGATTTCCAGCCACCCTGTTTGGCGAGCTCCTTCAAAGCACGGGCAAGTCCAAGTAAGCCATTGACCGGGGGTGTGAACGGTGTCGATTGTCTTGCCTGGTGTTCCGCCCAATCGGGCAGGTGCAAACTCAGGCTGCGTGGTTCAATCTCCTGCGCCAGGGCAGTATGCCGGCACAACACCATCGCCAGTCCGGGAATACCATGTAAACACTTATTGGCTGTTGCGGCGATCGCAAGCAAAGATTCATGTGTAAATGGAATGGATTCCGCACCAAAACTGGAAACCGCATCCAGCAAAAGGTGAACTTTATGCTTTGTACACAAACCGGCAATTTCATCCACCGGGTTCAGACGACCGGTTGTCGTCTCATGATGTACGGCGAGAACATGTGAAAAGTCACCCGTCGCGAGTAAATCGGCCACCGCTGTCAAATCAATCGCGTCACCCCAGGCTGCCTTGAGTGCATGACTCCGGATACCGTGTATCTGGGCAATCCGGCTCAGCCGCTCACCATAGACACCATTTTCAAGCACCAGCACATGCGCATCTGAAGGCAACAAAGAGGCCATCATGGCTTCCAGGGCAGAAGTACCCGAGCCACCGATTAAAACTGCAGCCCACAACGCCGGATCACACTGGTATACATCAAGAAGACCACGGATGACTTCATCCTGAAGCTCAAAATACTCGGGTTCGCGATGGCACAAATCCACCCGCGCTACAGCCTTACGCACGCTTTCACTTAATGACACAGGGCCTGGATTCAGAAGAATGGGTCTCACGTGAGTATCCTGACTAAAAAAAAATTAAAAAAGTTCCGATATTGACTAGTGAGCGTGGCTCACAACCCACAACCAAATACCACAACTCAACAAATAAAGTGAAATTGGCAATTCGCCATTGCGAATGAGTGACTGGTAGGTATCCCAACCACTGGCTTTCAGGTCTGACCAACGAACACGCCCTGGAATAATGGCACGAATATTCTTGCTCCACTCACGCCAGTCATCACCAAAAATATTTTCCAGCTTACTGTCTTCATAGGCAATGGCTGCCGGATACCATATAAGAAAGAACACGACCACAACCGCAACCACGTAAAGGTTGGCAGAGGCAATGGTAAAACCGATCAAAATAATGAAGTTACCAAGGTACAAAGGGTGCCGCACCAATGCATATGGACCGGTTGAGGCCAACTGCTTATTCTTGAAAATATACCCGGCCGCATAGATACGAAAAAGCTGGCCAACCACCGCAAGTGCGAGCCCGATTGACACCGTCCCGATATCCGGTCTGGCAAAATGAGCGCAGACAGCGACCAGTAACAGTCCGATCACCTGGCGCAGGATTTCATTGAAGCGAATACGGTCAAACAAACCCAGCAGGCCGGTTCGTTTACCCATCATTGTGATTCGCTCTTTAACCATCTGAAATTCCCTGTTAATACGCGCAGATTTTACTTGATTTCAGCCAATGATATGAGTGTTTTATCAATTGGGCGGCACAGACACGGCTTTATGCCTGATGTTATGGCAAGGATATCCAGGCGGTATTCACACCCAAATGCTTCATCAATCGCCTGGCGACATCTGATGGCTTAACCGATGGACGCGGCAAACCTTCGGGAACACCCATGCGGGTTTCCATGAGCATAAAGGCCGGTGCCTTTTCCTGTAGAAAGTCAGTGATGCCCCGGCAATTTTCATGTGTCGAGGAAACACTTTGGTAGCCACAGGCATTGGCAACTGCTTTAAAATCCACCACTGAACTGACCGTTGCCTGACCGCCGGTCGACTCGTGAACATGGTTATCAAGCAATAGGTGATAAAAATTATCACCACCATAAGCACCCACTGTCGCCATATTGCCCATACGCATCAAGACAGCGCCATCCCCATCAATAACAATGACTTTTTTGTCAGGCCTGACCAGTGAAAGACCCAGACCGAACGAGGCTGCACAGCCCATGGAGCCGACCATGTACAGGTGGTTAGGGCGGTCTGCTATGGCATATAACTCGCGCCCGTTAAAGCCGGTTGAGGCGATCAAAACCGTATCGGATACATCGCTATCAAGCACAAGTTGTTTAAGAACGTCATGCCTGGCAGGTATTCCCCGCCCGGTGGTGGTCAGCTTCGCTGCGTCCACTTCAATTGATTTACCCCATCCGGGTGTGTGCTTCAACTGATTGGGCGCTACCATGCCCTTTTTCATTATTAACGCATAAGGCCGGCCACGGGTATCCATATGATCGACTGCCATTTGCAGCGTGTGCCCAACCTGCTCTTCTCTGTCTGGAAACCAACTCCAGGGAATTTGCATAGTATCCAGGAGTTGCGGTGTAATCTGCCCCATCAACTCATGCTGTGGCTCATCCGGTTTGCCGGGCTCCCCTCTCAAGGTAATGATGAGCAGTATGGGAATATGAAACACATGGTTCAGCGAAGTCAATGGACTGACAGCATTACCCAAACCGGAATTCTGCATCATCGCGACCGAACGATGCCCTCCCAGAGCCGCGCCGGTGGCAGCAGCAACCGCATCACCCTCATTGGCTGATGAAATATAAGTCAGCTCAGAATCACCGATGGTGAAATTGATAAACGGTGTCAGGTAGGAACAGGGTACGCCCGCCCAGAAATCAAATCCCAACCGTTTGGCTGGTCCGACAAATTGGCTTGCTTCAATCAAGCTTATTTTACCGTTGTCAGTCCCAACGCCTGCCAGTTCTGCATGCCGCCGCGATACCATTTAATCTTGTTGGCAGGGTAACCGTATTTCAGCAGGGTCTTGATGTTCCTGGGTGATTGTCCGCACCACATACCATTACAGAACAGAACCAGTGTTTTCACTTCAGAAAAGTTCCACAGTTCGTCTTCATCTATGGCCCCAAAACGCTCTTCCAGAATACCGGCAATGGTAATCGGATTGGAGGTATCCTCTTTTAACAAAGTCCAGGGTATGTTGACCGAACCAGGAATGGTGCCCTTGGCAACCCAGTCCGGTGTGCGTGAATCGATCACCAGGATCTTACTGCCGGGTTTACCTGCTGCCACCAGGTAGTCGAGCATTTCCAGTTCGCCAATCGTTTCCACACCAGGCGCCAACTCGATGGGTCTGATACAAAACGGGGGACAGGGACGGGAAGTCAGGGCGTAATCGGCAACGATGGTGTTGTCGTTGTCCTGGTTTCGCTCTATCCGGACCGGTTTGCCTTTGTGGAGCACCTCCACGGAAGACATCTCCGGGGTAATACCCACCGGCTCAGCCACAGCCAAAGAACTGAAAACAAAAGCAAAAAACAAAGAACCAATCCCAATACGTGTTTTCATCGCTAAACTCCTATTCATCAAAAACAAACCCCTGCTCGCCCTACTGCCTGATTTCAGTCAACCAACACCTGCTTATTCAGTCATCCCGGGTGTGCTCAAATGCACCAGCGCGCTCAAGATCAGCCAGGTTATTGATATCCATCCAGTGTCCGTTCACATATTGCACCTGCGGCGCGTGCCCATCCTTGATCAACTGGTTGAGCAAGTCCGGCACACCCAGGGCATTGAAGTTCTTCTCCTGCTTCAACGTCTGCAATGCCGATCGCACATACTCACCTCCCTTACCCGTCACACGCATCATACCTATCCAGCGACCATCCGCCTGTCTGCCATTAATCTCAGGTTCAATGGCAATTTGATCCAGACTGACTTTCTGCTGGTACATGGCGCGATTATCCGGTGCAGAACAATAGGCCAGGTCATTGGAATTACCAACCACGGTTGAAAGCGCCGAGGAATCCACGGCCACCAATAGTTCCGCATCCCAGTCGAGCAGGTTGTGCAACATGTATGAACGGAACAACAGGTCACCGTAGATAATCACGGTGTCCGAGGTGAAGTTCTCCATCGCACAGGCCAACGAAACCAGCTCACCTGTTGTTTCCCAGTCTTCATTGAGCAGGATGTTCGCACCCTGTACATCAATCGCATCGTGGCGATAACCGGCCACTACGGTAATATCGTTGATACCCTGCTTTTTAAACTTATCGATCTGGCGTCTCAACAAGGGTACGCCTGCAACCGGCAGCATCACTTTTGGCCGTTCACGGGTCAGATCATCCATACCATGGCCTCGTGAGGCTGCCAACACAATGGCTGACACCGGATGACTTCCGCCGCGGGCATAGCGTTTCTCTGCCTCCAAAAGCTCTTCAGCGCCCTGTAAACGGAATATTTCGGAAACCGTGGCAATACGGCCTTCACATTCAACCAATGAGCGCGTCGTGTGGATATTCGCCGCCGTGGCCTGCATGGCGGAGATACAGGTACGTATCATGTGATTGGCCCAGATCACCAGGTCGATTCCTGCCTTTTCAAAGACCTCGGTCGGCGTCGCGTAATATTTTGTCGGAACGATCACCACGGGGCAACGGTTGGCCCACTCTTCAACAAAACCCAGCACCTGGTCCGGTTGGCTATGTTTGCTGTGTATCAAAATGGCATCTGCGCCTGCAGCATGGTAAGCCTTCGCACGTTTCAAAGCCTCATCCAAACCCCAGCCTGCAATGAATGCCTCAACCCTTGCCACGATGCAGAAATCATCATCGACCTGGGAGTCCTTGCCGGCCTGGATTTTTCCGCAAAAGGTTTGAATATCCTCCAGCGGTTGCGCTTCACCCTGTATAAAACTATTGGTTTTAGGAAATAGCTTATCTTCAATGCAGACACCGGCGACCCCAATCTGACCCAGCTTACGCACCAGTCTGCGCATATTATTGAAATCGCCATAACCGGTATCGCCATCCAGCAGGATGGGTATGCTGGTGACGTCGGTCATGAACTCCAGTTGTTCCACCACCTGGGTCCATGAAAGCTCGTTATTATCACGCACTGCATGCTGGGCCGAAAGGGCTAGACCGGAACCCCAAATGCCCTTGAACCCGGCCTCTTCTACGATACGTGCGGACAAACCGTTATGCGCCTCAAGGATAAAATCCGTTTGACCGGAATGCAGCAGGTTTCTCAGTTGTGTTGTCTTTTGCAGCAGTTCTTTAATTCCGGGTTAAAAATCCGCTATTTCTTTTCTGATTGCTGGCAACACCTGTTTGATAGCCCGTTCAACATCTTCGGGAAAGTCCACTTCCAGCCATGGCAGGCCACTGACGTCTTCGCAGGCAAATTTGGAGGGTGCAGCCAGCAACACATCCCGCAGCGCTTCCTCATGCGGAGCACCCAACAGACCTTCAGTATTGTAACTGGAACAGGTCTGTGAAATTTCAGCTGCTATCTCACCATTGAACTTAAAGAAACCAACCGATTCACCCAGCGTATCGAATTCGAGTTCAGCCGGCAGCGCTTTTCTGAACTCAACCATCTGACCCTTGTTGATTGCTATTTTGACCGGTTCGTCACCGGCGGTGAAATCCTGGTCAATCAGATAACAGTTCTGATATTGCGATTCGATCAGGCTTTGCATGATTTGAGGATGAAACAACACATCGGCATCCAGGACCAACACCGTTTCACCACTGGTCATGACCTCTTTCGCCGCAAGCAGGCTGAGCACACTGCCCTTGATAAATGCCGGGTTGTAAACAAACGGAGACCTCGGGACGTGAAGCAAGCGTACCCACGTGATCAATAATCTGGTCCGCCTCGTAGCCCACCACAAGCGTCGCTTTTTTGACGCCCTGCTGAAAAAGGATATCCAGTTGACGCGCCAGCAAACTCCGGCCACCAAACTCCATCAGGCACTTTGGCCTGCCATCAGGATTGAATTCAGCCAGGCGGTTTCCACGGCCAGCCGCGAGAATAATTGCGTGCATTAATAACTTCCCTATTTGATTGGGGTATTGTAACCCGTCAAGCACATCATGCACCTGCTGTTAAACCTGACAGAATCCACATGATCCAAGTGGAGGGGTGGGTAGTACCTACTGAGACCTTACGAGACAGGAAGTTGAGAAAGAGTCTACAGGGACGTACTAGTGGCGTGTCTCAGTAGGTACTACCCACCTCTCCACGGTCATTTGGCACCTGTCATTCAGGATTCGCCGGGATTCTTTAGGTGGTTCACCGGCAGTTGGATACTCCCCCTGAGACACACCGTGAATACATCCATTAATCACTTGCCAATATTCGCATCCAGAAACGCCAGGACCTTGCTATACACCCTCAGGCGATTTTGTTCATCGTAATAACCATGGGCTTCATTGCCTATTTCCAGCCACTGGTATGCAACGCCCTCTTGTTTAAGTGCCCTTTGTAATGACTCTGCCTGTTCAATCGGTGCGCGCTCATCCCTGGCGCCATGAATGAGTAAGACTTCGGCTTTGATCTTATCGGCGTTATACGCCGGAGAGCGGCTTTGCAGATCTTTCTGATCTTCGCCCAGGGCTTGTCTTAAATAGGCCAGACCACTATCGCGATCTGCAATGTCGCCCTCTTTGAACATCATTGGCAAATCATAGACACCCATTGAACCAACCACGCAGCGATACAACTCAGGCTCACGAACGGCGCCCATAAGCGCTGCGTAACCGCCATAACTATGACCGTAAATACATACCCGACCGCCGTCTGCGACACCCGAATCAATCAAGGCTTTGGTGGCATCAGTTAAGTCATCCTGCATCATGGTGCCCCATTTACCATGGCCAGACTGTTCAAAATCCAAACCAAACCCACCGCTGCCACGGTAGTTGACCTGCAGTACCCCATAGCCATGATGAGCCAACAACTGTACTTCCCAGTCAAAACCCCAGTAATCCCGCACGCCGTGTGGCCCACCGTGTGGCAATACCACTAAAGGCACGTTTTTATCTTTGCCTTTTGGCAGGGTGACATAACCGTAAATTGTTGCCCCATCGCGGGTTTCGAATGTCATTGAATCGGTATGCGCCATCAATTCGGGGTCTAACCATTTACGTTTGCTCGTCAAATACGTGGCTTGAAGACTCTCAGTATCAAATAAATAGTAATTGCCCGGGTTGATATCAGAGTAAACATACGCAACGGCCAATGCCCCATCTTCGGTTGCGCTGGTGATCACAATGTCCTGACCTTGAAAGGCACCCAATAACATGCGGTGTGCTTTGGCTTTATTGTCATTGCTGTCTATATATTTATATTTCGGGCGCCCCAGGTCGGTGCCCACTCCAACCACGCGATGACCGGAGAAGTCACGCAATAACATGGAGATATCTACATCCTCATCATGCACGACCTTTTCAAAACCGTTGGTTTCAAAATCGAACAGATACAGGGCCCGGGTGGATTGGCCCGCATTGGCACTGACGTACACTTTTTGATTGTCCGCGGTGAAACTCAACGGCCTGATATAGTCACCTTCAAAATCCTGAAGTGACCATTCCTGCCATTCAGAATCCGCTTCCGGCTTATAAGAAATGACCTGTTTGTTTGAGTCATCAATGGCCACTGCAAATCGTACATTGCCCTGGTTATCAGTGATCGCCTTAGCATTGGCATAGGGCAAAACTCCGACTTTCTTGGTTCTGCCGGTGTACACGTTCAGCTTATAGATCAGAGTTTGGGCATCAGGATCGTTGTGCCAGGTGTTAGCTATCAGTCTCCAGGGGTAGAACGCTATAAGAATATGTTTATCATCACCTTCCAATTTGTCGATGATTTCCTGATTACCGTTATTGGCTTTGTTCTTTCTTAATTTTGTATTGAGCGTACTTTCGCCCGAAGCATAACCAAAAATAAGCTTGTGCTGCTTGCCGTCAATGTTTACCCCAACCAATTCACCATTGCTAAACCTGCTTTTGTTCCATGCATAACTTTGAGTGACGGTATAGACGAGACGTTCGTCATTAACCCAGGTCACCTCACCCACGGCCCTGGTTTTCCCACTAACTCTGAATGAGCTAATGGGTTTGCGTGTGGCAAGGTCTAAAACCGCCAGTACATCTTCGCCTTCTTTACGCATGACCAAAGATAAATGCTTACCATCCGGAGAGATTTTGGCGTCTCTTGAAGACGGTAATTTTACGAAATCTTCCACGCCCAACTCTGCCGCCGCTACTGCGATGGATAAACACAGTAGTAAGGTAGCGAACAACCCCTTATTCAATCTCGTTTTCATTTCTTTTCAGATCCTATGATGAAAGTCAGCGATGAAAGTCAGGACACCCACGATTTTCAGTTATTAAAGACATGGGGGTCTTCGCTTTTGTTATTATTCGCTTTTCCTTCGCTTTCCGCGGTTCGCTTTTTGGATTCATGATTGTATCCCCTAAAAACGAGATAATATTTTACTGGTTCAGCGGACTCAGGGCTTGACCAAGATCATACGTTTAACACTTGCGCCGGGTGACTGATGATCTACTCAGATTTCAGTTTGCACGTCTCTGTCAGGGTTCGTTGGGGATTCCAGTAGTAAGGAGAAACCGCCACCCATGAAAAAGCCCGGATATACCGGGCTTTTTCTTAGACTTGTGGAAAAAAGACACTTAGTCTTCTTTACCAACCTCTTTCATGGAAAGACGAACACGGCCCTGCTTGTCGACTTCAAGCACTTTAACCTTGACCATTTCACCTTCCTTAACCACATCGGTCACATTCTCAACACGCTCATCAGAGAGTTGCGAGATATGTACCAGGCCATCACGGCCAGGTGCCAGTGAAACAAATGCGCCGAAGTTCATGATCTTGATGACCTTGCCTTCGAAGATCTGACCGGGCTCGATGTCCGCTGTGATCTGCTCGATACGTTTGCGGGCTTCATCACCGGCTTCCTTGTTAACGGAACCAATCACGATCGTGCCATCGTCGGTAATATCGATCGATGCACCGGTTTCTTCGGTGATACTGCGGATGGTGACACCACCCTTACCAATCACGTCACGGATCTTGTCCGGATGAATCTTGATGGTTACCAGGCGCGGAGCGAACTCGGACATTTCACCACGTGGCTCAGAGATGACCTTGTTCATTTCACCAAGGATGAAGTTACGTCCTTCATGTGCCTGTGAAAGGGCTATGCGCATGATTTCTTCATTGATACCTTCGATCTTGATATCCATCTGCAGTGCGGTGATGCCATCGGCAGTACCGGCTACTTTGAAATCCATGTCGCCCAGATGATCTTCGTCACCAAGGATGTCACTCAATACTGCAAAGCGATCGCCTTCCTTGATCAGACCCATGGCGATACCGGCAACTGGTGCCTTGACAGGCACACCGGCATCCATCAACGCCAACGAGGTACCACAAACAGAAGCCATTGAACTGGAACCATTTGATTCAGTAATTTCCGATACAACGCGAATCACATATGGGAAATCTTCCATCTTCGGCAGAATCGCAGTCACACCGCGACGTGCCAACCAGCCATGACCGATTTCACGGCGTTTAGGACCACCTTCAAAACCGGTTTCGCCCACACAGAATTTCGGGAAATTGTAATGCAGCATAAACGGGTCTTTGTATTCGCCATTGACCGCATCGATCAACTGCGCGTCCCGGGTCGTACCCAAAGTGGTGGTCACGATTGCCTGTGTTTCGCCCCGTGTGAACAGAGCCGAACCATGTGTACGTGGCAAAAGTCCGGGCTTAACCGTGATCGGACGTACGGTGTTTACAGCACGACCGTCTATACGTGGATTACCGGACAGGATGTGATCGCGAACCAGGAATTTTTCCAGTTTGCCAAATGCGCCGGCAACATCACTAGCAGAAGGTGCGTTCTCGTCCGCGTCGTCACACAGGGCTTCAATGGCCGCTTTTCTGACTTCTCCAACCGCCACCTGGCGTTCCAGTTTATTTGCAATGGTATAAGCTGCAATCAGTCCTTCCCGGGCAACGGTCTCAACTTTCGTTTTCAGATCGGCATCTTCGGCAGGTGCTTCCCATTCCCATTTTGTAACATTGGCTTCAGCAACCAATTCGTTGATGGCTGTAACGACAGCCTTCATGGCATTGTGTCCAAAAGTTACTGCACCCAGCATCACTTCTTCAGAAAGAAGATCCGCTTCTGACTCAACCATCAAAACAGCTTTCTCAGTACCGGCGACCATCAGGTTCAGCTTGGAATCAGCCAACTGGGTAGTCGTCGGGTTTAATACATATTCATCGTTGATGTAACCGACCCTGGCAGCACCAATCGGGCCACTGAACGGCATTCCCGAGAGTGCCAGTGCGGCAGACGTGCCAATCAGGGCGGGAATCTCACCATCCACTTCCGGATTAGAAGAGATCAGGTTGGCAGTTACCTGTACATCATTCAGAAAACCCTTGGGAAACAATGGACGGATGGGACGATCGATGATTCGACAGGTCAGTGTCTCCTTTTCAGTGGGTCGACCTTCACGCTTGAAGAAACCACCCGGGATACGACCCGCAGCGTAGAATTTTTCCTGGTAATTGACCGTTAACGGAAAGAAAGACTGGCCGGGTCTGGCCTCTTTTTGTCCTACAACGGCGACCATGACCACGGTATCGGCAATACTGACCATAACTGTGGTTGCCTGGCGGGCAATCTCGCCGGTCTCCATGGTGACGGTATGCTCACCGAACTGAAATGACTTTGTAAGTTTTTTCACTTTAATTTCCTGCTTTATGTGAAGAGCCACCTGGCTCTTTTACGCCTGTTATCAGGCAATTCCTTCGAGTACGGTCAGGCGCTGCCAGAACGATTGTTGTGACAGGTATGACCATTTGATACTAAACAAAATGATTTAACGACGTAAACCAAGACGTTCAATCAGCTCACGGTAACGCTGGATTTCTGTTTTCTTCAGATAGTCCAACAGGCTGCGACGCTGATTAACCATACGCAGTAAACCACGGCGTGAATGGTGGTCGTGCTTATGGGTTTTGAAATGATCAGTGAGGTGCTGAATTCTTGCGGTCAACAGTGCGACCTGGACTTCAGGAGAACCGGTATCATTCTCTGAGCGTTTAAACTCGCTTACTACTTTACTTTTTGCTTCTGCATTTATAGACATGGTTCCATCTCCATGAATAGAGCCCCGTGATTTTTGGTAGTTCGCACCACATGATTGCGATGGAGTTCCACAGAAACCGGTAGCCCCGAGTTTGTGTTAGCCGCTCATTTTAACTGTCATGGCCACAGCAAACAAGTACCGCTAGTGGCTAAAGCATGGTCGGGAATGAATCCAGTCCATCTTTTTTACCCTAGAGGTTGAATACCCGTGAAGGTTGCAAGTTTCCATTTGGTGCTATCTCAGCCAGACCGAGCAAGTCACCTTCGGGGCCATAGACACGGACCATTCCGATATTCGACTCACCGTTCGAGACCGTAAAATGTTGACCGTGCTTGAATTTACCTTGTTGGATCGTGTCCAGGTCAAGACGTGGCCAATCGGGCAACCCGGCATCGACAGCTAACAACACCCCCGGCAGTTCGCCGCTATCCCGTGCTTCCTGTAACTGCTCCAGTGTCAGCATGGGAAACTTGTCGAAAGGCTCTACAAGCGTGCGTCGCAACTCGATCAAATGCGCACAACTACCAAGCGCAGTCGCTATATCTTCCGCCAGCGTTCTGATGTAAGTCCCCTTGGAACAGTGCACGACAAACGTCAACAAGGGTGACTTCCAGTCCAGGATTTCCAGGTGATGGATGAAAACAGACCGTGCGGGACGCTCGATCGCAATGCCGGCACGCGCATATTCGTACAAGGGTTTTCCCTCGTGTTTCAATGCGGAATACATGGGTGGGACCTGTTTAATTTCGCCTACGAACTGTTGCAGAGATTGAGCCAGGGTTTCAGGGTCCAGGTCGGGTATCGGACAGGTCTGAATAAGCTCTCCTTCCACATCACCGGTAGTCGTTGCTACGCCCAATTTTGCAGTGGCGCGATACCGCTTACCCGCTTCGAGCATAAATGCAGCTGTTTTACTGGCTTCACCCAGGCAGATGGGTAGCATGCCGGTTGCAAATGGATCAAGACTCCCTGTATGGCCAGCCTTACGGGCCTGGAAGATTCCACGAACTTTTTGCAACGCGCGGTTGGAGGAAATTCCGACCGGTTTGTCCAGCAGGACGATACCGTGAATATCCGCCCCATGCTTGCGGCGACCCATTAGTCCTTGTCGGGCTCTTCAGCGTCAGCCAGCGTTTTCTCAAACCCGTCCCTGTCCGAGTTCAGCGCCTTTGATATCAACTCGTCGATATGACTTCCCTTTTCCACTGAGTCATCGTGTACAAAATGTAATTCCGGTACATGTCGTAAACGTAATTCCTGGGCAAGACGAGAGCGCAGGAACGTCGAGGCACGGCGTAATGCCTTCAAACTTTCCTTCGCTTTTTCAGGTTCGAACACGGTGATGAACACCTTGGCATGCGACAGGTCACGAGTGACCTCCACATCAGACAGACTGACAAAGCCAACTTCCGGGTCTTTGATTTCCTGCTGAATCAGCCTGGCAAGATCACGCCGCAGTTGGCCTGCTACACGTTCAGATCTTTTAAAGTCCCTTGGCATGTTGCTACAGACCCCCTACTTGAGGGTTCTGGCGACCTCGGTCCGTTCGAAACATTCGATCTGGTCGTTTGGCTTGATATCGTTATACGTTTTCACGCCAATACCACATTCTGTACCAGCCACCACTTCATTGACGTTATCTTTGAAACGTCTCAGTGACTCGAGTTCGCCCTCGAATACCACCACGTTGTCACGCAGGACCCTGATCGGGTTAGCACGTTTCACATGGCCTTCCACTACAAGGCAACCGGCAATGGCACCAAACTTCGATGAACGAAATACATCTCTAACCTCGGCCAGACCGACGATGGTTTCTCTTGTCTCGGTTCCGAGCATACCGGTGATGGCGGCTTTCACTTCGTCAATGGCTTCATAGATAATACTGTAGTAGTGCAGGTCCAGTTCCTGTTCCTGAATGGTTCTGCGCGCACTGTTGTCGGCACGCACGTTGAAACCGATGATGATGGCACCGGATGCATGCGCCAGGGTCGCATCGGACTCGGTGATTGCACCAACACCCGAGGCCACGATATTGACCTTGATATCCTCATTACTGAGACTAACCAACGAATCCTTCAGCGCCTCGACACTGCCTTGTACATCGGCACGGATCAACAGGTTTACAACTTTCTGCTCACCTTTACCCATGTTCTCGAACAGGTTCTGCAAGTTGGCTGCCTGCTGTTGCGCGAGCCGGCTTTCACGTTGGCGGCCCTGACGGTCGGCAGCAGCTTCACGGGCTTTTCTTTCATTGGCAACAACCAATACTTCGTCACCGGCGAAAGGTACACCGGACAAGCCAAGAATCACCGCGGGCATGGAAGGTCCGGCCGATTCTATCGGCTCACCGGTTTCATCAAACATTGCCCTTACACGTCCAAATTCCTGTCCTGCAAGCACCATTTCACCATGCTTGAGGGTACCGTTCTGGACCAAAATAGTAGCCATAGGTCCACGGCCTTTATCCAGGCTGGATTCGATCACCAGTCCCTGTGCACGCCGCTCCGGGTCAGCCTTCAGCTCAAGTAACTCGGCCTGAAGCAAAATACCCTCGAGAAGATCTTCAATCCCCTCGCCTGTCTTGGCTGAAACGGGAACAAACAATTCCTCACCACCCCACTCTTCGGAAATAACCTCTTCCTGGGATAATTCGGACCTGATGCGCTCGATATCTGAATCAGGAAGATCAATTTTGTTGATTGCCACAATCAGCGGCACACCCGCTGCGCGGGCATGCTGAATCGCTTCCTTGGTTTGTGGCATGACACCATCATCAGCCGCAACCACGAGCACGACGATATCCGTTGCCTTCGCGCCGCGTGAACGCATGGCAGTAAAGGCCGCATGACCCGGCGTATCCAGAAAGGTAATAATGCCGCGTTTTGTGATCACATGGTAAGCACCGATATGTTGCGTGATGCCGCCCGCTTCACCGTCCACGACCTTGGTCGCCTTGATATAGTCAAGCAAGGATGTTTTGCCATGATCAACATGGCCCATCACGGTAACGACAGGCGGGCGTGTTATACCTTCATCACCCATCTCAACATCAGCAGCAATTAACTCCTGCTCAATGCCCTTTTCCTCTGCCGGACTGGCACTGTGTCCTAATTCCTCAACAACAAGGATGGCCGTGTCCTGATCCAGGTTCTGGTTGATGGTAACCATCATGCCCATTTTCATCAGGACCTTGATAACTTCTGCTGCCTTGATGGCCAGAAGCTTGGCAAGATCCGCAACCACGATAGTTTCGGGAATCTCAACATCACGGACCACGGGTTCGGTGGGTTTGGAAAAACCGTGCTCGGTGGGTCGTGAAGATGTGCTCACCCGCTTGGTGGGTTTGCGCCGTCGACCGCCTGCGCCAACATTAACATGCAGTTCCTGGCGCCCGTAACGGGTAGCCGGTTTGGCGCGCTCCTTCTTGCGTTTGTGTTGCTCTTCGGCGATTTTCTTGAGACGATCCTCTTCTTTTTTACGCGCTTCTTCCTCAAGCTTGAGCCTGGCTGCAGCTTCTTCTGCCTGTTCTTCCTGCTCGCGGAGAGACTGTTCCTCCTTGGCCTTTAATGCCGCTTCCTCAGCGGCCTTGCGGGCTATCTCCGTCGCCTCCAGACGTGCCTTCTCTTCGGCTTCGGCACGGGCTTTTTCCTCAGCCTCGCGCCGCTCCTGAACCTCTTTCAGCGCCTGCTGAACCTTCTCCCTCTCGGGGTCTACTTCCTGCAAAGCCTCGCGTTTTACGTAGGTGCGACTCTTGCGGAATTCAACGTTAACAGTCTTGGTTGATGCCCGTGGACCGCTGCCCTGAATACGCAATTCACTCATCGACTTACGCTTGAGCGTCACTTTTCGTGGCGCTGTTGCATCACTTTCCGATTTGCCGTGAGATGACCTGAGGTGAGCCAATAACTTTTTCTTGTCATCATTGGAAACTGCATCATCACCCGATGTGAGCGCGATGTCGGCTTTGCTCATTTGGGCTATCAGTTTATCAACACTGATACCCAGAACTTCTGCCAATTGTGCGACGGTAACTTGGGACATATATTCTGCTCCTTTAAGAACCTATTGGTTCTTTTTTTCAGGAATCCTGGGTTTCTTCTTCAAACCACGGGGCACGTGCCGCCATAATCAAAGCGGCCGCCTCTTCTTCTGACATCTCATCAATTTCCAGCAATTCATCAACTGAGAGCTCTGCCAGGTCTTCCTGTGTGCGGGTACCTTTTTCTGCCAGGCGGTAAGCGAGGCGCTCAGTCATACCCTCCAGGCTGAGAAGATCCTCAGCCGGGCTGTTGTCATCGAGCGCTTCTTCCTTGGCAATCAGCTGTGTCAACAGTGCATCACGTGCACGGCGCCGCAACTCCGTAACCATATCTTCGTCAAATTCTTCAATTTCAAGTAATTCAGAATCAGGCACATATGCAACTTCTTCAATATTACTGAAACCTTCCTGCACAAGAATATTGGCTACGCCTTCATCAACATCGAGACGTTCCATAAAGTTCTTAAGAACTTTTCCGGCTTCTTCCTCACCCTTCTTGTCGGCATCTTCCACAGTCAGAACATTCAACTCCCAGCCGGTCAGATCACTGGCCAGTCTTACATTCTGACCACCACGGCCAATCGCCTGGGACAGGTTGGCTTCTTCAACAGCAATATCCATCATGCGGCGCTCTTCGTCCACGACGATGGACGCAACTTCGGCCGGTGCCATGGCATTGATAACAAACTGCGCCGGATTGTCATCCCAAAGAATGATATCGATACGCTCACCTGCCAATTCGTTTGAAACGGCCTGTACGCGGGAGCCACGCATTCCAACGCAGGCACCAATGGGGTCAGTTCTGGGATCGTTGGACTTAACGGCAATCTTGGCCCTGCGACCCGGGTCACGTGCACCACCCATGATGGAGATCAATTCCTGTCCGATTTCCGGCACTTCCAATTCAAACAACGCGATCAGAAATTCCTTGATGGTGCGACTGGCAAACAACTGTGGGCCGCGTATTTCAGGCTTCACTTCATATAGAAATGCACGTAGGCGGTCTCCCGGACGAACGGTTTCACCCTGGATCATATGACGTTGGGCGACAAATGCCTCAGCATTGCCACCCAGGTCGAGGTACACATTGCCACGTTCAATACGCTTGACGATACCGTTGATTAATTCACCTTCCCGATCCTTGTAGGCATCAACTACCTGCTCTCTTTCAGCTTCACGGACACGCTGCACAATGACCTGTTTTGCAGTCTGTGCGGCGATACGGCCGAACTCGACGTTCTCCATGGGCTCTTCAATGAAGTCACCCACTTCAATGTCAGGGTTGTGCGATATGGCATCCTTGTGCAGTATCTGGTGGTCCTCTGATTCAAGCTCTGCGTCGTCTTCCAGCACTTCCCAGCGACGGAAGGTTTCATACTCACCGGTGTCGCGATCAATCGAAACACGTGCCTGAATTTCATCGTTGTGGCGTTTGAGGGTCGCCATTGCGAGGGCCGATTCCAATGCTTCAAAGATGACGCTCTTGGCAACACCTTTCTCATTTGATACCGCATCTACGACCAAAAGGATTTCTTTACTCATTTGCTGTTAACTCCGTGCAGGGTCATATCCCGTATTTCATCATTATTTTGTTTTGCGACCGGCGAGGATTTTCTCATAATCCGGAACCAGTCTTGCCTTAACGATGTTGCTCAAATCAAGCGACACTTCCGTACCATCCTGTTCGATGCTGACGCTGGTTTCATCCGCTCCCAGAATCGGGCCGGAAAATTTACGCCGGCCATCCTGAGGTGCAAACAGGTTAACCTGAGCCATGTATCCCGCGAACTGCCGATATTGGGCCGTTGTAAACAATGGCCGATCAAGACCCGGGGAAGAAACCTCCAGGTTATACTGACTCCGGATCGGGTCCTTCACATCCAGCAGTGCTGCAGTCTCCCGGCTAACGGTTTCACAGTCATCAATACCCACACCATTTTCATGGTCGATATAAATTCGAAGCACCGAGTGCTTCGGGTTGCTGTTGTATTCCAACCCGACAAATTCATAACCCAGGTCTTCCACCAGCGGTTGCAACAACTCATTCAGTTTCTGAACGCTCAAAACAGTATCTCCGGGCACAAAAAAAGGGCAAAAACGCCCCCGACGATCAGCCCCGGTCTATTCCGGAACCTTTACTCACGCCCTCAAGGGCGGATGAGACAGCATTATTTCATTACACTATCCAATCGTCGCAAGGTCACACCGGCAATTGCCGATGAAACAAAAAAGGGCCCTGCCGGACCCTCGAAAAATATTGGTAGCGGGGGCAGGATTCGAACCTGCGACCTTCGGGTTATGAGCCCGACGAGCTGCCAGACTGCTCCACCCCGCAACGGCAAGGAAGGCATCATAATGATTCAATGCCCTAATTACAAGACCTTATATTACCTTAAAACTTTGTTCGTTGAACAGCCTGCTGGGAATTACCCGCAGATAAGCCGTCAGAGCCCGAAACTTGTCATACAAATGGCTATTAATGAGCTGGAGAATATTCCCAAACCAAGGATCATTGCACCATTCAATGTCAGTGCTGTACCAAAATCCACCGGTGCCGTTACCGGGGTTTCAATTTCAGGATCATCAAAATACATGTACTTGATCAGCCGCAAGTAATAAAACGCACCAATCACTGCAAATACTACCGCGGTAATCGCCAGCCATAACATACCGGCCTCGATAACAGCCTTGAGGACCATCAGTTTTGCGAAAAAGCCAACCATCGGCGGCACACCGGCCATCGAAAACAAGACCAGCCCCATGATGGCCGCATAAAATGGATTACGCTGGTTCAGTCCTTTGAAATCATCCAGGTTCTCTGCCTCAACACCACCTGCACTCAATAGTATGATCATGCCGAAAGCTGCGACTGACATGAGACCATAAACAATGACGTAATACATGGCTGAACCAAAACCAAAGGCGGTGCCCGGCAGCAACCCCAACATGACAAAGCCCATGTGGGATATGGTTGAATAAGCCAGCATGCGTTTGATGTTTGTTTGCATGATCGCAGCGAGGTTACCGAGGATGATTGACAGTACCGCAAGGCTTGCAAGCATGCTCTGCCAGTGAATGTGCAGATCGCCCAGACCACTGCTCAGGAACCGGTACGCCATCGCAAACGCAGCCAGCTTTGGTACCGACGAAATAAACAGGGTTACCGCCGGTGGCGCACCTTCATACACATCGGGAATCCACATGTGGAACGGCACGACACCAAACTTGAAAGCAATTCCGACCACCACGAATACCAGTCCGAACACCAGCAAGATATCGTCCGTGCCCTGTGTACTGATGGCCTCTGCAATTTCCGGCAATAAGAGACTTCCGGTGGCACCGTAGATCATGGACATACCATAAAGCAGCATACCGGATGCCATCGAACCCAACACAAAGTACTTCATGGCGGCTTCGGTGCCCCGCCCTGATTCACGGTCAAATGCAACCAGTGCATAAACCGACAGTGAGATCAGTTCCAGGCCAAGATAAATCATCAACATGCTGTTTGCTGATATCAACAACATGACACCAAGTAAGGCAAACAGGCTCAGCGTGAAGAAATCCGCACGGAACATCTTGAAACTACGCAGGTAAAACTTCGAATAGGTAAATATCAAACCCATTATCACGAAACTGAACACCTTCAGCACGTCACCCATCGGATCCCTGATGAAACTGCCCTTGAAAGCGGTCATCGACTGCACGCCATCAACCAGGTAATCAGCCCGCATGGTAATGATGGCAGCAAAAACAACCGTCAACATGGCCAGCATGTGGATAATTCCCCGTCGTTCTTCCCGTATAAACAGGTCAACAATCATGATGACGCAGGCCATCACCAGGACCCAGAGCTCGGGAGCAGCTAATAACATTTTGGCGCCGTTCATGCTATATGACCTTTGATTGAACTATGTGTTGTAACAGGTTATCTACCGACGCGTGCATCATGTCTACCAACGGTTGCGGCCATAAACCAAAAAACAGTATGGCTACTGCCAGTGTACCCAGCACCAGTGCCTCACGGATGTTAATATCCTGCAAATTCTCAACCTCGTGGTTGACCACGGCACCGAATATGACACGCTTGGCGAGCCATAAACTGTAGGCTGCACCAAGTATCAACGTCAGTGCTGCAAGGAAGGCAAACCAGAAATTTGCCTGAAAAGCGGACAGGATAACCATGAACTCACCTACAAACCCGCTGGTTCCGGGCAAACCCGAATTGGCCATCAGGAAAAATACTGCAAATAATGCAAACCAGGGCATTGTGTTTGCAACACCACCGTAATCCTTGATCATCCGGCTATGCACTCTGTCGTATAGCACACCGACGGTAAGAAACAGTGCGCCCGAGATAAACCCGTGCGAGATCATTTGCATCATCGCGCCTTCGACACCCAGCGCTGCACCGGATACACCACCGGTGTTGCGATAAATTGAGAAGGCGATAAACAGACCAAGCGTCACGAAACCCATATGTGAAATGGACGAATAAGCGATTAGCTTTTTCATATCCTGCTGCGCCAGGGCAACAAATCCGATATAGACCACTGCGATCAATGACAGGCCGATAACCAGCCAGTCCAGGGCAGCGGAAGCGTCCGGCGTTATCGGCAGACTAAACCGGATAAAACCATAACCGCCGATCTTCAACATGATGGCTGCCAGTATCACGGAACCCCCGGTCGGTGCTTCAACGTGCGCGTCAGGTAACCATGTGTGTACCGGGAACATTGGAACCTTGACAGCAAACGCAGCCAGAAACCCGATAAACAGCCATTTCTGAACGGTCAGGGTCAATGGCATTTCATGCCAGGCCAGGATATCCCAGGTACCGGACTGGATATACAGGTATATCAGGCCGATCAGCATAAAAACTGATCCCAGGAATGTGTACAAAAAGAACTTGATGGTTGCATAAACCCGGCGCGGCCCACCCCATATACCGATCACCAGGAACATCGGGATCAACATGGCTTCAAAAAACACATAGAAAAGAAGGGCATCCAGTGCGGAAAACACGCCAATCATCAAACCTTCCATGACCAGGAATGCCGCCATGTACTGGTTTACGTTTTTCTGAATTGAACGCCAGCCAGCAATCACAACCAGCACACCAAACAACATGGTCAACAGTATCAACGGGGCAGAAAACCCGTCTACACCCAGGTAATAGTGGATATTAAACGTTTCAATCCATGTTCGATGCTCAACAAACTGCATCGCTGCAGTTGATGTATCAAATGAAAAGAACAGTGGTAAACCCACCAGGAAAGTCACCGATGCAATTAACAGGGCCAGAACCTTGGCCATGACTGGCCGTTGATTGCCTGCAACCGTCACTGCCACTGCGCCCAATATGGGCAACCAGATTAAAATACTGAGTAGAAATCCGTTCATTGTCCCATTCATCGCCCAGGCACCATTGTTACCCAAACTGCCAATATTCCGATAAGCCCGATAATCATGGCAAAGGCATAGTCATATAGAAACCCTGTCTGCCAGCGGCGAACCCGTGAGGCTATCCACTCAACCACCTTGGCTGAACCGTTGACAAGACCGTTGTCAATAAAGCCCGCATCCGCCTTGGTCCAGAGATTCTCGCCCAGCTTTACGCTGCCTTGTGCAAAGATTTTCTGATAGAACTCATCGAAGTAGTACTTGTGATCAAGCAAGCGGTATACAAACGGAAACCGGTCGCGGACCGCATCTGCAATCGTTGGCCGGAACTGGTAAATAATCGTTGCGATTGCAAAACCGGCGACCATCAACCAGAAAGGCAGTGTGTTAACCGCGTGCATGGCCATAGCTGTGGCGCCATGAAAGTGTTTGCCCAACTCAGCGAGTACATCATTTTTCTCGAGAACGAAAATCGAGTCTTCCAGCCAGCCACCAAACAGAACAGGTTCGATGGTCATCCAACCTATGACAATGGAAGGTATAGCCAGCAGTATCAATGGGATGGTAACGACCAACGGTGATTCCTTGGGCGCGTGCGCCAATTGTCCGGATGGTGGGTGATCACCTGCATCATGAACCACCTCAAAGCGCTCCTTGCCATGGAAGGTGAGGTATAACAGCCTGAAGCTGTAGATGGCGGTGATCAGAACACCCGCAACGACGGCAAAGTATGCAAAACTGCTACCCCAGCGATGCGAGTCTGCAACTGCTTCGATAATTGCATCCTTGGAATAAAAACCGGCGAAAAACGGAAAACCAATCAGTGCCAGCGTGCCAATCCAGGCAGTCAGCCAGGTGATCGGCATGTATTTCCTCAAACCGCCCATGTAGCGCATATCCTGCTCGTGATGCAGGGCAATAATCACGGAACCCGCACCCAGGAACAGCAATGCCTTGAAGAATGCGTGTGTCATCAGGTGAAATATAGCTGCCGAATACGCAGAAACACCCAGCGCGACCGTCATGTAACCCAGTTGCGACAAGGTTGAATAGGCGATGACACGTTTAACATCATTCTGCACGATACCGATCAGACCCATCGAAAGCGCCGTGACCGCGCCGATCAGCATGACAAAGCTCAGTGCCGCGTCACTCAATTCAAACAAGGGCGACATTCTTGCCACCATGAAAATACCAGCCGTTACCATGGTCGCTGCATGGATCAAAGCGGATATTGGTGTTGGGCCTTCCATTGAATCCGGCAACCAAACATGCAATGGCGCTTGTGCAGATTTACCCATGGCGCCGATGAACAGGCACACACAGATAAAGGTCAGCATGTTCCACTCAATGCCACCGGGAATAGAAATTGTCTGGTCAATAGCACCACTGGCCAGTGCAAAAACCTCTGCATAATCGAGCGTACCGAAAGTGAGCAATACGGCAGCCATTCCCAGCAGGAATCCAAAATCACCGACCCTGTTCACCAGGAAAGCTTTCAGACCGGCCCTGGTCGCAGAATCCCGGTTAAACCAGAAGCCGATCAGTAGATAGGACACCAGGCCTACCGCTTCCCAGCCAAAGAACAATTGCAGGAAGTTGTTGGACATGACCAGCATCAGCATCGAAAAAGTGAACAGCGCGATGTAACTGAAGAAACGCTGGTAACCCGGATCATCACGCATATAGCCAATCGTATAGATATGCACCATAAATGAGATAAAACTCACGGTACACATCATTAATGTTGTCAGGTGATCAATCAGGAAACCGACCTGGAAGCGAATACCATCCGCCACCATCCAGGTATACACATTGATATTTACAGTTTCCAGCGTGCCATTGATCTGTTGCATGAGCAGCCATACCGACAGGGCAAACGACAGAGCAACACCCAGAATCGTAACCGTATGAGAGCCCACCCGGCCGATCTGGTTACGGAAAAATCCCGCCAGAATCGCGCCACCCAAGGGCAGCAGCGGTATCAGCAGCAGTGTGGTTTGCAACGACATGTTCATCCTTTCAGATCGTCCAGTTCGGCAACATTAATGGTCCGCCGGTTACGGAAAAGCACCACCAGGATGGCGAGACCAATACCCGCCTCGGCTGCCGCTACCGTCAGTATGAAGAATACAAATATTTGTCCGTCGAGGTTGCCCAGGAAACGGGAAAATGCAACAAAGTTCATGTTGACTGCCAGCAGCATCAACTCGATACACATCAACAGAATGATGATGTTCTTTCGGTTAATAAAAATCCCCGCAACACTCAGACTAAACAGAATTGCGCCAAGGGTCAGAAAATGAGCAAGTGTCAGCATGATGATTCCTCAAACGCTCCGCGGCTTCTCTGATTTCATTTTTACCAACCTGACACTCTCGTCACGGCGGGTTCTGACCTGTACTGACGGATTCTGGATTTTAATGCCTGGTCGTGTACGCAAGGTCAGAGCGACTGCTGCGATCATCGCAACCAGCAAAACCACACCGGCAACTTCAAACGGCAACAGGTAATTGGTATACAGCAACTCGCCCAGTTCGCGGGTATTGCTGTAACCGGCGGGGTTGGGTGAGGGAACCGGGAACATCTCTGCTCCAAATCGCCCCCTGCTCCACATCACCATCAATAACTCTACTGCCATAATTATGGCGACCAACAACAGCTACGGGCAGATAGCGGATGAAGCCCTCCTTGAATGGCACCAGGTTAATATCCAGCATCATTATCACGAAGAGAAACAGCACCATCACTGCACCCACGTACACCACAACCAGTATGATGGCGAGGAACTCCGCTTCCAAAAGCATCCAGATGGCGGCCGCACTGAAAAAGGCCAGTATCAGGAATAATACGGAGTAGACCGGGTTACGTGCCGTTATCACCGACACACCGGCAAACACCAAAACCAACGAAAAAGCGTAAAATACAAGTTCCTGGACAATCATCGGTAAGCCGCATCCCTTTTACGATCTTCTGCAATCTCGGATTCAAAACGATCACCGATTGCCAACAGTTTTTCTTTGGTCATGATGGCCTCTTCACGATTTTCCATGTGATATTCGAGAATCCCGGTTTCAACGATTGAATCAACAGGGCAGGATTCTTCACAAAACCCGCAGAAAATACATTTGAATAAATCGATGTCATAACGTGTTGTACGACGACTGCCGTCATCACGTTGTTCAGATTCGATGGTGATGGCAAGCGCAGGACACACGGCTTCGCATAACTTACAGGCGATGCAACGTTCCTCACCATTTGGATAGCGGCGCAATGCGTGCAAACCACGAAAACGGACCGACTTGGGTGTCTTTTCTTCCGGGTAGTTAATCGTGATGATCGGACGGAACATGTGGCGCATGGTGAGACTCATGCCTTTCAGCAGTTCGAGCAACATCAGGCTGCGGAAATATTGAATAATACGTTTCATCCTCAGCTACCCTTCACCACGAATCCAAGAACGGTCATCATGGCTGCAACCATCACCCAGACCATTGTTATAGGAATAAGTACTTTCCAACCCAGACGCATGATCTGGTCGTAACGGTAGCGGGGGAATGTCGCCCGATACCACAAAAACATGAACATGAAGACAACGGTCTTGGCCAAGGAACCAGAATATGCTGCCCTCGGCCAGGAAGGTTTCACCCAATACCGGCACACCTTCAAACGGTGATAACCAACCACCTGCAAACAGGATGGCGGTCAAACCGGAAATCAGGATCATGTTGGCGTATTCAGCCAAAAAGAAAACGGCAAATGCTGAGCCCGAATACTCGACATGGAAGCCCGCAACGATTTCTGATTCACCCTCAGCCTGGTCAAACGGTGCGCGGTTTGTCTCAGCCACACCCGAAATCATGTAAATCATGAATAATGGCAACAGCGGTAACCAGTACCAGTCAAATATGCCACCCTGCTGGGCCAGTACGATTTCACGAAGATTCATCGTACCGGCAAGAATCAATACACCAACCAGTGAAAAACCCATCGCGATTTCATAAGACACTGTCTGTGCCGCAGCGCGCATGGCACCGAGAAACGCATACTTGGAGTTGGAAGCCCAACCGGCAATGATGATGCCGTAGACACCCAGGGATGTCAGCGCCAGTACATAAATCAGACCGGCATCGACATCCGCCAACACCATGAAATCGTTGAATGGCACGACTGCCCAGGCCGCAAAAGCCGGTGCCAGTGCAATGATCGGTGCCAACAGGAACAGGTAGCGGTTGGAGTTGGTTGGCAGGATGATCTCTTTCAACAGCAATTTGAAAACATCGGCAAAAGGCTGTATCAAACCCAGTGGACCAACCCGGCTGGGTCCAACGCGAATCTGCATCGCGCCAATGACCTTACGCTCAAAATAGGTGTAGAAAGCCACTGCCGTAATCAGGGGAACAGTAATCACCAGTATCTTGAGCACCGTCCAGATCAGGTACTGTGACTGGATCCACTCCCAAACTGATAGAAGCATATCAAGCATCAGGCCGCCTCCACGCTAATGGGTCCGAAACTGTCACCGAGTGTACTGCTCACATCCGTTGCACTTTTCACCCAAACTGCACCTGCGGGCAATTCACTGCATAGACGAACCGGAAGAATGACATGCCCAGTCACCCTGGCTGACCTTGACTTCGTGACCGTCAACAAAACCTTTTCGGCCGGCATCATCGGGGTTCAGGCCTACAAAAGAATTTTCGGCATGTACCGTCTGTTGCAGATACTCGGACCGTCGGCACAAGGCATCGACAGCGTACATTGCGACATCACCTACCCGGTAAAGATCACCCCCGGTTTTCGGTGCAGTCAATTCAACTTCACCTGCTGTACTGGCTGTCGTGCTGATCTCGGCAAGTATTTCATCACGAATTGAAGTGATGTCTACCTGTGAAAAGCCATCCAGCTCAAGCTCGGCACCCATGCGGCGTAAAATTTTCCAGCCTGATCTGGCCTGACCTGAAGGTTTGACTGCCGTCTCTACCACGAAGGATTGGCCATCGAAGGTATAAAACAGACCTTCAGATTCAGCCAGCGGCGCCAGCGGCAATATCACATCGGCGACCGCTTTCAGACCTTCACTGGCAAAAGCGGATACCGCTACCACATTCTCAGCCGATGCAAGTGCCTGCATGGCAAGTGCAGGGTTGGCCAAATCAAATTCAGGCTCAATGTCCCACAACAGATAACCCTTAAGCGATGTGCTCAGCATTTCACGGGTATTGAGACCGTCAACCGCGTCGGCGGCAGCAGCCACCATCGCTGCACCGGTGGAATTGCCACCATGCGAAACTATATTGAGACTCGCACCGGTTGCAGTGGCAATCCAGGCTGATAACTGGCGTAACCAGGAAGCCTGTTCATGCGCCATGGCGGCCTGCCCCAGGATCAGCATTTTATCGCCGTCACCTACCAGCATTTCAGCCATTGCACTATGCGATGCTTCAGTCTGAGCACCCGAAACTGCGCTTTGCAGGAATCCAGGAATCTCTTGACCGGTAAGCTTGGCAACCGCCACAGCAAGCGCTGCCAATTCCGCAACCATGTGCTGGGGTGCCGTGATCAACTTATCCGCCAACTCGAAATGGAAATTCCAGTCAACCGGATTCAATGCCAGCGACCCGTGCGCCTTTGCGGAACGCCTTGCGTACGCGCTGACCCAGGATGGGTGCCTCATGACGGATATTGCTGCCTATCAACAGAATTGTTTCGGCATCATCGATTGCAGCCATTGGTGTCTGGAATGATGCCACCCGGCCAAGGGCCTTGTCGTCACTGAAATCCTGTTCTCTCAAACGGTAATCAATGTTCGGGCAGTCGAGTCCGCTCGCCAGACGTTGGGCAAGAAAGTGCTCTTCTGTCGATGCACTTGCTGACATCAGCACACCCAGGTTGGCACCGCCATGAGCAGTAACAGATTTCCGCAGCGCCTTGACGGCAACACGTATACCTTCATCCCATGAAACGTTTTGCCACTGATCATTTACTTTGACCATGGGTTCGAGAACCCTGTCATCAGAATTGAGACCAAAATGAGAATAACGGTCACGATCTGACAACCAGGTTTCATTGGTAGATTCACAGTCCCTGGGTACTGCACGCAGAACCTTTCCGCGACGTGTGTGATACCACAGGCTGGAACCGACACCATCGTGAGTTGCCAGTGACGGCCGCGCCATTAACTCCCAGGCACGTGCAGAGAAACGGAAAGGTTTATTGGTCAATGCGCCCACCGGACACAGATCAATCACGTTTCCGGACAATTCAGAGTCAATACCCTGGGCAAGACTGGTTCCGATCTCTGAACGATCACCCCGTCCGAACATGCCCAGCTCATTGGTTCCCGCGATTTCATCGAGGAAACGCACACATCGTGTACATTGAATACAACGGGTCAGGTCGGTTTGTACCAACGGCCCGATATCATGGTCTTTAACCACGCGTTTACGCTCGGTGAAGCGGGAAACAGAGCGACCGTAACCCATCGCCAGATCCTGCAATTCACACTCACCACCCTGGTCGCAAATCGGACAATCCAGCGGGTGATTGATTAACAGAAACTCCATAACACCATGCTGGGCATCAATCGCCCGGCGCGATTGGGTATAGATTTTCATGCCATCCATAACCGGTGTGGCGCAGGCCGGCATCGGCTTGGGTGACTTTTCAATATCCACCAGGCACATACGGCAGTTGGCCGCGATGCTCAGTTTGCTGTGGTAACAAAAACGCGGAATACTGATTCCAGCCTTGTCGGTGGCCTCAATAATCATCGAGTTTTTAGGAACTTCCATGGCCTGGCCATCAATTTCGATGTTGACCATGTCAATCACTGCTTCAGGCTGCGTGCTCATGCAGCTTTCCCCTTTTGATCATCAACCATGGACCGGCCGTGTTCCACGTAGTATTCAAATTCATGCCAGTATTGCCGCAGGAATCCCTGCACCGGCCAGGCGGCCGCTTCGCCAAAGGCACAGATGGTGTGACCCTCAATTTGCCCCGCCGCTGAACGCAGTAATTCCAGGTCTTTCAACTGACCTTTACCATCAACAATTCTATCCAGTACCCGGTGCATCCAGCCGGTACCTTCACGACAAGGTGTGCACTGGCCACAGGATTCCATGTGATAAAAGCGCGAGATGCGGGTGCATGCTTTAACCATGCAGGTGGTTTCATCCATTACGATGACCGCGCCGGAGCCGAGACCTGAACCGGCCTTGGACAAGGCGTCAAAATCCATGGTGACATCCATCATGATTTCGGCCGGCAGTACCGGCATGGATGAACCACCGGGTATCACACCCTTGAGTTTATTGACCGTTGCGCACACCACCGGCCATTTCCAGCAATTCGCTAAAAGGCGTGCCCAGTGGTACTTCATAATTTCCCGGCTTATTCACATGACCGGAAACAGAAAACACCTTGGGGCCGCCATTGTTGGGCTTGCCGATATCGAGGAACCATTGACCTCCGTTGCGCATGATGTGCGGAATCGAGGCCAGTGACTCGGTATTGTTGATGGTGCTGGGCTTACCGTACAGGCCAAAATTGGCCGGGAAAGGCGGTTTGAAACGCGGTTGGCCTTTTTTGCCCTCCAACGATTCCATCAAGGCCGTTTCTTCACCACAGATATAGGCGCCGGCACCGAGGGCGGTGTAAATGTCCATGTCAATCCCACTGCCCAGCAGATCTTTACCGAGCAGACCTGCTGCATAGGCTTCTTTCAGGGCTTCTTCGAAACGTTCAAACGGTTCGTGGTGGAACTCACCGCGCAGGTAGTTATAACCCACGGTGGCACCCATTGCATATCCGGCAATGGCCATACCCTCGATGACCGCATGGGGGTTGAACCTGAGGATGTCGCGGTCATGGCAGGTGCCAGGTTCGGATTCATCAGAATTACACAAAATATATTTCTGACCGGGTGCTGAACGGGGCATAAAGCTCCATTTCAAGCCGGTCGGGAAACCTGCACCGCCGCGTCCACGCAAGGCTGAAAGCTTGACGTTATCAATGATGTCTGCCGGGTCGGTCTTCTCGGCCAGGATCTTTTTCCATGCCTTGTAACCATCGATGGCCAGATAGGTCTCCATCGACCATGGCTGTTCAGCATCAAGCGTAGTGAAATACGACGTTGTGATCAGCCATCAGTCCAGCCCATCCAGAATTTTGTCGATTTTGTTGGTATCGAGGTTTTCGTGATAATGGCCATCGACCACCATCGCGGGTGCCCCGCAGCATGCGGCGAGACACTCCTCTTCAACGATCAGCGTGATACGGTCATCTGCCGTGGTCTCACCCAGCTTTATACCCAGTTTTTGTTCAATATGGCTGACCATGTCTTCGGCACCATTGAGCCAGCATGAGATATTGGTGCAAACGTTGACCTTGTGCCTGCCGACCGGTTTTTGATCGATCATTGAGTAAAAACTGGCAACCTCAAAAGCCCAGACCGGAGGCAGACCCAGGTAATCCGCAACCGCTTCGATCATATCCTTGCTGACCCAGCCGCCATTCTGATGCTGTGCAGCAATCAGCGCCTGTATCAGTGCGGACCGCTTATGTTCTGCGGGGAATTTATTTACCCAGTGATCGATGTTTGCCCGGGTGTCTTCATCAAGCAGGGCCTTTTTACCGGCAATGTGTTCAGCTTTATGACTCATTAGCGGTCTACCTCACCAAATACGATATCAAAGGTACCCATGAGCGCCACCACATCACCCAGCATATGTCCTCTCGCCAACTCATCCATGCAGGCAAGGTGGGCAAAACCAGGCGCTCTCAGGTGCACACGGAAGGGCTTGTTGGCTCCATCTGAAACCATGAAACAACCGAATTCACCCTTGGGTGCCTCGACGGCTGCGTAGGTCTCACCCTTCGGAACACTGTAGCCTTCGGTAAATAGTTTGAAGTGATGGATCAGGGCTTCCATGTCATCCTTCATTTCTTCACGTGTTGGCGGGATGACCTTGAAATTTTTCAACATGACATGACCGGGGTTGGCACGCAGCCATTCGACACATTGCAGGATGATACGCGCAGACTGGCGCAATTCTTCAATACGGACCAGGTACCGGTCGTAGCAATCACCGTTGATACCAACGGGAATATCAAAATCCATCTCGTGATACATGGCATAGGGCTGTTTCTTGCGCAGATCCCACTCGATACCTGAACCACGCAACATGGGTCCGGAACAACCCAGTTGCTGAGCACGTTCAGGTGATAGCACACCGATACCGACGGTACGCTGCTTCCAGATACGGTTATCGGTCAACAGGGTTTCATATTCGTCGACCTTGGACGGGAAATCCTTTGCAAATGCCTCGATGAAATCCAGTAAAGAGCCTTCACGCCATTCGTTTCTTTGCTTGAGCTTTTTGCCCTTGGTCCAGGGTGTCTCTTTGTACTGCGGCATGGTGTCAGGTAAATCACGATAGACACCACCAGGCCGGTAATAATTCGCGTGCATACGCGCACCCGATACCGCCTCGTACATATCGATGGTCTGTTCACGCTCACGAAAGGCGTACAGGAAGACGGTCATGGCCCCCAGGTCAATACCACTCGAACCAATCCACAGCATGTGATTACCAATACGGGTAATCTCATCAAACATGGTACGTATGTATTGGGCACGTACGGGTGGCTCAATACCCAGCAATTGTTCAATTGCGCGCACATAGGCGTGTTCGCTGCACATCATGGACACATAGTCCATCCGGTCCATGTATCCAATAGACTGGTTGTAAGGCTTGCTTTCAGCAAGTTTCTCGGTGCCACGATGCAGCAGGCCAATGTGCGGGTCTGCACGAACAACGGTTTCGCCGTCAAGCTCCAGCACCAGGCGGAGAACACCATGAGCCGACGGATGTTGCGGCCCGAAATTCATCGTGTAGTTGCGAATTTCTGACATGTTTATTCAGCCCCGGACGCCAGCGAGTCGGCGGCTTCATCTGCTGCCTTGTCGATGTCGTCTGCTTTGTATCGTGAATCATCACGTATGACACGTGGTACGAGTACACGCGGTTCTATCTCAACCGGTTCATATATCACGCGGCCTTTGTCCTCGTCATACCGAACGGTGACGTTGCCTATCAACGGGAAATCCTTGCGGAATGGATGACCGATAAAACCATAATCCGTCAAAATTCGCCGCAAATCCGGGTGTCCCTCGAAAATAATGCCAAACAGGTCAAAGGTCTCACGCTCATACCAGTTGGCGGAGTTCCAGATTTCAACCAGCGACGGCACAATAGGCAAACCTTCATCAGCAGCGAAAGTTTTCATACGCAAACGCATGTTGTGGTGGGTTGAGAGCAGATGAACCACCACACCGAACCGTTGTTCGGCATCGGTTGATTCGGGCCGGTTTTTCCAGTCGAAACGACCAGGACCCAGGCCTTCAACACCACGGCTGAAGCCCTCATGTGTTGCGTCAGTTGTTTCCCATTCCACCTGGCCAAAGCCAAGGTAATCGACACCGCATAAATCGGTTAGCTGGCTAAATGTAAAACGTGAATCGTCACGCAATGTCTGCGCAATTTCCAACCACTCATCAACAGGAACCTGGATAGTAACCATACCGGGACCCGGCTCGGAAACTGTGATCCGGTCGCCGAAACAGGCTTGCGAGTTCCTCGGACAGACTTTTGGACACGTCAATCATTACGTCACCTGGCAATGGTAGCGGTACGGCGAATTTTCTTTTGCAATTGCAAAATACCGTAAATCAGGGCTTCCGCCGTGGGTGGGCAACCCGGCACATAGATATCTACCGGTACGATGCGGTCGCAACCGCGAGTCACCGAATAAGAATAATGGTAGTAACCACCGCCGTTGGCACATGAACCCATGGATATGACCCATCTTGGTTCAGCCATCTGGTCATAGATTTTACGCATTGCAGGTGCCATTTTATTGACCAGTGTTCCTGCAACGATCATGACATCCGACTGACGGGGGCTGGGACGAAATATGACGCCCAGCCTGTCGAGATCGTAACGCGCCGCACCCGCCTGCATCATTTCGACGGCACAACAAGCCAAACCAAAAGAAACCGGCCACATTGAGCCTGTTCTCGCCCAGTTGATCAAAGCGTCAAGCGACGTGGTGACCACACCTCGCGCCATCAGCGGATTACTATCCGCACTGGGTCTCAGAATGTCGTCTACTTCACCAAGCTCAATACCCCGGTCGGGGTACATTATGTCCATCATTCCCATTCCAAAGCGCCTCTTTTCCAGATTACAAAGTAGCCGATGACCAGTTCAGCAAGGAACACAAACATGGCTGCAACACCGAACATGCCCAGCTTATCCAGAGCCAGGGCCCAAGGCAGGAAAAATGTAATTTCAAGATCGAAAATGATGAACAGGATCGCTACCAGGTAGTAACGAACATCAAACTTGGTGCGGCTATCCTCAAACGCCTCAAAACCACACTCGTAAGCAGATAATTTTTCACTGTCGGGCCTGGTTGGTCCGAGCAATCCGCCGAGAATTATCAACACGATGCCGATAACTGTGGCAATACAGAGAAAAATCAGAATTGGCAGGTATTGTGCAAGCATACTCTAGTCTCAATTCACAAAGGGTGGTGGCATACCCCCATTTCAAAAAATGGTGCCCAAGGCCGGACTCGAACCGGCACGACTTCCGTCACTACCCCCTCAAGATAGCGTGTCTACCAATTCCACCACTTGGGCTATTCTTTTTCTTTACTTCAGGTCCCATCGTTACCGGAAGTATCTTTTTCAGAACCATCACTTGCTGGTACTGATTCAGATTCGGACTCAATCGCTGGCATATCACCGGCATTAAGTTCCGCTTCAGGTTGCGCGATCACAGATTCCATCGAGGGTACATCTGAAGGATCGGCAGATTTAATAACTATGGGTAAATCCTGGGCAGCATTATTGTTTGCTTCTTCCGTTGCTGGTGCAGTAGCAACCACACCAAGATCGGTCTCGGGCACTGTACCCGCACGTGAAGCTATCACGGCCATCGTCAGGCTGATCAGACAAAAAAGCGTCGCCAATACCCAGGTGGAACGTGACAGAAAATTGCCTGCTCCACGGGACCCGAATACGGTGCCCGAGGCGCCACTGCCAAATGCGGCACCGGCAGTAGCACCGGCGCCCTTTTGTATCAAAATAAAAGCAACCATCGAAATTGCGATGAGTACGTGAAAAATGTTTAAAACCTGCATATTTTATTCCGTCTTTTTGAGCACCCTTTAATTAACGGCGCTATAAATTGCGAGGAAGTCTTCCGCTGTCAGTGAAGCCCCTCCAACAAGTCCGCCATCAATATCTTTCTGGGCAAACAATTCGGCGGCATTGGAACCTTTCACACTGCCGCCGTATAGGATTCGTAATTGATCGGCTATTATAGCATTGAGAGCCGATATCTTGTCACGTATAAATGCATGTACGGACTGTGCCTGTTCCGGTGTTGCGGTCAGACCGGTTCCGATCGCCCAGACCGGTTCGTAGGCAATGATGGCGCGACTGAAAGCATCAATACCGACGCTGTCGATCACCGCGTCAAGCTGACGTGCGACGACTGTCTCGGTCTGACCTTGCTCGCGCTCTTCAAGCGTTTCCCCGACACACAGCACCGGTTGCAGCCCCGCATCAAGTGCAGTATTGAAACGCAGCGCAACGTCTTCATCACTTTCGCCGTAGATTGCACGCCGTTCCGAATGACCGACCAGCGCGTAACGGCAACCCATATCCACCAGCATGTTACCGCTGGTTTCGCCGGTGTGGGCACCTTGTGCATTGGGGTTCAGCGTTTGACCACCCCATGCTATATGACTACCGGAAAGAACAGATTCTGTCAGTGACAGGTAGGGAAAAGAGGGAAACACGGCCAAATCAGCTTTACCGTCGGCTGAACTTCCTGCCAGCAAACCTTCGAGCAGGGAACGCACCATGATCTTGGATCCGTGCATTTTCCAGTTTCCTGCGACCAGTATTTTTCTCATCATTGTTGTCCTTTTACGCGCAGTGCGCTTCGGCGCGCAAGCATACCTACACGTCACTTTTGTCGCAAGTCAAAACCGAAGGCGATGATGCGATACATCAACACAAAAACAAATGATGCAGGTCAATTATGTTCAGGATGAACGGTATGCCGCGGGCGCAGGGAGCGCAGGAGCGGCGTCTTTCAGGTTAGCACTGCACAAGCGGAGAAGGTGAGACCGGGAACCGGTCGAGAGGCTGGCCTGGGCCATGAACGGTTATGTTCAGGATGAACGGTACACCGCGGGCGCAGGAAGGAGGAGCGGGCCTGTCAGATCTGCCTGGGCCGATGCGCAGGAGCAGCTGCCTCTCAAATCAGGTTTGTGCCGCCAAACAGCAAATGGTGTGTGTACAGAAATGCCATGTAAGCCAGAACGCTGAACAGAACCATGGTCACGTCATTTTTGACCGGTGCCCTGGCAGGCTTTACCCATTGTCCATCCCGACGATTGATTAGAAGCATCTCGATCAACGCCCAGGCAGTCAGACCGCCAAACAACACGATGGCCCGAACCGTACCAACGGCCAACAAGTGACCCACACCCCAACACATAAACCCTATCAACTGAGGGTGACGTAACATGCGCTTGACATTATTGGGCGGATACGGTGCAAGGAACAAAATAAAGCCAATCAGCACCAACAACGCCGCGGCATGTCCACCCCATTCGGGCGCAACATAAATCTCATTCAGAACTTCCGGCTCTACCGGAGTCAGGGAACTCCAGCCTGAGATGATCAAGTACAGGGAAACTACCATCAACATGGTAAACACACCTTTATAGGGGTATTCGCCATATCGCGTGATCACCATTTTTTTAAACTCTGCGGCCAATGAAGGTATAAAATGAACCAGGCTCCAGAGTAATACACCGATTGCGAGACGTGTCATGGCGCTAGCCTCCGTGTTTTATATTCATCCCAATACATCGCTGGGAATGTCAATCGATCCGCTTTAAAGTGTAGTAGCATGTCCGCTAATTCATATGACGCAGGTCAACACAATGGTTCAGGAAAACAGGGATAGAGATCCGCAAAAACCATGGGCTTTGGTCACCGGGGCATCCGCCGGTATCGGTGCCGAGTTTTGCCGACAATTGGCCGGGAAGGGCTATCAACTGGTCCTGGTCGCACGCCGTGAGGAGAAACTGCGGGCTGTCGCGGACGAACTATTGAGCTCGCATGCCACCCGTAGCCTGATCATTACCGCAGATCTTTCTCAAAAAGATGCGTGCGAGATGATCGTTGACCGACTTGCGCTGGAAAACATCAGTATTGAATTCCTGGTGAACAATGCGGGTTATGGCTTACCTGGAAGTTTCCATGTTCCTGCCTGGCAAGAACATGCTGACTTTATCCAGCTCATGATGACCGCGGTGTGCGAACTGACCTGGCGTTTGTTGCCGGGTATGCAGGAGCGCAGGCGTGGATTCATCGTCAATGTTGCCTCGGTCGCGGGACTGGTAGCCAGCAGTGCCGGTCACACCCTGTATGGTGCGAGCAAATCTTTCCTGATCAGATTCAGCGAAGCACTTGCATTGGAAAATGAAGAAACGGGCGTGAAAGTTTGTGCATTGTGTCCCGGGTTTACCTACAGCGAGTTTCACGACGTCAACGGCACCCGTGAAATGATCAGTAAGCTACCGGCATATTTGTGGCTTGATGCAAAAGACGTGGTTGCAGATACCATCCAGGCCATGTCCGCTGACAAGGTCAAACCGGTGGTTGTTCCTGGCAGGCAATATAAAATGATCGTGTTTGCCAACCGTTATCTGCCCTGGCTTGCTTCAATTCTCGTCAAGAGGAACGCCAAACATTTCCGGGTGCTTGATTAACCAACCGGCTTTTACTCATTTAGCCATCCGATTTCAATCGCGGATTGAGCCCCGATCACGCAAAACTTAAGGCTTGCAGGGTAACGCCAGTCATTGGCTGATATTGCAATGCGGCCACCCATAATCTCTGCACGATCTTGCGGGTATAAGGGTGCTTGCGCAGGGTCTGCAAGTCCATCCGGCACCATGGGTTGACCGGTATCCAGATCATACTTGTCGCCTGCACCCAGCACATGGAGTAGTTCGTGGGTTATGACGATGCGATTACGCGCCGCCATCTGCCGGGATGCGACGGCATTAACCAAACCGTAACTGCCGTTTTTTATACCGACCGAGCGCTCCATCGGGTTTTCGGAATTCCCTTTCTGGTAAAGCACATACATCCTGACATCATCACCGATCAAACCATCCTGTGCGCCATGTCTCCACGACCACCAGCGCATTTTCAAACTCCACAAAGCAACATTCAAGCCTGAACTTTCGGCCGGCAAAGCCGGGGGCAACACTGTCAACGGTCGTGCTACCTGGATCACGACAGGGTCCTCAAGCTGGCGACCATAATGCGCAGCCTCACGTTTAAGAAAATCACCAATGTCTTGAAATGAATCTGCACTGAGGCTCTTAACATGACGACGGATGTCCGGATCAGAATCAAGCAAAACCGGATAAATGGTAATCCACAAGGGTTTTTCCCAGCTGCTCAAGCGGTTGCTTGTCAACCACTGGTTACCGGCAACAACGACCAGTATGGTCAGTAGTATTGCGATGCGCAGAAAACGAAACATACAAGGTGTTACCGGCCCGGAAGACGGTCTGACTTGACCGGCCGTAGCGAGAGGAAGTAGCTCATGCTGAGTCCGTCAGCCCCTAAGTACCGGCCAACGTCATTTTACCCATCAGAATCGATCCACTCTGAATACCCGAACGGTCATCTATGTCATTTCCCACCGCTTCGATACGTATAAACATATCTTTCAAATTACCAGCGATCGTCACTTCATCAACCGGGAACTGAATTTCACCATTCTCGATCCAAAATCCACCCGCACCACGTGAATAATCTCCTGTGACCATACTGACACCCTGCCCCATGACCTCGGTGACCAATAGACCGGTACCCATTTGCTTCATCAGTTCCTCAGCCGAAAGCCGGCCAGGATTTACTATCAGGTTGTGTACACCGCCAGCGTTACCTGTTGTATCGAGTCCCAGCCTGCGGGCCGAATAACTGTCCAGCACATAACCGGTCAGAATACCGTCCCTGATGATATCGCGCTCACTGGTCGCCACGCCTTCGGCATCGAACGCCGTACTGGCCGGACCACGCAGGATAAAGGGGCTTTCGGACATCGTCATCCAATCAGGAAACAACTGTTGGCCCACGGAGTCTTGCAGGAAAGACGCCTTGCGATAGAGCGCACCACCTGATATGGCAGAGACCAGGTGACTTACAAGCCCGCGCGCAACCTCCGGTGCGAACAGCACCGGCACTTCACAGGTTGGAACCTTGCGGGCCCCGAGACGCTTAACCGTCCGGCGAGCCGCCTCATGCCCGGTATCTTCCACACTCTCAAGATCGGAAAATGCCCGGCGTGAATCGTACCAGTAGTCACGCTGCATGGACTCACCTTCACCGGCAATCAACACACAACTTTGACCAAAGCGTGTGCCATCCCTGCGACCGATGAAACCATTGGAATTGGCATATACACTCAAGCCGAAACTGCTCGAAGCCGAGGCACCATCAGAATTGGCAATTTTAGGGTTGTCGAGACCGGCTGCCTCACAGGCCAGCGCCCTTTGCGTGGTTAACTCCGCGTCCAGGGTTTGTGGATGCCACAAATCAAGATCCGGAAACTTGCTTGCCAACCTGTCAGCTGACGCCAGTCCATTGCATTTATCCGCCTGCGTAAACCGGGCGATATCAATCGCTTTTTCCACACACTTACGAATTGTTTCCGGGCGCAAATCACCGCTGCTGGCGTGGCCCTTGCTGTTTCCGAGATAAACACTGATACCCAGACCACGGTCGCGTGAATATTCCAGGGTTTCAACCTCGCCCTTGCGTACGTTTACTTCCAGACCGAAATGAATACTCGCCGATACTTCAGAACTTTGTGCACCGTGACGACGCGCATGCTCCAGCGCCAGTTGTGCGCCATCTACCAGGAAAGACAATTCCTGATCGCGGTCAGGCACGGCCTGGGCTACCATACTCGAATCTATCATTTGTTGTAGTGTCCTATATTATGTGACATTACCCTGGAAACTCCGTTGGGCGAATAATCGGCATGAACGAATCCACTACCGAAAATGACATACCTGAAATCAGTAAGAGCCAGCGAAAACGCGAAGCTCAAGAATTGGTGAACCTGGCCAAAGAAATGATTTCGATGCCGGAAAACAGGTTTAAAAAACTGCCCCTGGATGAGGATCTGCGGGCTGAACTGGAATTTGCCCGCAGCATCAAATCTCACGGTGCCAGGAAAAGACAATTGATGACCGTCGGGAAAATGCTTCGCCAACGCGACAACGAAGAATTGCTGGATGCCGTCAACAACATTGACCTGAAAAATCGACAGGCGAATGCACGTTTTCATCATATTGAAGCCTGGAGAGAGCGTTTGATCGAAGGCAGTGACGAGGTTCTGTCCGAACTGCTCAAACAGGCCACCAACGCAAATGTGCAAACTCTGCGCCAGTTAATCCGCAACGCCAAAAAGGAGGTCCAGCTTAACAAGCCACCTTCAGCTTCACGCAAACTATTCAAACTACTGCGTGACATGGATAACAAGCAGCCATTACCCCCATTGCCGTAAAAGCCCCGTAAGGTATTGCACCATCCGTCGATAACGCCGGACATGCTCAAGTTTGCGTACCGCCAACCGTCAGCGCATCAATCCGCAAGGTCGGTTGACCAACACCCACGGGTACGCTTTGTCCGTCCTTACCGCATACACCCACACCGGCATCCAGTTTCAAATCGTTACCCACCATGCTGACGCGGGTCATGACTTCAGGTCCGTTTCCGATCAATGTGGCGCCACGAACGGGTCGCGTTATCCTGCCGTTCTCGATCAAATAGGCCTCCGAGGCAGAAAATACAAACTTACCCGAAGTAATATCAACCTGCCCACCCGCAAAATTAACGGCGTACAAACCCTTGTCAACAGAACGGATAATCTCCTGCGGATCATGCTTGCCCGGCAACATAAAGGTGTTGGTCATTCTGGGCATCGGCAAATGAGCAAACGATTCGCGCCGGCCATTACCGGTCGGTTTCATATTCATCAAGCGGGCGTTGAGTTTGTCCTGCATGTAGGCCACCAGCACACCGTTTTCAATCAGAACCGTTTGCTCGGTAGCCGTGCCTTCATCATCTACGCTCAATGATCCACGCCGCTCCGGGAGCGTGCCATCGTCAACGATCGTGACACCTTCAGCCGCGACTTTCTCTCCGATTCGACCACTGAATGTTGAAGTTCCCTTACGATTGAAATCACCTTCCAGCCCATGACCCACAGCTTCATGAAGCAATACACCGGGCCAGCCCGGACCCAGCACGACGGGCATGGTACCAGCGGGTGCGGCATCTGCTTCCAGGTTGACCAGTGCCTGACGGACCGCTTCATCGGCAAAGCGTTGCCACGCGTTATCCTTGATCAGTTGCAGATAGTCAAAACGCCCGCCACCTCCATCACCGCCTTGCTCGCGCCGGCCTTCGTGTTCCGCAATCACGGAAACATTCAAACGTACCAGTGGTCGCACATCAGCGGCCAAAGAACCATCTGTTGATGCAACCAATATGGTTTCATGGGTCGCTGCGAGACTGACCATCACCTGTTTGACCTTGGGGTCCAATGAACGGGCATAGGTGTCTATCTGGCGCAACAGGTCTACCTTCTGATCTGCACTGAGCACGGGCATTGGATCTGCAGGCAAGTACAGTGCCTGCGATTGATGCCGGCGCCAGGCTTGAACCGTACCTTGTGATCCTTGCCTGGCAATCGAACGGGCTGCGGTTGATGCCTGCATTAATGACGGCATGATGATCTCGTCGGCGTAGGCAAACCCGGTCTTTTCACCACTGACTGCGCGGATACCAACACCCTGCTCTACCGCATGGGTGCCACTCCTGACCAGGCCGTCTTCCAGTGACCAGGCCTCGTGACTTGTGTTTTGAAAATAGAGGTCGCCCTGATCCACTGATGGTCCCATCAGGTGATGCAATACTTTCTGCAGGTCTGTGTGGCTAAGCCCGCCTGGCTCCAGGAGTTGTTGTTCCGCCAGTTTTAACGCATCAGTCATAGGTATTCCCATCTGTTGATTGCAAACCGGTCTCGCTGGTTTGTGTTGCTTGTTTCGTTTCAGGTTGCGCTTCAGTTGGCTTATCGGAGCTTGGATTTTTTTCCGAATTTTCGCTTCTTCGCTGCTTTTCCACAGGTTCGATCTGCGGGTCTTCCCATGGACCACGAATGGTGTACCTTGCCTCCGCCGCCTCACCCAGCGCATCGCGCAGTATAGCCTGAAGTGCCAGACCTGCTGCAGCACCAATCGGGCCACCGGCAATCGCACCTATGACCGGCAAGGTTTTACTCACACCCGGACGTACGGCAAATTCATAATCAAACGTCTGAGCTACCAGGTCAGTACTGCCAACGATGTGTGATTTCTGCAGCTGTTGAGCTTAGCAGCATGTCATCGGTATGGCTTGTGCCATCCTCCAGGCTCATCGTGCCTTTGGCTTCATCAAAACTGAAGCCATCGCCAAACACATCCCGAAAGTCCATCGCCAATCGCCGTGGTAACTCTGTCAAGCTGAGCAGTCCCAGCATACGACCGGCACCCGAGTTTGCCGTTAATATGTTCCCCTGGACAATACTGAAATCCATTTCACCATTTAGACGCTCTAATGCAAAAGCGGCGGGCGGGCCTTCCCACCAGGCATCAAAGTGCACCAGTGTCTGCCCACCCCCCATGGCTGATGATATATCCATCGCCTCCAATACCGAACCCAGGCTTTCCGAGCTAACCCGAATATTAAAGTCTGAGCGCTCATCCTGCCCATCGCGGGTCCAGTCTCCGCGCGCGTTGAAAATAAAGCCGGATGACTGCGCTTCGATGGACTCAATATGGAAACCGTTGGCGACCGGATAACCCTTCAATTCTGGTTTCACCCAAGTCCATTCCGAGGTAACCGAATTGCTTACAATAAAAATGCATTTCCGGCAGGTCGGCAGGGTCTGTTTCCAAGGTCACTCCCTCTGCAACCGGATCCGGCATTATCAAGCGTTCAAATTCACCTGACATGCTGTGGGAGCCCTCTTCGTTTTTGTAATAGCGAACGCTTCCGTTGATATCCTGGCTATCAAATGTACCGGTAATGACGCCGTCCTCGTACTTCATCCAAAGCCCGACATCGTCGAACTGACGATCGAAAACCAAAATCTGTCCGGCGTCCACACTGGCGGTTTGCAATGTCAGTCCGTCGCTTTCTGCCGAGCCCGAAAACTTGTCTATGGCCAGGTCGGTCCAGCCGTCAAGATCAAAAATGGAAGTCGACCCATCGACACTAAACAGACCCTCGCCTGGTAAAACACCCACTTTTCCACCCAACTCAATAGCCGCCCTGACAGGTCTGGAGTCGTCTTTTGACAGCTCCATTTTTAGCTGCATGCTGGGCGGAAAGTCGGCAGACAAAATATGCTGTTCAGCACGGATAGGGTAACGCACAATCATGGGCCAAATGAGGTCATCGGTCTTTGCCATCGGTGCAGGCAGATCAAGGCTTACGCCTTTAAGGTCACTGTATACCTCCAGCCAGACCTCCCGGTCTTCATTGCCCTCCACGGAGGCAACGCTCAGGCTGACATCCCAGTGACTCGTACCCGTGGCCCGATAAAACAGAGGTTCAAGCTCGAATAATTCATCCGGAATGACTATCTCAACCGGTAAGTCACCATACACATGGGCCCGGAATACTTCATCTTCACTCCACTTGGAAATGATATCGAGATTGACAGGATAATCCCGGAACAGACCGGGCAACCCGGTCGCTTTAAGACCGTCGCGATTATAGTCCAGGTTTCCCTTGATCCCGTCGATGACAACCCCGGCAGCCAGGTCAGTGAATTTATTGTCTTTTAATAACAGGCTGCCTTCGACCTGTAACGGCTCTGAAGAACCACCCAGCAACATATGTATATGCCCGTCTATTTCTGACTCACCTTCAAATACGAACTGATCAGGATCCAGCTCCAGGCCATCGAGTAAAGGTGTATTCCTGATGTACATGATCAATTTCGGCAGGGACGTGGCAGTTTGCCAGGTCACATCCAGCACCGGGGTTTTGAAATCTTCAATACTGGCAGTTACTTTATCGACCCTGGCCCCGCCGGTATCACCAATTTTTCCTTCAACATACATACCGCCATCTTCAAAAAATGCGGTCCCTTCGACCCGCTTCACATAGGGCCAACCGTCGGCATATTTGATGTTTATATTCCTGCCCGGTGCAATGGCCTGGAGTCGTCCAGCGTGATTCGTAAAGGGAAAATCGTCCAGGTCACCGACCATGGAAAAACGGCCGTCACTTACTTCACCACTGAGCAGCGAAGTACGTAACCACTGTAAAGTATTTTTTTTCATGACGTTTTCAGGCCAGTAATCCCCAAAACGCGAAATATCACCACGCGACATGGCCACATTGATATCAATATTGGGTTTTCCCTCACCCCATGCCATGCGCACCCGGCCAAACCCGCTGATATCTTCGTTCTCAACCCGGCAGTAATTCAAATCAAACTGCCACTCGGTCTTATTGGCCCATTGGACTTCCATCTTACAATCGGTGAATGCGGCGATCACTGGCCGCCGGAATGTGGACAACCAGTCCAGCTTGACCGTTGGCCCGCTAAAACTGACATTGCCAACCCCCGAATCGAGCTTAAACTGCGCATCGATACCTTCAATATCAGGGCCCTTGTTCCAACCCCAGAAACGGCCATTTTCAAGCTGGCCGTTTACCATCTTCAAATGCCACTTTGCATCCAGTATGAAATCCAGATTCGTCACACCACCCTGTGCACGACTTGGAATAGCAACAGGCCAAGGCGTGTTGTAATTGGCAATGATTCTTTGGGTTAACAGCAGCGGGAATTCCAGTTCGAGATAATCTGAACTGACCCAAAGACCAAGGTCCTCCGGCAGGTTTCTGGCCACTGAAAACCGCTCGCTGCTCCATTCATCACCTGCATATACGACCGACGTGTCAGATAGGTCCAAACGCCAGTTCTTTCGTTGTGTAAATCGAAAATTAAACAGGCTGTTCAGGTGATCAACAATTAGAGGTCCAGTCAATGAGCTCAGTTGTGCATCACGAAGATCAAACACACCCTGCATCTCCTGTGGGCTACCCAGCTGCCACTCACCCCATACCTCCGCATTTAATCTTCCTGCAACTGGCACCAGCGGGTGATGCGGTAATTGTCTGACCAGTTCCTCCAAAATCAACTCACCGGTTTTGACATGCCAATGGGCTTCTGCGAGATGCTGTTCCGAATCCAGCCTGACTTTCGCGGTTGCATCCAGATCACCCACGACCCGTTTTCTGTCCCGGTCAGTGAGGCTGGCTTTTATCTCGGCTGAGACCTTACGGCCATCGGCAGTAAGACGACCGTTTACGTTGCTAAGAACCAGGTGAATCGAACGTTCCGGATCATCAAAACTGAGCGTGATATCCTGCAGGCGAACTTCGCCGTTCAAAGCCACGTCGCGTAAACCAGGGCTGGGGTCTTTACCCGACCCGGTGTCACTGACACCCAGGCCTGACAACACATAGCGTCCATCGGACTTACGCTCAAGTGACAGGTCGGCACCAATTATCCGGAAGCTGTATAAAGGCCTGCCTGGAATCAGGGCGTTTAGCGGCTTGATATCCAGCGCTGCGCGGTTGATGGCAATTTCAGAACGCGCACCTTCCGGCATCAGGGTGAGACCCCGCAGACTGATTCGTGGCCCGAAAGCCTTCCACTCGCCACTAAAGCTTTCTATGCTGACCGGTTGATTGAATGACTTGCTTAGCCAGGCTTCCAGTTCAGGTTGGTAATGGACACTGTATGGCATCAACAATTTGCCAATTCCAACAACCACCGCCGCCAGTACCGTCAGCAAGGTCAGTGCGGTCCACAGCAGCGTTCTCAGTCGCCTGAAAATTTTGCGCAAATTGTTCATCTGGAACTGTCCATACCGACCTACAGCAATACCACGTCAAACTGTTCAAGGGTATATTGGTCTTCACGCTGGAAGCGAATTGATTTGCCAATCGTTTCCTCAAGCTCAGCCACGGTTGTGGACTGGTCATCCAGGATCTTGTCGACCACACATGTCGATGCAACCACCAGCAGACGGCTGGCTTCAAACTGCCGACTGGAACGCATGATCTCGCGGAATACTTCAAGACAAACAGTTTCTGCACTCTTTAACACACCACGTCCGGAGCAAACCGGACACGGTTCGCACATGACATGTCCGAGGCTTTCCGTAGTGCGTTTGCGGGTCATTTCAATAAGACCGAGCGGTGAAATCTCACAAATACTTGTCTTTGCATGATCACGCTCGAGCGCCTTTTCAAGCGCAAGCATGACCTGGCGCTTGTGCTCATCATTGTTCATATCGATAAAATCTATAATGATGATGCCACCCAGGTTGCGCAGACGAAGTTGCCGTGCAATAGCTTGCGCCGCCTCCAGGTTTGTTTTGTAGATGGTTTCTTCAAGCGTTCGATGACCAACAAAACCACCGGTATTCACATCGATGGTGGTCATCGCTTCAGTCTGGTCGATGACCAGGTGACCACCTGACTTCAGTGGCGTCGTGCGATGCAGCGCCCGGTCAATTTCATCTTCAATCCCGTAAAGGTCGAATATCGGGCGTTCAGCTGAATAGTATTCGATACGATGTTTCCACTCGGGTAAAAATTTGCCGGTGAAATCCTTCAATCGTTCGAATTCCTCTGCTGAATCAATTCGAACTTTCTCCACTTCCTCATGCATGTGATCCCGCAAGGCCCGTAACGGTAGTGACAGGTCCTCGTAAATGCATTTACCGGGTTCTGTGGTTTTGGTTTGCTCGCTGATGCTTTCCCAAATTTTTTCCAGGTAAGACATATCGGCCGATAAGGCAAACTCATCAATATTTTCGGCATTGGTACGGACAATGTAACCGTGTTTGCCTTTGTGTTCCCGCATTGTGGCCAGCAGACCAATAAGACGATTGCGTTCAGTTTCATCCTCGATGCGCACTGAAACAGCAATGGTCTCACTGTCAGGCAGCAACACCAGGAATCGCGACGGGATACTTAAATTGGTGGTAAGACGTGCGCCCTTGGTCCCCAACGGGTCCTTGATAACCTGTACTACTACCGCCTCACCTTCACGAACCAGCGATGTAATAGATGGCTCGGGTGGCAGGTCTTCAGGCACCTGTTGAAGCTCGGCCCTGTAAATATCCGAAGCGTGTAAAAAAGCGGTCCGATCGAGACCGATATCTATAAAAGCTGCCTGCATACCGGGCAGCACACGCGACACAATGCCCTTATAAATATTGCCCAGATAACCCAGGTGACTGTTACGCTCGAGGGATACCTCCTGCAACATGCCATTTTCAACTACCGCTACACGGGTTTCCGTAGGTGTAACATTGATCAGGATTTCTTCGCTCATAGACGTATCATCCCACACCGGCAGGTGCACAATTCAAGAACGGTAGGATACCACCCGGACAGACTCCGGCGCTGATGGAGGTCAATCGATTCAAACCGACGGCGATTGACACTCATGCGAGCAAGCCGGCGCGACGGAGTAATTCGGCAGTCTCAAACAACGGCAAGCCCATTACCGAGGAGTAACTGCCTTCAATACGGCGGATGTATTGGCCCGTCCCACCTTGTACTGCGTAAGCACCAGCCTTGTCCATAGGCTCATCGCCCTGGCAATATTGTCTGATCCATGGCTCCGGCATTTCGCCGAACGTGACCGCGGTAATATTGAGCGTATCCAAAACAGTTTCGGTATCAAGAGCCAATGCAACGCCCGAGTAAACCTGGTGAGTCCGGCCCGACAGGCGCTGTAACATACCCACAGCTTCTTTCCGTGATTCAGGTTTGCCAAGAACCTCACCATCCAGCAACACGATAGTGTCAGAACCAAGTGCAGGCAGTCTGCCCGCGCATTGGGTGAATCCTGCCAATGCCTTTTCGCGCGATAAACGCATCACATAATCCCGTGGTGGCTCACCTTCGACAAACGACTCATCAATATCTGCAGCTACCACTTCAAAATTGACCGCCAACTGCTTCAGCAGTTCCCGCCGCCGTGGTGACCCCGATGCCAGAATTATCGAATGTTGTGAGTTCATGCGCGGTGATAAGGATGATTTTGAGTGATGGTCCAGGCCCGGTACAACTGCTCGGCGAGCACGACCCTGACCAGGGGATGTGGCAATGTCAGCGGCCCGAGGGACCAGCGATCATCTGCTTTTCGCATGATATCTGTATCAATGCCTTCCGGACCGCCTATCATGAAACCGACATCTCGACCTTCACCCATCCACAGTTCCAGTTGCGCTGCCAGTTTCTCGGTTGACCATGCCTGCCCCTTAACGTCCAGTGCAATAACCCTGGCACGGGCTGGCATGGCTGCATAGAGTGCCTTGCTTTCAACCGCAGTCAGTCGTTTTGTATCGGCATTTTTTCCGCGTTTTGCAAGGGTGACTTCACGCAGGGATAAGCCCAGACCTGGCGGCATTCTTCGCGAATACTCGGTCCAGGCTTCGGTGACCCACTTCGGCATGCGCTGGCCAACGGCGGCTACCAACAACTGCATCAGGACACCGGTTCTTTATACAGAACTACTTATTCCGTTACGCCGATCGGCGCTGGCTTCCCAGAGTTTTTCAAGGTTATAAAAGGCCCGGGTCTGGGGCAGCATCAAGTGAACGATGACGTCATTCAAATCCACCAGCACCCACTCACCTTCGCGTGCACCTTCCACACCCAGTGGTGCGCAGCCTGCAGCTTTGGCCTTGACAATAAGGTTCTCCGACATGGACTTGACATGCCGTGTTGAATTGCCGGATGCAATAACCAAACGCTCGGTCAAAGGACTCCTGCCCGACACGTCAATCACCATGATGTCGGTAGCTTTGAAGTCTTCTAAGGAGGACACAACGAGTTGTTGCAACTGGTCGGTGGTTAAATCGTCACGAATGGTCTGGATATTCAAATTATGAAATTACCTATAAGAAGTACCGCAATTTTAACCGCCGTAGGCGGTCGCGTAAAGCGAAGCATGGTGTAGTGTTAACACTGACCCTACGTTACAGGGTTGACACTACACCAGGTTCGCGTTGTTGATCATGCGGTTAAATACAGCCGGTTTTCGTTGATATATTCCAACACCGCCGCTGGCAACATCGAATCCGGCGAGCCTCCTGAACGGATGATGCTCTTGATATTCGATGCAGAAACATCAATTGACTCAACTTCCATGTGAAGCACCAGACCAGCCTTGGATTTGCGTAATTCCCGCACATCAGTGACCGATCGGGGTTGAATCTGTTTTGCCAGTTCAGACTGGTATTGGCTGCACGTACCCGGCCTGGTCAGAATCACAATATGGGCAAGTTCAAATAACTGTTTCCAATGAAACCAGGTGTGCAACTGGTTGGCGGCATCCTGCCCGATCAATAACACCAATGGCCGATCGGGAAAGCTCGCGCGAACCTCCTGTAATGTATCGACCATATACGAGGGACCGCTGCGCCGGGTCTCGCGATCATCAACCCTGAGCGATGCAAACTCCTGGCACGCCGATTCCAGCATGGCCAGTCTTTGTTTTACAGTTGCCTGTGGTGTATCGCGATGCACGGGGCTGCCGGCAGGTAGCAGGTAGAGGTTTTTCAGACCCAGTTTTTGACGGGCTTCATCTGCACAGCGAAGATGACCATAATGAACCGGGTCAAATGTGCCACCGAAAAAGGCAATCGGTTCAACTGAAGAACGCTCCCCGTCAATCATGTGCGGTACCTGTCACGCCCTCTCAGGCCGACAATTGAAGCAGCAGGGCATCAACGCTTTGCCAGGGATCGCCTGCGGCCCGCCCCTTGCTTTGCCGGTCAATCAGCGACAGCATCTTGAATGCGCCGAACAGTTCAAGCGTGTTCAGACGCCTGGCCGCTGTACGGACGGTATTTTGACGGTTTTGCCAGATGTTCAATCGTCTGAACACCATGGTTTCCTGTTCGCCACCACGCATGGCCAACCGGTAGGTTTCAATGACTTTAAGCTCCTTCAGCAACGCTCCCAACAGCATTGGCAGCGGCGTATCCATACGTTTAAGACCAGCTGCAACCCGCAACCCATCACGTAGATTTCCGGTTAGCATATGCTCTGCCAGTGCAAACGCGTCAAAGCGACTGCTATCGGCCACCACCTTCATCACATCATCCACCGTGACCGTACCCGCACCCTTGATCAGCGCCAGGCGGTCTATTTCCTGGCGGGCTGCCAGCAGGTTGCCTTCCAGCCTGTCCGCGAGTATGCGCAGAACTTCCGGTTCCGGCTGCATACCGTGTTGCTGCATACGTTGTTCCAGCCAGCGTGGCAGTTCCTGGGCACTGACCGGCCAGATATCTATCCGTTGACCCGCTTTCCCCAGGCTGGCAGCCCACTTTGATTTGCGCGAAGAAGCATCCCACTGCTCACAACTGACCAGCAACAACATATCCGGATCAGGCGCATCTGCCCACTCGCTCAGCGCCCTGGCGCCTTCCTGGCCGGGTTTGCCGGTTCGTAGACGTAAATCGATAATTTTCCGGCTCGCAAATAGCGATGGCGTAGCGGCCTGGCGTAATGCAGACCAGTCAAAACCCGATTCGACCTGAAGTAACTCACGTTCGATATAACCCTGGGCTTTTGCCGCAACCCTGATCTGGTCACAACACTCAAGCAATAAAAGCGGTTCTGCCCCGCCAACCAGGTAAATCGGTGCCAAGCCGCGCTTCAGACTGCCGGCAAGCTGATTTGCCTTAATCTGCATACTGCATCGCCGCTATTTTCCGTAGGTGCCCAGACGCCTGACAACCATACGCGCCAGGCTGTCGGCCAGGTCGTTTCTCAAAAACTCATCTTCACGCTCTGCGGCGAGGATGTCTTGTTCGTTAAAGCTGTAGACGCGGCTTTGCTCAATAGTCTGCAGCGGAATCAGTTCGGTACCATCGCGGGCCAGTAAACGGAACTGGACGGTATGACGAAGCAGGAACTCACGTACACGGGCATTATCACCAATAGACTGGATTTCCTTGCGCGCGGCGTTGAGTGGAACTTCGAGAACAGCGGCATCAGGCAGCGAAGTCACGACATTGACCCCGTTTTGCTCCAAATGGGTTTCTAACCGTCGTGCAAACTGACTATACGGATCCTGAACCTCCAGTCTTGTTCGTTGCATTTCCAGTGGAAAATCAGGTTTCGATTGCAAATGAAACCCGCAAGCATTGAGCAGCACCGGAACAGCCAATAGGCAAAGCAGACGGTTTAATTTCATCATTATTTAACCTGTTAACCCACCACGATATTCAGTAGCCGGTCTGAAATATAAATCACTTTTCGGATTGTTTTTCCATCAATATGCCGCGTGACATTCTCATCAGCCATCGCAGCTGCCATGGCCTGTTCCTGGTCACAACCGGGCGCCAACGCTACGCGGGCCCGTAACTTGCCATTTACCTGGACCACCAGTGTGATCTGATCACGTACGCGGGCTGTCTCGTCAGCTTCAGGCCAGCGCGCACTGACCACGCTACTTGTCTCACCCATCATTTGCCACAGGGTCTCACAGATATGCGGAGTGATCGGAGCCATCAAGCGTACCACGGCCTTCCAGGCTTCATCCAGCACCGCACGCCCCTGGGGACTGCGGTCTTCGAAGCGACCCAGGTGATTGCTTAACTCCATTACCGCGGCGATGGCAGTATTGAATGTTTGCCGGCGCCCGATATCATCACTCACCTTGGCAATGGTGTCATGCACATAACGGCGAATGGTTTTTTGCTCCGCATTCAATTCACGGATATTCAAATTTTCAACCGGGCCCGCACTGATGTGTTCCGTGCTCATGAACCACAAACGGCGCAAAAAGCGAAATGCGCCCTCCACACCAGAATCCGACCATTCAAGGGACTGGTCAGGTGGTGATGCAAACATCGAAAACAGACGCACCGTGTCCGCACCGTAACGCTCGACCAGGTGTACCGGGTCCACACCGTTGTTCTTGGACTTGGACATTTTTTCAATTGCACCGATCTCCACCGGCAAACCGTCGGAAACCAGCAATGCACCGGTCATCTTGCCTTTATCATCCCGTTTGACTTCAACATCTGCCGGGTTGATCCACGTAGTGCTGCCATCGGGCGCTTCACGTCGAAAAGTCTCCGCGATGACCATACCCTGGCAAAGCAGCCGCGTGGCCGGTTCGTCGGTTTCCAACATTCCGGCGTCGCGCATCAGCTTGTTATAAAAGCGAAAATACATCAGGTGCAAAATCGCGTGTTCAATGCCGCCAATGTACTGATCCACCGGTAGCCAGTAGTTGGCGCGCTCATCGACCATCCCGTTCGCACCGGGAGAGCAATACCGCGCGAAATACCAGGATGACTCCATGAAGGTATCAAACGTATCGGTTTCCCGCTCAGCCACACCACCGCACTGCGGGCAGCTGGTTTTGCGCCACTCAGCATCTGCCTTGATAGGAGATTGCACACCCATAAAGGTAACGTCTTCAGGTAACACGACCGGTAACTGATCCTCCGGTACCGGCACGGCACCGCAATCCGGACAATAGATGACCGGAATGGGACAACCCCAGTAACGCTGACGGCTGACACCCCAGTCACGCAGACGAAAATTCACTTTGCGCTCGCCGATACCCTCGGCTTCAAGCCAGGACATTGCCTTTTCCTTGGCTTCAGTGACACCCAGACCATCCAGCCACTCACTGTTAATCGCTACACCATCTTCGACATAGGCCTCACCTTCCCAGTCTTGTGGTGTCTCCACGGTCCGTATAATGGGCAGGCCGTGGGCTTTTGCAAAATCCCAGTCACGCTGATCCTGCCCTGGCACGGCCATGATCGCGCCGGTGCCATAACCCATCAGTACATAATCGGCAATAAACAGGGGGACCGCTTTAGCCGTGAACGGGTTATAAAGAAAAGCGCCGGTATTGACCCCGCGTTTATCCAGGGTACCTTCGGTCGAGGTACGATCGGCTTCACTGGTTTGTCGTATCGATTCGACGAATGCTTCAACCTCCTGCCGTTGTGCATCGGTTGTGACCTGTATCACCAGCGGATGTTCAGGTGCAAGAACGGCATAGGTCATACCGAATGCCGTATCAGGTCGCGTGGTAAATACACTCACGGATGCTGCGCCCGGTTCTACCCCACCTTGCGAATCGCACACGGACATCGAAAATTCTGCACCCTCCGATCGTCCGATCCAGTTGCGTTGCATGGTTTTGACCGCCTCCGGCCATTGCTCAAGTTGATCCAGACCTTCGAGCAATTCATCTGCGTAATCGGTAATGCGTAAAAACCATTGTGGAATGGTCCGGCGTTCAACCACCGCACCCGAGCGCCAGCCCCGGCCGTCAATAACCTGTTCGTTGGCCAATACCGTCTGGTCAACCGGATCCCAGTTCACCTCTGAGTCTTTTCGATAGGCGAGACCCTCCTTCATCAAGCGGGTGAACATCAATTGTTCCCAACGGTAGTATTCCGGTGTGCAGGTTGCGAATTCGCGTGACCAGTCATAAGCAAAACCCAGGCGTTTTAATTGCCCGCGCATGTGCTCGATATTGGCGTAGGTCCACTTGGCCGGGGCGGTGTTGTTCTTGATCGCAGCATTTTCAGCCGGCAGTCCAAAAGCATCCCAGCCCATGGGTTGCAATACATTTTTACCCAACATACGCTGGTAACGACTGATCACGTCGCCAATGGTGTAATTACGTACATGACCCATGTGCAGTGCACCGGACGGGTACGGCAACATGGACAGGCAATAAAACTTTTCAAGACCGGGATCCTCCGTCACCTCGTAGGTCTTATTGGCATCCCAGCGTGCCTGAACACGCACTTCGATCTCTGATGGGTTGTAGGGTGTTTGATGCATGATTTGTCCGGCCGACTCGCCTGTCTGATTAACTGTGAGTGCGAAGCATAACCGACCCCAACAGGACAAAAAAGCCTGTTAGGGGATTAATGCAAAATGTTGGGTCTGTGAGGCGCTTTTTAATCGTTCATGCCAACGATACCTATTGGCAAAGTCACCCCAGGTATTTGCATCGAAACCAGCAGGGTAATCCGCTTCAATGAATGCAGACAAAGATTTCTATATGAATAATATGTTGTATTTATGCAACGTTTGATGAAAGTTCAGATCCATGTTGTGGTTTTACACTTTCAATTGATCTATTTTTAATACCTGATAACAACAGGGGGTCTGGAACCACTGATTTAACCCGGAGAACAAATAAGCCAAGCTAACAATCACCAGGGTCCACGGCCATAAAATTAACGTATCTTATTGTTTATATTATTGTTATTTCGGCAATTACGGAAAATATCAAGACCAAAAAAAATGCCCTCCTCCGGTTAGGGAGAAGGGCAGTTTTTGGAGTGATGTATCCGTCTTTTTGCGCCCTGTGACCTTGGTTCGTGTTGCAGTCTTACCAAGATTGGTTGTAATAATACCACTAACACCGACAATTGCAACCTTTATTGGACAAAAAAACAACAAACCTGCCAGTTGATGATACCTGTTCGGGATTACCGCGTGGATCAGCTGTTTGCTAACACTGAAAATACTAATTCTGCCCCTGATCATTGACACGAAAAATACCGCTGTATTCGAGTTGTTGTAACAGTTCGCCAGCCACACCACGACCTGGAATTTTTACTGTTGCATCAATCTCGCAAAGCGGCACTAAAACAAACGCTCTTTCGTGCATCCGCGGGTGGGGCAATTCGAGCTGTTCCGATTGATACTGCTGATCACCAAATAACAACAGGTCAATATCTATCAGTCTTGGCCCCCAGCGACGCCCGTCTCGTTGCCGGCCCATCGCGCTTTCGATCGACTGCAATGCACGCAATAGTGGAATGGCATCCAGGCTGGTTTCTATTTGCACAACGGCATTGATGAAATCATCCTGTAGCTGATCACCCCAGGGCGGTGTGCGATACAGGCTGGATACTTTTAATATTTCGATCCCTTCAACCGAATCCAGCTTGCCTAACGCACGCCTGAGTTGTGCAACAGGTTGTTGCATATTACTGCCAAGACCCAGCCACGCTTTCATCACGCCACGCCTGTGAATGTGATCCGTCAGGATTATGCAGTCGAACGCTTGGACCGGCGACGGCGACGGGGTTTTCGCGCATCTTTTTTAAACCGGTCCTTCTCACCGCTATTCAACTTCACGCCTATTTGTGCCTTGGTCCAGTGCTCACACAAACTTTTCAATGACTCATCTTCTTCTGCCCTTAACAACAGAAAATCATAGGCAGCCCGAAAACGGCGCTCAGCCATCAGGCTTTTCGCACGGCGACCATGGGTATGACTAAAGCGTGGTTGCATCGTCCAGATTTGACGGGTGATGACACTGAAACGACGAGGGACCGCGATTCTTTTCACCTGCTCCGACATCACCTCATCTGCTGCCTGACCGAGGGCAAGGTATTCCTGCATACCGTTGGCCTGCAAAACATCCGCCCTCGCCCGCACCGGTAGCCAGAACAGGGCGGCAAACAGAAACGCTGGTGTCACCGGTCTTTCATCGGCAACACGTTCGTCGGTGTTTTTCAAAGCCTTTTCCAATAATACGCCGGTTTTGACCCGGCCCGATTTGCCATCACGCTTGAGCACCGGAAACAAGGCGTGGGCTAAGCCGAACCGCTGCAATGCTTCCATGGTCCTGGACGCATGTCCGGTCATAAACAATTTGCAGACCTCTTCGAACAAACGGGCCGGCGGGATGTCCTTCAATAGTGGTGCCATCCCGGTGACATACTTTCCCGTCTCATCTCCCAGCTCAACACCCAATTTGGCAACAAAACGTGCCGCACGCAGCAGACGCACCGGATCTTCCCGATAACGTGTGCGTGCGTCACCGATCAATCTCAATTTACGCTCCGAGAGATCCTTGTAGCCACCGACGAAATCCTGGATATCACCACTGACAGGGTCGAGAAACATGGCATTGATGGTGAAATCGCGACGTATGGCGTCCTCTTCAAGACTACCCCAGACATTGTCCCTCAATATACGACCGCTTTCATGCGTGTGATCGTCATCTTCACTAAGCTGCGGTCCACGGAATGTGGCCACCTCGATCAATGATCCGCCCATGCGCACGTGGGCCAGGCGGAACCTGCGCCCAATCAAACGGGCACGCGGGAATACCGTTTTGACTTCCTCAGGGATCGCATCGGTCGCGACATCATAATCTTTGGGCACTTTGCCCATCAAAAGATCACGCACACTTCCGCCCACGATATAGGCCTCATAACCCTCTTCCTGCAAACGGCGAACGACCTCGGTGGCGTGCGGGCAAAGCTGCTGAACTGCAATACCATGTTCAGCAATTGGAATGATGATGTGTTTAGTGATAATGAATTCCCGAAACTGTAAATAAATTTAGTGGTTCAATCTCGATTCTAAGGTTGAACGGAATGATCAGGGTAGTTTAACATGACCGTCCTGTTGCAAAAACAGATAAACGCTCCCTTCGTCTAGCGGTCCAGGACGCGGCCCTCTCAAGGCTGAAACACGAGTTCGATTCTCGTAGGGAGCGCCAGTTTAATGCATTGAAAGCAGACAAATAAATTCGACAAAGCCAATTATTAAGCAAGCTGGAAATTACTAACCAGACCAGCCGTAATCCAATCTGCGAAACTGCCAGACCAATTTGAACGACATACGGCCAGCCTCAATTGATACCCGGAAACGGGCGTTGCCCGGCTTAAAAGGAGACAAAAATGCCTGCACTTACAACTTCAAATGCATGGGTAGCATTACAGGCACACCAGGCTCAGATAGCAGCAACCCACATGCGCGACATGTTTGCCGATGACCCGGACCGGTTTGAAAAATTCAGTGTCTCATTCAATGAAATTTTATTTGATTACTCTAAAAACCGGATCACCGAAGAAACCGTTTCACTGCTGCTGGCCCTCGCTGAGCAAGCTGACTTAAAAACGAAAATTGATGCCGCATTCAGCGGTGAAAAATTCAACAATACCGAAGACCGCGCCGTACTTCATATTGCCCTGCGCAATCGTTCCAATCGACCCATCAAGGTCGATGGTCAGGATGTGATGCCTGATGTGAATGCGGTTCTTGGTAAAATGAAAAGTTTTGTCGGGTCGGTACGTTCCGGTGAATGGAAAGGTTACACCGGTAAAGCCATTACCGATGTGGTTAACATTGGTATTGGCGGTTCTGATTTGGGGCCGAAAATGGTGGTCTCTGCGTTAACGCCCTACACGCACCCGGATTTGCGCAGCCATTTTGTATCCAATGTTGATGGCACCGACATCGCCGAAGTGCTCAAGCGTGTCGATGAGGAAACAACGCTATTCCTGATCGCTTCCAAGACGTTTACAACCCAGGAAACCATGGCCAACGCGCACTCCGCACGGAATTGGCTCATGGAGACCGCCGGCGACGACACAGCCATTGCAAGGCATTTCGTGGCGCTGTCCACCAATCAGAAAGCGGTAGTCGAATTCGGTATTGATCCGCAAAACATGTTTGCCTTCTGGGACTGGGTAGGTGGTCGTTATTCACTCTGGTCAGCGATTGGAACTTCGATCGCGCTGGCAATCGGGTTTGACAACTTTGAGAAATTACTAAGTGGCGCGCATGCTGTTGATGAACATTTCCAGCATGCCCCACTGGCCGAAAACATACCTGTACTCATGGCCATGCTGGGTATCTGGTACAACAATTTTTTTGGCGCTGAATCGCATGCAATTTTGCCATATGACCAGTACATGATGTATTTCCCCATGTACTTCCAGCAAGGAGACATGGAGAGCAACGGTAAAAGTGTGACCCGTCAGGGTGAAGCGGTTGATTATCAGACCGGCCCCGTGATCTGGGGACAACCTGGAACCAACGGACAGCACGCTTTCTACCAACTCATCCACCAGGGTACAAAACTGATTCCCTGCGATTTTCTCGCTCCTGCACAAAGCCAAAATCCCATTGGCAACCATCACAGCTTGTTACTCTCAAACTTCTTTGCCCAACCCGAAGCACTTATGAAAGGGAAAACAGCCACTGAAGTCCGCGGGGAGCTGGAAAGCCGTGCTTACACCGGGAAAAACCTGGAACTACTCGTGGCAGCCAAAACGTTTTCGGGCAACCGGCCTTCCAACAGTTTCCTGTTCAGGAAACTCACACCGGAAACACTCGGCTCCCTGATTGCGCTGTACGAGCACAAAATATTTACACAGGGTGTTATCTGGGACATTAACTCGTTTGATCAGTGGGGTGTGGAACTGGGTAAAGTGCTGGCCAGTGCGATTGGCCCTGAATTGGAAAGCGAGACGGAAGTCACCAGCCATGACGCTTCGACGAATGGCCTGATCAACGCATTTAAACGCTTGCGTTAGCAGTCTCTGCTTTCTTCACCCGGAGTTTACTGCCATCCACCACCTTGCCATTAAGCGCTTTCATCGCTGCCTTGGCCTCGCCCGGTTTTGGTATCTCGACAAAGCCAAATCCCTTGGATGCACCTGATTTCTTATCCAACACCAGGTTACAGGCTTGCACATGACCGAATGGGCTGAACAGGTTTTTCAGCTCGGTTTCGGTGGTCGTACGTGCCAGGTTGCGTATGAGCAATTTCATCAGGGTCCTAGACTATCACAAGCCTGTCGCGTTTATATAAATATGCCTCAGCTAATTGAATTCAGGTAATATTCAAGCTTTTACAAAGCAAACAGAACATTTTGAAAAATATGGTCCAGAACAACCCGATGGAATTTGACTTTTTACGCCGTGAATTAATCGGTGCCGATGCACCTATCCAGACGCCATTCGGTGAGCGCCTGATGATGTATGCAGACTATACGGCTTCGGGTCGTTGCCTGTGTTTTGTCGAAAATTACCTGCGTCAGTTGCAACGTATTTATGCCAACTCACATACCGAAGACGATATTAGCGGCCGTTCGATGACACAATTATTGAAGGAAGCCGAGGAAAGTATAAAGAGATCCGTCAATGCGGGCGAAACCGGCCGCATCATATCGGTCGGTAGCGGTGCCACCGGCGCCATCGACAAGCTTCAGCAAATCATCGGTGTTTCATTGCCACCGGTAACCCGCCAACTCCTGGGTACATTGCTCGGAAATGCGCTGGGTCAGGACAAACTCGAGATATTCAAAGACTACCTGCGTGAAAATCAGCCGATTGTTTTTGTCGGTCCTTATGAACACCATTCAAACGAGATTTCCTGGCGTGAAAATCTTGCCACGGTAGTGCCTGTTCAGTTGAGCCATGAAGGCGGCATTGATCTGAAACACCTTGAAAATTTGTTACAGAAACCCGCTTACCAGGGGCGTAAGCTTATCGGTTCGTTCTCCGCCGCCTCAAATGTCACCGGTATGATATCGCCGGTGCATGAGATAGCTGCGCTGTTACATCGCTACAATGCCATCGCGTGTTTCGACTACGCGGCCAGCGCACCCTATGTACAGATCGACATGAACCCGCCAGCAGGCCAATATGAAGGGGATGCATCACTGGATGCCATTTTCATCTCCCCGCACAAATTCCTGGGCGGCCCCGGATCCACCGGTGTACTGGTTTTCAATGAACGTATCTATAACAGGGGACTGCCACCCACGGTCAGTGCAGGTGGCACCGTAGATTATGTCGGCACTTCAAACCAGGACTTTATTACACGTATCGAAGAACGGGAAAAACCCGGCACACCCGGTGTATTGCAGGTACTGAAAGCTGCCATGGTGTTTGAAGTAAAAGACAATGTCACCGTCGCCCGTATTGAGCAGAGAGAGCACGAGTTGCTGGAAAAAGTATTCAGCCGCTGGCTTGCCAATCCCGGAATTGAAATTCTCGGCAACCAGGATCCATCCAAACGGGTTGGTATTGTTTCCTTCAACATCAAGTCGGTAAGCGAGGGTTCAAACAACAGTCACTACTTACACCCCAAGTTTGTAACCACGATCCTTAACGATCTGTTTGGCATCCAGTCCCGCGCCGGTTGCTCATGCGCCGGCCCGTATGGTCATCGTTTATTAAGTATTGATGACGAGACTTCTGAAGAATACCGCTGCTGTGTCGTGGAAGGTTTCTCCGGCATCAAGCCTGGCTGGTGCAGAGTCAGCATGCATTACGTCATGGATGATCTCGAAGTCGACTTTCTACTGGATGCCGTTGATTTTGTTGCCCAATATGGCAGGCTGTTTTTACCGCTTTACGATTTTGATGTATACGATGGCTCCTGGAACAAGACGGATGATCCGACCAGCCTGCAGCGTTTTTCTCTCGAAGCTGCACTCGAGGCCAAGATGGGTGAGGAAACACCGATGCCATTTGAAGAACGCCAGAGACGTTATGCAAGCTACCTGGAACAGGCTCTGAAACTGGCCCGCAAACTACAAAAGAAAGCCCCCCAGGTGGAACACACGCTTGAGGGTAAGCTCGGTGAATTACAGTTCTTTGCCCTGCCGGAATGCTGTATGGATTCGGAAAACAAGAAGAACCGTAAAGGACTGATGGGCAAACTCAAGTCCGTTTTCAACACCTAGGGGCCTGTTGGGCTGATTTACTTGATCTGGTCCAGTGGCAGGATCGTGGTGTTCTTTTGCTGTTTCAAGGCAAAACTGGTGTTTACCGTACGCACCACACCCATTTTCAACAGGTACTCACTTAGAAAATCCTGGTAGGACGCCATGTCCGGCGCAACCACCTTCAGCATGTAGTCGTGTCCGCCACTGGTGGCGTGGCATTCCAGTACCTGGGGTGCACGCATGATAGCCCGGTCAAATTTCTTGACCTTCTCGGTACTGTGATCATGCAGTGTGACGTGAGCGAAGCCCATGATCGACAGACCCACCTTATGGCGATCCACCACTGCTGCATAGTGGCTTATAACGCCCTCTTCCTCCAATGCACGTAAGCGACGCCAACTCGGGGAAGGTGACAAAGAAACCTCTTTCGCAAGATCCCGGTTGGACAATCGACCGTCCTTTTGCACCGCTTCAAGAATAGAAATATCTGACTTATCCAGTTTCATAGCAATAATCTCACATATTTACCAACTAAAAACAAATATAATTTCTATCATTATATATTTACGGCATTCAATAGCAATTATATACCCATTAAAGAGGTATATAATTTTTATATGTAATCAATCAACGGAATAAATCAATGTCAAGTGTCACTTCCTTCAGTCACCTCGACCACACAAAACACACCCACGCCACCGGGCTCGACTGGAAGCGCATTGCATACCTGACCCTGCTTTCGCGCGCCATCGATGACCTCGAGGAAACAGAGCTTCTGAAAAGTCGGGAGATCCTGTACCAGTTCTCGGCGCGTGGCCATGATATGGCACAGATCATACTGGCTTCATTGCTGGATCACCCCGGCGATGCGGCTGCCGGTTACTACCGTTCGCGTCCGTTTCTCCTGGCATTGGATCTCGATCTGGAAGACGCCATCGCCGGACCCATGATGCGTTCCGGCGGTATGAGTGATGGCCGCGATATCGGTGTGGTTTTCAACCTGCCAAAAAAGAACAATAAACCCTGTTTTCTGCCGATGAGTGGTGGCGTCGGTTCGCAATACACACCCATTTCAGGCTGGGCCGAATCCATCGTTTACAAACACAAAGTATTGGCTGATAGCGAAAACGAGGGCGCCATCGGTGTCGCACTTGGCGGTGATGGCTCAACCGCAACCAGCGGCTTTTGGGCAGCGCTTAACAATGCCACAACGCGTAAGCTGCCGATGCTGTTTTACATTGAAGACAATGGCTACGGCATCTCGGTGCCCACGGAAGTACAGACACCGGGTGGCAACATCGCAAAAAACCTGGCGGCTTTTACTGACCTGTACATCCTCGATGGTGATGGCTGTGATCCGTTGCAGACATCAACCTACCTCGCCCGTGCTGTTCAACATATACGCGAGGGCCATGGCCCCGCACTGGTACGCTTGACCGTTCCACGTTTATCCGGACATTCCGGTCAGGACACACAAAAATACAAAACTGAATTACAAATCGCCACCGAGAAAAGCCGTGACCCCCTGCCCCGCTTACAGGAGTTCGTTATAACCGAACACCTGATGACCAAGCGGGACTGGGAGGCCACGGTGGCCCAGGTTCACCAGGAAGTCCGGACTGCCCTGGCAAAAGTTCGCAAACGTCCTCAACCGGAGCCACTGGATATCCAGCGTTATGTATTCAGCGAGACGGGCAAGGATGGTCAGACCGAACTGCAGCAACAGGGTGGCCTGTGGCCGGACGGCCATCTATTCCCGGCAACCACGCAGGAACCACAAGCTTCGAGTGAGCGTATCAATATGCTGACGGCCATCCGCCGGACGCTGGATGTCGAGTTAAGCAATAATCCAAAGGTTGTTGTATTCGGTGAAGATGTTGGCCCCAAGGGTGGGGTTCATGCAGCGACGCTGGGTTTGCAGGATAAACATGGCAAAGACCGGGTTTTTGATACCAGCCTGTCAGAGGAAGGTATCATCGGCCGGGCAGTGGGTATGGCCGCAGCAGGACTTATGCCGGTTCCTGAAATCCAGTTCCGTAAATATGCCGACCCTGCCGAAGAGCAACTCAATGACTGCGGCACGATGCGTTGGCGCACAGCGAACCGTTTTGCCGCACCGATGGTGGTCCGTATTCCAGGTGGTTTTTTCAAGGTTGGCGACCCCTGGCATAGCCAGGCCAATGAGGTGAAATGGCTGCATTCCATTGGCTGGCAGCTTGCCATGCCATCCAATGCCCGGGATGCCGTCGGTCTGTTGCGCTCGGCCATGCGGGATAACAATCCAACCATCTTTTTTGAACATCGCTCGATGCTGGATGACGCATGGGCCAGGCGTCCGTATCCCGGTGATGATTATGTCATCCCGTTCGGCTCTGCAACGACGACCCGTGAAGGCGACAGGCTGACGGTTGTTAGCTGGGGCGCGATGGTGCCGCGTTGTGAAAAAGCAGCGGATGACCTGGGTGGTGACATCGATGTGATTGATCTGCGTACGCTGTCACCCTGGGACAAGGACACCGTTATCGCTTCGGTTAAACGCACACACCGTTGCCTGCTTGTTCATGAGGACAATATTACAGCCGGATTTGGTGCAGAAATTGCCGCATACCTGACTGAAAACATCTTTTTAGAGCTTGATGCGCCACCCCGTCGTCTTGCGATGCCGGATGTTCCCAGCCCGCACAACCCGTTATTGATGGATGCCGTCGTACCAAATGTTGAACGTATCACGACTGCCATGAAAGACCTGCTTGAGTTTTAGGCAATACCTGAATGGCTAACATCATTGAAATCCGCTTTCCTGAGGATCAACAGGAAGGCACCGAGGCGGCGGTTACCCGTTGGCTTGTAGCTGAAGGTGATCGTGTGGCAGCACACGATCCGGTGGTTGAGATCGAAACTGACAAGGTTGTGGTTGAGATCGCAGCACCCGAGGCTGGCAGGATTTCGGAGATAAAAATCCAGCTGGATGAAGCAGCCAATCCCGGTGATGTTCTGTGCACTTTAAACACCGAAAACGGGACCGATCCGGAGCCACCAGCGAAAGTTCAATCTGAAACAGCCGAAACCGGCACCGATGAAAAAACGGACCGGGTTCGATTGAGTCCTGCAGTCAGAAAACGTGTTGCCGAACTTCAACTGGATATCGGCGGTATTACCGGTAGCGGTAAAGACGGCAGAATCACGCTGCAGGATGTGGAAGCCCTGGTTGCCAGCCACGCCAAAACTGATTCACCAACGACACCGGCTTCTGCAAAAACCGCGTTACAAACTGAAGGTTCAGACATCATTCCGCATGACAGAATGCGTAAACGTATCGCTGACAACATGGTTGCCAGCCTGATGCATACCGCACCCCATGTCACCGCTGTCTTCGAGGCAGATTTATCTGCGGTTTTTAAGCACCGGGCAGCCAATAAGGAAACCTTTGCCAGCAAAGGTACACCACTGACCCTGACCGTTTACTTTGTCGCCGCCGCCATCGCTGCCATACAAAAGGTACCGCAGGTTAACAGCCAATGGTTCGATGAACACCTGGAGATCTTTCATCATATCAACATGGGTATCGGCACGGCTTTGGGTGACCAGGGGTTGATTGTGCCGGTATTACGGCATGCTCAAAACATGGATTTGAAGGGTATCGCAGCAGGCCTCGCCGACCTGACCGGTCGTGCGCGGGATAACAAATTGAAACCCGAAGACGTTCGTGACGGCACCTTCACGATATCCAATCACGGCGTTTCCGGCAGCCTGATCGCAACCCCCATCATCATCAATCAACCGCAATCCGCTATCCTTGGTGTAGGAAAGATTGAAAAACGCATCAAAATATTGGACATTGACGGTGAAGATGTCATAACAGTCCGGCCGATGTGTTACGTCAGTCTGACCATCGACCACCGCGTCCTGGATGGTTTCCAGACCAATGCGTTCCTGTCTGAACTGGTCAACACCCTGGAAAACTGGTCTTAGACATATCTGATCCGCCCCCCGTGGGCGGACCTTCAGCACGGCAACATTTCGGAGACCCTGAATGAAAATTGAAAGCTATGCATGTGGTGCCTGGGTAGCAGGCAGCGACGATGGTATTGAAGTGCGAAATGCCATCAACGGCGAATCAATCGGGCGGGTAAGCAGCACGGGGCTCGATTTTGCTGACATGCTGAATCATGGGCGCAGACATGGTGGCGCGGCACTGCGAAAGATGACTATTCATGACCGGGCCAATATGCTCAAGTCTTTGGCCAAGCACCTGCTGGACAAAAAGGAAACCTTCTACGCCATCTCTGCCAAAACCGGTGCCACCCGGGCCGACAGCTGGGTGGACATTGAAGGCGGCATTGGCACGGTATTCGCCTATTCCGGTATCGCACGGCGTGAACTACCCAACGAGACTTTTGCGGTGGAGGGTCCGACAGAAAGGCTGTCAGCCGGCGGCAGTTTCGTCGGGCGGCATATATTGACTGCCAAGCACGGCATCTCCCTGCATATCAATGCGTTCAATTTTCCGTGCTGGGGTATGCTCGAAAAAATCGCACCCAGCCTGATTGCCGGTGTACCGGTCATTGTCAAACCGGCCACGGTTTCGTGTTACCTGACCGAAGCCATGACAAGGGAAATCATCGCTTCCGGGATTCTGCCTGAAGGTGCATTGCAGCTGATCTGTGGCCGCACCGGTGACATCTTCGATCACCTGGACGAACAGGATAGTGTAACTTTCACCGGTTCCGCCTCCACCGGGCAAATGCTCAGAAGCCAGCCCAACATTATCAACAACAGTATTCCTTTCAACATGGAAGCCGATTCCCTGAACTGCTCCATACTCGGCGCCAATGCAGGACCCGGAACCGCTGAGTTTGACCTGTTTATCAAGGCTGTGGCCCAGGAAGTGACCGTCAAGGCCGGTCAGAAATGCACCGCTATCCGTCGCACCATTGTGCCGCAGGCACATGTTGAGGCCGTTATCGAGGCGCTGCGGGCACGACTCGACAGGACACCCGTCGGTGATCCGTCAGTTGAAGGTGTACGGATGGGTTCGCTGGTTGGTCGTGACCAGGTCGAAGATGTCTGGAGGGCCGTGAATAAACTGGCCGAAGACAGCGAGGTCATCTACGGCGGTCAGCGTGATTTTGATGTGGTCGGGGCCGACCGTGACAAAGGCGCGTTTTTCCCTGCGACCGTTTTGTACAATGATCAACCGTTTGCCGCGGATTCGCCCCACTCGGTTGAGGCTTTCGGGCCGGTCACTACTATTTTGCCGTACACAGGTGAGGATGAGGCCATTGAACTGGCCAGGATGGGGCGTGGCAGCCTGGTGGGCTCGCTGGTCACTGCCGATAGTGATGAAGCAGCCAGGATCGTGCTCGGCACAGCCGCATGGCATGGTCGTTTACTGGTGCTGAACAGCGATTGCGCCAAGGAATCCACCGGTCACGGCTCACCACTGGCACCGCTGGTTCACGGCGGCCCCGGTCGCGCCGGTGGTGGTGAAGAACTGGGTGGAAGCCGGGCGATCAAGCACTATATGCAACGTACTGCAATCCAGGGTTCACCGGATATGCTGACCGCCATCACACGCCAGTTCACAACCGGTGCCACACCCAGGATCGAGCCGCTGCACCCGTTCAAAAAGACCTTTGATGAGCTGGAAATCGGTGACTCCCTGATCAGCCACCGGCGCACGGTAACCGAGGCGGATATCGTCAATTTTGGTTGCCTGTCAGGTGATCATTTCTACGTCCACTTCGATGAGGTCGGCGCAAAGGATTCACTTTTTGGTAAACGGGTGGCCCACGGTTATTTCGTCATTTCTGCTGCTGCCGGTCTATTTGTTGATCCGGCGGAAGGTCCGTTACTGGCTAACTACGGACTGGAAAATCTGCGCTTTATCGAACCGGTCGGCATTGGGGACACGATACGGGTTCGCTTGACCGCAAAACAGAAAATACGAAAAGACAGGCGACCTGAAGAAGACCGCTCAACAGGTATCGTGGTCTGGGATGCCGAAATCACAAACCAGGATGATGTAACCGTCGCAGTCTATGACATCATGACACTGGTGGAGCGTGCCGATGACTGATTAGTTATTCTGAATTATTGCACCCGCGACTGACAGCCGGACACGCTTGCCCAACTCGTTGTTATCCGGGATATCCCGTATTCCAGTGCCGGTAGCGCCCTGTTCTCCCGGGCTCAGCCGCTGGTCAATCCGTCGCGAAAATTCACGATACTTTCCATTCGCATCGATGTATTCTACTTTCAATGTAATGTTCTTGACCGTCACCGGTGAGTTGTTTCGCACTGCGGCACTCACCCTGCCGTTTTGCTCCAGCACTGCCCGGGTCTGAATATATTTGCCGGGGTTGCGGGGCAGGTCTATGATGACCAGCTCTTTTTCAGCTTGCTTGCTGATTTCCGAGTTGGATCCCGCGGCCGCCTGGTAGTGCTTTATTGCGGAATCCATATTACCCGTACGTTTATCCATATTACCCAACAGGAAATTAGCCTGGGCAGTGGGCAATAATTCGAGACTGTACTCCAGGTCGGTCCGGGCCGGGTTGAATTTGCCCTGCTCATATCGGGCCTGACCACGCCTCAGGTGGTGGTAGAAAAAGCTGTTGTCCAACCGCATGGCATCACTGTAAGCACGTTCGGCTTTCCGGTAATTGTCATTGGCAGCATAAATATCACCTGACAAGGCATGGAAAAGCGCTTCCCGGGGTTCCCGCTTGATGGCACCATCTACCAGTGCGCGCGCCTCCCTTGTCTTGTCCTCAGCCAGCGCTTTACGGGCCTTGGTATAGTCTTCGTAGACCGGTTTCATCTCGCGCAGATGTGCGATTTTTCGCAGATAAACATCCCGCCCAAATTCACCACTATCCGGCAAAGACTTCGCGGTAGCCTTGTTGTTGGCCACCCGTTCAGCGGATGGTGGATGTGAGGCAAACAAGCCTGAAACCCAGTCACTGCGGCGATCTGCAGATAATTTCACAAAGGTTTCCTGCAGCTCCACCGCACCCTGGGGGTTGTAACCGGCTGCCGACATGTAACGCATACCGTAGAGATCGGATTCACGTTCAGCATCTCGTCCGTACTTGGTCGTAATCAAGCTGGGCACCCAGTTGCGGCACGATCATGGCCACCTGTTGACCCATCTCGGAATCAGCCATGGAACTGCCGAAAATCATCGCGGCCACCATGCCCACCTGTGTGAGCATACCTTTGGATTGTTGACGCGCACCGTGGGCCGCATCGGCGTGCACGATTTCGTGACCTAACACCGCGGCCAGTTCTGCTTCAGAATTCAATTCTGTCAAAAGCCCCCGGTTCACCACGATTTTACCGCCGGGCAGGGCCCAGGCGTTGGGCACCGAGTCATTGAGAATATGAAACTCGTAGGGCAAATCACGTTTGGCCTGCGCGGCGAGACGATTGCCCACGCTTTCAACGTAATCGGTGAGTTCCGGTTCCAGAATATAGTCGCCACCCTGGGACTGCCGCATCGGCGCATACATCTGCTGACCCACCTCGCGTTCCCAGTTTTCATCAAGGTTCGGAAGGATGAAGTTCTTCTCACCCGTCACCGGATTGACACTGCATCCGGATAGTACAAAAGAGACACTCAGTATCGCGATCAATAAGCGGCGCATGATGAAATTTCCTCGTTAAGAATCATAATAATCTTTATGTCCTGGTCTTCTAGACAAACAATCCAGGCAGGGTGCGTAATGAATTATGTACCCTACGGTTTGAAGCCGTATTTACCCACTTCCATACTGCCACGGTCAGCCTCGACCTCTGTCAACGCTTCGGTCTTTACCAATGTGGCCCGGCAACGCTGAGCCAGCTCCTGGTATTCCAAAGTACCCTGGCTTTTCCATTCAACTTCCTTGTCACTGAGTTGACGTTTGACTTTTGCCGGTGCACCGACCACGAGGCTGCGAGGCGGGCACTCAAACTTTGCGCCCACGAATGCAGTGGCCCCGATGATTGAAGATTCACCGATAACAACGTCATCCATCACCACCGCATTCATACCGACCATGGCATTCATTCCGATATGGCAGCCATGCAGCACGGCTCCGTGGCCGATATGGCCGTTGCGTTCCACGATGCAATCTTTTCCCGGAAAGCTGTGCAAAACGCAGGTATCCTGCACATTGGCACCCTGCTCCACGATGATACGGCCAAAATCTCCCCTCAGTGAGGCATGCGGCCCGATGTAACAACCGGCACCTATCTGAACATCACCAATCAAGACGGCTGTCTCATGAACAAAGGCGTCGGGATGGACAACCGGGGTGATTCCTTCGAGACTGTATATGGGCATTTGCCGGGACACCTTATAAAATTCTGTGTAAAAAGGCATGATACACAACTATAAATTCATTGCTCCAATTTGTAACCATTTGCAACATTCAGGCGGAAATTAAAAACATGGATTTCAACACTATTGAGTTTGTCATTAACGACGGTGTCGCCAAACTGACACTGAACCGGCCGAAATCACTGAACAGTTTCACGAGCGAGATGCACGCGGAAATCCGTGTGGTCATGAAGCAGGTGATTGAAGACGATGATATCCGCTGCCTGGTTATCACCGGTGCCGGCCGTGGTTTCTGTGCCGGGCAGGATCTGGGTGACCGGGCAAGCCCGAGCGAAGGTGCCGCACCTGATGTGGGTGCGTCGGTAGAAAAAGACTACAACCCTTTGATACGCAACATCATGAATCTTCCCAAACCGGTCATCTGCGCGGTTAACGGCGTGGCGGCCGGTGCCGGTGCCAGCATTGCGCTGGCCTGTGACATTGTTCTTGCTGCCCGCTCTTCCAGCTTTATCCAGGTATTCTGCAAGATCGGCCTGATCCCTGATTCGGGTGGTACCTGGAACCTGCCGCGCGCGGTGGGCCTCGCACGGGCCAAGGGGCTTGCCCTGCTGGGTGACCGCCTCCCGGCTGAAAAGGCTGAAGCATGGGGTCTGATCTGGAAATGCGTAGACGATGATATATTGCAGGAGGAAGCACAGAAAATGGCAAGTCATTTTGCAACCCAGCCCACCGCCGCACTTGGCCGGATCAAGAAGTTATTACACGTATCCTCCAGCAATACCCTGTCCGAGCAACTGGAACTGGAACAAAAGGCCATGCAGGATCTTGGACAAAGTGAAGATTATCGCGAGGGCGTAGCCGCCTTTTTGGAAAAACGGCCACCTGATTTCAAAGGTGTCTGAGCTACAGGATGAATACGGAAATGAATGAAGCCTACCTGTGTGACGCCATCAGAACCCCTATCGGCCGTTATGGTGGCAGTTTGTCCGGCATCCGTGCCGACGACCTGGGTGCTATTCCAATCAAGGCCCTGATGGACAGAAATGACAACGTGGACTGGTCTGCGATTGATGACCTTTATTACGGCTGCGCCAACCAGGCCGGTGAAGATAATCGCAATGTCGCCCGTATGAGCGCCTTGCTTGCTGGTCTGCCTTCGAGTGTTCCCGCCGTCACCCTTAACCGTTTATGCGGCTCCGGTATGGATGCGGTCGGCAGTGCGGCCAGGACCATTCGCAGCGGCGAGGCTCATCTTATAATTGCCGGCGGTGTTGAATCCATGAGCCGGGCACCCTTTGTAATACCCAAGGCCGAGGCTTCATTCAGCCGCTCGGCGAAAATATATGACACAACCATGGGCTGGCGTTTTGTCAATCAATTGTTCAAAGCCCAGTACGGTATCGATTCCATGCCGGAAACAGCGGAGAACGTGGCCGAAGAATTCAATATCAGCCGGGAGGACCAGGATGCGTTCGCGTTGCGCAGTCAACTCCGGACCGGAATTGCGCAGAATACAGGCGTTTTTTCCGACGAGATCATCCCAGTCAGCATCCCCCGCAAAAAACAGGAAGCGCTGCAATTTGAACACGACGAACACCCACGCGCCGGCAGCACACCGGAAGCCATGGCAAAATTACCTACGCCCTTCCGTGATAACGGCACGGTCACTGCCGGAAACGCCAGCGGTATCAACGATGGTGCCTGTGCACTGTTGATTGCATCCGGCTCAGCCGCCAGCCAGTTCGGCCTGCAACGCCGGGCGCGTATCGTTGCCATGGCAACTGCCGGTGTTGCCCCACGTATCATGGGTATCGGCCCCGTGGATGCAAGCAGGAAGGCTCTGAAGCTGGCCGGCCTGAGCCTGGAACAGATGGATGTCATCGAACTGAACGAGGCCTTTGCCGCCCAATCTCTGGCCTGCCTGCGTCTGCTGGGTGTGCCCGATGATGCAGAACACGTCAATCCAAACGGCGGCGCCATTGCGCTCGGTCATCCCCTGGGTATGAGTGGCGCAAGGTTGGTCACCACCGCACTTTACCAGTTGCAACGAACACAGGGCCGTTATGCCCTGTGCACCATGTGTATCGGTGTCGGCCAGGGTATCGCCCTCATCATCGAGAGGGTTTGATCGTGTCCGGACAATGCATCCGGTCAGAGGAAGTAATTCATGCATGAAATGTCCATTTGCCAGGGTCTGATGGATCAGGTTGAGCGTATTGCGCGGGAACAAAACGCGAACAGGGTGGATATCATCGTGCTCTCCATCGGCCCATTGTCAGGTGTCGAACCGGAGTTGTTAAGCCGGGCCTTTGAAATCGCGCGATCACAAACAGTTGCCGAAAATGCACTGCTTGAAATAGAGACCGGACCAATCGTGGTTGAATGCCGCAAATGCGGCGCCAGCGGAAATGCCCAGGTTAACCGCCTGTTGTGCCCATCGTGCGGCGACTGGCAGGTCAACCTGGTACAGGGTGATGAATTGATGCTGTTACGTCTTGAGGTGAGTGATATTACCGCCCCCACCGGGTGACGAATTAGCATCGTTTAAAAGCAAATCAGAGCTGTTTTTCAAACACCCACAGCACCCAAGTCTTTATCATACTCCTGCGTATGGCAACCTTCATAACCATTTATTTTTCTTAGCATAAAAAGCGGATTTTTAATTGATCCAGATCAATTAAAAGTCAACTTTTCAGGCAGATAATGCACTAAGAAGTCAATGCGGAACCAACACACGTGAAGTGGACGATTAGTGTTTCGAGCAGTCTTGATGAAGTGCTGGCATTTTTGGCAAATGAGCGGGAAACCTACGCCCTGAAAGACCTGGAAAACGGTCATTACAGTCTCTCAAAAACAACAAGCTGGCAACCGGGAAAATACACACTCGGTGATTTCCGCCAGATCGAACCCCTGAAAGCGCTGTTCTTCCCGGCCCGGGAGTTTATTGGCAAATGGAAAGATCAGTCCGCCCGCAATCCCCTGCCGGAACGTATTGTTTTTGGGGTCAAGAACTGCGACCTCTCGTCACTTGGTATTTTTGATCACGTTTTCCTGAATGGTATCTGTCCGGATCCGTATTACAAGGAGGCACGTGAGAAAACCATCCTTGTTTCCACAGACTGCAACTCCCAGCTTGATGTGTGTTTCTGCCCGGCAGTCGGTGAACAACCCTATGCCCGGAGCGGGTTTGATATCAACATCGCAGAGACACCCGACGGTTACGTTTTTGAAGAGGGTTCGTCACGGGGCAAAAAATTGCTGCAGTCCGCGCAAACCTTGCTTGAACCAGCCACCACGGACTTACTGGACGGCCTTGAAAAACAAAGAGCCAGGCGCTACCAGGAACTGGTTGAACAGAGCAAGGCACATGGATTGAATCCCGGTACTGATTTACGGGCAGCAGTGGATACCTCTTTTGAATCCGGACTGTGGAATGACTTTGCCGAAGACTGCGTCGAATGCGGTGCCTGCAATTTTATTTGCTGCACCTGCCACTGTTTTCTGCTGGCAGATGGCTACGATGCGGATGGTCAGGCAGCACGCACCAAGCTCTGGGATGCCTGCCTGTATTCCGGTTTTGCTGCAACCGCTGGCGGTGGCAACCCACGTCCACTCCGGGCGGAACGTTTTCGGAACCGTTTCGACAAGAAATTCAGTTTTTTTCCACATGTACTGGGACGCTACGCCTGTGACGGGTGCGGACGCTGTACCGAAGCCTGCATAGCCGATATCGATATTCGAGATGTATTGAGGAGGGCCGTCGATGAATCCGACGCTCTACATGCCCATTCCGGCGACCATCGAGCGAATTGAGGACGAAACGCCTGACATAAAGACGTTTACCATTCGCCCGGTTGAGCCCATGCCTTTTGCGGCTGGCCAATTTGTTGAGCTGGCAGTACCGGGCATTGGCGAGGCGCCGTTCACGCCTTCATCCTCCCCAAAAATATCAGATTTTATGGAAATCACCATCATGCGTACCGGGCGCGTGACCGACTGGCTGCACAACATGCGGGAGGGCGATGAACTGGGTGTACGCGGGCCGATGGGTCGGGCTTATCCGATCGAAGACTTCCATGGCCGTGAAATTCTGATTGTCGGTGGTGGCTGCGGCGTGGGCCCTCTGCGCTCGCTGTTGCTGGCACTGATCGACGACCTTGAAGCCTATGCCCGGATCATCGTGCGTTACGGTGCAAAATCCGCGGACAGTATCGTATTCAAAGATGCCCAAACACATGGCTGGGATCAGGGCGGCGCGCTCGATGTCATGCTGACCGTAGATAAGGCCAGTCCGGGGTGGGATGGCCATGTCGGCATGATCACCGACATCCTTACGGAAGACTACCTGGACTGCCACGCGCGTGACGGTATTGCCGTCATGTGCGGACCCCCCGTGATGATGAAATACGGCACTGACAAACTGCTGGAACGCGGCTACCGTCCTGAAAACATTTACCTGTCGATGGAGCGCAACATGAGTTGCGGTGTCGGTCAGTGTGGCCACTGCCGTCTTGGCGGTTACTACATTTGCAGGGACGGCCCGGTCTTTTCATTTGACGAAATCCAAAACAACCCGAGGTTGTGGGATGACTGACAGCAAGCGCAAATACCTTGTCATCGATCTGCAAAAATGCGATCAGTGTGAATCCTGCAAGCTTAGCTGCGGCTACCATGACAGGCTAAAGGCGGAAGATCATGGTATGTCAGGGTTGCGCGAGCGCGCCACCTTTGCATTGATCTGCCGTCGCTGCAGCATCGCGAGTTGCATCAAGGCCTGTGAGTTCCATGCCCTTGAGCGTGACAGCGACGGTGTCATAAGACGCCACAACCTGCGTTGCGTCAGTTGCAAGATGTGCGCACATGCCTGTCCCTTTGGCACCATCTATACCGAGATGCTTTCGTTCTACCAGGTCAACTGCGATCTGTGTCTTGCCCAAAACGATGCAGAGCCCCTTTGTGTGGCCAGTTGCCCGCTGGGCGCGCTTGAATTCCGCACGATGGATCCGTCGGAGACGGATGTGCATGTCATAGACCAGCACCTGGCAGCCCGTGCCAGGCGTTGGGCCAGGCAGGAGGTCAAAGCATGAAAGGAAACATGGTCATACTCGAGTTCCTGCTGTTCCCCGGACTGCTATTTACTGCCATCGCCGGTCTGTTGACCAGCTGGGTGGATCGCAAGGTGACGGCACTGGTGCAAATGCGTGTGGGTCCGCCATTTCTTCAACCCTTTTACGACATCAGAAAGTTATTCATCAAGGAAACCTGTGTACCCGAAGGCGGCGCCATCGGTATGTATCTGTTAGCCCCGCTGATGGGGCTGGCTGCAGTTACGCTGGCGTCAATGATTCTTTGGCGCACCCTGCTGGACGCTGATGCTACTTTTGTCGGTGACCTGATCGTGCTGATTTACCTGCTGGTCATGCCGGCACTGGCTGTCATGCTTGGCGCGTTCGCTTCGCGGAACCCGCTGGCATCACTGGGCGGCAGTCGCGAAGTCAAACTGATGATCGCTTACGAGTTACCGCTGGTACTGGCGATACTGGTACCCGTCATCCAGGCCGACAGCATTCGCCTTGGCGACCTGCTGATGAATCCGGCCCCGATAAGCAGCCTGTCCGGTGTACTTGCACTGCTGGTCTGCATAGCTTGTATGCAAGCCAAGCTGACCCTTGTTCCATTTGATATGCCGGAGGCCGAAACCGAACTCAGCGGTGGTGCCCTGATTGAGTACTCCGGTCCACCATTGGCGATATTCAAACTGACGCGGGCGATGATGCTTTTCACATTGCCCGTGCTGCTGGTCGTACTGTTCTTTGGCGGCCTGTTGAACGGTCCGGCCTGGCAACGCTGGCTGATCGGCTTCCTGCTGTGGTTTGTGCTGGTGGCCATCACGATAGTTATTCGAAACACCACGCCGAGGGTACGTATTGACCAGGCCGTCCGCTTCTTCTGGGGGCCGGTCAGCATCGTAGCCCTGGTGGCCGTCACGCTCGCCTGGATGGGATGGTAACGCGATGAGGTTAGCACCATGATCAACACAATCAATGCGCTGACACGTTCACTGAATGTATTCCACCTCGCCGGCAGCGCCTGTAATAACTGCGATATCGAAATCCTCGATGCACTGACCCCGAAATACGACCTGGAGCGCTTCGGAATCACGCTTGTCGGCAGTATCCGGCACGCGGACGTGCTGCTGGTCTCAGGCGTTTTCAACCGCAAGGCGGCCATCCGTGCCAGGGAGTTATTGGAACAGGTACCCAGGCCCTACCTGGTGCTGGGTATCGGTGGCTGTCCCTGTACCGGCCTGATGTTCCGCAACTCCTATAACTGGGACCAACCGCCATCCGCCTATATGAACATCGATGCCTATGTGCCCGGTTGCCCACCGAAACCGGAGGCCATCATCAGCGCTGTGGTTAAGGTAGTTGAAGGATTACGCAGCGGAGCACTGGTACCCCGTTGTCTGCAGGACACCACCGATTTGGCAGTGGAAGGGGTCGGTGAGACCACGTGATGGGAGAGAAGAGAACGAAATGAACAAATTCGACATCATCACGACGATCCAGACACAACTCGGTGATGCCATCCTGGCAGTTAAACGCAAATCAGATTTGCGAATATATATCGATATCACTCCACACTCATTGCCGGACGCCAGTCGCATGATGCTCAAGGAGTTCGGCGCACGTCTACAGATAGCCACCGGTGTCGATACCAGCAATGGCCTCGAAGTCATGTACCACTGGGCACTGGATGCAGAGGGTATCGTCATCACCCTGCGGGTTCTCGTGGATCATGACTCACCGGAATTGGATTCGATCGCACCGATGTATCCCGCCGCCGAGTGGATCGAACGGGAGATCTGGGAACTGCTCGGAATCCACTTCAAGGGTCACCCGGATATGCGTCATCTGCTGCTGGCCGACGACTGGCCGGAGGGTAATTACCCGATGCGCCGGAATCACGAGGTGACACCATGAGCAAGCGCACCATCGTACCCATCGGACCTTACCACGCGCTGCAGGAAGAACCTGAATTCTTTAAGCTGCATGTCGAGGGTGAAAAGGTCGTACACCTCGATATAGAACTGGGTTACAACCACCGTGGTATCGAAAAAATCTCCGAATCAAAGACCTTCGAGGAAACCATTTTCCTGGTCGAGCGAATCTGCGGTATCTGCTCAACCTCGCACCCGATAGCCTGTGTACAGGCGGTCGAGGATGCCGGCGACATCAAGGTGCCCGAACGCGCCCTGTTTATCCGCAGTGCCGTGGGCGAACTCGAACGTATACATTCACACCTTCTGTGGCTGGGACTGGCAGGGCACTTTATCGGCTTCAATACGATCTGGATGTGGGCCTGGCGGTTCCGCGAAGACGTACTCAATATTCTCGAACTGATCACCGGCAACCGCAATCACTACGGCATGATGAAACCCGGCGGTGTTCGCAGGGACATTAACAAGACCGACATCCCGGCCATCCGTAAATTACTCGACAGCCTGCAGGACCCGATCAAGATGTTCAGGGACGCGGTCATCCAGGATCCGTTGATACATGCCCGCACCAAGGATGTCGGCATTCTGACACGCGAAAAAGCGGTCGCCTACGGGGCGCTGGGCCCGACCGCACGCGCTTCCGGTTACGACATCGATGTCCGGCGTGACCATCCTCATGCAGCTTACGGCATGCTGGACTTCGATGTCATTACCTGTGAGAAAGGTGATGTATTTGACAAGGCCGTGGTGCGTATTCTCGAGATGTTCGAGTCCATTCGCATCATCCTTCAATGTCTCACTCAGCTGGAGAAAGTGGGCGGGCCGGTCGATACCAACCCCAAAAACGTGAGCGCAGGTGAAGGTATCGGTTTTTACGAGGCGCCACGTGGTGAGGTGTTCCACTACATCAGAAGCGATGGCGGCAACCGGCCCATCCGTCACAAGGTGCGCGCACCCAGTTTCATGAATGTCCCCACCAACAGGGAAACCGTGCTGGGTGCAACGGTGGCCGACGCCACCATTATCCTGGCTGCGGTCGACCCGTGTTACTGCTGTACCGAGCGTATGGCTGCCGTTGATCGTAACGATGGCAGGCGTTTACTGGACACACGCGCCCTGATCCGCTTGTCCTGTGAGAAAACCGACCGCCTGATGGCGGAAACCGGATTCCAGGGACCGACATTACCGGACTTCAGGGAGTAAGACATGCTTATTCAGCTGCTCACCCATCCGCTCGTTTTACCGGTGATCCTGCCATTGCTGATGGGACTGGTCTGCCTGTTGATACCGAATCGGGCGAGCAATCTGCGCGCGCTGCTGGCGGTGTTGACCTCCGCGCTGGTTCTGGCACTGGTCTGGCCACTGTTTCAACAGACTAACCTGACTCTGGATCCAACACCCTGGCTATCGTTGCGGGTGGATGTGTTAAGTGCATTCATATTGTTGGCCGTGGCATTTTTTGGTCTGCTTATCGCGATCTATTCGGTTGGCTACATGAAGGGTCATGCACGTCACCGCGAGTACTTTACCTACCTGTTGTGGACGCTCGGTGTCAGTTGCGGTGTGGTGCTTGCCAACGACCTGTTGTTACTACTGGTCGGTTGGGGTTTCCTTGCTCTTACGCTCTACCTGATGGCCGGCATTTCCGGACCGGATGCCGCGGGGGCCGCACGCAAGTCGCTGATGGTTATCGGCGGTACCGATGCCCTGATGTTGCTGGGTATCGTTATTTACTGGCAACTGACCGGCAGCACGCGAATGGACGGGGTTGCGATGGCACTGGACGGCCCGCTGGCCTATACGGCATTTTTGACTCTGCTTGCAGCTGCCTTTGCCAAGGCCGGAGCGGTACCGTTTCATAGCTGGGTGCCGGATTTCGGTGAAAAGGTCGATGCACCGGTTTCCGCATTTCTACCGGCATCACTCGACAAATTGCTTGGCATCTACCTGTTGGCACGCTGTGTACTGAATCTGTTTGTACCCACCCCGGCGATGTACGGGATGTTAATGCTGCTGGGTGCCGTTACCGTGATCTCGGCGGTTTTGATGGCACTGGTTCAACACGATCTCAAACGACTGCTGTCCTTCCATGCGGTCAGCCAGGTCGGTTACATGATCCTCGGTATCGGTACCGGCACTGCGATCGGATTGGCCGGCGGCTTGTTCCATATGCTCAACAATACCATCTACAAATCCGCGCTGTTTCTGTGCGCCGGTGTGATAGAAAAAGAAACCGGAACCACGGATCTTGACCGCCTCGGCGGCTTGGCCAGCCTAATGCCGGTAACTTTCTTAACCTGCACAGTGGCGGCATTGTCGATTTCGGGTATTCCGCCACTGAACGGCTTTGCATCCAAATGGATGATCTACCAGGGCATTATCTTGAGTGGTGAGGGTAGCGGTCCCGGTTGGGTTGTGTGGTTGGCGATTGCAATGCTCGGTTCCGCGCTGACTCTGGCCAGTTTCGTCAAAGTGCTTCATGCGACTTTCCTCTGCAAACCCTCCCCACTGGTACAAGGAAAATCAATTCAGGAGAACAGCACCAGCATGCTGATGCCGATGCTGGTACTGGCGGTGCTATGCATCGTGTTTGGCGTATTTGCCTTCCAGATCCCACTCGGTCTGATGATCTTCCCGGTCGTACAGGCAGAGGTGCCCGGTGTCTGGTGGTCCGGACTCGCCACGGTTTTGATTCTGACCGCAGTGTTTGTTGGTCTTATCGTGTATCTGCTGAGTATGCGTGGCGGCAGGATACGCCGCATGCGTACCTACATTGGCGGTGAGCAAATCCGGGATGTTTACATAAGCGGTGGGCAAGCAAGCGGCCAAAGAAATGTCGAGGTCACCGGTGTCGATTTTTATAACACCATTGAGCAACTGCCTGGTCTACAGAGGTTCTACGTACTCACACGGAACCGGGTATTCGATATTTATGAATTACTAACACATGGATTAAATTATTTCGTACAGATGCTGCGCTCGGTCCACAGCGGTATCTTACCGGCCTATCTGAGGTGGTTCGTGGCCGGATTGCTGGTGGTGGTTTGGGTGGTTACGGAAACGGGAAGCTGACATGACAGAAGTACTCGCATTACTGATCCTGCTGACGGTGATCGCCGCGATCATCACGGTGCTGACATCAAACCTGCTGTATGCGGTTATCAGCGTGGGTGCGGTGGGTTTCCTGCTCGCGATCGTCTACCTGTTTCTGTCAGCACCCGATGTCGCGATCGTCCAGATCGGCGTCGAGGTGGTAAGCCTGGTCATCCTGATCCGCGCCACCCTGGGGCGCGAGGTGCAAGAACTAAAGACCGTTCATGCCGTCGTGGGTGTCTCTTTTGCAGTTGCTTTCGTAGCGGTCATTGGCCTGTTTGGTATCCAGGTATTTAACCAGTTTCCGGAGTTCGGAATTCCGGTCATGGAACGCTTCACTGATGCACCTGCGCTGGTTTATTTAAATACAGGCCTGGCCGCGACCGGCGCACCCAACCTGGTGACAGCCGTGCTGCTGGACTTCCGTGCCTGGGACACACTGGGCGAGGCCACGGTGCTGTTTTGCGCAGCACTCGGCGCCGCCGCTGTGCTACGCAGAAATGCCCGTACCAACACGAAAAAAGAGGAGGATGAACCGTCATGAACGCACCTCGTAAATTGCGTGATGAAGGCACGGGCATGGGTATAACCGTGAAAACCGTAACGCGGTGGCTGAAAGGTCCAATTCTTCTGTTTGGTATTTATTTGGTGTTGTACGGCCACATCACCCCCGGGGGGGGATTTGGGGGTGGTGTGGTCATTGCCTGTTCATTCATTCTGATTACACTGGCATCCGGTGAGCGTGCCGCACTGAGTCTGTTTAGCAAAAACGTGACGTCCCGTCTCGACAGTGTCGGCCTGCTGATCTTCCTGGCACTGGGTTGGCTGGGTACTGCCTGGGCCGGGGCTTACTTTTACAGTAACTTCATCACCACGCCGGAAGCAGCGCAATTCACATTGCTCAGTGGTGGAATCATGCCCATGGCAAACATCGCGTTGGGGCTCAAGGTCGCCAGTGCACTTTTCCTTGTATTCACGCTGTTATCAGCATTTAAGATCGTGGAGCGGGAGGTGAAGGACCTGCCCGATCCGGCAGATCAGCAGCAGGAGGGTGAATCATGATTTACTCCCTTTGCCTGTTGTTGATACTCATCGGCTTGTACGGCGTAGTTGTAAGCCGGCAGACCCTGAAGATCGTCATCAGCCTGCTGATCATGAACCACGGTGTGCACCTGTTGTTGTTGTTGATTGGCTATCGCGAGGCGGGCAGTCCTCCGATCGTTGATCCCTCTATCAGCATCGCGGAGTTCGCCGGCGGTGCCGTGGATCCACTGCCGCAAGCACTGGTTTTGACCTCCATAGTGATTGGCCTGGGTGTACTGGCGCTGATGGTGGCCCTGTGCGTGCGTTTGTACGAACGCTACGGAACCTTTGACGTGACCGAAATCCGGCGTCTGCGGGGTTAATGTGAATGGTAACGGGATGTAGATAATGAACGTTGATGTCCAGACCCTGATCCCCTTATTCGTGGCTGTACCACTGGGGATGTCATTGCTGGTTCAGTTGCTGGCGCGACATCGGCATGTTCTTGCAGAGGTGCTGACCATCATCACGCTTCTGTTACTGGCGCTGATGAGTTGTTACAGCGTTGGCCACAGTGGGATATACCACCTCGGTGGCTGGCCGACACCGGTCGGTATCGATATGCGGCTGGATGCACTTGCGACGTTGCTGTTGCTGGCAGTCAATATTGTCGGGCTTGCCGTTAGCCTGTACTCGGTTGACTATATGCGACGTTTCACCGCCCGCAGTCATTTTTACAGCCTGTTCCTGCTGATGGTGACCGGTATGAATGGTGTCATCCTGGCCGGCGACCTGTTTAACCTGTATGTCTTCCTTGAAGTCGCCGCCATCGCTTCATACTCACTGGTCGCCTTTGGTTGTGCCCACGAAGAACTCGAGGCCTCGTTCAAATACATCGTACTCGGTTCCTTGTCGTCAGCACTCATCCTCACCGGTGTGGCCCTGGTTTACGGCATCACCGGCACACTGAACCTGGCACATATCGCGGCCCGTATCGCGGAAACCGGCAGGGATACACCCTTGCTCCTGGCATTCGGTCTGTTTATATGTGGTTTCTCCTTCAAAGCGGCGCTGGTGCCTTTCCATGCCTGGCTGCCTGACGCCCATCCCGCGGCTCCGGCACCGGTTTCAGCCATGCTTTCCGGTGTACTGATCAAGGCCATCGGTATCTACGTGCTGGCACGCCTGGCATTCAATGTATTCGGTATCACGGACAACGAACTCAGCCTGCTACGCTGGCTCGGTCTGTTGTCAATGGTGGCCGGCGGGTTGTTGGCCACAGGACAAAAAGATATCAAGCGACTGTTTGCTTATAGCAGCATTTCACAGGTGGGCTTCATGGTACTTGGGTTGGGGCTCGGAACCCCGCTGGGGCTTGTGGGTGGTCTCTACCACCTGGTCAACCACGCGTTCTTTAAATCGCTGCTGTTCCTCAATGCCGGCACCGTGGAATACGCAACGGGTACACGCAAGCTGAAGCACCTGGGTGGTCTGAACCGCCAACTACCGGTTACCGCCGCCACATCGCTGGTCGGCTCAATGTCAATTGCAGGCATACCGCCATTCAGTGGTTTCTGGAGCAAGCTGATCATCGTGCTGGCATGTATCGAGAGTGGTTACTACGGGTTCGCAACCGCAGCGGTCCTGGTCAGCATTGTAACCCTGGCTTACCAGCTCAAGGTGCAGCGCATGGCCTTTTTTTCCGCCCTGCCAGAGACCCTGAAAGGACTGAGGCGGGAACCGCCGATGATGGCATTGGCCATGATCCTGCTGGCCATCGGTTGTATCGCACTGTCCTTTGCCGTGCTCACAGGACTGCGTGAGCCCTGGCTGATCAGCGCTGCACAACAGGTACTGACAGCGGGCATTTTCGGAGACTGACGGAGACATCAAGGAAAGGATTGGAAATGACACAGGCACTCAATTCATTCAAACACAAACCCCTGATCGAGCGACTTGTATTGTTCGTTATGGTGTATATCTTCTGGCTGTTGCTGGCATGGCCGGTATCACCAATCGACGGGAGCCTGCTCGTCGCTGATATGGCTGTCGGTGTGGTGGTGGCCGCCTTCGTCGCGCTGGTGATGCACGACCTCATCCGTGTCGGCTTCATCCGGCTGGTTAATCCCCGCAGCTGGTTCTGGCTTTTCGTTTTTGTGTTTGTTTTCTTCTATTACGTGATCAAGGGTGGTCTGGATGTGAGTTACCGTGTTCTGCATCCGCGTATGCCGATAAGACCGGGCATTGTGAAAATCAAGAGTATTTTGAAAACCGATACCGGTCGCTCGGCACTGGCAAATTGCATCACGCTGACACCTGGCACATTGACAATTGACGTAACCGAAGACGGGATTTTTTACGTCCACTGGATCAATGTGCTCAGTCTTGACGAAGAGCAGGCCGCAAAACACGTGCTGCGTCGCTTCGAGTGGTTTATCCAGAGGATTTTTGAATAGGAAATTGACATGACGACAACCCAATACCTGGTTCCGGTACTGATTTTAGGTCTGCTGACGTGCTGTGCCATGTGCCTGTACCGTATCGCCAATGGCCCAACGGCCGCGGATCGAATGGTCGCTATTGATATTCTGGGCACTGTCGTTGTTGGTTTTGTCGCCATTATCACCGCTATAACCGGCAAGGCTTACCTGCTCGATATCGCCCTTGTCTGGGCCCTGGTGAGCTTCGTAGGCACGCTGGCGCTGGCCAAATACCTGGTGGGGAAGCGACTCAATGAATGAAATCATCGGATTGGTACTTATAACGATTGGTGTGCTGTTCGACCTGCTCGGCTGCGTTGGATTGGTACGCTTACCGGATGTCTACAATCGCATCCAGGCATCCACAAAATGCGTGGTGCTGGGTACTACCCTGAGTCTCCTGGGAGCCATGATATGGCTCGGCACCGCGGCAGCGTTCTTTAAAGGCCTGCTGTGCATCCTGTTCTTATTGATCACATCTGCTACCGCGGCGCACGCCCTCGCGCGTGCCGCGCACCGTTCAGGGGTGCCGCTCGCTGATGAGAGTGTAGTTGACCGCTATGCGGACGACCTGCAGGCCATCAATGACAATGAGGAGTCGTTACCATGAGACTGCCGGCATTCATGCAACCCAGGATTTTGAAACAGGCGGTTAAGGCGGTCTTCTTACCTGCATTCACGACACGCTTTCCGGCCGAACCATTCGAACCGCAGGAAGCCTTCCGCGGCCGTCCCCGTTTCGATGCTGATGGCTGTGTCGGCTGCGGTGCCTGTGCCCAGGTGTGTCCACCAAAATGTATCGACGTTATCGATGATCTCGAGAGCTCACCTCCGAGACGAATATTGGTGCAACACCTTGATGCCTGCATCGTTTGCGGGCAATGCGAGCGCTACTGCCCGACACACAAGGGTATCCGTATGAGTCATGAATGGGATTTTGCAGGGTTTACACCCGAAGACTTCGAAGAACGTATCGAAAAGGAACTGGTGCTATGCGAGGTATGCGGTGACTTGCTGGCTCCTGCCGACCAATTGTTCTGGCTGGCTGAACGACTGGGTCCCACCAGTTTCGCCAACCCCACGCTGGCCATGTTTACCGGTCAGCGCCTGGGCTACGTGGAACAGGGTGTCAGAAACCCGTCAGTGATGCCGCTACGCGCCGATCGTATGGCGATCCAATGTCCGAAATGTAAACGCAAAACGGCTGAAGCGGCCTGATCATCATTTCCCTGGGAAAACGAGCATTTTTTGGGTAATGCTCTTGGGAATCAAAATTTCCTGAAACTTAACGATTAAACAGGAATGGAGAAATGGACAAACAACTTAAGGATCAATTGACCCATTTTATCGATGGACGTGTCTGTCTGATGGGTATCGGTAATCGCTATCACCACGACGATGCCGTCGGCCCCTATCTCGCAGAAGCAATGGAACACCGGCCAGACTATGACGTCATTGATGCAGGAATCATCCCGGAAGATTACATAGAGACCACGGCTCAAAAACACCCTGACACCATACTCATGGTAGATGCCACAGATTTTGGTGGTGAGCCAGGCGAGGTCAGACTCCTGTATCCCGAAAGTGTAGCCTACTCAGGTGTATCAACTCATGCCGGGTCATTGCGTATGCTGGCCGAATATATGCACGCCAGGACCCATGCCCGTGTTGCTTGCTGGCGGTCCAACCTGCCGATACAAGCGATGGCAAAGGTCTGTCTCCACCCGTATCCAAGACGCTTGATGACCTGCTGGATGCCCTACCGGACATTTGCGGTCATACGATTTCAGTACTTCAGCATTAGAGAACTGAAAAAATCCCGCTTCGCCTGGAAGCGGACTGCGCAGAGCATTTGAAAAACCGGGTCGGTTTTCCTGTAAAGCCGACCCGAGAATACTTTCTAGTCACTCTCGCTTTTAACAGACACCAGGGCATCACCACCCTGATCCACCGTGACATCAAAAATAATTGGCCGGCAGCAGACCTGGCAATCCTCGATGTAATTCTGATGTGGCACGGAAGGATCCAGCAACACGTTGATACGCTCCCCGCAATAGGGGCAAAATACATTTTTTTCCTGTAGGTGGTGCATTACTTATTAACACTCCGATGGCACTGCTGATTGAAGTGCAAACTGAGCATATACTCAGGTAAGGTTTAAGTATAAAGGAACCACTGCTGTCCATTGAACTGCCTTATCGAAGAGTGACTTGACATGGTAGGATACGTTAAGGCCATGCAGCAGCTTACTTCAGGACTGGTATACCGTTCACTATTGATCAGTCGGGAAGCCAAGGTGGCGCAGTATCTTATTTCGGGACACATCGTGAACCCCTCCCTGGGGATTCGGTCGCGACTTCCTGTCGCTCACGGTCCTGAAACAAGACACTACACCCCCTCGGCTTTGTGCGAATGCATGGGTCAAGGGATCCTGATAGATGCACGTCGTTTGACGCAGGACGCGCAGGGGGGCGTGTCTCAGTTTTGCACAGCGTGTCATTAAATGTGCGGCGCGATTTTGTCAGTTTTGCACAGCATCTGAAGTTGGACATAGAAAGCCCATACAGGACGTACTTGTGCCGAGTCCTGGTAAGTTAATACCCATCACAGCGCCCCCATCCTAAGAGGATAGACAGAACCCAAAAGCTAGAAAAAACAATCGACGGTCACCTAAAGTGATACGCTAAACTGTTTTTTGTTGTAATATTTGTATCAATTACTACTTGAGTTACAACCGGCCAAAGCTATGACTGAAACCATCCCGCCAGCGGACCCACGACTGCTCGCCTTTGAGGCAAAAGTGGCCAACGACCAACGGATTGAACCAAAAGACTGGATGCCTGATGCGTTCCGTAAAAACGTCCTCCGGCAGATGTCCCAGCACGCGCATTCCGAGGTTATCGGTATGCAACCGGAAGGTAACTGGATCACACGTGCGCCGACGCTTTATCGAAAAATCGTTTTGCTGGCCAAGATCCAGGATGAAGGCGGGCACGGATTGTATTTATACAGCGCCGCCGAAACCCTCGGTACCACTCGCGAAGAGATGGTGCAGGCCCTTCATGATGGCAAGGCAAAGTATGCATCCATTTTCAACTACCCCAGTCTGACCTGGGCTGATATCGGCATGATTGGCTGGTTGGTGGACGGGGCCGCTATTGTCAACCAGGTATCACTACAACGGACTTCTTACGGGCCTTATTCACGCGCGATGATCCGTATCTGTAAAGAGGAAAGTTTCCATCAACGCCAGGGTTATGAAGCAACCATGATGTTGGCACGGGGTAGTGAAGAACAAAAGGCCATGGCACAGGATTCTCTCGATCGCTGGTGGTGGCCGTCATTGATGATGTTCGGACCCCATGATTCGGAGTCGGCCCACAGTGGCCAGTCGATGAAATGGAAGCTGAAGCGTGAAAGCAATGACGTGCTGCGGCAACGATTTGTTGACCAGACCGTACCGCAGGCAGAATTTATCGGTCTGAAAATCCCGGACCCGGATCTGAAATGGAACGAGGAACGTGGATCCTATGATTTTGGTGAAATCGACTGGGATGAGTTTATGCAGGTCATCTCTGGCAATGGCCCATGCAATCACCAACGACTGCAACATCACATCAAGGCCCAACAGGATGGCCAGTGGGTACGTGATGCCATGCATGCCTACGAATTAAAACGCCAGACACGTGAAGTCGCCTGATACCGGAGTTTTACAATGAATCAACAAAGTCTGCCCCTTTTCGAAGTATTTATTCGCTCCAAACGGGGTCTGGATCACCGCCACGTGGGTAGTTTGCATGCCGAGGACCCTGTGCAGGCGCTGGAATATGCGCGGGATGTGTATTTGCGCCGTAGCGAGGGTGTCAGTGTCTGGGTGGTCCGTTCGAGTGATATAACGGCGTCACAGGAAAGCGATGTTGCATCATTCTGTGACCCGATGGATGACAAACCCTACCGTCACGCCACTCATTTTAAGCTTCCCAAAGAAGTGGACAACATGTGATGGATGTCCAGCAAAAAGCTCTGCTTAACTATTGCATCGCTCTCGGGGATGATTCACTCACCCTTGGACACCGGTTGTCTGAATGGTGCCGTAATGGACCCTTTCTCGAAGAAGACCTGGCCCTGACCAATACATCGCTGGATTTTATCGGCCGGGCGCAGGATGTTCTATGCCTATGCAGCCGAAGTCGAAGACCAGGGCCGAAGTGAAGATGACATCGCCTACCTGAGAGACTGCCGCGAATACCGTAATTTTCTGATCAACGAACTGCCAAATGGTGATTTTGCCTTCACCATGGCACGTCAATTGATGGTCGATGCCTTTGACGTCGGGTTCTTCACCGGACTCTCACAGTCCAGCGATACGATGCTGGCAGGCATCGCTGCCAAGGCCATCAAGGAATCCCGCTACCACCTGCGACGCAGTGAAGACTGGATCATACGCCTGGGTGATGGAACCGAAGAAAGTCATGAACGTACGCAAAACGCCTTCAACGAGTTGTGGGGCTACGCGGCCGAACTGTTCGAGATGACAGACGATGAGCAGCAACTGGTGGAAACCGGTATCGCGGTGAACCGCGGTGCCTTAAAAGCAGACTGGACGGCAACTGTGCATGCGGTATTAAATAAAGCCACGCTGGATATCCCGGTGGAAGACTGGGCCATTGGTGGTGGCCGTGAAGGCCAACACACCGAGCACCTGGGTTTTCTATTGGCTGAGTTGCAGTTTCTGCAACGCGCCTATCCTGGTCAACAATGGTAGCGGATACCAACAAAACCGATACCGCCCGCTTGTTCGACTTGCTGAGCAGCGTGGTCGACCCTGAAATTCCTGTGCTGACACTTCAGGATCTTGGTGTGCTGCGTGATATTTCGATCGAAGAGGGAGAAGTCAAAGTTACCATCACGCCGACCTATGCAGGTTGCCCGGCGATGGAAACCATGCGTGCTGATATCGAGGCGACACTGGCGGCGGCCGGTTATGAGCAGGTCAATGTCCAACAAAAACTGAGCCCTGCCTGGACTACCGACTGGATGTCACAACACGGTCGGGACAAGCTGCGTGCCTATGGTATCGCACCACCCGATAGCACCGCTTGTGGTCAGTCACTCGGGCAAATGAAGTGCCCCCAGTGCAATAGTGCCAAGGTGAAATTGGTCAGTGAGTTCGGTTCTACGGCCTGCAAGGCGCTTTACCAGTGCCAGGACTGCCGCGAGCCTTTCGATTACTTTCAAATGCATATGATAAAAACGGGGCAAAAGCATTGAACCAGTCATTTTATCCATTGCGTGTAAAAGAACTTTACAAGGACACGGATGAATCCGTTGTACTTACTTTTGATGTGCCCGCAGAACTTGCAGATACTTTCACCTTCATACAGGGCCAGTACCTGACCTTGAATCATACGATTGATGGCGAGCAGGTCAGACGCTCCTATTCCATCTGTTCAGGTCTGGACGACGGCCATTTGCGGGTCGCCATCAAGCATGTCAATGGCGGGGTATTTTCCAGTTGGGCCAATCAGCACCTCAAGGCGGGTGATGTTTTGGACGTCATGCCGCCACGCGGTGATTTTTACGCCAGCATCAATCCGGACCAGGCTAAAAACTACCTGTGCATTTGTGCAGGCAGTGGAATCACACCGGTATTGTCAATCATCAAAACCATCCTGACTCGCGAACCACACAGCGCGATTACATTGCTTTATGGCAATCAGCGCACGACCACCATGATGTTCCGCAACGAGTTGGCGTTTCTTAAAAACGCCTACCTTGATCGCTTCCACTGGATCAATATTTTTAGCCGGGAACCCCAGGAAGTGGAATTACTCAGCGGTCACCTCGACAACCGAAAAGGCGGTGCGTTGAACCGGCGACTGATCAAAATCCGGGAATTTGATGAGTTCTTCCTGTGCGGTCCGGAGGCGATGATTTCTGAAGTCTCACGCGGTCTTCGCGGCGAAGGCATCGCAGAGGAAAATATCCATTTCGAACTGTTCGCTGCATCTGCCGAAAACGCCCGTCAGGCGATCGAACGGCACCATGCACGCGCGAAGGAATACAAAGACCAGGTCAGCCAGGTCAGCCTGCTGGCCGGAGGACGTGAATTTGCCTTTGAACTGAGTACGGATGGCGAAAATATTCTCGATGCCGGTCTACGCAATGGTGTTGACCTGCCCTTTTCCTGCAAAGGTGGTGTCTGTGCCACCTGCAAGGCACGTCTGCTTGAAGGCGAAGTTGATATGGATCTGAACCAGGCTTTGCGGCCCGAAGAAATTGAAAATGGGTTATATCCTGACCTGCCAGTCACACCCCATCTCGAAAAAAGTCATCGTCGATTTCGACCAGTTCTAATTGACGTAACACCATGGCCGCCAAGGCAATTCATCCACTTGATCGCTTCCTGCTGCAACGTATGAAGGAAGGCAACATCAGCAGTACCGCGTTGGTTCTTACCTTTTTCTGCGATGTCGTGACACAACACGGTGGCGAAATCTGGCTCGGCAGCATTATCCAGACATTGCTCCCCCTGGGTATAAATGAACGCCTGACCCGGACATCCGTGTTTCGGCTTGTTCAGGACGGTTGGCTTGAATCACGCAAACAGGGCCGGCGCAGTTATTACCGGTTAACCCAAACCGGGCAAAACTATTACCAACGAGCCGCCGGCCGAATCTATGCCAATAATAAGCCCGAATGGGATGGTTCCTGGATCTTACTGTTTACCTCCATGGTTGGGGAGGAGAAACGCGATGCCCTGAACCGGGGGCTATCGTGGCAGGGTTACGGACGTTTAGCTACAGGTGTTTATGCCCTGCCCCGCAACCAGCGCCCGATGCTGGATCAGCTGCTTGCAGACCTGGGTCTTAACAACACGGTCGTGACCATGCAGGCACAGACCGACGATGCCAGGGGTTTGCAAAAATTGGTGTTGTCGCGATGGAAACTTGATGGCTTGAGTGAAAGATACGAGGTATTTATCGAGCAATACTCTCAAGCCCGCAAGGCATTAACTGATAGCAAACCACCCGGCCTACATTCAATGTTGTTGCTGCGTATCTTGCTGATACACGAGTATCGCAAAATCCTGCTGAGTGACCCGGAACTTCCGGCGACAATGCTACCTGCGAATTGGCAGGGTGATGTTGCGCAGTCATTGAGTGGCGAAATTTACCGGCAACTGGCTACAGAAACGACGAAATGGGTCAGCCGGGAATTACTAAGTACCCACGGTCATATGCTGAGTGACAAAAATATCCTGAAAACCCGTTTTACCCAATAGCTCTATCAGTCTTTTACAAATCCTTTCCAACCCGCCATGTATTTCACAAAAGCCTCACCCAGCCCCTGTGATCGCAGGTAATCCCGCGTTACCGGTAGTGACACCGGTTCAAAATCAGGATTCTCAATCATTTGCTGTGGAAAATCGTGATGTAGAATTGCTGCACGTCCCAATATGACAAAATCAGCACCTGCCTCAAGACATCGCCTGGCATCATCCGGTCTGTGTATTTTGCCCGCCGTTCCCAATCGAACTTCGCCACGATCCAGATCGGTGAAGTAGCTCAACAGGGTATTTCCCTGGTACGCTTCTTCGACCGGCTCTTTGAAAGAATCCCACAACGACATATCGAGAAAGTCGATTTTAGCGTCAGACAGCAAACGTTGAGAAACTTCAAGAATTTCGCCAAGCCTCAGGTCGAAACGTTCGGGTGACAACCTGACACCCAGTAAAAATCCTTCGCCGCAGCGTTGACGAATGCCATCGATAATCTCAAAAATAATACGCGCTCGATTCTCGAGTGAACCACCATACTGGTCGGTGCGCTGATTGATGGTCGGGCTTAGAAACTGGCATAGGATATAGCCGTGGGCACCGTGGATTTCGACACCATCAAAGCCGGCCTTTTTCGCCCGTTCAGCAGCAAGCACAAAATCTTCCTTAAGCCGCTCAACCTCATCCAGCGTTAACGCGCGCGCACCGGTTTCTTCGTTGTCGGACGGACACACCGGTTGCTCACCGATTTCTTCCTGCGGTGAACGCATACCCGCATGATGTAGCTGCAACACTGCCAAGCTCTGTTCTGCCTTGATACCGGCAGCCAGGCGGGTGAGCCCTTTAAGATGATCATCTGAAAAACATCCCAACTGTCCGGGAAACCCCTTGCCATTGGCCTGCACATGCGAAGCGCAGGTCATTGTAATACCAAACCCACCTTTCGCACGCATGGTTAACCAGTGATATTCATCATCTGAAAGACGGCCATCGTCATGGCTTTGCGAATTAGTCAGCGGGGCGAGCATAAAGCGGTTCTTCGCTACCGCACCGCTCTTAAAGCTCAGGGGTTGAAACAAATCGGTCATTGATGGGCTCCGAAACAGGTCATGTTCATTTTAACGCAATGCTATTACATCGTACCTGACCCACTTTTAACCCTGATATCTCATGGTGCAAAACAATCTCTCCAGGAAACTCCGGCGCTGTCTTCCTCATTTGTTAGGTGAGGGGCGCTGCGGCGGCAGTATTGCCTGCCAGGACTCGCTAGTCACATCCATGTGGCGCTCGGACTCGGCTTCCTGCCTTGTACGGTCCTGGCAGGCAATCCCCCCACCACAGCTTCAGCCTGACCGTAGTTCATTCATCAGAAACCATTGGCCTATGTTTCTGCACATAGCAGAGGGTGTTATGTTCAGGATGAACGGTATGCCGCGGGCGCAGGGATGCGCAGGAGCGGCTTGTTTCAGGTTTGCACGGCATTGAAGAATCCACGGACAGAGATGTCGCGCCAGAGCCTGCATGGACGTACTTGCAGCGTGTCCTGACGTAAGGTACCACATGGCTTCTGCTACCCTGTCGAAGCATCAATAAGTTTCCAGATGTGGCCAGCACCATCCAGCGATAGACCTAAGATCCCAATTTGAAAACGTGGAATTCAGACCAAGTGGTTCAACAATGGACCGGATACCTGCTCAACCTGCTCAATTTCCACCCAGTTTTTCCGGCTTGGCCAGCCACTCCCTGCCCTTCAGCATCAACTGGTAATAAACCGTTGGCAGCATCTTCTCCTTCACGAACCAGGCCACCTTGCTGGGCTCGTCACTCTTGATCAGCCACTCTGGGAAAGTAGGTAATAATTTGCCGCCGTAGCCAAATTCTGCCAGGACGATTTTGCCTTTCTCCACCGTCAGCGGGCATGACCCATACCCGTTGTATTCGGCCACCGGTTCCTTGCCATCGAAAACTGCGATGAGGTTTTCAGCCACCACGGGAGCCTGCAACCTGGCGGCGGCCAGCGTTTTTGCATTTGGGGCAGAACAGGCATCACCTAGACTAAAGACATTTCCATATAGATTGTGTCGCAGGGTGTCCTGGGCAACATCCACCCACCCGGCCTCGTTGGCCAGCGGGCTATTACGTACAAAATCAGGTGCCGTCTGTGGCGGGCAGACATGCAGCATATCGAAATCCTTCTCTACACGGCGCGTTTTCTGGTCCGGCTCATCGACATCAAACCAGGCCTTTTTCGCCTCGCCATCGACAGCCACCAGGTTGTGGAAAAAGTCCAGCCCTGCATTGTATTTTTTGACGTATTCCATCAATGGGGGAACATAATGCTCGACGCCGAATAACACACCACCGGCATTGCAAAAACTGACATCGATATCATCCAGCACCTTGTTGCGTAACCAGTGGTCACAAGACAGATACATGGCTTTCTGCGGTGCACCGGCACACTTGATGGGCATTTGAGGCTGGGTAAATATCGCGCGACCGGAACGTAGTTTTTTAACCAGTTCCCAGGTATACGGTGCGTAATCGAAGCGGTAGTTGGAGGTGACACCGTTTTTCCCAAGACTCTCACGTAAACCCTCAACGGCGTCCCAGTCAAGCTTCAAGCCGGGTGCAACCACCAGTTGGCGGTATCCCATACGGCTACCGTCTTCGAGGGTAACCTGGCTGTGCTTGGGTTCAAATGATGCAACCGCCGCCTCGATCCAGCGCACACCGGAAGGCATGACTTTTTTTGTAAATGTCTGAGGTTGGGTGGGTGAAAATATTCCACCACCCACCATCGTAAACCCGGGTTGATAAAAGTGTTTATAACGTGGTTCAACAACCACGATATCAAGCTGTGGCCGGCGCTTTAGCAGACTGGATGCCACTGCAATCCCCGCGCTGCCACCACCGACAACTACCACGTCATAGGTAGTAGCCTCGCCATGATGAGAAACAGGCTTTTCAATTCCACCTGCGTTAGCCAGGGCGTCGTCGAGGTGTTCTTTTTGCCAACTCAGGTCGTAGCCAATGGATTCGGCAAAATTTATGATGGGGTCTGAACCCATACGCCTGGCTTCATACAAAGCCCATAAACTGGTCGATCGCATCCCCGATCTACAATAGGCCAGCACCGGACCGGTGACCCGACTCATCGCATCACCAAATTCCTTGACGTTTTGCTCGGTCAACTCTCCGGGAATAACCGGTATATTGATAAATTCAATGTCGTACCTGGCAGCCATTTCGGCCAGTTCTTCCACCAGCGGCTGATCATCGGTTTCATTGTCAGGGCGATTGTTGATGATCGTCTTGAAACCCAGGTAGGCCAGACGCTCAACATGGGTTGCATAAATTTGCGATGAAACAGATAGAAAAGGTGAAATTCGCTTTATTTCCATTGATCAATTCTCTTCAGGTTTTCAAAGACTAGTATCATGTCAAGCCTATATTATAGGGTTGACATGACACTAGAACGGCCAGACCGAAGGCAGTGTTCGAGCCAGAATATATACTCCCATTACTATCAAGAATAGTCCAAATACTTTCCTGAGTTTGTGTTGATCTACACGGCCAGCAATACGTGAGCCAACAAAACTACCCGCTACACCGAGACCCGTGACAATGACTATAACATTCCAGTCCAGGGCCAGCCCCTGTGAATCCAAAACATCCAGGTATTTCCAAAAACCGGTAAATGACTTCAAAGCGATGATAACCAGGCTGGTTGCCACGGCCCGGTGCATCGACAATCCCCCCAACAGCACCAGCGCGGGAACTATCAGAAAGCCACCGCCGACACCCACCAGCCCGGTAAGGATACCAACCAGCAAACCATCAAGACCGATCTTCCACACCTCGCGTGGCTCATGTGGCGTGTCATCCAGCACCACCGGCTTTAGCATCTGCCATGAAGCCAAAAGCATGACAACAGCAAACAGTGCCAGCTGTACCAGGCCGGAAACCCAGGTAGCTATCCAGGCACCGACATAGGTGCCAGCCATACCCGGGATACCAAACAAAACCACGATCCGCCAGTCAACCAGCTTTTTCTTCAGGTACGGTAAACTTCCGACAAGTGCGATTGACCCAACGATAGCCAGGGAACCGGCAATGGCCAGCTTTTCATCCTGACCAATCAGGTAAACCAGTACAGGTACTGTCAGAATCGACCCGCCGGAGCCCAGCAGACCCAGGCTGACACCGATTGCCATCGCCCCCAGCCACGCCAGCACCGACATACCCATCAGGCTTTCATACCACGCTTACACTACGTTAACAGGAATTTTCAGGAAAACCGAACCGCTGTCATCTGCAGGTGGCATTTCACCCGCGCGAATATTGACCTGGATAGATGGCAATATCAGTTTTGGCATGCCCAGTTCGCTGTCGCGCTTGGTGCGAAACTCAACAAAAGCCTGCTCGGTAATACCTTCGTGAATGTGTATATTCGAGCTGCGTTGCTCTTCGACAGTTGTTTCCCACTTGTACACTTCACGACCCGGCGCCTTGTAGTCATGACACAGGAATAATCGCGTGCCGGCAGGCAGGGCCAGAATTCGCCGAATGGACCGATACAGGGTGGTCGCGTCACCGCCTGGAAAATCGGTGCGTGCGGTGCCGAAATCCGGCATAAACAGGGTATCGCCCACGAATGCGGTATCACCAATAATAAAGGTGACACACGAGGGCGTGTGACCCGGTGTATGTATTACCCTGATTTCCAGTGCACCGAGTTCCAGCTGGTCACCTTCATCCAACAGGCGATCAAATTGTTTACCATCGGGCTCAAACTCATCGCCAAGCTTGAATATATCTTTGAAAGTGGCCTGAACCGCGGTGATAAGACGGCCGGTAGCCGTCCTGCCACCGGTCTTTGATTTCAGATAGGCTGCCGCAGAGAGATGATCTGCATGTGCATGGGTTTCCAGTATCCAGGCAACTTCAAGACCGTTCTCCCGGATAAAATCCAGCAGCTTATCCGCAGAGCCGGTTGAAGTCCGGCCGGATGCCTGATCAAAATCAAGGACCGGATCAATGATTGCGCAGGTTTTGCTGGATTGATCCGTCACCACGTAGCTAACCGTGTTGGTCGCTTCATCAAAAAAAGCTTTGACGCCGGGCTTCATTCACTCGCCTCCTGAAAAATCTTAATCTGTCGTTAATCCGCAGCCTGATATAATAACCGCGTGTGAAGTACTATGATTGGAATTGTTGATAGATAAATCCGATTTGACTTTATATTATAATTAGTTAATATATGCAAGCTTCGCCTAATCAATCAAAGAGATCCTAATATGCAAGACTCCCCTGTTCTATCCTGGAAGGTAGCTGGTCTGTTACTCGGACTGCTGGTTATCCTGGCGACGGCACTGGTCAAACCGTTTGGTGTTTCGACCCAGTACGTTGTAACCGATGCGATTGTTTTACACAAAACGGCACCTGCGATTGCGGAATCCAACGAGTACCTGAACAAGTATGGAGAAAAATCCGACTGGGGTATTGGTTATGGCTGGATGCTGGTACTTGGCATGTTCCTGGGTAGCGGTATTGCAGCGCTTGCCACCAAGCGGTTTCGTCAGCGGGAAAACCCCGCTATTCCGGCAATGTGGAAAGAACAATTCGGTGAACACAAGGCCAAGCGACTGGTACAGGCATTCATCGGCGGCGTGTTATTGCTGTTTGGTGCGCGTCTGGCAGGTGGTTGCACCTCCGGTCACATGATCAGTGGAATCTCTCAACTGACAGTGGGCTCCTTCATATTCGGTGCCTCCATATTCGCCTCGGGTATCCTTACCGCCCGTACCCTGTACAGGAAGAGGTCATCATCATGAAATTATTACTCGGACTTGCCATCGGTACGGCCATCGGTGCTGTCATGCAACTGGGGGGTGCCTCCAGTTACCGTAAAATTCTCGGTAGCCTGCTGTTGAAAGACATGACCATTATCAAATTGATATTGATGACCATTGCCGTCACCACGGTCGGCATCTATGCACTTGACCTGGTTGATATGGCCCATATGGATATCAAACCAACCTACGTGCTGGGTATCATTATTGCCGGATTGATTTTTGGTGTTGGTTTTGCCATTTCCGGTTATTGCCCCGGCACCTGTGTACTGGCTTCTGCGGAAGGTAAAACAGACGCCGTATTTACCATTCTGGGTGGCTTGTTCGGCGCCGCGCTGTACGCGCTGGTCTATCCACTGATGGCACCCCTGATCAACGTCGCCAACTTCGGCGAGATCACGCTGGCAAGTGTTTTCAATGTCGAAAACGGTATCTGGATAGCAATCCCATTCAGCGCAATTTTATTGCTGCTGGTATTCAGGGTTCTTAAAGACCGTTACGAGTAGGGCAATTCCCAACACCTCTCCCGTTGTATGTTCAGAGCCGAAACCGCTCGAAAAGAGTGAGGGTATCGGCTATTGTTACAACGCTATCTGATAACAAGATTATTTATGTCTGCAAATAACAATCTAATAACCTCCTTAGCAGGTAACAGCAGTGGCACATCGTTTGTGTCAGTGTCGTTCCTGGGAGGTTAAAGAGAAGACTATGAGCATTATATTAACCTGGGCGCTTCCTGTGCTTTTTGTATCAATGCTGAGCTGGACTATCTGGATGTGGCGACGGCTGGAAAACGCGCAGCGGTGGATCGCCATTATTCCGCTGGTCATCATTTTTTATGTCATTGTCAGGTGATTCTACCGTGAGTTGCCGTATTGGTGATCAGGGTTTCAACCTGCCTTTTTTGCGAGTCGGAGCCGTTGATTGTGGTCATAAACGGACTTATTCGTTGTTTTGATTCGCATTTGATACACGACTGCCATCTTGAGAAAGGCAAACGAAGAGGACTGACCCTGACTGAACATTGCCTGCCAGACCAGGTTTGGGACATGACAGAAAGTTTCAGGGTCTGATCAGTATGTAACCGTCATCAACCCTGTCGATGATGTGCGCGACACCTGCCTGCACCTTGATGGCGGCAGGATTGATCTCTGGGCGGCTGCCGTGGGTTCTTTCCATGGTATCGAGCGTGTTCTGGCAGACATAAAAACGTACACCGTTTTCAACCAGGCTGGAAATCCGGACCTGGTGTTCACTTTCGGCGTACATAAGCCGCACACCTTTGCCAAAGGTAACGATTTCGATATCGATCATATCCGGGCCGCCATAGTTCTTGATCAGGTTATTGGCCGTATCAAGCACCACGGCCTCATTGGCCTGGTCACTCAACTGCAGAATGACGTGTTTCTCTGCGAAGGGCTTGAACTCTTCGCCCTTCACTTCGTTGGCCGTTGCGACCTGCGTGATGGCAAACAGAACGACCAGTACACAGCTGAACAGAGCGTGAGATTAACTTCATCCGGCTCAGCTTATCTTCCCGGCGTAATCAGCAACACCCTTATTGCCTTTGACATTGATCAACCGGGGCGTATCAATATCGTCGACCCTGATGACTTTCCGGTCACGTAAATACTCAGCCACCATATCCCAGATAGGTGGACCCGGGAGATTTTGATCCAACCGTGGCCCAACCAGCCACCTTGTAGGTTTTGTCAGCACTCAGGAGAGTGCCATCCTGCAGGCTTAAATCTCCGATACGTTCGCCCATCGCCTTGCCCGGGTCGCAACTGTAGCTGAGCCCGCCGACACGCACCATGTCACCACCCTGCTGATAATAGGGGTCATCGTGGAACAGGTTGTCGGCCACACTTTCAAGAATCATCTTGAGTTCCGAGCCCTGCATATCCCGGACATAGGTCTCCGGATAAGTCATGGCGGTCTGATCCATCAGGCGCTCCATGGTGATGGTCTGACCCGGGAGGATTGAAGTGCCCCAGCGGAAACCGGGTGACAGGGCAATCTCGGCACCACCGACTGCACGCATGGCGTCACAGATCACCTGGTCGAAGGTACCGTTGAAATTTCCACGCCGGTATAGCAAAGACTCGGCAACGGCCAGGGGCTCGTTTAATTTATCAGCAAATGGCTTACGTACTTCATTGATATACGCCTGCATACCGGCATCGGCCGGCAGCAGGTTTGAGAATACCGGTAACAATCGATAGCGGTAATCATTGACCTTGCCTTCACCGATATCGAGGTCAAGAACCGCCAGGAATTTACCGTTGGAACCGGCATTGGTCACCACTGTTTTACCACCCGGGTTACTAACCACAACCGGTTTGGGAACCGCATCATGGGTATGACCACCGAGGATAAAATCAACACCCGTAACGATACTGGCCATCTTGATATCAACGTCCATACCGTTATGGGATAACACGATAACTGCATCCGGTCGGTGTTCGGCACGGATTTCATTAACCAGTTCCTGCATGTCGGAATCACGGATGCCAAACGACCAGTCAGGGATAAACCGGGAGGGATTTGCGATCGGTGTGTAGGGGAATGCCTGGCCGATTACGGCGACCCTGCGCCCACCTATTTCCCTGATCGTATATGGCTTGAATGCATGCCCTGTGTCCTCGTCATAGACAGGTGCATCATCAAACATTGCTTCTTCAGATACATAAACATTTTGCGCGATGAATTCACCTTTGAATTCGGAGATATTTTCGAGAATCTCATCCTGCTGGTAGGTGAATTCCCAGTGACCCGTCATGATGTCTACACCAAGACGATTACAGGCTTCTACCATGTCCTTGCCGCGTGTCCACAATGCTGTGGCCGAACCCTGCCAGGTGTCACCACCGTCCAGTAATAGCGAATGACCATCGGCGACTTCTGCACGTTGACGGTCAACCAGGGTTTTCAGGTGCGCAAAACCACCTACTTTGCCGTAGGTCTCAGCGGCAGCGGCGAAATCAAGATAGGTAAAAGCATGTGCCTTAGCGGTGCCGGATTTAATACCGGTGTGGTCCAGCAGGTGGGCACCGACCAGGTGTGGCGGACGGCCTGCAGCTGCACCGATACCGATATTTACGTTCGGTTCACGAAAATACACCGGCTCCAGTTGCGCATGGCAATCGGTGAAATGCAGCAATCGCGCATTACCGAATGGCGGGAGACTGTAGATATCCTCCTGCGACCCGGCGTTCGCAAAGGCGGGTATTAAACCTGCAGCACTGGCTGCACCCATAACCGTGAGAAATTCACGTCTATCCATCATGGCCTTAATCTCCGCTTACCTGGGTACGCTTTTTTGCCAGGTTTTCTTTTCTCTTTCAGCCGTTGCGACAGCCAGTTCAGCATGCAGCCTGGCTTCAGTTGCCAGTGTGATGGCCAGCTCAAAATCACCTGCTGCTGCGGCCTCCTCGGCGTCTTGCAATAAAATCTCAGAGGTGCTCCACAACTGCACCTTGCTTTCGGCATCACTGAGAGTTTCCCGTGCTTTTGCCAGTGCCGCCTCGTACTCGGCAGCATCTGCAGCCACGACAGATGTATTTAGCATCAAACCTGCCAACAGGGCAGCAACCAGAACTGGTAGTTTATGTTTCATTCGCGTTTCCCTTTTATCGGCGTGAAGCCGGCCCGTTCATTTCCATGCCATTACTCATATACGACAGGAAAAACTCGAGTTCCCGGTACACCTGGCTTTGGGCCTCATAGGGCTTGGCGCGGACCTGTACATTGCATTCCATGAAACGCTTGTGCAGTGTGCCGGTTTCACCCCACTTGGAACGATATACCGGCCAGTGGGTCGCCTGTCCAAGCATACCGCTCAAACGATCGGCGCGAAGCAGGATTCCGGCCGATTGCATATGGCAATTTTCGCAAGCGAACTCCAGTTGACCGCGACGGGTGTAGTAATACTCTTTGCCCGATTCATAGGCTTGAAGTGCCCTTGGGTCGTCCGGTATAACAACACTCATCTTATTTCCACGTGAGGTGTACGCCATATAGGCCGAAATGGCTGCCAGTTCACCCGTCAGCCACGGCAATGGTTCTTCACCATTGTCTGTCCGGCACTGGTTGATGGCATACTCAAGCGTGATGACCTCACCGGTATCAGTGTCGAAACGGGGATAGTTCTGCTTGATGCCAATACCACCATTTTCAAAACAATCCGCGTATCCTTTGCCGTTTGCGAAGGGCGTGTTGAATATTTCCTCACCTTCTTCCATGGCAATTTCGTAGGGCGGAAAATCTTCCATCTCGAGCCACTGCTCACGCGCGCCCTCGTCAAAGGCATAGAGACCATTGATCATTTCGTTCAGGTCAAGATCCGGAAAACGCTGGGCGAAAAACTCCCTGAGTGCCAGCCTGTCCTGTTCAGGTGTCGCGTAAACGTTCGTCATCACTACGAACAGAAAACATGCAATTAAGAACCTTTTCACAGATTTCTCTCCGATTGCCCTGATGCGAGCTTATGTTGTTGCTTGCGGGTAGACATACCTATTTGAATGTGATTTCCTTCACACTGGAATCGCCGGTGTTGTCCTTCCAGCTGATTTCCAGTGTGTCACCCGCCTTGGCACCTTTAAATTTAAATGCCATGTACGGATCTTTAGATACACCCGTGCCCCAAAAAGCCGTATTAACAACGTTACCGTTATGTTTGCAGACGACTTCCTGGATGTAATGCTTTGGTACTGTTTCACCGGTATCGGCATTGACCCTTGCACCTGATTCCATCGGGTGCGGCATCAACGCTTTCACTTCGGCAACATCACCCTTGATTTTTGCCTTGATTTTGATTGGTTTACCCATAATAAAATTCCTTTGTTTTTAACGTCGGGCCGCTATCAGCCGCCACAACCGCCAATGGTGACTTTGACTTCTTTGCTGGCGGAATAGAATTTTCCACCTGCTTTAACAACCGTGCGCACCACCGAGCTTTCACCCATCTTCATCCTGATTGAAATATCCGGGATGGATTGGGGTGACAATTCGAACATGGCAACCAACGGTGTCGGGTTGTTTTCAACCATCACGCTGATCGACTCAACATCAGCCAGAGCGGTGCTGACCGTAACCGGCACCACGGCACCATTTTCCGCAATATCCGGAACTTTCAAGGTGATCTGGTCACTTTCAGCAATGGATCCGTCAAATAGATCTTTAACAACAGTTTCGCTGTTATCTGCATCAAAGGCAGCATCCGGTCTTGCTGCGAACAGCCAACGTGGAACTGCCAGCACGGCAGCAGCGGTAAACAAGCTCCTGATCAGAGCCCTGCGTTGTAATCTCATCGAATAACTCCTATAAAAATCATATCTTATAACGATTGAATGTAATCTGTGACCAGCTCGATCTCTTCCTCGGTCAAAATCCGGTTACGGCCAAATGGCGGCATCCTGGTGTCAGGATTCTTGACCGTCGCATCCCAAATCTGCTCACGCAAAACATCGCGGTCGGGATAGCGTATTTTCATGGCAATCAACGGCGGTCCGTAGTTGCCGGTCAGTTCACCACCTTCAACGTAATGACAGGCCAGGCAATTGCCTTTGAAACGATTGAATGCAATCGCCTTGCCCTGCTCCAGGCTGCTCATTCCTTCACTTTCCCCGGCAGCAAAAACCGGGCTACACAATAAGCCGGTGATTACACCGAGCTTTGCCATCAGTAAAACTTTTTTAATTAACATGGGTTTTTTCTAGTCCTGCGTAGCTTGTTGGATCAGGTAATCTACGGCTGATGCGACTTCCTCATCGCTCAACTGACTTTGCCCGCCTTTTGGCGGCATGACACCGATTCCATCGATTGAACTTTTCACCAGCTTATCACGACCCTGTGCGATACGCGGTTGCCCAGGCGGCCTTATCCCCGGTCATCGGTGAACCCGGCAACACCTGCTTCGTGACACATCAGGCACGCTTGCTGGTAAACCTTCTCACCACCTTCCGCGGACCACTTCAACAACTGCCACGCTCTCTTCTTCCTGCAATGTTGCTATGGCAGGCTCAGATGTAATTTTAACACTTGCCGGATCCTTGCAGTTTTTCATACAGCCCGTGTTACTGGTGTCCGGTCGGTCATCAAAAAAGAAACCATCCTTGTTCGGCATTTCAATGGAAGCCAGGTTATCGGCTGTCAATACAAAATCATCTTCAACCAGATCGTTCAAATAAAGAACATAGGCCGTTATGGCATAGACCTCTTCATCGGTCAGCGATTGTGGTTGTGGGAACGGCATTGAACGGTGGATGTAATCCCACAGTGTGCTCGCATACGGCCAGTAACTGCCGACGGTTTTTTCCGGTCTTTCATCGGTCAGCGTGCCTTCGCCACCCGACAAAACGGGATAACGTCCAACACCTTCACCAAATGAACCATGACAGGAGGCACATTTCTCCTCGTACATCATTTCGCCATCTTCGACCGAACCGCTACCGGGCGGCAGACCCTTGCCATCGGGCCGGATATCGATATCCCAGCCGGCGATCTCTTCGGCAGTTGCAGGCGTGCCAATACCATAACCACCTACTTCGGCCGGGACAGGCATGGCTGCCAGCAGTGCAACCAATAAGAAAACGACGTAAACCACTTAGCTAATCTGGACATTGGTCACCGTCCCATCTGCATGTAAACGCCAGGTGTGAATTGCATTCTTGTGATAAATCGAACTGTTACCACGGGCTTCGCGCAACTGGGTAAAAGTCGGTTGAACATAACCGGTCTCATCGGTGGACCGGCTTTGGATCAAGGCAGGTGAACCATCCCAGGTAAAATCAAGACTGAAACGGGTCAGCGCCTTGGGCAACACCAGGCCCTTGAGCCGTGCCTGCTTCCAGTTCACACCGCCGTCGAATGAAACATCGACACGTTTGATTTTACCGTTGCCGGACCAGGCCAGGCCTTCCAGTTCATAACGGCCTTTTTGCTTCAAAGGTTTTTCAGGACACGGGAAGGTGACCACTGAATTACCTTCCTGTATGTAGCTGAATTTCCTGGCGCGGCCATCAGCCAGCAAATCGGTGTACTTGGAAGTTTCCTCGCGGTGATACCAGGGTTTGTCACCCACTTCGAGGCGTCGCAACCATTTCACACTGGTATTACCCTCCCAACCGGGATTGAAAATACGCACCGGGTAACCCTGCTCCGGTCGCAATGGTTCACCATTCTGGGCATAAACGATCAGCGTATCATCCAGCGCTTTTTCCATCGGGATACTGCGACTCATATGTGAACCATCCGAGCCTTCGGCCAGTATCCACTTGGCTTCAGGTTTAACCCCTACCTCTTCCAGCAGGGTGCTCAACAGCACACCGGTCCACTCGCAGCAACTGATCATGCCATGGGTAAACTGCAGGGCATCCATTTGCGCTGCGCGCCATTCCATACCACCGTTGGCCGGACACTCAAGAAAATTGATCGCCGTGGTGCTTGGGAAGCGACGCAGGTCATCTATGGTGAAAATCAGGGGTCTCTCGACCAGACCGTGGAGCATCAACCGGTATTCATCCGGGTTGATGGTCGGCACACCCGCGTGATAACGCTCAAATACGAGTCCACTCGGTGTAATGATGCCGTCAAGTTCAGCCAGTGGTGTGAAACTGATGGCTGCAATACGGTCCGCCGTCAACCAGGGCACCGTGCGCCGTACGATATCAGCCTCGAAAGGCGAAGGTTGACCATAGGGATTGGTGATCACACCAGCGCCGAGGGATTTGCTCCACTCCGGCAAGATTCGGAGGCAGGTTATTCTGGGATGCGTGCAAGGTGGAGGCAAACTGCGTACCCGCAATTGCACCACCTGCGACCATCAGACCTTTCTTCAGAAAATCACGGCGCTTGGCCGGATCAACTTTACTTGCTTCCTGCGTAACCTTTCTCAATACGGCAGGACCGCTACCGGGTTTTGAAAACATTTAATTTCCTGATGTGAGATTTATAGACAATAATGTCTTAGAATAGTGTATATTAGAAAATCTTAACATAAAAAACAACTCTTGGTAAAACTGAAATTTTAATTAATACAAACTTAACGTTTGCTTAAATTTGATGAAATTCCGACTGTCAATTCTGATCGCCCTGCTTTGCAACGCAACCGTTGACACACTGGCCAACGAGAGCCCTGCCGCTTGCGCCAATTCTGATGAACCCATGCTGCAGGTGCTGGGCTCAGGCGGTCCCATCGCAGATGATGGACGGGCATCAACCGGTTATTTAATCTGGATCGATGGCAAGTCACGATTTCTTATAGATGCGGGTGGTGGGATCTTCTTGCGCTTTGGTGAAGCCGGTGCCCGCTTCGATGATCTCAACCACATCGCTATCAGTCACTTTCACACCGATCATTCCACCGACCTGTCAGCTCTGCTGAAATCAGGTTATTTTTCAAACCGTACCCGCAAGTTGACCATAAGTGGTCCCGCTGCCGGCGGGGATTATCCCGGCTACCGATGACTATCTTAAGAGGCTATTGGATCAGGATAATGGTGTCTATGCCTACCTGGGTGGTTATCTCGACGGTAGTGCCGGACTGGTTGAACTGGAGCCAATCGTGATTGATCAAAAGCTCAAGAAATCGAGCAAGGTCTATGAGAATCAGGACGCCGACATTGAAATGGTTGCACTTGGTGTTCCACATGGTCCGGTTCCTGCGCTGGCATATCGAGTCAGGATCGGTCAGCAAAGTATCGTCTTTTCAGGTGACCAGAATGGTAACTCTGATGAGTTTATTGAGTTTGCACGTGGTACCGATGTGCTTGTCATGCATATGCCGGTTCCCGAAAATGTCGGTGGGGTTGGCAGGAAATTACACGCACCACCGAGTCTTATTGGTAAGATAGCTGCCGAAACGGGCGCCGGTAAGTTAGTATTGAGTCACTTTATGGCACGTAGCCTTGAAAACAAGGAAGAAAACCTGCAACAAATTCAATCCCGTTTTAGCGGAACACTGGTGAGCGCAGTCGATTTGGAATGCGTTGGCTTTTGATATTCGAATTTATTAATATTTTGAAAAAATAAGCAAGGATACTGTGCAGATGGAACACAACGCAGAAATAGACTTGAATCAAATGGCCCAGTCGGCCACCCGCGCCAGCGCCCTGATGAAAACACTCGGTCACAAAGACCGCCTGATGATACTGTGCCACCTCGCAGCCGGTGAAAAATCGGTTGGCCAGATAGCCGATTTGCTCGAAATCCCCCAGTCTCCATTGTCTCAACACCTATCGAGAATGCGTAAGGAAGGCCTCGTAGACACACGCAGGGAAGCACAGACAATTTTTTATTCACTCAAAAGCGGTGAGGCCTCAAAAATCGTTGAAGTGCTCTATGAGTTGTATTGTGCACCCGAGGGTTGCTCCCTCTGAAAAATTGACCAGATTTCATGACTCAGGTCAATAAACAACGCTTCAAACACCCAAAGTAGCTTGATTTATAAGTACAAATACTTATAGTGGACTCGCTTACATTAATTTAACGTAATTTAAACAAACGTTGTGTACGAGGGTGCTCATACACAACTTGATTTTCACTTCTCTAAATCATAAAGGAGCGCTAAAATGCAGCTCAAACAACAAACCCGGCTAGCTACAGCCATCATTACTTTACTTCTCACGACACCATTGTGGGCGACCAACGGTTATTTTACCCATGGTACCGGCGCTAAAAACAAAGGTATGGCAGGCGCAGGCCTGGCGATGCCGGAAGACGCCATTTCGGTAGCGAATAATCCGGCCGCGGCACTATCTAATACCGGTAAATATGATTTGGGTATTGCCGTATTCAGCCCCTCTCGTCATTACAAAACCACTGACAGTATTTACAATGGCCAAGGCGGTACATTTACCATCGGCCCCAATGATATCGACAGTGACAATAAGTATTTTTTCATACCCAGTATGGCAGGCAGTTGGGCGATCAATGACCAAAGCGCCTGGGCGGCATCTTTTTATGGCAAGGGCGGCATGAATACAACATGGAACGGCGGCACAGCCACTTTTGACCCGGATGGACCCGGACCTGCTCCCGTTATGACCTTACCCGGAACCTATGGTGGCGGGATTGTGGGTGGCAAAGGCGCTGCCGGTGTAGATTTGAGCCAGGCCTACCTGGAACTGACCTATGCACGCAGCATCGGTGAAAAATTCACCTGGGGTATCTCGGCAGTTGGTGTCATGCAGGTGTTTGCGGCCAGGGGCTTGGCTGCTTTTGGCGGTTATACCGAAACATTCGCTCTGAGTGGCGGGACGGTAATGCCACAGAACCTGACCAACAATGGTCACGACCAATCCTATGGCCTGGGTGCCAAACTGGGCCTGTTGTGGGACTGGACCGACAGCGTTGCCTTTGCCGCTTCCTACCAGTTCAAGATTGGCATGAGCAAATTTGACGATTATTCAGATCTGTTTGCCGACAGCGGTAACTTGGATATTCCAGCCAGCCTGAAAGTCGGTCTCACCGTTCGTCCGACAGATAGCTTCGCGCTGAGTTTTGATATTGGAAAAATCTGGTACAGCGACGTCGTTTCGGTTGGTAACGCATTTGAAAACCTGTTCTCCTGCCCAACCGCGAACCCAATGGCCACAGATCCATCCTACTGCCTCGGCGGTAAAAAGGGTGCAGGTTTTGGATGGGATGACATGATGATCTATAAGATCGGTGGACAGTGGAACACCAGTGGCCCCTGGACGTGGCGTGCTGGCTTCAGCCATGGCAAACAACCCATTGATTCATCAGAGGTACTGTTTAACATCCTCGCACCTGGCGTCATCGAGGATCACCTGACCTTTGGTTTCACCCGTGAGCTTGAATCAGGTAATGAGATCAACATGGCCTTCATGTACGGATTTAATAAAAAGGTCACCGGTCCTAACCCCCTGGATCCCTCCCAGAACATTTCGTTTGATATGGATCAATGGGAACTTGAATTCAGCTTCGGCTGGCGTTAATTCTTAAAGCTTTACCCCGGGCCGCCTGGCCCGGGGTGTTATCTCACTCAAGCAAGCTTCAGTTCTTTGGAGCCTCTTCACGTAAAACCAGCAAGGCCGCATCAATCGATTTTTGCAAATAGTGGCCATAGAGTTCCAGGTTGGAAATTCCTATGATCCGCTTGCCTACTTCATGACCTTCAGAATCCAGAAATAGCAGGGTTGGCGTGATCGCTGCCTTGTAAGAATCACCAAAAGCCTGTGCCGTTACCTGGTGACTTCCAAAACCCATGAAGGGGTCAACACGGTCCAGGCTGACTTCAATCAAAATCGCCCTGTCCTCAAACTTACCGGCTGCAAGCATCGGCTCCAATATCTTGTCACGTAAGGTGCGGCAGTACGGACAGGCATCGCGGGAGACAAAAACAACGGCAGGGATGCGCTGCTGAAGTGACATACGTCCGATTTCGCCAAGATTCTCTGCCTGTGGAATTTCACTCTCACCAGCGAACAAGGACTGCGGGCCGATGAACACCAACAGTGAAACCAGCGCGGTTCGTAAATGCCTGCCGGCCACCGGTTTCAGAAACATCAAAATACTAAGGGTTAGAGAGCCGCCAGAACGGCCTCGAGTTTGTGCTTGACCTGCCCGGCCAGCGGGTCGACCCGGGGATCATCAACGAGTCCCAGCACAGCACCCGGATCCATAAACTCGACATGCACCTGACCTTCCTCGTCCTCGCGTACGAGCACGTTACACGGAAGCAATAAACCGATATCGGGAACGGCAGAAATGGCCTGGTTGGCCAGACCCGGGTTACACGCACCCAGGATACGGTAGCCTGGCATATCCACGTCCAGTTTTGCTTTTAGCGTTGCCTGTACATCGATAACCGTCAGAACACCGAAACCCTCTTTGGCTAACTCTTCCGTCACCTGCTGCACTGCTTCGTCAAAACCCACATTGACTATCTTTCCAAAGCCGAAGTTACTCATTGCTTATCAAACCTCCAAAACAAAATCGCGAAAAAATCTTTAACACCCAGATTCTCTGACATCAAAACTTCCAAAAAGACCTGACCTTACAATTCAGAACATCAACCCCAGTTCAATCACCGCCGTATCCAGATTGATGGAACCGTTCTCGGCGCTGAGGAACTCACGGACATATGAAGCTTTTGTGAACAACATGTTGTTAATATCCCAACGCAGACCTGCACCCAGGTTATAGGTAAATTGCGATGTATCGTAAGTCTTCCAGTCAGCAACACAAATGTAACCCCACCAGGGGTCCCACCAGCAACCTAACCCGGGTGGCGCACTGGGAACATTGGAGTCCAGCTTGGTCCAGCCTAAACCGGCAACGACAAATGGCGTAAATGCCTTTCTGCTGAAGTTGTAGGTCACATTGAACTGGTGTGTGCGTTTTGACATCTTGTGTTCAATCGTACGCGGAACCTCAGGCGAACCCTCTTCCGGCACAACCAGCGCCTCATACTTGGGACTGGTGGACAGATACCGGTATGACAGGTTCCACTTATCGGTCCAGTTCCAGGCAACACTGAGACCCCATCCCATCGTGCTATCCACACTTAACTCTGAACCGCCTTCATAGCTTTCATCCAAACCGGTCTGGTAAGCCAGGATGACACTACCTTCCCAGCGACCATCGCGCGAACCCGCCTCAGATTGTTTTTTCCTCGGGTGGTCATATTGCGCCAGTACCGATGCACTCATGACAATGAGTAGCGCAAATAGAGAAATTCGTCTTAGCATATTGAATATCCTGATAAATATATCTATTTTGGTTTGCCAGAACCACAAGCAGCCAATCATTGTTAAGGCTTAGCCGAAGCCGACAGGTCCAAACTGCGGCCACCTTATCAACAATATGCAAAAGGTTCAATTTCGCAGTTTGCGGGTACGACTTCAAAGCCCAAACATCACACAACTGATTGTGGTTTCGAATTGTAACGGAAGCAACAAAACATGTGTGATGAACCGCGTAAATTTAGTATCCTTGGAGTTTAGCCTGCCGTAACTCGCAGGGCCTCAAAAACCCGGTCACCGACCACCAAAGAAAGGAAAACGGGCACAATGACCTTTGTTGTTACTGAAAACTGCATCAAGTGTAAATATATGGACTGTATTGAAGTTTGTCCGGTTGACTGTTTCCACGAAGGGCCAAACTTCCTGACAATTGATCCGGAAGAGTGTATTGATTGTACGCTTTGTGAACCGGAATGCCCGGCTGAAGCCATTTTCCCGGAAGACGATTTGCCGGATGGTCAGGAACAATTCATAGAACTCAATGCCGAACTGTCATTGATCTGGCCGGTCATCACCGAAGCCAAAACACCACCGGAAGATGCAGCCGAGTGGGATGGCAAACCGGATAAATTAAAATTGCTCGAACGCTAGAATTACCTGGACCAATTAGGTGGGCCCACGCCGGATTTAGCCTGGGTTATCCCTCCTAACCCAAACGTTCCATGAAAATTCCCAATATGTGCTCGGAACCCGCGGTATCAACGGCTTCGCCAGTGCCGAATAGCAGGTATACACGTGTATTCTGCCCGTCGGGTTTAAGACTGGTCATAAAGGTTCCCGAGAAGTCAATATACTCGGGTCTGTCACGCCAGAATGCCATGCGTCCAAAAAAACCTTCATTATTCGACTCTGGCGGTTTCTGGGTGTAATGGAACTTATGAGCACCTGAATGCATCCATCTTTAGCATGGTCATTCCAGAGTTTTCAATCGCATAACGGAGTCTGTTGGCAACACTGTCCGGCGTGTCCTTGACCATCAGGTAGGCGCCTTGTGCCGACCAGGCAATATAAGCATTCGCATCCTGTTTGCCTGCGGTACTTACCACGCGTGGTGGCGCTGGCTCCAGTTCATCACCTGCCGGCAATCTCATTTCCGGCACAGAAATTATGGTGGGTGAAGGCCCCGTGGGGTTGTCCAGACCGGGTGGAATTTTTAATGGTGGCACCTCGACGCTTGCAAGGTATTCCGGTTCTTTATTACCAAATGAGCTACATCCAGAAAAAACTGCAATCAAAATTAACGCCATTGCAGTCCGGCAAAAGGAAATCATCATGTTTTTTTAATTCCGGTCAATTCAGGTCAGCCCGTTTGTTTGAAGTTCAGTATGTCTGTAAATGGCGCAACTTGTCATCAATTTCAACCGTTGCCTGCCATTTCATGCCGTATGCTCACCCGCATACGTCGAGCTTCGCGCAATAGTACTTGCGGACCTCTTGGCTGACAAGTATCCTGCCTTCAAGAGTCGGCGATCGGAGTCTGTAACCGGTCACTGTTTGCGGTGAATCTGTAACTCAATTGGAGCGTTTATGGTCAGCGTAGGAAAGCGCGTAGAAAACTTCACCCTTCCCGCCACCGGCGATCAAAATCTGTCATTAAGCGACTTCAGTGGCCGCAGTCTCATCATTTACTTTTACCCCAAGGACAATACTCCGGGATGCACCCGTGAAGGTCAGGATTTTCGTGATCTTTATCCGCAGTTTACCAAAGCCGGCGCAGACATTCTCGGTGTCTCCAGGGATTCAGTCAGAACCCATGAAAACTACAGGAACAAACATCAATTTCCGTTTCACCTATTGTCAGATGGCGATGAACTGCTGTGTAAACAGTTCGATGTAATACACGAGAAAAAACTGTATGGCCGTACCTATATGGGTATAGAACGCAGCACTTTTTTGATAGATCCCAATGGGATACTAATACAGGAATGGCGAAAAGTACGGGTGCCGGATCATGCCCAGACCGTGCTTGATGCACTTAAAGCCGGCACGTGATCCGGTCAAAGTCAAACTACCCCCAAACCATTAGTCACCAAACGGAAATAAAACCTGATGGGAAAAAACAAACGCCTGTATATTCTGGATACCAATGTCCTGATGCATGACCCGACATCCTTGTTCCGATTTGAAGAACATGATGTATTCCTGCCAATGATGGTGTTGGAAGAACTCGATGCGGCGAAAAAAGGCCTGACAGAAGTTTCAAGGAACGTACGCCAGGTCAGTCGATTTATCGGCGACCTGATGAACTCACAAGGTGCTGGAAAACTGGAAGACGGTCTGGAATTACTGATCCCGCATGGCCTGGAATTACCCACCGCACACGGTCGCCTGTTCTTTCAAACCCACTCAGCAAAAACCCATCCCAGTCTCTTGCGTGATGGATCATTCGCCGACAATGAAATTCTCAGCACCGCCCTGGCGCTCCAGGAAAGTGAACAAAACCACGAAATAGTTTTAATTTCCAAGGATATCAATCTACGTATAAAGGCCGCCATTCTGAATGTACCGGCAGAGGATTACTACAACGACCGGGCGCTTGATGATGTTGACCTGCTTTACAAGGGAGTAAGAACCGAGGATGAGTCTTTCTGGGAGCGTTACCCGCAGGTTGACTCATGGAACGATAATGGTTCCACCTATTACCGCATCAAGCGAATTGAAGGAGATAACTGGTTTCCAAACCAGTGCATAGTGATTGGTGACGGCGATGGCATTGAAGCCATCGTGGTTGAGGCCAGTGAAGAATTTGCGGTGTTCAAACTGGTCACTGACTACCTGTCAGGCAGAAATACAGTCTGGGGTATACAGGCACGCAACCGCGAACAGAATTTTGCATTGAACCTGTTAATGGACCCGGAGATTGATTTCGTCACCCTGATGGGCATCGCCGGTACCGGTAAAACCCTGCTGACCCTGGCTGCCGGGCTGGCTCAGACCATGGATGAAAAACAGTACAACGAAATCATCGTGACACGGGCGACGGTTTCCATCGGTGATGAGATCGGTTTCCTGCCGGGCACCGAAGAAGAAAAAATGACACCATGGATGGGTGCGCTGACCGATAATATTGAGGTACTAACCGATTCGGAAGAGGGCGGTGAATGGGGTCGCGCGGCAACCAATGACCTGCTTGCCAGCAGGATCAAGATTCGCTCAATGAGTTTTATGCGCGGTCGTACGTTCCTGAATCGCTTTGTCATCATTGACGAAGCCCAGAACATTACACCCAAGCAAATGAAAGCACTGGTGACACGTGCCGGACCGGGTACAAAAATGATCTGCCTCGGTAATGTCGGGCAAATCGATACACCCTACCTGACGGAAACTACTTCAGGATTGACATTTGCCGTTGACCGGTTCAAATACTGGTCACACTCGGCGCACATTACGCTGCATCGTGGTGAGCGCTCACGTCTGGCTGATTTTGCCTCTGAGGCGCTTTAACGACAGTCAGGCTGCTGATGGTAAAGCACAGGAACAAAGAGAGTTTTCTATTGTTGATCATCATGATTCCCGGTTAATCCTGATAACCGGGTCAACGCGGTTTCGAATTCAGACGGGCTCAACATCCACTTCCACTGACGTATCGCCAGGTTTTTCTTCATTGCCTGTCTTCCGCGGCCAGGCTCTTAATACTGCCTGCACCACTGTTGCCAGCGGAATGGCAAAAAAGACACCCCAAAAACCCCACAGGCCGCCGAAAACAAGGACGGCAACAATGATCGCCACCGGATGCAGATTCAATGCTTCGGAGAAAAGTAACGGCACGAGTACATTGCCATCCAGGGCCTGGATGATGGCATAGGCAATCATGACCTGGCCAAAATTCCAGCTCCAGCCCCATTGGAAATAGGCCACGAACGCGATAGGCAAAGTGATGACTGCAGCACCAATATAGGGAATCAGCACTGAAAACCCTACCATCGTTGCCAGCAAGGCCGAATACTGAAGACCCAATGAAGTGAAAGTTACGTAACTAACGGCACCGACAATAAAAATCTCACCCACCTTGCCGCGCACATAGTTGGCAATTTGCGCTTCAACATCTGCCCATACGGAAGACACCAGGTGGCGCTCGGTAGGCAGGTAACTCTTAAACCAGTCGATCAATTGCTTCTTGTCCTTAAGCAGGAAAAAGACCAGTACAGGAATCAGCACCAACAAAATCAGCAAACCCACCACGGTACCAACCGATGTTAAAGACCAGGTCAGGAACTGTTGTCCGGCACCTGCCAGTTCAGTACCCACACTGCTAATCAATTGCTCTATCTGATGCTCTGAAATCAGCGTTGGATAACGTTGTGGCAGTTGAAGCAATAACTCCTGACCCTGGGCAATGTAACTGGGTATCTGTTGCACCAACTGGGTTAACTGTCGGGTCAGCATCGGCACCAGGCCAAATAAGAGAAAGAACAGACTGGCAAGAAACAACAGGAATACCAATGACACGGCTGCCAGCCTGGGTAATCCCAGCAACTGCAGACGAACAACCACTACCTCCAGAAGATAGGCAATCACGATACTGACAAAAACCGGTGTCAGTATTCGCCCAAGACCGGCGATAATGACAACACACACAATCAGCACGATACCAAGGATAACAACTTGGGGATCGGCAAATGTTCGTCTGAACCAAGAGGTTAGCAAGTTCATGTAAAGAGACCCTGATCTATGCGATTAAGGAGATTGAATAAGCCGGGCAAACACAGAATGTGGTGCTGAAACGAACTGACGGGCCTCAGAAATCCCAGGTCCAGTATGCTTCGAGTTCAAATTCCTGACTTAATTGATCGGTAGTAACACCCAGCACATTTCCACCAAAGGCATACTCGGCAGGTGCGTAAGCGGCATTGACATTAAAGCGACTGCTCATGCTCATACGGCGACTGAAACCAATCGTGACTGCATTTTGCGCCAGGTCGCTGTCGATGGCCTGGCTAAGAATCCTCGAACTCGGCGACGGTTGGGTGCGGGAACTGAAGTCGACATACCAGGAAGAACCTTTATTATCCGCCCAGGCCCAGCCAACTGAGTACACGGTCAGGTCATCCCATGAAAAGGTAGGGCTGGTTGAGTCACCCAACAGGGATAAGAAACGTCCCGGCAGGTTGCGACTCGCGAAGGCACCAATCTCGCTGTAAAGCACTCTTTCGACCGAGACATTCAACCACGAGTGATCGCTTGCCTGGAAGGCCAGTCCCAAGCCGCGCACGGGCCGGGATATCCAGGTCTGCACGTTGCGAATACATGCCGTGAATATTGTAAAACTCGTTCATATCAATTTGTGAACGGTAACCAGCCACCATCGTTATGCCTTCGGTGATCTCGCTACGCAATGCCAGGCTTACACCGGCACCATAACTGGTTTCTTGAAATGGTTCATAAATATTCTGGCGAAAACTTACCGGAATTGACTGGTCATATGACTGCATTCCCAAGTGGGAAACACCAAAACTTTGGGTCGCAAACACCGCTGATACACCAATAAGCTGTTTATCATTCAAACGGTGCATCAGACCGGGGGATACCAGTTTACGTTCAAGACCCTGGACACCGGAACTCATGAACGGGTCAATACCATTCATGGCCAACTCATCTGAATATTGCCAGTCGACCTCGAGCTTGAGGAATGTTTCGGGTTCGCCAAGGAGTTGTTTCGCAAAAAAAGGCAGAACGACTACGGAGTGATCGCTCATCCAGGAAACATTCAACGGTTCCACTGCCGGATCCAGCATAAAGTCAGGGGTTAACTCACGGGCGAGGTAATCCTGCCATGGACCCAACTCAAAGCCCAATACATAAAACGGTGTCAATCCCGTTCCGCCGGCACTAAACCCGGCCATCGGCAGACCGGAAACGCGGGCAACAGAAAGTGTCGGAACCAAAGCCGCAACCAACAACAAAACTGTCAAAAAACGATATCTCATTCCCTACGTTTCAATCCAACTTATAACTATCTGCAATTATGTGGCAATATGGCAGGAAAACAACAATATGTCAATTTAAAGCGGCCTCTTGGGACAAATGAGTAAGCTGTATAAGTATATGTTCAGAAATACAAGCTAACATCCTGTTTTATCGCATAAACGGGTATGCAAACAGATTTGACTGGCAGTATCAAAAGAGTCACACACAGACGGCATCAAAGGGAGCAGACGTTGCAGTAAAGCAACACTTGAGATTTCAGTCTTTGGAAGTGGCTTTTAAGGCCAAAAACTTACCTTCCCTATCCAATTCAATCAAGTCGGTATAACCGCCGATGGGGGTGCCGTTGATCAAAATTTGAGGAACGGTGGTCCCACCGGTCAAATCTCGCATTTCCTGCTCCGCCTTGTAGTTGCCCGATAATTCAACTTCATCATAGGCCAGTCCCCTCTTGGCCAACAGATTCTTAGCGGCGTAACAGTAAGAGCAGTAAGCTTTGGTATAAATCTTAATTTGCATGAGTTTTCAGGTTGATGTCAGTCGGCTTCGATTCAATTTGGACTTTTATTTGGCAAATATGCTGTCTATCACTTGTTAATGTATCAATCAGGGCTTCCCCAATCGGAAATCCGCGATAGACTAGTGTACTGCATCGTACTTGATGGTGCTTTCAGCCAGACGCAATGCGGTTAGCCGCCAGGCATGTTCCCGCCGGGCTAGCCAGCTACCCCAAGGGGGCATAACACAGCGGATGACTGCATTGCGTCTGGCCCGAAGGGAGGCTACCTGTGACTGCACTGCCGCGTTGGGCTCCTTGGAAAGGACCAGCCATTCCCTGCGAACCCCGCCTTGCATTGCAGCCACAGGTAGCCTCTGAAAGTGCCATCAAGTACGATGCAGTACACTAGACACATCGACGAACAAATGGACGCAAGAAGTGTCATAGACACGCTATCTTCAGTCTCAGGGAAAGCATGATTCCGGTCAAGCAAAAACACAGAACTTTGAAACAAATTCTTATCGTGATTCTAATCGCCGACGATTAGCCTGTCAAGCATTGCGCAGACTGGTCGTGTCAATTTGCCGGAGCTGGGGAATTCGGCCAGCGATGTACTTTCAAACAGTGAAGAGCGTGAGTATGCAGAAGGCCTGATACGTCAGATGCGGGCCTATGAACTGCTGAATGAAGACCCGCTGATCAGTGATTTCTTTTCAGACATGGGGTACAACCTGGCCGCAAGCAGTGACCAGCCGGAAGCCGCGTTTACCTTTGTGGTTCTCGACCAGCCGATCATCAATGCGTTTGCAGCGCCGGGTGGTGTCATTGCCTTGTACAGCGGTCTGATCCTGCTCGCAGATACCCAGGATGAAGTCGCCGGTGTGTTATCACATGAGATCGCCCACATTACCCAATTGCATATGTACCGTGCCTTTGAGAAGGCCAAAACCATGAATGTTCTTGCCATGCTGGCTATGTTGGGTTTGATCCTGGCAAGTGGTGGTAATGGTGAGGTCATCCAGGGGGCTGTTATGGGCTCACAGGCCATCGCTGCACAGGCCCAGATCAACTTTACCAGGCACAATGAAGTCGAGGCCGACCGGGTCGGTATCAGGACGCTTTCTGCCGCCGGTTACGATCCGCAGGGCATGGCTGATTTCTTTGAAAAAATGGGAAAAACCAGCCGCGCCAGCGGTGAAGGACCACCCGAGTTTCTGCGTACCCACCCGGTTTCTGTCAACCGTATCGCTGAAGCCAAAAGCCGCATTCAGAACCTGCCACCGGTTGAAGCGGACGAAGGCCGGCAATTCTACATTGTGCAAGCCAGGCTGCGGGCGCTGCTTGAGGATGACCCGAAAAAGGCCATTGAATATTTCAACAACGAATTGGAAAAGCCGCTTACCGACGCAAGAAGAAACGGCAACCTTTATGGCCTGGCCATAGCGACACAGAGAAATACAGACTATGACAAAGCCGAGGCCATTCTTAGCGACCTGTTGGAAAAAGAACCATCGCGGCTGGCTTTTCAATTACAGATGGCAAACCTGCAGCGGAAAAGAGGCAATCCGCAACAGGCTATCGATAGCCTCGCTGATCTTTACCGTAGCTTTCCAGGCAACCAGGCGATTGCGCTCGAGTATGGAAAAGCACTTTTGGATCAACCTGACCCCAAATTGGCTAAAACGGCAAGCGAGGTATTGAGACAACAACTCGTTACCCGAAAAAATGACCCTGCGCTTTACGCACTATATGCACGGGCCGCCAATATTGCTGGTGATGAGGTCCGCTCAACTGAAGCAATTGCTGAATCCTATTATCAGCGTGGCGGAACCGAGGAGGCAATCACTCAACTGGAAAGTCTTGAACGACGATCTGATCTCGACTACTACCAGCGCGCCAGGGTCAGTGCACGCTTGATGGAATTGCGCATTGAGGTGAGTGAATCGGATAAACCGTCACGCGGTTGATGCTTTGAGCCAAACCCTGCCGGCTTTAATTCACCCTTCTCCCACTCAAAGCCATTGGCAATAATGTCATGAAACTGTCATATACCCCCTTATAATATGCCGGATGGGTTACCAATCCTTTCCATGTTAAGAATCCAGGGAAACCAGTGATTGAAAAACAAATCAGCGTTCTGGTTGTTGATGACGAATCAGCCATTCGTGAGATGATCCGTTTTGCACTCGGCAAATCAGACATGACGGTGAACTGTGCCGCGAGCGGAAAGGAAGCATTGGAAAAAATCAACGAACAATCGCCTGATATCATTTTGCTTGACTGGATGATGCCCAATATGAGCGGACCGGAACTGACCCGCCGCCTGCGCAAAGATTCGCTAACCAAAGATATCCCCATTATCATGCTGACAGCCAAGATCACCGAAGATGACAAGGTGACCGGCTTGAACTGCAGGTGCGGATGATTACATCGTCAAACCATTTTCGCCCCGCGAACTGGTCGCCAGGATCAATGCGGTTCTGCGCAGATCTGACCCGGGTGGGGCAGGATGGAAAAATCTCAGCCGGTTTAATCAGCATGGATACCGTATCACGACAGGTTTTTCTTGCTGAAAAGCCGACCCATATCGGACCAACCGAATACCGTCTGCTAGAGTTTTTCATGACCCATGAAAACCGTGCCTTCAGTCGCTCACAATTGCTCGATCATGTCTGGGGCACCAATGTTTTCCTTGAAGAGCGTACCGTTGACGTACACATCAGGCGCTTAAGAAAAGTTCTCGGCACCGCAAAGCTTGATCACTATATACAAACGGTACGCAGCCACGGTTACCGGTTTGTTGCCGCCGAACGCTGATGCTTAAACGCGATTGGGTTTATCACCTGATCAGGCTGGGTATTTTAGCATCCCTGGCCTTGCTGATAGCCTGGCTGACCGGGCACGCCATTCTGATCATGGGCATAATCCTGATCGTTTACCTGGCCTGGCAGTTTTACAATAGTTTTCGCCTTCACCGATGGTTACAGTCCTGGGAGGACAAACCACCGGAAAGCGTTGGAATGTGGTCTGACATATTCGACCGGATTGCCGCGTTGCAAAAACAGAACATCAAGCGAAGTTTGCAATATCAACAGGTCATTGACGACTTCGAAGGCCTGACTGCTGCGTTTCCCGATGCCACCCTGGTAATTAACGACCAGGGTCTCATCCGCTGGTTCAATGATTCAGCTGTGCAGTTACTTGATCTCAAAGTACCGGATGATAAGGGTCAGGCAGTTACCAACCTGATTCGCGAACCGGCATTTGCGGATTGGTTATCCGTGCAGGATAAACTACGCAGCACCCTGGACATAGCCTGCCCTGTCGACGACAACATCAGCTTACAAATCAGTGCTGTCAGGTTCAGGAAAAACCAACGCTTGCTGATCCTGCGCGATATCACCGATATTCGAAACCTGGAACGTATACGACAGGACCTGGTGGCCAATGTTTCCCATGAATTACGCACACCATTGACCGTACTGCTTGGTTACCTGGAGGTACTCAAGACACAACCGGAGGAAGCCAACCCCGAGGCGATTGAGCGCATGTTTCTCCAGGCGCAGCAAATGCATGATCTACTGGAGGACCTGCTCGAACTATCCCGTCTGGAAGATACCCACAACCGGGGCTTTGAGGGTGCCGACGTGGTGGATATCCCTGCCCTGCTCGCGCAAATTGCGGAACAGGCTGAAGAGCTGAGCCAGGGTCATCACAAACTCATTTTCAAGGTTGAACCAGGATTAAATTTGCTCGGTAAAGAGGCTGATCTTAGAAGCGCTTTCCAGAACCTGATCGTGAATGCGGTCAACTATACCCCGGATAAGGGCAAGATCAAGGTGACCTGGCAGGAAGAGGCCGACGATATTGTGTTAAGCGTCACCGACACGGGTATTGGCATACCCCATCGCGATATCCCCCGGATTACCGAACGCTTTTACCGTGTCGGGGATGATCGAAACCGAAAGACCGGAGGTACCGGGCTCGGTCTTGCTATCGTCAAGCACGTACTCTACAGCCACGATGCAAAACTGGAAGTCGACAGCAAAATTGGCAAAGGCAGTGAATTCCGCTGCATTTTTCCACCACAACGAAAAGCCTGAAACCGAGTGTTTGGCGGTTCCGCCGGACAAAATAAGTTTCCAGCATTCCTTCGCGGGCATTGCATTGTGATAAATCTGTAATGTGTCATACAACTGTCACATAAGCCCATTAACATGCCTCTAATTGGGCTAAAACCCAATCTCAAATACTCAAAGACTCCAGGAGTGAAAAGTATGAAGATCCGAATTGCTGCAATGCTTGTTTCGGTTGCATTTCTTAGTGCAAACAATGTTTTAGCCCAGGCAACAGTGGATGAAAAACTGCCTGTGTACGAAAAAACCAGTGGTGTCTCTGGCAACCTGTCCAGTGTTGGTTCAGATACGCTGGCCAACCTGATGACTTTGTGGGCCGAGTCTTTCAAGAGGACCTACCCGAATGTCAATGTACAGATCCAGGCAGCAGGGTCATCAACGGCACCTCCCGCACTGACAGAAAACACCTCAAATCTTGGGCCCATGAGCCGTTTGATGAAAGACAAGGAAGTGGAATCATTTGAAAAGAAATTTGGCTACAAGCCCACACCGATAGCCGTCGCCATTGATGCACTGGCCGTATTTGTACACAAAGACAACCCCATTGAGGGTCTTACCATCCCGCAGATCGACGCCATTTTCTCTTCAACAAGAACCTGTGGCGGTCCCGGGGATATCGACAAGTGGGGTGATTTAGGTCTTGCGGGTTCATGGGCTGGTCGTGACATTCAGCTTTATGGGCGCAACTCTGTATCAGGCACCTATGGTTACTTCAAGGACAAGGCGCTTTGTAAAGGTGATTTCAAAAACACGGTTAATGAACAGCCGGGTTCAGCCTCGGTCGTGCAGTCGGTAAGCGCATCCATTAATGGTATCGGATACTCGGGTATCGGATACACGACCTCTTCGGTCCGTGCCGTGCCGTTGTCAAGGGAAGCCGGTAAGGAGTTTGTATCGGCCAATCCGGAAAATGCGATTGCGGGTAAGTATCCGTTGTCCCGTTTTCTTTACGTCTATGTGAACAAGGCACCAGGAAAACCACTTCCACCTTTGACAGCTGAATTCATCAAGTTGGTTCTGTCCCGCGAAGGCCAGGAAGTTGTGGTTAAAGATGGTTATATCCCGCTACCGGCCGGGGTTGCCGAACGTGAGTTAGCGAAGATTCAGTAGTCACTGGAATAATTGTTGTTCTAAAAAAACCAATTGAGGAATCAGTCATCATGATTTTAAAAAAAATACGATATAGAATTACTATTACCCTAATGACTTTTTTGCTGCTGTCGCCCGTGCTTTCACAAGCGGCAACCGATGAAGATTTTGCCGCGATGCGGGCACAAATGATGGCCTTGAGTGAGAGGCTTGATCGTCTTGAGGCCGAAAATAAGGCATTGACGGCAGCAAATGCTGAGTTGACGAAGAACAGCCAGGAAACCGCCGCTACCGTGGCTGCCGTCAGTGAAAAAACCGACGCGGTGGTCGCAGAGGTTGAAGAACAGGCAGCGAAATCCAGCTGGACCGACACCATTCGCTGGAAAGGTGATTTCCGTTACCGTTATGAAACTTTCGATATCGAAAACAGACCAAATCGCGACCGCAACCGTATACGTGCCCGTGCTGCATTGATCGCCGATGTAACACCAACGATAGAAGTTGGGTTAGGTCTCGCATCCGGTGGTGATGACCCCGTTTCTTCAAACCAGACACTGGGCGGGGGCGGGTCTACCAAGGACCTCAGGATCGACCTGGCCTATTTCGACTGGGATGGACTGAAAGATACCCATGTTGTACGGTGGTAAGTTCAGCAACTACATACACAGAGCCGGTAAAAACGCTCTTTTGTGGGATGGGGACTGGCGTCCGGAAGGTACCGGCATCAAGTGGGATAACGGCATGTTCTTTGCCAATGGCCTGGGCACCTGGATTGAAAGCGACAGTAACAAGGACCAGTCATTCGCCTACCTGACCCAGCTGGGTATCAAGCTCCCGATAGGTGATAACTTCAAGCTTACCACTGGCGTGGGCTACCACATGTTTGATACCAAGGGCTAATGGCTCATACTTTGGTGATGATGATGACTTTTTCGGCAACAGTTTTGACCCCGTCACCAATACCTACCTCTATGATTATGAGGAACTGGAATTCTTCGCTGACCTCGGCTTCGAAATGTTTGGTTACCCGGCGCTGCTGTTTGGTAACTATGTTCAAAACCAGGCAGTCGACGAAAATGACACCGGTTGGGCGGTTGGCTTCAAATATGGCTCGGCCAAGAACAAGGGTGAGTGGCAATTTGGTTATGTCTACCAGAGACTTGAGAGCAGATGCCGTTCTCGGCCTGCTGACCGATTCAGATTTTGGTGGTGGTGGCACCAATTCAAAGGGCAGCATCATCAAGGGTAGTTATGCCATTTACAAGAACTTCAATGCCAACCTCACCTATTTTATCAATGATGTTGGCCTCGACCTGGAAGACCCGATTGACTTCAAGCGACTGCAATTGGATCTGAGCTTCAAATACTAGAAGATACAGTAAATTGGCGGCTTCGTCAATAAGCTGGCCGCAAGCTGACAAGACGGGTCCCGACGGGCCCGTCTTTTTTATCCCGGACTGCATAGTTTTCATTTCCAGCAGTGATAACAGAAACCATCAATCCCGCAACCCGCATAAAGCTATAATCACCGCATGAAACCCGACCCTCAGTTGGAAACCTATGCAGCAGTTGATTTAGGCAGTAACAGTTTCCACATGCTCGTTGCACGACGTGAACACGGTGAACTGCGTGTACTTGACCGTATCAGGGAAATGGTTCGACTGGGCGGCGGACTGGACAGGGACGGAAACCTCGACCCGGAAGTCCGGCAACGTGCCCTGGCCTGCCTGTCGCGTTTTGGCCAGCGTCTGCGGGGTATTCCTGCTGACAACCTGCGCGCGGTCGGCACCCAGACGTTCCGGCGTCTTAAAAATGCGGACGAGTTTTTGCTGGAGGTGGAGAACGCCCTGGAGTGCCCGGTGGATATCATCGCCGGTCGTGAGGAGGCCCGCCTGGTCTACCTCGGTGTCTCTCAATGGGTCGCCGGTCCGCGGCAGAAGACAACTGGTGATGGATATTGGCGGAGGAAGTACTGAACTGGTTATCGGCGAAGGTGTTGACCCGATCGAAATGGAAAGTATGCAGTTTGGCTGTGTTTCTGTAACAAACCGGTTTTTTAGCAATGGGGAAATCACTGCAAAAAGCCTGAAAATAGCCCAGCGTGCGGTCGCCGCCGAACTACAGGAGTTACAAACCGTCTACCGCAACGCCGGTTGGCAGACAGCCATCGGTTCTTCAGGCACATTCCGTTCTGCAGCAGCCATGTGCGAGGCCAATGGCTGGTGCACAAAAGGCGTCACTTCACAAGCACTCAAAAAGCTCAAACAGAAAGCCCTGTCATTCAAGACCATCGCGGATATCGATATTGACGGCTTAAGCGAACGCCGCAAACCGGTATTTATTGGCGGTCTGGCCATACTGCTGGCCTGTTTCAAGGCCCTGGCAATCAAAGAGATGCTGGTATCGCCTTATGCTTTGCGGGAAGGCTTGTTACAGGATCTGTTGGGCAGGCTTGAGCACCGTGACCCGAGAGACAAGGCAGTCAAAGCATTGATGACACGTTTTGCAGTTGATCCGGCACAGGTGGCACGTGTGCAAAGAACCGCATTGAATATATTCGATCAATGTATCCGCTGATGCTGCCGTTGGCGAATCACACCGGACGATGCTGGGCTGGGCCACCGAGTTACACGAGATCGGCTTGAGCTTATCCCACGAGAGTTACCAACGACATTCCGCCTACCTGGTCGAAGCCTCGGACATGTCGGGCTTCTCACGCCAGGAACAACTTTTCCTTGCCGCACTGGTTGGCTTCCAACGGCGCGATATCCCGCCAGATTACGCCGCCAGGCTTCCCGGGCGTTTACACCAGGCCCTTGACATGTGACCTTGCTGTGTATGCGACTGTCCTGGATTTTCTGCAGAACCCGCGAGGATGACGCCATTCCAGACATCAAGATCAGGCTGGATGATAGCAGGGTACGGCTTGCGCTTTATCCTCATGACTGGATGGAAAATCACCCGTTGACCATCGCCGATCTTGAAATATGAGATTAAGGCACTGGCAAATGATTGGTCTGCAATTGGAAATAGACTACACAGACCATGAACCCGACTGAAAACTGGCGCCCTACCGCCACGATCCGACCAACTTCGGGCACGGGCACGTTTATTGCGGACATCCGTGAGTATTTTTCCGGGCAGGGTGTGATGGAAGTTGAAACGCCATTGATATCCATGGCCGGCAATACCGATCCGGAAATCCAGTCCATCAGGACTGATATACGGCGGTTATTTACGCACCTCACCCGAGTTTGCACTCAAACGTCTGCTGGCCGCCGGCAGTGGTGATATCTTTGAACTTGGGCCGGGTTTTCCGTGCCGGTGAATCGGGTCGTTCCCATAATCCTGAATTCACCCTGCTGGAATGGTACCGGACCGGTTTCAGCTACCACCAACTGATGGATGAGGTTGCCGCGCTTGTCAGGCACTGCGGGCGCGGAAAATTTGATCAATGGCCACAACAGAAACTCAGTTATCAACAGCTTTTCCAGAAATATGCTCATCTCGACCCTTTCACCGCGGATCAACAGATCCTTATTGCAAAAGCGGATGAACATGGTATCCGTGACATCGAACTGGATCGCAAGCAATGGCTTGACCTGATCATCAGCATGGTGATCCAACCCGCCCTGCCCGAAGAATGTCTGACATTTGTCTACGATTTTCCGATGGAGCAAGCAGCACTGGCCAGGGTTCGCCAGGGTAGTCCATCACTGGCCGAGCGGTTTGAGCTCTATCTTGGGCGTATCGAACTCGCCAACGGCTACCAGGAATTAACAGATGCCCTCGAGCAGCAACAACGCTTTGACAGTGACAACAGGCAGCGTCAGAAACGCGGGCAACCGGTATGTGAGATTGACCATCACCTGATCGAAGCACTCGAATACGGCTTACCCGAATGCGCGGGTGTTGCACTGGGTGTTGACCGTTTGCTGATGGCTATATGCGGAGCTGATTCGATTGACGAGGTAACCGCCTTTCCTTTTTCACGTGCCTGATACCTGCTTGCACGGTAATTCCACACGCGCTTCCAGGATGATAAGCCCGCCTGTTCATGCGGGCTTATTACTGTGAGTTAATTCACTTAAAGCCATCCAGCCGAAAAGCCCGAAAAATTTTCTCGCTCGTCTGCCCTGGTATGCCGGCCTGGCTGGCATAGGTACGCCAATTGGATACGACAGCCAGAATTTCATCGATGATCAGTTTCTCCTGCCTGCGTTTCATCAATGCCACCTTCGCACAGTGTTTAAAATCCGCAAGTTCAAAATTTTCGCGTTTACCATTCATGGTCATCTGGTGGGTGGCGGTCCATGCCCCGGATGGGTTAAAGCTGTAGGTCACGTCAAATGCGGGTGACAGTGACCACTGACCGGATCTGTCCATCAAAAAAGCGATGTTCTTCACGTGGTCGTCCTGATTGCGTATGACAATATTGAATACCATTCGGCGAAATTGTTGCTCTATGGCATTCCTGGGCAAACCCAGTTGCCGGATGGTCATCAGGGCCTGCTCATAGCTGTAGGCCCCTGCGAGATTGAAATCGTAATGGGCGATTGCACCCAGCGATTGCATGTGAATTTTCCCGCCCGTATTGGTGCGGTCAAACCGGCGTGTCATGAAATGCCTTCGATCATTCTCTTCAAATAGACGACATTCGCTCATCTCGATACCGCAATCCCTGGCCATCAGGTAACAGGCGTATTCGATAGCGCCGTAGCCTTTGGGGTCCTCAAGTTCCTTGTCGCGATTACCCTGAACCCCATCGAATTTGAGCAACCAGTATTCAAAGCCTTCACCGGCATTTACCTGGCCTGAGCGAACCTCGTTGCTTGTCGGATTCCAGGCGATTATCGCCTTGGCCCGGGCACCACCCGCAGACGTGCCGATATGCAATATATCAGCCAGCGCGTTTTGCTTGTTTTTTTCCGAAAAAGAGACACGGAACTTGTCCCGCTGACTCAGAATTTCCGAGGCGAGTTCCACCAGTTTATCGATCTGAATGTTCTTTGCCTTGCGCGCCTTCGGTCCTGCAACGGGAGAAAACTCCAGCGCGCCCATACCACGCTGACCGACATAACACAGGCGTTCGATGGCATTGAAGGAATCAGGTGAGCGCCCTTGCGTGGCAAGCCAGGTATCAATGAGCGCATTACCAAAACGGTCTGGTAAGGAATCCGCGAGCAAGCCGGGTAAACCGTAAAAGGTTTTGTACGGCAATTCGGGAAATGAAAAGACACGTCTTGAGAGCGGCATTCTCAGTGGTGATACTTCAATATCACTGCCCGCAAATGCCGGATCGTACTCAAAAGACGCTATATCCTCACCCTCACCCAGTGCAACGGCCCCTATTTTTCGTCCCCAAAGACTAACCCAGGCCTCGGTGCTCATCAGTCATCGCCCCAGGTCCAAGGTTCCTCTGTCGCTGATTTATGCTGTTGAGATGAAGCACGTTTTCGCGCTTTTCCTTTCCTTTTCATCAACTCGAGGGGGCCGGGTTTTGAGGCCGGCAGCATTTGATCCAGGTTTGGCAGCAGATCCAACACACGGAATATCCGGATGATCGTGTTCATTTGTGCGGTTTCCCCCGCCTCTACACGCTCAAGCGTTCTCTTTGCAATGCCTGCCTGTCTTGCCAGGGCCGCCTGCGTCAGTTGGTATTCCAACCTGCGTCTGGCGATACGTTCACCGACTTCCGCGAGAATGGTCTCATCTGCTAGTGTGCTGATTATTTTCATATTCTTCATATATTACGATATATAAATGATAAATATAGATATGTCGTTACATATTACGATTTAGAAGTTATAGCTAATATTACACTATATCGTCTTTAATTACGATAAATGGAATATATTAGTGTTTAATCGTAATATATTACGACTAAATAGATTAAACCCTAAACGCTTAAAGTATGGGTGGGCCCGGGAAAGCCCCAAATGATCCGGATTGACGACACAGGGCCAGTCTGAAAAAGACTTAAATGAAATGTTTTTGCTTATAAGCAGGTGACAAGACCATGAAGCGTCACCGGATTAAACGAACCTATTCCTCTAACTGGGCCTCAATTTCGGCCAGCACGTCATCCAGCTTGATATGCCGGACATCCATGCCAAGCACCATGTAGATGATATGCTCGGCAATATTCTGGCAACGGTCTGCAAGGCGCTCCAACGAGCGGACGGCCCAAATAATATTCATCACCGAGGGTATGACAGCCGGATCATTGGACATTTGCTTGATCAGCTGTTTTAAGATTTTCTTGTATTTCTTATCAACCTTTTTATCTGCCTTTACTACCAATACAGCAGTATCGACATCGGTACGTGCAAAAGCATCGAGCACCTGGCGTAGCATACTACGAACCATTTCCCCCAGGTATTCCATATCAGCACGCAAAACGTCATCAAGTGCGCCATCCATTTCCTTGCGCGACATCTTCGCAATGCGCTTGGATTCATCACCCATGCGCTCCAGGTCATTGATGGTCTTGGTCACCGTCATGATAAGACGCAGGTCCGTGGCAGCGGGCTGACGCAAGGCCACGATCCGGGTGCACTCCTCATCAATTTCGACCTCGAGTGAGTTCACAATGTGATCGGCATTGATCACTTCCTTTGCGAGTGCGGTTTCGTCACTCACCATGACCCTGAGCGCATTCGCGAGCTGGGTTTCTACAATCCCGCCCATATGCAATACTTTGCTGCGAACTTCCTCCAGTTCTTCGTTAAACCGGCGGGAAATGTGCTCGCCAAGATGCAAATCACTCATCGGGTATACCTCGTTCTCATCAGCCGTAACGGCCAGTAATGTAATCTTCTGTCTTTTTCAGAAGTGGCTTGGTAAAAATCTGGTCTGTCGCACCAAATTCAATTAATTCTCCCATATACATAAAAGCAGTATAGTCAGAAACACGGGCTGCCTGCTGCATATTGTGAGTCACCATGATAATGGTATATTGCGATTTGAGTTCAGCAATCAGTTCTTCAACTTTCAAAGTCGATATCGGGTCGAGCGCCGAGCAGGGCTCATCCAGCAGTATACATTTTGGTTGCACCGCGATGGCCCGGGCAATAACCAGGCGTTGTTGCTGACCACCTGACAAGCCAAATGCTGAATCATTCAAACGGTCTTTAACCTCGTCCCACAATGCGGCGCCCCGCAAGGCCCACTCGACGGTCTCATCCAGATCGCGACGCTTGTTCATACCCTGGATACGCAACCCATAGGCCACGTTTTCATAGATGGACTTGGGGAAAGGGTTGGGCTTCTGGAAAACAATACCCACCTCCCGGCGCAGCTCGGGCACCTCGACACCTTCTGCATGGATGTCCTTGCCATTGAGCAGTATTTCACCTTCAATCCGACAAATGTCGATCAGGTCATTGAGCCGGTTAAAACAGCGCAACAAGGTAGATTTACCACAACCGCTGGGGCCGATAAACGCGGTCACCTGCTTTTCCGGTATGACCAGGTTAACTTCCTTCAAGGCCTGTGTATCGCCGTAGTACAAATTCAGGTCAGTGACAGTCACCGCTGTTTTATGGGGAAGCGAGTTGTTTTGTACCGTCTCGGTTTGTGATTTATCTTGCTCGGTCATGATTCCAGTCCACGATATCTTTCACTTAATCGGTTGCGCACCTGGATGGCCACCAGGTTTAAAAGAACGATGACCACGACCAGTAACAATGCGGTTGCATAAACCAGTGGTCTTGCGGCCTCGACATTCGGGCTCTGAAAACCCACATCATAAATATGAAAACCCAGGTGCATAAATTTCCTGTCCAGGTGTAAAAACGGTGCGTTTCCGTCCAACGGCAATGCCGGCGCCAGCTTGACTACACCTACGAGCATCAATGGAGCAACTTCACCTGCCGCCCTCGCCACGGCCAGGATCAAACCGGTCATGATACCCGGGGATGCCATTGGCAACACCGTACGCCACAGGGTTTCCCATTTTGTCGCACCGAGTGCAAGGCTACCTTCGCGTATGCTGCGAGGTATTCTTGACAAGCCTTCCTCTGTTGAAACAATCACCACTGGAAGCGTAAGTAATGCCAGTGTCAGCGAGGCCCAAAACAGGCCACCTGTACCGAAAGTTGGCGCAGGTAACGCTTCAGGGAAGAAAAGGCGATCCAGGCTCCCCCCCAGGGTATAGACAAAAAAGCCCAGCCCGAATACGCCATAAACAATTGAAGGTACACCGGCAAGATTATTGACTGCGATACGGATAAAACGTGTGAATAAACCCTGTCGGGCATACTCCTTCAGGTAGATCGCGGCCAGCACACCCAGGGGGGTCACGAACACGCTCATTAACAGCACCATCAACACGGTACCGAATATGGCCGGGAAAATGCCGCCTTCCGTATTGGCCTCACGCGGGTCATCCACAATGAATTTCCAGCCTTGGTGGAAAAAGTGACCGATTTTTCCAGCCAGGTTCATCTGGTTTGGCCGGTACGCATCAACGATGGATGACATCGGCAGTTCAAGCTCTTGCCCGTCTATCGTATTAACAACCACGGCATCGCTGCGCAAGCGGGTATAGAGGTCACCCAGTTCCTGTTCCAGGATTTCGTATTCTTTTTGAAGCAAGGCCTGGTCACTCTCAATTTCGGCCAGGCTTGCCGCGTCATCCTTACCTTTGATCTCCAATCCACGTTTCTTCAAGCGAAGACGCTCAAGACGATAATTGATACTGCCGATACGGCTTTTTTCCAGCTCGCGGATTTCATCCCTCAAGTCATTGGCATGTTCGAGACGCCCTAAAAAGCTCCCCCAGACATCCGGGTCCGCGAGTAACTCGCCAGATTCCCTGATACCTACCAACATACCGATAAATACACCCCATTCCTCGCGTTCAAATACCACCATGCTTTGCGGTCTACTGATCGATTGGATGGAAGGCTCGAGTATCCAGCGGAAATCCTGTCCAAGGATGTCGCGATTCCCGGTTTTCAAAAGGTATCGGGTAACAAATTCGCTGCCTTGCGCAACTTCGAGACCAGATTCACGCAAACGTCTGGCAGTCACTTTTTCCTCTTCCCTGATCTGCCCGGCAAGCATCAGCTCGCTGCCATCCACCTGCTGGTAAACGATTTTTTGCACCGCCAGTGGCCAGAAGTGTGCCATGCCGCGAACACCAATCAACATCAGCAAACCCACCACCAACAGAATGCTGGCACTCACCGCTGCTGCATTTAGCCAGACCCAGGGCGTGCCGTCTGCAATCCATTTTACCAGTGCTTTCATTCAGTCATCCTCACAATGAACTGTACTTTTCACGCAGGCGCTGGCGGATCAACTCAGCCCCGGTATTGACCACGAAAGTAAACATGAACAATACAAGTGCGGCCAGGAACAGGATGCGATAGTGTGAGCTGTTCATCGCAGACTCGGGCATTTCAACAGCGATATTCGCTGCAAGTGTGCGCATACCTTCAAAGAGGTTCCAATCCATGATCGGAGTATTACCGGTAGCCATCAATACGATCATCGTTTCACCCACTGCCCGGCCGAGACCGATCATCACCGCCGAAAACATACCCGGGCTGGCGGTTGGCAAAATCACCCTGACGAGGGTCTGCCACGGTGTTGCACCCAATGCAAGGGAACCGTCTGACAGAGACTGGGGCACACCATAGATCGCATCTTCAGCGATTGAAAATATGGTCGGAATCACCGCAAAGCCCATTGCGCAACCGACCACCATCGCATTTCTCTGGTCGTAGGAAATACCCGCCTCCTGGCTTAGCCACGTACGCAGGTCTCCTCCAAAGAACAGGTCCTGAAAAGGGCCGACAAATTCGATCGACAAATACACCAGGAACAATATGACCGGTAGCAGAAGAACCGGCTCCCACCCCTCTTTAACGAAATCTTTTATTCGCCATGACGCCCTGGTCCAGAACCAGGCGAACAGCAATAAGCCTGCCGGAAGCACCAACAACATGGCAAATACACCCGCTAGGTTTTCCTCAAGAAACGGCGCAAACCAGAGACCGGCCAGGAAGCCCAGGATAACCGTCGGTAATGCCGCCATGATCTCGATGGTCGGTTTGATCATCCTGCGTAAAGCGGGTGACATGAAATAGGCGGTATAGGCGGCACCCAATCAAGGCGAGTGGCAAGGCGAACAACATGGCGTAAAGCGCTGCTTTCAGCGTGCCGAATGCCAAGGGTGTCAGGCTGAATTTTGGTTCGAAATCGTTACTCGACGCCGATGATTGCCAGACATATTCGGGTTCGGCATAATTCTCATACCAGACCTTTGACCACAGCGATGCGAAAGATACTTCCGGGTGTTCATTGTCGATATCCATGAACGCCGCGTGCCCATCACGATAAAGAATGAGCAGACCTGACGCACGTGGTGCCAGTGCCAGGGCCGAAGGCAATCCGGGTAGTTTTTCACTCAGAATCATTTCCCCGGCCGTGCTGTGAAAGATAGCCAGGTTGGCATCGGCATCCACCGACATAAAACCCTTGCGGCGTTTTTCGGGGATGATTTCGTTTATTGCTGCCCCATGACCTTCAAAACGCCGGACAATTTTCAGGTTGTATTTATTTTCCGCATCCCTGACGGGGAATAATTGGGTGATCGCCCCACCCGCATCACCTGCCAAAACAGAAATTCCACCCAACAGCATACTCATGCTGGTGATGGCCTGATCGGATACCCGGACGGTCTGGGCCTCTTGATAAGTGGTCGTATTGTAGAAATGAACCTGGCCGCTTTCATCACCCAGGTATAGCCAGCGATGGTCGTCGCTGATGGTAATCGCGGTAATTTCAAATTCGACCTGCAGTTCCTTGACGGTTCTGTCCAGTTCAATTTCGCCGCTGAGGAAGTTTTCCTGTTTTGTACTTCGGTCAAGCCGGACGCGTCCGCCACTTCCCGCAGCTGCCAATACCAACTCCGATTCGGTATCAGACACTACCAGGCCGGTCAAACCGCCACCGGGCATCAGTTCACGTAGCCCCGTGCCGTAAGGAAATTCAAGTTTCGGGACAATCTTTCGTAATTCGACACCGGCAGAAAAATCCGTAGTGTAGTGATTCTGTAACAAAATGGCCTGGCCGTCTTCAAAAACCACCGCTATAATTTCACTTTCACCGTGGTCCTCCGCCACAAACGCTACCCGCTGGCCATTCCCTCCAAGCTCAATTGAATCAATCAATTGCAAGCCATCCAGACTGAAAAACTCGGCAAAACCGTTTTGATTGATTCGAAGAGCAACCTGTTGCTGCTCCTCAAGTGACAAAAATGATGTGTTGCCTTCCAGCCACTCGGCGCTACCCGCGACGTCAGTACTGGATATTTTTGCAGGCATAAACAAGGGGGCTACAACATAGAGAAGATAGAACAGGATCAAGAGCACAGCAGCAATCACCACGAAACCACCAAGAGCAATGACCTTACTGGCCAACTTGTCTTTGCGGCTTCTCCAACGGTGAAAATTATCCGATCGCACGGCAATTTTGGCCGGTCCGGCTCTATGAGGACTATTCATGGCTGCATCTTAAGCGCGAATTGTGACAGTTTTGTTACATGGGCATTGTGTGTTGCCCGGGGTGACTTATCCGTAGCGCCCTTCGATGTAATCGGTGGTTTCCTTATGTTTGGGTGTCAGGAACATTTCACCCGTTTCAGTGTGTTCAATCACCTTACCCATCAGCATGAATATGCATTCTTCGCTGGCACGACGAGCCTGCGCCATATTGTGGGTAACGATCAGAATTGTGTACTTGCCGCGCAGGTCCCACAGCAGTTCTTCCACTGCTTCGGTGCCCTTCGGATCGAGCGCCGAGCAGGGCTCGTCCATCAGCAAAACACTGGGTTTTACCGGTAACAGACGTGCAATGCACAGTTTCTGTTGCTCTTCCAGTGACAGGGTAGTCGCTTTGTGATCGAGTTTGTCCTTGACCTTGTCCCATAACAGCACCTGCTTCAGGGCGCTCTCGACGATTTCATCCTGCGGTGGATTTGTCGGTTTTTCCACCGGTATGGATGGTATGGCCAAAGAGAATATTCTTGCGAATGGAAATAGGCAGCGGATTGGGTCGCTGAAATACCATCCCCACCTGTTTTCGCACCTGCAGCATTTCGACATCGGGACCGAAGATGTTTTCCCCCATCACATCGACTTCACCACTGATCCGGACGTAATCCATACGTTCGTTGATCCGGTTTACGGTGCGCAGAAAGGTGCTCTTTCCACAACCGGACGGACCGATCATCGACGTGATCAGACCCTGTTTGATATCCAGGTCGATATCAAATAGCGCCTGAAAAGTTCCATACCAGAGGTTCAGCTTCCGGGTTCTGATGGCCAGGTCTGGTGTCGATGCCGCGTCTGTTCTCCTGGCCTGTCATCAACCAAACCTCCCTTCAACGTAATCACGGGTGCGCTGATCACTGACTTCACCGGTAAACAAATCCTCGGTGACACCAATTTCAACACACTTCCCTTCCAGGAAAAATGCCGTCCGGTCTGCCAGACGCCTGCGCCTGCTGAACCAGGTTGGTCACCAGGATGATCGTGATTTCGCTCTTCAACTCCTTGAGTACATCTTCGATACGCATCGTGGTGACCGGATCTACCGCGATGGAAAATTCATCCAGCATCAGGAGTTCAGGATCCTGTGAAAGTGCCCGCGCAATGGTCAATCGCTGTTGCTGACCA
>CAVVLP010000014.1:0-300588 GCA_963749115.1 uncultured Gammaproteobacteria bacterium
ATTCCGGTGACCACCACCCTGATGGGTATCGGTGCGGTTGATACCACCGAGCCCTTATCGCTGCACATGCTGGGTATGCATGGTCTGGCTTCTGCAAATTATGCGGTTGACGACTGCGATTTCCTGATTGCCGTCGGCGCTCGCTTTGATGACCGCGTGGCCGGGGCGCCGGATAAATTCGCACCCTCGGTCAAACACATCGCGCAGTTTGATATTGATCCGTCGGAAATCGGCAAGGTCAAGACCGTAGACTGGAGCCACATCGGTATTCTCAAGCAGGATTTACAGATTCTGTGTGACTATGCAACTGGCAATGGCATTGCACCTGACTTCAGCCAATGGCACGCCGAAATCGCCGGCCTTAAAAAGGAATATGGACTGAATTACGACCGTGACAGCGATCTGATCCAGCCTTACGCGGTCATCGAAGCGATCAACGACATCACCGGTGGTAAAGCCATCATCTCAACCGGGGTCGGGCAACACCAGATGTGGGCGGCCCAGTATTTTGATTTTCAGAGTCCGAGGCTATGGTTAACCTCAGGCAGCATGGGCACGATGGGTTTTGGCCTGCCCGCCGCCATTGGCGCACAATTCGCAAAACCCGACCACCTGGTTATCGATGTGGATGGCGACGCCAGCATCCGTATGAATATCGGTGAACTTGAAACGGCGACCAGTTACAACCTGCCGGTCAAGGTTCTGGTGCTCAACAACTATGGCGATGGCATGGTCAAGCAGTGGCAGAAACTGTACTACAAGGGGCGCATGGCCTTTAGCGACAAATCATTACGATCAAAGGACTTTGTCAAGGCGGCCGAAGCCGATGGGTTCAAATTCGCAATGCGGCTGGACCAGAATGACGATTTGGAACGGGTGATCGGGGAGTGGTTAGCATTCCCTGGCCCGGCGTTCCTGGAAGTGATCATCGACCCCGATGCCAACGTCTACCCGATGGTAGGCCCCGGTCTGGCCTATGACCAGATGGTCACGGGGGATTTCATACCGACCCGCAGCAAGGTCAGCGAGGAAGATATCGATAGCTCGGAGATGTTTTGAAAAAGGTGAAAAGGGGTCAGAGTAAAGTGCCAGAGTAGTTTACTCTGGCACTTTTACTCCGACCCAAGTGGCTCTGACCGCTGTGGCAACCCTCAAAGCAAATCCAGTTCGCGCATCGCCGCCCTCAATGGTTCGTGACAGGCCGGCGCCAGTTCAGTCAGCGGCAATCTAAGGTGATCACCAATCAAACCCCGCCGGGCCAATGCCCACTTGACCGGAATAGGATTGGATTCCTGAAATAATGCCTTACTGAGTGGTAGTAAGCGTGCATTGAGCGCACGGGTTTGTTCTTTGTCGCCCGCCAGCGCCAGGCGGCATAATTCCGCCATCAATGCAGGTGCGACATTGGCGGTTACCGAGATGTTACCCTTGGCACCCATCAGGATCAGTTCGGCGGCAGTTTCATCATCGCCGGAGTAAACCGCCATCTTGCCGGCACAGATATCCAGCACCTCGCGTCCCCGTTGCAGGTCACCGGTCGCCTCCTTGATGCCGATGATGTTTTCAATTTCTGCCAATCGCCCAACCGTTGCAGGCAGCATATCCACACCGGTTCTTCCCGGTACGTTGTAAAGAATCTGTGGTATCGACACCGCCTCGGCAATGCACTTGTGATGCTGATACAGACCTTCCTGGGTCGGTTTGTTGTAGTAAGGCGTGACCAGCAGGCATGCGTCAGCACCATCTGCTTTGGCCGCGGCAGTCAACTCAATTGCCTCAGTGGTCGAGTTGGCACCGGTTCCGGCGATGACCGGTATGGCCCCATCCACTTTCTTGACCGTGTGGGCAATGACCGCACAATGCTCCTTCACCGACAGGGTTGCGGACTCACCGGTGGTGCCCACGGACACAATGGCGCCGGTGCCTTCACGGATATGCATCTCCAACAGGGCATCCATGCTTTCCCAGTCGATCGAGCCATCATCAAACATAGGTGTTACAAGTGCGACAATGCTGCCACTTATCATTTATATTCTCCGCAATAGTGTACGACTGACATCAGACATTACTGCACTGTACTCAGGTCTCATTCAGACTGCAATTGCATGGGTGGCCTTGACCTCTTCCATCACCACGTAAGTGTGGGTCTGCTTGATATCGGACATTCGCGCCAGCGTATCACCGAGGAAGTCACGATACTCGAGCATATTTCGGGTACGCACCTTTAAAAGATAATCGAAACCGCCCGCCACCATGTGGCACTCCATCACTTCGGGGCATAAGGCCACCTCCTCTTTGAAACGATCGAATACGTCCGGGTTGGTGCGATCAAGTTGCACCTGGATAAAGCTGATCACACCGGCACCCAGTTTTTGCGGGTTGAGCAGGGTCACGTAGTCAAGAATATATCCATCCGCCTCGAGACGCCGGACACGCTCAAGACACGGGGTCGGACTCAGGTTAACCGAGCGTGCAAGGTCTGCATTGGTCATGCGGGCATTACCCTGAAGCAGGCGAAGTATTTTGAGGTCAATACGATCCAGAACCCGGCTTTTCACTTTATTCATAGCATACTCATCTATTTAAATGGTGTTTTAACAGTGTTTATAACGTAAATAACCACAAAACAGTAGCATATATCGCGTATTTATCAAATTTTTGTAACATAATATCAGGTGGTAACATAATCATTATTGAGGTCTGATTCTGTGAACAACACCGCCAATTCATCGCTATCCCAGGCCCGTCTTGTCCTGCGTCAGAACAAGCATGCAGACGAAAACGAGATGGCCGCCAACATGCTGGCAGATTTCCCATTGAGCCAGGCAAGCCGTGACGATATCGTCGAAACGGCGCATGCCATCGTCACCAAATCCAGGGAGATGAGCGCGCAGCGCGGAACACTGGATGCCTTTATGCAGGAGTTCGGTCTTTCCAACCAGGAAGGTGTGGCGCTGATGTGCCTGGCGGAAGCGCTTTTGCGTATCCCCAACGCCGAAACCCAGGATGCCTTGATCGCGGAAAAAATTGCCTCGGGCAACTGGGCCGATCACCGCGGCAGTTCACATGATCTGTTTGTCAACGCCGGGGTCTGGGCACTGATGCTGACCGGTGGTGTCATCAAGCTGGATAAAAATATCACACACGATGCAGCAGGCTGGACCAAGTCTGCAGTTGCCAGGATGAGCGGGCCCGTTATTCGAAAGGCCGTGATGCAGGCCATGCGTATTATGGGTCACCAGTTTGTTTTTGGCCGCACCATCAAGGAAGCTTTGAAACAACGGGCAAAACGCGATGCCGATTCCAGGCTTTTTTCTTTCGACATGCTGGGTGAAGGCGCACGTACCGCGGCGGATGCCGAGCGCTATCAGAGCCTCTACCGCCAGGTCATCGGCGACGTTGGAAAGGCGATAAAGGATGAAGGTGACGATATAGCCAACCGCTCCTCTGTCTCGATCAAGCTGTCCGCGTTGCACCCGCGCTACGAGGCGGTCAAGAAACACCGTGTCATGACCGAGCTATTACCACGGGTGAAAGAGCTTGCGCTATTGGCCAAAGAGCACAAGATGCAATTGACCATCGATGCCGAGGAAGCAGACCGGCTGGATATTTCCCTGGATCTTTTTGAAGCACTGGCGCGTGACCCTGATCTGTCCGGTTGGCAGGGACTCGGCCTGGTCGTACAGGCCTATCAAAAGCGCGGGCCCGCACTGATCGACTGGCTGATCGCACTGGCCGAGGACACCGGGCGGCATTTCCCGACCCGCCTGGTCAAGGGTGCTTATTGGGATTCCGAAATCAAACATACCCAGGAGTTGGGTTTGGCCGATTACCCGGTCTGGACCCGCAAGGTAACGACCGACCTGTGTTACCTGGCCTGTGCTAAACGCATGCTGGCAGCGCCACATGCTTTCTATCCACAATTTGCTACACACAATGCACATTCACTCGCCGCCGTGGCAACCATGGGTGAAGGTGCTGAAATGGAGTTTCAACGTTTGCATGGCATGGGTGGGCTGCTTTACAGGTCCGCAGCAAAGGTAATAAATAAAATGCCACGGGTGCGTGTCTACGCGCCGGTTGGCGCGCATGAAGACCTGCTGCCCTACCTGGTACGCCGCCTGTTGGAAAACGGCGCCAACTCCAGCTTTGTCAATCGCTTCATGGATGCCGATGTACCGGTGGAGGATGTAGTCAGTGACCCGGTCGGCGCAGTTGCGGCCATGCCTGACAAACGTCATACCGGTATTCCTGTACCTCCGAACCTGTACGGTGACAGGCAAAATTCAGCCGGTCTTGACCTGGCAGACCCGCTCGAAACCCAGGCGCTCGTGGAGGCCCTGGCAGAAAGATCATCTACCACCTATAGCGCCCCGTCCATCGTCTGTGGCAAAGAGGTGGGTGGCGAAGAAATCCTGGTCAAATCACCGGCGGACAGACGCATTGTCATCGGCACGACCCGTCATGCCGAAGACGCGGATATCGATCGTGCACTTGATGCAGCAGTCAAAGCCCAAAAAGGCTGGGATGCCGTGGGTGGCGAAGGCCGTGCACAGATTCTTGAACGCCTGGCAGACCTGATCGAGGCACACCGTGTGCCCTTACTCGATCTGCTGGCCAGGGAGGCCGGCAGGGTCATCGCCGACGGTATATCCGAGGTTCGCGAGGCAGCTGATTTCTGCCGCTACTACGCGCTGCAGGCACGTCGTAAATTTGCCGAGCCCCAGGAACTCAAATCCCCCACCGGCGAAAGCAACAAGCTTTCCCTGCATGGGCGCGGGGTGTTCTTTTGTATTTCTCCGTGGAATTTCCCGTTGGCCATTTTTACCGGCCAGGTGACAGCGGCACTTGCTGCGGGTAACGCCGTTATCGCCAAACCCGCCGACCCGACCCCGCTGGTGGGTGCCTACGCGATCCGCCTGATGCACGAGGCCGGTGTTCCCACCGATGTATTGCACCTGCTTTACGGACGTGGTTCGAAAATGGGTGCCAAGGTGGTTTCTGACGAACGGATCATCGGTGTGGCCCTGACAGGCTCAACAAGCACCGCCCAGACCATCAACCAGGCACTGGCCGCCAAGAAGGGCCCTATCAACACCCTCATTGCCGAAACCGGTGGTCAGAATGTCATGATCGTCGATTCCTCCGCCCTGCCGGAACAGGTTACCGACGATGTTCTGACATCCGCCTTTTCCTCTGCCGGCCAACGCTGCTCAGCATTGCGTGTTGCTTTACCTGCAGGACAGTATCGCCGACAAGGTCATCGGTATGTTGAAAGGCGCGCTGGCCGAACGCCAGATCGGTGACCCGCTGGACCTGGCCACGGATATCGGACCCGTTATCAACCTGGGTTCACGCAATGGTCTGGAAAAACACATTGACCGTATGCACAAGGAGGCGAAACTGATCGCCAGGGGCACCGTACCCGATATTCTCGAACATGGCTCATACCTCGCACCACATATTTTTGAGATCCCTGCCCTGTCGACACTCAAGGACGAGGAGTTTGGCCCCATCCTGCATGTGATCCGTTATAAACATGGTGATATTGAAAAGGTGATGGCCGATATCGGAGATACGGGTTTTGGTCTTACCTTCGGTGTGCATTCCCGTATCGAGGGTTACTGGCTGGATCTGTTTGCGAAAAATGACGTCGGCAACACCTATGTCAACCGCAATATGATCGGTGCGGTTGTAGGTGTGCAACCTTTCGGCGGTATGGGTCTCTCTGGCACAGGACCCAAGGCCGGTGGACCACACTACATGTTGCGCTTCGCCAACGAAAAGGTACTGACGATCAATACGGCGGCAATTGGTGGTAACACTGAGCTATTCAGATTGAATGAGTGCTCTACCGGGTAAGGCAGAAGCGTTTACACGCCCTGCATCTTGCTTGCGACAATCTTGAGAAAATCGATGGTGTCCTGGTCTTGCACCAGGTTGCCATCGAATGCATTTCCGTAGATAGCATGCAGTTCTTCCATACCGAGATAGCCGGGGTGATGCACTTCGGCGATAGACGCATAATGAAACTCGGATTTGTCTTTCTTGATGTTGAGCGAGTAAACGTGGATTACCGGTTTAATCACGTCAATATCACCAAACACTGAATGAATCGCAGAGAAATCAGATGAAGGGTCGAGTTCGCCAAAGTAGTGATGGTGTTTTTCAATGGACCATCCATTTTCCTTGAATACGATACCGATGGATTGCCCTTCTATGATGGCCTCATGCTCTTTTTTGAAAGCCGCTTCAATCACGGCCGGGTACATAACCACCGCAAAGGTCCGGTTTGTTTTCACGCCCGCATCCGTACTGAAGAGATTGGAGACCCTGATTCTCAGGCCATTCTCGATTACATTGATTCCGTAGTTTCCAAATTTCAGACGAATTCTGTCACTGTTCGCCAAATTGGAAACCTGGTTCTCCCCGGCAGGAATTTCACCTCGATTTGTATTGGCCGTATCGCTAGCTAACATGAAACCAGACCCAGATAAAGACAGAGCGCGTACTTTACTACAGCGCTGTTCCACGTGCATGCTTGTTGAACCGATTTCGGCCTTTTGAAACCCATTATTTCGAATTTCAAAGACTGTAGTACAGGTTCATCTCGAAAGGATGGGGGCGATTGCGAACCGCTATCACCTCCTTCATCTTTTCCTCTATCCAGCTATCGATCAATTCCTGGTTAAACACACCGCCTGCCATCAGGTAATCATGGTCGTCCTTCAATGCCTCCAGGGCTTCTTCCAAAGAAGCTGGAATGGAGTTCAGGTTTGCTTGCCGTTCTTCCGGCCAGTCGAAAATATTGTCGTCGTAGGGTCCATAACAGTTTTCTTCATTTGGAAAAATTGAATTCTTGATACCATCCAGACCCGCCATCAACAGGGCGCTCATTGCCAGGTAGTAGTTACAGGTCCCATCACCTGTTCGGAATTCAATTCGCTTGGCATCTTCGGAAGTCGCGTACTTGGGTATCCGAATGGCGGCGCTACGATTGGCCAAACCGAAGAAGAGTTTGACCGGTGCCTCATAACCCGGCAACAGGCGTTTGTAGGAATTGGTGCTCGGATTGGTAAATGCTGCCAGGGAACGGCCGTGTTTCAAGAATACCGCCGATAAAACACAGGGCCTCATCGGAAAGGTCCGCATAAGCACCTTTCCGATAAAAAACATTCTGCCCATCCTTACGCAGTTGAATATGAAAATGCATACCATTGCCAGGCTCGTCGTAAAGCGGTTTTGGCATAAAGGTGGCGGTCAGATTATGCGTCAGGGCACAGTTGTGGATGATATCCTTCACATACATCATCTTGTCGGTGATGAGCTCAAAGGGCAGCAATTCCGTTTCGATTTCCTGTTGGCCCGACAAACCCACCTCGTGATGGTGGTAGCGGATGGGGCAGCCAACACCCTCGATCAACTGGACCATTTCCTCACGTACGTGTGCATATTTGTCGAAGGGCGTGTCGATGTGATAGCCCTTACGGTGGGCAACGGCAGTGCCATCGGCATCAAGATAACCACCGGGTAAGTCATCTTTGTTCTCCGCCGAGGTGAACTTGTAACCAGCGCTGTACTTGCCGTTGTTGATGACCGCTTCATTGAACAGATAGAATTCGAACTCGGGCACCCACAAGGATTCATCCGCAATACCGCTGTCTATCATGTACGCGCGGGCACGACTGGCCACCGTTCTTGGGTCTTTATTTACACCTTCGCGGGTATCGGCGTCGCAGATGTAACTTAACATCCTCAGGGTTGGTGTCCTTGCAAACGGGTCCATGATCGCCGTGGAAGTATCCGGCAATAGCACCATGTCACCGGACTCTACCGATTTCATCCCCGGAATACTTGAGCCATCGAACGGTATACCGTGCTGAAGTACATGCTCCAGCCTTCTTGGCGGGAAGGTGATGTGATACCAGTTACCGGTCAGGTCGGCATACTTGAGATCGATGGCAGTGACTTCATTCTCTTCAATCATTTTTTTGACTTTATTCAGACTCATATTCGTTTTCGCCGGCACCCGCCTGTTAGCAACTGATCCGACAGGCGCATCCGGGTGATCAGCAGTCTTATTACAAAAATCTCCAAGTGCATGATTATAAATCTCTCACACTCGTAATTCAGGTTAATTATCACGGCCAGCGGCTTACTGCAGCATTCATATACAGCAACTGCCGTGCATCCGTTAGCATGAAAGAGTTATGCGCTGGGGGGTCGGACTGCACCTGAAAACACTGTAAAATATCCGGGTTACGAATATAACCCAGCACTCACTGTTTTAAATGATAAATAAGGTGCCAGCCATGAATCTGCTCAACAATGCTATTTTTAAAGTTCCAACACCGTTTAATGAACCGGTTTATGACTTTGCACCCGGGTCACCCGAGCGTGCCAAACTGAAAGCCGCACTTGATGACATCGCCGGCAAAAAGATCGAAATCCCGCTGATCATTGCTGGCAAGGAAGTGCGAACCGGAAACCTCGGTCAGGCGGTCATGCCGCATGACCACAATCATGTTTTGGCAGACTACCACCAGGCAGGCGAAAAAGAGATAGAAATGGCCATCGAAGCGGCCATGGCGGCTAAACCGGCATGGGCGGCGTTACGTTGGGAAGAACGCGCCGGGATTTTCCTGAAGGCAGCTGATCTGCTCGCGGGTAAATATCGATTTGTGATGAATGCCATCAGCATGCTCTCCACCAGCAAAAGCGCATACCAGGCCGAAATTGATGCCACCTGTGAGTTGATCGATTTCCTGCGGTTCAATGTCCATTTTGCACAGCAGGTTTACAGCGACCAGCCACTCTATTCACCGAGAGGGTATATGGAACTCTGTACAACAACGCCCACTTGAAGGTTTTGTATTTGCCGTGGCACCCTTCAATTTCACCGCCATTGCCGGTAACCTGGCAACCGCACCGGCGATCATGGGTAATACGGTGCTGCTCAAGCCCGCCTCGTCCTGTGTCTATACCCCGTACCTGATCATGCAGATTCTGAAGGAAGCGGGATTACCGGATGGTGTCATCAACTTCATCCCCGGACGCGGGTCGATGGTGGGTAAACTCTGCCTTGACCACCCTGACCTTGGTGGTATTCACTTTACCGGTTCAACCGGGGTTTTCCACCAGATGTGGAAAACGGTTGGAACCAACATCGCCAAGTACAAATCGTATCCGCGTATTGTCGGTGAGACCGGTGGTAAGGATTTTGTTTTTGCCCATTCAAGTGCCAATGTGAACAAGGTCGTAACGGCCATCATACGTGGCGCCTTCGAGTTCCAGGGACAAAAATGCTCGGCCGCCTCACGTGGTTATATTCCAAAATCTTTGTGGCCACAGGTACACAAGGGCCTTGAAACCGAGATGGCCAAAATCAAGATGGGACCGGTCACCGATTTTAGTAATTTCTTCAATGCGGTGATTGATAAAAATGCGTTTGCGACCATCACCGAATTCATCGACTTCACCAAAAACGCAGATGACGCCAAGATCATCATCGGCGGCGGTTACGATGACAGCAAAGGCTATTTCATCGAACCCACCGTGATCCTGGCAGATAAGCCGGACTACCGGACCATGGAAGAGGAGATTTTTGGCCCGGTCATGACCATCTATGTCTATGATGATGACAAGTATGAGGAGATGCTGGAAGTATGCGACCAGACCTCAATCTACGCCCTGACCGGTGCCATCTTCGCCACCGAACGGACCGCCGTGAGCCTGGCGCTGAGCAAACTGGAGAACGCTGCAGGTAACTTTTATATCAATGACAAACCCACCGGCGCCGTGGTCGGGCAACAACCGTTTGGCGGAGCGCGGGCTTCCGGCACCAATGACAAGGCGGGTTCATACCTGAACCTGTTGCGCTGGGTATCCACCCGTACAATCAAGGAGACCTTCGACGCACCCGAGTCTTTCGAGTACCCGTTTATGGAAGACGACTAGTGTAATATTTACGCCATGATGCAAGGAAATGGCAACGATGGAAACAATCACCAACGGTAGCGACAGACCACAAAGGAAAGCAGCCAGCGAGGGTAACTTCTACCCTGAAAGCACGAATACTATCGGGCCGGGTATGAATGATCGTATCCGGCGTTTGCGTAAACTGAGTGTTGAGACGCAGCCGAGTCTTAGCATCGAAAGAGCGCTGCATGAGACCGCTTTCTACCAACAGAATCTCGGCAAACATTCAATGCCTGTCCTTCGGGCATTGAATTTTCTCAATCACTGTGAAAAGAAGACCCTCTATCTTGGTGATGATGAGTTGATCGTCGGTGAGCGCGGACCCGCGCCCAAGGTGGTGCCGACCTTTCCCGAGTTAACCTGTCACAGCGTCGAGGACTTCCATGTCCTCAATACCCGCGACCAGCAACGCTATTCGATCTCCGAAGAAGACATCGCCACCTACGCCCGTGAGGTGATTCCCTACTGGCAGGGTAAGACCATTCGCGAACGGATTTTCAATCACGTGCCCGAAGAATGGCTGTCTGCTTACGAGGCCGGTCTGTTTACCGAATTCATGGAGCAACGCGCTGCCGGTCACACCGCGCTGGATGGCCAGATCTATAACAAGGGAATGCTGGATTTCAAGAAACAGATCGCTGCGGAAATCGATGCACTCGATTACCTCAATGACCCCGAGGCAACCGACCGATATGAGGAACTCACCGCGATGGCGATTTCCTGTGATGCGGTCATCGTTTTTGCCGAACGGCATGCCGAACTGGCCGATCAACTGGCCGAAAAAGAGCAGGATTCACAACGCGCTGCCGAGCTGAGAAAAATCGCCGAAGTCTGCCGATGGGTGCCGGCCAACAAGCCCCGTAATTTTCACGAGGCGATCCAGATGTACTGGTTTGTTCACCTCGGCACCATCACCGAACTGAATGGCTGGGACGCCATGAACCCGGGGCATTTTGATCAGCACCTGGCGCCATTTTACGAGGCGGAAATCGCGGCAGGCACCCTGACCCGTGAACAGGCCAAGGAGTTGCTCTGCTGTTTCTGGATCAAGGTCAACAACCACACCGGCACCACCCAAGGTGGGCATCACTGCACGCGAAAGCGGCACCTATAACGATTTCACCAATATCAATATCGGCGGTATCACGGCCGATGGCAAAGACGGTGTCAGCGAGGTTTCCTACATCCTGCTTGAGGTCATTGAGGAACTGCATATTCTGCAACCGGGCAACTCGGTTCATATCAGCAGCAAAACCCCCGACCGTTTCCTGCATGCGGCCTGCAAGGTGATCCGCCAGGGTCACGGTTACCCGTCGGTTTTCAACCCGGATATTTATGTCACTGAACTGCTCCGCCAGGGAAAATCTCTGCAAGATGCCCGTGAAGGCGGCTGCAGCGGTTGTATCGAGGTCGGCGCCTTTGGCAAAGAGGCGTTTCTGCTGACCGGTTATCTCAATGTGCCGAAAGTGCTCGAGATCACCCTGAACAACGGTATCGATCCGGTTACGGGCAAACGTGCGGGAATCGAAAGCGGCGATCCGCGTGAATTCACGAGCTATGAGCAACTTTACGACGCATTTAAGCAGGCAGCTTGATTTCATCATCGATACCAAGATGCGGGTCAGCAACTACATCGACCGGATGTTCGCCAAGTACGCCCCGGCACCGTTTCTTTCGGTGGTGATCGAAGATTGCATCAGCAAGGGCAAGGACTACTACAACGGCGGCCCGCGCTACAACACCAACTACATCCAGTGCACGGGCCTCGGAACCACCACGGACAGCCTGTCGGTGCTGAAAAAACACGTCTTTGAAGAGCAGACGCTTCAGCATGGACAAAATCCTCGATGCGGTGGCGAAGAACTTCGAAGGAGAGGAGTTCCTGCGCCAGACGGTGCTTAACAAAACACCGTTCTTTGGCAACGATGATGACGATGCCGATGATATTGCGCTCAAGGTCTATGCTGACCTGCTCGAAGCCATCGATGGCAAACCCAATGTCAGGGGTGGAGAGTTTCACCTGAACATGCTCTCGACCACCTGCCATATTTACTTTGGCAAGGTCATGGGCGCCACACCCAATGGCCGCCTGGCCGGCAAATCGATATCCGACGGCACCTCGCCTTCCCACGGTGCCGACACCCATGGCCCTTCCATGGTGATACGTTCATTGACCAAGCTGGACCACACCATGTCCGGTGGCACCCTGCTCAATCAGCGCTTTTTGCCCAGCCTGCTCAAACGGGATGAGGACATCACCAAGCTGGGCCAGTTGATCCGCAGCTACTTCACGCTCGGCGGTCATCATATCCAGTTCAATATCGTTGATACCGCGACGCTGAAGGCAGCCCAGAAGTGCCCGGAGGATTACAAGGACCTGCTGGTGCGGATGGCGGGCTACAGTGATTACTTCAATGACATGAATGCCGATTTGCAGCAGGAGGTCATCGAACGCACAGAGAACGAGTCGTTTTGACACAGTTGAAAAACGCCTCCGAAGACTCCCGCGCATCGGCTCAGCCTGCAGAAGCCGACAAGCACGGTGCACTTGTATTCGATGTAAAGCGTTACGCCATCAATGATGGCCCGGGTATCCGCGTAACCATATTCCTCAAGGGCTGCCCGCTCGCCTGCCGTTGGTGCCACAACCCCGAAAGTATTTCCCCCACCGTGCAAAAGATGTATTCCAAGGATAAGTGCATCGGTTGCGGTGAATGCGTCAGTATCTGTCCGATAGAGGCCTGCGAATTAACACCTGACGGAATCGTTACGGATAACAGCATCTGTCTTCGCTGCGGACAATGCGCCGAGGTCTGCCCGGCACTGGCGACCGAAATGTCCGGGCGTTATGAATCAATCGCTGACTTGCTCAAGGTGATTGAGAGTGAGCGTCCGTTTTTTGACCAGTCGGGTGGCGGGGTTACTTTTTCGGGTGGCGAGCCATTGCTTTATCCTGACTTCCTGATAAGGATTCTCGATGCCTGCGGACAGTTAAATATTCACCGCACCATCGACACTGCCGGTCTGGCCAAAACCAAAACACTCCTGAAAGTTGCCAAGCGGACTGATCTTTTTCTTTACGATCTGAAACTGATGGATTCTGAAAAGCACAAACAATGGACCGGTGTCGGTAACAGGCGAATTCTGCAAAACCTGGAAGCCCTTGCAAATACCGGTGCTGACATCCAGATTCGTATCCCGCTGATCAACGGGGTTAACAGTGACGAACAAAACATCAATGCAACCGCCGAATTCATTGCTGCTTTACCCGGTCCCCGTAAATCTGTCAGACTTTTGCCCTATCACAATATGGCAGCGGGTAAAGCCGCCAAGCTTGGTCAGGAGTACGACCCCGGCATCATGGCGGAACCCAGTGAAGAGGAACTGCTGCGAATTATTGACCAGTTTGCTGCGGTCGGTTTAACCGCGAGTGTTGGGGGTTGAGTGGGATCGTTCTGCTGCTTGTGTCCAATTCGGGCATGACGCGCGAGATTTTTGAACTGATCGAGCTGTCCAGGAGACATAAAATCGAATCCTGGTGCTTCGCTCGGGGCCTCCTCTCAGACTTTTGCCAATCCGAGACTAGTCGCAACATCATTCAGTTTCCGATCAACCGTCCACAAACGGGACGGACTCGATAATGACACGCTTGCAAGCAGGTGTGCATCGACATAACCAATCCCGCGACCCATTAAGTTGTTATGTTCGATAAAGAACAACACCTCCTGATCATCGGCCAGCCTGCTAGCCGGCAAATCGTCAAGCAAGTTGAGAATTCGGCTCCGGTTGTGAAGGTTTCCACATGCCAACTCTCCAATCACAAATGGATGAATGAGCACAGCCGAATTCAAAAGCAGTGAATTTAGCAGAGTGCTCCCCTTGCGAAGGTGATTTATCCATACTGATGTGTCGACCAGAATCATGCATCCGCCGCCCTACGGCGCGACGCGTTGGTTAGCTGCGGTTCTGAACCTCCCAGTGCGGCCAGACGACGGGCCGACTCCTGTTCGATCAGCGCCTTCAAACCAGCTCGAAGCAAAGCCGCTTTCTCTTCAATACCTGTGAGCTTCTGAGCAGCCTTCATCAACTCATCGTCAATATTTACGGTTGTTCGCATGATTGTGTCCTGACTGTTGAATTACATCATATTATACATCATATGATGCCATTTATGATGTCAGTGGTTGCTATAATAAATGTAGGAAATTTCAGTTTTGACTCGTAGAAAGCGGGGTTTGTAATTTCCGGGAGGGATTGACTCGGGCCATCCATGGTCCTCGCCCTTCGGGCATCTCCTTCGTCGATGTCTTGGCCCAGGCCAGCCTCTCGACCGCAATGCGGTCTCACCTTCTCCCGGGCTCTCCTGCCCGGTAATCGAACCCTGGTGCTGCGCACCGGGTTCTGAATCTTGCCGACCTCTCTGTCAGATACAAAAAAACCCCGCGATGCGGGGCTTTTTTGTATCTGGCGGAGAGGGAGGGATTCGAACCCTCGATGGGCTTTTGACCCATACTCCCTTAGCAGGGGAGCGCCTTCAGCCACTCGGCCACCTCTCCTAAAACTATCGTTCACTTCGCTCTGCCATCGACCGTCTTCGTTCGCTCACGTTCTCGCGGCGAATTATGCTGACCTCTCCGATCGATCAAAAAAACCGGGATGCGAAGCATACCGGTTCATTGATTCCGGGTAAAGAAATAAAGTAAATTACTTGCGACCGTGAGTACCGTCCAGATCTTCCCGTTCTTGAAGAATGCGCTGAAAAATTTCTTCGCGATGCACTTGCACTTCAGGCGGCGCATCGATACCGATGCGAATCTGGTTACCCTTTACACCTAACACGGTGATTGTCACATTTTCTCCAATTACGAGCTTTTCCCCAACTCGTCTTGTAAGTATTAGCATGCGTACCTTTCCTTGGTGTCAGGCCTGTTGGAGCACCTTATCCCTGTTTTTATTGTAAGTCTATACCCCTCAAGGACTTCTAATTTTTCAATTTAAGTTCAAGTCTGTTCAGCTACCCAAGCCGACACGGAGGATAGCGCATCATCCACCAAATCAGGACGATTGCCTCCTGCCTGGGCAAAATCGGGACGCCCCCCCCCTTTACCACCAACTTGACTCGCCACAAAGTTTACCAGATTTCCTGCCTTTATCCGAGTGGTTAGATCTTTACTTACACCAACGGCAATTCTGACCTTGTCACCATCGACGCTGGACAGCACGACAACTGCGCTACCCAGGCGGTCTTTCAGGTGATCAACACTATCTCTCAGATCGCCCGCATCGAGGTCATCCATGCGAGCTGAAAGAACCTTTATACCATTGATTTCACTTACATTATCAAGCAGACTATCGCTACCGGAGCTGGCTATGCTGGACTTTAACGCAGCCAGTTCCTTTTCCAGTTGATGACTGCGTTCCAACATCTGTTTCATGCGTGACGGAGTTGCTTCCGGACTCACTTTCAGGGTATGAGCAACGGCCTGAAGTTGCCTTTCCATACGCTGAATGTGTTCAACTGCTGCCTCACCGGCCACGGCCATGACGCGACGAACACCGGAACCAATGGCGGATTCGGACACAATTTTGAATTGCCCGATCTCGCCTACCCTGCTCACATGCGTGCCGCCACAAAGCTCGGTAGATAAATCGCCGAAACGTAAAACCCTTACCTTGTCGCCATATTTCTCACCAAATAAGGCCATCGCGCCGGTTTTCAAGGCATCATCAAAACTCATCACTTCGGAAACTGACAGGGGATTAACCCGGATCGCGTCGTTAACATGACGTTCAATCTGTTGTAATTCTTCCACGCTGAGTTGCCTGGGGTGGGAAAAATCGAAACGCGTATAGTCGGGCGCAACCAGCGAACCTTTTTGTTCAACATGGGTTCCGAGAATATCCCGCAGAGCACGATGCATTAAGTGGGTAGCGGAATGGTGGATGACAATCGCCTGCCGCCTGTCAGCATCCACCTGTGCGGAAACCTGTTGACCCGGTTTCAATTGACCCGGCGCTCATCCGCCCGATGTGACCAAAGAACGTACCACCCAACTTGATGGTGTCTTCCACTTCAAACCTTGCATTTCCAGCACTGATGAAGCCCGTATCACCCACCTGGCCACCGGACTCGGCATAAAATGGTGTCTGGTCTAAAACCAGGACCGCCGAGTCACCTTCCTGAAGCTGATCAACCAGTTGGCCATCGACAAGGATACCGGCAATCACGGCCTCATCCGTTGAAAGCTCCTCATAACCGAGAAAGCGCGTGACCGGGAATGTTTTGACGGCCTCTGCCGATAACTGATCCTTGTGTTGGAACTGACCGGCGGTGCGGCCACGTGCACGCTGTTTCTCCATTTCGATATCAAAACCTTCAAGATCGACTTCCAGATCGTTCTCACGGGCAATATCCTGGGTCAGGTCCAGCGGAAAACCATAGGTATCGTAAAGTGTAAAAGCAATTTCACCGTCAATTTTGCCATTTGCAGCAGATGCTTTTTCCATCACGTTCTGTAGCAAACCCAAACCCTTGTCCAGGGTCGTTGCAAAACGTTTTTCTTCATCTTCCAGCGTGGTGGTGATATGTGCCTGCTGTTTTACAAGTGACGGGTATGCAGTACCCATCTGTTCCACCAGCGGGGCTGTCATACCGGCAAAAAACGGGTCTTTCTGTCCCAGCTTGAAACCATGCCGTATCGCACGCCGGATGATACGCCGTAAGACATATCCGCGACCCTCGTTGGATGGCAGTACACCATCTGCAATCAGGAAAGCACAGGCGCGGATGTGGTCCGCGATGACATTCAGGGAGTTGTTGGATAAATCGGTGCTGTTGGTCAGTCGGGCCGCAGCCTTGATCAGGGCCTGGAAAAGGTCGGTCTCGTAATTGCTGTGAACACCCTGCAGTACCGCTGCAAGCCGCTCAAGCCCCATACCGGTATCGACACAGGGTTTGGGCAATGGCTGCAGGCTGCCATCGGCGGAACGGTCAAACTGCATGAAGACCAGGTTCCAGATTTCAACGTAGCGGCCACCGTCTTCATCTTCGGAACCGGGCAAGCCACCATCATAATCCGCGCCGTGGTCATAGAAGATTTCGCTACAGGGACCACAGGGACCGGTATCACCCATGGCCCAGAAATTATCGCTCTCGTAGGCTGCGCCTCCCGGCTTGTCTCCAATACGGATCACGCGTTCTTCCGCCAGCCCGATATCATTTGTCCAGATATCAAAGGCCTCGTCATCGGTGTGATAAACCGTTACCCACAAACGATCTTTGTCGAGACCATAAGTCTTCGGTTAGCAGGCTCCAGGCAAAATGGATGGCGTCCTTTTTAAAGTAATCACCAAAACTGAAATTTCCCAGCATTTCGAAAAACGTGTGGTGACGGGCGGTATAACCCACCTGGTCGAGATCATTGTGCTTGCCACCGGCGCGAACGCATTTTTGCGAGGTGGCCGCACGTGGGTTCACACGTTTCTCGGCGCCGAGAAACACATCCTTGAACTGGTTCATACCCGCATTGGTAAAAAGCAATGTCGGGTCATCTGCCGGTACCAGTGAACTGGAAGCCACTACCTCATGTTGCCTGGCGGCAAAAAAGTCCAGGAAGGCCTGGCGAATTTCAGCTGTTGTTTTCAATATGTCCTGCCTTAAAACGGTAATACGCTGCCTGCGCGTAACGGGGGTGCAAGTTTACAGAAACATAGCTGATGAAGGAATCAATCTGATGAATTTAAACGATCCAGGGCAACATTCGCCTGCTCGTGGGTAAAACCCCGGTTCATCAGGCTTCGATGAATCTTTGCCCGCCCCGCATAATCCAACTCGCCGTGGCATCGTTTTTCTGCCCATTGCGATGCGCTATCAAACCAGGTTTCCTGCTCAACGGGCATCGCCTCTCCAATCAGAGTAGTCCGAAACACCCAGGCTTCGCAGTTCACCACGGATTTTCAATGGCCCGAACAGACGGCGAATTCGCGTACGGACATACATCTCGGTGAATCGCTGATCGGAAACCAGGTTTTCATCGGCCAGGTCAGCAACGACCTTTTCGGCGATTGCCGGGTCGGAACCGCGCTGTATGAGTTTTTTCCTGAGTTCCTCTATACCGTACTCGCGGCGCGTGAGATAACGCACCGCGATATCATGGATTTCGGCTTCTGTTAATTCACGCGCAGTCTTGCCACGCAAAGCTAACTACCCCCGATCTAGGCTTCTACGGATTTTGGAGGCTCCACCCTGGGTTCTTTCTTCGGCAGTAACAGGGCACGTAACCGGCTCTCGATTTCCGCTGCCATTTCAGGATGTTCTTCCAGGAAGGCACGGGCGTTTTCTTTACCCTGACCAATCCTGTCTTTCTCATAGCTGTACCAGGCACCGGCTTTTTCCACGATACCGTTGGCAACACCAAGATCGATCAGCTCACCGAGCTTGGAAATGCCTTTGCCATAGAGTATTTCGAATTCTGCCTGTCTGAACGGAGGCGCCATCTTGTTTTTGACCACCTTGACCCGGGTCTGGTTACCGATCACTTCATCACCCTTCTTGATCGCGCCGATACGGCGGATATCCAGACGTACCGATGAATAGAACTTGAGTGCGTTACCACCGGTGGTGGTTTCGGGGCTGCCAAACATCACACCGATCTTCATACGGATCTGGTTGATAAAGACCACCATGCAACCGGAGCGCTGTATATTGGCTGTCAGTTTGCGTAAGGCCTGTGACATCAGGCGGGCCTGCAAGCCAACATGACGGTCACCCATTTCACCTTCAATTTCGGCCTTGGGCGTCAGTGCTGCAACAGAATCGATCACCACGATATCAACAGCACCGGAACGCACCAGCATATCGGTGATCTCCAGTGCCTGCTCACCGGTATCCGGTTGTGAAACCAGCAGGTCTTCCACGTTAACACCCAGGTTTTCAGCGTACTGGGGGTCGAGTGCGTGTTCCGCGTCAACAAACGCCGCCGTACCACCGATTTTTTGCGCTTCTGCAATCACCTGCAGGGTCAGGGTGGTTTTGCCGCTCGATTCAGGACCATAGATTTCAATGACACGCCCACGTGGCAAACCGCCAATACCGAGTGCCACGTCGATCGCCAGGGACCCGGAGGAAACCACGTCAACATTTCGCTGTGGAGAGCCATCACCCATACGCATGATTGCGCCCTTGCCGAATTGTTTTTCAATCTGGGACAGCGCTGCTGTCAACGCCTGCTTTTTGTTGTTATCCAACTGGTCCTCTCCTCTAGAAATATTAGTTTTCACCACTGGGGGACATTATGACACAGGCCTGTCAGCGTCTTAAGCCCCGTTTCGGTCAGCACTGCAAATTCCTACAATCATCATCGGAAATTTGCCTCCAACCCGTCTATAAAAGTGGTTCCCCGTTACTAACCGGGGTTATGTCATTGGGTGTAGTTTGCAACAGCTTATTCTCAAATTGCGATAATCTGAAATAAACAGTCGAAATAAAATCAGGTTTTTACACCGATACGCGAAATGATGCCCTGCAGCGCATGCAATACCGTCTGCTGACGCACAGATTTTCGATCACCTTCAAATACTGCTGCATCACAAACTGCGGGTTGATCACCGATACACCAGCCAAAATGCACCAAGCCGACCGGTTTACCGGGCATACCGCCACCCGGACCCGCGATACCGGTAGCTGAAACAACGACGGCGGCTTTCGAGTGCCGCTTGGCCCCGGTCGCCATCTGCCATGCAATTTCTTCACTGACTGCACCATGTTTCACCAGGTCGTCATGTGATACACCCAGCATCTGTTCTTTCGCCCGGTAGCTGTAGGTCACATAGGCCCGGTCAAACCAGGCAGAACTGCCGCCACATCCGTGCAGCATTTGGCGATCCAGCCACCTGTGCAGGATTCAGCCGTGGCCATACGCCAGCTGCGCGCGGTCAATAGCGCCGCTATCTTCGCAAGCGCGTGATCAATTTCTATTTCAAATTTCGGCATTCGTCCGTTTTCAGCCTACAGCAAGGGGTTAATTGTTTCTCCATTGGGTGTAGTTTGCACGAGCCCGTTCTCAAATTGCGATAATCAAAAAACCCAAATTAAACCAGGCTCGCTACCCGAGACGCGAAACGATACCCTCCAGCGCGTGCAAGACCGTCTGCTGGCGCACCGAATTACGGTCACCTTCAAATACCTTTGCATCACAGACTGCCGGCTGGTCACCAATACACCAGCCAAAATGCACCAGGCCTACAGGTTTGCCGGGCATGCCACCGCCCGGACCCGCGATACCCGTCGCGGCAACAATGACCGCCGCTTTCGAGTGCTGTTTGGCACCCATTGCCATCTGCCTGGCTATTTCTTCACTGACCGCGCCGTATTTTAAAAGGTCAGCATGTGAAACACCCAGCATCTGTTCTTTCGCGCCATAGCTATAGGTGACATAGGCGCGGTCAAACCAGGCTGAACTGCCAGCAACATCGGTACAACACTTGGCTATCCAGCCACCCGTGCAGGATTCAGCCGAGGCCATGCGCCAGTTACGTGCCCTCAACAGGTCCGCAACTGTATTCAACAGGCTGCCAACCTGTTTTTCAAATTCTGACATCGATACGATTCCGCCCTGTTATCCGGGTTTAAGCAGTTGCCAATCTTAAAGTACGCGATATGGTCACCCGCGACTTCCTACGTTACACTTTCCACGATGTCATCTCCAGCCGTTTCAGAGCAAACTTCACACACACCGCTGATGCAGCATCAGTTGCGTCTGCTTTGTATATCAATTAGTTAGAATATTTTTCCTCTTTTTTTCCTCTTAAATCCGAAGTGATTTTTCTTGACACTGCAATGTCATCTGGCTGGTTCGAGTTGACAAAGCATACTCTGTCCATACAATGGTCTTGTGGGTAAAAGATTCACATGGAATTTAGATAAAAATAGATGGCTTGCGTCGCACCCTAACCGTGCTGTCTGTTTTGAAGACATCGTCGCTTCGATTGAGACGGGTGGCTTGCTTGATGATATCTGTCATAGCAACTCGGATAAATATCCGAACCAGCGTATGTACATCGTTTTGCTGAATGGCTATGTGTTTTGTGTTCCATATATTGAGGATGATGACGCTGTTTTTCTGAAAACGGCCTACCCAAGTAGAAAATTTACTGCTATTTACTTAACCGGTGATAACCATGACTAAGAAACCAACAATTGGAAAATATTATGATGCCGACGAACAGGCCTTGATTGAGAGCATTGAATCAGATGATGCGCAGTTTGAGAGTGTACTCAGTGATGAGAGGGTCAAGGAGATTCGCCAAATTGCTCGTGCAACAATTAATGATGATCGTGAAAAAATCTCTTTGCGAATTCCGAAAAGTGACCTTGTGCGCATCAGGTCACGTGCTTTGCGCGAAGGTGTACCTTATCAAACGTTAATCAATTCAATTCTTCACAAGGAATTGAGTCGGTAGTGTCACGTCCAGTTAGCTGGCCTAAGCACATCGCAGAAGCCATCGTATTCAGACGCTTGAACATCGGCCAGCCCTAAAAGGAGGCCTAAAAAGGCCTAAAAGGGGACGGGGCAAATTTGCAGTGGTTAATCTGCCCCGTCCCCTTTTCCGGGCCCCTTTTCCGGTCCCCTTTTCCGGTCCCCTTTTCCGTTTTTACCATTGTGACAGATTCGTCACTTGCCCAGGCTGTGAATGGTTGCTGTCTTCATAAACATCTACCTTGGCACATATGAAACATAGCCAATACGGTGTATCGTAGTAATCAGGAAACGGTTATGAGTAAGTTGAGATCCAAAAACCTTTGGAGCCAACTCAAAAAGCGCAAAGTTGTCCGGGTTGCGTTGGCGTATATTTTTGTTAGTTGGGTTATCTTGCAAGTCGGCGAGGTGACTTTCGAAGGGTTGGGTATACCGCCCTGGGCATTTACACTCGTGATCGTTCTCATTTTGCTCGGTTTCCCCATTGCTTTGGTCCTGTCCTGGGCTTATGAAATAACACCTGACGGAGTCCACAGGGATCCAGCAGGTCACAAAGAATCCAGTAGCGATACCGAAGATTATCAAGAGGGCGCACCCTCCATCGCTGTTCTTCCTTTCGATGACCTGAGTGAAAAAGGAGATCAGGCTTATTTCTGCGAAGGTATGGCAGAGGAGATACTCACTGCCTTGTGCAAGGTTGCCAACCTGCGGGTGGCCTCCCGGTTCTCAGCATTTCAATTTAATAGCAAGCAGACTGATATCAGGGAAATAGGCAGGAAACTCAGGGTACAAACTGTGCTGGAAGGCAGCGTACGCAGGTCTGGTAACAACTTGCGTATCACCGCGCAACTGATCAACACCAGCGATGGATTCCACCTGTGGTCGAACCAATATGACCGGAAACTATCGGATATTTTTGAGATTCAGGAAGAGATCGCTGGTTCAATTGCCACGGCCCTGAGCCTTTCATTGAAGCGTAAGCACAAACCCACACAACAACAAGTGGATCCAAAAGCCTACGATTTTTTCCTGCGCGGTCTGGGATATTTTGCCCAACACACCACGCAGGACAATGTTTATGCCCGGCAGATGTTCAAGCAAGCCATCGATATCGAGCCGGAATTCGGACGTGCCTGGGCGGGTATCGCCTATACCTATGGTTTCTCGTATATGTATTTCAATGCCAGCGAAGTGAACCTGGATGAGGCCAAACGTACCAGCGAAAAGGCACTTCAACTTGCACCCGACCTGGCTGAGTCACATGTTGCAGCCGGCATCGCATTCTGCATGAATCAGGACTATAAAAAGGCCGAAGTTGAATTTGAGAAACGCGATTCAACTCGACCCAAGAAATTACGAGGCCTGGTATTTTTTCGGTCGCACCAAGGTGCATGAAGGTGATCTCAAGCGGGCACTGAAACTGTTTGATCGCGCATCGCAGGTTCGCCCTGAAGATTTTCAGAGTGTATTGCTACAGGCCCAGTTGTATATCAGCCTTGATCAGGAGGGCAAAGCCATGGAGGTTACCCGGTAAAGGTATTGAAAGGGTCAGGGCCGTGCTCGAACTTAATCCGGACGATAACCGGGCACTGAATATGGGTGCCTTTGCGTTGTTGCGCATGGGCGAGGTGGATGAGGCCAAAAAATGGATGGAGACCTCGATGCAAAAAGCACCAATGGATTCCATTATCCAGTACAACGGTGCTTGCTTTTTCTCACTGGCAGGAGACGTTGACAGATCCCTGGATTGTCTTGAAAACTGCCTGATCAAGGTCGGCAACATGAATCGTGAGTGGCTGATGCACGATTCGGATATAGACAACATACGCCACCACCCCAGGTTCGCAGGAATTGTCGAAGGGTTCCCTGAATAGACTCCAAACATTAAGTCACAATAAGTTGGTCCCCATCCTTCATCAACTGAAGTCATCCACTTTCATACGTTGTTTCTGGATGGGGAATATATCGGCAGTTCTAATCGACACCCGGTGCGATTTCGAAGGGTTAAGGCCCCAACCAGAGATGAACTCATAAAACTAACGCATACGATCGCTTCTCGTGTAGCCCATCCCCTTTTCCGCTGACCCCGGTTCTTTCCCGGTTCTTTTTCTAGGAACCTTCCGTCAACGGCACTATGGTGATTTCCACCCTGCGGTTCAATTGGCGTCCCTGTGGCGTGTCATTGCTTGCGACCGGGTAGGCCTCACCGGCGCCGATCACGATGAACCGCTCACCCTTGACTTTCCTTGAGCTCAAATAGGCGGCCACGCTGTCGGCACGCCGCTGGGAAAGCTGCTGGTTGTATTGATCGGAGCCGCTGCTGTCGGTATGGCCGGCCACTTCTACCAGTGTTTTGTTGAATTCGATCAGCACCAGCGCGACGGAGTCCAGAATCTCATAGAAATCCGCGCTGATATCGGCGCTGTCGACCCCGAAGGTGATATTGCCCGGCATGTTGAGCGTGATATTGTCATCGATTCGGGTGACACCGACGCCGGACCCTTCGAGCCGCTGGCGCAGCTTCATTTCCTGTTGATCCATGTAATAACCTACACCGGTACCGGTGAGTGCACCGGCACCGCCCAGGATCAGGGCGCGTTTTTTACGTTCGCTGGAATTGCTGCCGCTGATCAGGCCGATTGCAATACCAGTAGCGGCACCGATCGCGGCACCCTTGGTGGCGTTGCTGGTTTTTTCTTCCCGAGTGTAAGGATCCAGCGTGGTACAACCAGCAATAATCACCGGTAAAGCGACCGAGATCGCCAGTATGAACTTCCTGTTTAACATGTTATGTCCCTTGGCAGTTTGCCTGTAATTAGTATCAATTCAGGTAGATAGACCCATCGTGATCGCTTTAGGTTCATAGATAAATAGCCAGGGAATCTCTTGACCAGGCGCCTCGCCCTGAAGTTACTTAAATGGGGACGGGGCAGATTATCCGCGGCTAAATTTCCCCGTTCCCTTTTCCCCCCAGCCTGGCCGGACGGAAGCATCTATATCTTCTATACTAATCGCATGCATCAATCTAGTAACCCAAGCACCGGAGGTGTTCCAATGAGCCGAATAGCCTTATGTCTGGTCATCAGCCTGCTCACCTGCAACGCTGCCAGCGCAGCCGCAGTATCGTTCACGGGACGTATCCTGGAAGTAGCGCAAGACAGTGGCGGAGTATTCACGGGAACCACCATCAACACCGAGTTCAGTGCCAGTCTCACCTACCCCGATGTTGGCGGCGCCTCGACCATCAACGAGCCTGATGAAGCGGACTATGAGGTGGTCGGCAACCACTCGCTTAATCAGGGCCCGACCGTCGTTACCGGCAATGAAGTCAATGTCAACATTCAGGATAACCATCCGCTGGATCAGGAGGAGGCCGACTTTATCAATTCGCTGCTGAATCCGGTTCCGCCGATCACCGTCGGCACCCCCGTTGATACCTGGACGATCGGCGGGCTGCAACTCGGCGCCTTCGAAAATGACCCAACTCCAGGAGATGGAGACGACACTGAACTACTGTACAGCGGGGTTGGGTACGAATTCTCACTGCTGTCGCTTGATGACACGCTCTTCGATGATCTGAGCTATCGACCCGTACCACCCGCATTCGACCAGGTTGACCTGCGTGTGTTCGTGGTCCGCGAAGCCGACGACGCCGGAAATCTTATCTTCGAAGCGATTGGCATCATCGATCAGATAATCCCGAATCAGATTTTCGCCAATGATTTCGAGAACTAACGTCTCTGGACACTTGCTGAGCACCTGGTCACGTATGAATTGAGATTTCTTAGGGAGGGAGGTGGCTGTCTCAGTTCTTGTTATTCTAGTCTGAATTGGTGGTTGAAGATTCATTTTAGATTTGATGGGTTAACATAAGGTCAACATGTCTGCAGTCATGCTATTTCGTATTCTCCATATTATTTGGGCTATTCTTTGCGTAGTTGCTTGTGTGATTCTCGTTACCTCAAAGGGTGGGCATCCTCCTGGAATTATATTATTACCCATTGCAATTATATTTTGGGTTGTTGGGCATGTTCTTCTTTGGATTATTTCTAAATTATTTGCGCGGGGTAAGAAGTTAGAAGTACGTACAGAGACTGATGAAAAAAAATGGCCATTGTCTTTAATTATTCTCGCGGTGTTCTTAGGAGGGGTATTTATCTTTGGATTCATGGCTATCATTTTGTTTATGGTGTTAGAAAATGATTGGCTAAGTGGTATGCCAGTAATACTTGCCATCTGGTTGCCGCCTTCGTTGTGTTTTATAGGAATTTTGTTACACAAATCCTGGTCACGAGTATTAGCGGGTTGGGGGTTTATTGCTGTGGCTATGATTATTTTATATCAACTTGTCGAAAATACTTTGCGAAATAATACAGCCTCAGTTACTGAATGGGTCATTGCAATTGCAATTCTTATATTGAATTTACTTATTGGGCAACATATTTTACGTTCTCCTAAAATAAAAGCATTTTATGCAGAATAGGAATACATACGAACGCAATGACCACGAAAACAGAATAGAATTCCAAAGCCTAAAAGAGGCCTAAAAGGGGACGGGTCAGGTTAACCACGGCTAAATTTGCCCCGTCCCCTTTTCGTCCCCCCCTTTTCGTCCCCCGTCCCCTTTTCCGCTCGCTTTTCTGCCTTTCCAGGTGAAATCAAGGCAGTAAATTTTCTACCAGCGCAGTGGCATCTTCGCTTGGGATTTTCCTAAAAGTTAATGCATGCGCGCTTCATTCTTCCCCGCCAAGAAAGCCAAAGATATGCAAAAGGCTGGTAAACAGGTTATAGATAGATACAAACAATGTGACCGTGGCAAGGATGTAGTTGGTCTCCCCGCCCCGCACAATGTTCTGGGTCTCGAACATGATCAGGCCGCTCATCAGGAGTACAAACACGGCGGATACCGCAAGGGACAATGCAGGTAACTGGAAGAATATTGCCGCGAGACCCATGCCAAAGGCGGTGAGAATGCCGATCATCAGAAAAGAACCCCAATTCGCTGTGTTAACAGCACCCGCACTGCGGGCGTACCATGAAAGGCCCACGAAGGTCACAGCGGTAACACCCATGGTCGTTGCGACCAACTGGGGTCCATTCGCCAAACCCAGGTAGTGACCGATAACCGGACCGAGGGTGTATCCCATGAATCCCGTGAGTGCGAATACAGAGACCAGGCCCCAGCCACTGTTGCGCAATTTGTAGGTTAAGAAAAGCAATCCAAAATAGCCGGCAAGCGTCAGTAAAATGCCGGGGGCCGGAAGACTCATTGCTATGCTTGCACTCGCAACCACCGCCGAGAAGAACAGGGTTGCGGACAAGAGCCGGTAGGTGTCACGCAGGACCTTATTGACCGTGAAGGATCCGATTTCCGGGATTGACGGAGTATTTCGCTTGCTGATATCTGAATACATCTCCTAGACCTCCTGTAATTGTCTGCTACATTATGATATCTTCTTTATTTATCAGGTCTATTCGAATTCTTCTGTTGAATTCAACGGTTTTACCGATGTAAAATTTTGCCGATGCGTCATCTAAACTACAACCACCTGCTGTATTTCTGGACAGTTGCAAAGGAAGGCAGTATCGCCAAGGCGGCCCACAGTCTTCATCTCACACCCCAGACGATCAGCGGGCAGATCAAGCTACTCGAGGAATCGGTGGGCGAAGCGCTGTTTAGCAGGGTTGGCCGGGGTCTCGCCATGACTGAAACCGGTCATTTGGTCTACCAGTATGCGGATGAAATTTTCACCGTGGGCGCAGAACTCACGTCCCGTGTAAAAACCGGCCGTATCATCCTCCCCGCGGTGCTCTCTGTTGGTGTCGTGAATTCTATTCCGAAGCTGGTCGCATCGCATGTATTGCAGCCGGTACTGGAATCGGAAACACCCACCAGGCTGGTATGTCATGAGGGGGCGCTCGAAGCCCTGCTGGGAGACCTCGCGCTGCACAAGCTTGACCTGGTGCTATCAGACCGGCCCATCCCCCCGGGGCTTTCAGTCAAGGCATTTAGCCATGCGCTGGGATCAAGCGAAATCGCCCTGTTTGTGAGCAAGGACAACACCATTGAGTACGATCAGGATTTTCCGCAATCTCTGAACAAGGCGCCGATACTGATGCCCACGATGGATAACCCCATCAGGCGGGCACTCGATGACTGGTTTGACCGCCAGGGTATTTCACCGACCATCGTGGCCGAGTTTGAGGATAGTGCCCTGATGAAGGCGTTCGGTGAAGCCGCCAATGGTATATTTCCAGCACCTGCGGCCATCAGCGATGAGGTGGAACGTATGTACCGGTGCCGCCGCATCGGACCGGCCATTGCGGTGGAGGAGAGCTACTATGCCATTTCCCCCGAGCGTAAGCTGAAGCACCCCGCCGTGCTGAAGATCATCGAAAACGCCAGGAGCGAGCTGTTACTGCGCTGATGCGCCAGCCCTCTCTGCAGTTTTGTAAAGAGCCATATCGACGTTTGCCTCAACCAGTACCGGTGTTTAATTAAATCGTATTCCTGTCTTCTAAATGCATGCCTGCAGGCTCATCCTCACTTCGTAAAATCCTGATCCAGGCCTCGGATATTTCGAATTTTATATTAAGTTCCGACATGTAATATGAGAACTCAAATCCCACAGGAGCAACATGATGCGAATCTATTTACAGACCCACGGTTTTGAGCTGACTTCCGAAATTGATGCGCATGTCCGAAAACAACTGGAGCGCAATCTTGCCAGGTCGAAACAGCACATCATCGCTGTGGATGTCTTTCTTGGCGATATCAATGGTCCCAAGGGTGGCGCAGACAAAAAGGCATTGGTATGTGTTCAGCTGACTTCCCGCCTGGCAGTTAGCCTGGAGGCGGTTCACGCCGATTTGTATGCGGCCATTGCGCTTGCCGCCCGCAAGGCGAAGCGCGCTGTCAAGCGATCCGTGCGCAAGCACAAACGTATTGAAAAGTCGGATTTGCGTAAGTTGCGCCAGGCTGCCGGGGAGTTCCAGACAGGTTGATCCAGACGGTTTAGAGAAGCAGGTTTAGCGGCACCCCGCTCAGCGGGGAATGCGACAGTGAAGTGATAGTAAAGACAGCGAGGGTTCATGTGAGGTAATGTAGGCTGATATTGATTAAGATGTAGAAGCAGGTCTTTTCACGGTCACCTTTTCAGCAGGCATGTTTACATGGAACTCATTGTTTTCGATCTGGACGGCACGCTGCTCGACAGCGGCGGATCAATATCGGATTACACCCGCGATACACTGGCTGCCTTAGCACACCGGGGCGTAGCCTATACCGTTGCCACGGGCCGCACGCTGCACGCGTCGAGAGACTTGTTGGCACCCCATGGCTTCCATCTGCCACAGGTTTACAAGAATGGCGTGATGATCTGGTATCCCGGTACCGATGAGTATTCCCACCAGAACTACCTTGCGCACCGGGAGATTGAGCACGTCTTGCAGGCTGTTATGGCCGAAGGCCTGGCGCCTTTCGTGTTCACACTGCAGTCGGGAAACCGGCATGTTATTTACCATACCCCTTTAAAAAATGAAGTTGAGACCAGGCTGGCGGCATTGTATGAAAAGAACGATGACATCACGGTTTTACCGGCTGAAAATTTACCAGTCGATGCGGAAATTACAAACATCAGCGCCATTGGCTCGTCCGGCGCTATAGCCGGTATCGAGAATCTCATCCGTGCAGAGCCCCATTTGGTGGCCTACTCGGGCGCGGCCTGGGAGGGTGACGGCTGGTGCTGGATTGATATTCACCACAGTGATGCCAGCAAGGGTGGTGCGATTGAAATGCTTCGGCGACAGTTGCAGGCAAGACGCGTGGTTTGCTTTGGTGACAGCGACAATGACCTGAGCATGTTTGCGCAGGCCGATGAAAGTTATGCGCCGGATAACGCTTCGCCACACATCAAGAAAGCCGCGACTGCGGTCATCGGCCACCATGACGAAGACGGAATCGCGCGCTTTCTGAGGCAGCGGTTCCAAATAGATTCATGAAGGGCCTAAAAGGGGACGGGGCAGATTAACCACGGCTAATTTTGCCGCGTCCCCTTCCCCGCATTAGGTGGCTTAATAAATGAGTACGATATAGTCTCCCACAGCTTCCTGCGTTACACTTTCCCCGATGTCATCACCAGCCGTTTCCAAATAGGCTTCCCACACACCGCTGATGCAGCATTAGTAGCGTCTTCCCTGTAAATCATTCAGTTAGAATGCTTTTCTCTTTTTTTCCTCTTAATCCCGAAGTGACTTTGCTTGAAGCAGCAGAGTCAGGGACTCAACATGTCAAGTGGGTGATTTCATAATCACCTCAATCGATAACGACTCCGGATCCTGGGCAGTATGCCATATACGCAGAACAGACAACGTTGAACCATCATGCTCATAATAGATGACATATCGATCAACAGGAAATGATCGGACACCCTCTGCAATGTCCGGTCTGCCCACACCCATATCGGGTTGGCTTGCAATCAATTCACAGATTGCCTGTACTTTTGAAATGTATTCATCGGCTCTGTCATTACCGCCGTCATCAGCAACCTGCAGCCAGACCTCAACCAGGTCTGCCTCAGCAGCAGCCTGATATTGCACATCTGTCACCTCTTGCGATCACGCGCTGACATCAGTCGACGCCCGGCAGCTGAAATTTTCTTGACCGCAGCTTGATCAAACGGTATTCCCCGGCCTTCAGCATACTCTGTACGCGCCTCTTCAATCGCAGACCGCAATGATGACATCTGGAGTTGTTGCGCCATTTGAAAATCCTCAAAGGATTGAACGACAACAAATGGTCGACCGTTTTTTTCAACGGTGACTGGTTGTCGTTGTGCATCATCGATTAATTGGCCGAAACGATTTTTTGCATCTTTTGCTGCTACTGTCTTCATAGTGATATCAAACCCTGATAGCTAATATAGTTATAATAGCTATTTTAGCCAGTTGTTTCAAATGAAGTTAAGGGGTCACCCACTGCTCCCTACGTTACACTTTTCCGAATGTCTTCCCCAACCGTTTCTAAACAAGCTTCCCACATACCCTTGATGCAGCATTTGTTGCGTCTTCTTTTATATTCAATCAGTTACAGATATTAATCTCTTTTTAATCACCTAAAACTGGTGGTGGTTTTCTTGACGGGTCGGTTTGTTTGAACAAAATCATGGCGGTCCACGATCTTTCCGCTGTCATTTGGTGTCTTCCAGCAGACAACAAGCCAGTCCAATTCGTTCGTCTGGGTTTATTCAGGTTGTAGAAGTAATAGCAAGCCGATCAGTATCAGCAACTTCTTCATCTTGGGTTTCCTTTGGTAAACCTTTGACCCATCCGCTCTTATTTCTGTTTTTTCAGCCTCTCCTTGAGTAGATACCGAAGGTGCCAGGGCTCCATTTGGGCTTGACGTAATCTGCCACATTGACTTCGGGCCTGGCGCTTTGTTCACCCTCATGTTTTTTATCCAGCGATAGACCAATCCGGTGTTTTTCCATGTCCACGCTGAGTACCCTTGTCTGCACCTGATCACCAACACTCACTACCTCCTGTGGATGGTTGATTCGGCGACCGGCTTCTAGCTCACTGATATGCGCCAATCCGTCTATCCAAGGTGCGAGTTCGATGAAAGCCCCAAAAGGCTGTACCCGACTTACGGTTCCCTGTACTTGGGTGCCTACCGGGTAGTCAGTCAGCACATCCCGCCAGGGGTCTTTCTCCAAGGCACGCATCGGCAGGGCGATGCGTTCCAGGTGTCTGGGGCTGTCTGTTTTCTCGATCCTGAGTACCGAGATCTCGACCTAAGGATATCTTGAGGTTGCTCAACCCGGCCAAAAGCGAGTTCGCAATGTAAGGTGCCGTCGTAACGGCGTGTGGTTTCGACTGAAACCTGGCTAAATCTGAACTGTGGGTGTCGCGAATGCTCTGGTTTCGCGCATTGCTTGCTGGTCGATAATTGAATGCGGCCTTACCCTGTACTAGACTCGAAGTAACCGAAGTGCCTGATAAACCGGAACTTCGTCCGGTTCTGTTGATTCTGCACTGACAGGAGGGCGCGTGCCAATGCCTCGTTTTTGCTCTTTGCTCGCAGTTGTCGTCTGGCTGGTTCCATCGGTGGCCAGGCCTGCCATATTTAGTATCGCCGACGGTGATGTCAGCGCGCTGACCCTCGCCATGCAGACCGCCAATGGAAACGGTGAGACGAATACCATCAATTTGGCTGTGGATGGCGAATACGTGCTCAACAGCGTCGAGTTCGGTTCCAACCCGAGTGGTCTTCCGCGGGTGGAAAGTGACTTGGTGATCAATGGTAACGGGGCCGTGATTCGGCGCAGCCTTGAAGAGGGAACCCCCAGTTTTCGCATCCTGCTGATCGATACCGGCGCAAGTGCGACCCTCCATGACCTGACCATACGGGACGGTTTCACCACAGGATTCGGTGGTGGTATCAGCTCCCTGGGAGTGCTGACCCTCGAACAATGTCAGGTGCTCAATAATACAAGCGCTCAGGGTGGCGGGATCTTCAACACAGGCTTACTTACGCTGACCAGGACCGTGATCAGCGAAAACGTCGTTGTGTCTGGAAATGGCGGTGGAGCGATCTACAGCCAGGGAGTGGACGCGGAACTGATCCTCAGCAATAGCACAGTCAGTGATAATATAAGCGGAACTGCGGCCGGTGGTGGGATTCGCTCGCTGGTCAGTGCGTCCGGGCTGGGCGGCATTGCGACACTGACCGATACCATGGTGACCGGAAACTCTGCTCCGGGTGTGAATGGTTGGGGCGGGGGTATCGACAACAACGGTACCATGGTCATAAACGGCGGTGAGATCAGTGGGAACTCCGCCAACCTTGATGGCGGTGGCATTCATACCGCGCGAAGCCTGAGCGTCGATGGTACCGTCATGGCCAACAACACTGCCGGTCGCCGGGGCGGTGGAGTGGCCAACAACATCGGCATGGTTGTGATTATCCAAACAGAAATCGCCGGCAACACAGCGGTGGAAGACGGAGGTGGCATCTATCACACGGGTACCAACGCCGAAAATTCCGTGATGACCATACAAAGCAGTTTGATTCGCGAAAACGTCGCGCAAAACAATGGTGGTGGGTTGTGGAGCTACCGGCCGGTCCAGTTGAGCGATACCCGGATCGTGGGCAATGCAGCAGCGGACGGCGCAGGTGTTCATCACTCTAACAACGACTTCACCGGCACAAACTGCACAATCGCCGAAAACCTGGCCAGCGGAAACGGGGGTGGCATGCATATCACCGCTCGGCCAGTCATGCTTGATAGCTGCACAATAAGCGGCAATCAAGCGGTCATGGACGGTGGCGGGCTTCATTTGGCATCTTCGTTCGCCGATCTCTTTGGAGTGAATCTTACCGTCAGCGGCAATACAGCCGGAGCGACCGGTGGTGGTTTACGCAATCTCCAGGGCGTGTTTCATCTGGTTAACACCACCGTTGCTGCCAACCTGGCGACCGTCGGGGGCGGCCTGAGCAACGCCCAGGCTGCGACCAACCGGATTCTTGACAATACCCTGGTGGCCGGAAGTACAGGTGGCGATATCGAAGGGCTGTACACCGACGCCGGTCACAACCTGGTGCAGGACGGAACAGGCGTCATTCATGTCACCAGTCTGACAGAAGATCCGCTGCTGCAGTCCCTGGCTGATAACGGTGGACCGACAATGACCCACGCCCTGGAACCTGGAAGTCCCGCGATAGGTGCCGGTAATTGTGCCAATGATTCAATACTGGTCGATCAGCGGGGTGTAGAACGCCCGCAGCCTCCTGGCTGTGATATCGGATCTTTCGAGTCGGTCGAATTTGCCAGCGATCTACTTTTCTCGGACGGGTTTGAAGCCTTTACAGAGTGATCGATTCTACCTTGTACCAGCGCATGCCTTATCGGCGGTCTGACAATACGTCTCGAGGCAATATATAACAATGTGGATTTGGCCCTGAAGCATGGAAGGGTCAGCGATTCGATTTCACAAGAGGGGGTCGTGATTTCACAAGAGGGGGTCGGACCTATATAACCAACTGATATTAAATGATTATATTTTGATAATTTGACTTTAATTTCTCTTAAGTTGCTATTTTTCTGGGTAAAATGGAGCGTTTGAGACTTAGCGTATCGGCTTGCGGGTGGTCCGACCCGTTTTCGAAGTTCAAGGTTGTGGAAAACTTAAATGCTCGATCATCATGTTCATAGGAACCAGCCAGGGTTTTTCTGACCACTCGCTCTCCAATATGCTTACATATTGATCCAGGAGGTATTTGACCTGCGCAGTGTGAGGTAACTTTGTGTCTGCTTTTTTGAAAGGGCCTATGTAACGGAATAGAGGTCGTTGACCCTGCATGGCTTTTGTCTCAGAAACAGGGGCCGAGAGAACAACGGCATACACATCTGAATTTGTCAATAGTGCCAGCTCAGCGAAGGTCGGCTTGAACGACCGCAACCGATTATGAAATTCATAGGTCTCACCCGGGCTTGTACCATGCTCTCCATCAGCGCTAACATCCACTACGCCTCCTGCCGCAAGCACCTCTCGTGCAGTGCTTAAATACCGAGAATAAAATATGCGTTCGATATTTTCGTTGTGAAAATTGAAATCCGGAAGATACTTTTGTACTTGACCCAATCTGTAATGTCTCTTGTGGGTCTTTTTGAAGGCATAGGAAAAGGTGTGATGACTTCGGACTAGTATTGTTCCTCTACCTGGCTTCTGTTGTTCAGGGTAGCTGCAAGTTGCGCTCTGTTCTCTACTGACGAAGGTGGCAAGTGATTCTTGCAGACCGGGGTGTTTTTTACTGAACGATGGGGCTATCTGATATTGATATAACAAACCGTAAACCACGGTTAAAAATACCGTTTTCTCATCCGGTTCCAGATTTCCTGTTGTTTTCAGGAACTGCCTGATTGACTGTTTTAATTCTCTGTATCGGTTAGTCTGGTTCAATCTCCATTTAGCCCAGGAGCACACTAATTTGAAACCGATAGGATATGGCATGTGATTGATGATCTGGCTGACTCTTTGATGTTTTTTGTTCCATCCAATTGGTTTTGATTTCCTAAAATTCTGCTGCTCATCTACAAGGCGTAGTCTTTCAAAGAGGTTTTGCAGGTCGGATATTTCCATGGACGTGAGCGCTGGATCGAGTTTGCGCAGTATCGATGAAGACAGGGTCGTCCCGCTGGCATTGTTGTCGCTTTCATCCAGTAGCCTGACCAGGGTTGAAATAGTGGGTTCAGATAAAAAGGTACTGATATCCAATTTTGTTGAATATTTATCCTCAAGGTTTGCTACCAGCATCATCGCCGTTAGTGAATGTCCACCAAGATTAAAAAAATCGTCGTCCAATCCAATATCATCCATTTTGAGTACGGATGACCATATAGAAAGAATCTCCTTCTCTTTTGGACTTGTGGGCGATCTATAGTGGTTGGCTAACGCGGGTCTTGTAAGAACGGGTACGGTTAATCGTTTGCGGTCAACCTTGCCACTGGCCAGTAGCGGAAATTCAGTTAGGAATGAAAAATGAGTAGGTATCGCATATTCGGGCAATACTGATTTCAGATTAGACCTCAGAATATTTACATCTGCAGTGTCCGGGTGCTCAGGAATGATGTGGGCGTACAAATGCCCAAGGTTCTCGTCGCACTGAATAACACAGTCTCTGATCGTCTCCTGCTCTCGAAGCAGATCTTCCAGTTCTTCAAGTATCAGTCGGTAACCTCTGATTTTTACTTGAGAATCTATCCTTCCAACCAGTTCAAGCGAGCCGTCTGGTTGATACCTCCCAAGATCACCTGTACGATAACAAATGGTACCTTCGGTATTATCAAGTACCGAAAACCTCTTTTTTGAAAGTGCGGGCTGACCGATGTACTCCTTAGAAATGTATCTGCTGTGGACAACGATTTCTCCGGTTTCACCCCGGGGAACAGGTCGACCTGAGTCAGACTGAATAACGATTTCTTTTCCTGGAAGTGGAAACCCTACGGTCAGAACACCCTCGGATGGTGGCGTGTGACGATCCACTAACGCACACGTGATTTGACTGGTTTCTGTAGATGAATAACTTGTCAGTACCTTGCATTCATCACTTACATGCTTCCAAAACCGGGATAGATCCTGCGATGTCTTGCGACCAGACGGTAGTACGTACTTCAAGTCCGGGAAATAATCACTTTCGGATAACAAGTCCAACCATTGTCGAAATAAAAGGATTGGGGGGTGGAAGTAAGATATTTCGTTATCAAGCAGCCAATTCGAAAGCGGTGAGATACCCGCCTGTTTAATATTGTAAAGACACAAAGTGCCTCCGTTCAGGAGCGCGTTGAACACATCGGCAACCCCACTGCCAAGTCCGCATTGCCGGATTCCCGATATGCGATCCCCGGGGCCGAGTTTGCAAAGTGCAGTACTGAACCTGACCCTGTGGTGAATCTGTCGGTGTGTGCGCTGTATACCCTTAGGGGTTTTGATGGTTCCGGAAGTGAAGTATATTCCTGCACCGGTGTCTGGCGTTACAAGCGATTCAAAACTAACAGGAGGGTGATCAACAAGATCGCTGTATTCAAGTACCATTTTATTGACAGACAGTTTTGAGATCTCAAAAGAATGATTCATTTTGCCAACCAAATACGCCGTCGGTCTGACAACCGCCGTCATAAGGGACAGTTGGTCAGCGGGTAATGACATGTCGAGAGAAAAATAGGTTTTATTGGCTTTAATTGTTCCCAATATACTGATCACTTGCTCAATGGAGTGATCAAAAACCAAGGCAAGCGGGGCATTCTGAGGGCCGAGAGTTGAAACCAAGGCCGACGCTACACGGTCGGAAAGCTTATCAATTTCCTGATAAGTCAGCTTCTCACCAGCGTGTGAGGTCAGGGCGACCCCGGTACCATATTTTGAAACAACATGGCTGAATCTATCGACAATTGTTTCGTGGGAAGAATATTCCTGTAGCGGGTATTCCCCTAGTAAACGTGAGTACATCCGGGCCCCTGATGCTGGTCAAAAGTAAAGCTACTGCACATGTAATATAACTCAAGGTAAGGGATGTACGTGACATCCGCTATTAAACAATGCTGAACAGTTGCGTAAATGTCAGTGTAATTCAGTCTCTGCAGCTTCGAAGCAACTCGCCACCACGCCCGTCTGCAAAAAAGCAGTCGAGGGATCATACGAATTCGTGAACTCGGGATTCATATCCCTAAAAGGCCCTGGATTGCCCGGTTATCTTTCCCTGGTGGTGATCAGGACGATACTTGCCCACCTGGACAAAAAAGGGGGAAGTAATGGGGTCAGAGTAAAGGGACAGAGTAAAAAAGGCGCCTGCTCTTGGAGAAGATCCGGTAGTTATTCAGAAGATACTCGCCCACTTGGATAAGAGAGGGACATTGGGCCTGAACTACCTGATGTCCTTCATATCAACGTGGTCCATGTCGGGAAAATCCTGGTTCTCACCACCCATGGCTCAGATAAATGTGTAGTTACCTGTACCGACCCCGCTGTGAATCGACCAGCTTGGGGACGCAACGGCCTGCCCGTTTCTGACCACGATGGACCACGTTTCATCCGGCTCACCCATAAAGTGGAATACACACTGGTCTTCACCCAGGTCAAAATTCATCGACTGAACTCAAAACATTGAGTGTCTGGATTATTCCATCTCAACTATTATTCGTCTGGACGATTCTCGCTGGAATTTCTGAACGCTGCGTAATAAATTTTTGCATTATGAGTACCACAACATGAAAAGACGAAATTTCACTAAAAGTATTTTTGCAACAGCAGCACTATTAGGGCTATCTCCTCTGCTGTCTTATTCAAGAGCAAAAAACAGTTTAAAGATTCTGGTCTTGGGAGGAACCAACTTTCTAGGCCCGGCAGTGGTCAAAGCCGCCTTGCGAAGGGGCCATGAAGTGACACTTTTTAATCGTGGAATTACCAATCCCGATTTGTTTTCGGATCTTCCATTGATCAAAGGGGATCGGGAGCAGGGACCTGCGGCTTATGCTCCCTTAAAGGAGCAGCACTGGGATGCTGTTTTGGATGTATGGCCGCAGCACTCAAAACTGGTAGATGAGGCAACCGAAGCGCTTCAAAATCACACAAAACATTACCTGTTTGTATCGAGTGTTGCCGTGTACAGTGATTTTAATGAGCCCAACAGGGCCGAGACTTATAGCCTCGTGCCTTTACCCGAAGATAAGAGCAAATGGCAATACGCCGAAGAGAAGGCCGCCGCCGAGGTCATCGTCACCGAACGTTTTCCGAACAGCCATACCATCTTAAGGCCCGGTCCGATAAAGGGATGGCGAGACCCTGCCTATGATTTGCTCTACTGGCTGATCAAGTTGGAACGCGGTGAAAGCATCCTCGCACCGGGTGATGGCAAAGATGCACTGCAATTTATAGATGTCAATGATGTGGGAAATTTCGCAATTACAGCAATCGAAAATACCGCCTTGGGTGCCTATAATTGTGTTGGGCCTACTTCCAAAACCCTGAGCTGGAAATCTTTTTTGGAAAGCGCAAAACAACACCTTGATTCCAATTCGGAACTGGTATGGTCTAGTCAGGAACAGTTATATGAACAAGAGGTATACGCCTGGAGCGATCTTCCGCTTTGGGCGCCTACTACCGATGATTATTTTATGGAGATCAGCAATGCCAAGTCTCTCGCCGCTGGTTTTACCTATACCTCGCTTTCGAAAACCATAGACGATTGCCTGGCCTGGCAGAAAAAACAGGCAAATCAAGAAATCCAATTTGGCGAAGGTGAAGACCCAGTCGGATTGGAAAGATCCAGGGAGTTGAGCGTGATCGAGAAAATAAAGGGGTGAGAGTGAGCTAACTCGAATCCTCGGACACGTTCGTTTGAGGCATCCTTATTCAGCATCGGCTCCAAAGTAATGGGGTCAGAGTAAAGGGACAGAGTAAAAAAGCATCAGGAGGTTAATTGCGGAGACGTTGCACCTGTTTTCTGAATGATTCTGTGCCCAATGCGAAAAATCTGGGGTCAGAGTAAAGTGCCAGAGTAAATCAATAGTGGTCATGGGAAACGTGCCTTGAGCCGATCAGCCAGAACTTTACTCAATCATCCCCGCAACTTGCTTTCTAAATTTTTCTGAGCCGAGAACTAAGCCTGTTTTAACGCAGTGGCGTATCTTTACCATCACTTCCTGTTCCAGAAGTTCACTCATCAATCCACGATAGGCATTTTGCCGGACCATTGCACTATCCCCCAGCGATATTAGTCATGAAGACCCAGGCATGCACACGAAGATCAAATTTGATTGCACTCTCTTTAAGCCAGTTAGTGTAGGCAGCAATATCCTTACTGATTTCAGATGTTGTGGATGTCCTATCCCCGCTATCCCCTGTTCCGATTTTTTTATCACAACTTTTTATCAATAAAGCTCAAACTTTGGTGCACTGTTATAGTCAGCCACAACTTCCTACGTTACACTTTCCATAATGTCATCTCCGCCCGTTTCAAAGCAAGCTTCCCACACACCGCTGATGCAGCATTAGTAGCGTCAACCCTTACTATCAGATAGTTAGAAATATTTTCCTCTTTTCTTCCTCTTAAAACTGAGGTGTTTTTTACTAGACTTTGGAATAGCCAAACTGCCCACCACCGTTTAGATATGCGTGAAAACTCTCAACTTCTCCTTATAAATCTCCTTGTCGCTTTTGTCGTGAATTCCTGTGTATTGCAGCAGCGCACAATTTGGAATTGAGACAATTTCATTTTCATCATTGCAATATTCGTAAACATTTATTTATGCCTAATGATAAGTTGTACTCCTATATTGCATAATTTATACTGATGTAATGATTAAACGACACATAGCATCGGAACTGATGATCTTGATGGCAGAATACCCTGTCATCACCATTCTGGGACCCCGGCAGGCGGGTAAAACTACGCTGGCTAAAGAAGAATTGAAAAACCACAGTTACGCCAACCTCGAGAATCCCGAGACCCGTCAATTTGCCACTGATGATCCAAAGGGTTTTCTGGCACGATTAGAGGGTGATGTCATCTTAGATGAAATCCAGCGAGTACCTGAACTGCTCAGTTACATCCAGACAATCGTCGATACCAGGCAGCGAAATGGCCAGTTTGTGCTCACCGGCTCCCACCAACTCGAATTGAGGGAGGCAATCACCCAGTCCCTGGCTGGCAGAACCGGTATTCTGAATCTCTATCCCCTTTCCATTGATGAGTTGGCGCAGGCAGGTATCACTTTCTCAATGGCAGAGAACTATATTTATCATGGTTTCCTGCCCCGTATATACGATCAGAAACAACGACCAACGCAGGCCTATTCAAACTACTACCAGACCTATATTGAACGCGACGTCAGGCAACTCATCAACCTCAAGGATTTTTCCCTATTTGAGAAGTTCATGAAATTACTCGCGGGACGGGTGGGCCAACTGATGGACTATACTTCTTTGGCCAACGATGTCGGTGTGAGTGCAAAGACGATCAAGCATTGGCTTTCCATTCTGGAAGCATCTTTTGTTGTTTATAAGCTGCCGCCGTACTTCGAAAACTTTGGCAAGCGTGTTATCAAATCACCCAAGTACTACTTTTTTGATACCGGACTGTTGGCTTTCATGCTTGGCATAGAGAAGGCCAGTCAAGTCAGTAGAGACCCTCTACTGGGTCACATGTTTGAAAACCTGGTTGTCATCGAGTGTCTCAAAACCCGTACCAATGCCGGAAAGCTACCCAATTTGTATTTTTTCAGGGACAGTAACGGCAATGAAGTAGATATCCTTTTTCAAAACGGCAGAGAACTGACAGCGATCGAAATCAAATCCAGTGCGACTTACAGGGCGTCTTTGCTAAAAGGGCTTAAGCACATTTCGTCACTGTCACCACAGGTGACGCGCAGCTATCTGGTTTATTCAGGGGAAAACTTTGATTTCAGCGATGGAATAACAGCGCTGAAGTATGACCAGGTGAGTGAGATATTTTCGAAGTCGGCATAAGTGGCAGGCATAGATCGGGTTCTAAATGTCTGTGGCTTAGAAAACAATCTTCAAAATTAACGGGTGCGATATAGTCACCCGCAACTTCCTACGTTACACTTTCTGGGATGTCATCTCCAGACGTTTCAGAGCAAACCTCACACACTCCACTAATGCAGCATTAGTAGCGCCTGCCTTGTATATCAATTGGTTAGAATGTTTTTCCTCTTTTTTTCCTCTTTTTTTCCTCTTAAAACTGAAGTGGTTTTTCTTAAGGCTGTAAAGTAAATGGGTCAAAGCCACCGCATTCAGATACTTGAACACCGGTCAGAACGACATTTAATGCAGACAAAACCTGATATTAATTGGCGGACTTTGCCCACAATACTTTGAGAATATGGCCATTGCGCCCTGCAAGCCCACAAACGAATACTTTCAGTATTTGCTTGAACCATGGGATTGCTCTCACAAAAAGCCCGCCAAGTACGGCCAAAGTCACCTGCAGTATATGTGCGCCACCGGCCTGAAACGACATTGCTCTACCAGATCGTTCGGGAGTACTGGCCTGAGTTTCAGGTCGAATTGACCAACCATGGCAAATACCTGCCGGCATACGTCACAAAAGAATTCGACGAATATCTAAACTGCGGAAGACTTGAACATGGATTCCTCAGAGTCCGATGTGACTCCTGCCATGAAGAGAAGCTAGTCGCGTTCAGCTGTAAGAAGCGCGGCTTCTGCCCCAGCTGTGGCGCGCGAAGGATGGCGGATAGTGCTGCCCTATTGGTAGATGAGATTCTGCCTCATCAACCCATGCGTCAATGGGTGTTGAGTGTACCTTTCCCACTGCGTTTTCTGTTTGCCAGCAACCCCAAAGTCATGACCAGGGTACTGGGCATCGTCTACCGCGTCATCTCCACGCACCTGGCACAAGGCCGAGTTGGCCAGCCATGGCCGGTACTTACCGGCATATGTAACAAAAGAATTTGATGAGTACCTGAAGTGCGGAAGGCTTGAATATGGGTTTCTCAGAGTGCGCTGCGAATCCTGCCAAGATGAAAAATTAGTTGCTTATAGCTGTAAGAGACGGGGCTTCTGTCCCAGTTGTGGTGCACGGAGAATGGCGGACAGCGCCGCCCTGCTGGTGGATGATGTCCTACCGCATCAACCCATGCGCCAATGGGTTCTTAGTGTACCGTTCCCATTGCCGTTTCTGTTTGCCAGTAATCCCAAAGTCATGTCCCGGGTGTTGGGCACCGTTCGAAACTTCTTGGCGGATGCGGTTGTCTGAAATACAATGGTTGCATGGCGAAGTACAAGATCCATATGGTCAAACTCGGCCAGGCGCGGGTGGGCAATGAGAGTGCAACCGGCACTGCTCTGAAGGGCTACTTTGATCGTGTGATTCAATCCAGGGCTGCGCTCCAGCGGAGCTACGCCAATGGGGCGGAGGTCACGTGGACCACTTCGTGTCCCACAGTGCAGACCCACGAACTGCTCATCTACGTGGTTACTTCGGCTCTGGACAGTATTGTCGTCAGCCTTCCAGGCTTGACCAACACGCAAACCCGTATGAACTCGGACGGGCTGACGGTATGGACCGGCACCTTCACCGCGGCGGAAGTCTATACGACTCGGTTCGGAACAAACCCGGCGATGCTGGCGAAGCTGGCGTTCCATGAGGCAATGCATAACAAGACCCACCGTGGCAACAACCTGCACAGCGGCGGTGGACTGGCGGCGTCGCCGATTACGCAAAGTAGCACGTTGACGACGGCCAACATCCGGTTGATGGGAGGTGTTCTCGCCAGGTCGCGTCCGCAGTGGACCGGCGGATGCTTGGCCTACAACAATCCGTTGCGGGGAATGGGTCTCTGACAGGCCAGTCCACCGTTAGTCGACACTCACAACGCTAACCATCGCGGCGGTCGGAATGCGGACCGGGAATCAGCTGAAGATAATCAAATTATCAACCAGCTCATAAATAAAACCCATGTGATGATCAGCGATGGGCCCAGCAATCCGATCAACAGACCACCGGGGCGCAGGTCACGCGTCTCGATCTCACCCGTGCTATAGGCAATGGCATTGGGTGGTGTCGATACCGGTAACAGCAAAGCGCAAAAGCCACACAGACCGAGTATCAGTCACATTTCCAGTTCACGCCCGGAAAGCAGGGCGACAGCCAACGGCAGCACGATTGATACGGTCGCCGTGTTACTCATGACATTGGATAACGCAACGGTAATCAGGGCCAGCGTTGCAAATACCACGATATCGACATTCAAACCGGTGAGAAACCCGGACCAAAAGCCAGGACACCCATGTCTTTAACTGAAAGAATAATGGGTGTCTTGACTTTTGTTGATTAAACGATGTTCAATCTTTGGCCGGCACGATATAGTCACCTGCAACTTCCTACGTTACACTTTCCGCGATGTCATCTCCAGCCGCTTCAGAACACAGCTACCCACACACCGCTGATGCAGCAATATCTGCGTATTAAAGCGGAGTATCCGGATATTCTTTTATTATTCAGGATGGGGGATTTCTACGAGGTTTTCTACGAAGACGCCCGGCGCGCGGCCAAATTGCTGGATATCACACTGACCGCCCGTGGTAAATCAGCAGGTGAACCTATACCGATGGCCGGTATTCCATACCATGCGCTGGATGGTTACCTGGTCAAGTTGATCCGCAAAGGTGAATCAGCCGCCATATGTGAGCAGGTGAGTGAACCGACCGCAGGCAAAGGCATTGTCGACCGTAAGGTCGTACGTATCGTCACACCCGGAACCGTCACCGATGAGGCACTGTTATCCGGACGCCAGGATAATTTGCTGGCGGCGGCGGCGAAAATTGGAAAGTCCTGGGCGCTGTCTTGGATGGACCTGTCTTCCGGGCAGATTCCTGACCCGTTTGTTACCCACCATGGATGAACTTGAAACCCAGTTGGAACGATTGCTGCCAACGGAGTTGCTGGTTCCGGAAGACGCTGACTGGGCAGAATCGCTGTCCGGTCAACGCGGTCTCAGGAAGCGTGCACCCTGGCATTTTGACCGGGAGTCCGCCTACCACCTGTTGACCGAACAGTTTGGCACCCGCGATCTGGCGGTTTTGGAATTGAAGAGGAACCGGCCGCCATCGCTGCTGCCGGCGCGTTGCTCCAGTACGCGCAGGAAACCCAGCGCACGGCCCTGCCCCATCTGCGCGCGATCCAGATGGAGAACCCGCACAACCACCTGCATCTGGATGCGGCCACACGTCGTAACCTCGAATTATTGCACCACCCGGAAGGCCGCAGCGAACATACCCTTGCCGGTATCATGGATTCGACCATCACACCGATGGGCGGCCGCTTACTGCGACGCTGGATAGCCGAACCCATCCGCGATCGCCAGCGTCTGCAGTTACGCCACAACAGCATCGGGGTTTTACTGGAAACACGTTTGTATGAAACCCTGCGAACGCTTTTCCGTTCGGTGGGTGATATTGAGCGAATCCTGGCCAGGGTCGCACTCGGTTCAGCGCGTCCACGCGACCTGACGACATTGCGGCAGACACTCGGTGTTCTACCGGAGATCAAATCCAGCCTGATCGACGTCAGTCGCGAACCTCTGCAGCAGTGCGGTGAAGAAATTGAGTGTTTGCCAAAGCTGTATGAGCTGTTAGATGCCGCCCTGGTTGATGAACCACCGGTTCTGATTCGCAACGGTGGCGTGATCGCCAAGGGCTACGACCCGGAATTGGATGAGTTGCGTGGCCTTTCGGAAAATGCCGATGGGTTCCTGATGGAATACGAAAACCGGCAGCGGGAGGAATCAGGCATCGCGGGGCTCAAGGTGGGTTACAACCGTGTACAGGGTTATTTTATTGAAATCACCCACGCCCACCAGGACAAGGTCCCCTTGCATTACAAACGCCGTCAGACATTGAAAAGTGCCGAGCGTTATATCACCGAGGAACTGAAGACCTTCGAGGACCAGGTTCTGTCCAGTCGTGAGCGGGCACAGGCCCGGGAACTGTACTGTTATGAGCAACTGGTAATCAGCCTTCAGGCTGAACTGGTGCCACTGCAGGCAATGGCTGCCGCCATTACCCGGCTGGATGTTTTATGCGCATTTACAGAGCGGGCCATCACACTGGATTTCTGCTGCCCTGAACTCAGTGAACAGACCGGAATTGATATACGCGATGGCCGTCACCCGGTGATCGAACATGTTCAGTCAGAGACCTTTACACCCAATCATACCCTGATGAATCCACTACGCAGGATGTTGATCATTACCGGCCCCAACATGGGTGGTAAATCGACCTATATGCGCCAGACAGCACTGATTTGCCTGCTGGCCTATACCGGAAGCTGGGTGCCCGCCTCGCAGTGCGGTTATCGGCCCGCTGGACAGGATATTCACACGTATTGGTGCCGGTGATGATCTGAGCCGGGGTCGTTCAACCTTCATGGTAGAGATGACCGAAACCGCCAACATCCTGCATAGCGCCAGCCAGCATTCGCTGGTCCTGATGGATGAAATCGGACGCGGAACCAGCACTTACGATGGGCTGGCACTGGCCTGGGCAGTGGCTGAATACCTTGCACGCCAGGTGAAGGCCTACACCCTGTTTGCAACCCATTATTTTGAATTGACACACCTGCCGGAACAGCTCGAAGGTGTTCATAATGTGCACCTGAGAGCCGTGGAACATGGTGAGAGTATCGTTTTCCTGCATTCAGTCAACGACGGGCCTGCCAGCCAGAGTTACGGCCTGCAGGTAGCTTCACTGGCCGGTATTCCACAAAACGTATTGCGTCGCGCCCGCTTCCAGTTGTCAAAGCTCGAAAAGGGCGATAACGACAGCCCGCAAATGGGTTTGTTCACAACCTATGAAGAGCCGGAACCGGAGCTTGAGCCGGACAACCCGGTGCTGGACAAACTGGATGAAATCGATCCGGATGAATTGACACCCCGGGCAGCGCTGGATCTGATTTATAAGCTCAAGGGTTTACGTGATCGTTGAACTACTTGGTTTTTAACCGGCTCGTTAGGTGCGCAACTCGTTAGGCAACCTACGATCTTAAGATCAGTCATATTTATTCTTAAACCGCACCAATCTTCGACGTTGCCGTTTATCAGGTCGCCCTTCCCTGCCGGCATCCTGTTGATGGTTCAATTTGCGTTCTTCGGCAAGCTTTTCACGTTTTGTACGGCTTTCTTCAGACTCTTCATAAAGCGTCCGGGCTATGACCGCCGGACCACGTCGTACCGAGAGTTCAACAATACGTGATTGTGTACTCATCTTCAGCCACGCTGAATACGTAACTCATCACCGATATTGAGGGAGCGGCCGGGTTTGGCACGGTTGCCGTTGAGATGCACTTTACCACCCGCCACCGCTTCCCGGGCAACGGAACGGGTTTTGAAAAACCGTGCTGCCCAAAGCCACTTATCCAGTCTTACCGATGAATCCATACGTTGATTTTAAACCTGGAAGGTCAGTGTTAACATCAAAACCCTGGGCCGAAATCAAAGACGCCACCAGTGTTCAACCGGTGGCGTCACTATTCACAAAGCGCTATTCGCGATCTAAATGGGTGGGATAGCCCTTCGTTACCTAGCGTGCTTTGAGCATCAGGCGATTAACACGCTGCACAAAACCGGCAGGGTCTTCCAGTTGTCCGCCTTCAGCCAGCACGGCCTGTTCGAACAACAACTCTGCCCAGTCCTTGAACTCTTCGTCAGACTCAACGGCTGACACCTGCTTGAGTAACTGGTGATCAAGGTTGACCTCCAGCAACGGCTTGCTGTCAGGCATGGCCTGTCCGGCCTGCTCAAGCATGCGGCGCATGTGCATTGCGAGTTCCTGCTCACTCAACACCAGGCAGGAAGCAGATTCGGTCAGACGCGTACTTGCACGGACCTCGGTCACTTCCTCTGACAATGCATCTGATAAACGCTTCAGCAACGGATCCTTTTCGGCATCTTCCTGTTCCTTGTCTTCCTTCTTATCGTCTTCCGATCCCAGGTCGACATCGCCCTTGGCGATAGAACGCATTTTTTTGCCGTCAAACTCGTTGAAGTAACCCATCACCCATTCGTCGATACGATCAGACATCAACAGCACTTCGATACCTTTCTTACGGAAAATCTCAAGATGTGGAGAGTTTTCAGCGGCCTTACGGTTCTCCGCCGTGACATACCAGATCACATCCTGACCTTCCTGCATACGGGAAACATAGTCTTCCAGGCTAACACGCTGCTCCTTTGCCGCATCATGGGTTGATGAAAACCTCAGCAATTTGGCAATCTTTTCGCGATTGGCCATATCTTCGGCCAGGCCTTCTTTCAGAACATTTCCAAACTCGTCCCAGAAGCTGTTGAATTTCTCCTGTTCCTTGTCAGCCAGTCTTTGCAGCAAATCCAGGCTGCGCCGGACCACCGCTGAACGGATTTTTCCTACCAACTGGTTTTCCTGCAACAGTTCGCGGGAAACATTCAATGGCAGATCGTCGGAATCGATCACACCACGTATAAAACGCAGGTAGTGCGGCAATAACTGTTCGGCGGCATCCATGATGAATACGCGCTTGACGTATAAACGTAAGCCACGGCGCTCATCGCGCTGCATCATCATGTCCATTGGCGCCTTGGAGGGCACGTACAGCAATGAGGTGTAATTCTGACTGCCTTCAACCTGGTTGTGGGTCCAGCTCAGCGCGTCTTCAAAATCGTGACTCACATGCTTGTAGAAAGCCTGGTATTCATCACTGCTGATTTCTGACTTTTGCAATGTCCACAAGGCAGAGGACTGGTTGACCGCTTCCCATTCGGGTTGTGGCTCCGCTTCCTCTGTTTCATCGGCATTCGGTAATGGCTCGGGTCTTCATGTAAATTGGAAAGCCGATATGGTCGGAGTATTGCTGGACCAGCGAGCGAATCTTCCAGGAAGATCCGAATTCTTTGGCATCTTCACGCAGATGCAAGGTGACCTCGGTGCCCTGTTTGGGCAGATCAACCTGCGAAATGGAGTATTCACCTGTTCCGTCCGACTCCCAGCGCACACCTTCTGAGGCCTCACTGCCAGCTGCACGCGTCAACAGGGTAACCTTGTCTGCAACGATAAATGATGAGTAAAAACCGACACCGAACTGGCCGATCAGGTTTGCATCAAACTCCTTGTCTCTCAGAAACACTTTCCAGAAACTTCTTGGTTCCGGAACGCGCAATCGTACCGATATTCTCAATCACGTCCTGCCGGGACATGCCGATACCATTGTCACGAATGGTGACGAGGCCGGCTTCTTCATCGATTTCGATTTCAATTTTTAGTTCGGAATCACCACCAAGCATGTCTGCATTCTGCAAAGCTTTAAAACGCAGCTTGTCACAGGCATCCGATGCATTTGATATCAACTCGCGTAAAAATATTTCACGGTTGGAATACAGCGAGTGAATCATCAGGTTCAGTACTTCGCGTACCTCGGCCTGAAATTCATGTTTTTCGGTCTTGACGACCTTGGCCTTTGGTTTTTTGGTCTGTTTGGATTTGGTAGTTTCGGTCATAGTTGTTTCCGCTAAATTGAATGCTACTGCCCAAAGTTGGGTCTGCTGCCGTTCTTTCAAGGATGTCGGGTCAATCAATGGGCAAAAAAAAGCCCGCGATGCGGGCTTTTTTGTAATTACTGGAGCTTGATCAACCCAGTTTTTCCTTGATACGGGCAGCCTTGCCTTCCAGATCACGCAAGTAGTACAGCTTGGCGCGCCGAACAGAACCACGACGTTTTACCTTGACTGAATCAATCAGCGGGCTGTGTGTCTGGAAAACACGCTCAACACCGGTACCGTGAGAAATTTTACGGACGGTAAAAGCGGAATTCAGACCCCGGTTCTTGATGGCAATAACAACACCCTCGAAAGCCTGCAGACGTTCACGGTTACCTTCTCTGACCTTTAACGCTAACGATGACGGTATCACCGGGACTGAATTCCGGTAACTCACGGGTCGCTTGCTCTGCGTTGATTTGCTCAATGATATTCATCGTTCTGTCCTTTCAATGTAAGCCGCTTTCGGCCTTTTAACTATCAATTTCCAATTCATGACGAAATTCCTTTAACAGTAATTCCGCCTCTTCATCCATTTGCCTGTTTTCCAACAGGTCCGGTCGCAGTTGCCAGGTTCGACCCAACGCCTGCTTCCTGCGCCAGCGGCGAATCGCCTCATGGTCGCCTGACAGCAGCACTTCCGGTACCGCTTTACCACCCGTCACTTCGGGACGGGTGTAATGCGGATGATCCAGCAGACCATCCACAAACGAATCCTGAACCGCCGACTGTTCGTGACCCAATACACCCGGTATAAGCCGGGTCACCGCATCGATTATGACGGCAGCGGCTAATTCCCCGCCACTGATAACATAATCACCAATCGACCATTCCTCATCGATCTCGGACTCAATCAGCCTTTCATCGATGCCTTCATAACGACCGCAAACAAGTATCAAACCCTGCCTGCCTGCCAACTCATCTACACCCGCCTGGTCCAGCTTGCGACCCTGCGGACTCATCAGACTGACGCGAGTCCCGCTGGCGTGTTGCTTTCCGCGCTGCGGCTATGGTTGAACTCAATGGCTCTACGGCCATCACCATACCGGGACCACCACCATATGGCCGGTCATCCACCGTCCTGTGCCTGTCGGTCGCCAAATCCCGGGGATTCCAGGTATTTAACGCAACCCGGCCTTCGCGGATTGCACGACCCGTAACACCCAGGTCTGCCAAACCTTCCAGCGACTCGGGAAACAGCGTTATCACGTCTATACGCATGATACTTACCTGTTTCCTCCTAAAACTCAGGATCCCAGTCGACTTCTATCACTCCATCTTCAAGGTCAACACGGGTTACGTATTGCCCCTGGATAAACGGTACAAGATGCTCCCGGTTTCCGCGGATCACCAGCACATCATTGGCACCGGTTTCCATCAGCTTCTCTACCCGGCCCAACAACTCGCCTTTGGTGGTCTTAACTTCCAGGCCTTCAAGATCAGACCAGTAGTACTCATCTTCACCTGTTGCCGGCAATTGATCACGCCTGACAAAAATCTGTGTTCCCACCAGGGTGACTGCCTGCTCCCGGTCTTCAAAACCCGGTAATAACGCGGCAATCCCTTTACCCTGTTTGCGCCCGTCAACTATCCTGACCGGCTTTTTCTCTTCTCCCAGCAACCATGGCTGGTATTGAAGTATCGCTTCCATGGGTCGGGTCCAGGAATTTACCTTTACCCAGCCCTTGATGCCGTGAACCGCGGAAATATAACCCAGCGCGATATTGTTATCCGCGCTTTTCACGCAAACCCGACGACATCAGCCACAAACCAATCAGGCAGCAGCATTGCTCCGGGCTTGTTTAACCAGGTGGTCAACACGTTCACTGAGCTGTGCACCAACACCGGTCCAGTAATCAACACGGTCCAGGTTAAGCCGCAGACGTTCTTCCTGACCACGGGCCAGTGGGTTAAAAAACCCGATTTTTTCAATACGACGTCCATCACGCTTGTTGCGGGCGTCAGCTACCACGATGTGATAGAAGGGCCGCTTTTTAGCGCCACCGCGCGCCAATCGAATCTTTACCATTCCTTATAACCTTTTGCTATAGCCAAATTGTTGACCAGGTTTTTCTATTGACCCTATGTCACACAGACAAAACCAGAGACTGATACCGGTCGCACAGATACACATCCGCTTTCCCGGCTCCACGAAACAGAGTATTTTAACTGTGTTTGTAGCAAAAGAAAACAACAGCTTGTGTTTTTTTTAAACGGGTCCTTCTTGCCACGGCCCGGTGATTGCAAACGTAATGCCCGGGTTGTAAAGGTTGACAAACATCCATTGACCATCGGCGGAAAAACAGACACCTGCCCACTCGCTGCCCAGCGCGGTTCTGCGCAGATCATGTCCGGCATAGACAACATCCAGTTGCGGGTTGGTCTGGCAGAACGCAAACAGCTCGCCCTGCCCGCTAAGCCCTGCAATATATTGGGCTTCTGTAAACATACCGAGACGGTCTTCACAGATCATCAGGCTGCCTTGCGGGCTGACGATGATGTTGTCCGGGCCAGTGAAGCTATCGTGCCCGGCAGCTTCAAAGATCATCTGTAGAGTACCGCTGGAAATATCCAGTCGGAATAATTGACCGGCCCGGGCTTTACCACCGGCTTTTGATGTGAAATAAATCGAGCCCTCGTAGAAACAACAGCCTTCGAGCGAGACAAATGGTGTGCCTCCGGCTGCAATACCCTGTGTGACAACACCTGCACCATCGTGCGTACGGGGTGTATGACCCTGCCCCGGTTCGGCGATATCAACCCAATCGAATGCCATCGGTTTATTCAAGGGCACGCTGTAAGTCAGTGCCTTGTGACCTGCCACCTTCAGCATTTGCAGCTTTCCACCAGCCTGCAATTGCCCCGGCACGTCCGGTAAATAGCGATAAAAACCAGCATTCGGTTCCGTATCTTCGGTCATGTAGACCACGCCGCTTTCCGGGTCGATGGCTGTCGCTTCGTGGTAAAACTGGCCCATCGCTACAATCGGCTGCGGTTCTGACTCGCCCCCAGGATGCACTTCGAAAACATAACCATGGGATTTTTGTGCGTTTTTCAGACGCCACAACTTCTGCCTGAGGTCTTCACCTAGATGTTTCTGTTCAGGTGTGAAGGGGGCTTCTTCACAGGATAACCAGGTACCCCACGGGGTGACCCCGCCAGCACAGTTATTGAGCGTGCCACCCAGGCTGATCCTGGAACCCACCAGGCGCTTTGTAACGGTATCAAACTCGAGCGTCGAGGTTCCCCCACCGGTAATATCCCATGCTTTTTGCGGATCTCCGATGGGCCCGCTTGAGCCACGCAATTCGTGGTTGCGGATCAGTGTGACAATGCCGTTTTGTTCATTCACCACACCCATCCCATCACAGGCACCCGGGCTGGGATAGCCATCGGCGAGTTTTTCACCGGCCCAGGCAAAACTGTGGTAACTGAAACCTCTTGGCAGTTTCAATAATGGCAGACCGGTAGCCTGGTCGTTGACCACGACCAGGGGGCCCAGTGCAGGGTGAATTCCGGGTGGCTGACCGTGCCGTGACAATCGCGACCAGGCGGTTACACCGAGACCCAGGCCACCCGCCACAAACAGGCTTTTCTTCAGAAAGTTACGCCTGTCAGAGGGTTTCATTCACTATGTTTCCTGCTCAGGAAAACCTGCCCGGTGGCATTTGGCCCTTCAGGCTGGACAGCTTTCGCATCATGCCTTTCATACCACCCTTGCCAAACTTTTTCATCATGCGCTGCATCTGGGAAAACTGTTTAAGCATCCGGTTAATATCCTGGATTTGAGTGCCGGACCCCGAAGCAATTCTTTTTTTACGCGAACCTCGAATAACATCGGGAAAACTTCTTTCCTGTGGTGTCATCGAGTTAATGATGGCTATCATGCTGACCGTCTGTTTGTCATTTACCCGGTTTTTAACCTGGTCAGGTAAATCGCCCATACCCGGCATTTTGTCCACCAGGTTGCCCAGCCCGCCCATGTTTTGCATCTGCTCCAGCTGGCTGCGGAAATCCTCGAGGTCAAAGCCTTTGCCCTTTTTGATTTTTCTCGCAAGCTTTTCTGCTTCTTCCTGATCGACGTGACGCTGGACATCTTCAACCAGTGAAAGGACGTCACCCATACCCAGGATACGTGAGGCAATACGCTCGGGATGAAACGGCTGGAGTGCTTCAGTTTTTTCACCGGTACCGACAAACTTGATCGGTTTTCCGGTTATCTGCCTGACTGACAAGGCCGCGCCACCACGGGCATCACCATCCGTCTTGGTCAGGATCACACCGGTAAGCGCCAGCGCCTCGTTGAAAGCCTGGGCCGTATTGGCGGCATCCTGACCGGTCATACTATCAACCACGAACAGGGTTTCATGTGGATTGACAGCGGCATGCAATTGCCGGATCTCATCCATCATGTCCGCATCTATGTGCAGACGACCGGCGGTATCTACCAGCAACACATCGACAAACTGTTTTCTCGCCGCATCCACCGCCTGTTCGGCAATAGCCACAGGGCTATCTGTCACCGAGGAGGGGTGAAAAAGTACATCCACCTGTTCGGCGAGGGTCTTTAGCTGGTCGATAGCTGCCGGCCGGTAGACATCGCAGCTGACAACCATGACTTTCTTTTTGAGCTGCTCTTTAAGATGCCTGGCAAGCTTTGCGGTAGTGGTTGTTTTACCGGAGCCCTGTAAACCGGCCAGCAACACCACCACGGGCGGACTGGCCCTGAGATCGAGGGCCTCGTTCTCCTCACCCATAATCCGAACCAGTTCATCATGGACGATTTTGACCAATGCCTGTCCAGGCTGAAGACTGCTGATAACCTCTTGCCCCAAGAGCCCGCTCTCTGACCTGGCCGATGAAAGACTGCACAACCGGCAAGGCCACATCGGCTTCCAGTAAAGCGATCCGAACCTCGCGCAGGGTCTCACTGATACTGTCTTCGGTCAGACGCCCTTTACCACGCAATTTTTGCATGGTTTGGGTCAATCTTTGGCTCAGGTTATCAAACATTATTTACTCCATGATTCAGCAGTCAGGTATTATAACGGCTGACTACTTCCAAGCGGCACAGAATTTGCCATGCATGACAAGATTTTATTGATTACCGCGGCCTGCTACCTGGTTGCTACAGTCCTTCTTTATGTAGCAGTAGCAGAACGTTCCAAAACAAAACGTATGTTAGCAGCCGGCCTCACCTTGCTTGGGCTGGTTTTGCATATTTGGGCACAAAGTCAACACTGGGTGATCCCGACATCACCACAAGTCAGTGTGCTGAATATCCTGTCTTTGTGTGCCCTGGTAACGGTTGCCATACCGCTTGCCAGCTATCCGGTGCGCAATAGCCTGTTTGATGCGAGCCTGGTGGCCTTACCACTTTCCGTACTGATTTTGATTGCCGAAGGAACGCTCAGCGCACCTGTCCTGGAAATCACCCGTACCACGGACATATGACAGCACATATATTTACTTCGGTTATTGCCTTCGGCGTGCTGAGTGTCGCTGGTGTTTACGCGTTGTTTATCGCCTTGATCGACCATCTTTTACGCCGGCACAAGCTAAACAAGCTGGTGCAAACCCTGCCAGCCCTGGACACGCTGGAAGCGTTGTTGTTCCACCTGATCAAAATCGGTTTAGCGGTATTGACCGTTTCACTGGTCACGGGCCTGGTCTATGTCGATGATTTGTTTGGACAACACCTGGCCCACAAAACAATATTGTCAATTTTTGCCTGGCTGGTATTCGCACTGTTATTGTGGGGACGCTGGAAAAGAGGCTGGCGCGGGCGGGTTGCCGTACGCATGACTCTCGCAGGCATCGCACTATTGCTGCTATCCTATTTCGGTAGCAAGCTGGTATTGGAAATAATACTGGATCGTAGTTGGCACCTTCAGGGTTAGTGTAGTGCACCGCAATTAATGGCACAGGAATATTAAACTGATTTGGACGATATCCCTCTAGGCAGTCTCTACACGGCACTGTTCATATTGATCATTCTTTCCGGCTTTTTTTCGAGTTCGGAAACCGGCCTGATGGCCATCAACCGTTATCGACTGAAGCACCTGGCCAACACAGGCCATCGTGGCGCGCGAATCGCTCAACGGCTATTGACACGGCCCGACCGCTTGATCGGGCTGATCCTGCTGGGTAACAACATGGTCAATATCCTGGCGGCTTCAATAGCAACCGTGATAGCCATGCGTCAGTTTGGTGATAACGGCATCTGGATATCGACACTGGTGATGACGGTCGTGGTGCTCATCTTTGCCGAAGTTGCCCCCAAAACACTGGCCGCCCTGCACCCGGAGAGGGTCGCGTTTCCGGCCTCATATGTACTGGCTGGACTGCTTAAAGTACTCAATCCCGTCGTCTGGCTGGTCAATGGATTTGCGAATTTACTGCTGAAACCCTTTGGTGTTAAGACCGATGTCGTAGCGCTCGAGCGCCTGAACAGGGAAGAGTTGCGAACACTGGTTAGAGAAGGCGGGCACATCTCCGACGATCATCAGCGTATGCTGGTCAATATTCTGGACCTGGAACAGGCGTCGATAGCAGACGTGATGGTTCCACGTGGTGAAATCATTGGTATAGACCTGGACGATGACTGGGCAGACATACTGAATCAGCTAACACAGACAGTCTACACACGCCTGCCGGTTTACCGGGAGAGCATTGATAACGTCGTAGGCTTACTGCACATTCGCACCATCATCTCAAAGCTATCAGCGGGCGGTCTCAGGTTTGAAGATTTGCAACGCTCTGTGCGGCGCCCGTACTTCGTTCCCGAACGTACATCTTTGACCAGGCAGTTACTTGAATTCCAGGAGAAAGAACGGCGCATGGCGCTGGTAGTTGACGAATACGGGGATATCCAGGGCCTGGTCACGCTGGATGATATCCTGGAAGAAATCGTCGGCGAATTCACACCCGAAGGTCGCGGGCGCTCACGCATCATGCGCCGCCTTGACGATGGAAATTACCTGGTTGATGGTTCCACCAGTGTTCGTACACTCAACCGGCGTCTTGATTGGGATTTACCATTTGACGACGCTCATACACTCGGCGGACTGCTGATCGAGGAACTCGAAGCGATTCCGGAAGGAAAGTGCAGCATTAAAATTGGTTCACACATTATGACCATCGTTGATATCCGGGATAATGTTGTCAACAAGGTGCTTATCAAACCAGACTGGGTCGGAACACCTGATTAATGCTCTATAACATCCAGTTTCTTCGCTTTGTGGCGGCCATGCTGGTTGTGCTTTACCACAGCGCTACACGGCTTACCGGCAAATGATTCGATTTTCCAGGCTGTCTTCAGCGCGGGCGGTTCACTTGGGTTCGCCGGTGTCGATATCTTTTTTGTTATAAGCGGTTTTATCATGGCGCATACCTCTTCGAGTCACTCCGGTGTTAGCGATAGCTTTGATTTCGTCAGACGCAGGCTGGCGAGGATATTTTCCGGATACTGGCCGTTTTTTGTATTGACCCTGGTGATTTTTGGCTACTTTCGACCCGAACACTTTGCCGAGGCCAACCTGTTGAAATCCTTTTTCCTTTGGCCACAGTCTCTGAATCATGTCCTGCTGGAGCTGACCTGGACCCTGTCTTACGAATTGTATTTCTATCTGCTTTTCAGCCTTCTTATCCTGTTTTCCAATCCACGTACAAGGTATGTGTATATCCTGCTGGGCTTTGCGCTGTTGCTGGTCTTCAACCTGTATCGCCATTTTGTCGTACACAGTTTTAGTCCTGACAATATTTATTACCAGGCGTTCTGGTTACAGTTTTTAAGCTCACCCTTCCTGCTGCAATTCTTCGGTGGCGCCCTGGTGGCCTGGTGGCTTACGAAACGACCGGCAGGGCCGGCATTGAGCTGGCTTATTGCGGGCACCCTGTTGTTTCTGGCAGGTGGATGGGTAAACGAGTCGGTATATTCGGGTCTGATAGAACAGGGCTATCATGTCGTGCCACGGGTGTTTGTTTACGGGCTTCCAGCCTGCATGATTTTGGCCGGCCTGGTGCGTATGGAAAGGGTGAAAGAGCTTGAAACCGCAGACCTGCCGGCAAGCAACGGGCCAGCGTCAGAATCGGACAATCGGAAAACCGGACACCAAAAAGCGATCGGAATGCGGGCACCGGCCCGCTTCAGTGCACTTACCGGTGGTGCTTCGTATGCCATCTACCTGAGTCATATCCTGATTCTTACCGTGGTCTGGAACACAGGCTTCAACCAGCTTATCGCTTCCTGGTCCGGACGGTATGATAGTCGCAGCCTATATTTTGCTGGTGATGGCCATCCTGGGATACAGCGTGCTGCACTATACTTTTCTGGAAAAACCCTTGCATCGCTTGTTCAAACGGTGGATTGGCTTGAGTGCCAGCTCACCCGCGGAATTCATGATTAAAATGCCGCAGCGATTGCCTCGTCCAGGTTGTTAACTGCATTGATGGTCATACCGTCAATAGCCTTTCTCGGCTGATTGGCTTTCGGAATAATTGCACGCTTAAAACCGAGACTGACAGCCTCCTTCAGTCGCTCCTCACCGTTATACACGGGCCGGACTTCACCGGACAGACCGACCTCACCAAATACCACGGTCTTTGTCGGCAAAGCGCGGTCACGAAAACTGGAAAGTATGGCCAACAGCAACGGCAGGTCCGAGCCTGTCTCGGTGATTCTCATGCCGCCAACCACGTTGGCAAAAACATCCTGATCACCAAGGCTGACACCACCGTGGCGGTGCAGAACCGCCAGCAGCATAGCCAGACGGCTATGATCCAGACCGATTGTAACCCGCCTTGGATTGGCCAGGTGACTCTCATCCACCAACGCCTGTAACTCCAGGAGCATTGGACGGGTTCCTTCCCTGATCACGGTGATAGCACTGCCTGCCGCTGTTTCTGAATGACCGGAAAGAAAAATTGCAGACGGATTGCTGACTTCCTTCAGACCAAGACCGGTCATGGCAAATACACCCAGTTCATTGACCGCACCGAAACGGTTTTTGAAAGCCCGGATTACACGATAACGGCTACCTTCGTCACTTTGAAAATACAATACTGCATCCACCATGTGCTCCAGGATACGCGGTCCGGCGAGGGCACCATCCTTGGTGACATGCCCGATCAGCACCATGGCGCAATTCATCTGCTTCGCATAACGTACCAGCCTCGCGGCGGATTCCCTGACCTGCGAGACGGAGCCCGGCGCGGACTCTACCTGCTCCGAGTGAAGTGTCTGGATTGAATCAACCACGACCAAACCCGGTTGTTCTTTTTGCGCCACATCAAGTATTTGTTCAACACTGGTTTCGGTAAGGCAACGCAGCTTACCAACATCAAGACCCAGCCGTTTCGCACGCATGTTTATCTGCTGGAGTGATTCCTCACCGCTGACATACAGACACTTGAGTTGCCCCATCAATCCAGCCAGCACCTGCAGCAACAGGGTTGACTTGCCAATACCAGGATCACCACCGATCAGGACAACCGAACCCGGCACTATTCCACCACCAAGCACACGGTCGAGTTCATTGATACCGATAGCGATCCTGGCTATCTTCTGGTCGGAAACCTCCGCCAACTCGGTCACTTGCTGGTTAGTGGTGCCGGTATATCCAGCTCATGCGGGAAACCCCGGTGGCCGCTGTCTGGCGGAATTCCTTTACGGTATTCCAGGCCTTGCAGTCAGGACACTGCCCGGCCCACTTGGATAACTCACTTCCGCACTCGGTGCAGTAAAAAGATGTTTTTGCTTTTGCCACGCTCGGTTCCTTTTTTACACTGCTCTTGTAGCAGATCAGACCCATGACCTCCAGCCCAGAGACAAAAATAGCGAGATTATTTACAATGAGTACCGGTCAGCACTTACATCAGGAAGAGATTAAAAGATATGCGTAAACCGCAGGATCAACAATTAATCGGTGAGTCGCCCGCATTCCTGGAGGTGCTTGAACATGTTTCCCGCGTTGCACCGTTGAACCGGCCGGTGCTGGTGATTGGCGAGCGCGGCACGGGCAAGGAGTTGATCGCAGCCCGAATTCACTTTCTTTCCGGGCGCTGGGACTACCCTTTTGTCAAAATGAATTGCGCTGCACTTGCAGAATCCCTGCTGGAAACCGAACTTTTCGGACACGAGGCCGGCTCTTTTACCGGTGCCACCAAACGCAGACTGGGCCGGTTTGAACTGGCCAATGAGGGCAGTCTGTTTCTGGATGAGCTCTCCAGTACCTCTTCCGGTGTACAGGAAAAAATCCTGCGTGTGATTGAATATGGTGAATTTGAACGTGTCGGCGGCAGTGAGACCATTCGCACCAATGTACGTATCATCGGCGCAACCAATGAAGACCTGCCCGGCCTCGCTGAGGAGGGAAAGTTTCGTGCCGATCTTCTTGACCGCTTGGCTTTTGATGTCATTACGCTTCCACCTCTACGGGAACGCCCGGGTGACATCATGACGCTGGCGAATCATTTCGCCGTCAAAATGGCCGGTGAATTGGGTAAGGATGTTTTCAACGGCTTCAGTGAAAATGCGCGAAAGGAGCTTTCAGCTTACACCTGGCCGGGTAATGTCCGCGAACTGAAAAACGTGGTTGAGCGGGCTGTTTATACCTGCCAGGACGATAGCAAACCAATTGTTGGAATTGTTTTTGATCCATTTGAATCGCCATGGCGCCCGGGAGTGCCATCCACCGGGGATAAAGCGGAAAAAGCGTCGAAATTGCCAAACGAACCTTATGATTTCAAGCGTGAGATACAGGAAGAGGAAAAGCGCCGGATAAAAAACGCCATGGAATTGTGCCGGTTTAATCAGAAAAAAACCGCTGAATTTCTTGGTATGACCTACCACCAGCTACGCGGCTATTTACGAAAATATGAGCTGACCGAAAACGAAGAGTAACCGGAAACAAGACGTTACCCGGCCTGCTAGTGGTCTGGTCTGCTAGTGGCCGTGTCTGCTAGTGGTGGTCGTATTGATAGGCGCTTTCCGGTGCCAGGTTGACAAACCGTAACCAGGGCCCCTGAAAGGCCAGGTTAATCGTCCCGGTTGAGCCATTTCTATGTTTACCGATGATAATTTCAGCCTTGCCTTTCTCACTGGTTTCCGGGTTATAGACTTCGTCCCTGTAGATAAACACGATCAGGTCAGCATCCTGCTCAATGGCACCCGACTCCCTGAGATCCGCCATCAGCGGACGTTTGTTCGGACGTTGCTCAAGCGCCCGGTTTAGCTGCGATAGCGCGACCACCGGGATATTCAATTCCTTGGCGATGGTTTTTAATGAACGTGAAATCTCAGCAATTTCTGTCGCACGATTTTCCTTGCTATCGGGTACCGACATCAACTGAAGATAATCCACAACGATCATGTCAATATCGTGCTCCCGCTTCAATCTGCGTGCCCTGGCACGTAGCTCGGCAGGTGACAATGCCGGTGTATCATCAATAAATATCTTGCTCTTGTGGAGCAGGTTCATGGCCGAGGTCAATTTAGGCCAATCCATATCTTCCAGCGTACCGGTACGGATGCGGCTTTGATCAATCTGACCCACGGATGAAAACATACGCATGACAAGTTGTAATGAAGCCATTTCCATACTGAAAACCGCCACGGATTTGCCGTGTTTTATCGCTGCATTTTCGGCAATATTCATCGCAAATGTCGTTTTACCCATGGCTGGGCGACCGGCAACGATGATCAGATCCGAAGGCTGCAGACCTGCAGTCAGGCGGTCAAAATCCAGGTAACCGGTAGGAATGCCGGTGATATCACCTTCAAATGCATTCAGTTCCTCAATTTTCTCCATCGCTTCCTTGAGGCTATCCTGAACGGAAACGAACCCCGAGCCCCGGCGACTGCCTTTATCTGCAATCGCAAATACCAGCCGCTCAGCTTCTTCAAGAAGGGTTTTGCTTTCTCTCCCGTCCGAGGAAAATGCACTGGTGGTGATGGCTGCGCCAACATCAATAAGATTGCGGAGTATGCTTTTTTCACGAACGATATCTGCATACGCACCAACATTGGCCGCGCTGGGCGTATTGTTGGCGAGCTGAGAGATGTAGTTGCCACCATCGACCTGGTCGGCTTTCCCGTGTGATTCAAACCACTCGCTGACCGTCACTGCATCACAGGGCCGGCTGGCCTCATGTAAATCATGGATGGCACGAAAAATTAAGCGGTGATCTTCCCGATAAAAATCCACTTCGGTAATTTTGTCCGCAACCTGATCCCAGGCATTCGTACTCAACATGAGCCCCCCCAACACGGATTGTTCGGCCTCCATTGAGTGAGGTGGTACTTTTGGAGATTCAACAATTGCTAGTTTGGGTGAAGCCATGTGTGGGTCTTATCTATTTTATGGGACAAAAAAAACTGCGAACCATCTGTTGACGATTCGCAGTTCAGCATATCAGAGCATCAAAGCCATGACTATCAACCATGACTATTCGTACGGCTTATTCCGGATTTACGATGACCTTAATAATGGCCTCAACGTCAGTGTGCAATTGCAGGATCACGTCAAACTCGCCAACCGTTCTAAGCGGGCCTTCACCCATGATGACTTCGCTCTTGTTGATTTCATGACCAAGGGCCGAAGCTGCTGCTGCAATTTCGCGTGGACCGATGGAACCATACAGGTTGCCTTCCTCACTCGCATTGGCAGAAATCTCGACTACCACATCGGCCAGACCTGACTGACGGGCGCTTGCCTGTCCAAGCTTGTCTTTGGCTGCTAGCTTCCAATTCCGCTCTACGTGCCTCGAAGAGAGCCAGGTTTTCCTTGTTTGCAAGTGCAGCCTTGCCCTGTGGTACCAGGTAATTACGGCCATAACCGGCTTTTACCTTTACCAGGTCGCCCAGGTCACCCAGGTTCTGTATTTTTTCAAGCAGGATAAGATCCATGTTTTTTCTCCCGGGTTTCTACTGGTTATCAGTGTATGGAAGCAGGGACAGGAAACGCGCCCGCTTCACAGCTGTTGCCAACTGGCGTTGATACCTGGCCTTGGTACCGGTTATGCGACTGGGCACAATCTTGCCGGACTCACCAACGTATTGTTTTAAAATGTTGAGATCTTTGTAATCGATCTCAACAACGTTTTCAGCCGTAAAACGGCAAAATTTTCTGCGACGAAATTGTTGACGTGCCATGATTATTCTCCCGCCTCAGGTTTGATTTCACTTTTTTCTGCCACTTCTTCCACCAGGACTTCAGCAACAGCTTCCACTTCAGTTTCTTTGGTTACCGCTTCCACTTCAGTTTCTTCGGCTACCGCTTCCACTTCAGTTTTTTCGGTTACCGCTTCCACTTCAGTTTCTTCGGTCACCGCTCCCATCAGACTCTTTCGACTCGGCTTTTTACAGGCGGACGACGACGGTCCTCGTGATCGCGACTGGACCGGTCTTTTTCTTCTTTTGCCTTGAGCATCTCAGACTGCTCAACCACGGCGTTTTGCCTGCGAATCGTGAGATGGCGCAAAACGGCATCATTGAATTTGAAGGCACCTTCGAGCTCGCCAAGGGTTTCGTTGTCACACTCGATGTTCATTAATACATAATGAGCCTTGTGCAGCTTGACGATAGGATAAGCCAGTTGCCGGCGACCCCAGTCTTCGAGGCGGTGAATACTGCCTTTCTTTTCTTCGATCATACTGCGATAGCGTTCCAGCATGGCCGGAACCTGTTCGCTCTGGTCTGGATGCACCAGGAAACAGATTTCATAATGACGCATATATAACTCCCTGTGGGTTTTAAAGACCCGCAACATTTTAAAAACGAATGAACCGGGACTTTCAAAAGCCTCCGTCAACCCAACCATTGGGTGCGTGAAGCAAGGATGATTTTCTCTGCCAATGACAGAGCCGGCGGATTATATCAGTGGAATATTAATGCTGGCAAGGTTTGTTGTGTAAGTAAGCCTAGTGTATGTGATCGGAATCAGGAAATAGTGAAGCTTTCACCGCAGCCGCATTCATCCGTTGCATTCGGGTTATTGAATTGAAAAGTCCTGTTCAGACCACTTTGCGTGAAATCAATACTGGAACCCTGTAAATAAGGCAGACTTTCGTTATCAACAACGATTTTGATACCCTTGTCCTCGAAGACCTGGTCATCATTTTTAAGCTCCGAAGCAATACTCACTTCATAAGCCCAACCGGAGCATCCGGTTTTTCTGACACCAAGACGCAATGCCACACCGTTATCTTTTTCAAGAAACTGTTTCACACGTTGTGCCGCATTGTCGGTTAACTGAATGCTCATAATTTTTGTACCATTGTTGAAATTTTCAACTTGCTGCTCTAAAAGACTGTGCGCACCGCGCCGGGTGATTTATTATCTTGGGCCATTTCACCAGAGATCAACCATATTATCATGTCAACGGTTAGCATAAAAAAGGCGCTTAGCGGGGAAATTCCGACAGGATCAAAAGTCAGTGTACAGGGCTGGGTGCGTACCCGCAGGGATTCCAAGGCCGGGTTCTCCTTCATTGCCGTCAATGACGGGTCCTGTTTTGACAACATACAGGTTGTCGCGCCAGCGGACCTTTCCAATTATAAAGAGGACATACAAAAACTCACCAGTGGTTGCGCCGTCATCTGTTCAGGTGAACTGGTTGAATCTCTTGGCCGTGGTCAAAAATTCGAAATTCAGGCTTCAGGTGTAGAAGTAGCGGGGTGGGTTGAAGACCCTGATACCTACCCTATTCAACCAAAACAGCACAGTTTCGAATTTCTGCGCGAGGTAGCGCACCTGCGACCACGCACAAACACCTTTGGTGCAATCACGCGTGTACGGCACGTTGCAGCGCAGGCAATCCATCGTTATTTTCATGAGAATAATTTTTTCTGGATCAATACACCCATCATTACCGCCTCTGATGCCGAAGGCGCCGGAGACATGTTTCGCGTAAGCACGCTGGACCTGGCCAACCTGCCACGTAACGAGAAAGGTGACATCGATTTTGAACAGGACTTTTTCGGGCGCGAAACCTTTCTCACGGTTTCCGGGCAGTTAAATGTGGAAGGCTACTGCCTGGCATTATCAAATGTTTACACCTTTGGTCCGACATTCCGCGCAGAGAATTCCAATACCTCCCGTCACCTGGCTGAATTCTGGATGATAGAGCCGGAAATCGCTTTCGCCGACCTTGACGATCTTGCTGACCTGGCTGAAGACTTCCTGAAATATGTTTTCAAGGCTGTTCTTGATGAGTGTCCGGCGGACATGGCGTTTTTTGCACAACGTATAGAACCCACTGCCATTGAACGACTGAAGACAGCTGATCGATGCGCCGTTTGTCCGCGTTGACTATGTGGACGCAATCGAAATTCTCGTGAACTCGGGTCAGAAATTTGAATTTAAACCGGAGTGGGGTCTGGACCTGCAGACCGAACACGAACGTTACCTTACTGAAAAACACTTTAATGCCCCGGTAGTCGTTAAAAACTACCCAACGGAAATCAAGGCGTTTTATATGCGATTGAGCGATGACGGCAAAACGGTGGCAGCAATGGATGTGTTAGCCCCCGGTATTGGTGAAATCATTGGCGGTTCACAGCGCGAAGAACGACTGGATATACTGCAACAACGAATGACCGAACAGGGCATGGATGCGGAAACCTACAGTTGGTACATTGATTTACGCCGTTACGGAACAGTACCTCATGCCGGCTTTGGATTGGGTTTTGAACGATTGATTACTTATATAACAGGTATGGCCAACATACGTGATGTTATCCCCTACCCCCGTGTGCCAGGGCGGGCCGACTTTTAAAAGAGAGTTTCGATGTGGTGCTGACTGGAGAGACGACGTTACTGCGCTTCCTGCGTCAAACACCGTGCAAATCTGAGAGGCACCGCTCCTGCGCGTCCTGCGCCCGCGGCATACCGTTCATCCTGAACATAACCGTTCATGGCCCAGGTCGACCGTCCGGTCTCACTCGTGCAGTGCTAACTTGGGAGACGCCGCTCCTGCGCGTCCTGCGCCCGCGGCATACCGTTCATGGCCCAGGCTCCTCGCGTCCTGCGCCCGCGGCATACCGTTCATCCTGAACATAAACAGCGGTTCGGGATATTATCCGTAATATCCCGTGCCACCTCGCGGATCTGTCGCCACCCGCTTTTGCTTCCTTGCCGTACAAAGCCCAACACATCCTTGTGCTGTCGCAGATCCTTCTGCTTATAAAATTCCTGTTATCCCCTGAGGCGTCGTCCGTACGCCTGTAAATCTGTAAGTCTCTCGTCCAACACTTCCGTGTGCTGATGCAGATCCTTCTGCTGGTAAACTTCCTGTTATCCCCGGAGGCACCGTCCCTGCGCCTGTTAGTCTCTCGTCCAACACTTCCATGTGCTGTTGCAGATCCTTCTGCTGGTAAACTTCCTGTTATCCCCAGAGGCGCCGTCCCTGCGCCTGTTTGTCTCTCGTCCAACACTTCCTTGTGTCGTCGCAGATCCTTCTGCTAATGAAACTCCTGTCGTCTTCAGAGGCGCTATCCCTGCGCCTGTCAGTCCCTCGTCCAGCTCACCATACTCACTGTTGATTGAGAGAAAAAAGCGGTTCGGAGCATCTTCCTTAATATTCCGAACCGCTCTGCGGATCTGTCGCCACCCGCCAATGCATCCTTGCCGTTCAAAGTCCAACACTTCCTTGTGCTTTCGCAGATCCTTCTGCTAACGAAACTTTGGTCATCCATGCCTGTCTCGTCCCTTGATGAAACATACTATAGCCACTTTTGGCTAAATACACAAGTGTCTATTTACAAAAAAGGCTAAATTCTTTTTTGGCTATATGCATAATCGTCTATAGACAGTGGTGGCTATGTTTGGTAAATTAGGACTGGGCAATAACGGTAGCCCGCTTTAAGAGACGGAACTCTTGCAGCAGACAGCAATTACCAGATGCCTTAAAAGTTAATAAATAGCATAGCCATACAGTAGAAAGAACAAGAAAAGTAGCCAGTGCAGGATGCACCAGCGAAGCAACAAGGAAGTTATAAAAAGGGTATGCCAAGGATGACATATCTGCAAGGACACGGAAGGATCCGTGTATGAATCGAAAGATTCAGCAATAGGGACAAGGATTGTCCAAATTACGAAAAGGCGAGCCCTTTTCGCCCTGTGACCAGGTGCCCACAAGGAGTGTGGGCACCAGGTTGAAAATTCAGCTTGTTGGGCTGATGAATGAAAAGTCATTTTGCTTTTAGCTTCACGTATAGGAAGCAAGTCAATTAGCATGTGCAAGTCATTGAATAAAATAGTATCCTACCCTATGGGTGATAGTCACCGTTTTATGGGTGACTATTATGCGTGGTTCCGTGTGTGGCGGAAGCAGCAAGATACTTTTTTTGATAAGGAAGTCATTAGAGTAGCACCTGGGAGTTATGGGAAAATCTAATGGCGAGAAATTTACAAATGAATGATGCTTCATCCCCCAGCGAAACTTCATCCGTTACAAATGCTGTAGGTTTGGTTCTTCGTCGAATTGTGCGATTAATGGTGGGCACAATTTCATTTCCAGCGTTAGTTGACATCCTAAAGACTTTATACGTAGAGGAAGCTGAAAAGAAAATAAATCAAAGCGGTTCAAAGCCCACTATGAGTGCGTTAGCGCTTTTAACTGGATTGGACACAAGGGTCGTTTCCGTTGTAATGAACAAGGAATACGATATAACTATAGAACCCAAAAACATCTGTGCTGAGAACGCACTTCTTGATATGTGGGCGAATGACCCATTCTTTTCAGACCCTGATACAAAACAACCATTAGTTTTACCCATTGAAGGGCGAGGCCGAACCTTTCAAGGCTTGGTGCTCAAATCTATAGGTAGAAACATAACAATAAAAACCGTGTTGGATAAGCTCTTGACTTCAGGAAATATTAGAACTATTTCCGACGGGGTCGAGCAGGTAGAACTGCTTTCCTTGTTTTATTCACCAATTACTAATGACCGCGCAAACATGACCGATATTGCCTTTGTTGAGTCATCTAGAGTACTCAGTGCAGCGATTCATAATATGGAGTCGGATGTTGATTCGCGAGTACCTCAACAGGGCAGGTGGACATACAGGCTGTGCCCAAAACGGTATAAAGAATTCAGACAGGAAGCACGTTTATTGCTTCAGAAACAAATTAAAGAAGGGGAAGCGTTACTCGAAAATTTCGAAGACCCACAAAAACGACCAGGTCAGCTCACTGTCGGTATCGGTTGGTACCAATGGGGCGGCCATAACTCAGATGAAGAAGGAGCTCAAAATGTCTCGTTGGACAATACAAAACAGCAGCACAGGAATCGAAAAATCAGGCACAGGAATTGAAAAATCCGGCACTGGAATTGAGAAATCCGGCACTGGAATTGAAAAATCCGGCACAGGAATTGAAAAATCAGGCACAGGAATTCGAAAAGGCTTACTAGCTTGCTCAATAGCAGCGCTAGCATTTACAGCTCAAGTTAGCGCCGCTGAAATTGGTGGTGGAACCGGTATCGAAATCGCTGGTGGCGGAACCGGTGTTGAAATCGCTGGTGGCGGAACCGGTATTGAAATCGCTGGTGGCGGAACCGGTATTGAAATCGCTGGTGGCGGAACCGGTATTGAAATCGCTGGTGGCGGAACCGGTGTTGAAATCGCTGGTGGCGGAACCGGTGTTGAAATCGCTGGTGGCGGAACCGGTGTTGAAATCGCTGGTGGCGGAACCGGTGTTGAAATCGCTGGTGGCGGAACCGGTGTTGAAATCGCTGGTGGCGGAACCGGTGTTGAAATCGCTGGTGGCGGAACCGGTGTTGAAATCGCTGGTGGCGGAACCGGTGTTGAAATCGCTGGTGGTGGAACCGGTATTGACAACGTTCGGCCCGAAGGTTTTATGCAAGTAGCCGTTGACCAAGGTCAAATTTCAGTAATGTGGAATATTGATGGTAATACCTTTGTCGGCAAGGCATCTCAGACTGGAACTTTCACTCAAGTTTCACTATTTGAAATTTCAATAAATTCCACTTCATCAGAAGTTGAAATTGCTGGCGGCGGAACCGGTTCGAAGACTGAGATCGCTGGTGGTGGAACCGGTATTGAAATCGCTGGTGGCGGAACCGGTGTTGAAATCGCTGGTGGCGGAACCGGTATTGAAATCGCTGGTGGCGGAACCGGTGTTGAAATCGCTGGTGGCGGAACCGGTATTGAAATCGCTGGTGGTGGAACCGGTGTTGAAATCGCTGGTGGTGGAACCGGTGTTGAAATCGCTGGTGGTGGAACTGGTATCGAAATCGCTGGTGGTGGAACTGGTATCGAAATCGCTGGTGGTGGAACTGGGTTTGAAAGCGTATTTATAACCCTGCCAAATGGTACTGGTTTAGAATTGGAAATCGCTTTGGGGTGTAATACAGCAACAGTGTCCGTATTAGATTCGCAAGACTTTTCTGAAATCGTGACCTTTAATAACGTCAAGGTCCTGGGCAACACCGGTTTGTGTTCAGTTGCTACAAGTGCAAATGCACCGCGGCACGGTTTTGTGAAAAAATCAAACTTTGATTCAAGAAACTAGTAGTAGTTATTGAAAATGGAAATTGCGACGGGAAACCGTCGCAGCTTCCGATAGCTTACGCTTTACCAACGAGATTTTTCGCCCCTGCCTATCCGCAGGGGCGTATTTTTTTGTGAAGCCTGCAGATTAGTTAATTAACCGACCATTTGTCCTGATGCCCTGTCCGGACACCTGCAAAAAACCACTCAGCAAGCTTGATGTTCCCGCGCATCCCGTCGATTTACCCCAACGATCACCGCGAATGGCCCAGCTCCGGAATATTGCCGCCGGTTGTCAGCCTGGCGGCCAGTTAAGTGTTCTTCCGCCAAGCAAGTGCAGATGCACATGAAACACCGTTTGCCCTGCTGCTGAATTACAGTTCATGACGACCCGGTAGCCATCTTCGGCAACACCCTGCTCCACCGCAATTTCCCGAGCAGCAAGAAACAACTTGCCAAATAATTCAGCATCGTGTGCCTGCATATCGTTGATGGTCGGAATTCGATTTTTCGGTATGATCAGCACATGCAACGGTGCTTGCGGATTAACATCCCTGAATGCTAAAACATCATCGTTTTCAAACACGATATCCGCCGGGATTTCCCGGGAAATAATTTTTAGAAAAAGGTCATCTGACATAGTTACTACCCGTAGTGATGTATTCAAAACAATAAGGGAACCCCTGTTTCGCACTGGGCAAAATCAAACAGGGCTTCACCAGCCAACTTAGCAAGAATCGGGTGGCTATTGATCATGAAACTTCTACAATAGCCACATGAATTCTCAACATCATTATCAATTAATTGCCGAGGCCTTGCATTGGCTTTGTCAAAACCAGCAGGACCAACCCGGTTTGGAAGAACTTGCAAACCACGTCGGTCTAAGCCCCCACTATCTGCAGCGCCTTTTCCAGCAGTGGACCGGTGTATCACCCAAGCAGTTTTTAAAATACCTGACCAAAGCCCAGGCCATGGAGCGTTTGCGGCAAGGTCAGACGGTACTTGATTCGGCCGTTTCAAGCGGATTGTCCGGTCCCGGCAGATTACATGACTTGCTGATAACGACGCAGGCCATGACACCGGGCGAAGCAAAACGGAAGGGTCTTGGCGTAGAAATTAGCTATGGTTATGGAATAACGCCTTTTGGTGAGGCCCTGCTTGCCTGGACAGACAGGGGCGTGTGTTTCCTGGGTTTCTGTCACGAGGAAGGTAAACAGCACAGCTGGAATCATTTCAACCAGCAATGGCCGGATGCGAACCTGACTGAGAACACTTCTGCGGCTCAAAAAAAGCTGGAAGAAATCTTCAATGAAAAAGAACAGAAACAACTTAAAGGTCTGGCTCCGGGGCAGCCCATTCCAACTTCGTGTATGGGAAGCGCTGCTTAACCTGCCCAGCGGCACGCATTGTACCTATGGCCAACTGGCATCAATCTCCGGTCATGCCGGCGCCAGTCGTGCAACCGGTTCAGCTATCGGGCGAAATCCTGTTTCCTGGCTCATACCCTGCCATCGTGTCATCAACAGTCTTGGAACCCTGGGAGGCTATCGATGGGGTACCAACACAAAACAAGCCATGATTGGATATGAGGCTGCCAAAAGCACTGGCCCAAAACACTGAAAATCAAAACGCTATTCAGATAAGTTTACTATCAGATCACGGTCTGAAAGACTGCCGGTCAACATGCTGACAATTTTGCTGGCGACAATTGCAGGATCCGGTTGCTCCATCGGGTTTTCTGCATGGTAGACCTTTGCCCTGAAACCGGTTCGCATGGGGCCGGGAATGATTCCACGTACAGATATCGGGGTATTATTCAGTGTGTTGTAAAATTGTCTCGTCATACCGGTCAATGCGGCTTTGCTCGTACCATATGCTCCCCAGTAACCGTCCGTGACTGTTTCAAGGTCATCCAGCATAAAAAATAAGCGGCCGTTTTCTGATTTCTTCAACAATGGTAATAACGCGCAACTCAGCAACCACGGTGCATTCACGTTGACCTGTATTGATTGCAGCCAATCCTGTGGCTGAACCTGATCCAGCGGCTGCAAACTGTCAAAATCAACTGCGCAATGGATCAGCGCATCCAATCCACCAAACTCTGTTTCGATGGTTTTAACAAGGTCACCAAAATCATCGACACCCGCGGCAGCAAGATTTAACGGGTAAAGACCCGGTGACTTTAATTGCAGGTCGGTCAATTTATCGCTCAATTCACCCAGACCGCGGCGATTCTTGTCCAGCAATACCAGTTCTGCGCCTAAACCGGCACATTGCATGGCGATTGCACTGCCCAAGCCCGCCCGCAGCACCCGTAATTAATATTGTTTTTCCTGAAAGGCTCATGCTTGCAACCTGGATAAAAAAATATTTTAACGATTTGTGCGTTGTCGTGATACAAGAGATCAGGCAACATTGATGATTGACTCGGTATGCTAATCAGTCGATCCTTGATCAGGACAAGCTTCGTGGTGAAATGAATGCCTATATATGAATACCAGGCCGCCGGCCAGAAATGTTGTGATTATTGCGTGACTTCTTTTGATTTCATGCAAAAAATGTCAGATGAGCCCCTTAAATTTTGCCCTGAGTGTCACAACCCGGTGCGTAGAAAAATCTCGCGCCCCAACCTGGCCAGCCCGACACCCTCCCTGTCAAATGAAAATATTGAAAAACATGGGTTTACGCAATTTAAAAAGGTCGAAAAAGGGGTCTATGAAAAAACTGCAGGGAAAGGTCCTGATTTCATAACCGACAAAGAATCCTCTTAAAGCACCGTGAGCAAAACGGGGTAAGGTCTAAATCTTTGTAAATTGCTTTCGGTTCTCACTCCAGTTGCGGCCATTGAAGTCTTCCACCGTCACTTCAACCCCATTCGGTAAATCAATACAATTCAGGTTGACGCTAAACGAATCGGGGTGCGAACGCGGGACATAATACGATTTAATTCCGCAAACACCGCAAAACAGGTGACGGGCAACGCCCGTGTGAAAGTGATATTCGACCAGGCTATCTTCACCTTCACGCAAAAAAAACCGGTCCGCAGACACGATCAGGTGCAGGTAGCCGGATTTCCGGCAAATTGAGCAATTGCACTTATGTACGGTAATTTCGTCAGGGATCTCGATTTCAAACTTTACCTGGCCGCAATGACATCCGCCTGAACATGTATACATATGCTTACCTCTCCATTTTGGCCAGATCTGACAGCAAGCATACGTGACCAGCCCCGGCCATCATAATCATCTTAATTTCCGAAGGAATCGCCAGGCGAACCAGGCATCGGCAGGACCAAAGTACTTACCCGTCTCCAGAAACCCGCACGCGTCCTTCCTGATAACGTTCAGACGTCTTTTTTCCATCGCCCAGCGCAACTGCAAATGTGCACAGACGGAGGATTCAGGGCTTATTTGCAAGCCTGACATACCCTCTGAAAACCAACCCAGGGCATTATCGGCCAATTCCGTAATAATCTGATTGAGTTCAGCAGTACCTGGTGTTTGTTCCAGTTGTGCCGCACTCACGTTGTATTTTGCCAGCAAACTCAGCGGCAACCGGGACGTTTCTGACATGTGATTGGCAGAAAAACTCGAAATCAAGTGGAACGAACTGGTGGCTGCACCCAGGAATTTAAGATTTTTTTCTTCAATTTCCGCATCATCCAGTGCAAGTTCAAGCTGAATTTCAGTCGCTCCGATGACTGCCTGCCGTTCGAACATGGCATTTTCATCACCAACAGGCACGCCATCAATCTGCGCCAGTGCATCACCGACCATTCGCAGCAAAAGAGAATTACTCAGCCGCGCTCTTGCCCCTGATTGCCATAAGGCACGTAACACCGGATGACGCGAAGATGCTTCGGGCTGAGCGACAAGTTCTTCGCTCCACCATTTGAGCTTGGCCCACTTGACCGACTCGTCTGCGGGGCCTTTTGGAATCGCGCTAACAGCCTGCCTAAGCGCATATAAAGCCAATATGGGTTCAAGTTGGGCCCTTGGGAAAAAACGACTGGTAAACTCGAAAACACTACCGGGCAACAAAGCCAGTTCGCGACAGTGGTCGAATTCTACCTGTGAAACATCAGCCATCAGACAAGCGTTCCTTCATCACACGGTGGCATGCAGCCTTAATCACACGATTGTTAAGTCTTGGTTGCGTGGATGAGGTAGTTTACATTGACGTGACCACCGGTGCGGGCAGTCCGTTGCAGGGGGTTGTAATGAATCCCGGTGATTTCTTCCACCTTCATACCGGATGCACGCAACCACTGGCATAACTCCGAGGGTTTGATGAACCGGTCATATTGATGCGTACCCTTTGGAATGATCCGCGTGATGTGTTCACCGCCAAGTATCGCAACAGTAAAAGACATCGCATTCCTGTTCAGGGTACTCATGAACAAATGGCCACCCGTATCAAGCATTTCCGCACAGGCTGCAACCACCGATGCGGGATCCGGCACATGCTCAAGCATTTCCATGCAGGTCACGACCCCCGCGCTGGACGGGTGCTGTCCTGCCCATGATTCTGCCGTGACGTTCTGATAATCAACCTGGCATCCCGACTCATGCAAATGTAATTTGGCGACGGCCAAGGCCTTGGCCGCAATATCAATACCCGTCACAATGGCGCCCTGCCCGGCCAGGGACTCCGACAAAATACCACCACCACAACCCACATCAACAACATTCACACCCTTGAGCTCAACCCTTTCGGTAATGTAAGCCAGCCGTGCCGGATTCAGATCGTGCAGCGGCCGTGACTCTCCATCGGGATCCCACCATGAGGCTGCAATGCGATCGAATTTCTGTTGTTCTGCAGGATCAACGTTTCCAGTGTTTTCAATCATGAGTCTTGTACTCCCTGGAGCTTGTCGCCCGGGTTTCGCTTGTAATTCGTTTTGCCCAGTCCTGTGCACGGTCCATAATATCGCCTGTGTCCAAATACAAGAACTGCTTATCCTGTAACAACATCCGACCACCCACCCAGACGTGGGATACCTGCTGACTGGAAGCTGCATATATCAAATGTGAGACCACATCATACATAGGTGTGGTCTGCAGAGAATCCAAGCGAATGGCACAAAGATCAGCCAGTTTCCCGGTCTGCACACTCCCAAGCAGGTGTCTCTTTCCCAAGCGCCCTGGCAGCATTGATAGTCAACATTTCCAGTGTCTGGAATGCATTCAATACACAGGGATCAGCCGCGTATCCTTTTGCCAGCAGGGCCGCACTGCGCGATTCTGCAAGCAGATCAAGATTGTTGTTGCTTGCAGCACCATCGGTACCGAGGGCAAGGTTGATATTGTGCTCAAGCAGGCGCGCCACCGGGCAAATACCATTGCCAAGTTTGAGATTGGATTCCGGGCAATGGATAACATTCACAGCGGTTTCAGATAAGGCTTCCAGATCGGTTCCATTCAACTGGGTCATATGAACGGCCAGCAGACGCTCGTTCATCAAGCCCACGTCATCCAACCTTTCCAGCGTCGATTTGCCATGACGACGTAAAGATTCGGATATCTCCCAGTTTGATTCCAGCACATGCATATGAACACGCAAATCACGATTTTCTGAAATTTCTGCGATCCTGCCCAGGGCTGCATCGCCAACCGAATAGGGTGCATGCGGCGCCATTGAAGTGGATATCAATGGCTCATTTTTCCAACTCGAACTGACTTCCAGTCCCTTGTCGATGTATTCGTTTTCGTTGGCTGCCCAGACAGTAGGCACATCAATCACAGGCAAGCCAATGCACGCACGCATGCCCGTTTCAACTGCGGCCGCAGCGGTTATCTCGGGGAAAAAATACAGGTCATTGAAAAAAGTTGTGCCACCACGCAACATTTCGGCAATAGCCAGTCGTGCACCATCATGCACGAATCCTGGACCGAGAAACGCCTTTTCAACGGGCCAGATGTGCTCATTAAGCCATACTTGAAGATTGAGGTCATCTGCATAACCCCTCAACAAAGACATGGCTGAGTGGGTGTGCATATTGATAAACCCTGGCACCAATACGTGTTCGGGTAACTCAATACGGGTAGCGTCTTTGTATATTTCGAGCGCCTCTGAGCGCGGCATGACAGCGCCTATAAACTCACCTTCAATAACGACTGCCATTTGCTCCAGCACCTGCCCACGAGGCCGCACGGGTACCAGCAGACGGGGTAATAGTAAAACGGTATCCACCAGGCGTCAGGCTTTCACACGGGATACATATTCTCCAGTTCGAGTATCGATCTTAATCAGCTCGCCTTCCTGAATGAATAAGGGTACACGCACCGTTGCACCTGTCGTCAGTTTTGCAGGTTTACCACCACCACCTGACGTATCACCACGCATACCCGGATCCGTCTCAACGACTTCCATTTCGACAAAATTGGGAGGTGTAACAGTAATGGGTTGTCCATTGAATAAGGTCAGGATACAAACATCCTCCTCTTTCAGCCACCATACAGTATCACCAACCCGCTCTTTGCCAATTGAGTATTGTTCGTAGGACTCACCGTGCATGAAGTGCCAGAACTCACCGTCGTTGTACAGGTATTGTGCTTCTGTTTCGAACACATCGGCAGCCTCAACTGTCTCACCTGACTTGAATGTTTTTTCGACGACCCGCCCGGTCATGAGGTTGCGCACCCTGACCCGGCTAAATGCCTGGCCTTTGCCAGGTTTTACAAATTCGTTCTCCACGATGTTATGAGGGTCACCGTTGATCATTATTTTCAGACCGCTCTTAAATTCACTGGTACTAAAGGTCGCCATTGTTCTCTCCGAAATTGCCTGCTACGAAGTCTACACCTGCGAGGACGCGGCAGATTCGCTTGCTTAGTTTAGAAACCCCGATTTAATTCGTCTGAACCGGCTCATTTACCCAAGGATTCTTCAAATACAGTTAAAATTTGCGTAATGATAACGCGTACGGGATTAGGACGATAGAACTTGACTGAATACACCTCTAAATTACGGGTTGATCTATGTCCAAAAATCTTGTTAAGTTTGTTAAACGGATACTGTTTCTACAAAAAGCACTGAATATACGTCATAATTGCAAAAAACATATTCGACAGACCCGCAGTGGGGGGTGTCAAAACCGAATTGAATACGGAACAGGATATTGAACTCATCAGGATCATCAATGACATATAGAATACTCAAGGATCGAGGACCGGGGAACAATTCACATGCATAGCGCTTACTTGCTGGTGATTGACAATGCTCCTGACCATGCGCAGGCAATCAATAGCTTTTTACGCAATTCGGGAGTCGCTGTCCGGGTTGTCAGTGCGTCTGGTTTAGACGAATTGGAAGCCGTTCTAAAGGAAAAAGCACCTTTTTTAGTCGTGCTCGGCGGGCAGTTGCCGGCATCGATGAAAATCACACAGGTTCTACAAACAGCTGAACAGTATTCAACACCAGTGGTCATGCAGGTAAAGCCGGAAGACATTGCCAGTATTGAAGCTGCCATCGCCACACATCCTCTGCTGATTATCAACGCAGAGGAAAATGATCAGTTAATGCAAGTTGTCAAACAGCATTTGTCCGGTGGAAAATCCGTCCGCGAATATGATGACCTGCTACAAAAGCAGGAAGAATTACAGCTTCGTTACAACCTTCTGCTGGATAGCGCGCGGGATTCCATAGCTTATATCCACGAGGGCCTGCATGTTTATGCCAATCGTGCCTATCTCGAATTATTGCAGGTCAATACGCTCGCAGAGATCGAGGGGCTCTCAATGCTTGAGTGTATGACCCCCGGCGAAGGGATCGACCTGAAAAAACTTTTGCGAGATATGAACCAGGCGGTTTTCCCGGCGGAATCACTGGTGGTCACTATCAACACGCTTGGAAACAAACATCTGAAAGCTGAATTGACTTTTTCGCCATCCAGATTCAATGGTGAGCAATGCATCCAGATGATGGTCCGCGAACAGGACGCCAATCATGTTCTTCACGAGGAATTAAACCGTCTGCGAAAAACCGACCAGTTGACACATATGATCAACAGGCAGACATTTATTGCCAGGTTATCTGAATTGATAGCAGAAGATGGAGATGCCGACCACAGAGCCGCCGTTATGTATATGGAAATTGACGGTATCGCAGAATTGCAGCAGAACCTGGAAATTGAGAGTATTGATACCTACATCCTGGACCTGGCCAATGTTATCAGTGGTTGTATAAAGGAAAACGATATTCCTTCACGTTTTAGTGACAATGGTTTTGCCGTAATAGTCAGGGGAGAAGAATCTTCATCCCTGCAGGATGTGGGTGATGCCATACTGGAAAATTATGCCAATCACATCATTGACCTGGGTGATCAAACCAGGACGGCTTCCTGCAGCATCGGTATGGCCACCCTCGGACCCCTGACCCGGGACGCCACGGAAGTGATTGCCCAGGCAAAATCAGCCTTTAGCCAGGCTGTGCAAAAAGGCAATACACTGGCCAGGTTTAAACCTGCCCTTACCACGGTTCATACCGGTGAAGCCGAACGGGATTGGGTAGAGCGTATTCGATATGCCTTGAACAACCACGATTTTTATACCGTTCAACAATCCATTGTTGATCTGGAAGGCGAAAACGAGGGATTGTTTGAAAATCGCACATTTATGCGTGAAGAAGGGGGGGACATCCAGATCAGCGAGTTTATGCGGGAGGCAGAACGCAACGATCTTGGCGGCACCATAGACCGTCACGTCATGCCACAGCTAATGTTGGCTATTACCGGAACTGGCGACAAACATATCATCAACCTGAGTGCGAACTCGATACTTGATTTTAGCTTTCCCAACTGGTTCCAGCGCATGCTGAAAGAAACCGAGGTTGAAGGGTCACAACTAATTCTCCAGGTATCAGCGATGGTTGCCGAAGCCAACCTTAAGCCAACCCGTCGTATTGTCGAAGGGCTACAGGTTTTGGGCTGTAATTTTGTTCTTTCAGATTTTGATAATGATCGTCAGACCGTACAGTTGCTTGAGCACCTGCCCATCAATATGATCAAACTTCGCCCCGGTCTGGCACAGGGTCTGTCATCCAACACGGCGAATCAGGAGATCATCCGGGCAGTCGTCAGGGCCGTAGAAGCCCGAGATATCACTATTATTGCCGATGAAGTTCGTGACGCATCCGATCTGGCCGTACTTTGGCAATGTGGCGTCAGGCTGGTTACAGGTGATTTCCTCAATGAGGCGCCCCAGGTCGTCGGACAATAAGCAAGCAAGACATTTATGAAACCGGTCGCCGTGGTCGGTCGATTCGCACCATCACCTACCGGTGATTTACATTTCGGATCACTGGTGGCGGCTGTCGGTAGCTATCTCGAAGCAAAAAGCGCCGGTGGCATATGGTTACTCCGGATTGAAGACATTGACCCACCCAGGGAGGTAGAAGGTAGTGCTGACCGCATTATCGATGACCTGAACAGACTGGGCCTGGTCCCGGATGGACCTGTTTTATATCAAAGCAGCAGGCTTAATGCCTATCAGGATGCAGCAAACCAATTGCTTGAAAAAGGCCTGGCTTACCCTTGCGCCTGTTCACGCAAGGACCTGTCGGAAACCGGCAGATATCCCGGTACATGCAGAAATGGCATACCAGCCGGCAAAACCCCACGTTCTGTCCGTTTTTTTGTTGATGATGGACCTTGCCTTTTTAATGATAAATTACAAGGTCTTGTGTCAGAATCACCCGCTGACACCAGTGGTGATTTCATAATCAGACGCGCAGACGGACTGTTTGCCTATCAACTGGCCGTGGTCGTTGATGACCACTTTCAGGGTGTCACACAGGTTGTCCGGGGAGCTGATCTGCTCGACTCCAGCTGCCGGCAGATTTGTTTGCAAAAAGCGCTCGGATTTGTTTCTCCGGACTATATGCATCTGCCGGTCGTGGTTTCAGAGGATGGCAAGAAACTCAGCAAACGGATCCGGACTGACCCGGTGAATCACCAGGAACCCGCTGCTGCTGTAAGCCAGGCTCTGCGTTTTCTCGGCCAAAACCCACCGCAAGGCTTGTCACTGAACGCTTTGTGGAATTGGGCATTGGAGCACTGGAACAGTGACCCGATACCTCGTGTCAGAACAATCTGTCCCGATGGTGCTCTATCCGGTTAATTTATCAAGGATCCGGGACTTGCGAAATATTCGGGCTAAACTAAACTGTCAGTTGCGTTTATAATTCGCACTCTTTGCTGGAATCAGATTGCCATGAACTCAAACTACCTGGAATTCGAACAGCCTATCGCTGAGCTACAGGCAAAAATTGACGAGTTACGGAACGTTGGCTCTGACAATGCGATCAACCTGGATGAGGAAATTCAGCGCCTGCAGTCCAAGATGCGACAAAAGCTGACGAATATTTTCAAAGATCTGACACCATGGCAGATATCGCAACTCAGCCGCCATCCATTGCGACCCTACACGCTGGATTATATCGACTTCCTGTTTGATGAATTCCACGAACTACACGGTGACCGTGCTTTCGCTGATGACCATGCCATTGTTGGTGGTCTGGCACGATTTCGCGGTCGCGGCATCGTGGTCATTGGCCAGCAGAAAGGTCGTGACACCAAGGCCAAGGTCTTCAGGAATTTTGGCATGGCCCGGCCTGAAGGTTACCGCAAGGCCTTACGATTGATGAAAATGGCGGAACGCTTTCGTCTGCCGGTTATTACGTTCATTGATACACCAGGAGCCTATCCGGGTGTGGGTGCCGAGGAACGCGGTCAATCCGAAGCCATCGCCACCAATCTCAAATACATGTCCAGGTTACCGGTGCCCGTTATTTGCACCGTAATCGGTGAAGGCGGATCCGGCGGCGCCCTCGCCATCGGTGTGGGTGATCGTGTGAACATGTTGCAATACAGCACTTATTCGGTGATTTCACCGGAAGGCTGCGCATCCATCTTGTGGAATGATGCGGCACTGGCAGAGGATGCCGCTTCTGCACTTGGCATCACATCCGACAGGCTTCTGCAATTGGGCCTGGTCGACGAGGTTATCCCGGAACCATTGGGCGGTGCCCACAAGGATCCGGAGAAGGTCGCCACAAAGGTTGGTGACTGCCTGGCCGCACAACTTGAAGAACTCGACAAAATGACAACAGAGGCCCTGTTGGACGAGCGCTATCAACGCTTGCTCTCTTACGGCGAATTCAAGGACTAGTCAAACAGGCTTCCAGGCTAATGAGCAATCGTGCCTTGGCATTTACTGCAGAGCGTTTGCTGCAAATCCTCAAGTCTTTTCCCGTGGTGAATTCCTATCTCGTGGGCTTCAGCGGTGGTGCCGATTCCACCGCCTTACTGCACGCTCTGAGCGTAATCAACCCGCAATTGGATATTCCGGTTTCAGCCGTACATATCAACCATGGTATTCATCCTGACGCCGATCTCTGGCAACTACAGTGTGAGAATTTTTGCCTTCAGCACGACATCGACCTGGTTTGTCTCAAGATTGACCTGAAAAACTGCTCGGGCAAGGGTCTGGAGGCAGAAGCCCGTCATTTACGTTACGAAACCATTTCAGGCCTGCTCGGTCGGGCCGATTGCCTGCTGACTGCCCACCATGCAGATGACCAGGCCGAAACGCTGTTGTTGAACCTGATGCGTGGCAGCGGTGTTGATGGGCTGTCAGCCATGCCCGAAAGCAGGCCACTTGGACCCGGTTTTTTGCAAAGACCCTTGCTGCGGTTCAAAAACAGCGCATTGAGGGACTATTTACGCGAGAACAATATTGAATGGACAGAAGACCCGTCCAATCATCTACTTAAACCATGACCGTAACTTTGTGCGACACGAGGTCATTCCCTTACTGGAACAACGGTGGCCGGAGGTAAGCCAGCGGTTATTGTTAACCCGCGAAGCGATGACCGACACACGACACCTGCTGGAAAAACTTGCAGATGAGTATCTCGAGCCAAACCTGATTCACCCTTTTGTCTTGAGAATTACCCCGCAGTGCCGCGCTAATCGCGGAGTTATTCAGGCTGGTGATCCGGCGCTGGATAAAGCATTCAGGAAGCACCGGCATCCCCGCCTATAAACTGGGTTCTTTTTGCGATCAGGTTCAACAGGCCGGCAGTGACCACAAGGTTTCGGTACGCTGGGACGACTGTTTACTACGTTGGTATAAAAGTCAGTTATGGTTGCAGACAGCAATCGAAATCCTACCCTGTGCCACCGTAAAATGGCCAAAAGGGCAAGTTGAAGTTGATTTGGGCCGGGATGCCGGTCAACTTGTGTTAAGAACCAGGAAGCCTGCCCGAAGCGGGCACAAGTGTCTCTCCGGATGGTGCGTTCTCGGTCAGTGGCCGAATCAATACGGAAGAAACCGTCATCAGCCTGGGTGGTCATCACAAAAGCCTTAAAAACCTTTTCCAGGCGGCTGATATTCCGCCCTGGCTAAGAGACGCTATCCCACTTTGCAAACTGGATGGCGAGCTGGTTGCCATGGGGGATTGGTGCTTCAATGAGCGATTTGCATCCTGGTTATCTGAAAACAACATCAGCTTTAGCTGGCACCCGCAGCACCCGTTACTGCAATTCATTCTCAAACAACAACACGGGGTGAAATATTGATAGTTGACCCTGCCGGTGCGGTACGTTAGTGTCGCTCCGCTAAACCCGGAACACAGATTATGAGCAAAAAGACAGAGCCAGGTCCCAACTTTGAAGAGACACTGGCTGAACTTGAAAAACTGGTTGTGAACCTTGAAGAGGGTGATTTGTCACTCGATGAATCCTTGTCCGGATTCAAACACGGTATCGAACTGACCAAGCAATGCCAGGCAACACTGGACAATGCGCAGCAGACAGTCGAACTACTGACAAATACCCAGGACGAAGATTCGCTGGAGTCATTTGAACCGGATGCCTGAAACCACTGCCATCATCAAGGCATGGCAGGCCAGGTTTGAAAAAATTCTTCCCGGTTACCTGCCTGAACCAACACGGACACCACCCGTGCTGCTGCAAGCAATGCATTACTCTGCTGTTGCCGGCGGTAAACGTATCCGGCCCCTGTTTGTATATGCCTCAGGTCGTGCACTGAATTTGAACGAAGACAGACTGGACGGTATTGCTGTCGCGATTGAGCTCATCCACACCTATTCCCTGATTCATGATGATCTACCCAGCATGGATGACGATGACCTCAGACGCGGACAGCCGAGCTGTCATCGCAAGTTTGATGAAGCAACCGCCATACTGGCAGGCGATGCCTTACAGGCACTGGCATTCGAGATACTGGCGGGTGACCCTGCCTTAAGTACCGATCCCCAACAACAGCTTGCGATTATCCTGAGACTCGCACACGCCTGCGGGGCCACTGGTATGGCCGGTGGCCAGGTGCTGGATCTCGCCAGTCTTGGTAGGGAAATCTCTCAAAGTGAGCTGGAGAAAATCCACGCTTTCAAAACCGGTGCATTAATCCAGGTCAGTACCGTCGCACCGGCATTGCTTGCAAAGGCGCCAGAGCCACAGGTCAATGCCTTATCCCGTTTCGGCCAATTGACGGGTCTGGCTTTCCAGGTGTTCGATGATTTGCTTGATGTGACCGGCAGCCCCGAGGTTACCGGAAAACCGAGCCAGGCTGATGCAGCGAGGTCAAAACCTGCTTTTCCTGCCATTATCGGCGTGGAAAAATCTCTGCAAAGAGCACACGAATTGCGGGATCAGGCACAAATGGAACTAAACCACTTACCTGGTGAAACCGACACTCTAAAGTGGTTGGCAGCTTACACCGTTGACCGCGACCGGTAAAATACACTTATGAACGTTGAGAAATACCCACTGCTTGACCCTATTATCACACCGGCAGATTTACGCAAACTGGATCAGGATCAGTTACCCCAGGTTGCTGACGAGTTACGTGCGTATTTACTGCAGGCGATTTCAAAGAGCGGTGGGCATTTCAGCGCAGGACTGGGTTGTGTTGAACTCACCGTAGCCCTGCATTACTGCTTTGAGACACCCCATGACCGGATTATCTGGGATGTAGGACACCAGGCTTATCCGCATAAAATACTAACCGGCAGACGAGATCGTATAGGCACCATTAAGAAAACCGGCGGACTGGCGCCTTTCCCGAAACGTGCCGAAAGCGAGTTTGATACCTTTGGTGTTGGTCACTCGTCCACTTCGATCGGCGCGGGTCTCGGAATGGCACTCGCATCGGCACATCAAAACGTGAACCGGCGGGTCGTATCCGTCATTGGCGATGGTGCCATGACTGCCGGTATGGCGTTCGAGGCTCTCAATCACGGCGGCTCACTCGACCCGAACATGCTGGTTATTCTGAATGAAAACCAGATGTCAATATCACCCAATGTCGGTGCAATGACCAAGGTTCTGGCCCGTATGATGAGCGGACCGACCGTGACCAACATCCGCGAACGTGGCAAACAGTTGATGCATAAGGACTCCCGTGTATGGCGTTTCATGAGTCGCTGGGAAGAGCATGTTAAAGGCATGATTGTGCCGAGCACGTTGTTTGAGGAGTTTGGCTTTAATTATCTCGGTCCGATTGACGGGCATGATCTGCCTATTTTGTTGCGCACATCTACGGACCATACAAACCGTTGACGGGCCAAACCTGCTTCACATAATTACCGCCAAGGGCAAAGGTTATGAACCGGCAGAAAAAGACCCGGTAAAATATCATGCCGTTGCACCTTTTGATCCACAAACAGGTATCGTTTCGGCCACACCGGCAGTTAAACCGCTACCGACCTACACCCAGGTCTTTGGTCAGTGGCTATGCGATATGGCTGAGCAGGATGAGAACCTGCTGGCCATAACACCGGCGATGCGTGAAGGCTCCGGCCTGGTGGAGTTTGAGCAGCGTTTTCCCGATCGTTATTTTGATGTCAGTATCGCCGAGCAACATGCTGTGACACTGGCTGCCGGTATGGCCTGCGAGGGTACGCACCCGGTGGTCGCAATATACAGCACATTCCTGCAACGGGCCTATGACCAGCTGATCCACGATGTTGCCTTGCAAAACCTGCCCGTACTATTTGCAATTGACCGGGCCGGTCTGGTCGGATCAGATGGACCAACCCATGCAGGTAGTTTTGATCTGAGCTTTATGCGCTGTATTCCAAATTTGCTGATTATGGCGCCGTCCGATGAAAACGAGTGCCGACAAATGCTCTATACCGGTTTCAGGCACCAGGGACCGGCAGCTGTCAGGTATCCACGCGGCAGCGGACCTGGAAAACCTGTTGAAGCAAAAATGCAGGAACTACCCATCGGCAAGGCCGAGGTCGTAAAACGAGGCAAGGACATTGTCATATTGTCTTTTGGAAGCTGTCTCCAGGCGTGTGGTGTGGTCGCTTCACGTATCGGCGCAAGCCTCGTAAATATGCGATTTGTAAAACCACTTGATGCTGATGTCATCAACGAAATGGCTCACAGCCACAAGCTGGTGGTCACCGTAGAAGAAAATGCGGTCATGGGTGGAGCTGGCAGTGGTGTAAATGAATTACTCGCGGCAAGCGGGGGCAGTTTTAATCTCCTGAATATAGGACTACCGGACACGCTATATAGAACATGGTTCACGCGCAGGACTGCCTGACCTGGGCCGGTCTGGACGCAGATGGCATACTCGAGCAGGTGAATAAACGACTTGAGACCATGAGTATCACCCGGTCTGTTTCCGGCAGCGACATTTAGGGCATGAAGTAGCTGATCTGTCGATCATGCCACTTTGACAGCGTCACCAGGGCCAGGATAGCCCCGCAAAGCGCCCACAACATATCTGATTGCGTATCCCAGACATAACCCTGTGTTCCCAGGAATGCATCCGCTGCCTCTTCGCTTAGCAGGGCCGCCCACCATTCGATAAGCTCATAAAATGCACTCACCGCCAGCACCACGCAAAGCAACAGGAATGTTAACCAGCCCCTGACCGCCACGACCCGATTCCGGATCATGATTTCACGCGCTATCATGACCGGGACAAAACCCTGTGCGAGGTGACCCAGTTTGTCATAGTTGTTGCGATCACCACCGGTCAGGTCACGTAGCCAGTCACCTACCGGTACTTCGGCATAGGTGTAGTGACCACCTACCATCAAAATGACGGCAGTGGATCAAAATTAGAACATAGACCAGCCCGGTTAAAGGGAAGCGCTTACGTGTCAGCCACAAAATGACAAAGCCAAGCAGCGCGGGAATGACCTCCATCCACCAGGTCAGTCGATCGGCCGGTTCAATCGCCGACCAGATCAATACTGATAGAAAAACAGTAATCCAGATCAGAGTTTTGAAGTTCAAGATATCCCCACGACCAAACGCGACATCAATAGCGTTCCGAAACCTGCTCGTTCAAGGCATCCGAAAAAATCGGATGACAGATTTCTTTACACCTTAGCACCTATTCTGACGGACAACACGTCACAACCAGCGCCATGCAGTACCGAGTTCGCAGTAGATCCCAACAGCAACTGCAGGCCCCGTTGACCATGTGTGCCGATGACAATCAACTGGCTGCCGTTTTCTTTGGCGAAACGGTGGATTTCATGAGCAGGCGAACCATGAAGGATATGCAGGTGGTCGGAAGGCATGCTTGAAGGTTTCACCCAGGGCGGACAGTTTGTCTTTCAGTTCCTCACTCAATTGTGCTTCGAGATCACCAAGACCACTGAATGCTGCACTTTGCGGAACAATGCCGACGTATACGTTATCCATAGGCTCCTGAACATAGACAACATGCATATCGGCATTCGGATCTGCGATTAGCTGGGCCTTTTGCAGCACCAGTTCTGATTCAGAGCTCAGATCAACCGCAACAAGTATTTTTTGATAGGTAGCCATATCGTTCTCCGGTAACAACAACTCAATAATAATGAACTGACACGAGCACGATGTTGATCGAAATCAAATAAATCTGTTTAGTTTTCCTTTTCCCCAAGCCACGCTCTGTTTGTAGATAGGTTGCAAAACTACCCAGCCAGTGACCACCTTCATAGTGCTCACCGGTGACGGAGGCCAGACCTGAGTTTTTATGAACGGCTGCGCTACTGAGTAAAGCCTTTTTACGTGAATCTCCTGCTGGTAAGCCATACGCCATTCCCTCCAGCATCCACGCGCGACTGATATTCAGACCATCGAGATGGGCCAGTTTTCCATCCGTGGGATCGGTGACTACGGCAATCGACAACCAGTCACTGCTTCCATCTTCGGGTAAGGAAGGCAGGAAAGCTGTCAGCCATCGGGCATAATCTTCAGCGTTCAGGATGCGCCGCATCAAATCAGCTTCAGCCAGGCATGGGGACAGAAAGTCCTGTCCACCCGGTTCATAGGCCAACGGGCAGGCGCGGTCATTCAAATAAAAATCCCTGGACCTGTCAGTCACCAGGCTGGAGAAATCGCTACGGCCACTGGCGCGGGCCCAATCCAGAAACAGGCCAAAAGCAAATGCGGTTTGAGCGTGTTCGCCAATCCGGATCGGGTAAGCCAGCTTTGCAAGCCATGTTTCCATATGAGCAACCAATGCGGTTTCAAGCGGTTCCAGGGTTGCCAGCCATTGCCGGGCACGCGGATCATTCCACTCGCGCAATTCCGCGGTTAGCTGTAAAAACCAGGCAACGCCATACGGTCTCTCGAAAGAAGCCCGTTGTGGATGTGTAACATAAGCAACTTCTAGCGGCCACTTTCTCAGCCTTGAAACTTTCATTCAAAGCCGTCTCAGCCAAACCTGCAAATGCTGCATTCGGGTATAAACGCAGCAAGCGTGTCAGTAACCAGTGCCCATGAACGGAAGAGTGCCAGTCAAAACAACCATAGAATACCGGTGTTAGATCACGCGGTGGACCCACGTCCTGGTCACTGGTCAATACATGCGCAATCTTGTTGGGATATTCCTGATGCACGCAATCCAGTGCCAGCGCGGCAAACCGGCTGACCGCAGGTTCAGTCTGCTCTTGCGCATGCACCTGGGAACTCAATGTGAAAACAAATAACAAACACGCGAGTACGCTGCATTTCATAATGATCTCCAGAACTGCTAAGGCATTCCATGTCAGCCTGTCCAAATCAAACCTGCACTTTGTCACGCCTACGACTGAGCTATTTGACGGTTGCCATACACTCGATTTCCGTGCGGGCATCGAGCGCCAGGCCACTGCTGCCCAGGGCACTGCGGGCCGGCGGGTTGCTCGGAAAATAGGTGATATAGACCTCGTTCATGGCCGCCCATTCCTTGATATCTGCCAGAAACACGGTGCATTTAACCACTTCTGCCATTGATGAGCCGTGCTTTTCAAGGGTGGCCTTGATGTTTTCCAGGGTTTGCCTGGTTTCAGGTCCGATCCCGCCTTCAACCAGCTTGGAGGTTTTGGAATCAAAACCGAGTTGACCGGAGAGATAAAGCATATGCCCAACGCGGACCGCTTCAGAAAACGGTAATTGCATGTCTTCGTGATACCGCATAGTACTCAACTTCAATCTCACCGGCAATTACTGCCTGACTCGACAAAAAGACCGTTACTGCCATCATTTTTAGTACGAAATTCATATCATTTTACTCCTCAAGAAAACTAGATTTCCCCGTTACGGGCAAATCGGGTGATATGCTCTGCAGCCCTGAAAGCCAACGCCTGGATGGTCATGGTGGGTTGTCCCCGGCCTGAACTGACAAAGCTTGAGCCGTCGCAGATAAACAGGTTGGGTACATCATGGGCGCGGTGATATTTATCAACCACCGAGGTCGCCGGATCGTCACCCATACGGCAGGTTCCCAGTAAATGCGCCTGGACAGTACCGCCCTCTACAGGTTCACGCCAGATCTCCGCCGCACCGGCTGCACCGAGAATCTCAACAGCACGGTCCTGCAAAAAGCTTGCCATGGCAAGGTCGTCAGCGTGGTCCATATAAGTCATGCGGATGGCGGCCCTGCCCTTGTCGTCTTTCAGGTTTGGGTCAAGCGTGATGTTGTTGCTTGCCAATGGTACGGACGTGGTGCTGCCCAGAACTGACATTTTTCGGGTGAAATAATGCCGAAGCATTTGTTTGAACTCAGGCCCCCATGTCGGTTTTCCCGGTGGCAAACCGGTCATCGCATGCAGGATGGGAGTGGAATCCAGGAACGGCCTGGCATCCATACCGCCACCACCGTAGAACCCCCGGGCCGGATCGTTTTCGTAAAAATCGTGCACGATCCGTGTCACCTGCACGCTCTTGTATTCATTCAGCGGGTGCTCAAAAGCAGCCTGGGTCACCGAGTGACCGTTGCCCATCAGGTATTTTCCGACGATACCCGACGAGTTGGCCAGACCATTGGGCGCGCGACTGGATTCTGATAAAAACAGGAGTCTCGGTGTTTCTGCCCCATTTGCAGAGACTATGACGGCCCTGGTTTTCTGCGCCTGCTGCTGCCCGGCTGAATCAAGGTAGACCACTTCTGTAACACGCCCCGCATCATTGGTTTCTATACGGAAAACGGTTGATAAGGGGCGAATTTCACAGCGTCCGGTGGCCTCGGCGAGCGGTATCATTGATGCCAGTGTCGACGACTTGGCATTGACTTCGCAGCCAAAACCCATGCAAAACCCGCAATGTACACAGGCAGGACGACCGTTGAATGGCTTTGACAAAATTGCCAAAGGTGCAGGCTGCGGATGCAGTCCCATCGCCCGTGCGCCTTTCTCAAACAGAACACCGGAAGATTTGACGGGCATTGGAGGCAGCGGGTAGGGTCTTGAACGCGGCGCATCAAACGGACCTGGCTGACCGGAAACACCACATTCCCATTCAACCTTTGTGTAATAAGGTTCCAACTCCTCGTAACTGATAGGCCAGTCTGCAAAACCAGTACCCTCCATCGGACCCAGCAAGCTGCGTTCCTTAAAATCACTCTGATGGAAGCGCCAGTAATTGGCGGTGAAGTGAACACTGCTACCGCCAACACCACGTGCATAGTAAGCCGGTGGCGGACTCATTCTGTATCTGCTCAGCGGTTTCTGTCTCAAATTTTCGAAAAGTCTGCGGGTCGTTCCAGCCGGGATGATTCAGCAACTCGTTTTTGAATATGACATCCAGCTCATCATGCTTGAAATCAGCAGCCGTGCGGTATTGCCCCTGTTCCAGGACAACCACGCTAAAACCATTCGTGGATAACTCCTTCGCAAGCACGCCACCTGCGGCGCCCGAGCCGATTATGACGAAATCCACTTCCTCACGGGTATTGTATTTGGGCTGCCCCTTAGGCATGCTCATGCTCATCTCCCTCGGCAGGGATTTGACTGTGAGCGGCCGTATCATAATACCCAAACGGTGGCTGCCAGGCATGCCGGTGATCGAAACCAATAAGGTCCCAACCCGCATTCTCACGATTACCGGTATAGCCCGGTAAACAAAACATTCCACACAGGGTCATAAAGTGCAACATTCCGAATAGTGGGGTGTCTTCAACTGATTTGAGCATCTCTGTCTGTTGTCCAGACGACAACCCGGAAAAGAGGCTTGCACCTGGAAACGCGGATTCTATTTTTTGCCGCAGTTCCTCAAGCCCCTGTCTGAGCATGGGCGCCGCACCACTCATGAAACCACCAAGCGCGACATCCATGAAGTAAACCACGCCAATCCCGGTCGCACCCGGGGTTTCATCCGGCGGAATGATTTGATTGACCAAGGCACTGAGCTCAACGGATTCTTCGGTCGATATATTTTCAAAACCAGCTTCGGCCGCCTTGTTTTGTGCAGCAGTTTGACTGGCGGAGAGTATCAGCGGCATGTTGATACCCAACCATGACGCACTCATCATCGTGCCGCCGGATTTGAGAAAATCCCGGCGGGAATTCCTGGATATTGTCATTAATTGTTTTTTCCTTTAGCTCAGAATAAATGGATCAGGTAGCAACTCACCTATCGACCAACTGCGATATTCGGTTTCACTATGACAGGAGACAACCAGGGCATCATCCGCCAGTAATTCACTCATAACCTGCCGGCAGGCACCACACGGGGCCAGCGCCTCAAAACCCGTGGCATAAATCAAAAGCGTGTGTGCAGCGCCTGGTTGCATACCTGCCGAGATTGCAGCAGCAAGCGCATTGCGCTCCGCACATTGCGTCAGACCGTAAGATGAATTCTCAACATTACAACCAGAATAGACATTGCCACTATCGTCCACAACACATGCACCGACCCTGGCCCCGCTGTACGGCGAATAGGCGTTATCACTGGCCGAACGTGCACATGCATACAGTTTCGCAACTACTTCCTGTGCATTAGTCACTCATCAATTCCCGTTTCAAGCACCGCATCAAGCACTACCTCAATAACGGCGCCAAACGCATTTTGCCGTGTTTCGTGGGATGCCCTTTCACCGGTTGGAATAACGTCACTTACTGAAAGTATAGTCAAGGCGCGCCTGCCGTGCTGATGAGCCAGTGCATACAAAGCAGCGGACTCCATATCCAATGCAAGAACCCCCATTTTCTGCACCTTATCGATAAAGGTTTCATCGGGATGATAAAACCAGTCTGAGGAAAACACATTGCCGGTTCTTATCTTCAGATTCCTTTGAACTGCTTTTTCATAAACCCGGCGTAACAGTGCAAAGTCTGCACTGGCCGAAAAGTCATAGCCACCGAAGCGTTGCCGGTTCATCACAGAGTCGGTGCTCGCCGCGCTTGCCATTACCAGGTCACCCACTTGCATATCAGCTAACAGGCCACCGCAGGTACCCACGCGAATAATCTGTTTCACGTCGTAATAATCATACAGTTCATGCGCATAAATGCTGATGGACGGCATGCCCATGCCCGAACCCATGATCGAGACGGGTTTACCCTTGAATGTCCCGGTAAACCCAAACATGTTGCGCACGCTGGTAACCATCTCGACATCTTCAAGATAGCTATTGGCCAGTGCTTGTGCCCGCAGCGGGTCCCCTGGCATCAACACGGTTTCTGCAAATTGCCCCTTCGATGCTGCAATATGTGGCGTTCCGTCCATCTCTTGTTCCTTTTTCAAGTACTGCTTTGAATTTTTTGGTTTTGCTCATGATAATTTGTTCGTAAACGGCAGGCTAAGGCATCCTTGGGCCGGCCGATGACAATAGCCTCTGAAAGCGCTTCAGCAGCGGTTTGCCATGCCGTTTCATCCGCCGCATGAATGGTAACCAGCGGATCACCCTTGTTTAGCTTGTCACCGACCAGGCAAAAGCCGGACAGACCCACCCGGTGATCAATGATGTCATCAACACTTTCGCGACCACCCCCCAGGGTGACGATACTGAGACCAATCTCCCGGGTGTCCATGAATTCAATACAGCCATCAGCCGTCGCCGTTAATGCACGCACCACCGGAGCCGGAGGCAGGTATTTCGTCGGATTATCGACGAGGTCAGCCGGGCCACCCTGCATATTTACCATACGCGCAAAACTCTCCGCGGCCATTCCTGTTTCAAGCACCCTGTTCAATATTGAATCGTGCTGTTTTCTGATTTTCAGCCAAACCGCCCAACAACAACATTTCACTACCCAATGACATAATGACATCCTCAAGCCTGGGCTGACGATAACCGTTCCCAAGAAACTCGATGACTTCCATTATTTCCAACGCATTACCGGCGCTGCGGGCCAGCGGTTGGTTCATGTCGGTGATCAATGCAGAGCATGGCAAGCCGGCTAACGCGGCAACTTCAATAAGATTCGCCGCCAGGTCCCTGGCGCGATTACGTTCACACATAAATGCGCCATTACCGGTTTTTATATCCAATACCAGGCCATCAAGTCCCTCAGCCAGTTTCTTTGAAAGAATGGATGCCACGATCAGCGGTATCGAGTCCACCGTGGCGGTGACATCACGGACGGCATATATCCGGCCATCTGCAGGGGCCAGGTTGCCTCCCTGGGCAGTCATGGCCAGACCGGCTTTTCGCACGGTTTGATAGAAGGTGTGTTCTGAGGGATGGACATCAAAACCGGGAATGCTTTCCAGTTTATCCACGGTCCCACCGGTATGGCCCAGACCTCGACCGGTTATCATCGGAATATAGGCCCCACACGCCGCCAGCATCGGAGCCAAAACCAGGCTTACCAGGTCACCGACACCACCCGTGGAGTGTTTGTCGAGAACCGGACCATCCAGATCAGACCAATGCAGGCAATGCCCGGTGTCACGCATGGCCAGGGTAAGCGCAGATTGTTCCGCCATGCTCATGTTTTGTAAATACACGGCCATTGTGAAAGCGCCTATCTGGGCATCACAGACCTGCCCCCCCGCAACACCATCAACAAAGCCCCTTATCTCGTCTGCGGTCAATTCCCGACCGTCTCGCTTGGCTTTTATGATTTCTCTGGGCGGCAACATACATTCATGATAGCAGCGTATGTGTTTGAATGGTTCAAAGCAGTCTTTTATAACAAGGAACGTGGCAGGCTAAATGCCTGCCCAGCCCTTACCCGCACTTGGAATAACCACACGACAGACAGGTCGCGCAATTATCCATAACCACCACCGCTTTGGTATGACACTTATTGCACAAAGTGGCCGAGGCGGGGTAGCCGGTTTCCTCTCCGGACAAATTATCTGCTATTTTGATTTGAGCGTTCTCAGCTTCGGCTCTTTTCTGGTTAAGGATGAGCATTTGCTGCTCAGATAACTCTTCTTTTTCCATCAAGCCGATTTTTTGCATATGATGCGCGATCACATCACCGATCTCGGCAATGATGGAAGGCATGAATCTACCGCCGGGTTTAAAGTAACCGCCCTTCGGATCGAATACCGCCTGCAGTTCCTCGGCAAGAAAAGTGACATCTCCTCCTTTGCGAAAAACAGCCGACATCAACCGGGTCAACGCCACGATCCACTGAAAGTGATCCATGTTCTTGGAGTTAATGAAAATCTCAAACGGCCTGCGCTGCTCATGCACAGTCCCCTGGTTGAGTATGATATCGTTGATGGTCACATACATCGCATGATCATCAAGTGGTGTTTTTATTTTGTAAGTTGACCCTTCCAGTGACTCCATGCCTTCGGGACGCATGATCTTTTCGGTCATGCGGATGACTTTAGCTGAGCTGCGGGCCTCCTTCTCATCAGCAGCACGCGCTATGGCAGCTAATTCTTCTTCCGGCTTTACGACTTCATAGCCGGCAATGTGTTTGTTAATTTTGATCGTCATTTGTTCAATATTCCGTCTAAAATTTTCCGTAATAACCCTCTTTCAAAGCGTCAAACAGATTGGCTGCGGTATGCACCTCGCCATCATATTCAATCTCTTCGTTACCTTTCACTTCAACCACATCACCGTCTTCAAGCACAAAACGATAGGTTGTATTTGCAAGGTCGTCCTCTTTTACCAGCACACCCTGGAATGCCTCCGGATTGAACCGGAAAGTTGTACAACCTTTGAGACCTTTGCTATGTGCATAGGTATAAATATTCTTGAACTTTTCATAGGGGTAATCGGTCGGCACATTTGCAGTCTTGGAAATAGACGAATCGATCCACTTCTGCGCTGCCGCCTGAATATCAACGTGCTCAGCCGGTGAGACGTCCTCCGATGTAATGAATTGCTCCGGTAACCTGGTTTTCTCATCATCCGAACCCGGCATCGCATCCGGATTCACAAATTCACGGTAAGCCAGCAATTCATAACTGAAAACTTCTACTTTTTCCTTACTCTTCTTACCTTCGCGGATTACATTGCGACTGTAATGGTGGGCAAAGCTGGGCTCGATTCCGTTTGAAGCATTGTTGGCCAGTGACAGGGAAATCGTACCGGTGGGTGCAATCGAAGTATGGTGAGTGAAACGACCACCCTCCTTTGCCAACGCGTCTATCAATTCCGGATCGATCTCTTCAATCTGTTGCATATAGCGACTGTACTTCGCATGCAGTACCGAACCACTAACCGAATCTCCTACCTGGTAACCATCGGCGACCATTTCCGGTCGTATACGCAACATCGCCGCGGTGACCCTGAATGCCTCATTCATGACCGGGGCCGGGCCTTTTTCCCGGGCCAGCTCCAGCGATTCCTGCCATCCGGCAATGGCCATTTCACGGGCAATCTTATCCGTAAACTCAAGTGATTCCGGGGATCCGTATTTCATGCCCAACAGTACCAGTGTAGACCCCAGGCCCAGGAACCCCATGCCGTGCCGGCGCTTACGTTCAATTTCATCACGCTGTTTACCCAGCGGCAAGCCATTGATTTCGACTACATTATCCAACATGCGGGTAAAAACTTTTACGACATTCCGATATTCTTCCCAGTTGAACTTCGCATCATCGGTAAAGGCTTGATCAACAAAACGGGTCAGGTTAATTGAGCCAAGCAGGCAGGCACCATAGGGTGGTAACGGCTGTTCGCCACAAGGGTTGGTCGCGCGGATATTCTCGCAAAACCAGTTGTTGTTCATTTCATTGATACGGTCGACCATGATGAAACCCGGCTCAGCAAAGTCATAGGTAGATGACATGATCATGTCCCACATACGGCGCGCCGGTAATGTTTTATAGACCTTACAGGCGACCAACCCGTCTTCACGTTGTACATAGTCGTCCAACAGGGGCCACTCCCGCCACAGTACCTGTTCCGGGTCATCGATATCCAGTTCGCTGGCTTCCTGGGGTGTTATCGGAAACGCCAATGCCCAGTTTGCATCAGCTTCGACAGCATGCATGAATTCATCTGTGATCAGCAAAGAGCAATTGAACTGGCGCAAACGGCCGTCTTCACGCTTGGCCCTGATGAACTCCATTGCGTCGGGATGACCAATGTCAAAAGTCGCCATCTGGGCGCCTCTTCTGCCACCGGCGGAAGAAACGGTGAAGCACATCTTGTCATAGATATCCATGAAGCTCAGCGGGCCGGAAGTATAGGCCCCGGCACCGGAAACGTAAGCACCTTTTGGACGCAACGTTGAGAATTCGTAACCGATACCACAACCTGCTTTGAGTGTCAGGCCGGCTTCGTGCACCTTGTCCAGGATGCCATTCATGGAATCCTTTATGGTTCCGGAAACCGTGCAATTTATCGTGGAGGTTGCCGGTTTGTGATCGCGCGCTCCTGCATTGGATGTAATCCTGCCGGCAGGTATCGCACCACGTCGCAAGGCCCACAAAAAAGACTGGTACCAATGCTCCCGCAGCTCCTTGGTTTTTTCGACCTCCGAAATAGCCAGTGCGACTCTTTTATAGGTATCATCGATATTGACATCGATGCTCTCGCCAATCTTCGATTTCAGTCGATACTTCTTATCCCATATATCAAGAGATGCTTCCTGGAAAGGAACTGCTTGAATATCAGTGTCTATGGCCTCAACCCGAACGCTACTCATTAATTATCCCGCTTAATTGCTTGGTTTTATTTAATTATAGACACAAGCTATTGTGCCGCCCCTACTCGGAGAACACAAGATATTGTGTCTGAGGTGGAGAACAATACCGACGATCAGCGGCACTGTCAAATCGGCTTTTGTGTCAGGTGGTATCAGCCACAATTCGGAAATATTGATTTCAATTCATAAAGTTACAGAGATTCCGACGTTTTTTAAGCGCTCAGCGTCAAGTAAGGTAGTCATGAAAACCTTGGTAACAAAGGATTTCGTTTCGTCGCAAAATTCTAAAAACCTGGAGATTCAACTGTGAAACACTTTTTTAGACCCATTTTTACCCTGCTGGCGTTTGCATTATTGACTTTCGTTTCTGTGCGGGCGAAAACCCGGTAGAAAATACTCATCGCACTTGAAGCTGATGATATCGAAAAGCTTCATGAAGAATACAAAAGCACTGACGGCTACAAGCTCACCGTCATTTAAAAAGTACATGCCACGGAATATTGATAAATTAATTTAGCGTTATACTTATGGCCCTGCCCGGGTTTTCCCGGCAGGGCCTATTATTGTGTTTCCTGATCAGATTTTCTCATATGTTAAACATCATTCTTTACCAGCCGGAGATCCCGCCCAATACCGGCAATATCATCCGTCTGTGTGCCAATACCGGCGCCAGGCTGCACCTGGTGGGTCCACTCGGATTTCAACTGGACAATACCCGTCTCAAACGGGCCGGACTCGATTACGCAGAAATGGCCCGTGTTCAGCAATACTTGAACTGGAACACATTCAAACAAGAGCACCCTGAAATGAGAATCTGGGCGTTCAGCACACGCGGACAAAAACCCTACAACGAGGCTGATTTCAAGGCGGGTGATGGCTTGCTGTTCGGGCCGGAAACCAGGGGACTGCCTGAAACCGTGTTGGCTGAAACGGGTTCTGAACACTGTTTGCATCTACCCATGGCAGATGCTTCACGCAGCCTTAACCTGTCCAACACGGTGGCTGTTGGCGTATATGAAGCCTGGAGACAACTGGGTTTCGCAACCGGGAACTGATGCAACACCGGGTAATCAGCTAACCCGCATATTTCACCAGTATCCCGGAATAAGGCGCCGGGCAGATGCCACTGGACGCCGGGCTGGACTGAAGGTCATAGCCGTAGCTATGGCCTGAGGGAAGACCAAGGCCAGTGGTATATGAACAAGCCAGAGCCGGGATAGGTATCGAGCCGGGTACAGTGTGTACCATGAGAATTATTTGAAATTATGGCTTTTAATTTATCTATATCAATTACTTACAAAGAGGTTCGCTACCGACTGGTAAAATATGCGGGCTAATCGCCGTATTCTGCTTTCTGTTCCCTGGCCAACAACCTGGCAACCCCTTCCACCGGGTTCCAGCCAAGATGAATGATACCGTTAACCTGCTCTGTGATGGGCATGTTGATCTCATGCTGTATGGCCAGACGCTGAACTTCGGCGGCGCTGTTAACACCTTCAACCACCTGGCCAATTTCTTCCAGCGCCTGTTCAAGTGTCTTGCCTTCCCCAAGTTTCAAACCGAGCCGCCGGTTACGCGACAGATCACCGGTGCAGGTCAAGATCAAATCGCCCGCACCCGCCAGACCCATCAGTGTCTCCGGTTTGGCGTTTAACGCCGCACCAAGACGCATCATCTCAGCAAGCCCACGGGTGATCAGGGCAGCCCGGGCATTGTCACCCAAAGCCATACCGTCGCAGATACCGGTTGCCACAGCCATGACATTCTTGACCGCTCCACCCAACTCCGCACCGATCATGTCGTCACTGGTATAGGCACGGAAACGTCCGCCATGCAGGGCATCTGCCATGGTTTTGGTAAAATCGCGGTCGGGACCCGCCACCGTTATTGCGGTTGGCAGGTTCATCGCCACCTCTTTTGCAAATGATGGTCCGGTTGCGATAGCCAATGGCGTGCTTTCGGGTAACAGTTCCAGTGCGACCTGGTGTAATAAACGGCCGCTTCCCGGCTCAAAGCCCTTACAAGCCCAGGCGACGCCCTGCCCCGGCACCAAAACCTCACGAATGGTCTTCATGACCGAGGCAAAGGCGTAGCTTGGGGTTACCACCAGTACATGGTCAGCAGCTTTGACAGCAGTGAGCATGTCGATTTCGACAACAATGGATTCAGGTATATCAATACCCGGAAGATAACGCTGGTTCAGACGTGTTGCCCGAATTCTTTCCAGGTTTTCCGTATCGCGGTCCCACAGGATACTATGGGAACCGCTACGATCCAGTTGCAAGGCCAGGGCGGTTCCCCAGGAACCGGCACCCAGCACTGCAATCTGGGGACCCATCATTTGTCAGGCGTTACCCTGAACTTCCAGGTTCTCAGCAGCACTTGCCTGCGCCTGTGCTTCCTGCATACGTTGCGCATAAATCTGATCAAAATTGATCGGCTGCAACACCAGCGGCGGAAAACCACCTTCGGCTACCAGGTCGGTAATCATGCGGCGCGCGTAAGGGAATAAGGTGTGCGGACAAAGCGTGTTCAACGCAGCGTGTTTCCCTTGTTCAGGCAGACCGGCGATGGCAAAAATACCCGCCTGCTGAACCTCAGCGAGATAGGCTGTCTTCTCATCAAGACTTGCTGTTACGGTAACCGTCAAAACAACTTCATGAACACCTTCAGCGAGATCTTCAACTTTCTGGGCAAGGTTCAGTTTAATCTCAACCTGTCCATCTTCCTGGAAAATCTGTGGTGCATTGGGAAGCTCAAAAGATACGTCTTTCACGTATAACTTCTGGAGCTGAAATTGTGCCTGCGGCTGTTCTTCGGTTGCTGCGGCCTGATTCTGTTCTTCTGCCATGGTCATATTTCTCTTTGCTATGAATAGTTAGTGCCATTCACCTGGTGATGAAGTGACAAGGAAAATTATCTCATTACGCCATCGGTATAACCAGACAGCATTTCTACTTGCGTGCCAGCGGGTACTGATCCGCCACCCACTGTGTGGTCCCGCCTTTGAGTACGGCCACATCAGTTGCACCCAATTTAACCAGTTTCGCTGCCGCCGTATGGGCGGTCTGACCGTTTTTGCATACCACCAGTATCGGATCAGACTTTATTTTAGCAATGTCCGGGTCGGTCTCGCTGAACCGGGACAAGGCAATATGCTTCGCGCCGGCCAGGTGTCCTTTTGAGAAATCCGCGGCTGTTGATATATCAACAATCGAGGTTTTCCCATGATTGATTTTTTGAACAGCCTGTTGCGGTGTTAACTCTGTGTAACCCCGCGTATGCCGGCTGATTTCCGTCCAGATAAGTACCAATATGATACCCGCAAAACCGGCCACCAACATGGCATGATTACCTGCAAATTCAATCAACTGTCCCACTTTTCGGTCTCCTGACAATCATCCGGTGGTAAAAACCGGAGGCCTGATTCAATCAAATTCAACCCGCAATAGCAGGTCTCATTTCCTGAATGCTTTTGCGTTATACGGTTTATTCCACCGCATTTAACCTGCGACTGGCCTTATGTTGTGAAATAATACGCTCACAGCAATATCGGTTTTCGAGTCACGCATTCGCAGCGGCCATTAACTCCACCGCGCGCCTGAGTCATGTGGTGGCACAGGTGTTAATTTGCAAGAGTCATCCGTAAAATTTTACCCTGGCAGCATTGAATTACGTCCGGGTTGCGTTGCAGATGTGTAACCGAAACAGGCGCTTAAGAAGTATATAAATTGCCCTTTAAAATGGAAACTCAATGAGTGACAAAGAAATACAGACACGTGTAAACGACAAACCAGCCGGCCCCCTGGTATTAATGATCCTGGATGGTTGGGGCCACCGGGAGGACGCCGCTGACAACGCCATCAGCCAGGCCTCGACGCCGAACTGGAATAAAATACAGCAACTGGGTGTCCGGACAACGATAACAACCTCAGGTGAATTCGTTGGTTTACCTGCCGGGCAAATGGGGAACTCCGAGGTCGGGCATATGAATATCGGAGCCGGGCGTGTTGTTTTCCAGAATTTGACCCTTATCAGTAACGCCATCGAGGATGGCAGTTTTGCGAATAATCCAGCACTGGTTAAAGCTGTTACAGCGAGTCGGACACCCGGTTCAACACTACATATTATGGGTCTGTTGTCTCCCGGCGGAGTACACAGCCACGAGGATCATTTCCTCGCGATGGTGCAAATGGCGGCCACGCAAGGCGCCAGCAAAATAAGGGTGCATGCGTTTCTTGACGGGCGCGACACACCACCCCGGAGTGCCGCGACCCTCGATCCAGAAAATGCAGGATTGCCTGGATGGTCTGGATAATGCAGCCTTTGGTACATTGTGTGGTCGCTATTATGCGATGGATCGTGACAAGCGTTGGGACCGGGTTGAAAAAGCCTGGGACACGTTGGCCAATGGCGAGGGAATGTACCAAAGCGATGATGCCGGGACAGCACTTCAGTCCGCCTATGAGCGTGATGAAAATGATGAATTTGTCAGCCCGACGGTGATTGGTTCCTATGCGGGTATCAGGGATGGTGATGCTATTATTTTTGTTAACTTCAGGGCCGACAGGGCACGTGAGATCAGCCAGGCTTTTATTCAACCTGACTTTACCGGTTTTGAGCGTCGGGCACCAAGGCTCTCATGCTTTGTTTGCATGACCCAATACCTTGAAGACCTGCCCGCCGAAATCGCCTATCCGCCGGAACAGCTCAATGGCCTGTTGGGACAGGTACTCTCAGATCACGGCTTGTCTCAACTGCGAATTGCGGAGACGGAAAAGTATGCCCATGTGACTTTCTTCTTCAACGGCGGCGAAGAGCAGCCATTTGTTGGAGAACAACGTCTGCTGGTGCCATCTCCCGATGTGGCCACCTATGACCTCCAACCTGAAATGAGTATCGGAAAACTTTCAGCCGAACTGGACAAGGCCATCCGCAGCGGTACATTTGATGTCATTATCTGTAACGTGGCCAATCCGGATATGGTCGGTCATACCGGCAACATGACCGCAGCGATTGCAGCGGTTGAAGCGGTTGACCAGTGCCTCGGGGTTGTACTCAATGCAGTCCAATCGACGGATGGAGAATTACTTGTCACTGCAGATCACGGCAATATTGAGCAAATGAAAGACCACCAAACCGGTCAGAGCCATACAGCACATACGACCAACCCCGTACCTTTGGTCTATTGTGGCCGCAACGCCAAGGCGCTTGCGGGGGGCGCGCTCAAGGATATTGCGCCTACGATGTTGTATCTGCTTGGATTGCAACAGCCCGCAGAGATGACAGGGCACACACTGCTGGAGTTGATCGACAGAGCACCGGCTGCGGGCTGAGCAATCGGTGATGTGCGGGCGATTCATATCGATTGGCTTGGCAATCTGGCTGACACTCGGTTGGACAGCGTGCCAGGCCGCTGACGGCCTGACAAAAAAAGAGGCTGAATCCCGGCTAAGGCAGCTGAAAAAGGAGATCAGTTTATTACAGACAGGTCTGGAACGATCCCGAACAACGCTGTCCAGCGAGCAAAAGGCACTCAAGGCAGCCGATCTTGATATCCAGACAAGTTCATTGGAGCTGCGCAAACTGGAATCAACCCGGCAGGTCCACCTGCGTGAGTTATCGGTCCTTCACTCTGAGCGTAGCAATTACCTGGACAGCCTCGATGCACGCAGGGAATTACTCGCAGGGCAGATCATGGCAGCATACCGGCTCGGGCGGGAATCCAGGTTAAAACTGGTTCTTAACCAGGACAGTCCGGCGCTCCTGTCCAGGAACCTGGCTTACTACGACTATTTCAGCCGTTCGCAAGCCGCCCGAATCAGCGACCTGAGACAGGTTTTGCAGACCCTCGATGCGATGCAGGAAAAAATTAACGTGGAACTGTCCGCGCTTGACGAGGTTCAAAGGAGCCAACAGGCCGTGCTGGATGAAATGACCGATCAGCGCAATCAACGCCAGGTCGTCATTGCGAGTCTATCAAGTCAGATCGATACGGATGAAACGCAGCTCGCGGAACTGCAACGTGACAGGCTGGATCTTGAGGCATTGCTGGAGAAACTATCCAACGTATTGGCGGATATACCTGCAGATCTCGGTCAGAGACAGGGCCCGGCTGATCTAAAGGGGAAAATGCCGATGCCGGTTAAAGGCCGCGTTAAACACGCCTACGGACAACCCAGGACGGCAGGTTTACATTGGCAGGGTTGGTTGATTGACACCGACGTTGGAAAAGAAGTCAAAACCGTTGCTTATGGGCGGGTAGCCTATTCAGACTGGCTCAGGGGTTACGGTCTTCTGATGATCATTGATCATGGTGATGGTTTTATGAGTCTTTATGCCAACAATGAAAGTTTACTGCGCGAGGTTGGGGAGTGGGTGGAAAACGGTAGCAGTATCAGTACGGTCGGCAGCAGCCTGCTGAATGGGAAAGGTTTGTATTTTGAGATTCGGAAAAATGGAAAGGCCATGGATCCTGCAGTTTGGTTAAAACGCTAGAAAACACAAAATGGAACACAACGAAAAGACATGATACGAATTGACAGAAGATTGATTTTGGCCTTGTTGCTGACACCGGTAATCGTGGCGGCAAACGAGACGCAGACAACACCTACCAGGGCACAACTTTCACTGGATGACTTGCGTACTTTTACCGACGTATTTAACCAGGTTCGTAATAATTTTGTGGAAGAACTGGATGATCATGCACTAATGAATGCCGCCATTCGTGGCATGCTGTCAGAGCTGGACCCCCACTCTTCCTATATGGAAGCAGATGAGTTCCGTCAGCTTGAAAATAATTCCCGCGGCCGTTATAGCGGTATAGGCGTAGAAATTGTCATTCAAAACAACCATGCCAAGGTGGTTCATGTTATGGATGGTGGAGCAGCGGACAAGGCCGGGATAATTGTAGGTGACGTGATCACTTCGGTCGACCAGGTCGATTTGCGTGGGCGAGAACCTGCGATTGGCGGTTGACAGCTTGCGTGGAGAAGTCGGTACCATGGTGGAGATCACCGTCAGACATGAAAATGGTGAAGTTTCCAACTTCAAGCTGGAACGTGATTTCGTTGAGGTTGCCAGTGTATTCAGCAGACCGGTCGACAGTCACTACGGTTACTTCCAGGTCACCCACTTTACCCGTAAAAGCGCTGATGAATTACTTGAGCAGATCCAGTACATGCAAGACAGGCATGAAGGGCCGTTGAAAGGTGTCGTTCTGGATTTGCGGAATAATCCCGGGGGCGTATTGAACCCTGCCCTGACCATAGCCGACGGTTTTCTTGACGAAGGTGTGATTGTAACCACCCGCGGTCGGGCTGAAAACCAGTTCGAATACACCGCAAAACCCGGTCAGTGGTTGAATGGCGTCCCGATGGTGGTGCTCGTTGACCGCAGCTCGGCATCGGCGGCTGAAGTGTTAGCAGGCGCCTTACAGGACCATGGCCGCGCATTGATAGTCGGTGAAAAAACATTCGGCAAGGGATCGGTGCAGTCCGTACTGAATTTACGTAACGGATCCGGAATTCGTCTTACCACGTCACGCTACTACACCCCAAGCGGACGTTCGATTCAGGCTGAAGGCATCCAGCCGGATGTGGAAATTACAGAAGTCCAGATGGTTGAAAATGATGATAACCGCAAACGGGAAGTCGATCTCGAAAGACACCTGGTAGGCGAGACGGCAGCAGAAGCTAAGATTTTTGGCTCTGAAGTAAGTGCTGCCGACGACTACATGATGTACCAGGCACTGATCCTGTTAAAAGCAACCAGCGTACTTTCCTCAAGTGATCAGCCCTGACGCTGGCACACAAGGCGGGCTCCAACCTGGTGTAGTGTCAGCCCTGGGGACGGGTGCGACCGCCGGGCTGTACCGGGAACGGTGTGACTTTTTCACCACTTTTGCGATCGCGGATGACAGCCTGACCCTTTTTCTTAACCTGCTCCACGCGGAGTACGCTATGCATAGGAAGGTGTAGCACCTCAACTCCATCAAACTCATCGCGCATTTTTTCATCGGTCGGATCAACCACCAGCGAATCCTTGTCTCCGAACTCCAGTCCAGAGACCTCGATAAAACCCCATAGCCCGCTTGTACAAACACTTTTACAAAACAGCTCGTACACTTTGCCATGGTTAAGAAATGCGATGCGAAACAGTTTTTCGTTTTCCGGTTTGGACATCATTTATCCCAATTTGATCTGTGCTGTTGCTCGAACCAGCAAAGCGAAAATTAATCCCAGTGCGAAACCCGCCATATGCGTCCACCAGGCCACTATCCCCGTTATGGGGCCTAATACGGTATAAACCAACTGCAGGGTAAACCAGGAGCCAATCACAAGCAGGGCTGGTACCCGGGCAAATTGAAGGTAAAGCCCCAACGGTAGCAACATGCCTATACGACGGGATGGAAACAGGCCAAGGTATGCACCAACCACCGCCGAGATCGCGCCACTGGCGCCGACGATGGGCGAGCTTAGATCCGGCAGACGCATCGCAACGAACAGGTTGGACAGGGCACCGCCCAGTACAAATACAATCACCATGCCGAGACTGCCTACACGGCGCTCCAGCGGCATCCCAAATACCCACAGGTAAACCATGTTACCCAACAAATGTAACCAACTTGTGTGAATGAACAGGGCACTGATCAGGGTCAATAATTGATGGTCAGCCCACCCGGCAAACGGTTGACTGAATATCAGTGCAAGTTGATTCGGCAGCACGCCACCCAGCGCCAGCATCGCGTTTTGTGCAAGTGGTGTCATGCCGGAATGTAGTAATTTAACCCCCGTGCAAAACAGAAACAGGGTCAACGTCACCCAGGGGAAACGGGGCCTCGATTTTGACCAATTGGTGACAATCCCCGGGTCCACAGTTAAAGACCGCCGTTCGAGAGCTATCGTTCTACCAGGAACTGGTAAAGACGATAGCTGAATACAACGCCTTCGCGCCGAATTTCCCTCACTTCAAGACCAGGCTGGGCGGTGTCACCCTCCTCCAGGCGCTGGCCGTTAATCAAAACGAAACGGTCAGCGGGGTTAGCGGCATAAACCAGAACACTGAACTTGATTTCCGGTAGATCCGCACGAACGGCATCAGGCAGATCCCAATATCCGATGGGTGCCGGCTCGCCAGGGTGATATTTTTCCGGTACAGCCCCGACCGGTTCGTCGGCAGCTGCTGTTTTGGAGCGGGTTTCTGTTGGCCCGATACTGGCTGCCGGTTTGAATCTTGACTGGCTATTATTGGTTTTTTTACCCGTGGTTGTATTGGTATTTTCTGCCGCGGGTGCCGGTGCACCTGGTTTTGACAGCCCGTCACTGCTGACCGTTGACTCATAGGACTCCACTGGTGTCCTTTTCCGTCCGGAAGGGACGCTGGCTTCTGGAATTGAAGCTGCAACTTCCTCATCATCCTGATCTCCGGTCACCGGTTTGGATGCAACACTAACCCGGTCATCCGACAGCGTCACCGGTGGCTGGTAACTTCCGGCAGGCGGTTGATATTGATGCCAGACAAACCACCCACTCACAAACAGGGCAGCAACCAATAGTAAGACCAGCATCCCTGTTGGAAGTGATTCGGAAACCGGATCGGATTGATTATCTGTGTGTATAGTAGGTGCTTCACGCAACTGCTGGTTTTTTTCAGACTTTCTGAGCGCTTCAAGAAGTATGGACATAATTAACTGGCCCTGATTTTATTCCCAAGTCCGTAAAAGCTTTGGCTCTTTTATCGATGCTGTCATCAAATGAAGCAAGGTATTCCGGCCAACGATACCATCTGCCTCCAGGCCATTCCGGGCTTGAAAACTTTTCAACCAGAGTTCAAAAGCAGCATCAAATACCTGGTTACCATGGTACGGCACATCAACAAGGGTCGCCATTTCCATTATCGTTGCAACTGCAGGCCCTGTGTCTCCCCGCCCGATAAAGGGCGGCCATCCTGCGGCCTGCGGCCATGCTACCAGGTAAGTTCCCAGCCAACTTGCCTCGACCGATTCCTTCGATACCGTGCTTAACTGTTGCGGGACTCCCACCAGCAATCGATTTCTATCGACACCTTGTAAAAGCAGGTAGGACGGGGTTTCCTCTTGTAGCACCAAGACGACCGGCAACCCGAGCCGGTTGATCTTTGACCAGTTCCCCTGGTCGTGCAGACAGGCATAACCCAGGCTGTTATCGCCATCACAGGCTGCCTGGATCGTAAACTCGGCACCAGGTTGGCTCCACGTTTCAGCGAGACCCCGCCAAACCACCTGTTGATGATCTTCGAGCCAATCCTTATCCAGGGGGGCAATAACTTCTGGCTCGATCGCCTCCTCTACCGGCACCTGGATGACCGGCGGAACAACCGCGGCCTGTATCTCCGGTTTATCCACAACCTGCAAAGCAACATTGCCTGAATCCACGTTGGCAGTTTTTGCCGGGAAACGAAAATCCGTAAACGTTGCAACTGCCAGCACGGCAACCGCCGCCATGGCGACTGCACCCAGCAAAAACGGCCAACGAACACGCTTGACCTGTCGTTCACCCAACTGCACCTCATTGGCTGCTTCATGCACCATCGCGGCTGTCACATCCATACGCTCCTTGGCAAATGCGGCGATCAGCGACCTGTCTGCAATGATGTTGATCAACCGTGGTATACCCTGTGAGCGCTGATAGAGCGCATTCATTGCACTACGTCGAAACGGGTTACGCTGTGCACCAGCAACCTGCATGCGGTGTCGAATATACAAGTGGGTGTCCTTCGGCCCCAACGGACTCAGGTGATACCGTGCGGTAATCCGCTGGGCCAACTGACGTAAGGTTCGACGTTGCAATAACCCCCTCAATTCAGGTTGGCCCAGAAGGACAATCTGCAGAAGTTTTTCTTTGCTGGTTTCAAGATTGGTCAACAACCTGACCTGCTCCAGTGCTTCGGGGCTCAGGTTCTGAGCTTCATCAATCACGACAACCACGCGCTCACCGCGCTGATGTGCAGCGAGCAAATACCGATTCAGACCATCCACCAGTAAGCGCGTACTGTCGATGGACTCACCAATATCAATACCAAGCTCTTCACTGATAGCGGCTAATAGCTCGCGGGGGGTGACCAGGGGATTGAGCAACAGGGCAATATGGGTGCCTTCCGGGACCTGTTCGAGCAAGCATCGACACAAGGTGGTCTTGCCGGTTCCGACCTCACCGGTCAATTGAACAAAACCACCGCTGCCGCCTTTGCCAATTCCGTACATCAGGTGCGCCAGTGCATCTCGGTGTCGTGGGCTCAGAAAAACAAACGCCGGATCGGGGGTTATTGAAAACGGTGCTTCATTGAGCCCAAAATACCGTAAATACATTTTTCAGACCCTCAAAATTTATAGCAGATGCGTGGTGTCGCACACATGACATTCTCAAACCGGAAACATAAGTTTAGTCACCCTACGCGTCAAGTCCAAGCACAGAAACAGATATGTGGCAATACAGACATAAAACGAGAACAGTTGTTCAATCGATTATAAAATATTGAATTGTAAGTCTTGCCGAGATAATAGCAGCAAAGCTACAATGATCGGTTAATGTTAGCGATTTATAATATATAAACTCGAACGTTCCTGGTTACTACCTGAATACTGCGTGTTCAGATATGTGAACAAGTACTTGTAAACGTGTAACTATTTTTTAGATTTCACACTTTTGTGGAGAAATGCATTTTGCAATGGTGCACTCCCGGATCACAATGATAATTATCTTGAGGCCTGAGTTTTCATGAAGAAAGAAAATACAATCATCGTCGCCCTTGCCGTATTGGCGGCTATTATTGCGGCCACCTGGTTAATACTGGTCGCCCCGGGATTAACCGGCAACAACATCAATATGACACAGGGTGTAACACAACAAAGTGCGGATCACTTTGACCTGCATATGATTGTTTTGTGGATTTGCGTGGTCATTGGCATCGGGGTTTTCACGGTGATGTTTACATCCATCGTGCTGCACCGGAAATCCAAGGGCCACAAGGCTGCAAAATTCAGCCATTCCACGAAAGCAGAAATCATCTGGACCATTATTCCAGTGTTGATCCTCGTCGTGATGGCGGTTCCCGCAACAACGGCACTGGTTCGAATGGAGGATTCATCGGGTGCCGAGATGACGGTCAAAATCACCGGTTTTCAATGGCGCTGGAAGTACGAATACCTGGACCAGGACATCAGTTTCATTTCCAGCCTCGCCCCGACTTCCAATGCCGCCCGCCAACTGAACTCAGGTGTCGCGCCTGCAAGTGTTGAAAACTACCTGCTTGACGTCGATCACCCACTGGTATTGCCGGTGGGCAGGAAGATAAAATTCCTGATCACCGCCGATGATGTTATCCATTCATGGTGGGTTCCGGCACTTGGCTGGAAACGCGACGCCATTCCGGGCTTTGTTAACGAGGCCTGGACAAATATAGAAAAACCCGGCACTTATCGTGGTCAGTGTGCTGAATTGTGTGGAAAAGACCATGGTTTTATGCCCATTGTAGTCATTGCCAAGACCGAGGATGAATTTGAATCCTGGGTGAGCGAGCAACTGGCTGAAAAGTCTCAAAATGATCAACAGGTAACAGTACGATGACTACGGAAGTGATTCACCAGGATGTTAGCGAAGGCCATGACGCGCACGATCATGGCGACCACAAACCCACCGGTTTTCTTGACCGCTGGCTGTTTACAACCAACCACAAGGATATCGGCACCCTATACCTGATCTTTTCATTGACGATGTTCATGATCGGTGGAGCCATGGCAATGGTCATCAGGGCAGAGCTTTTCATGCCGGGTCTGCAACTGGTTGAACCTGATTTTTTCAATCAGATGACGACCATGCATGCCTTGATCATGGTGTTCGGTGCCGTGATGCCGGCCTGGGTGGGATTTGCCAACTGGTTGGTTCCAATGATGATCGGTGCACCGGACATGGCCCTGCCACGAATGAATAACTGGAGCTTCTGGATTCTCCCGTTTGCTTTCACCATGCTGTTGTCAACCCTTTTTATGGATTCCGGCGGACCCGCAGCGGGCTGGACCCTTTACCCGCCGCTGGTTCTGCAAACAGGCACCAGTTTCGCATTCGTGGTTTTTGCCATTCACATGATGGGTATTTCATCCATCATGGGTTCAATCAACATCATTGCGACGATCTTCAATATGCGCGCTCCCGGTATGCGCTTGTTGCGTATGCCGATGTTTGTCTGGACCTGGCTGATCACGGCCTTTCTGTTGATCGCGGTGATGCCGGTTCTGGCCGGCGCGGTGACCATGCTGTTGACCGATCACTTTTTCAGTACCAACTTCTTCAATGCTGCCGGTGGTGGTGACCCGGTCATGTTCCAGCATATTTTCTGGTTCTTCGGACACCCCGAAGTCTACATCATGATTTTGCCGGCCTTTGGCGTTATCTCGGAAATCCTGCCGACCTTTTCACGTAAACCCCTGTTTGGTTATGGCTCAATGGTCTATGCGACTGCGACCATTGCCTTCCTGTCGTTTATCGTTTGGGCGCACCACATGTTTACCGTTGGTATGCCTTTGCAGGGTGAGTTGTTTTTCATGTATGCGACCATGTTGATCTCCGTGCCGACCGGTGTGAAGGTATTTAACTGGGTCAGCACCATGTGGCAGGGTTCGATGACATTTGAAACCCCAATGTTGTTTGCCATCGGTTTTGTCGTGCTGTTCACCATAGGTGGTTTGTCCGGTCTGATGCTGGCGATTACCGCTGCGGATTTCCAGTACCACGATACCTACTTCGTGGTCGCACATTTTCACTATGTATTGGTTCCAGGTGCCGTATTTGCATTGATGGCAGCAACCTATTACTGGCTGCCCAAATTCACCGGCAATATGTATTCCGAGAAATGGGGCAAAATCCATTTTTGGCTGTCGGCAATTTTTGTCAACGTATTGTTCTTTCCGCAGCACTACCTCGGACTGGCCGGTATGCCACGCAGAATCCCTGATTACTCACCACAGTTTGCTGATTTCAACATGATCTCTTCAGTTGGTGGTTTTGCTTTTGGTGCGACGCAGTTGCTTTTCGTTGGTATCGTTTGGCATTGTGCTTTCAGAAGCAAGGTAAAGGCTACGCCGGAAGTTTGGGAAGGTTCCAGGGGCCTGGAGTGGACACTCGACTCCCCCCCGGCTTACCACAGCTTCAACACACCACCCGAAGTGACCTGTAACGCACTTAGCCGCGTGGATTAAACTGGACCAGAACGATGAATGAAAACCAGCGGTCAGATGAACTTCAGCACAAACGTTCCAATGCGGTTAGAACCGCCTGGGTGCTCGGAATCATTGCCATGGCAATTTTTGCAACATTTATTGGTTCTGCCATCATAGGGCGTTGATATGGATCTGAAACAGAAAAACCGCAAAACAACCAGGCGCCTGATTTTAGTGGCTGTTGGCATGTTCGGTTTTGGTTTTGCCCTTTGGCCGTTGTATTCGGTTTTGTGCGAAGTTACCGGTTTGGGTGGACGTGCCATCCAGATATCGGAAAACAACAGCGGAGCCATAGCTTCGGACCGGGTTGTCAGCGTTCGTTTCGACGCCAGCGTCAATTCATCTTTGCCCTGGGAGTTTGAGGCAAAGGAAAAGGTCAGCGAGTACAATCTTGGTGTTCCCAGCACGGCATATTACGTGGCAACAAACCAGGGCAGCGACTCGATCACCGGTCAGGCAACCTACAACGTCAGCCCACCCGAGGCCGCCTTGTATTTTGTCAAAACCGAGTGTTTTTGCTTCGTAGAGCAGACCCTGGCCGCCAATGAGAGCCAGGAGATGCCCGTTTATTTTTACATAAAGTCTGATTTGCCAGAAAATATCAAGGACATTACATTGTCCTACACCTTCTACCGACATGGTTATGGACCGTCGGATCACATGGCACAAAATTAGTCATCAGGAAAATGAGAACTCAAAATGGCAACACACGCTGAAGATTCCTATTACGTTCCCCACGGCAGCAAATGGCCGATCGTAGGCTCATTGGGGATGATTACCATGCTGGCCAGTGCGGCCATCTGGATGAACGGTTCTCCAGCTGCGCAGTGGTCATTCTGGCTGGGAGTGGCAATCATCATTTTTATGATGTTCGGGTGGTTTGGAACCGTCATACGCGAAAGTGAAGCCGGTATGTACAACGCCCAGGTAGATGGATCATTTCGTCTTGGCATGACCTGGTTCATCTTCTCCGAGGTGATGTTTTTCGCGGTGTTTTTCGGTACCTTATTTTATGTACGGGCGTTAGTGGTGCCATGGCTCGGCGGTGAAGGTTCAGGTGCTTCAACCAATGAAGTGCTATGGCAGGGTTATATGCCGGTATGGCCGACCAATGGCCCCGGCAATCTCGGTGGTGAATTTCAAACTATTCCAGCGTTTGGTATACCCTTTTTGAATACCCTGATCCTGTTGACCTCCGGCCTCACTGTCACTCTGGCGCACCATGCACTCAAGAAAGAAAACCGTAAGCTCCTCGTTTTATGGCTGGCAGCTACGGTGACCCTTGGTTTTATCTTCGTCGGGTTCCAGGCTTACGAATATTATGAGGCATATACCGCACTTGGTCTTACCCTGGGTTCAGGTATCTATGGCGCGACATTTTTTATGCTGACCGGTTTCCATGGAATGCATGTCACACTCGGCGCGATCATGCTCCTTGTCATCATGTTCCGTAGTATGAAAGGCCACTTCAAACCCAATCATCACTTTGCGTTTGAAGCGGTTGCCTGGTACTGGCACTTTGTTGACGTGGTCTGGCTGGGTCTCTTTATTTTTGTCTATGCCCTTTAAATAACTACCGGAATAATTTTCACGGTAAAGCCCGCATACCTGCGGGCTTTGCCAATTTTAAAGTTGTTAAATTCGGCGGCTAAGCGTTCAAAAGCCACCAGTACCATACCGGATGGGACCACCTGAAGGTTCAATCCAGCCCAGTTGAAACATGACATAGAGAAGCAGCAGCAAAAACAAGGAAAGGCCTATTCGCCACATCAACCGATGCAATGTACGTTCGCCCTCTCCTTTATCCCTGACCATGAATACAAATGCCGATGCGAGTGAATAAAGAATGACAATCAAAAATAAAATAATGACGGCTTTGACCAACATGTCCGAATTCCAATGTGGAAAAGCCTAGAGTAGATATGCTTCAAGAAGTATTCAAGTCATTCCGACCATCAAAATCAGCTACGCTGGTTTTGTTTTTGCTGGCATGCCTTTTTGTAACGCTCGGATCATGGCAGGAAAGACGCGCTCAGGAAAAAGAAACAATAGAGCAACAGCATCAAATCGCCCTTCCGCTATCACTCGAAAAAGCAATGGCGCAAAATAGCCGTTTTTCAGCCATTGATGTCAGCGGCCATTATGATACGCATCGCCATATCCTGCTGGACAATCAGATTTGGCAGGGACGCGCCGGTGTTTATGTGTTTTCGCCATTTTATACCACCACCGGCACAGCCATACTGGTTAACAGGGGCTGGTTGCCCCTCGCGCCTGATAGAAAAACCATGCCTGATATACCCACTCCCCAGCATGAGATTGTTTTAAAAGGGATGCTCAACACAATACCCGTACCAGGCCGGATCTTAGGCTCAGCCGACCAACTCAAGCGGGAACAATGGCCTCAATTGGTGACCTACTTGAACCTGCCGGATATTTCCGACTCACTTGGCAGTACCAATCGAGGACTGGGTGATACAATTATCAAAATCCGAGCCGGGCGGATTTGACGGTCGTGAATGGAAGCCCGTATTTATGAGTTCCAGTCGACACAGGGGATACGCTTTTCAGTGGTTCGCGCTGGTTGCTGCCTGTATCGTAATGTGGGTCTATCTCGGCTTTAGAAAAACATCAGGAAATAACAAATGAGCTTGTCCCGTCAGCAACTAACACTTCTTGGCATATTTGCTCTTTTTTTCGGCCCTTTGCTGCTTGTAATATTGATGCGTTCATCGTGGTGGCAATATCAGCCCAGCGGTCTGAAAAACCACGGCCACCTTGTGCAACCACCGGTTCATCTGGCACTGAATCAAGCACAAAATATCGATGGTAAATGGCTGATCCTGTATGTGCTTGATCGACCATGTGATCAAGGGTGTATTGAAAGCGTTACTGCGTTACGACAAATTCACCGCGCCGCAGGAAGAAATGGTGAGCACCTGGCCATCGTGTTGCTCAGTGATACTCAAACAGAACCAGCACTGCGGTCCAGGCTGGAAGAAATTTATCCGGAGTTTCATTTTGTAGTGGATGCTCAACACACAGCATTAAAAACACTGGAAACCATCAATGAGAATTTAGCAACGGCTAGAGCGGACCCGGATGACACCCATACCTATATACTCGATCCAATGCTCAATGTAATACTTGCCTACCCCACCGGCGCTGACCCGACTGATATACACAAGGACCTCAAGCGATTGCTAAAATGGTCCGATAAGGAGGGGAAATAATGCCCAGGACCATGCACAGACTGGCCATGCTTGCAGCGATGATTGCTTTTTGTGTCATCGTGCTTGGGTGCCTGGGTTCGCCTGTCTCATGCCGGACTTGGTTGCCCGGATTGGCCAGGTTGCTATGGTCAGCTTACCTGGCCCGATGCTGCCGTAGAAATTGAAACAGCTAACCAGACCTTTCCGGACCGCCCTTTTGAATCCAATAAAGCCTGGCGCGAAATGGTTCACCGCTACCTTGCCGGCGGCCTCATGCTTCTCGTCTTCGTGATGAATTGGTTGGCCTGGCGCGGTTCGGATTCTCTACGCAAATTCAGAACGCTCACTACTATCTTGACCATATTGATCATTTTTCAGGCCCTTTTGGGTATGTGGACGGTCACTTTAAAACTGAAACCCATTATTGTGATGGCGCACCTGCTTGGCGGGCTTACCAGTTTTTCTCTTATTTTGTGGTTAATGTTTTCAAGTCGCAGGCAGTTTGTTGATAAACCGGCCATGAACGTTCGCAGGATGCGTGAACCAATCATCGTTGCAATCGTGGTACTGGGTATGCAAATTGCACTGGGTGGCTGGACCAGCGCCAATTATGCCGCCCTCGCCTGCCCGGATATCCCTACCTGCGGCGGTCAGTGGTGGCCGGACACCAATTTCAGGGAAGGTTTCATACTGTGGCGTGAAATTGGCGTTAACTATGAAGGTGGTTTGCTGGACCAACCATCCCGGGTCGCGATACATCTTACCCACCGGATCGGTGCCGTCGTCACGCTGTTGGTATTGATCACGCTGGCATTCCGCTTACTCAAAATCCCACGCTTGCGAACCAGCGGCCAGGTTCTGATGGGCCTGGTCCTGGTCCAGTTTACACTTGGCATCCTCAATGTTGTGCTGTTTTTGCCGCTGCCAAATGCGGTCGCCCATAATGCAGGTGCGGCACTACTATTGGCTGACTTTACTGAGCTTACTTCACAAGACATCAACCAGGACCCACTGAAAAAGTGCCCAGGACATTTTATCAGTACCTGGAGTTGTGCAAACCACGCGTAGTGATCCTGATTGTTTTCACGGCCGTTGTTGGTATGTTCCTTGCAGTACCTGGTTGGCCACCTCTCATCGCTTCACTGGCCGGCACACTGGGTATTGGCCTGGCTGCTTCCTCGGCAGCGGCAATCAATCATTTGCTCGACCATCGTATTGACGCAAAGATGGCACGCACAAAACGCCGCCCGCTCGCCAGTGGGAAACTGACCGAACGAAATGTCCTGATATTTGCAGTGTCACTTGGTTTGCTCGCCATGGCGGTACTGGTTCTATGGGTAAATTTATTGACAGCCATACTGACCTTCCTGTCTTTGATCGGTTACGCGATTGTGTATACCGTCTGGTTGAAGCGCGCTACACCACAAAACATCGTGATCGGTGGTGCTGCAGGTGCTGCTCCGCCGGTGCTGGGCTGGACCGCCGTTACCGGCAGCCTGGATCCACAGGCTTTATTGTTGTTTCTGATCATATTTATTTGGACACCACCGCATTTCTGGGCACTCGCAATCTACCGCAAGGCTGAATATGCACTGGTAGACATTCCCATGCTACCGGTGACCCATGGTTCGGCGTTCACCCGGTTGCAGATTCTGCTTTATACCGTTTTACTGGTCATTGTCACTACGCTACCCTATCTCACCCATATGAGCGGTGTTGTCTACCTCGCTGGTGTGAGCGTACTCAACCTCGGTTTTATGTGGTACGCCCTGCGGATGATGATAAGCAAAGACATCATGTTACCGATGTACACATTTGCATTTTCCATCACCTACCTGATGGTTTTGTTTGTGTTTTTGTTGGTCGACCACTACGTGAGCCTAATATTATGAGCCGGTTTTCAACAGTTTTTAATAGGCGTAAAATGCGCATTTCTCCCACAACCCTTAACGAGTCCAGAGATGACGATTGAATCCAATCAGCCCGACGACACCGTAGAATCGCCATTGACAGAACTGGAAGATCACACGGCTTTTATTCGCAGACATATCGGACCGGATGATGCACAAATCAGCCAGATGCTGGGCGTTTTGGGTATTGATTCACTGGATGCCCTGATAGAAAGCACAGTACCACGCTCCATTTATACAGATGAGCCATTGGCGCTGCCAAAGGCACAAAGTGAGGTCGCAACCCTCGACAGGCTGCGCGACATCGCTGGTCGCAATACGCTGAAACACAGCATGATTGGCCTCGGATATCACGACACTATTACACCTGCGGTCATTCTCCGAAATGTCCTGGAAAACCCGGGCTGGTACACGGCTTACACACCCTACCAGGCAGAAATCTCACAGGGCCGTCTCGAAGCCATCCTGAATTTTCAGCAAATGATCTGTGATCTAACCGGTATGGAATTGTCAAATGCCTCATTGCTGGATGAAGCCACCGCGGCAGCAGAAGCCATGGCCATGCTCAAACGCATCAATCGCAAAAACAAGAGCATGCGTTTTTTTGTCGATCAGAGTACATTGCCACAGACTTTGGATGTCATACGTACACGCGCCGGTCATTTTGGATTTGAGGTGGTCGTTGGTAATCCTGATGCTGAAATCAGCAAAGGTGATTTTTTTGGTGTTCTGCTGCAACATACCGCGTCAAATGGCGAAGTCAATGATATTGCCCCATGGATCAGCACTGCACATGACAATGGAGCGCTGGTTGTGGTAGCAGCCGACCTGATGAGTCTCGTTCTTTTAAAGCCGCCAGGAGAAATGGATGCCGACGTCGTCGTCGGTTCCTCCCAGCGCTTTGGGGTTCCGATGGGTTTTGGCGGCCCTCATGCAGCTTTTTTTGCTACCAGGGAAAGTTTTAAGCGTTCGATCCCCGGTCGTATCATCGGCGTTTCCAAAGATCGCCAGGACCAGCCAGCCCTGAGAATGGCATTGCAAACCAGGGAGCAGCATATTCGTCGTGACCAGGCAACCAGCAACATTTGCACAGCACAGGCCTTATTGGCCGTGATGGCAAGTATGTACGCCGTATATCATGGTGCCGAAGGACTGAAACGTATCGCGCAGCGTATTCACCGATTGGCAAGCCTGCTGGTCATCGGGCTCAAATCGCTGGGGTTCGAGAGTGCTAATCAGGCATGGTTTGATACCGTTACCATTCATCTGCCTGATGCGCAGGCGGCGTCTGTTTATAGACGTGCGCTGGATGCTGGTATCAACCTGTACAAAGGCAATGACGGGCTGAGTATGAGCATCAATGAGAAAACCACACGTGAGCATATCATTAAGCTTTGGAGTGTATTTGCCAATACCAGTGATGCCGGAGATTTCGACAGCATAGAACAATCCATGAAGTCCGGGTTTACGAGCATTCCCGGTCATTTACAGCGTAAAAGTGATTTTCTGCAGCACCCGGTTTTTAACCGCTACCACTCGGAAACCGAAATGCTCCGCTATATCAAGCGGCTTGAAAACAAAGACCTTTCATTAACCCATGCGATGATATCCCTGGGCTCCTGCACAATGAAGCTGAATGCAACCACGGAGATGATCCCCATTACCTGGCCCCAGTTCTCTGACATGCACCCTTTTGTACCAACCGAACAGGCCGAAGGTTATCACCAGTTATTCCGCGAGCTTGAAGACATGCTGGTCGCCTGCACGGGATATGATGCAGTTTCCCTGCAACCCAATGCAGGTTCTCAGGGTGAGTATGCGGGTTTGCTGGCTATCAAGGCCTGGCATGAATCAAGAAATGAGGGACACCGCAATATTTGTCTGATCCCCTCATCGGCACATGGCACCAATCCTGCAAGCGCCGCAATGGCAGGTATGAAAATCGTGATTGTGAAATGTGATGATAACGGCAATGTGGATATTGAAGACCTGCGTGAAAAAGCGGAAAAACATGCAGCGGTACTTTCCGCTCTGATGATCACCTATCCTTCCACCCACGGCGTATTTGAACAGCAAATCACCGAAATATGTGACATTACCCATCAATATGGCGGCCAGGTATACCTGGATGGTGCCAATCTGAACGCATTGGTTGGATGTGCAGCACCAGGTAAATTTGGTGCGGATGTTTCACATCTGAACCTGCATAAGACTTTTTGTATTCCCCACGGTGGTGGTGGACCGGGCATTGGCCCCATCTGTACCGGTGCACACCTGGCACCTTTCCTGTCCGGTCATTCGGTGGTCAAAATGCCGGGACCCCATGCCACCAATGGCGCCGTAGCAGCCGCTCCCTGGGGTAGTGCGGGCATCTTGCCCATTACCTGGTCATACATAGCAATGATGGGGCGGGATGGCATGAAAAAGGCTACCCAGGTAGCCATTCTGAATGCCAACTACATTGCCCACAGGTTATCGGCCGCTTTTCCCGTTCTTTACACTGGTCCCAATGGTCGCGTCGCACATGAGTGCATAATAGATTTACGACCATTCAAGCAATCCAGCGGAGTGAGTGAAGAAGACGTGGCCAAACGATTGATCGATTACGGTTTCCATGCACCGACCATGTCTTTTCCCGTTCCTGGCACATTGATGATTGAACCGACAGAAAGCGAATCGCTTTACGAAATCGATCGTTTTTGTGACGCCATGCTGGCCATCCATGGTGAAATTCTGGCGATTGAAACACAGTCAGCTGGATAAAGATGACAACCCGCTGGTTAACGCACCGCATACACAGCTTGACCTGGTTGGTGAATGGAACCATCCATACAGCAGGGAAATTGCGGCTTTTCCGGCGGCTGAACAATGGCAAAGCAAGTTCTGGCCTGCGGTTAACCGGATTGATAACGTCTATGGTGACCGAAACCTGTTCTGCAGTTGCCCGTTACCGGAGGAATGGCAGCAAGAAGATACGCCGTCTGAACCGGTTTAGTTCGTCGCCACCAGTAGCACGCAAAAAAAAGGCCTCCAATAATGGAGGCCTTTTTTGTTTATTGAACTACAATTCAGGCGCTGAAACTTGCCCTGATCTTGTTCATCGCATTGACTTCCAACTGCCGGATACGTTCAGCTGAAACACCGTAGCGATCTGCCAGTGTCTGCAAAGTTGCCTTGTCATCTGACAACCAGCGACTGCGGATAATATCCTTGCTGCGTTCGTCCAGTTCTCCCAGACCCTGGTATAACAGGTTGTGTTGATGATCCTGCATATCCGAAGATACGAGTTCAGCTTCCGGTCCTTCAGACTTGCTGACCAGGTAAGCCGAGGGACTGACATAGGGCCGGTCGTCATCGTCCGAATCCGCTGACAAATCAAAACCAATATCCTGACCGGAAAGACGTGACTCCATTTCCAGTACAACCTCGGGTTTGACACCCAGGTTCTCTGCAACCGTGTTGACCTCTTCCATATTGAGCCAACCGAGCCGTTTTTTGGATTTGCGCAAGTTAAAGAATAATTTACGCTGGGCCTTCGTGGTGGCCACTTTTACAATACGCCAGTTACGCAAAATAAACTCATGCATTTCCGCGCGTATCCAGTGCACGGCAAAAGATACCAGGCGAACTTCGCGTGAAGGATCAAATCGTTTAACGGCCTTCATCAGGCCAATATTGCCTTCCTGGATCAGATCGCCCAGTTGCAAACCATAGCCGCCATAGCCTTTGGCCACATGTACGACAAAACGCAGGTGTGCAAGAACAAGACGCCGTGCGGCATCCAAATCACCTTCCTCCAGATACCTGTGCGCCAGATTTTTCTCTTCCTCCAGCGTTAGCATCGGAACTTTATTCACTTCCTGAATGTACGCGTCCAGGCTGCCGGTGCCGGCAGGCACCATTAAATGGCTGGGAACAAGTGTTGTGCTCATGTAACCTCCTATAGGCAAGCGTACCAGTATATCACTATCATTTTCGTCTTTCAGCACTTTAGGTGCAGATCAAGACAAAACAATACGTGGCATTTCCTCATGGTCATACCAGCACTGGCGTACTTTGCTAATTAATAGATGTGAGGTGAGACAACTAACTTTGAAAAACGTTCCGGGCGCAGCCGGTCATTTATCGCCCAAGCCGCCCGCCCACCTTAAGCCGTTGTAGGTAACGCTGCACTGAAACCCACGCACCCAACCAGCCCAGGAAACCGCCGCCCAACAACACCCAAAGCGTATTGTAACCACCAAGACCGCGCAAACTGAAGACAGTGCCATAAGTCTCCAGTAACAATCCCAGCGGGCGCGCGAGGTACAGCATTGTTAAACCCAACAGCAGCACCGCCAACAAACCACCCATCAAACCGTACCAAAGACCCGTGTACAAAAACGGTTGTCGTACAAACGCATTGCCGGCACCAACCAGGGCCAGTATCTCGATTTCCTCGGTATGCGACGCTACGTCCAAACGTATGGTATTGGCAACAACAACCACCACGGCAAGACCAAAAAGAAGAATGAGAACGGTCACTGCAGCCTGCCCCAGTTCCATCATGCGACCCAGTCTCTGCAGCCATTTATAATCAAATTGAGTGACTTCTATACTATCAAATGACTGAAGAAAACCGGTCAACTCAGCAACACGCTCTTCAACCTGCTCAGTCGGACCTTGCTGCGGACTTATCTGCATAACCCAGGGCAGCGGATTTTCTTCCAGTATATCCAGTGATTCACCAAAACCCGAGGCATCGCGGAAATCCGCCAGACCTTCGGCCGGACTTATTATCACAACGGTCTCTGGATTCATGCGTTTATCAAGATCATCCGCAACGCGTCTGACTTCTTCCCGGGTCGTACCCGATTTAAAGAAAACGGTAACAGCGCCCCACTCATCCTGGCGCAAATTCATACCCTCAAGATTGGTCAGGGTAATGTACAGACCCAATGGCAAAAACATCGCGATGGCCAGCACCAGAACGGTCATCAGTGTGCCAACCTTGTGTTTGACCAAAACACCCAGACTGGAAAAAAAACTATAACTATGCCGGCGTAACCAGGCCCTGTTTTTACGGCGTAACTGCCTGAGCCACATGTCAGAACTCATGACCCATCACTCGCCGGAATATCATCAGCAAGCCGACCGTTGGATAATACCAACACCCTTTTTCGTGTCTGGCGGATCAGGTCCAGATCATGACTTGCGATCAGAACGGTCGCCCCCTGTTCGCTGATCTGCTCAAATAATGTAAATAATTCACGGGACAGGTTCGGGTCAAGGTTACCGGTTGGCTCATCTGCCAGTAACAAAGGCGGCATGGACACAATTGCCCGGGCAATACCCACTCGCTGTTGTTCACCGCCGGACAGGGTCAGTGGCCAGACCGTCTCTTTGTCGAGTAATCCCACCTTGTCCAGGGCCGCTCGTACCCGTTTGCGGATATCCGAATACTTTAAGCCCGCAATCATCAGTGGCAGAGCCACATTGTCCGCCACGGTCTTGTCCTTTAGAAGTTTATGATCCTGAAAGATCATACCGGTGCTTCGTCGCACCAGCGGTGCCAGCCTGTCCGGGCAATTGCTCAAGTTTCGCTGGTTAACAATCACCTGCCCGCGACTTGCGCGTTCCAGCATCATAACCAGACGCAACAATGTACTTTTGCCAGCACCCGAGTGACCGGTCAGAAAAACCATACTGCCACGCTCGATATGAAAGCTGACATCTGCAAGTGCGCGACTGCCGCCTGGATAGAGTTTGCTTACCCGATCAAATTTAATCATGGGTAAATGATTTATCGCCTGCTGTTGCGGCCCTTGTTGTGCCGCCCCTGACTACCGCGACCGCCTGAATGCCTGTTCTGCTTATTACGTTTGGGAGGAGGTGGAATGGTGATTTCCGGCATTAAATCCGCGACGGCGGATTCTGTCTCGATCGGATAGCCGATATATTCTTCGATCTCCGGTAAGTAAAACGCATAATCTTCACAGGCAAAACTTATCGCATCACCTTTTGCGCCGAGACGTGCCGTACGTCCGATTCGATGCACATAATCGGGTGCGTCCTGTGGCAAATCGAAATTGAACACATGCGTGACATCAGGGATATGTAATCCTCTTGCGGCAACATCGGTTGCCACCAGTACCGGGATATCGCCGTCATGGAAACGCTTCAACAGCTTTTGTCTCTGCTCCTGACGGACACGACCGGAGATGACTGCAGCGGAAATGCCATTGGCATTCAAGGTACGCCCCACCCGGTCCGCGGCCGCCCTTGTATTTGTAAAAACCATACTATGATGGGCGCCCAGGGCTCTCATCAAACCGATAAGGAGTGGCAGTTTTTCATCGTTAGCCGGGTAAAAAACCTTTTGTTCAACAAGGTCTGCTGTAACGTTCTCGGTCTCGACCGTCAAAGTCTCCGGGCTGTTCATATGCTCGTAGGCAAGTTCCATAACCCGATGTGACAAAGTGGCAGAAAACAACATTGACTGGCGTTCTGCCGGTGGAGGCATTCTTCGCAGCATGAAACGGATATCATCGATAAAACCCAGGTCAAACATACGATCCGCTTCATCAAGAACAACAACTTCAATGTGCTTCAGGTTGTATACCTTTTGCTTAAAATAATCGATCAACCTGCCCGGTGTGCCGATCAGGATATCTACACCTGCCTGAAGGGCCACACGTTGTTTTTCATAATCAACACCACCATAAGCCAAACCTAACCTGAGCCCGGTATCCGCCCCCAAAGTCAAGGCATCACGATGTATTTGAATGGCCAGTTCACGTGTAGGGGCGACGATCAATGAACGGGGGTTTTTTCCATAGCCTTCAGATTTCTGCTTTAATAACTGGCTGAATACCACCAGTAAAAAAGCAGCTGTTTTACCCGTCCCGGTTTGCGCTTGACCGGCAACATCGTCTCCCTTGAGAGCCAATGGCAAAGTGAGTGCCTGGATAGGGGTACAATGTGTGAACTTTGTACTCTTGAGACCAGCGAGGATCCTGGAATCAAGCTCAAGACTGGTAAAAAGGACATCGCTTAGTGGATTGGTTGATTTATTTTCGGTCATTATCGGATTTTATTTCCAGGCCGGTTCATTTATTTTTTGCAGATGGACTTGAAATTAACCACAATGACCTTGAAATTGTCACTCAGGTAATTATATTGGTAGTCCTTGAGTCCGGTTTCTGCCCCGACCCCTGGTTCGAGCGTTCAGACAGCAGCAATCCGAATATGGCATATTAACCGTGCTGACATCCTTAAGCCAGTCCGGATATAACGAAAATCACTGGAGAAATACATTGAGCGATAAAATTATTCACGTCACGGACAGTGACTTTGATCAAAAAGTTCTGAATGCTGATGGCCCCGTCCTGATCGATTATTGGGCAGAGTGGTGTGGACCGTGCAAGATGATTGCACCTTTGATCACTGAACTTGCAGAGGAATATGAAGGCAAGCTAACAGTTGCAAAAATGGATATTGACTCAAACCGTCAGACACCCATGACCTACAATATCCGTGGCATTCCAACCATGATGATTTTCAAAGATGGCCAGGTACAGGCGACCAAAGTGGGTGCTGTATCCAAAGGCATGCTGACTTCATTTGTGGATGAAAACATTTGATATTATGTGATCTGGCTACCGTTAACGGTGGCCGGGTTTCAGAGTTTTTCATTAATTCGCTGGACGCGGAACAGCGAACATGCTAATTTTGCGACATCTGTAGCGGGTATCCCCCCCGAACTGAACTCCGATCTCACAGTGACCCCGGCAAGGCAACATGTAACCTGAAGTCATGTGAAAAATAATTCGCGTTCAACCCTGTGGAAACCCGCGCAATCCTGACAACTACCTGATCCTATTGAACGAATCAAATACTAAATCCATCCTTGGGACATACGTCCGCCAACCATAAAGCACACAACATGAATCTAACAGAATTAAAGCAAAAACCCATTGTGGAATTGCAGGCACTAGCCAACGAAATGGGACTTGAAGGCGTCGCCCGATCACGCAAACAAGATGTCATATTTTCCATCCTCAAAGCACACGCTAAAAATGGTGAAAGCATTTACGGCGAGGGTGTCCTGGAAATCCTGCAGGATGGTTTCGGTTTCCTGAGATCTGCGGATTGCTCTTACCTGGCAGGCCCAGACGACATCTATGTGTCACCCAGCCAGATCAGGAGATTCTCCTTACGCACCGGTGACATGCTATCGGGCAAAATCCGTCCACCCAAGGAGAGTGAACGCTATTTTGCCTTGTTAAAAGTTGAAGAAATAAACTACGAAACACCCGATGCTGCCAAGAGCAAGATCCTGTTTGAAAACCTGACTGCTGAATTCCCAACCAGACAGGCAAAGCTGGAAAGAGGCACGGGCAGCACCGAGGACATTACCTCACGTATCATTGACCTCATTTCACCGATCGGGTTTGGTCAAAGGGGACTGGTTGTATCGCCACCGAAGGCTGGTAAAACCATCATGCTGCAAAATATAGCGAGCAGCATTCGAGCCAATCATAAAGACTGTAAAATGATCATCCTGCTGGTCGATGAACGACCCGAAGAAGTAACTGAAATGCGAAGGTCTGTAGATGCCGAAGTCGTTTCCAGTACCTTTGATGAGCCTGCCTCCCGCCACGTTCAAGTTGCGGAAATGGTTATAGAAAGGGCAAAACGCCTGGTCGAGCACAAACACGATGTTGTCATTCTGCTGGATTCAATCACCCGTCTGGCTCGCGCTTACAATACGGTAGCGCCCTCTTCTGGCAAAGTTCTGACCGGTGGTGTTGATGCCAATGCATTACAGCGTCCGAAGCGGTTCTTTGGTGCAGCCAGAAACGTCACTGAAGGCGGCTCCCTGACCATTATTGCCACGGCCCTTGTGGAGACAGGCTCCAAGATGGATGAAGTCATCTACGAGGAGTTCAAGGGCACCGGTAATATGGAAGTTCACCTGGCACGCCGAATTGCTGAAAAACGTGTTTATCCGGCCATTGACATCAATAAATCCGGCACACGTCGTGAAGAACTTATGATCGATCAGGGTCTTCTGCAAAAAGTCTGGATTCTGCGCAAACTTTTGCATCCGATGGATGAGATACAGGCGATTGAGTTCATGCTGGATAAATTGAAAGCTACCAAAGACAATGAAGAGTTTTTCAACTTTATGAAGCGATAGTGATAAGCACTTGAATCGCAGGCAAATTGAGTACAAAAAAACCGGTATGCATATGCAAACCGGTTTTTTTGTTTCTGTAAAATATAATCTGCTTATTTATGATCTGCAGATGCAAACGACCATCGAAGCGGTACCGCCTTGTTGTCGTTCAATACACCATCAAGCCAGCAAATGTTCTACCGCGGCTCTTTCCTCACGCAATTCAGCATCAGTAGCATCCATACGTGCACGACTGAATTCACCAATTTCAAGTCCCTGAACGATCTGGTAATCACCATTACTGCAAACGCAGGGGAAGGAGTAAATGATACCGGCTTCGATTCCATAGCTGCCATCCGCCGGGACGGCCATGGATACCCAGTCACCTTCTGTTGTACCCAGGGCCCAGCTGCGCATATGATCAATTGCAGATGATGCAGCCGAAGCAGCACTGGATGCCCCACGTGCTTTAATGATCGCAGCGCCGCGCTGCTGAACAGTAGGAATAAACGTTTCGCGATACCAATCCTGATCTACGAGGTCCACGGCCTTTTTACCATCGACCTTGGCAAAACTGATATCCGGGTATTGGGTCGATGAGTGATTTCCCCAGATCAGCATCTTGCTTACCAGGCTTTGATGAACACCAGTCTTCCCGGCCAATTGTGCCATCGCTCGATTATGATCCAGGCGGGTCATGGCAGTGAAATTACGTGGATTCAGATCAGGCGCACTCGACTGCGCAATGAGCGCATTGGTATTGGCAGGGTTACCTACGACCAAAACCTTGATATCACGGCTGGAGTGGGCGTTCATCGCAGCACCCTGTGGCCCGAATATCTTTCCGTTAGCGGTTAGTAGATCACCACGTTCCATACCCGGACCGCGCGGTCTTGCACCAACCAGCAAGGCGTAGTCAGTATCTTTAAATGCAAGGTTTACATCATCGGTGAACACAACACTATGCAATAACGGGAATGCAGAATCCTTGAGTTCCATCACTACCCCTTCCAGGGCAGACAGTGCCGGGGTGATTTCCAGCAATTGCAGTATGACAGGCTGGTCTTTTCCAAGCATGTCACCAGCTGCGATCCTGAAGCACAATTGATAACCGATTTGACCGGCTGCACCGGTAATTGCCACTCGAACAGGTTGTTTCATCGAACGCTCCTTGAAGGTGATGGTTGAGTGCTGCGAACACAGTCGAGGGGACCGGTCGTCAACACCTTGATTTGATCAGATTTATTGTAACCTGAAATTCCCGCCAGATTCAGCCAATCCTTGGGAGATATACCCGGGTTTGTATCAAACGTGACCTAGGTCAATCACTTAGATGCTTGGCGCTTCTGCAGCGACACCTCGTGCTGGATTTAGAGCGGCACCAACCGTATCAATCTCTGCAATTACGATCGTGAATGACCTTAATCAACTTGTCCATATGTAGTCACTGGCATACTGGCTTTTTAGGGTTGTCACTACACTAAAGTTTGACCGAAACAACAACAGGAGCAGGTGCTATGTTAGATAAACAAGCTGATCTGGCCGGTCCCGGTATCGGAACCTACGAGGAAGTCGCCAAGGCGCTACCTCAGAACTATGACTCTTTACTCACCCCAATGGAAACCATGAAAGCGCTCAATGGGGTCAAGCGATATATTGAGGATAACCTCGCCAAAGAACTCGGGCTTACCATGGTGCAGGTACCGTTAATCGTCGATCGCCAAAGCGGTGTTAACGATATGCTGGACCGTGACGGCTCACGCACACCAGTTGAATTCCCCTGTGGTCTCGGACTGGAAAAACGCATCGATGCACAAGTTGTCCAGGCAGCGACCAAATGGAAGCGTATGGCGCTGAAAGCCTTTGGTTGTGAAATAGGTGAAGGTATCAATACCGATATGAGAGCGGTGCGAAAAGACTATTTTCTCGATCATGATCATAGCGCTTATGTCGATCAGTGGGACTGGGAAAAGACCATCAGTGACGATCAGCGGAATCTTCAATACCTCACTGAGACTGTCAGGAAAATCTGGAAAGTCATCAAGGGTGCAGAAAAATATGCCCAGAACATGTTCCCGCAACTTATTGACCCCAGGTATCCCGGCCTTCCCGATGAGCTGACTTTTATCCACGCAGAAGAAATCCTGGAGATGTACCCGGACCTGCCACGTAAACAGCGGGAAACCAGGTTAATCCAGGAATATCCAGCGGTCTTTATCTATGGTATCGGGTGGCCATTGGCAGATGGTTATCCACACGAAATGCGTGCCGCAGATTACGATGACTGGGTAACTGAAACCCGCTCAAAAGATGGTCGGCCCATGCACGGCCTGAACGGCGATATCCTTGTATGGAACCCCGTAACCCAAAGGCGTCATGAATTGACTTCCATGGGTATCAGGGTGACCAAGGACACGCTGCGAACCCAACTCGAGATGAGCGATCAGCTGGAATTGCTTGAACAACCCTATCACCAGGCAATCTTGAATGACGAAATCCCATTGAGTATCGGTGGCGGCATCGGGCAATCCCGCGTTTACATGCTATTGCTGAAAAAAGCCCATATCGGTGAGGTGAGTGTCACGGTCTGGCCGGAACAACTCAAGAAGATTTCGGCTGAGAAAAACATACACCTGTTGCAGTGAGTCTTGCGGTACAGCTCGGGTACCAATCATCCTCCGCATTTACGCGCCCTCTTCCCGAGGGCGCGTTTAAACCAACTCAGGTCAGTCGCGTAAAGGCCTCGGTTACCTCCGGCGGTGCCTGGACAAGTTCGATCAACACACCCTCTCCGCCGATGGGAGACTCTTCGCTGGCTTTCGGATGGATAAAACAGATGTCATAACCGGACGCACCTTTGCGAATTCCCCCGGGTGCAAAACGCATACCTTGTGCCTTGAGCCATGTTACCGCTGCAGGCAGATCATCAATCCACAAACCGATGTGATTAAGTGGGGGACTCTGTACCTGTGGTTTTCTTTCGGGGTCAAGCGGCTGCATCAGGTCAACTTCTACCTTGAAAGGCCCGGAACCTAAAACCGCGATATCCTCATCGACATTTTCCGACTCACTCCGGTAGTTTCCAGCCGATTCCAGACCGAGGGTATCCACCCACAATGTGCGTAAGCGACTTTTGTCCAGACCACCCACGGCGATTTGCTGTATTCCCAGGACCCTGAAAGGCCGATTGCTCATAAACTTCTCCCGGTTTCGTTTGTCCGTAACATTATTTCTGACGATCAAAAAAAAGTTCGAGCAATTGACGTGCCGCAATGGTTGGCGGAATTTCACCCGCACTGGCAGCTGCCTCCAGCAGCGGAATCTGTTCACGTACCTGTGGATCGCTCTGCAATGCCGTGAGGAGACTGTCACTCAGCTCCGACCACATCCAGTCGCGCGCTTGCGCGGCACGGCGTGCCTCCAACTCACCACTTGCCTTATGGACATCATGGTGCTTCAGCACAAGTTCCCAGGCATCGCTTATACCAACACCGTCACGGGCGGAACAGGTACGCACCTCTACCTTCCAGTTCACTGAACGGGGGTGAAGCAAGCGCAAGGCATTGCGATAATCCGCCACCGACCGGGCGGCCAGGGTCTTTAACTCATCATCGGCTTTATTGATAAGGATCAGGTCGGCCAACTCCATGATGCCACGTTTTATACCCTGCAGTTCGTCACCGCCTGCAGGCAACTGCAACAGCACGAACATATCGGTCATATCCGCCACTTTGGTTTCTGATTGCCCGACCCCTACAGTCTCAACGATAACCACGTCGAAACCAGCGGCTTCGCAAAGGATCAACGCCTCGCGACTGCGACGGGCGACACCTCCAAGGGTGTTGCCGGCCGGTGAAGGCCGGATATAGGCCTCGGGTCGTCGTGACAGCAGTTCCATACGGGTCTTGTCACCGAGTATTGAGCCACCGGAGATCGCCGATGACGGGTCCACTGTGAGCACGGCTACGCGGTGACCTGCATCGATCACATGATTTCCCAGGGCTTCAACAAAGGTCGATTTACCCACCCCGGGCACACCTGAGACACCCAGTCGAATTGAACCACCCGAATGGGGTAATAGCCGTTCAAGCAGGTCACAGGCGATGGCACGATGATCGGTGCGGGTTGATTCTATCAGGGTAATCGCTTGCGCCAGTGCACGCCTGTTCCCCTTAATCACCGCGCTGGCAAGCACCTCGCTATCGGATGGTAATTCCGAACTGGGTCCAGGCACCACTACGCCCCTACTCTAATTCCATTATGACGTCATCAACGGCAAGGTTAGCGCCGGCTTTATAATGAACACGCGATACCACACCATCGCGTTCGGCGAGCAGTGTGTTCTCCATCTTCATTGCCTCCAATACCGCCAACTCCTGACCGGCGTTTATGACATCACCTTCTTTCACCGCCACCGAAACCAATAGACCCGGCATAGGCGAAATCAGGAATTTCGACAGATCAGGCGGGGGCTTGTCAGGCATATACTGCAGTAGTTCTGCCACCTTCGGTGTAACAATACGGACATCGACCTGTGAACCACCATGAATCAATCGATAGGTCTGATCTTCACGCAAGACCTGAATGAAAATCTGTTCACCATTGATGGTACCGCTGAATATGGGTTGTCCAAACTCCCATTTACTGCGTACAGCGTAGGTGTGACCCTTGTACTTCACATCGTAACCACCCTGATTCTGAATGACCGACACCGGATGGTGTTCCTTGTTCATCACCACTACCCAGTCATCCGGCACACGGCGCTCATGGCCACTCAACTGGCCATCAATTTGCGCCGCACGGTCACGATAACCACGCATCATGGAAGCCGCGACAGAGATGAAAATTGTCGGATCCTGGTGCGACAGGTCAGTCGGCTGAAAACCTTCCGGATACTCTTCACCGATCATATTGGTACTCATGTTACCAGCCACATATCGTGGGTTTACCATTAATGCCGACAGGAAACTGATGTTATGTGAAACGCCCTTGATGAGAAAACGATCCAACGCCGAACGCATATGGGCGGTCGCCTCTTCCCGGTCGGCGCCATGGGTGATGAGCTTGGCGATCATCGGGTCGTAATACATGGAGACCTCACCTCCCTCGAAAACACCTGTATCCACACGCACATTTTTATCGTTGGCCGGTGGACGGTAGAAAATCAAACGGCCTGTGGAGGGCAGAAAATTACGTGAAGGGTCTTCAGCATAGACACGGGCTTCAATCGCCCAGCCATTGATTGACACATCCGACTGGGCGATAGGTAATTTCTCGCCATCGGCAACACGAATCATCAACTCTACCAGGTCGAAACCCGTAATCATCTCGGTGACCGGGTGCTCTACCTGCAAACGGGTATTCATCTCCAAAAAATAAAAATTGCGTTTACTGTCAACAATAAACTCCACCGTGCCGGCAGATTGATAATTCACGGCCCTGGCAAGCGCCACGGCCTGCTCACCCATCTGTTCGACGGGTCGCTTCATCCAGAAACGGTGAGGGCGCTTCTTCGATCACTTTTTGATGACGGCGTTGCAGAGAACATTCACGCTCATTCAGATAAACAATATTGTCGTGGCTGTCGGCAATGATCTGAATTTCTATATGGCGCGGTTCCTCGATATATTTTTCCGCGAACATCCGGTCATCACCAAAACTCGAACGCGCCTCATTGGAGGCACGCTCAAAACCATCCCGGCATTCCGCATCGTTATGCGCCACGCGCATGCCTTTACCACCACCACCGGCGGTCGCTTTAAGCATCACCGGATAGCCTAACTTATTGGCGATTTCCACGGCATGTTCGCTGTCGCGCAACACATCGGCAAAGCCGGGAATAGTATTAACACCTGCATCCTTGGCCAGTTGCTTCGAGGTGATCTTGTCACCCATGGCTTCAATTGCATGGGTTTTGGGACCTATAAAGACGATCCCTGCCTCGGCCAGTAACTCGCAAAACCCGGAATTCTCAGACAGAAACCCATAGCCCGGATGGACCGCCTGGGCACCTGTATCCAGACAGGCCTGCAAGATTTTCTCCTTTAACAGGTAACTTTGCGTCGAAGGAGGCGGCCCGATATTCACCGCTTCATCAGCCATTTCAACATGCAAGGCATTACGATCGGCATCAGAGTAAACCGCCACGGTCCTGATGCCCATTTTCTGCGCAGACCTGATGACCCGGCATGCGATCTCACCGCGGTTTGCGATTAGGATTTTATCAAACACGTGCAAACCCTCCTTTATTTTCTCTCATCGGATCAGAGTGGGATGTTGTCATGTTTACGCCACGGGTTTTCAAGCTGCTTGTCACTCAACATGGCAAGCGAACGACAAACGCGTTTACGGGTGGAGTGAGGCGCAATGACGTCATCAATGTAACCACGGCTGCCCGCTATAAAAGGATTGGCAAACTTCAAGCGGTATTCCTCGGTTCGTTCGGCAATCTTCTCTTCATCACCAATATCACTCCGGAAGATAATTTCCACGGCCCCCTTGGGACCCATGACAGCGATTTCCGCACTGGGCCAGGCCATGTTGACATCACCACGCAGGTGTTTCGAGCTCATCACATCGTAAGCACCACCATAAGCCTTGCGGGTGATGACGGTGATCTTTGGAACCGTTGCTTCAGCATAGGCAAATAGCAGCTTTGCACCGTGTTTGATAATGCCACCGTACTCCTGTGAAGTGCCCGGCATAAACCCCGGTACATCAACGAAAGTGAGGATGGGAATATTAAATGCATCGCAAAAACGTACGAAGCGCCCCGCCTTGATGGAGGATTTGATATCCAGGCAACCCGCAAGCACCAAAGGTTGGTTGGCCACGACTCCCACCGGGTGCCCGTCCATACGCACAAACCCAATAATGATGTTTTTTGCGTGATCGGGCTGCAACTCCCAGAACTCGTTGTCGTCAGCTACCTTATAGACCAACTCCTTCATATCGTAAGGCATGTTGGGGCTGTCAGGCACCAGCGTATCGAGTGACATCTCCAACCGGTCGGCACGGTCGGGAGTGGGGCGAAATGGCGCTTTCTCGCGATTATTTGCCGGAAGATAATTGATGAATCTGCGCACCATCATTAATGTTTCCACATCATCTTCATAGGCACGGTCGCAGACACCTGAGACGGTGGAATGGGTCAAAGCACCACCCAGTTGTTCAGCCGTGACCTCTTCGTGGGTCACCGTTTTAACCACATCGGGGCCGGTGACAAACATATAGGAACTGTCTTTCACCATGAAGATAAAATCAGTCATGGCCGGAGAGTAGACCGCTCCACCCGCACACGGCCCCATGATGACAGAGATCTGCGGCACGACACCGGAAGCCAGTACATTGAGCTGGAAAACATCGGCGTAACCACCCAATGATGCCACGCCTTCCTGAATGCGGGCGCCACCTGAGTCATTGAGCCCGATGATCGGCGCACCTACCTTCATGGCCTGTTTCATGACCTTACAGATCTTCTCTGCATGCGCTTCAGAAAGCGAGCCTCCGAACACGGTGAAATCCTGGCTGAAAACAAAAACAACCCGGCCATTGACGGTACCGTAACCGGTTACCACGCCATCACCGGGAATCTTTTGGTCTGCCATACCAAAATCGGTGCAACGGTGCTCAACAAAAGCATCCCACTCCTCGAAACTGCCCTCATCCAGCAGCAAATCGATACGTTCGCGAGCGGTGAGTTTACCCCGGCTGTGCTGTACATCGATCCGGCGCTGACCACCCCCAAGCAGGGATGCTTCACGTTTCTCTTCCAGTTGTTTAATAATCTGATTCATATAAAAATCCCTGTTACGACGCGAGCTTCTACAATGCGCACCCGCCGATCTGTATCTGACTATGAAACTAATCCCGTCGCTGCTCCTGAATAATTCCAAGTACTTCATGGGCAGCAAGCAGGATATTGGTACCCGGACCGAATATGGCTGCCACACCGTGAGCCAGCATTTCATCATAATCCTGGGGTGGGATGACACCACCACAGATAACGATGATATCTTCCGCACCTTCCCGCTTCAGACCCTCAATGACCTGGGGCACCAGCGTTTTGTGGCCTGCGGCCTGTGACGAGATGCCAATGACATGGACATCATTTTCGATGGCCTCACGCACAGCCTCCTCCGGAGTTTGAAACAAGGGTCCGATATCAACATCAAAGCCGATATCAGCAAAAGCGGTGGCAATCACCTTGGCACCACGATCATGGCCGTCCTGACCAAGTTTGCAGACCAGCATACGTGGCCGGCGCCCTTCGCTTTTTGCAAACTCTTTTACTTCATGCTGAATGGCGGAAAAATCCGCATCATCTTCATAAGCGGAACCAAATACACCCGGCAATGGAGCGGGTCGTAGCGCGGTGGCGGCCATAAACTTTTTCCAGATGCATCGGAAATCTCACCAACCGTTGCGCGTGCGCGTGCGGCCTCAACTGCCAATGCCAGCAAATTGCCGGTTTCATCTTCGGCTGCCCGGGTCAGTGCATCCAAGGCTTCGTTGCAGATCCGTCGTCATCCCGGTTGTCACGTACTTGATTGATCCGTTGAATCTGGGCTTCACGGACGGCCGTGTTATCGATATCCAGGATATCAACGGGTGGTTCTTCTTCCAGTTGATACTTGTTGACACCGACGATGATGTCTTCGCCGCGGTCTATACGTGCCTGGTGCAGTGCGGAGGCCTCCTCAATACGCATCTTGGGCATGCCGGACTCAACGGCCCTGGTCATCCCCCCCATTTCCTCAACCTCATCAATCAGATTCCTGGCTGTCTTAACCAGTTCATTTGTCAGGCTCTCCACATAGTAGGAACCCGCCAGCGGGTCCACGACCCTGGTGATGCCAGTCTCTTCCTGCAGAACCAATTGGGTATTGCGGGCTATACGGGCCGAGAACTCTGTAGGCAAGGCGAGCGCTTCGTCAAAGGAATTCGTATGGAGTGACTGTGTACCGCCGAGCGCGGCCGCCATCGCCTCGACGGTAGTGCGTATGATGTTGTTGTAAGGATCATTGGCGGTAAGACTTACACCGGAAGTCTGGCAGTGCGTTCTTAACATCAGTGAGCGTTTATCTTTCGGGGAGAACTTTTCCGCCATGAGTGTAGACCATAGCAGGCGCGCAGCCCGCAGCTTGGCTACTTCCATGAAGAAATTCATGCCAATGGCGAAAAAGAATGACAATCGTGGTGCAAAAGCATCCACATCAAGACCGCTGGCAATCGCGGCGCGAACGTACTCAATACCATCGGCAATGGTGTAAGCCAATTCCTGGGCGCAGGTGGCTCCGGCCTCCTGCATATGGTAGCCGGATATGGAAATGGAATTGAATTTCGGCATGTTGCCGGAAGTATAGGCAATGATATCCGATACGATCCGCATGGATGGTGCGGGTGGATAGATATAGGTATTGCGAACCATGAACTCTTTCAGGATATCGTTCTGCAACGTCCCGGATAATCTCTCCACCGACACACCCTGCTCTTGCGCAGCGACTATGTACATCGCCATTATCGGAAGGACGGCACCATTCATGGTCATTGAGACCGACATCTTATCCAGCGGGATACCGTCGAACAGAATTTTCATATCCGCAACACTGTCGATAGCCACACCCGCCTTGCCCACATCACCCACAACACGCGGATGATCCGAGTCATAACCACGGTGGGTGGCCAGATCGAAAGCCACCGAGAGCCCGGTCTGACCGGCCTCCAGGTTTTTTCGGTAGAAAGCGTTGGATTTTTCAGCGGTGGAAAAACCCGCATACTGACGCACGGTCCAGGGACGCCCCGCGTACATGGTTGCCTTCGGTCCACGGACGAAAGGCGCCATTCCCGGCATTGAATCCAGATACTCGAGATTTTCCAGATCTGCACCGGTGTACAAGGGCTTGACCGCTATACCTTCGGGTGTATTCCAGGTCAACGCCTCAACTGGCTTATCTTTACACTCCCTGGCTGCAAGTTCATACCAGTCATCAAGTGTTTTCGTCGGAAATTTGGTCATCGTTTTAACTACCCGCACCTGTCATTGAGAGCGCTGTATCGAAACCAGCTCAGCTTGGATTTAATTTAAACCGGACATGCCACAGTGTATTGTCTCCTTGACAGGGCCAGAACGCAATTGAGCTAAAGTAGGGGGTCTTAAAAAAAACGTTTTTTACGGATTGCTGACCGTTGTTTCCGTTTGGTCTGTCAGACTCCAGGCTTTTGGTGCAACCCTAAACAACTTTCGGGTTCTGCGCCAAACCCCTCGAAACAGCTCCGAGTTCCGGTAAGTGTCTAAATAATCTTCACTTTGCCAATGAGAATAGGTAAAAAAAACACAGGAATCTCCTTCGCCTTGCAATAATTGAAGATGCATACAACCTGGAAATGACCTGATTTTTTCTCTGCTTAAAGCAAATATATTCAGGAAATCAGGAATTCGTTCTTCCTCAAATTCCATTTGAACAATTCTTATGATCATAGGAATAAGATCGCTTTGTTCATTCCTGAAAGAAGTTCGTGGTCTGTCAATTAACTTTTCACAAAAGCTACGGCGTCGAGGAGGCTTTTGCTATTAATTGCAGACATGTAGTGTGTTTTATGACCGGTAGCACGCTGGGTCTTCTTGATGATGCCAGCCAGGTTTGGTCGTTTTCCTTCGGGTTCAGTACCAAAACCGATTCCGCCACCAAATTCAAAAATCACATCGCTGCCATCGGCGAAGGCTGTTTCAAGGTTTGAAAACCAGAGCACCGGGTGAAATAGCTGAAAGAACAAACGCGCCCTGATACCCACCGGGTCCGGTTCATGGTAAGCACCGGTAAAATTGGATAGTACCCGAACATCGGACAGGTCGAAACCGGCTGTTTCCAGCACCCTCCGGTAATGTCGGGCAGCCTCGACCATATAGTAAGTGTGAAAAGCCCCTTCGGTCTTCAAACGTACCGGGCTTTTCCTTTCAAACTGTTCCAAAACCTGCTGTTCAACCAATTCCAGGTCTTCACCGCGACCGCCAATAACGGTCTGATCAGGCAAATTGCAACCAGCAATCGCACAGTGGTAATGCTCGGCTATCGGTCGAATTGTATCGACATTCAGTGGGAAAGCGCTCATTTCGCCTTCGCCATAGGTGCCCATTAACTCCCCACGTTTCTGTACCAGTTTAAGCGCGCTCTGGAAACTGAGCACTTTGGCGGCAACCAGTGCCGAGTACTCGCCAAGACTATGCCCGGCAGCCATGGACGGCTTCAGGCGGTCTTCGGTTAGGTCCGTGAACACCTCGAGGCAGGCAATGGAGTGGGTCAACAGCGCGGGCTGTGTAAAGCGGGTCTGGTTGAGTTGCTCCTGCGGGTCCTCAAATGAGAGTTCCGCAACGTCATAACCCAATACCTCGCTGGCCTGCCGGTAGACTTTTCTGGCAGTCTCAAACTCCTTAAAAAGGTCACCGCCCATACCTTTATACTGTGAGCCCTGCCCGGGGAAGACAAATAGAATGTTTTGTTCGCTAGTTAGCACAGCTTTCGCACCTGGAATGTTTGGGAATTAGGAAGAATAGCTAGCCGATCAGGTGAAAGCAAGCGTCGAACCCCGTCTTTTCAAGCTTGCTTGATTATTGGAACATACTATAATGGTCAATGACCCCCCAGCATCATTTATCTTGCTGTTTTTTCATTAAAAACATTGCTTAAAGTAGCCAAAACGTGTAACTTCCGCGCGCTTAGCTAACTGGAACCAACCGTGATAAACAATCTCCGAAATATAGCCATTATTGCCCACGTTGATCATGGCAAAACCACACTCGTCGACCAGTTACTACAGCAGTCCGGTACAATGGGCGAACACGCCGCCACACTTGACCGCGCGATGGATTCCAATGAACTGGAAAAAGAACGCGGTATTACCATCCTTTCAAAGAACACCGCGATCACCTGGAACAGGGGTGATGAAAAGTACCGTATCAATATCGTCGACACACCAGGCCATGCCGATTTCGGGGGTGAGGTGGAACGCATCCTCAGCATGGTGGATTCAGTCTTGTTGCTGGTGGACGCTGTGGATGGTCCTATGCCACAAACCCGTTTTGTCACCCAGAAAGCTTTTGAGATGGGGTTTCGACCCATCGTAGTGATCAATAAGGTCGACCGCGATGGCGCGCGCCCTCACTGGGTGCTGGATCAAACGTTTGAATTATTTGACAAGTTAGGCGCCAGTGATGAGCAACTGGACTTTCCAGTGGTCTACGCCTCGGCCCTGCAGGGTTATGCAGGTCTCGAGGACAACGTCCGCGATGGTGATATGACACCTTTATTTGAAACCATTTTGAATGAGGTCCAACCACCGAAAGTGGATATGGATGGCCCTTTTCAGATGCGCATCACCACGCTTGACTACAATACCTACGTCGGCGTAATTGGAATTGGCCGGATACAACGCGGAAGCATCAAACCCAATCAACGCATAACGGCCATCGACCGCCACGGAGAGCAGCGCAATGCGCGTGTCTTGCAGGTTCTGGGTTTTCGTGGACTTAAGCGTGTAGAAGTCGAAGAAGCCAATGCCGGTGACATCATCGCCGTCACCGGGGTGGAAAACCTGAATATTTCGGACACCCTGTGTGACCGGGAAACAGTTGAAGCATTACCAGTACTGACCGTGGATGAACCCACCATCAGTATGACCTTCCGGGTCAACAATTCTCCGTTTTCAGGTCGTGAAGGTAAATACCTGACCAGCAGGCAACTGCGCGAACGGTTATTGCGGGAAGCCAGTCATAACGTGGCTTTACGGATCGAAGAAACCACTGATGCAGAAAGATTCCGTGTCTCCGGGCGTGGTGAGTTGCACCTGTCCATCCTGATAGAAACCATGCGGCGGGAAGGTTATGAAATGGCCATTTCAAGACCGGAAGTTATCCTTCGCGAAGTCGATGGTGAGACCCATGAACCTTATGAATCACTGGTTGTCGATCTCGAAGCCGATTACCAGGGCGCAGTTATGGAACGACTTGGGGAATCGACGTGGTGTGCTGCAGGATATGCAACCCGACGGTAAGGGTCGAATTCGCATGGATTACATCATTCCGGCACGCGGTCTGATCGGTTTTCAGTCAGAGTTTCGTACCGTTACTGCCGGTACAGGTTTGTTGTTTCATACCTTCGAGAACTATGGCCCTTACAACCCCGCACCGATTTCTACCCGTAATAACGGTGTCCTGATTTCCAACAGCACGGGTAAAGCCGTGGCCTATGCATTGTTCAACCTTCAGGATCGTGGTCGTATGATCATTGAAGACGGCGTCGATGTTTATGAAGGTCAGCTTATCGGCATCCACAACAGGGGTAACGATCTTACGGTCAACCCACTGAAAGCGAAACAGTTAACCAATATTCGCACCGTCCTCAAGGACGATAACGTCCTGCTGGCGGCACCGAACATCATGTCGCTGGAACAGTCACTGGAGTTTATCCAGGATGATGAACTCGTTGAAGTAACACCCAAGTCCATACGTATTCGTAAGCTGCACCTGAAGGAACACGAACGTAAGGCCGCCGGTCGCGCCAGCAAAAAACAGGAAGCCTGAGAGAATCGGAGCGGACCAGGAAGCCCGGATTATTCGCGCAGATCCTGACCCAATAAATTTTGTAAGCGCGCGATATCCCGCTTTCCAAAACGTTGCTTAAGCCCGATTTCAAAACGATCCGGAATGGCAACATCCAACTTGATATCCAGGCTGATTATCTTGCCGCGACGGGATACCAGCAACGCAGCATCCTCGCCCGGGCTAAAACTGGTCATCAGGCTTTCCAGCCTGTCCCTGGTCAGTCTCTCATCACCGATGGCCAATACTTCGTCCCCAGGCATCAAACCGGCAACAGAGCCGCCGCTACCGTCGAGTACGGCCTTCACCACGAGTCCCGGTCTGTCATCCTCCCAAAGCACGCCAAGGTCGCTCAGCAACGGTTCTTCACCCGTTTCTCCTGTTATCAGTATGCTACCGCGATTGAGCTCAAGACCGTAATACTCAAGGGCGGTATCAACATCAGGGTCGGTAGTTGTTGTCAATAAAGAGTGAAGAAACAAGCCAGCCTCTTTTCCGCCGACATCAACGACGATTTTCTCAAATGCATCACCGCTGTATGGAGTGTTCGAATACAAGCTATACATTTTTCGCATGACGTCATCCAGTCCATGGCGGCCCCTACTCGACTTTCTCAAGTAGGCATCAAGCACGAAACCGATGACTGCACCTTTCGTATAATAGCTGATGGTGCTGTTGAGCGAATTGGAATTCGGTTGGTAGTGGCGAATCCATGCATCCACAGAAGCCTCTGTAACCGGTCGTAATAACCGACCCGGCGTGGTCTCAAGACGGTGAATATCCTTGGCGAGTAACTCCAGGTATTCTTTCGGTGTGATCAAACCGGCTCGTGACAGAATCAGATTGTCGTAATAGCTGGTCAGTCCTTCGGCAAGCCATAACTGACTTGTATATTGTTCATTCTGATAATCATACTGCGCCAATTCAACAGGACGCATGTTTCGAACATTCCAAACGTGGAAAAATTCATGCGCCACTACACCCAGCCATTTTATATAGTCTTTTCGATTACGCATCTGCCGGCGACCGGTCATGATCACCGTGCTGTGGTCATGTTCAAGACCTCCCTTGGCTTCAACAATAAAATTCATAAACCAATAGGGTCTTTTGAGTGGATTGGTGGCCCAGAATAATTGGGTCTCAGCGACAATTTTCTCCACGTCATTCGCCGCTTGTTTGCCATCCCAGAACGCATTCTCACCCACATTCAGAAGCACATATTCCTGAGCCTCGTGTGCGAACCGATAACTGAGCGCCGGGGCAATGACAACCGGACTATCCACCAACTCGTCATAGTCATCAGCATAGAAACCGGAGCCTTCCGGGCCTGATCGCATGGCGGAAAATGACTCGCCCCGGGCCGGTTCACTCACGATGTCTAACAACTGTGGCGATTCACGGGTTTGTTGGGTATAGAGAAAAACCGATGTTCCATTGATAAGGGAAAACACCCGACTTGCCCAACTGGTGGAGACATTGAGGGTTGGGGTAAAAACCTCATAATTAACGATCAGGGTATCGGTCTGAGTCGTTTTGACCTGCCAGCGGTCTTTACTGACTTTCTGCAAGGGCAGTGTAATGCCATCTTTGGTGGTTGCAGAAATACGATTGACGTTGGCAGCATAGTCCCGTATCAGGTAGGACCCTGGTGTCCAGTTTGGAATGATCAATTCTGTCACCGGTGCACTCACGGGAAACTCCGAACGGACCAGGATAAGCTGTTCCTTGTCCCTCGGGAAACTTATTGTATGGCGGACTGCATCCGCTGCCAGCGTTGCTTGCGACAGCAAACACAAACCCACAACAACGCAGGCAATCCCCAATCGCCCTGACCGACTTAACCCATTCTGTGATATGTCATAAAACAAGCGTAAATTATTCCAGATTTTCAAATTTTCTGACGATCAGCATCGACAGCTCAAGGGCCTGCTCATAATTCAGACGCGGATCTACGATTGATTTATAGGCCCGCTCCAGGTCGATTTCATTCAAATTTCGGGCTCCGCCTGTACATTCGGTAACGTCTTCCCCGGTTAACTCCAGATGTACACCGCCGAGATGAGAGCCGTGCTGGTGATGAAGTTCGATAGCCGTTTCCGTTTCACTCATGATATTGCGGAATCGTCGGGTCTTGATACCCGATGAGGTTGTTTCAGTATTACCATGCATGGGATCACACACCCACAATACAGGTGAATCTGTGTCCTGCGCCGCTTTGATCAATGGTGGTAAATTGGTTTCGATTTCAGATGCGCCCATCCGGTGGATCAGGACTATACGCCCGGGCTCTGCATCAGGATTGAGTATTTCCAGCAAGCGTTGAAGGTGTCGGGCGTCGGCACCCGGACCAATCTTGATGCCAATCGGATTACGGACACCCCTGAAGAACTCGACATGTGCGCCATCCACATCGGCCGTGCGCATACCGATCCATGGAAAATGTGTGGTCAGATCAAACCAGCCCGGCTGACGCGGGACCTTGCGGGTCAGCGCCTGTTCGTAGTGAAGATGCAGCGCCTCGTGTGAGGTATAGAAATCCACCCGCTTGAGAACCCCGGCCCGACGACCTGAAATGGTTTCCATGAAATTGACCGCACGACCAAGGTTGTCCGCCAGGCGCTGGAACTCTTCGGCAAGCGGTGAGTGCTTCACCCAACTCAGGTTCCAGTACTCAGGATGATGTAAATCCGCAAAACCACCGTCTACCAACCCGCGTACGAAATTCATCGTCATCGATGACATCGCATGACCCTGGATCAGACGCCGTGGGTCCGGACGTCTTGCTTCATTCGTAAACTCAATCGAGTTCACCAGGTCACCACGATAGCTGGGCAAAGTCTGACCATCACGTGTTTCGAGATCCGATGATCGGGGTTTGGCATACTGTCCGGCAAAACGACCGACCCTGATAACCGGCTTTTGTAAACCATGTGTTAAAGCCAGGCTCATTTGCAGCAGCACTTTTAGCCGGTTGGTAATGACTTCCGAATTACATTCCGCAAAGCTCTCGGCACAATCCCCGCCCTGCAAAAAAAACCGGTTTCCCGCCTGCGCCTGGGCAATCTGCTTTTTCAACGACAGAATTTCCCATGACGTTACCAACGGCGGCAGACGTGACAACTCAGCAAGCGTCGTTTGCAGTACTTCCTGGTCGGGATAGTTGGCCTGTTGCAAGGCCTCCCGTGATTGCCAGGAGGTCGGCTGCCAGTCATTTACCTCAGCTGGATTTTCCGGGCTCTGTGCTTTCTGATTCATTGTTTCATTTCCAATTATTCTCTTCTTGATTATTCGTTGCTTTTACAGCTTGCGGCGTTTAAGCGGACGGTACAACATCCATAATGTCAGCAAGCCGAGTCCGACATACCAGATCAAGGTCCACTGTGGCATGCTCATACCCATAAATGACCATATGACCTCGGCACAACTTCCGGAACCCCTGAGTACCGTTGAAAGAACCTCTGTTAACGGGAAATTCTCCAGCATGTAATTTAACCCGGGACCGCATTCCGGGACCTCGTCAGCAGGTAAACTCTGTAACCAGATATGACGGCCCGCTATGAAAGCACCAACCGTCGCGCTGGCTACGAGCAACCACGCATATATTTGTTGCCCGAGTCGTCCTGGGTTGTGAATGGCTGCCAATAATGCAATGACACCCATGTCGAAAAAGATAACCCTCTGAAAAATACACAGGGGACAGGGATCAAGGTAGTCAACATATTGGTTGTACAAAGCAAAACCAAGTAACGATGCACAACAAACAACAACAAACAAATACCATTTTCTCTGGCGTAATTTTACTCAACAATATTCATTCCATGTATTTGCCGTTAACACGGCAGTGTAGTCAATTTCACTGCTATAATTTGAGCAATTCCTTTCAAGTTGTGACTGTACAGTAATGAACACAAAAAATGCACCCATAAAGACAAAAATTACGGCCCCGAGGGGCACCAAGTTGACATGTAAGGGCTGGCATCAGGAAGCGGCCATGCGCATGCTGATGAATAACCTGGATCCGGATGTCGCCGAAAAACCGGAAGAACTGGTCGTTTATGGCGGCACCGGTAAAGCGGCGCGGAATCATGCCTGCCTTGAACGGATTATTACCACACTCCAACGACTTGAGAACGATGAAACATTGCTTATCCAAAGTGGTAAACCAGTTGGGGTTTTCCACACACACGAAGAAGCGCCGCGGGTCCTGATTGCAAACTCCAACCTGGTACCACGCTGGGGAAACTGGGATGTCTTCCGGGATCTGGAAGCCAAGGGTCTGACCATGTATGGCCAGATGACGGCCGGATCATGGATCTATATTGGTTCGCAAGGCATCGTACAGGGAACCTACGAAACCTTCGCCGAGTGCGCACGTCAGCATTTCAATGGCAGCTTGCGTGGCCGCCTGACGGTAACTGCCGGTCTCGGCGGGATGGGTGGAGCCCAGCCGCTGGCATGCACCATGAACGAAGGCAACTGCCTGGCAGTTGAAGTGGATCCCTGGCGTATCCAGCGGCGTGTGGAAACAGGCTATTGTGACCGAATGGTAGAAAGCCTTGATGAAGCGCTGGAAATTTTTGAGACTTCGAAAGAACCGGTTTCAGTGGGCCTGCTGGGTAATATTGCAGAGGTTTTACCTGAGCTGGTGCGGCGTAACTTTGTACCAGACATCATTACTGATCAAACATCTGCCCACGATTTGCGTGAAGGCTATATCCCGATGGGTTATTCGCTCGAAGAAGCTGCGAGCCTGAGGAAATCAGACCCGGTGACATATGACAACAAGGTACTGGACTCCATGGTGGTCCACGTACGTGCCATTCTTGATATGAAATCACGCGGCGCCATCTGCTTTGATTACGGTAACAACCTCAGGGGGCAGGTTGCCGACTTCCGTGACATGCCGGAAGCTTTTGATTTCCCTGGTTTTGTACCGGCTTACATACGTCCGTTATTCTGTCGTGGTGCAGGGCCGTTCCGCTGGGCGGCATTATCCGGTGACCCCGAGGATATCCGTGTCACAGACGAAGCCATACTGGAATTGTTTCCCGACAAGCCTGCGCTGCGACGCTGGATCGAAAAGGCGCAGAAACAGATCAGTTTCCAGGGCTTACCTGCAAGAATTTGCTGGCTGGAATACGGGGAAAGGGCAAAAGCGGCACTGAAATTCAATGCCCTGGTACGCGAAGGCAAGATCAAGGCACCCATCGTGATTGGCCGTGATCACCTGGACACCGGTTCAGTTGCCTCGCCCAACCGAGAGACCGAATCCATGCTGGACGGTTCAGATGCAATCGCTGACTGGCCATTGCTGAACGCCATGTTAAATACAGCTTGTGGCGCCAGTTGGGTCTCCATTCACCACGGCGGCGGTGTTGGCATTGGCTATTCTCAGCACGCGGGCATGGTCTGCGTCGCTGATGGCACGGAAATGGCTGACAGACGCTTACAGCGAGTGCTTACCGCAGACCCCGGTACGGGTGTCATGCGTCATGCAGACGCCGGCTACACGGATGCCATCGATATTGCCAATGAACGGGGTGTGGACCTGCCGATGATTAATGGCGAGTGATACCCGTGAGCGCTGTAAACCTTCGTCTGGATCACCTGTATTCTGACCTGGACAAAAGTATGTCAAAACTGCGTCAGCAGTTTGACCCTGTCAAACATTCCCGGAAAATTGTTGAGCGTGCGCTGCTTGATGGACACGCACACTATGGCATCAATACCGGCTTTGGCGTTTTGGCCAACAAACGCATAAGCAGTGATGATCTGGCCATCCTGCAAAAAAATATTCTTTTGAGTCATGCCTGTGGCATGGGCGAACCGGTACCACCTGAAATAACCCGGCTGATGTTACAACTGAAAATTCACTCACTCAGTCTTGGTTATTCGGGTGTTTCCGAAGAAACCTTCAAGCAACTCCTCAAATTGGAAGAGCAGGATATCCTGCCCTGGATACCCAGTCGCGGCAGTGTTGGCGCATCGGGTGATCTCGCACCACTGGCACATATGTGTCTGCCGTTGATCGGCCGGGGTGAAGTATGGGACGAAAACCTGTCCGCCAGGATTCCTGCAGAAGCGGTACTGGAAGCAAAGGGTGTTAAGCCGATCAGCTTGCAGGCAAAAGACGGACTGGCGCTGATTAATGGTACCCAGATGATGGCGGCCTACGGTGCTTATGTACTTGAACGCACACTGGGTTTACAACGTGAAGCCGACTTACTGGCCGCCATGAGTCTCGAAGCACTCCAAGGCAGTGCAGCACCTTTTGATGAGCGAATTCACGCGATCAGACCCCACCACGGTCAACAGATCGTTGCATCCAACATCAGGAAACTGCTGGAAGGCAGTGAAATTCTTGCCTCACACCGCGACTGCGGCAAGGTTCAGGATCCCTATAGTCTGCGTTGTGTACCCCAGGTACACGGGGCCAGCAGGGATGCACTGTCTTTTTCTCGTCGCAGTATTGAAATAGAGCTCAATTCAGTTACTGACAACCCACTGGTTTTTGAGCAGGGTGATATCCTTTCAGGCGGAAATTTTCATGGTCAACCACTGGCACTGGCGATGGATTTTGCCGCCATTGCGCTGGCCGAATTGGGTAGCATTTCCGAGCGTCGGACTTACCTGTTGCTGGAAGGACATGATGGTCTGCCCAAGTTGCTGATGCACGATACCGGTGTTAACTCCGGATTTATGATTCCACAATATACTGCGGCAGCACTGGTTTCCGAGAATAAGATCCTTTGTCATCCGGCCAGCGTCGATTCGATCCCCACCAGCCTTGGGCAGGAAGATCATGTCAGTATGGGTTCGATCTCCGCCTTCAAGTTGCTCTCGGTATTGAGAAATGTCGAACGGGTGCTGGCGGTCGAGTTGCTGACTTCCGCACAGGCACTGGATTTCCGCGAGTCCTTCGCACCCGGTCATGGTGTTTCACTCGCCCATAAAGCATTACGCAAGGAAATCCGGCACGCGGATAAGGACTATGAAGTAAAAAACGACCTGGATCAGTGCGCTGAAATACTGCGTAGTGGTGCCTTGTTAAAAGTCGTTGAGGACGAGTTGGGCCCATTGCATTAATGACCGTATTACGTAATATCGCCCAATTAGCGACCTGCCCGCCTGACGCGCCGCAACAGGATGCTGGCTTGATAGACAATGCGGCCCTGGTATTTGACGATAGCGGGATCCTGTGGGTGGGCAGTGAGTCACAATTACCAGAAGCCTTCATTGATCACGCATCCATTGACTGTGGACACCGACTGGTTATTCCCGGCCTGATTGATTGCCACACCCACCTGTGCTTTGGCGGTTGGCGTGGTGATGAGTTTGAGATGCGTCTGCAGGGCCGCAGTTATCAGGATATCGCTGCCTCCGGCGGGGGTATTAGAAGCACCGTTGCAGCCACGCGTGCAGACTCCCCGAAACGACTGCTGGAAAAAGCCTTGCACTCGCTCGAAGGAATCCTCGATCTGGGTATAACTACCCTGGAATGCAAGTCGGGATATGGACTTGAACATGGCACCGAGCTAAAGCAATTGAAAGTGTATCGCGAGCTGAATAATGTGCAGCCGGTTGAGCTCATACCTACCTTTCTTGGGGCCCACATGGTACCGGATGAGTACCGGGAAGATCGTGAAGGGTACATTCGATTGCTATGCGAGGTTTTGATTCCGGAAGTCAGTGAACAGAAGCTTGCGCAATTTTGCGATGTATTCGTAGAGCAAGGCGCCTTCAGCATACCCGAGGCAAGGACAATTCTTGACGCCGCCAGACTGGCTGGACTGGGACTGAAGGTACACGCAGATCAACTCAGTAACGGTGGCGGCGCACTATTGGCTGCTGCCATGGGAGCAGTATCGGCTGAGCACCTGGAATATGCTGATGAGGATGGTATTAGGGCAATGGCGCAGGCTGCTACAGTTGCTGTCAGCCTGCCGTTGGCTTCGCTTTATCTAAATGAGCCCTACTTACCCGCACGGAAAATACTCGACGCAGGTGTCAGGGTCGCGGTGGCAACAGACTTTAATCCGGGATCGGCGCCCAGCTATCACCTGCCACTGGCCATGACCCTGGCTTGTTTGAATCAGAAAATGACACCACAAGAGGTCATCATGGGTGCCACTACGGTGGCTGCCAGGGCACTGTCGGAAGAGCAGCGCATCGGTTCCTTGCTACCCGGGTACGAAGCAGATATCGCTATCATGGATGCACCATCAGTCAACCACTGGCTTTACCACTTCCGGGCCAATGTCTGTTGTGGAGTGATCAAATCCGGACAGTGGGAACGAAGATCCTGCGAGCTGTAAATTCCAGAAGCTTTGTATACATTTTGATGGCTTCGATTCAGACCGTGCGCTCAAGGACCCGGGTGGTATTTACTTCCCATACCAATCCGGCCCTGCGGGCTACCCTCAGCCAGGATCCCGCCTGATCGGGACCGCGCCGGAGGTGCATCCCTGCACCTTCGGCTCTCGATTTTCGTCCTGAAAATCGCCCCGGGCGAAATCCCGTCTTCGGCGGATAAATGGGAACTAAACACCACCCGGGCCCTTGAGCTTCTCAGCAGAAAGTCGTGCACCATGGTTGAGACACGGCGGACGCTTGCGGCCTGTGCGAACTTTGAAGCGCCGAGTAGCCGGACGGGTTAGGGGCGATCGGGCACGACTGCAGGGATGCAGGAGGTAGAGCCATGCCGGGAGCAATTGCCGAGGACGCCCGATCGAGGCCGACCAGAACACGATGTTCTGTGAGGCCGGTCGCGTTAAGACCCGGCCGGCTGCGAGGGCAGTCCCGGATCTTGATCCGGGGCCGCTGGCCAGAGAGCACAGGCCGCAAGCGTCTGCCGTGTCCCCCCGCCATCACGTTTCTGTCAGGGCTATCTGTTTATCCCCGTAGCCTTGCCTTGGAGCTTAAGATTTTGCTGGAATTCACACCTGGCATCGACTCCGAGGCTGAAATCAACGCTAAAACCGTATTTCGCTCTACCGCATCGATATTCTTAATTCGAAATGATTCACATTTAGTTGATCTGGATTATGTATCTCGCACATTAAGATGCTTTACAATACACCTGTTAATGCGAATCACTCTCATTTACGCTTTAAGGATCAATATGACACTTGCAGACCTCGTTCCCGGCGATACCGCCATACTTGAAAAAATTGACACCCGTGACCCCGGTGTCATTAAGTTAATGATATTGGGTATGGTTGAAGACATCACCGTCCGGATGGAAAACATTGCAATTGGTGGTGACCCCCTGGAAGTTGGTTTTTTTGGCAGTTCCGTTTCTTTGCGTAAGGAGCAGGCACGTCATTTCAAGGTTTCACGGATAACTCGTACTCCTTCCATGTGATGATTAGGGAACATCCGTGACTGAAAAAACTGAGGTCAAAATACCCGTAAGTGGTATTGGCATCAGACACAAAGCAAGAGCATCCATAGCACTCATCGGCAATCCCAATGCCGGTAAAAGCACCCTGTTCAATCGTTTGACTGGTTTGCGTCAAACAACCGGGAATTTCCCGGGAGTAACGGTTGAGAAACACCAGGGTACCGTGGAACTGACCCACAGCGCCTTCAACCTGATCGATCTCCCCGGAATCTACAGCCTGGATGGTACTTCGACAGATGAACGCATCGCTGTTGATGTAACACTTGGGCGAGTGCCTGGTACCGAGCGTCCTTCCGGACTCCTGGTGGTTATTGATGCCACTCACATCTACCAGGGACTTTATCTGCTTGAACAATTACTGGAACTGCAGCTACCCACGATAATTGCATTGACAATGATTGATGCAGCCACAGCAAACGGTATAAGTATTGATACCGATGCACTCCAAGATGCGCTCGGTGGTATTCCAGTCTATCCGGTAAGCAGTATCAGCGGACATGGTCTGGATGAGTTAAAAGAGGGTCTTGAGCATATAGCGACCATTCCTTCACCACCTATTCCCGCTTCATGGCCGGAATTCAGCGAAACAGCACAACAGCTGTCGCAGCAATTGGGCGAAGACTGGCAACGAATAGATGTCATCCAGGCGTTACTGCAAACGCATCCGGATTTTGCAGGCAGGTTGAGCCGTCAATTGGGCACTGACACGGTTACAAATTTGCGTACAAAATTGTTCGGAGACGAACCACCAGCTGCCGTCGAGGCACGTCACCGCTATCAATGGGTAAAAGGTGTAATTGCTGATATCCAGGAGCAAGCGCCTCTTTATAGCAAAATAGGGGCCCGCCTGATTCGCTGGACAAATCGACCCTGGCCAGCCACCCTGCTCTTTTTCGCGGTTCTTCTATTGGTATTTCAAGCAGTATTTACCTGGGCCACACCGATCATGGATGCCATAGATAGTGTCGGTTCCGGATTGGGCCGAATAATCATCGCGCAATTGGGGGAGAACGCCATCAGCAGCTTCCTGGCCGACGGTGTTATTGCAGGAGTGGGAAGCGTCATCATATTTTTACCCCAAATACTGATTTTATTTCTATTCATCATAATTCTCGAAGATACCGGTTATCTTGCACGAACGTCTTTTCTAATGGATCGTGTCATGAGAACGGTAGGTCTTTCCGGGCAATCTGTAATCCCGATGCTGTCCAGTTTTGCCTGTGCCGTGCCATCAATAATGGCAACCCGTGTTATCCCGGATCGAAGAGACCGTATCGCGACCATCCTCGCAGCTCCATTTATGACCTGTTCAGCCAGACTTCCAATTTATGCATTGTTGATAGCAGCATTTGTACCGAATCAATCCGTAGGCTGGATGAATCTGCAGGGATTGGTACTTTTTGGACTTTACCTGCTGGGAATTTTGGGTGGACTGGGAACTGCCATGCTGCTTAAATCGTCGGCACTCAAAGGGCCCAAGCCTCACTTCATGTTGGCTCTTCCGGAGTTTCGCACACCTAATTTGCAAACCGTCGCAATCAAGCTTTTTGACCGTGGACGAATTTTCCTGAAACGAGCAGGTACAGTCATATTTGTTGTCGCAATTCTGGTCTGGACACTTGCCTACTTCCCTCGTATGGAGACCGCCGATTACCATCCTGACCTTCGTGTTACCGAATCGGTTGACCAGGCATTTATAGACAACACGAGGTCCGCTGCGCAAATGGAGCAAAGCTGGCTGGGGCGCATTGGTCGGACCATTGAGCCCGTGTTCAAGCCACTGGGTTGGGACTGGCGGGTCTCATCAGCGGTGGTAGCCGGTTTCCCTGCCCGTGAAGTGGTCGTTGCAGTTATGGGTACAATTTACGCGGTTGGCTCAGAGGCTGATGATCAAAGTCTTTCTGAAAAACTCAGATCAGCAAAATGGCCTGATGGAAGACTCATTTTTACGCTGCCAATGGTTCTTGGTCTGCTGGTTTTTTATGCCTGGTGTTTACAGTGCGCGGCGACTCTCGCGACCATCCGCAGAGAGACCAATAGCTGGCGGTGGCCTATATTCGCATGGGTTTACATGACAAGTATTGGTTACGGTGGCGCCCTGGTAATCTATCAGGTGGGCAGTTTGCTTTAGTTAAAGTTATTGCCCGTATTTACATAAAAAAAGCCCGGATATACCGGGCTTTTTCATCGCTTTTGATAATGAACTACTCTAATTCAACCTGATCATCATCCGCACGAGGACGACCAACCAGCTCAACATAAGCCATTGGAGCTTTATCGCCAGTCCGGTATCCGCATTTCATGATGCGCAGGTATCCACCTGGACGTTCCACATAACGGGGACCAAGTTCATCAAACAATTTGCCCACCGCACCCTTATCACGCAAGCGGTCAAAAGCTAAACGACGGTGAGCCACGCTATCGCTCTTTGCAAGAGTAATAAGCGGCTCTGCGACACCGCGCAATTCTTTTGCCTTGGCCACGGTTGTCTTGATAATTTCATGCTCGAACAGTGAGTTTGCCATGTTACGAAACATGGCCTTTCTATGACTGCTGTTGCGGTTTAGTTGACGTCCTGACTTTAAATGACGCATTTCTCGTTCCTATTTCTGTGTGCTGATATAAAATGCTGCTTAATTCAATTAAGCGTCTGTCAGCGCGGCCGGTGGCCAGTTTTCAAGTTTCGTACCCAATGACAACTCGTGCTGAGCCAGCACGTCCTTGATTTCAGTCAGAGACTTCTTACCAAGATTTGGGGTTTTTAATAATTCCACTTCGGTTCTCTGCACCAGGTCACCGATGTACAAAATACTCTCTGCCTTCAGACAGTTGGCTGAACGAACTGTCAGTTCAAGATCATCGATAGGACGAAGTAGTACAGGGTCAATTTCCTGGAACTTTTCTTCTTGAACGATTTCGGTACGCGCCTTGAAGTCGACGAACACGGCCAACTGATCGGCCAGGATATTGGCAGCCATCTTCACTGCAGCCTCGCAATCCATGGTTCCGTTGGTTTCAATATCAAGAATCAATTTATCCAGATCAGTACGTTGTTCCACACGTGCTGTTTCAACACTGTAGGAAACGCGACGTACCGGGCAATATGAAGCGTCCAGCATCAAACGGCCAATGGGACGGCTTTCTTCTTCGCTGACCAGATACTGATTTGCAGCCTGGTAGCCAACACCCCGGCGTACTTTCAATTGCATATTGATGCTGCCGTTTTTTGACAGCGTACAAATCAAATGCTCCGGGTTAATCACTTCAACATTGTGATCAAGCTGGATATCACCAGCGGTCACCGGACCCTGGCCCTTTTTACTCAAGGTCAGAACAGCTTCTTCACGTTCAAACATCTGCAGGGCTACACCCTTGAGGTTCAAAAGAACTTCAATGATATCTTCCTGCACACCTTCAACCGCAGTGTACTCATGCAATACACCATCAATTTCGACTTCGACGATGGCGTAGCCGGGAATTGAAGACAACAATACACGACGCAAAGCGTTACCCAGTGTGTGCCCGAAACCCCTTTCCAAAGGTTCGAGAGCAATACGCGCTCGATTGGGGTTGATAGCTTCAACACCAACAGCTCTGGGCCTTAACATGCTTTCAATCACATCCATCATGGGATGTACCTCACTCATTAGTTAATCTGATGAAGTTTTTCTGTCAAAGTAAGACAGAAAAACCAGGGTATTACTTGGAATAAAGCTCAACAATCAAACTTTCATTAATGTCAGCCGGTAAATCAAGACGATCAGGATAGGTCTTATAAACACCTTCCATTTTTTCATTACTGACTTCCATCCACACCGCGACCAGATCCATTTCCTGGCTCAACGTAATCGCTTCTTTCACACGTAACTGGTTTTTGGCTTTTTCAGAGATACTCACTACGTCACCTGGCAGAACCTGGTATGACGGAATGTTGACCTGTTTGCCATTCACATGAATTGATTTGTGAGAAACCAGTTGCCGTGCCTGTGCACGTGTAACTGCGAAACCCATGCGAAAAACTACGTTATCAAGACGGCTTTCCAGTAGTCGCAACAGGTTTTCACCCGTAGCACCCTTTTGTCCGGCCGCTTTCTTGTAATAGTTGCTGAATTGCTTTTCCAATACACCATAGGTACGGCGAACTTTCTGCTTTTCACGTAACTGCAATGCATAGTCTGACAAACGCTGGCGTCTTGAGGCACCATGTTGACCAGGCATCTGGTTAAGTTTGCACTTGGACTCAAGTCCACGTGCAGGGCTTTTAAGACCCAGATCCACACCTTCGCGACGCGCGAGCTTACAGGTTGGTCCAATATATCTAGCCATTTCTATAACTCCTAAACGCGACGTTTCTTAGGTGGACGACAGCCATTATGTGGAATCGGCGTAACGTCAACAATGTTGGTGATTTTGTAACCCAGCGCATTGAGTGCACGAACAGAAGACTCGCGACCGGGACCGGGTCCCTTTATGCGAACTTCCAGATTTTTCAGGCCGAAATCAAGTGCAGTTCTGCCTGCGGCTTCCGCGGCTACCTGTGCAGCAAACGGGGTACTCTTACGTGAACCACGGAAACCGGCACCGCCGGATGTGGCCCAGGAAAGAACGTTACCCTGCCTGTCACTGAGGGTAATAATCGTGTTGTTAAAAGAAGCATGCACGTGGGCAATGCCATCGACCACGACCTTTTTGACCTTCTTTTTCGCTTTTGTATTTGGCTTTGCCATTTTAATTTACCTGCAACCGCTTAACGCTTGATCGGACGCCGAGGACCCTTACGGGTACGGGCGTTCGTTTTTGTACGCTGACCACGCACCGGCAAACCGCGGCGATGGCGAAGACCTCTATAACAACCCAGATCCATCAATCGCTTAATATTCATTGCTACTTCACGGCGCAAATCACCCTCGACGGCGATCTTCGCAACTTCTGCACGAATATTTTCGACTTCCGGTTCCGAAAGGTCTCTGATTTTTGTGCCAGGCGTCACGTTGGCCGCCTCGCATATTTGCAAAGCGCGTGTGCGTCCAACACCGTAAATGGTGGTTAACGCAACCCATGCGTGCTTCTGATCTGGTATGTTGACTCCCGCTATGCGAGCCATACTACGTACTCCTGCTACTGTTGGTACTGCTTAACGTAAACAGTACATTATATCGAATCTTCCTTTCCGGCAAAAGCTACAAATCACAAAAATGTGAATTGATTCAACCTTGTCTCTGCTTATGTTTTTTATCCGAACAGATGACGAAAACCACGCCTCTGCGACGAACAATCTTGCAATTCCGGCAAATTTTTTTAACTGAAGCTTGCACCTTCATTGCAGCTCTCCTTAGATAACAAAGGCGGTGACGCTGTTCCGTTTGACCGGCCCGGCGCATCCCGCCGACAACTGCATGACTATAGCCATGCTCTCAAAAATCAAATTTATCGGCGTACTACACCCGAGCGCCCATAGGACTTCAGGTTCGCCTTTTTCATCAGGTTATCGTACTTGTGCGATATCAGATGAGCCTGAACCTGGGCGATGAAGTCCATGATTACAACCACAACGATAAGCACTGAGGTACCGCCAAAATAAAATGGCACTGCCCATACTACCCTCAGAATGTCAGGTAACAGACAAACTGACACCAGGTATAAAGAACCAACCATCGTTAACCTGGTTAGTACATTGTCAATATATTCTGCGGTATGACGACCAGGACGAATACCGGGTATAAACGCTCCGGATTTCTTCAGGTTGTCCGCTGTTTCCTTGGAATTGAAAACCAGCGCGGTATAAAAAAAGCAGAAAAATATAATCAACGACGAATACAAAAGCGTGTAAGGCAAATTTCCCGGGGTTAATGCTGCCGAGACATCCGTTAACCAACCAAGGTTCTCTGAAGTGGAAAACCATGTCGCCAAAGTCGACGGAAAAATGACCAGGCTTGAAGCAAAAATGGCTGGGATCACACCAGACATGTTCAATTTCAGTGGTAGATGCGTCGCCTGGTTCTGGTACGCAACCCTACCTTGACGCTGTGCATAATTAACCGTGATACGACGCTGGCCGCGTTCTACCCGAACGATAAAGTAAACCACGCCAATAACCAGGGCCAGGATAAACAAGGTTGCTGGAATACTTAATTGACCCGTATTGACCAATTCCAATGTACCCGCTATAGCGCTTGGCAAACCGGCGACAATACCTGCGAAAATGATCAGGGAAATACCGTTGCCCACACCTCTTTCAGTAATTTGTTCACCGAGCCACATCAAAAACAATGTGCCTGCTGTTAGCGTAACCGTTGCCGTGAATATAAATCCGAAACCGGGAGAGAACACCATCGAGGCCTGGCTTTGCAGAGCCAGGGCAACACTTCCTGCCTGGACACCGGCCAGAACCACGGTAAAAATACGCGTGTACTGGGTAATCTTCTGGCGACCGCTGGAGCCTTCCTTCTTTAACTGCTGTAACTGCGGTATCGCACTGCTCATTAACTGCATGATGATTGAGGCCGATATATAAGGCATCACACCCAGGGCAAACAACGAGAAACGTTCCAGCGCGCCACCGGTAAACAGGTTAAACACATCGATGATGGTTCCCTGCTGAGAATCCATAAATTGCAACAGTGCTTGCGGATTTACACCGGGAACCGGGATAAAGGTGCCGATACGATAAATAATCAGCGCCGCGAATACGAACAGTAAACGCTGGCGTAGCTCGGTCAACCGACCAATGCCACCAAGTGTGTCTGCTACTTGTGAGGGCGTCTTCGCCATTACTCGACCTTTCCACCCGCTGCTTCGATCGCCGCCTGTGCACCCTTGGTGACCGCGAGACCCTTAAGCGTCACTGCACGACCGACTTCACCGGTATTGATTACTTTCACTTTACGGGTGTCGTGTTTAACGAGACCGGCTTTTCTCAATACGTCGATATCAATAACGTCCGCATCGATAGCAGCGATGTGATAAAGACGGATTTCAGCATTATATCGTGCTGAAAACGAGGCAAATCCACGCTTGGGTAAACGACGTTGCAAGGGCATCTGTCCACCCTCGAAGCCGACCTTGTGAAAACCACCGGAGCGTGATTTCTGACCTTTATGTCCGCGTCCGGCAGTCTTACCGTCAGTTGAGCCAATACCCCGGCCTACGCGTTTACGGTTTTTTTTGCTGCCCTCAGCAGGACTTATCGTATTCAATTTCATGTTTGTACTTTCCTTTTAAACAGGCTCGCAGTAGCGGTCTAAACCTCTTCCACTCGTACCATGTAATAAACTTTATTCACCATACCGCGCACTGAAGGCGTATCTTCCAGTGTCACTGTCTGGTGCATGCGCTTCAGACCGAGGCCGCGAACGCACTCTCTGTGTTTGGGCTGAGCACCAATCGGTGAACGTACCAGCGTTACATTTATCTTTTCTTTCTTAGCCATTTTTCTACTCAGCTGTGGTTCGCCAGGATCTCATCAACTGACTTGCCACGTTTGGCCGCAATTGACTCCGGGTTGTGCATGTTCTTAAGGCCCTTGATGGTCGCTCTGACCAGGTTGACCGGTGTGTTGGAACCGACGCTTTTAGCCAGTACATTATGAACACCAACGGTTTCCAGCACGGCACGCATCGCGCCACCAGCAATAATGCCGGTACCTTCTGAGGCAGGCTGCATATAAACCTTTGAGCCGCTGTGAGTGGATTTAACCGGGTGCCACAAAGTTCCATCTTTTAGAGAGATGGTTACCATGTCACGGCGTGCCCTTTCCATGGCTTTTTGAATCGCGACGGGGACTTCCTTCGCCTTTCCATAACCAAATCCGACTTTACCGTTACCATCACCAACAACTGTCAGTGCTGTAAAGCTGAACACACGTCCACCCTTCACAACTTTGGCAACTCTGTTGACGGCTACCAGCTTTTCCAGCATCCCGTCGCCAATTTCTTTGTCCATTCTCGACATTTTTATACCTGCTATTCTGATTCAGTCAGTGGGGCGAATTAAAACTTAAGCCCGCTTTCGCGCGCGGCATCGGCCAATTCTGCGATTCTACCGTGATAACGGTAGCCGGAACGGTCGAATGCCACATCGGTTACGCCTGCAGCCACTGCTTTTTCAGCTATGGCTTTTCCTACGGCTTTGGCGGCGTCCTTATTGCTGGTGCTACTCAAGCCAGATCGCAAATCTTTCTGCACGGTCGAGGCTGCAGCAATTACGCTGCCGCCCTGCGCGGCAATGACCTGCGCGTATATATGACGTCCACTACGGTGAACGGTCAAACGGGCTACGCCCAAACGACGAATGTGTGAGCGGGTTTTTTTCGCCCTGCGCAAACGTGCTGTTTTCTTATCCATTACTCATTCCTCTTAAGCAAGCCGGGTCCATACAAGACCGACCCATTAAAGACCTAATTAAGCCTTCTTGGCTTCCTTCCTGGCCACTCGTTCATCTGCGTAACGCACACCCTTACCCTTGTAAGGCTCAGGTGGCCGGTATGCACGTATTTCTGCGGCAACCTGGCCGACTTTTTGTTTATCACAACCACTGACTACTATTTCTGTTTGTGACGGCGTTTCAATCGTGATGCCCTCAGGCGCGGCGTAATCAATCGGATGCGAGAACCCCAGTGCGAGGTTCAGCGTTTTACCCTGCATCTGTGCGCGGTAACCAACACCAACCAGTTGTAACTTCTTCTGAAAACCAGTGCTGACACCTTCAACCATATTACCGACCAGGGCCCTGAATGTACCGGCCATGGCCATGATTTTTTTCACCATCCGGTTTTAACCAGGTACTCGCCATCGTTTTCATCAAAGCTGATGCCAGGATGTAAAACCAATTCGAGATTACCCTTCGGACCTTTCACATTCAATTGCGAACCGCTGATGTTAATGTCCACACCGGAAGGCAGTTTAACGGATTTTTAGCTACGCGTGACATAGGTGTCTCCTAATTCTGAACAGGCACTAGGCCACGTAACAAATGATTTCGCCGCCGTGACCAGCGGTTCGCGCTGCCACGTCAGTCATAAACCCACGGGAAGTACTTACAATCGCAATACCCAGACCGTCAAGAACGCGTGGCAACTCATCTTTTCCGCGATAAACACGCAGACCAGGACGACTCGCTCGCTTGATGTTGTCGATTACACCACGACCTTCAAAGTACTTAAGTGTTACTTCAAGGTTCGGCTTGCCATTGTTCTCATCCACACGAAAGTCAGTGATATAGCCCTCGTCCTTTAAAACGGCGGCTATACCTACTTTTGCTTTCGAATTCGGCATACTTACCGAAACTTTATTGGCTGACTGTGCGTTCCTGATACGGGTCAGCATGTCGGCAATCGGATCACTCATACTCATGATTTAATACCTTGTTTCAAATTTATAGCCTGGTCAAAGACCGGCTTGATACCTGTTACCAACTGGCCTTTCTGAGGCCTGGTACATCTCCGCGCATGGTTGCCTCGCGCAGCTTGTTCCTTGACAGGCCGAACTTGCGATAGAAACCGCGTGGACGCCCTGTAATTTGACAACGATTCCGTTGCCGTGCCGGGCTTGAATCCCTCGGTAACTTCTGCAACGAGAACATCGCTTGCTGTTTCTCTTCAAATCCGACTTCCGGATTCGATATGATTGCTTTGAGTTCAGCACGCTTGCTGGCATATTTGCCAACCAGTTTGGTGCGCCGCTTCTCGCGATTAATCATGGATACTTTTGCCATGCTAAGGTCCTTACCTATTTATCTTTGAATGGAAAGTTAAATGCCTGCAACAGCGCAAGTCCTTCCGCATCGTTTCTTGCACTCGTGGTAATGGTGATATCCATACCGCGAATAGTGTCAATTTTGTCGAAGTCAATTTCGGGGAACATGATTTGCTCAGTAATACCGAAACTGTAGTTACCATTTCCGTCAAACGATTTACGGTTGAGGCCACGAAAATCCCGAATACGAGGGATAGAGATATTCACCAGGCGGTCCAGGAACTCGTACATGCGTTCACGTCGTAATGTGACCTTACAACCGACCGGCCATCCATCACGAATCTTGAACGAAGCCACTGATTTACGTGAAAGAATAACAATTGGTTTCTGACCCGATATGACTGACATATCCGCGGTCGCATGACCCATAACTTTCTTGTCGGTTACAGCCTCACCTACTCCCATATTCAACGTAATCTTGGTGATTTTTGGCACTTCCATGATGTTCTTAAGCTCAAGATTTTCCATCAATTGTGGGACAAGCGTATCTTTGTATTGTGTTTGTAATCTGGACATTTTACTGATCTCTAGATATCAACGGCTTCGCCGGTAGATTTGTAAACGCGCACTTTGTTACCGTCTTCCAGTGACTTAAAACCGATTCGGTCTGCCTTGCCGGTTACCGGGTTAAACATAGCCACGTTGGAAATATGAATCGGCGCTTCCTTTTCAACAATACCACCGGGCTTGTTACGGCCAGGATCCGGTTTTGTATGACGCTTGATCATGTTCACGTTTTCAACGAGCAAACGTTCAGTATCCAGAACCTGGAGTACATGACCCCGGGTTCCTTTGCTGCGACCAGTTATGACGATGACCTCATCGCCTTTGTGTATACGTTTCATTTCTTACTCCTCCCGCTTAAAGCACTTCGGGCGCTAGCGAGACAATCTTCATAAACTGTTCTGAGCGCAGTTCACGTGTAACCGGTCCAAAGATACGGGTACCGATGGGTTCAAGTTTGGGGTTCAGCAACACGGCTGCATTACCATCAAACCGAATGAGGGAACCATCATTACGACGCACACCACTTCTTGTACGTACGACAACAGCGTCATAAACCTCGCCTTTTTTAACTTTACCGCGAGGAATTGCATCCTTGACGGTCACCTTGATGATGTCACCAATTCGTGCATAACGGCGCTTGGAGCCACCGAGCACTTTTATACACATCACCCGGCGTGCACCGCTGTTGTCTGCGGCTGTCAACATGGACTGCATCTGAATCATTTTAGTATTCTCCGGTTTTAACCGATGGCCGGGCTATTGTGCCCGCTCCAGAATCTCAATTACCCGCCAACTCTTTGATTTAGAGAGAGGACGGCACTCGGCGATAATAACTTTGTCGCCTTCACCACAACTATTTTCTTCGTCGTGTGCAAGAACCTTGGTCGAACGCTTAATATATTTACCATACAGCGCATGCTTAATCTGACGTTCAATCAGCACAGACACACTCTTGTCCATTTTGTTGCTGACAACCCGACCGGTTTGCGTGCGCTTGATATCTTGTGTAGTAGTCATGCCGCATTACCTTCTACTGATTTTTGAGTCATGACAGTCTTGATCCGCGCGATATCGCGGCGCACACGACGCAGCTCATTAACATTGGTCATCTGACCCATTCCTTTTTGCATTCTCAAGTTGAACTGCTCCTGCAACAAACCTTTAAGCTCGTCACGCAATTCAACCACTGTCTTGGTTTTCAATATATTCACGTCCATTACATCACCGACCTGGATACAAATGTTGTTTTGACCGCCAGTTTGGCTGAAGCCAGGCGAAATGCCTCACGGGCCAGTTCTTCCGAAACACCCTGGATTTCATAAAGCATACGACCGGGTTGAATCGGGGCAACCCAGTATTCAACATTACCCTTACCCTTACCCATACGAACTTCAACGGGCTTTCTTGGTCATCGGCTTATCTGGAAACACACGAATCCACAATTTTCCACCACGTTTTACATAACGGGTAATGGCACGACGTGCGGCTTCGATCTGACGTGCGGTAATAAACCCACGTGTCGTCGCCTTAAGACCATACTCACCGAAACTGACACGGTTAGCCACCTGGGCCATACCACGGTTCCGACCTTTCATTTGCTTTCTGAATTTTGTTCGTTTTGGCTGCAACATCACTCAGTCTCCTAATTGGCGCCTTGCTTGCTGCCAGTTTGTTCAGTTTTGGGCGCATACAGATCGAATACTTCGCCCTTGTAAATCCATACCTTCACGCCAAGAATGCCGTACGTCGTTGCTGCCTCAACAATTCCGTAATCAACGTCGGCACGTAAAGTGTGCAACGGCACCTGACCTTCACGGTACCACTCGCTACGCGCAATGTCGGCACCGTTCAAACGACCTGATAGTTTGACCTTGATACCCAGTGCACCCAGGCGCATTGAGTTGCCTACTGCACGCTTCATCGCACGGCGAAACATGATACGGCGCTCAAGCTGTTGCGCGATACCTTCTGCAACCAGTTGTGCATCCAGTTCAGGCTTGCGAATTTCTGCAACCGAAATGTGGGTTGGAACGCCCATGCGTGCAGAAACATCGCGGCGAAGACGCTCAATATCTTCACCTTTTTTACCGATCACGATACCTGGCCTTGCCGTATGTATTGTGATACGTGCCGTTTTAGCCGGCCGTTCAATCTGTATACGGCTCACCGCCGCCTGTTGCAGGTGTTTTTGCAGATATTCCCTGACCGCAAGATCAGAATTCAGCATCTCTGCATATTCGCCGCCTTCAGCATACCAGGTTGAATTCCAGTCCTTGGATATGCCAAGACGGATGCCGATTGGATGTACCTTTTGACCCATAATATTTATCCCGGTCTATTCGCTATCGGCCACAGTCAGTGTTATATGACTGGTCCGTTTCAAAATTCGTGTACCGCGCCCTTTAGCACGCGCTCTGCCCCGCTTCATTGTTGGGCCTTCATCTACCATGATGGTAGAGATGCTCAATTCATCAATGTCCGCACCATCATTATGCTCAGCGTTAGCAATGGCTGAAAGCAGCACTTTTTTAACAATGTGAGCTGCCTTTTTGGTGCTGAAAGCCAGTAGTTGCTCGGCCTTTTCAACCGGCATACCACGTACCTGATCCGCCACCAGGCGTACCTTTTGCGCAGAAATTCTTGCGCCTCTTAATTTTGCTGTTGCATTCATGGCTATTACCTACTTGGCCTTGCGGTCGCCGGAATGACCTCGGAAGGTCCGGGTTTGCGCAAATTCACCGAGTTTATGGCCGATCATCTGATCATTGATCAGGATTGGCACGTGCTGTCTTCCGTTATGTACGGCAATGGTCAAACCAACCATTTCCGGCAGAATCATTGAACGTCGTGACCACGTTTTGATCGGACGTTTATTATTGGTTTCAATGGAATCTGTCACTTTCTTTGCCAAATGATGGTCAACGAAAGGTCCTTTTTTAATCGATCTTGCCATGTTCGCTATCCGTTATTTTCCAGACCGACGGACGATATATTTGTCCGTACGCTTATTACTGCGAGTCTTGTATCCCTTGGTTGGAACACCCCATGGTGAAACCGGATGACGACCGCCCGAAGTACGACCTTCACCACCACCGTGCGGATGATCCACCGGGTTCATGGCTACACCACGAACGGTAGGACGAACACCGCGCCAACGCTTCGCACCGGCTTTACCCAGTTTCTCCAGGTTGTGCTCGGAGTTAGAAACTTCACCAACCGTTGCACGACAACGTGTAGGAATTTTGCGCATTTCACCGGAGCGCAACCTTAAAGTCGCATACTCACCTTCACGTGCTACCAACTGGACGGCTGCACCGGCACTACGTGCGATTTGTGCACCCTTACCAGGTCTCATTTCGATGCAATGCACTACAGTACCCACTGGAATGTTGCGTAATGGCAAGCAGTTACCCGGTTTGATAGCCGCATCACGACCGCTCTTGACGGGGTCTCCGGCACGCAGGCTCTTCGGCGCAATTATGTAGCGCCGCTCACCATCAGCGTACAGAACCAACGCAATGTGTGCGGTACGGTTCGGATCATGTTCAATGCGCTCAACGCGGCCATCAATACCATCTTTATCACGTTTGAAGTCAATTACACGGTAATGCTTTTTATGACCACCACCGATATGACGTGTAGTGATACGACCAGTATTATTGCGACCACCTGTACGTGATTTTTTCTCCAACAGCGCGGCATGTGGAGCACCTTTGTGCAGATGATCATGCTTGACCTGCACAACGCCACGACGGCCTGCTGAAGTTGGTTTTGCCTTAACAATTGCCATAACCAAATATCCTTAAACTGTTTCCCCGCCCAGGAAGTCAATTACTTGACCTTCCTGTACGCGAACGTATGCTTTTTTCCAGTCGTTGCGCTTGCCGGCACGGGCTTTGAACGTCTTGCTCTTGCCTTTAACCCTAACAACGCTAACTGACTCAACATTGACCTCGAACAGCTTTTCAACAGCGTCCTTGATCTCTTTCTTATTGGAGTCCGTAGTTACCTTGAAAACGTACTGGTTACTACTTTCACCAACCCTGGTTGACTTTTCTGTCATCCGAGGAGAAAGCAAAACCTTGTATAAGCGTTCACTGCTCATCCCAGCCACTCCTCAATTTTTTTGACCGCATCCACGGTCATGATCACTTTGTCCGCAGCCACCAGGCTCACCGGATCCAGACCCGCAACGTCCAACGCGTAAACATTGGGTATGTTTCGTGCTGCCAGGAACAGGTTACTTTCAACTTCCGCTGTGATTATCAAACCTTTCTCAAAACCCAGCTGAGACAGCTTTTTCAGCAACTCGCTTGTTTTCGGTGCGTTTAGCTCAAGTCCATCCAGCACGATCAGGCGATCCTGACGAACCAGCTCTGAAAGGATCGTCTGCAATGCACCGCGGTACATTTTCCGGTTTACCTTTTGCGAGTGGTTCTTTGGACGAGCAGCAAATGTTCTGCCACCACCACGCCACAACGGGCTACGAATAGTACCGGCACGTGCCCTACCAGTCCCCTTTTGACGCCAGGGCCTTTTACCACCGCCACGAACATCAGAGCGGGTTTTCTGCGCCTTGGTTCCCGCACGACCGCCTGACAGATAGGCAGTCACGACCTGGTGAACCAACGCTTCGGAAAAATCGCGTCCGAATGTCGCATTTGATACTTCAATTGCGTTTCCGCCTGCAACTGCGAGTTCCATCATCATTCTCCTCAGTGCATCTTCACGGAAGGCCGAACAGAAACCTGGCCATTCTTTGCGCCCGGCACCGCGCCTTTGATTAATAGCAGATTTCGTTCGGCATCAACCTTAACCACTTCAAGATTTTGCGTAGTTACACGTTCATTACCCATGTGACCAGCCATTTTCTTACCCTTGAATACACGTCCCGGGGTTTGGCATTGACCAATTGACCCGAGCGCTCTATGTGAAAGAGAGTTGCCGTGGGTTGCATCCTGCATTGAAAAGTTGTGACGCTTTACACCACCAGCGAAGCCCTTACCAATACTGGTACCGGTGACATCAACTTTCTGACCGGTCTCAAACTGCTCAACGTTCAGCTCAGCACCTGTTTCCAGATCGGTACCTTCCGCGTCATTCAATCGGAGTTCCCACAGACCTTCACCTGCCTCTATGCCAGCTTTGCTGTAATGCCCTTTTTGCGGCTTGTTGACCAGGCTGTTTCTTTTTTTACCAATGGTCACTTGCAATGCGCTGTATCCGTCCGTTTCGACAGTTTTTACCTGCGTAACCCGGTTCGGGCTGACCTCGATGACCGTTACAGGAATACTTTCTCCATGCTCGGTAAACACCCGGGTCATGCCGCGTTTGCGGCCAATTAATCCAATCGTCATTGTTCTGCCTATCGTCCTGTTCTATTCAATCTGATCAGTACAACTTGATCTGTACGTCAACACCAGCTGCAAGATCCAGCTTCATTAGCGCATCCACAGTCTTGTCATTGGGATCCATAATATCCATCAGGCGCTTGTGTGTTCGTGTCTCATACTGGTCCCGCGCATCTTTATTTACATGCGGGGAGGTCAAAACGGTAAAACGCTCAATACGGGTGGGCAATGGAATTGGACCACGCACCTGGGCGCCAGTCCGCTTCGCTGTTTCCACAATTTCACTGGCCGAACGATCGATCAAACGATGATCGAACGCTTTCAACCGGATACGAATTCTTTGTTCAGCCATTTCTTTAGCTCGCTCTACTCGTCTTATTCAAAGATCTTGGCAACAACGCCAGCACCTACCGTGCGACCGCCTTCACGGATCGCGAAACGCAAACCTTCTTCCATCGCAATCGGGTTGATCAGCTCTACCTTCATCTGCACATTGTCACCAGGCATTACCATCTCAACACCATCAGGCAACGTTACCGCACCCGTTACGTCCGTCGTACGGAAGTAAAACTGCGGACGATAGCCCTTGAAGAACGGCGTGTGACGGCCACCCTCGTCTTTCGACAGAATGTACACCTCAGCTTCAAAACTGGTATGTGGCGTGATCGTCTTCGGATGCGCCAATACCTGTCCACGCTCAACATCATCTCGCTTCGTACCACGCAGCAATACACCTACGTTGTCACCAGCACGACCTTCGTCAAGCAACTTGCGGAACATCTCAACACCCGTACATACGGTCTTCTTGGTATCGTGAATCCCCACGATCTCAAGCTCTTCACCCACTTTCACGATTCCGCGCTCAACACGGCCTGTAACTACCGTGCCGCGACCTGAGATTGAAAACACATCCTCGATCGGCAACAGGAAAGGCTTGTCCGTATCACGTACAGGCTCGGGAAAATACTCATCCATTTCTTCAATCAATTTCAGAATGGACGGGATACCCATATCGGATGTATCACCTTCCAACGCCTTCAACGCTGAACCTACAATGACTGGAATATCATCACCCGGGAAATCATACGAGCTCAACAGCTCACGGATTTCCATGTCAACCAGCTCGATCAACTCTTCGTCATCAACCTGGTCGGCCTTGTTCATGTAGACCATGATGTAAGGGACACCCACCTGGCGCGCCAGCAGGATGTGCTCACGGGTCTGTGGCATCGGACCGTCAGCCGCTGATACCACCAGGATCGCTCCATCCATCTGCGCCGCACCGGTGATCATGTTCTTCACATAGTCAGCATGGCCCGGACAATCCACGTGCGCGTAATGACGATTGTCTGATTCGTATTCAACATGCGCCGTTGCAATCGTAATACCACGTTCGCGCTCTTCAGGTGCATTATCGATCTGGTCATAAGCTATGAACGCACCACCGCGCGCTTCAGCACATATCTTGGTCATCGCCGCCGTCAGCGTCGTCTTACCATGATCCACGTGACCAATCGTTCCCACGTTTACATGGGGCTTTGTTCTTTCAAATTTTTCTTTGGACATGCCAGTTTTACCTCTTCTAAGCCTGTTCGGGACCTAGGCGATCTTTTTGACGATTTCTTCAACAACACTTGCCGGCGCTTCGGCGTAGTGGTCGAATTCCATGGTATAAGTTGCACGACCCTGGGTCTGAGACCTCAGGTCAGTGGAATAACCAAACATTTCTGAAAGCGGAATATTCGCATTGACAATTTTGCCGGACGGGCAGTCTTCCATGCCCTGCAAAATGCCACGGCGGCGACTCACATCACCCATCACGTCACCCATATAATCTTCGGGTGTAACCACTTCAACTTTCATCATTGGTTCCAGAAGCACCGGTGTAGCAATTTTGGCGGCGTTCTTGAAGGCCATCGAACCTGCGACCTTAAATGCCATCTCGTTGGAGTCAACCTCGTGGTAAGAACCATCATAAAGCTCAACCCTGACATCAACCACCGGGTAACCGGCAATAACACCATTCTGAAGCGCTTCATTAATACCCTTATCAACAGAGTTGATGTATTCCTTGGGAACGGCGCCACCAACGATCTGGTTATCAAACTCATAACCACCACCCGGCTTCAATGGCATCAGGCGAATCTTGACGTGTCCATACTGACCACGACCACCAGACTGTTTGACAAACTTGCCTTCAGCTTCAACTGCTTTACGAATGGTTTCACGGTGAGCAACCTGCGGACGACCAACATTGGCTTCTACATTAAATTCACGCCGCATACGGTCAACCAGGATGTCCAGATGCAGCTCACCCATGCCGGAAATAATTGTCTGGCCTGACTCCTCGTCAGTAGCAACACGGAATGACGGATCTTCCTGTGCCAGCTTGCCCAGGGCAATACCCATTTTTTCCTGGTCACTTTTTGTTTTGGGTTCAACGGCAACCGAGATCACAGGATCCGGGAACTCCATGCGTTCCAGCGTAATAACCTGCTTCAGATCACACAGGGTGTCACCCGTTGTAACATCCTTAAGTCCAACAGCCGCAGCTATATCGCCTGCGCGGACTTCCTTGAGTTCTTCACGGGTATTGGCGTGCATTTGCAAAATACGGCCAATACGTTCTTTTTTACCCTTGACCGGGTTGTAAAGAAAATCGCCGGAATTCAAAACGCCTGAATACACCCGGAAAAATGTCAGCGTACCAACAAATGGGTCGGTTGCAATCTTGAAAGCAAGTGCGGAAAACGGCTCATTGTCGTCACTTTTGCGAACACCCTCTTCCTCATTTTCAAGGATACCTTTAATAGCAGGCACATCGAGCGGAGATGGCATCAATTCAACAATAGAATCCAGTAAAGCCTGAACGCCCTTGTTTTTAAATGCCGTACCACACAAACAGGGGACGATATCGTTATTCAAGGTACCCAAACGCAAACCTTTAACAATCTGATCCTCGGAAAGATCTCCCTCTTCGAGATAGGCTTCCATCAGGTCTTCAGAGGCTTCGGCGGCCATTTCCACCATGTACTCATGCGCAGATTCGGCCTTGGCTTTTAGTTCCTCGGGAATTTCACGTGACTCGTAAGACACACCCTGGTTTTCCAGATCCCAGTAGACGGCCTTCATCTTGACCAGGTCTACAACACCTTCAAAACCCTCTTCAGCACCGATCGGCAACTGAATCGGAACAGCACGGGCGCCAAGACGATTCTTGATCTGTTCGACTACGCGGTAGAAATCCGCACCGGTACGATCCATCTTATTAATGAATGCCATACGCGGAACGCTATACCTGGTTGCCTGACGCCATACAGTTTCAGACTGGGGCTGAACACCACCAACTGCACAAAATACAGCTACCGTACCATCCAACACACGCAAAGAACGCTCAACCTCAATGGTGAAGTCAACGTGTCCGGGTGTATCAATGATATTGATCCGGTGTTCTTTAAACTGCTTGTCCATACCACTCCAAAAACAAGTGGTTGCAGCAGAGGTGATCGTAATACCACGCTCCTGCTCCTGCTCCATCCAATCCATGGTGGCATTACCATCATGAACTTCACCGATTTTGTGTGAAACACCGGTGTAGAACAGAATTCGTTCAGTCGTCGTCGTCTTACCAGCATCAATATGAGCCATGATGCCGATGTTGCGATACCTGTCAATTGGCGTATTACGGGCCACTATAGTTTCCTTTAAATCCTGCTACCAACGGTAATGCGAGAAGGCTTTATTGGCCTCTGCCATACGGTGTACGTCTTCACGCTTCTTAACCGCTGAACCGCGCTGCTCCACCGCATCCAGCAGTTCACCTGCCAGTCGCTGTGGCATACTCTTTTCACCACGCTTACGCGCAGCATCGATTATCCAACGCATCGCCAGGGTCTGACGACGCTTGGGACGCACTTCAACAGGCACCTGGTAGGTCGCGCCACCAACACGGCGGGACTTAACCTCGACCATTGGACTAACGTTCTCCAGCGCTGTTTCAACCAGTTCTACTGCGGTAGCACTTTTGTTCTTGTCTTCAATGGTTGTAATCGCACCATAAACGATACGTTCTGCCACTGACTTTTTGCCACTGTTCATAACCATGTTGACAAAGCGGGTGATCATTTCACTACCGAACTTTGGGTCCGGCAGTATTTCACGTGCAAAATTTGAATGTTTTCTTGACATTGTGTTACCTGATCCTTAAAGGTCCGTACTATTTCTTCGGCCGCTTGGCACCGTATTTGGAACGCCCCTGGCGACGATCACTGACACCCGAGGTATCAAGACTGCCACGGACGGTGTGATAGCGAACACCGGGGAGATCTTTCACACGACCACCACGGATAAGAACCACACTATGCTCCTGCAGGTTGTGACCTTCGCCACCGATGTAACTGGTAACTTCAAAACCATTCGTCAACCTGACACGCGCAACTTTGCGCAATGCTGAATTCGGCTTTTTTGGTGTTGTCGTATACACACGCGTGCATACACCACGCTTTTGCGGACATCCTTCCAGTGCGGGTACGCCGCTTTTATATACTTTTGGCTTGCGAGGCTCGCGTACCAGCTGATTAATAGTCGTCATAAACTCTTTACCCGGTAAAATTTAAAATGGCAAAAAATAAAACGACAGACGAGGTCAACCCCTGTCTGTCGAAGGCCGCGAATTCTACGCAGACCCTCTAACAATGTCAAATGCCCAACCCCAGCCTTTTAAGCTTGGATTGAGCACCCATGATTCCGGCCCACGCGCCGGCGACATCGGCTATCCGTAATGGTCGTAAACAGTCTTGTAAGAACCACTTCTTCCATTCGGCCCTTCTTTTGAAGGGATTGAATTACTTAGCCGGACAATTATGACAGCGAAGATATTTTTACGCAATAGCCAAATTGATTTTTCTGTCTGTTTCTGTCTAAATTTTTCGCGGTACTATTCAGACCCGAAAAAAAACGGGGCCCGGACACAACCGGACCCCGTTTTGTTACTCACAAAGCTGAAGCTACTCTTTGGTATTCGCTTCGGTTGCGTCATCCAATTCGCCAAACTCCTCAGCTGCAACAGCGGCTGCCAGTGCGGCCAAATCTATTTCCGGATCTTCCTCTGGCGAACGTTTGCGTGACTTATGAAAGGCCATGCCGGTACCGGCCGGAATCAATCGTCCAACGATGACATTTTCTTTCAGTCCACGCAGATGATCGCTCGTACCTCGCACAGCTGCTTCCGTCAGCACCCTGGTGGTTTCCTGGAAGGATGCAGCCGAAATAAATGACTCTGTTGCCAGCGATGCCTTGGTAATACCGAGCAACAAGCGCTGATATTCAGCCGGTTCACCGCCTTCTTTTTCAACAATTGCATTTGCTTCTTTAACACGAACAACATCAAGCTGTTCACGCATTAATAGACTCGTGTCACCTGACTCGCGTATTTCAGCCTTGCGTAACATCTGCCTGACGATAACTTCAATATGCTTATCGTTGATTTTCACACCCTGGAGACGGTATACGTCCTGAATTTCCTTGGTCAGATAATCCGACAGAGCCTCAACCCCCATCAAACGAAGAATATCATGCGGATTGGGTTCACCATCTGCAATCGTCTCACCTTTTTCCACACGTTCACCTTCAAACACGATCAGGTGACGCCACTTTGGAATCAGGTCTTCATAATGCTCACCATTATCCTGAGTAATGACGACTCGTTGTTTACCCTTGGTTTCCTTACCGAAGCTGAATATACCGGAAACCTCGGCGAGTATTGCCGACTCTTTCGGCTTTCGCGCTTCGAACAAATCCGCAACACGTGGCAAACCACCTGTAATATCACGGGTCTTGGAAGATTCCTGCGGAATACGTGCAATGACGTCACCGACAGCAACTTCCTGTCCATCCCTGATACCAACGATTGAAAGCGCCTGCAGGAAATACTGCGCAGGAATCTCTGTTCCTGCCAGGTATAACGGTTTGCCTTTCTTGTCACTCAAGCTAACCATTGGTTTCAAATCCTTACCCACGCTACCGCGCTGTTTGGGATCTGTAATAATAAGACTGCTCAAACCAGTGATCTCATCCACGGTTTCATTGACAGTAATGCCGTCGACAAAATCATGAAAACCGACTATACCTGCCACTTCCGTCACGATTGGGTGTGTATGTGGATCCCAGTTTGCGACAACCTGGCCGGAGTGAACTTTATCCTTATCCCGAATCGATACGATGGCACCATAAGGGATTTTATAGCGCTCTCTTTCACGTCCGTGCTCATCAATGACTGATAACTCACCTGACCGTGAAACCGCCACCAGTTTCTTGTCTGCATTTACAACCGATTTAAGATTGTGCAGGCGAACCGTACCACCGGATTTGGTTTGTATATGATCAACAGCAGCAGCACGTGACGCAGCACCACCGATATGGAAAGTACGCATCGTCAACTGTGTGCCCGGTTCACCGATTGACTGGGCAGCGATAACACCTACTGCCTCACCAAGATTCACCAGTTTGCCACGAGCGAGATCACGACCATAACAAGAGGCACAAACACCGTAGCGGGTTTCACAGGTAATAGTTGAACGGACCAGGATACGATCCACACTTTCTTTTTCAAGTGTATCAACCCACTTTTCATCAAGCAGGGTATTACGTGCACATAAAACTTCTTCGGTACCCGGCTTCAGAACATCGGCCGCTGTCATACGGCCAAGTACGCGTTCACTCAATGCCTCGACCACATCACCACCTTCAACGATGGGCATCATGGTCAGACCATTGAGGGTACCGCAGTCAGTCTCTGTGGTAACCAGGTCCTGCGCTACATCGACCAGTCTGCGGGTCAGGTAACCGGAATTAGCGGTTTTCAGAGCAGTATCCGCCAAGCCTTTTCGAGCCCCATGGGTCGAGATGAAGTACTGCAAAACATCCAGACCTTCACGGAAGTTCGCCGTAATGGGTGTTTCAATGATCGAACCATCCGGTTTGGCCATCAATCCACGCATACCAGCCAGCTGTCTAATCTGTGCTGCAGAACCACGGGCACCGGAATCGGCCATGATGAAGATTGAATTCATCGAATCCTCTTCGACATCTTCACCCTTCAGGTTCTTCGCCGCAGTTTTACCCATTCCGGCCATCATGGCCTTGGCCACCTGTTCATTGGTCCGGGACCAGATATCAACCACCTTGTTATAACGCTCACCTGCGGTTACAAGACCGGAGATATACTGGTTCTGGATTTCGATGACCTCGTTGTCCGCAGTTTCAAGAATGTCTTTCTTTTCATCCGGAATCACGAGATCTTCAATACCAATTGAAATGCCCGCGATAGTGGCATAACGGAATCCCGTGTACATCAGGCGATCAGCGAAAACAACGGTCTTTTTGAGCCCCAGACGCCGATAGCACGAGTTGATCAAGCCGGAAATCTGCTTTTTCTTCAAAGCTTCATTCAACAGGTGGAACGGCATGCCTTCAGGTCGAATTTCGGCCAACAGCGCGCGACCCACCGTCGTCGTTACCAGGTTGGTCTCATGTCGCTCTTCACCGAGTTCGGAAATAATGGTCTCATCGATACGAACGTGAATTTTCGCATGCACATCGACTGCGCGGTTTTCATAGGCACGATGAACCTCGGATATGTCAGAAAAATACATTTCTTCACCGGGAACACCTGCCAGTTCACGCGTCATATAGTACAGACCGAGCACAACATCCTGGGTCGGTACGATAATGGGTTCACCATTAGCAGGCGAAAGAATGTTGTTTGATGACATCATCAAAGTACGTGCTTCAAGCTGCGCTTCAATCGAGAGCGGAACATGGACAGCCATTTGGTCGCCATCGAAATCCGCGTTGAATGCGGTACATACCAACGGATGCAATTGTATCGCCTTGCCTTCAATCAGTACCGGTTCGAAGGCTTGAATTCCAAGACGATGAAGGGTTGGAGCACGGTTTAACAGTACCGGATGTTCACGGATAACTTCTGAAAGAATATCCCATACCTCGGCACGTTCTGTTTCAACCAGCTTCTTGGCAGCCTTGATAGTTGCCGCCATGCCACGAAGTTGTAACTTGCTGAATATGAACGGCTTGAATAACTCCAGCGCCATCTTCTTGGGTAAACCACATTGATGCAACTTCAGCGTCGGACCCACTACGATAACCGAACGACCAGAGTAATCAACACGTTTGCCGAGCAGATTTTGACGGAAACGACCCTGCTTACCCTTGATCATGTCTGCCAGGGATTTTAAAGGCCGGCGGTTGGTGCCGGTAATGGCGCGACCACGACGACCATTGTCGAGCAGTGCATCAACGGATTCCTGGAGCATACGCTTTTCATTACGCACGATGATATCTGGTGCATTCAGTTCAAGCAGACGTTTCAGGCGGTTATTCCGGTTGATCACTCGCCGGTAAAGATCATTCAAATCCGAGGTCGCGAAGCGGCCACCATCCAGCGGCACTAGCGGACGCAGATCCGGCGGCAATACCGGCAATACGGTCAGCACCATGTATTCAGGACGGTTACCTGATTCTATGAATGCCTCTACCAGTTTGACACGCTTGGAAAAGCGTTTGAGTTTTGTCTCCGAGCGCGTTCCACCGATATCTTCGCGGAGTTGTTTCAACTCTTCGTTCAGATTAATGGTACGCAGCATTTCAAAAATCGCCTCTGCGCCCATCTTGGCCACAAATTCATCGCCAAACTCTTCAACAGCATCAAGATACTGTTCATCTGTCAGCAATGTTCCGCGTTCCAGCGTGGTCATACCTTCATCGAGCACTACATAGGATTCAAAATACAGAATCCGTTCTATATCGCGCAGGGTCATATCAAGCATCAGACCGATACGTGAAGGCAGGGATTTCAGGAACCAAATGTGCGCAACCGGGCTGGCCAGATCGATGTGAGCCATACGTTCACGACGAACCTTGGTCAGCGTGACCTCGGTTCCACACTTTTCACAAACCACACCACGATGCTTCATGCGCTTGTACTTACCGCAGAGGCACTCGTAATCCTTAATCGGACCAAATATGGATGCACAGAACAACCCATCGCGCTCCGGTTTAAATGTCCGGTAGTTGATGGTTTCAGGTTTTTTCACTTCACCAAATGACCAAGAACGAATCAGATTCGGCGGAGCCAATCCTATCCGGATTGTGTCAAAATTCAGCGGTTGGCGCTGACGATTATAGAGATTTAGTAAGTCTCTCACTTTATATCTCCTCTGATCACGTTTCTTCGAGTTCGATGTTTATAGCCAGAGAACGAATTTCCTTCACCAATACGTTGAAGGATTCGGGCATGCTTGCCACCATCTCATGGTTACCATCTACAATGTTTTTATACATCTGGTTACGACCGGACACATCATCGGATTTCACCGTTAACATCTCCTGCAGCGTATAGGCTGCGCCATACGCTTCCAGAGCCCAAACTTCCATTTCACCAAATCGCTGACCACCAAACTGGGCTTTACCACCCAATGGCTGCTGCGTAACCAGGCTGTAAGGACCGGTAGAACGCGCGTGCATTTTGTCATCGACCAGGTGATTCAATTTCAGCATATACATATAACCAACCGTTACCGGGCGATCAAATGGATCACCTGTACGACCGTTATACAATGTGGTTTGGCCGGATACCGGTAGTCCTGCCATTTCCAGCAGCCGTTTAATTTCTGACTCAGGCGCACCGTCAAATACCGGTGTAGCCATTGGCACACCAGCCCTCAGATTTTCCGCCATTTCCTTGATTTCATGAGCGGAAAAGTCATTCATATTGACCCGACCTTTCTGGTCACTGTTATATATATCACCAAGGAACTTACGTATTTCTTCGGTCTTGGCATTTTGCTCCAGCATGTCCGAAATTCGATGCCCGAGCCCTTTTGCTGCCCAGCCCAGGTGAGTTTCCAGTACCTGTCCGATATTCATACGCGATGGAACGCCCAGCGGGTTAAGTACGACATCAACTGGCGTACCGTCTTCCATGTAAGGCATGTCTTCCTGCGGAACAATCATGGAGATAACACCTTTGTTACCATGACGGCCTGCCATCTTGTCACCCGGTTGAATGCGTCGTTTGACAGCCATGTAGACCTTGACCATCTTGAGCACACCAGGAGCCAAATCGTCACCACGGGTGATTTTGCCCTTTTTCTCTTCAAATTTTTCGTCGAAGGCTTTGCGCTGCTCTTTAATCTGATCAGCAAGCTGCTCAATCAAATCGTTCGCATCATTATCCTTCATGCGTAACTTATATCTATCATCAGCATCGAGGCTGGCAAGAAATTCAGCGGTAATAACCGTACCTTTCTTAAGACCCTTTGGACCTTTATCGGCAACTTTGCCCACCAGCCCATTTTCAAGACGCTGGTAGATGGCTGCTTCAACAATCCTCAACTGATCATCCAGATCTTTTCTGACCTGACGCAATTGATCCTTTTCAATAGATATTGCGCGCTGATCTTTTTCAACACCATCACGGGTGAACACCTGCACGTCAATGACTGTGCCGTCGCTACCCGATGAAACACGTAATGAAGTGTCTTTTACGTCCGAAGCCTTCTCGCCGAATATAGCTCTCAGCAACTTTTCTTCAGGTGTCAGTTGGGTCTCGCCTTTTGGCGTTACCTTGCCGACCAGAATATCACCCGCCTTAACCTCGGCGCCGATGTATACGATACCTGACTGATCCAGCTTGTTCAGGTTGTGCTCGCCAACATTTGGAATATCTGCGGTTATTTCCTCAGAACCCAACTTGGTATCACGCGCAACACAGGTCAACTCCACGATATGGATGGTTGTGAAGCGGTCTTCCTGTACGACCCTTTCAGAAATCAGGATCGAATCCTCAAAGTTGTAACCATTCCAGGGCATGAATGCGATCAGCATATTCTGACCGAGTGCCAACTCACCGAGATCGGTTGATGGACCGTCAGCCAGCACGTCACCTTTTGTAATAGCGTCACCAACATTCACCAGCGGGCGCTGATTCATACATGTATTCTGATTTGAGCGCTGATATTTAACCAGGTTATAAATATCCACACCGGGGTCACCGGCGGGAACTTCATCTTCATTTGCGTGGACAACAATACGTCCGGCATCGACCTGGTCAACAATACCACCGCGCTTGGCGACGGCTGTTACACCTGAATCCGTAGCAACAACACGCTCCATTCCCGTACCTACCAATGGCTTCTCAGCGATCAGTGTGGGTACCGCCTGGCGTTGCATATTCGAGCCCATCAATGCGCGGTTGGCATCATCGTGCTCAAGAAAGGGAACCAATGACGCTGCAACAGAAACAATCTGCTTGGGTGATACATCCATATAATTGACTTCACTGGGCTCTTTAAGCGTGAACTCACCCATATGCCGGCACGGAATAAAATCGTCTATGAATTTGTCCTTGTTATCGAGTGCAGCATTTGCCTGTGCAATTACAAATTCACCTTCGACAATAGCAGAAAGATAATCCACCTTGTTGGTGACCTTGCCATTGACGACTTTACGATAAGGTGTTTCCAAAAACCCGTAATCGTTGGTCCTGGCATAGACGGCCAGGGAGTTGATCAAACCAATATTCGGACCTTCAGGTGTTTCAATCGGGCACACACGACCATAATGAGTCGGGTGAACATCACGCACCTCAAAACCAGCACGTTCGCGAGTCAAACCACCGGGGCCCAACGCAGATACACGACGTTTGTGGGTCACTTCGGACAAGGGGTTATTTTGATCCATGAACTGGCTAAGCTGGCTTGAGCCAAAAAATTCCTTGATCGCAGCAGCTACTGGTTTGGCATTGATCAGTTCCTGCGGAGAAAGATCCTCACTCTCAGCGACTGACAAACGTTCACGAACGGCACGCTCAACCCTGACAACACCTACACGAAAAACGTTTTCTGTCATTTCGCCTACGCTGCGCACACGCCGGTTACCCAGGTGGTCAATGTCGTCAACCGTTCCGCTACCGTTACGGATATCGATAAGCACTTTCAAAACGGCAAGAATATCTTCGCGATCAAGGACACCCGATCCGGTAATCTCATCACGCCCTACACGACGGTTGAACTTCATCCGTCCAACACCAGACAAGTCATAACGCTCTTCTGTGAAGAACAGGTTCTTGAACAGGTTCTGTGCAGCTTCTTTGGTCGGCGGTTCACCCGGACGCATCATGCGATAGATCTCTACCAATGCTTCAAGTTCATTGGTAGAAGAATCGATATTCAATGTGTTGGAAATGTAAGGGCCCTGGTCAAGATCATTGACATACAAAACCTCGAACTTCTTGACACCAGCCTCGCGAAACTTCTGCAGCAGTTCTTCAGTGACTTCCGCATTGGCGTCAGCCAATACCTCACCCGATTCTTTGTCGACCAGGTTGTGTGCAACTATTTTTCCAATCAGGTAATCATCAGGTACCTGTAAAGCCTTAATTCCAGCTTCATGTATCAACTTGACATGACGTGCAGTAATACGCTTGCCGTGAGCAACGATGGTATTGCCTTTCTTGTCAGCAATATCAAACAAGGCGGACTCACCACGCAGACGCTCTGGAACCAACTCCAGCTTTGCACCCTCTTTTAATAATGAAACGTCACTGGTTTCAAAGAACGTGTCCAGTATCTCCTCGTTGTTCATACCCAATGCACGAAGCAACACGGTTACGGGAAGCTTTCTACGCCTGTCTATACGGGTGAATATCCCGTCCTTGGCATCAAACTCGAAATCAAGCCAGGAGCCTCGATATGGGATTACCCGGGCGGAAAAAAGAAGCTTTCCGCTTGAATGGGTTTTACCCTTGTCATGATCAAAAAATACGCCAGGTGAACGGTGCAACTGTGAAACGATGACACGTTCGGTACCGTTGATCACAAAGGTTCCTGTATCTGTCATCAATGGCAGGTCGCCCATGTAGACCTCCTGCTCTTTCACGTATTTCACCGGCTTCTGCTTGGCTGAACTTTCCTTGTCATAAATAACCAGGCGAACCTTTACACGTAAAGGTGCCGCATAGGTCATGCCACGCAGTTTGCATTCGCGGACATTAAAAGGTGGGTTCCCGAGCTTATAGCTGACATATTCAAGTGCAGCATTACGTGAATATGATACGATCGGAAAAACCGACTTCAGTGCGCCGTGAAGTCCACGTTCGCGCCGATCATCCGGTATTGTTTCAAGCTGCAAAAACTCCGAATAGGAACGAATTTGGGTCTGCAAAAGATTGGGGACTTCCAGGATCGCCTGGCTTTTACCAAAATCTTTACGGATACGCTTTTTCTCAGTAAATGAGTAATTCATGTTACCAACCACCTCTTTGCGACCTGGCCAATGGTCGCGTCATAAAATGACAAACAGGATCAGGCCGGGGACATACATCCCCAGCCGGATCCTTCTTACTTCTCGTAAATCAAAAATCTTGACTTACTTAACTTCTACGCTAGCGCCTGCCTCTTCGAGTTTCTTCTTCAACTCTTCAGCTTCAGCTGCCTCAACACCTTCTTTTACTGCAGTCGGTGCACCTTCAACAAGATCCTTGGCTTCTTTAAGGCCTAACCCTGTGATTTCACGTACTGCTTTAATTACTGGAACCTTGCTGCTACCGAAAGAAGTCAGCATGACGCTGAACTCTGTCTGTTCTGCAACTGCAGCGGCTTCACCACCAGCAGCAGGACCAGCAGCTATGGCTACAGGAGCCGCAGCGGATACACCAAATTTCTCTTCCATTGCGCTGATCAGATCAACTACATCCATTACGCTCATGTTAGAGATTGTGTCTAAAATATCTTCTTTTGAAACGGCCATTGTCGTCTCTCCTAATGTCGATTATGGCAACCTATGTGGTTACCGGGGTTAAGTTTTTATAGTTCAGGCAGCTTGTTTTGCTTCGCTAACTGCAGCAAAAGTACGAACCAGTTTGGTATGCGGTTCGGCCAGGGTACGGACAAATTTCTCCACTGGTGCTTTCATAACGCCCATCAGGATTGCAATCGCCTGATCGTAAGTCGGCAGACTGGACAAACGGTCCAATTCGGAGGCTTCATAAACCTCTCCACCAACAGCGACAAGCTTTGTAATCAATTTGTCATTCGACTTCACATAGTCTTTGACAAGACGCGCAGCAGCACCCGGATCTTCCATACTGAAAGCCAGGAGCAGTGGTCCCGTTAGGGATTCCTGCATGCATTCAAACTCGGTACCTTCCACAGCACGACGCACCAACGTGTTCTTGACCACCTTGAGATAAACGCCACTTTCGCGTGCCTTCACACGCAAATCTGTCATTTCCTCAACGGTTAAGCCGCGATACTCCGCTGCCACTGCAGCCAATGCGGTCTTGGCAACTTCCGCCACTTCCGCAACAACTGCTTTCTTCTGCTCAATACTCAGAGCCATTTGATACCTCCAAGAGTCAAATAACCGGTTTCCCGGCATGGTTTAACGACTCATGACATCCATATACACGAATGTCACAGGACCAAACACGGTCCTTCAGTGGCTACCCCGCTTCTCAATTGTGCTATCTCGAACCCAATTGAGAAGCGGGGGCTCCACCATCTGCGCAGGCAGTGACCGGTTTCCCGGAACACCCTTAAACCGGACCGCTGACAAAAACAGTAATCCGATACCTACGGTCTCTGACGGCCTACTTCCAGCCAAGCATTTATCGGTTTCTCCGAAAATGATATGGCCGGAATCAGCCCGCCCTTTCATCAGCTCTCGCTGATGAAATTCCTAATATTATGTTGCTACAATCTTATTGCTGAGTGATCCACCACCAGGCCTGGACCCATGGTTGTTGATACCGCAACCTTTTTCAGGTATTGGCCCTTGGCAGTTGCCGGTTTCAGCTTGATCAAATCCGTAATCAATGCCGCGAGATTAGCGTGCAATGCTTCTACCTCGAAATCAACTTTACCAATGGTACTGTGGATGATGCCGCCTTTGTCGGTTCTGAAACGAACCTGTCCTGCCTTGGCATTCGTGACCGCCTCAGTCACATCCGTTGCAACGGTTCCCACTTTGGGATTTGGCATCAGGCCTCTTGGCCCTAACACCTGGCCAAGTTTACCTACAACACGCATTGCATCCGGAGTTGCAATAACGACATCAAATGCGAGGTCTCCACCTTTGATCTGATCATGTAAATCATCCATACCCACAACATCCGCACCTGCATCCAGTGCTTTCTGGACGTTGTCGCCCTGAGTAAACACTGCGACCCGTACGGTTTTTCCGGTACCGTTGGGCAATACGGTTGCACCACGCACGTTCTGATCTGATTTTTTCGGATCAACTCCGAGCCGGATTGCTACATCCACGGATTCCTTAAACTTCACATTACTGAATTTTTTCAGCAGCTCCAGTGCGTCATCAACAACATAGACTTTGCCTGGCTCGATTTGTTCGCGGATCGCTTTATTGCGTTTGCTTGAGCTGGCCATCAGACTACACCCTCCACTTCCAAACCCATGCTTCGGGCCGATCCCGCGATAGTGCGTACGGCTGCATCCATATCGGCAGCAGTCAAATCGGGCTCTTTTGCCTTGGCAATCTCTTCCAGTTGCGCGCGGGTTACCGTTCCTACTTTATTGGTATTTGGTTCACCACTGCCCTTAGGAATACCAACGATCTTTCTCAACAACACAGCGGCCGGAGGCGTCTTGGTGATAAATGTAAAGCTGCGATCGGCATAAACCGTGATCACAACAGGCAAGGGTAAACCTGGTTCGGATTTCTGCGTTGCCGCATTAAAAGCCTTGCAGAACTCCATGATATTGACACCGTGCTGTCCAAGTGCCGGACCAACCGGAGGACTGGGGTTAGCCTGCCCTGCTTTAACCTGCAACTTGATGTATGCAGTGACTTTCTTAGCCATAGTTTTACTCCCCGGGTTCCAGCGCCTGCTAACCAGTAGCAAAGCTCCCCGTATTGGTTATGACACTACCGAAGACCTTACAGTCTTCGTGCGTGCCAGGGTTAAATCCGCTCGGCCCTTTAGCGCCGGCGACAAAAAACTTGTAGTTCAGGCTTTTTCAACCTGGTGAAAATTCAACTCCACCGGTGTTGAGCGCCCAAAAATCAGCACCGCTACCCGCAGGCGATTTTTCTCGTAGTTAACTTCTTCAACCGTACCGTTGAAATCATTGAATGGCCCGTCAACTACACGAACCATCTCTCCCGGCTCAAACAGTATCTTCGGCCGTGGTTTATCGACACCTTCCTGGACACGACTAAGTATCGTATCCGCTTCTTTCTGTGAAATCGCCGCTGGCTTGTCAGATGTACCGCCAATGAAGCCCATCACCTTTGGTACTTCTTTTACCAAATGCCATGTTTCGTCATTCATTTCCATTTCCACAAGTACATAACCTGGGAAAAACTTGCGGTCGGAGCGGCGTTTCTGTCCGCCCTTCATTTCTACCACTTCTTCCGTCGGTACCAGAACATCGCCAAACATGTCTTCCATTCCGGCCCTGGCAATCCGCTCCGTCAGCGAACGTTGCACCTGTTTTTCGAAACCGGAAAACGCGTGTATGACGTACCAACGTTTACTCATGATCAGCCACCCCCGGTCAACAAGCTGCGAACCAGCGCGCCAATCATCCAGTCAACCGCGGCAAGGAACAGGGAAATAATGATCGTGACGACGATCACCATCAACGATGTCTGCACTGCTTCCTGGTGAGTTGGCCAAACCACCTTACGGCGTTCAATATCCGATTCTTTCAAAAAGCGGAAAAATGTAGCGCCTTTCTGTGTCTGGGCAGCCACCCAAGACGCCAACAAGGTCACAACAATCAGCGCTGCTACCCGAACCGGCGTTATCGCGAGATCCTGATAGTAGTAGTACGCTGCAATTCCACCCAGCAACATGATGACTGAGAGCAGCAGCAATGTTGTATCTGCAAATGCTGACCTGCTGTTTTCTACTTTGCTGTTCATATTCAGTCGCTTTATCCGTTCCCGTGCCTGTTGTTACCAATGCCTGTTGTTACCCGTTCCGATTGATCAAACAACCGTTTGGTCTGAGTGCAGTACTGGCAGGCCAGGAGGGACTCGAACCCCCAACCCTCGGTTTTGGAGACCGATGCTCTGCCAGTTGAGCTACTGGCCTTTCATTACTGCTTCAGACCAGAAAGCTGACAGACCCCAAGGTGCGCCAGCTTCCTGTAGAACAACTACATATTTAGTGTGTCTTATTCAAAGATCTTGGCAACAACGCCAGCACCTACCGTACGACCGCCTTCACGGATCGCGAAACGCAAACCTTCTTCCATCGCAATCGGGTTGAATCAGCTCTACCTTCATCTGCACATTGTCACCAGGCATTACCATCTCAACACCATCAGGCAACGTTACCGCACCCGTTACGTCCGTCGTACGGAAGTAAAACTGCGGACGATAGCCCTTGAAGAACGGCGTGTGACGGCCACCCTCGTCTTTCGACAGAATGTACACCTCAGCTTCAAAACTGGTATGTGGCGTGATCGTCTTCGGATGCGCCAATACCTGTCCACGCTCAACATCATCACGCTTCGTACCACGCAGCAATACACCTACGTTGTCACCAGCACGACCTTCGTCAAGCAACTTGCGGAACATCTCAACACCCGTACATACGGTCTTCTTGGTATCGTGAATTCCCACGATCTCAAGCTCTTCACCCACTTTCACGATTCCGCGCTCAACACGGCCTGTAACTACCGTGCCGCGACCTGAGATTGAAAACACATCCTCGATCGGCAACAGGAAAGGCTTGTCCGTATCACGTACAGGCTCGGGAAAATACTCATCCATTGCCTCAATCAATTTCAGAATGGACGGGATACCCATATCCGATGTATCACCTTCCAACGCCTTCAACGCTGAACCTACAATGACTGGAATATCATCACCCGGGAAATCATACGAGCTCAACAGCTCACGGATTTCCATGTCAACCAGCTCGATCAACTCTTCGTCATCAACCTGGTCGGCCTTGTTCATGTAGACCATGATGTAAGGGACACCCACCTGGCGCGCCAGCAGGATATGCTCACGGGTCTGTGGCATCGGACCGTCAGCCGCTGATACCACCAGGATCGCTCCATCCATCTGCGCCGCACCGGTGATCATGTTCTTCACATAGTCAGCATGGCCCGGACAATCTACATGCGCGTAATGACGATTTTCTGATTCGTATTCAACATGCGCCGTTGCGATCGTAATACCACGTTCGCGCTCTTCAGGAGCATTATCGATCTGGTCATAAGCTATGAACGCACCACCGCGCGCTTCAGCACATATCTTGGTCATCGCCGCCGTCAGCGTCGTCTTACCATGATCCACGTGACCAATCGTTCCCACGTTTACATGGGGTTTTGTTCTTTCAAATTTTTCCTTGGACATTCCAGTCTCCAAAAACAACCGATATTAAAATTATAAAAAAATCACAATGACCCAAAAATCAATGGTGCCCACAACTGGACTCGAACCAGTGACCTCTCCCTTACCAAGGGAGTGCTCTACCACCTGAGCTATGTGGGCCAAATAAAAACTGTTACCTGGCTACACTACTTCAAGCTCTTTACCCATTGCCCCAAGCCGGGTAATTTGGAGCGGGTGATGGGGATCGAACCCACATAATCAGCTTGGAAGGCTGATGTTCTACCATTGAACTACACCCGCCTAAACCTTCAAAACCTGAACAAAACCCAGGCTTTCTTCACCATCATATAATGGTGGAGGGGGGAGGATTCGAACCTCCGAAGGCATAGCCAGCAGATTTACAGTCTGCCCTCGTTGACCGCTTGAGTACCCCTCCGTCAAGCAAGCCGCCTATTTTCTCTTAGCGACCATGCGACTGTCAATACATGACTGGCGATTTACTTAAATTAACGTGAAGCCCGGGGTAGCGGTCTACACGTTAAACCGAAAGTGCATGACATCACCCTCCTGAGTGATGTAATCCTTGCCTTCAAGCCGCAATTTTCCGGCTTCTTTTGCGCCATGTTCACCACCAAATTTGACGAAGTCGTCATAAGCTGTAACCTCGGCACGAATGAATCCACGCTCGAAATCGGTATGGATCTTTCCCGCTGCGTTGGGCGCTGTGGCACCCTTGGTAACCGTCCATGCCCGAACTTCTTTTTCACCTGCAGTGAAAAACGTCAATAAATCCAATAACGCGTAGCCTGCACGAATAACACCTGCCAGACCCGATTCCTTCAAACCCAGTGCGGCCAAAAATTCTTGCCGGTCCCCGGGTTCCAACTGCGCTACTTCGGCTTCAATGGATGCACACACAGGTACTACCCTGGCGTTATCACCAATTGCATATTCCCTTACCTGGTCAAGCAAAGGGTTGTTCTCGAAGCCATCTTCAGCAACGTTAGCGATATACTCAACCGGTTTCATGGTCAGCAAATTAAGGTCTTTTAGCTGTTTTTGTTGTTCTTTATCCAGTTCCAGGCTGCGAACGTTTCCTGTATCACCGAGACTGGTCATAACTTTTGTCAGCAGCGCCACCCTGGCCAATGCATCCTTGTCACCGCTACGGGTCTGTTTTTCGGCTTTTTGCAGCGCACGCTCAACCGTATCCAAATCTGCAAGTCCCAGCTCGGTATTGATGATTTCAATATCTGAAACCGGGTTGACCTTCCCCGAAACGTGGATGACATCATCATTCTCAAAACAACGCACCACATGTGCAATCGCGTCCGTTTCCCTGACGTGTGATAAAAATTTATTACCCAGCCCTTCACCTTTGGAAGCACCGGCTACCAGACCGGCAATATCCACAAACTCCATGGTCGTGGGCAAAACTCTCTGGGGTTTCACTATTGCGGCCAATTGATCGAGACGCAGATCCGGTACCGGAACAATACCGATATTCGGGTCAATCGTACAAAACGGATAGTTTTCCGCTGCAATGCTGGATTCCGTGAGTGCATTGAACAAAGTGGACTTGCCAACATTTGGCAACCCGACAATTCCGCATTTAAAACCCATGATCTATATCCAGTTCAATTGACCGGTGAGTCATCACCAGTATGTAAGTCTTTGGTAGCTTTCGAGACATTGCCCGCCAGCAGGTCAGGTATAACCGCAACAGCATCACCAATCGAATGCAGGATCTGTTGTTCCTGGTCGGCCGACGGCCGGCTTAGTACATAGCCGGTGACAGCATCCTTGAAGCCCGGGTGACCGATTCCGATGCGCAAACGCAAAAAATCAGTATTGTCGAGGTGCCGGAAAATATCGCGCATGCCATTATGCCCACCATGACCGCCGCCCACTTTTAAACGGATTGTACCTGGCGGAAGATCCAGATCATCGTAGGCAACCAGCAGGTTTTCCATACTGACCTTGTAATAATCAACCAACGCCCTGACCGCCTGACCACTGTGATTCATAAAAACATCGGGTTTTGCGAAAATACAATCTTTTCCGAAAATACGGCTCCGGCAAATTTCGGCGAATACCCTTGCCTGTAGCCTGAACCGGGCATCTCCTGCACCCGCAACAATCTTTTTATGCAAGGCGTCCAAAAACCAAAACCCGGCATTGTGCCGGGTTTGGCTGTATTTGAAGCCAGGGTTACCGAGGCCAATTATCAGAAACAATTCGGACAATATCGTCTCCGGTGACTTTCCCTAACCCAATCAGGTCTGGTGGCCAGCGGTATGATCCGCTTTCACCTAGGACTGATCTTCTTCAGTATCATCCTGCTCGACAACATCGGCATCGGCATCGGCATCAGCATCGACATCGACATCGACATCGATGGCGTCTTCGGCTGCGGCTAAGGCTTCGGCTTCGGCTTCGGCGGCAGCACCTGTTCCCTGAGATTCCTTGATATGAGAGGTATTGGCAATCATGACGTCACCGCTACCATCCTCGCTCAGTGCAGGAACCTCGACACCTTCAGGTAGCTGAACCTCTGACAACATAACGATTTCCCCGAGGTCCAGATGAGAAAGATCAACATCCAGAAAGCTTGGCAGATTACCAGGCAAAGCCTCGATTTCAATTTCTGTCACCAGGTGCTGGATAACCACACCGGAAGTCTTGCCCGCCGGGGACTCATCTTCACCGGTAAAATGAATTGGCACGGACATACGAAGGATTTCTGCTTCAGAAACACGTAAGAAATCGAGATGCAGAATCTGTGCCTTGTATGGGTGATGCTGAACATCACGGACAACAACTCTCTGAGTGCGTCCGTCCTCGACCTTGATTTCCAGAATACTGGAGAAAAAAGATTCGGTTTCGGTAGCGTGTTTAAGGGGGCCGTGCTCAATCGCGAGGGTGGCCGGAGCTTTATTGGCTCCATAAATAACGGCGGGGATTTTGCCCTGATGACGCAGGCGGCGGCTCGCACCTTTCCCTACATCTTCACGGATTTCCGCGTTGATAATGTTTGAATCAGTCATGGTAATCCTCAAAATAATATATATCTGCCCCGACACAGATGCATCCGAATCGAAGCAAAAAACCGTTCACACGGCGGTCCACCATCCCCGCGACCAGGGGCGGCACAAAAATCTAGCCGGGCATTATAACGTATTCACCGTGGGTGGGCGCAATACATATCGAAATAAAATAAAGTGATCCAGCCCATTGCTGTCTCACTTAATTTATCAGGTTGGAGCTGGGGTGGGTATTGACTGCCAGGACTCGCTGTAAATACGTCCATGTAAGCTCGGTCGCGACATCCCTGTCGCTCACGGTCTTGGAAGTCAATAAGCGCCCCAGCTCGGGACCGTTGATGGAATTACCATTTGAAATGTTCTGAGAGCTCGATCGTAGTCGAGGGGGAGTGGTGTCTTGACTTCAGGACTGTATGAACGACATGGAAGTTTCATCCAAGCCTACAAGGACGTATTTACGGCGTGTCCTGAAGTAAGACGACCATGGCCGACGTCGCGACCGAGCTTACATGGACCGAATTCACAGCGAGTCTCTCCGGCAATCACCATGACCGCCCTGTCTTCCCACCGGACGAATCAGATCAGGTGGGACAGAACTGGGTCCAGCCCGCACATGGCTGGATATGCAGCCTGATGACTTTTCAATCTACGTAGAGGGAACTCACTGACTCTCCGTGAGCCATACGACGGATGGTTTCCGCCAGCATTTGTGCAACGCTTAACACACGGATCTTGCCACACTCCTGTGCGGCAACACTTAATGGGATGGTATCAGTAACAACCAGTTCATCCAGTTGGGAATTTACGATATTGTCTATCGCCGACCCGGACAGTACTGGATGCACACAATACGCCACCACCCGCTTTGCGCCGTGATCTTTCAACGCAGCTGCGGCGGTACAAAGTGTGCCTGCTGTATCGACCATGTCATCGACCATAACGCAATTTTTATCCTGAACATCTCCAATGATATTCATGACCTTCGCAACATTGGCACGCGGCCGGCGTTTGTCGATTATGGCCAACTCGGAATCGAGACGCTTGGCGATGGCCCTGGCTCGGACAACGCCACCCACATCCGGTGATACAACCACCAGGTCTTCACCACCCTGGTGCTGCCAGATATCTGCAAGCGTCAAAGGCGAGGCATAGACATTATCCACCGGAATATCAAAGAAACCCTGGATCTGATCGGCATGTAGATCGATAGTTATCACACGGTCAGTACCCACGGTACTGATCATTTTTGCTGCGACTTTGGCGGTGATCGGCACACGTGAAGAGCGGGGCCGGCGATCCTGACGTGCATATCCAAAATAGGGTATGACAGCGGTAACCCGTGACACCGAAGCGCGTTTCAGGGCATCGACCATAACCAGCAGCTCGATGAAGTTATCGGCCGTTGGCGCACAGGTTGGTTGGATAAGATAGATATCACAACCACGAACGTTTTCCATGATCTCGACTAAAACTTCACCATCGCTGAAACGGTCAACAACAGCTTTACCCATCGGAACATCAAGCTCACGGGCAATATCATTTGCCAACTTGAGGTTGGCATTGCCTGCAAATACCATCAGGGAAGCACTGGCCATTGTCTTATCACCTGGGCTGAATTGTTTATCGCTATATAGAAATGGCTGGGTCGGCAGGACTCGAACCTGCGAATGCGGGGATCAAAACCCCGTGCCTTAACCAACTTGGCGACGACCCAATCGTTTTCAATCTTTTGTGTTTACACACTCTTCGGACAACCTGTCCAACAAGCATGATCTGTCTACCCCGCCGACAAGCCGGACATTATATCGGCATTCTAATTCGCTTGCCGCTCTCTTTGCAGTTTTTTTATTATCAAATGATAAAAAAAATGTGCTGCCAGTGCCACTCATGCGTGGTTGACCCCATGCAGACATATCCCTTAGGACAATTTTCAGTTCAGGATACATCTGTAAGCTTACCGATTCACAATCATTCCGACCCGGTCGCTGGTTAGACGAAGACATATCTACCCGATTTGAGTCACGTTTAAGCAATGGGTGACGAAACACCTCCGCCGTTGAAATACTTACACCCGGAAACACCAGCACGTAATATCTTTCTCCCAGTGGCGCAGCCAGCAATTTCTCACCCCGGCCTTCTGCCCATGCACTGTGACCATTGACAAACACCGGCACATCAGCGCCCAATTCCAAACCCAACTCCGCGAGTTGTTGCTGCGTTAATCCACAGGACCATAAGCGGTTCAAGGCACACAACACCGTTGCCGCGTCTGAGCTGCCTCCTCCAAGACCAGCACCCATCGGAATTCGTTTGAGCAACTCAATTTGCACACCTTTTTTAATTGCACAGCGTGTCTTCAACAGGTATGCAGCACGTATACAGATATCCTCCGCTTCCGGAACACCATCAATATTGCTTGGCCCGACTGATCTGCCCACTATCATTTATGACGAAGCGTAGTTCGTCCCCCCAGTCCAGGATTTGAAACAGGGTTTGCAGTTCGTGGTAACCATCCTCTCGACGGCCTGTAATATGCAGGAACAGATTAAGCTTGGCCGGAGCTGGCCAGGATTTTTCCATGCCGTCAATCAGTGAGGTCATGACTCTGATCCATTCGCCAGTGTCTAACAGCCAGTTTCACACGGTATTGATCCCGCGTTGCATTCAGTCGCACAGGCAACCCGATGTCCCCAACTGAATCATAGCGATTAAAATCCACGTCCCAGCCAAATTGACGCAAACTGACCAACAGACCTCCAGGACCAAGCTGTTGGCTTTCAATCGCTCCCGGTGCCGCCAGACCCCGCACCCACCATTGCAAGGCTTCAATTGGTACGGACCAGCCCACGCTATCCTGAAACAACTCACTGACACTCGCTGCGGTCTCTTCGCTACCATCCGCCATCTTCAACAACGCGCCTTCCGCTCCGATCTGCAAATGCCAGGCCCCACGACCCAGGGCCCCGTGGAAATCCAACTCACTTTGGCCCGGTTTAACATCCCACTGCAATCTGCCGCTGCCACCCCGGTCACCATCGTCCAGCGATATCTTGCCGACAAGCCCCCAGTGGGCAATTGCCTTGAGTTGTCCGGTTCGATGCTGATATGCCGCTTTATTATCGGGACCTGGCTCCTTCACCGTAACACCGGTGCAGGCATTCAGAGTGAGGAGTAAAAGAAACAGCCAGTACCACTGCCGAAAAATGAAATTCGTCAAGGTGACTCACCAAAACGTTGCATGGTGTTGATCAGTATTTCGTTATCACTTTCCAATTCCAGACCCAACTGCCAGGTAGAACGCGCTTCATCCTTTTGTCCGCGCGCCCACAATACTTCGCCCAGGTGGGCTGCGACCTCGGCATTGCGCATAATTTTCCAGGCTTCCCTCATATAGGCTTCGGCTTCGGCCAATCGCCCAAGTCGATAGGAAATCCAACCCATACTGTCGATAATAGAAGCGTCTTCAGGTTGCAACTCATAGGCGAGCAGAATCAATTCTTCCGCTTCATCGTAACGCTCTGTCAGGTCGGCCAGCGTGTAACCCAGCGCATTGATTGCTGCTGCATTGTCCGGTTGAATTGAAATGATCCGGCGTAAATCGCTTTCGGCCAATTCCAACTCACCCAAACCAACAGCTATCAACGCCCGTGCATATCGCAATGCAATGTCTTCGGGAAGGGATTCCAATCCATCATTCAAAACCTGAAAGGCCTTGTCTGTATTTCCCGACTCCTGGAGAATCTGTGCTTCAGCCTGGAAACTTTGGGACCTGACCTCAGCATCGCCGTTGATCCTGAGTTCCATGAGCAAATTCCGAGACTCCTCAATATCACCAAGGCCAGCCAGTAGAAATGCCTGGCGCATAATAGCCCGTGTCGATTTTTCACCGTTGACCTTTGCATACCAGTCAATGGCCTCCCGCCGATAGTCAAGCAACTCTGCGCTTTGCGCTGCCTGGAAAGCAGTCTCCGAACTGTCTTCGTATTGCGCGCTGGGGAATCCGGCATACAATAACTCCGCATTGCCCCTGTCACCGCCATCAAGGGCAAAGATGATACGGGCGAACCTCATATCGGGTGTATCTGGCAACTCGGCCAAAACTTCCTGGGCTGCGGTCAGGTTATTATTTCGCTTAAGAAGCTCCGCATAGGACATGGCAATTCGCTCATTTTCGGGGCTTGCTTCCCAGGCTTGTTGATAGCGACTCAACGCCAGCCTCTCGTCTCCAAGGTTGACAGCAAGCCTTCCCGACCAGGCTAGTAGATCAGACCTTTCCGGCGCATGCTTTATGGCCTGTTCAACGAGTGCAAAAGCCTCTTCAACATCACCGAAACTTGCCGCTAGACGGCTGCGGGCAAACAGGGCGCTGACATTCGATTCGCCGTCAAACTCCCCCAGGAGCCTATCCATTATCTTGTTCGCCCTGGCCCGGTCTTCAACCGGTGCCAGAAGTGAGATGACAACCTGCCAGCCAAGCTCCTGATTATCGGCAGTCAGTTCAAGTATCCTGGCAAGCTGGAATTCAGCACCTGCATAGTCACCTTCTCTCAACCTGGATCCTGCAGCCAGTTCCCGTGCATCCAGACTGGTGGGATCCAACATGGCCCAGCGGTCCGAGGCCAGCGCAAGCATCTGCCATTCCCCGGCTGATACTGCGACCTTGGAGGCCCGCTCGGCGACCTCCGGGTCTTCTGATTTTAGCGCGGCCTCCAGGTATGCAGCTGCCGCACCGGAAACATCGCCATCAGCACCCAGTACCTCTGCCGAAAAAACGTGGTACATAACATCGGCATCAGTCTCCGGCAAATCAGCCACGGAAACATCAGAGCTTGCCGATTCCACCGGCACAGATTCGGTTTCCGCCACAGCCTGGACTGATGATTCCTGCACCGTTGAGCACGCCGTCAAAAAAAACATGACGAAAATGAACACGCACGGTACCTTTTTCATGAAACAATAGTCACAATTCATGAGATACAGGATAACTGCTTGAAGCCAACGAACCAATCCCCGCAAGCATACGATGATGTTTATCGGGCGCTGAACCTCTGTCAGAAACACGCCAGACTTGAAATTACCGTAACCAACAAGCATATTCGCCAGGTTTAAAAACACATTAATTACCCATGCCACTGCTCATAACCGGAATCAGTCATCACACTGCAACGCTGGAAATCCGCGAGAGAATCGCTATCACTCGGTTGGACTATGCTGCGCGTGTGAAGGAACTACATGCGCTTGATGGGGTTGAAGAAGTCGTGGTGGTCAGTACCTGTAACCGCACCGAAATTTACAGCATCGGCCCGAAACAAAGCCGTGAACAGGTTTATCAATGGCTGCAAGCCAAAGGAGGTTTGAGTGATGCTGAAATGGCCAAGCACTGTTATGTACGCGAACGCGAGCAGGCAGTGCGCCACCTTTTCCGGGTTGCAGGCGGGCTGGAGTCACTGGTGCTGGGCGAGTCACAAATTGTTGGACAGCTGAAAGATGCCTGGCAAATGGCAAACGATGCTGACGGTGTCGGCAAGGTGCTGGACCGTCTGTTTCAGCATGCATTTGCCACCGGCAAACGAATCCGTAGCAAGACCCACATAGGCGACCACCCGGTTTCGGTTGCCTACACAACAGTCATGCTTGCAAAGCAAATTTTTGGAGACTTGAATAGCAAGACCGTGATTTTGGTCGGTGCCGGTGAGATGGTAGAACTATGTGGTCGTCATTTGCATGACAAAGGACTCTCGAGCCTGATCATTGCCAACCGCAGCATTGAGCGTGCCAATGAACTGGCCCAGGAATTCGGTGGACTGGCCGTTTCATTAACTGACTTGCCGGATGTATTGCATAAAGCCGATATCCTGATCAGTTCAACCGCCAGTCTGGAACCTGTCTTACATGCACAATCGGTAAAAATGGCGCTCAAACAACGTCGGAACCAACCCATGTTTTTGGTCGATATCGCCGTACCCAGGGACATTCACCCCGACGTTGGCAAGCTTGGAAATGTGTATCTCTACACAATTGACGACCTGCAGAAAGTCGTGGATAAGAACCTCTCCAAACGAAATGAGGCTGCCGAGGCTGCCAGTGGTGACATAGATGAGTCGGTCGATGAGTTCATGCGCTGGTTGAATAGTGCCCGCGCGGCAGTTTACTTGAAGAACCTGCACAAGCATGCCCGTTTGAACAGTGATGAACTGGTTAGCAGGGCTTTGAGAAAAATCAGGGCGGGTCAGGATCCAGAGCAGGTCATTACGCAATTGGCGAATACCCTGACCAAACGAATCCTTCATTTACCCAGCACCCGCTTACGCCAGGCAGCAGAACAACAGGATGATGATCTGCTCAGGGTTGCCAACCGGTTGTTTGAACCAGAGGATAATTTGTGAGCCTTTTGCCCTCAATACATACCCGTTTGGACCAGGCAAGGGAGCGGCACGAAGAAATCGGTGTTCTCCTGGGTACACAGGAGATCCTGGCCGACCAGAACCGGTTTCGGGAACTATCGGTAGAATATGCGCAGTTGGGACCGGTAGTGGAAACCTGGGAAAAATGGCAACAGCTCGACCAGTCTGTTGAAGAGGCGAAAAGCCTGCTGAAAAGTCCGGATGTCGAGATGCAGGATCTCGCCAGCGAAGAAATTGCCAGTGCAACGGCGCAACGCGAAGCGCTCGAAGAGCAGTTAAACGTCTTGTTACTGCCCAAAGACGCGGATGATGACAATAATATTTTTCTGGAAATCCGTGCTGGAACCGGTGGTGATGAAGCCGCCCTGTTCGCCGGTGACCTGTTCCGTATGTATCACCGCTACGTCGAAAATAACGGCTGGCAGATTGAAACCGTCAATACCAGCAACGGTGAACATGGTGGCTACAAAGAGATAGTCGCCCGCGTTATTGGTCGAGGTGCTTATTCCAGGTTCAAATTTGAATCCGGAACACACCGTGTTCAACGGGTACCTGAAACTGAATCACAGGGCCGAATTCACACTTCGGCGTGTACGGTCGCTGTCCTGCCCGAGCGGGAAAACATTGAAGGTGTAGACATCCAGACCTCGGACCTGAAAATAGACACCTATCGCGCCTCCGGTGCGGGCGGGCAACATGTCAACACCACCGATTCGGCTATTCGTATCACCCATTTACCTACCGGTCTTGTCGTCGAATGTCAGGATGAACGTTCGCAGCATAAGAACAAGGCACGCGCATTGTCATTGTTAAGTGCCCGTTTGCTGGAAAAGGAAAGGGCCGAGCAAGCACGCGAGCAGGCCGAAAACCGGAAACTGCAAGTCGGTTCCGGGGATCGCTCTCAACGTATTCGCACATACAATTTTCCACAGGGACGGGTGACCGACCACAGGATCAGCCTGACCTTGTATAAACTTGAAGAATTACTGGGTGGCAACCTGGATATGCTCATCCAGCCACTCACTCAGGAGCATCAGGCTGAATTGCTAAACGAGTTGGCTAACTGATGCGGGTTCGAATTCTGCTTTTACTTTTGCTCGGCTGCTGTATCGGCAACATCAGCCCGAGTGAGGCTGGAGACAATTTCGAGATTTACCTTGTCCGTCATGCGGAAAAGCAAACAGACGGGGGTAAAGATCCTGGCTTGACGGACGTTGGAATGTTTCGCTCGGAACAACTGGCCAACTGGTTTCAGGACAAGGACATCAGGGAAATCTGGTCAAGTGACTACCGGCGCAGCCGCGATACCGCGGAGCCCCTGCTTTCAAGGCTGGGATTGAAGTTGACGCTCTATGACCCCCGCGACCTGCCTGCACTGGCCAGGGACTTGTTGGACAAGCGGAACAATGCGCTCGTCGTAGGACACAGCAATACCACCCCGGAACTCGCCCGCTTGTTATGTGGGTGCGTCATTAGCGATATGGATGAATCAGAATATGACCGATTGATTGTCGTTACGGTTACTGACGGCGAAAAACAGATTGAAACCTTAATACAAAACACCCTGCTTCTGCCCTAGTGTAGTGTCAACCCACTCACCTCGTGGTCAGATCCTTTCAGGTTTGACTCTTAATAGGTAAAGCGCAACAGCAAGATTGATCGGGCTCAACAAGGCAATAACATCGAGGTTGTATTGATGTTTCGGTAACATTAACAGGACAAAAGCCAACACATTCCCGCCAATTAATATCAAAGCGCCTATACGTTGTAGCCCTGGTATCAGTGCCAGCAACAGCAGGGGATTAAACAACAAAAGATTTGCATTATTGCTGCTTACTTCATGATCGGTTAGCAGCCACAGGGCGGCGAGAATCAATCCCACGGTAGTATTGATCAGAACCCAGGCGCGACATAGCCCGTCCAGCCACACGGGCGGCATGAATTTACCGCTTAGCCAGGCAACGGCAGTCAGCAGAAGCCCGAGAAGCAGGTATCGATGCCAGATGACGGTTGGTGAAGCTGTGGGTGCAGGCGCAGTGGAGGTAAAAAGTATCGTATCAAGCGCTACCAACGGCTTGCCCTGCCCGGCCGTCGCCGCGGACATTGCGGCAATTTCATCAGCGAGCACCATTGGTATGAACATCTCATCCCAACGCGTGACAGCACGGTCCACCGGGAAGCCAAGCGCTGTCTCCAAACCCAGGTAGTACCAAAATTGCATCTGTGTCAGACGACGGGTCTGATCACGAAAATTCAGATTTGCAGGAGCCTGGCCGGTACGTGTATACAGTTCGCCATCAAGCGCTATGTCAAGTGCGTCACGGATTCGGGTTGAACAGTTATTGAGATAATAATCATAGCGGTAATTACGATTTTCCGGCTGTATTTCATTCAACAGGTAATCACGTAATTGCTGATACTGCTGTGGGGTCAGGTTGAGTTTTTGGCCCCGGATACCCCGGTTTTCCTGCCGGTAAAACTCAAACTCCGCAGTCGCCGGTTGTGCAACGGAAAAATACAGCATACGACCACGCATAAATCGCAGAAAGAAGTCTTCCTGCTCGAAATCAAAAAAACCGAAATTAAAAGTATGATCCAAACCAAGTGCAGGCTCACGCAACCAGATTGCATTGTGGCCGAATCGTTCAAAGTAAACCTCGCCAGGACTGATAGTCACCAGCCAGGCTTGTGCACCACCGTCGGGAACCTCTGGTACATGCGTAACTTCTGAAGCAATAACCGCCTGTGACCAGCCAAAAAGAACAAGATAAAGATAAAGATAAATACAACCGGCACGGAACAAACTGATCCGCAACCTTCCCATAGGCGGTCTAAACCGGGTTGAGATCATTCATTTCCAACATGATGATACGACGGTTATCGGCCGCGGTTACAAGAAAATGAAACCGCTCCGCCAAGACCACTTCATCATGTATTTCCGGGACCCGGCCAAACTCTGCCAGCAACAGACCGCCGACGGTGTCGTAATCCTCATCGCTCAAATCACATTCAAAAACCTCGTTAAAATCTTCAATCTCGGCTAATGCATTGATGCGATAGTTGTTACTACCCAACTCCTTGATTGGCGCCTCTTCTTCTTCATCGTGCTCATCATCGATTTCGCCGACGATCTCTTCCAGCACATCCTCAATCGTGATCAACCCGGAAACACCACCGTACTCGTCAACCACGATTGCCATATGATTGCGACTGGCACGAAAATCCCTGAGCAACATATTCAGACGCTTGCTTTCGGGAATCACGACAGCCGATCTGAGCAGTGCTTTCAAATCGAAAGGATCGCTATCCTCCGCGTAGTGACGCAACAAATCCTTGGCCAGCAGAATGCCTTCCACCTCATCACGATCTTCTCCGATAACCGGAAAACGTGAATGTCCGGATTCGAGAATCGTTGGCAAAAATTCTTCCAGCGGAGTTTCGAGCGAAATAACGACCATGTGAGAACGCGGCACCATTGCATCACGGACCTGCATTTCAGATACCGCAAGCGCACCGTCGATCATCGCGACAGCTTCCGAGTCAAGTATGCCCTTCTCAAAGGACTCGTTAATCAGTTCTTTCAGTTCTGTCGCGATCCCGGGGCTCGGATGAAAACACCTTGCTGATGCGTCCCATCCAGGATTTTGACCCGGAATCGTTACTCGATTGATCTTCGCTCATGCTAATTTAATTGACGACGCCAATTGCGCCACTTGATATCCAGGAAAATAACCCTGTAAGCGGTGTTTTACCAGAAGCGTGCAAACATTTCAGCATTGGTGTTGGTAAATTTGTCACAAAATATCCAGGTATGGATCAGAAATACCTAAATTTCCCAGGATTTTGGTCTCCAGAGATTCCATTACAGCAGCAGCTCAGCAGACTGTTCATGATCGTATCCAAGCAGGTGCAAAATACCGTGAATAGTCAAATGCGCCCAATGATCGTTTTCCGGTCGCTGTAGTTCCAGCGATTCGCTCACCACCAGCGGCGCACATATCAGTATATCTCCAAGCTGGCTTTGCCTGACATCTTCCGGAAGACCGTCAGGCAGCTCAGCCGGGAACGACAAAACATTGGTGGCATTATCCCTGCCCCGATATTCGCGATTAAATCGCTGCGCCTCCGGCTCATCAACAATCCGGATAGTCAGTCTGAGTTTATGCGGTTTTGTGACTGGAACAGCATTAATCCAACGCTGAAATTGTTCATCACGCGGAGTATTACCTGATTTTGTAGCACGCTGGATCTCGAACTCAGCCTGCATCGGAGCTCTCGTCTGCACTCGCTTTGTCGTAAGCCACTACAATACGTTGCACCATCGGATGCCTGACCACATCCCTGGCGTTGAAATAACTGAAGCTGATACCTTCAACGTCCTTCAAAATTTTAACGGCCTGTTTCAAACCCGAGAGCTGATGTTTTGGCAAATCGATCTGAGTAACATCACCGGTAATGACGGCAGTTGACCCAAAACCGGTGCGGGTCAGGAACATTTTCATCTGCTCTGTTGTCGTGTTCTGGGCTTCATCGAGAATAATAAAGGCGTCATTCAGCGTGCGTCCGCGCATAAACGCCAATGGCGCCACTTCAATCACATTACGATCAATCAGCCGGGCCACGTGGTCGAAACCCAACATTTCGTACAGTGCGTCATACAGGGGGCGTAAATAGGGGTCAACTTTCTGGGCCAGGTCACCGGGTAGAAAGCCAAGCCGCTCACCGGCTTCCACGGCCGGTCTGACCAGCACGATCCGTTGAACGCGATCCGCGTGTAATGCCGCCACCGCGCTGGCTACCGCCAGGTAGGTTTTTCCTGTTCCGGCCGGTCCGATGCCAAAATTGACCGCGTGTTTATCGATGTTATGTAAATAACGCTTCTGATTGGGACCCCGCCCCCGGATAGCACCCCGTTTTGTAATGATGGTGATTTCGTCCGCTTGCGGTGCATTTTCATCAGCATCTGCAATTTCAGCGATCCCTGAATCCTGCAGGTGCAGATTGATAAGTTCAGGGTTCAGGAATTCAGACTCAGAAAGTGTATATAACTGCTTTAGCAGGCGACTGGCCGCGCGCGCCTGACGGGAATCACCCTGAATTGTAAAAAGGTTACCGCGGCAAAAAACATCCACTTGCAAGCGGTTCTCTATTTGTTTGAGATGCTGATCAAACTGACCACACAAATTGGCCAGGCGTTCTGTATCAACAGGTTCCAGTTCCAGGCTAAGTCTTTGACTCATTGTAATTATCAGGCCGCAACGGTCGAAGAATCATCAAGCGCAACAATGCGTGCACGCAAGGAATTGTTGAGTGCCTCGGTGATGGTCACTTCGGCAAATTGTCCGATCAGACGTGGATGACCGTCAAAATTGACCACCCGATTATTCTCCGTCCTTCCGGCAAGTTGTTTTGAGTCCTTTTTACTGAACCCCTCTACCAGTACTCTCTGCACACTACCGACCATAGATTTGCTGATGGCAAGTGCCTGTCTGTTAACCAGTGCCTGCAAACGTGAAAGACGTTCCTTCTTGATTTCCAACGGCGTGTCATCTTCCAGGGATGCCGCCGGCGTCCCGGGCCGGGCGCTGTAGATAAAGCTGAAACTCTGGTCAAAGTTCATCTCTGCAATCAGTTTCAACGTGTTTTCAAAATCACGCTCTGTTTCACCGGGAAAGCCAACGATAAAATCGGAAGACAGGGAGATATCCGGTCGTTGCTGACGTAATCGGCGGATCTTCTGTTTGTATTCGAGCACGGTATGACCACGTTTCATCATTGCCAATACGCGGTCGGAACCGCTTTGTACGGGCAGGTGAACATAATTGGCCAGTTTTGGGACTTCCCCGAACGCTTCGATCAGGCTGGTGGAAAACTCCACTGGATGAGAGGTGGTGAAACGGATTCTTTCGATACCATCGATAGCGGCAACATAGTGGATCAATAAAGCCAGGTCCGCCTTGCCACCCTCATAAAGCTCACCGTTATATGAATTTACATTCTGCCCCAACAGGTTGACCTCCTTGACGCCCTGCAGCGCAAGACCGGCACATTCGGCTACAACATCGTCCAGCGGCCGGCTGACCTCTTCACCCCGCGTATACGGTACAACACAAAAAGTGCAGTACTTTGAGCAACCTTCCATGATGGAGACAAATGCGCTGGGCCCTTTTGCACCAGCGGCTGGCAGGCTGTCGAATTTTTCTATTTCCGGAAATGAAATATCGATCGCCGGCTTGCCGCTACTGCGAACTGCGTCGATCATGTCCGGCAGCCGGTGCAGGGTCTGCGGACCAAACACCAGGTCCACATACGGCGCGCGTTTGATGATCGCCTCACCTTCCTGGCTGGCAACACAGCCACCCACACCAATAACCACCTTGCGGCCATCGGTTTTCAGTTTTTTCCAGCGTCCCAGTTGAGAAAACACTTTCTCCTGGGCTTTTTCACGAATGGAGCAGGTGTTGACCAGGATCACATCGGCATCAGCTTCAGTATCGGTCAGTTCAAGACCATGCGATGCCGCCAGCACGTCCGCCATTTTGTCGGAATCGTACTCGTTCATCTGACAACCGTGTGTCTTGATAAATAGTTTGCCTTTCATCTACTACCTGCCTTTCACCTGACTACCCATAAATATTATCCTGCCGGGCTGACCGTCTGACCAATATAAAATGCCACAGACAGGCTAATAACCAACGCAGAACCGGATAGAATACACGCAGAATCACTACTTAGCCATATGCACTGGCCTTTAGAAGGAGCAGCACACGCATGGAACTACCCACTGGCCTGATTACAACACTGCGTAGCGCCAGGAAAATACTGGTGCTGACAGGTGCCGGAATGTCGGCCGAAAGCGGCGTCCCGACCTTTCGTGATGACCTGAGCGGTCTGTGGAAAAAATTTCGACCGGAGGAGTTGGCAACACCGGAAGCGTTCATGGACCATCCGCAAATCGTATGGGACTGGTACGCGGATCGCCGCAGGAATATAGACAAGGTCCACCCCCACGCCGGGCACCTGCGCTTTGGTGGAGATGGAACAGTTATTTGAATCCCTTCTGCTGGTCACACAAAATGTGGATGGTCTGCATCAGCGGGCTGGTTCAAGCGAAGTTGTCGAACTGCATGGTAATATCATGGTTTCGATCTGTAGCAAAACCGGTAAACAAATAGAAAACAGCTGGATCGAGTCCAACCCCGGCCGACCACCTGCCTCACCCCATCACACGCAAGGTCTTGCAAGACCCGCTGTCGTCTGGTTTGGAGAGCAACTGCCTGCGGGTGCCATGAACCGCGCCACACGCGCGGCACTCGAATGTGATGCTTGTTTTTCCATCGGTACATCCACTCTCGTGCAACCGGCAGCCTCCCTGCCCTTTGTAGCCCTCAACGCGGGTGCCGTTGTCATCGAAATCAACCCGAACCCAACTCCATTGAGTTCGGAGGCCAACTTTAGCTTGCAGGCGACTGCGGCCGACGCACTGTCAACCATAACAGCTGAGTTGGTGCACTCTAATTGAGCGGACTGTTGCTCGCTCCGGTATAATTTAAACGAAGTGGAGCCTCTGATCTATTCATGAACTCGTATCTTGCACCCAGAATAAATCAGAGGCTCCGTGAATCACCACATCATTTCTGGAGCAGTCATGTCTCAAACCATGCGCGCATTGGTAAAACGCGAGCCCGCCAGGGGCATCTGGATGGAGGAGGTAGCCATCCCTCAGGCTGGTACCAATGAGGTTCTGATCAAGGTCGAAAAAACAGCTATCTGCGGTACAGATGTACATATTTATAACTGGGATGAATGGTCGCAAAGAACAATCAAACCGGGTTTGACTATCGGCCATGAGTTTGTCGGCAGGATAGTTGAACTGGGTGACGGGGTTACCGGTTACAAGGTGGGTGACCGTGTATCGGCAGAAGGCCATATCATATGCGGGCATTGCCGGAACTGCCGTGCAGGTAAACGCCACCTGTGTCCCAATACCATTGGGATAGGCGTTAACCGTAACGGTGCATTTGCCGAATACATTGTCGTCCCTGCCACCAACCTGTGGCCGATCCCGGATGAAATTGCACCGGAACTGGCAGCTTTTTTTGATCCTTTCGGCAATGCCGCCCATTGTGCCCTGCAGTTTGACCTGGTCGGCGAAGATGTACTGATAACCGGTGCCGGACCCATCGGAATTATCGCTGCCGGGATTTGCAAGCATGTCGGTGCACGTCATGTCGTCATTACCGATGTGAACGACTACCGCTTGAACCTGGCGGCAGAAATGGGTGCCACGCGCACCATCAACGTCAAACACGAATCAATTGCTGATGTGGTTAAAGAACTGAATATCGAAGGTTTCGATATCGGTATGGAAATGTCCGGACAACCCGGTGGCCTTCAACGACCTGTTACATCACATGTTTAACGGCGGACAAGTCGCTTTATTGGGTCTGTTGCCGGCGGGAACCGGTGTAGACTGGGATCAGATCATATTCAAGGGTCTCGAAATTCATGGAATCTACGGACGACGCATGTATGAAACATGGTACAAAATGACCCAGATGGTGCTGACCGGTTTTCCGTTGCGCAAGGCATTGACTCACCATATCCCGATCGATGAGTACGAAACCGGTTTCCAGCTGATGATCGCCGGACAGTCCGGCAAGGTGGTCTGTGACTGGACCGGCACAATTTAGAAATCCCCTGGATTAGACCTGGGCATAGTAAATCTAAATTTGTAGCGTTCAGAAAATATCGGTGATTCCGCAAGGAGGTATTGATATGGTTTCACTGAAACACCTGGAAACAACACTGGAGGAAATCCGTGCCGCCGGTCTGTATAAAACCGAACGGGTCATCACCACACCACAGAGCGTGGAAATCAAGGTCAAGGGCGGCGAGGAAGTTCTTAACTTCTGCGCCAATAATTACCTCGGGCTTGCGGATAATCCGCATGTGATCGCCGCCGCACACAAGGCACTGGATGATCATGGTTTTGGTCTTGCCTCGGTACGTTTTATCTGCGGTACGCAGGATTTGCACAAGCAACTTGAAAAGACCATTTCGGAGTTCTTCGGCACACAGGACACCATCCTCTACACCTCCTGCTTCGATGCCAATGGCGGACTTTTTGAAACCCTGCTGAACGAGCAGGATGCGGTGATTTCAGACGCACTCAACCACGCTTCCATTATTGATGGTATTCGCCTGTGTAAAGCTCAACGGCACCGCTATCCCAACAGCGACATGCAGGCCCTGGAGAAGGCGCTTGGGGACACACAGGACTGCCGCACCCGTCTGATCGCCACCGATGGCGCATTCAGCATGGATGGTTATATCGCCAGGCTGGATGAAATCACGACCCTGGCAGAACGTTATGATGCCTTGGTCATGGTTGATGACAGCCACGCCACCGGTTTTATGGGTCCCAGCGGACGCGGCTCAGCCGAACATCATGGTGTCATGGACAAGATAGACATCTTCACTTCGACACTGGGCAAAGCTCTGGGCGGCGGTTCCGGCGGTTTTACAAGCGGACGTCAGGAAATCATTGACCTGCTGCGTCAGCGTTCACGCCCCTACCTGTTCTCGAATACCTTGCCGCCACCGCTGGTTGCCGCCTCCATCAAAGTGTTTGAAATGTTGTCCGGCTCGACCCGGTTGCGTGACAAACTGGAAAACAATACCCGCTATTTCCGCGACAGGATGAGTGCTGCCGGTTTCGATATCAAACAGGGTATCCACCCCATCGTGCCGGTCATGTTGTATGACGCTCCACTCGCACAGGAATTTGCAGCCCGCCTGCTGGATGAAGGCATCTATGTCATCGGTTTCTTTTTTCCGGTCGTACCAAAGGGCGAAGCTCGTATCCGTGTGCAGGTTTCTGCCGCCCACGAGATTCACCACCTGGATCGTGCAGTGGAGGCTTTCATAAAGGTCGGGGAAGAACTGGGAGTGTTGCAGGGTCATGAAACATAAAATTATCGCTGCCCTGCAATTGGGCAACGAACCGGGTGGAACAGCAGCGACACTCGAAAAAGTCCTGGCTTTTGAACGGGAAATCAAACAATCGAAATGTGATTTGCTGGTGATGCCGGAGGCTCTTTTAGGCGGGTATCCAAAGGGTGCTGACTTCGGTACCCGTGTGGGCTACAGAACTCCCGAGGGACGTGAGGATTTCTTACAATATTGGCAGCAGGCCATCGATCTGGATGGACCCGAGGTGACCGCTCTGTCTGAATTGGCAAGTACCTGCAATACCGCCATTGTGATCGGCGTCATTGAACGCAGCGGCGCAACGCTATTCTGCACAGCACTGTTTATATCGAATCATGGCGAATTGCTTGCAAAGCATCGCAAGTTAATGCCGACAGCAAGCGAACGGCTGATCTGGGGACAGGGAGACGGTTCGACCCTGCCTGTCGTAGACACGCGTAGCAGGAAGGGTTGGTGCCGCCATATGCTGGGAAAACTATATGCCCCTGTTGCGTACAGCCATGTACGCAAAAGGCCTCGAAATCTGGTGTGCCCCGACGGTGGATGACCGGGACATCTGGCAAACCAGCATGTCCCATATAGCCTATGAAGGCAGAAACTTTCTGGTCAGCGCATGTCAATACCAGCCACCGCCTTCAAACGCTTTTTGCCGGGACCAGGCATGGCCCAAAGACAAACCCTTGATCCGCGGTGGCAGTGTGATTATTTCACCCATGGGTGAAGTGCTCGCCGGCCCCCTGTATAACCAGGAAGGGCTGATATCTGCAGAAATCGACCTCGATGACATCATTAAAGCCCGCTATGATATGGACCCGACAGGTCATTATTCGCGTCCTGATATATTCAAACTCAGTGTTGATGAACAGGAGCGCCCGCCTGTTTCAGTTCTGTAACAGTTGCTTCAGTGCCCTTTCCGGGTCAGTTCTTTGGTTTTTTCTTACGCGATGAAGTCAGGTCAGGTTTGAATACAACTGCTTTACCGATGCGACCGTCAATCAGGATGTTCATCGGTCGTTTCAGACGAACGTGCCTGACATACTCTGTTTCTGAAACGGCCTCGATAGCATTGAGCCAATCCCAGTCAAGAAAATTATTCTTACTTTGACTGTTTATCGTGAGATAGCCTATCTGGAAGGTAATCAGGTTTTGAAAAAAATGCGTTCCGAAAGACGGTTCAACCACAAAGTCACCATAGTCGGCTTCAACAATCACCCGTGCTGAGGATATCTGGTCCCACTTTGTCGGAATACCAAGCCACCGGTCTGAAGTCCCCCATCGCCCCGGTCCGAGCAGCAGGTAGGGTTGGTTTTTGTCTTTAAATTTTTGATTGTATTCAGCCACGTGATTCGCCATGTGGATCATGTTGGCGCGGTCAAAATTTTCATTTTTCACAAAGACGATGTCCCTGATATCGTCAATACGGCCATGACTGAGCGCCTGGTCTGATTGACAGAAAACCTGCTCGCTTTCACCTTCAAATACCGAAATATCTTCAAATGATGAGTCCACCAACATCGGCCGGATCTGCAAGAACCGGAACTCATGAGGTTTGTCATCCTCAGAGCTCATTTCCACGGCAAACTCCATTTCAACGGGTACGTTCATTGCGTAGCTACCCAGTTGCAGCAGAAATTGGAGAATACCGTCCAGCGGGAATATTTTTGATTTAAGAATCGGATCAAAAGTAACAATCCTGGCTCCCTTGCGCCCGATTCCCGGGTAGATTCTGTCATTATCCGCGGAGTATGTGGAGCCCACATACTTGAGTACACCATGTGACTCTGATTCGGTCATTTTCAGCTTCACCAGGCCATCATCGCCACCCTTCTTCGGGAAAACTGCTGGTTTGTTCATGTTGACGGCAAAGAACTCGCGCTGGGTATTTTTCAAATAGTCCTGCGGTCCTGAAAATTGCGGTAAAACCTGTGGATTGGCAGGGGAGAAAAACAAACAGTTTTCACCTTCCATGACCGTTTTGCCCAGACCAACAGCAATATAGGCTATCCCCTCTTCCGGTTTGATGCGTCCGACCGAGTAAAAATTATAGGACCTCGCCAGTCCAGATAGCACCGGATAGAAATGGCCATCCCTGTTTGTGCCGACTATCTCCTGCAGGATAATGGCCATTTTCTCTTCTTCGGTTCGGTTTCCGGTTGCTTCGATATAATTTTTTGAATTTCTGCAATAAACCGAAGCATAGATCAATTTAATGGCGGTCAGAAGCCGGGCGATACGACCACGTAAGGAATGGTAATTGTTGGGCAGAAAATAGGTATCATAGATCCCGGCAAACGGTTGATAATGGGAATCTTCAAGCAAGGACGAAGACCTCACTGCGAGAGGAAAATCGGCAACACTCAGATAGGATTTTAAATCCTCCACCAGTCCCGGCGGTAACTTGGCTTTTGTGAACGCCTCAATGATCTCTTCATCGGTATGATCACCGAGCGCAAACGCTGTCAGCTCATTGCTCTCCATAAACTGATCAAAAGCACCGGTACAGATGACTGCAGAACGGGGCACCGAAATCCTGGTTCCGGGAAAGGCGTTATATACCGAAAAGCAGTGAATCAGGTTATTTACGAATGCCAGGCCGCGACCCTTTCCACCCAGGGAACCTTCACCAATCCGTCAAAAATTCGGCCCGTCCGTCATACCGTTCCCGGACGAAGTCAGTAATGACACCAGCCTGTCTTTCATGCAAAAAATCATCGAGTATTTTTAACAGGTAAGTGCGCATTTCATCGTTATTTTCAAACTCACTTACTTTTTTGGGACGTAAGCGGGCAGCCAGGTCAAACTCGGTCCGGGCCATCATCCAGTTGGAAAAGTGATTTCTCTCCGCGTGATAGACCAGGGACCTGATATCAACCGAGGCAACAATTTCCTTCATCGCGCTGAAATCGTGAGCACGGCCAAGCTCTGTTCCATCAGGAAGCTTGAAGACGAAATCACCAAAACCAAAATTCCGGTTTATAAATACGCCTAACTCACTCAGCAATGTCGGCGATCTTTTATTCAGAAATCCTGCATCGCATTTTTCAGCCTTTTCCGCATTTGCATCATTCGATGACTGTAGCAATACCGGCAAATCACTGACTTCCTTCTTGATCATTTTGGCCAATTGAATCCCGGCTGATTTATTAATCCGGCCATCTTTTGAAAACTGGATATCCGAAATGACCCCCAACAGGTATTTTTTGTATTTTTTGAATAATGCCAGGGCCTCTTCAAAGTTCTTCGCCAGCAATATTTTTGGTCGTGCACGCATGCGTAGAAGCCGGCTTGCGGAATTGATGCTTTCCAACAGAAGTGCCGATGTCTGCTGCATCGTCTCGGTATAAATCAGGGGTAAAAAAGATGAATAAAACCGAACTGAATTCTCCACCAGGATAATCACCCGGACACCGATCAGTTGCGTGTCTTCTTCAACATTTTTCTTGTCTTCAATGAGTTTAATGATGGTCAGAAAAATCCTGGACTCACCGCTCCAGAAAAACACATCGTCAAATGCACCTTCCCCCTTGTCCCTGATCAATTCAAGTTCACGATGATGAAATGCCAGCAGGACAACGGGGATATCCGGGTGTAGTTGTTTGGCCTTTTGCTTGAATACGAGCGGGTCGATATCACTGAGTGAACGAAATACAATAATCAAATCAAAACTTGATTTTTTTAAAGCCTTGAGTGCGTTTGAACCAGAGTCAACCCGCTTGATCATTGGCGCACTGGAGAGCCTCAATTCGGCGTATTCTGACATCACCAGGTTGGCCAATTGCCCATCTTCACGAAGACTGTAAATATCGTACAGACTGGAAACAAGCAGGATATTCCTGACTTTAAAAGGCATCAGTGAGTCAAATTTTGCTGACCCCTGTTCAAAATCTTCTAAATCAATTACAGGTTTCATGGAACGACAGTAGCAAAGCTAATCCCCATATTACAGCTGGATCGAAATTCTCCAGGTAAGAAAAGGTCAGGATAATATCAAGCAAAATAAAACCGGATACCCGAATATCGGATATCCGGCTTGCCAGGGGGCGTTCTCAATTGGCCAGCTAGCGTTACTGGGCCAATTGAGAACACCCCCTGGGGATTGATCAGACTAAACCCTGATCCATCATGGAGTCTGCGATTTTAATGAAACCGCTAATATTGGCTCCGAGCACATAATTGCCGGGCTTGCCATATTCCTGCGCGGTATTCCTGCACGTATTGTGAATAGAAATCATGATGTCATGCAGACGCTTGTCCACTTCTTCGCGCGTCCAGCTCAAACGCATGCTGTTTTGGGACATTTCCAGACCTGAAACAGCCACACCACCTGCGTTGGCAGCTTTACCGGGGCCGTAAAGTATCCCGGCATCCAGGTATTTATGCACAGCTTCCGGCGTGCTCGGCATGTTGGCGCCTTCAGCAATGCAGAAACAACCGTTCTTCAACAGCGCCTCGGCATCATCACCATTCACTTCATTTTGAGTGGCACATGGCAGTGCGATGTCAACGGGAACATTCCAGACACCTGTGCCTTCATGGTAGGTCGCGTTTGGATATTCATCAACATACTCTTTAATCCGGCCGCGGCGCTCATTTTTCAGCGCAAAGACAAAGTCGAGTTTCTCTTTTGAAATACCTTCTTCATCGACGATATATCCAGCGGAATCGGACAATGTAACAACCTTGCCGCCAAACTCTGTGGCCTTTTGGGTTGCATATTGGGCGACATTACCGGAACCGGATACCGAGACCCTCAAGCCTGCAAAAGATTTGCCCTGGGTTTTCAACATTTCCTCGGCGAAATAGACGGTGCCATAACCGGTTGCTTCAGGACGGATCAGACTGCCGCCCCAGTTGAGGCTCTTGCCTGTTAACACGCCTTCAAAGGCGTTGCGGCAACGTTTGTATTGACCAAACAGGTAACCGATCTCACGGCCACCAACACCTATGTCACCTGCAGGAACATCGGTATTCGGACCGATATGACGCGACAACTCGGTCATGAAGCTTTGGCAAAAACGCATTACTTCATTGTCAGATTTGCCTTTCGGATCAAAATCAGAGCCACCTTTACCACCACCCATGGGCAGCGTGGTCAGACTGTTTTTGAATACCTGTTCGAATCCGAGGAACTTCAAAATGCCCTGGTTTACGCTGGGATGGAAACGCAGGCCACCCTTGTAAGGGCCGATGGCACTATTGAACTCAACACGAAAAGCCCGGTTAACCTGGACGTTGCCTGCATCATCGAACCAGGGAACACGGAAAACGATCATCCGTTCCGGTTCTACAATGCGGTCAACAATTTTCGCTTCGACATATTCGGGATGATTTTCCAACACCGGGGAGAGCGTTTCCAGGACTTCTTCAACTGCCTGTAGAAACTCATCTTCACCGCGATTTTTTGCCTTGACTGTGGCCATAACAGAGTTGAGATACTGGTTCATTTTTGTCTCCTTGAATACCAGTTGAATCTGTAGACATTATAGAGAAGGCGCCCCCCTGGATAACCAAATATCTACGTTTATCTCAAGCTTTGTTGATGCAGATCAATCGCTTTTACCTATTGCCTGTGCCGCTACTTTTTGGGGAGGTAAATCTACCCGCCGGATCACTGACTGGTGATGAATAGGTAACAATAAATGGCGACAGCCAACACGACAAGGTGTCACCGTGAAGTTCGATTTTCAGCTTTTTCAAGACGGGGGCGCCGCTTTACAGTAGCCGGACCCTGTGCTCAAGTGCGGGTCAGGTGGCCAGTTCAGTCCGCACCAACTCAGCCAGCTCTGCAGCGAACAATTTGACCTGGCTTTCGTTAGAACCTTCCAGCGTTACACGAATGAGCGGTTCGGTACCGGATGGCCGCAGGATAACCCGACCGGTATCACCCAATAGGTTTTCGATGTTCCTTACCGCATCGTTAATCACCTGCGAACCTTCGAGATCCTTAACCGTGCCATTAATTGGCACGTTAATCATGACCTGCGGCAGTTTCTGCACGTCCGCTGTCAATTCAGCCAGCCCCATACCCTTGCTGACCATCACCTCCAGTACTTGCAAGGCGCTGACAATACCGTCACCAGTGCTGGTCCTGTCCAGACACAACAGGTGGCCGGAAGCTTCCCCGCCCAGTGTCCAGCCATTGCTGACCAGCGCTCTATGCACATGTCGATCACCAACCGGAGCGCGTAAGAACGGAATATTGCGTTTTTTCAGTGCCAGTTCCAGACCAAAATTGCTCATCACCGTTCCGATCACACCGCCTTGAAGCAGACCCAAGTCCTGACGTGCTGCGGCAAGAACGTAGAGCAGTTCATCCCCATTAGCGATTTCGCCCTTGGAATCCACCATGACAACCCGATCACCATCGCCATCCAGTGCGATGCCAACGTCCGCGCCATGCTTGAGTACCGCCTGACTGACAAACTCCGGATACGTGGAGCCGCAATTGTCATTGATATTCAATCCGTCAGGTTCTGTGCCCACGGTAATGACCTCTGCACCCAGTTCTTCAAAAACAGCGGGGGCTACCCGGTAGGTTGCGCCATTGGCACAATCAACGACAATTTTCAGACCACGCAAGCTTACTTCGAAAGGTATGGTGCCTTTGCAAAACTCGATATAGCGACCGGCAGCATCGTCAATGCGCGCAGCTTTACCCATTTTCTCGGATGAGACCGTTGAGAATGGCTGTTCCAATTCTTCTTCAATGGCCCGCTCAATATCATCGGGCAATTTTTCACCTTCGGCAGAAAAAAACTTAATACCGTTATCGTAAAATGGATTGTGTGAGGCACTGATAACGATACCTGCACAGGCGTGCAAGGTTCTTGTCAGATAGGCAATCGCCGGTGTCGGCATAGGTCCGAGCAGAGCCACGTTGGCACCGGCACTGGCCAGACCTGCCTCCAGGGCCGATTCAAACATATACCCTGAGATCCGGGTGTCTTTGCCAATAACAACCACACGTGAATCCCCGTCAGCCAGCACCTTGCCCGCAGCACGCCCCAAACGTAACATGAAGTCCGCCGTGACCGGTGTATCACCGACACGACCGCGTATCCCGTCTGTTCCAAAATATTTATTTTTCATGACAGATATTTTACCCTCAAGCTGGAAAAAGTGCAGTCGTAACCTTAAGTGCGTCACGGGTTTCAGCTACATCATGCACCCTGACAATCGCCACCCCCGTTTGCGCTGCGAGTGCGGCAGCAGTGATGGAACCTGCGACCCGCCCCTGCTACCTCCCTGCCAGTCAGTTGACCAATCATGGCTTTGCGGGATAAGCCGACCAACAGCGGATAGCCTCTGGCCATGAGATCCGGTAAGGCGTGAAAGAGTGCAATGTTCTGCTCCAGGGTCTTGCCAAAACCAAAACCCGGATCCAGCACAATGTTTTCCCTTGATATCCCGCTACCCTGACACAGTCCCGCACGCTCCAGCAGGAAATTCGTGACTTCACCCACAACATCATCGTACGCAGGATTTTTTTGCATCACGCGGGGGTCCCCCAACATGTGCATCAGACACACTGGTACCGCCAATTCTGCTGCCGCTTGCAAGGCACCATCAATACGAAGGGCACAAACATCATTGATCATTCCCACCCCTGCTGCCACCGCCTCACGCATCACTGCGGGTTTACTGGTATCTATGGATACCGGCACGGAAATCCGTGCAACGATGTTCTCAATCACCGGGATAACACGATCAAGTTCCTCTTGCAACGACACAGCCTGTGCGCCGGGTCTTGTTGACTCCCCACCAACATCAATAATATCCGCGCCTGCATCCTGCATGGCCAATGCATGCTCAACCGCCGCAGTTTTTCCCAGCCATTGTCCGCCATCGGAGAACGAATCTGGTGTCAGGTTGAGAACACCCATTATCCGGGTCCGGTCAAGTACAAGCCTCCGACCAGCACAGTCGAGTATGCGAACGGTTGAATCTGCTGTCTCGAAATCTTTAAAGGTCATTCTCTGCACTCAAAAAAACAGCGCTGAAGCAGCGCTGTTTTCATTAATGGTACCTACAAGCTTCTTTAGTGCTGTTCAGCTGTATCACCAACGGAAGGGCTATCTGATGAATCACTTGCTGATTTGTCCTGGTTCTTTTCATCCTTGTTTGATTCAGAATCATCCCAACCTTTTGGCGGGTCCGGGATCTTGCCTTCCATGATCTGGTCAATCTGCGCTGTATCGATGGTTTCATATTTCATCAGCGCATCGGTCATGAGCTCCAGTTTGTCCCGGTTTGCCAGAACCAGGTCTTTCGCTACCTGGTGTGCAGCATCAACAATAGTGCGAATTTCAATATCGATCCTGCGGGCGGTCTCATCAGACACATGTTTGTGCTGTGTGACGGAACGTCCAAGAAAAACTTCCTCATCGGCCTCGGCATAGGTCAACGGACCGAGTGCTTCTGACAATCCCCAGCGGGTCACGATGTTACGCGCGATCTGCGTGGAGCGCTCAATATCATTGGATGCACCAGTCGTAACGTTCTCAGCACCAAATACAAGTTCTTCTGCTACACGCCCACCAAAGAGACTGGCCATCTGGCTATCCAGTTGCTTACGTGAAATGCTGTATTTATCCGCCTCGGGCAGGAACATGGTCACACCCAAAGCACGACCACGTGGAATAATGGTCACCTTGTAAACCGGATCGTGTTCCGGCACCAGGCGCCCGACGATGGCGTGTCCCGCTTCATGATAGGCAGTCAGCTTCTTCTCTTTTTCTGACATGACCATTGAACGCCGCTCGGCACCCATCATGATCTTGTCCTTGGCTCGTTCAAAATGATCCATGGAAACAGTTTTGGCGGCTTCCCTGGCGGCAAATAATGCTGCCTCATTGACCAGGTTTGCGAGATCGGCGCCGGAAAACCCCGGTGTACCGCGTGCGATCTGTCGTGGTTCGACATCATCACCCAGTGGCACTTTACGCATATGCACTTTCAAAATACCTTCACGCCCTCGAATATCCGGTAACGGCACAACCACCTGGCGGTCAAAACGACCAGGCCGCAATAATGCTGGATCGAGTACATCGGGACGGTTGGTTGCGGCAATAACGATGACGCCTTCACCGCCTTCAAAACCATCCATTTCAACCAGCAACTGGTTCAGGGTCTGTTCACGCTCATCATGTCCGCCACCCAGACCGGCACCACGATGACGCCCGACCGCATCAATTTCGTCGATAAATATGATGCAGGGCGCATGCTTCTTGGCCTGATCGAACATGTCACGTACACGGGATGCACCCACGCCAACAAACATTTCTACGAAATCGGAACCGGAAATTGAAAAGAACGGCACTTTGGCCTCACCGGCAATAGCACGCGCCAGCAGGGTTTTACCGGTGCCCGGTGAACCCAGCATCAAAACACCGCGCGGAATGTGGCCACCCAGTTTCTGGAATTTGCCCGGGTTGCGCAGAAACTCTACCAGTTCCTCGACTTCTTCCTTGGCCTCTTCAACACCTGCCACATCGGCAAAGGTAACCTTGATCTGGTCTTCACCCTGAAGTTTCGCTTTGCTCTTGCCAAAAGACATAGCGCCACGACCACCGCCACCGCCCTGCATCTGGCGCATGAAATATACCCATAAACCAACCAGCAGCAAGACCGGTATGATATTGATTAGCAGATCGAGGATAACGGATCGCTGTTTGGGTGGTTCGGCGGAAATTTCTACGTTGTTCTCAACAAGGTCATCGACAAGCCGTGGATCAGGCATGCCAAAGCTCTGGAATTCCTTACCATTGACATCGCGACCCTGGATCGTATTACCTTCCGGTGTGCTGCTAATCCTGACTTCGGCAACGGTACCATTACGCACATTATTGAGAAAATCAGAATACGTAAGTTCATCGGGACTGGAACCGACATTGCCATAGTGATTAAAAATAGACATCAGTACCAACAGGATGATGCCCCAGGTAATCACATTTTTTAACATATCATTCAATCGTTTATCCTCACAAAAAGACTATCAGAAACGCCTGACGCCACTGATTATATAATTTCATTGTAACTTGCGCCGGTGCCCCAGTACATAAACTTCCCTGCTACGGGGTCTGGAGGCTGCAGGCTTCCTGACTTGCACCTTCTCAAACAAAGACCGGACATTCTTCACAAATTCGTCAAAACCTTCACCATGAAATACCTTGACGACAAAACTGCCACCCGGCTCCAACCACTTTTCTGCGAAGGCCAGCGCGAGTTCGGCCAGGTACATTGCACGTGGTTGATCGACCGCACCCATGCCACTCATATTGGGTGCCATGTCCGACAAAACAAGATCAGCATTTTGACCGTTCAATGCCTCCTCCAACAGTGCCAAAGGTTCGTTTTCCGTAAAATCACCCTGAATAAAGCTCACGTTTTCCAGTGGATCCATCGGCAGGATATCCAGGGCGACGATCTGCCCACTGTCAGCAAGCGCCCGCTGCACCACCTGGGTCCAGCTTCCGGGAGCTGAACCAAGGTCTACCACACGCATACCTTTACGTAACAAATGGTACTTGTCATCCAGTTCCATCAACTTGAACGCTGCCCTGGAACGCAGACCTTGTTGCTGAGCCTGCTTGACATATTGATCATCAAAATGTTCCGCCAACCAGCGGCGGCTGCTTTTGCTTTTCGCCATTACTCAGCTTCCTGTCGTTGGTGTCGGGTTCAGGATAAATGGGCTCAGGGAAAAGTGCCAGAGTAAACCCGAAAAATGGAGTTTGAATACCCTGCCAGCTGACTCCTCTCTGACACCATTTATCTTCGCGGGGTGTTAAAATGCCAGTTTGCCATAACAGGAAAAATCAGATGCCACTAAAAGCAGCGCAAAAGAAGAATTTACGGGGCCAGGCCCATCACCTGAAACCAATCGTAACCGTCGCTGCCAAGGGTCTGAGTGAAACGGTTGTCGCCGAAATCGAACGTGCCTTAAACGACCATGAACTCATCAAGGTCAAGCTGCGGGGAGACCGTGAGCAACGCAAAGCATGGGTACTCAGCATCGCTGAACAGTGCAAGGCCGAACTGGTTCATAGTATTGGTCAGGTTGCCTGCTTTTATCGGAAACACCCGGAAAAACCGGTTATAAATCCAGGTTAGCAGCGGAATCCGATACAATTTTATTATTTTGACATTCGCTGAAAGCACCGTTTTTGAGTTGCAGGAGTATCAGACGCGTGGAGTTTAATCTAGAGGTACCACAAGACCAATTTTTTATTCGTTCTGTCAGTGAAAGAGGTATCCGTGTTAACCAGGATTATTTCAACAGGCCGTTCATCATTTCCGGTCAGCGGATTGTTCCGGTATGGAATGTCTCGTCTGTAGACGATATTAACGAAGAAAGTCTGCAAGTCGTATTTGACCTGCAACCAGAAGTGGTATTGATTGGGACCGGTAATACCCAGGTTTTTTTACCACCGGCCACCCAGGTCCATTTTTTCCGTCGCAGTATTGGTTTTGAGGTCATGACAACGGATGCTGCCTGCCGTACTTATAATGTGCTGGCTGCAGAAGGCCGCCAGGTGGTCGCTGCATTACTGCCCCTTATTCCATAAATGGGGCTTCCATAACACCTTCGCGCTGAGAAATTTCCCGTAATCTCGCCAACGCAGCAAGTTGCACCTGTCGTACCCTCTCCCTGGTGACACCAAGCAGTTCACCGACTTCTTCAAGTGTACGTCGTCCCTGGCCATGCAGGCCAAATCGATGCTCAACAACAATACGCTGTTGCACGGGCAGTAAATTCAACCATTGCCCAAGTAGTTCACCCGCAGCGTGCTCGGCATATTCATTTTCAGGCGTGTGGGTTTGATCGTCGGCAATTGAATCAAGAACTGATCTGCCACCGTTTGCCGTATTATCGTTAGACGATGCTGATTCATTAAACCCGAAAAGTGCGTATACCGAGGTTGTAGACTTATCCAGTTTGGCGGCGACTTCGCCGAATTCGGGGCGACGACCCATCTTCTGTTCCATCTCCCGCGTAGTGCGTAAGTAGTTTGTGAGTTCACGAATAATGTGAATTGGCAATCTTACGGTACGGCATTGATTCATGATGGAGCGTTCAACCGACTGCCTGATCCACCACGTCGCATACGTGGAAAACCGGAAACCTCTTTCGGGGTCAAATTTCTCAACTGCGCGTATCAGACCCAGGTTCCCCTCTTCGATAAGGTCCAGCAAAGGCAGGCCTCTATTGATATAAGAACGGGCAACTTTGACCACCAGGCGCAGATTGCTTTCAATCATACGCTGACGACTGGCCATACAACCCGCATGCGCTGCACGTGACAGCGACTTTTCCTCGTCCGCAGTCAGCAGGTTGGCGCGGCCAATTTCACTGAGATAAATACGGGTAACATCGCCGTGATGTACTTGTCTGCGTTTGGCGCTGGCATTTTCAGATTGATTAAACTTTAGGTCTGTTTTTACAGACTTAGCTTTCAAATCCGAGATGTCCTCATTGCCTGTGTTTTCATTTTTCATCCCCCCGCATCCTTATCCATGTGGCTCAAAAAAGATCAGGCCCCCACCCGCAGCAATGTTCCCCGACCAGTATAAAACGTAGCTACTCCGATCGGATGAGCAATTAAAATTATCACAATCTCCAGCAAATGTCACAAATCCGGAGGGTTGTTATTCGTTACCTGTCCAAATACGAACCAAAGGACCAAATGTTGGTAACTTATTTTTTGGGAAGATAGTTCAGTGGATTGACCGGCTTGCCAAGAGCGCGGATTTCAAAATGCAGAAGTTGCTCATCACTACTGTTTCTGCCCATTTCAGCAATTTTCTGACCGGCCCAGACCTGATCACCTTCTTTTACAAGACGGACCCTGTTGTGGGCGTAAGCGCTGAGCATTTTTTCACTGTGTTTAACGATGATCAACTCGCCGTATCCGATCAGGCCATTGCCACTGTAAACAACCTGACCTCCGGATGAGGCATTAATGGCCTGGCCTTCCTTGCCGGCAATATCCAATCCGTTGCGTGCCGGATTACCCGCGACAAAGCGTCTGATCACGCGCCCATCGGTTGGCCATTTCCAGCTTTCTGGATCTTTATTTTTAATTGCATTAGCCGATGGAGTTTTTGCCGTGCCAGATGGGCTAGCCACCGGGGTTGATTTCGCTGGTTTCGTTTGTTTAGTTTTTGAAGACGTCGGGCTGTTAACCGTTTTTGTGGTTACCTGCCCTGGCGACTTGACCGTGCTTATCTGTACTCCGGATGAAGCTCCGCGCTTCGAAGAACTGCCCGTGGCTGTTTTTAGTTGTATTTTTTGACCAGGGTAAATGGTGTAGGGACTCGAGATTCCATTCTTTCGCGCCACCTCCATTGGATCCAGACCATAACTGAAAGCTATCGCATAAAGCGTGTCCCCTTTCCGGACATAATAACTCCCATCTGTATTTAACTGACGTTTCACAATCGTGCCAGATGATTTGGACTTTGCCGGTGGCCGGTGATGTCTATGGCAGGATGGCAGCGCAAGCAGGCCGGATATAAGCAATACCAAAGATAACCTGGCGACCAGCTTGCTATTCATAGCTCTGCTAATCCCATGCCTCATCACTTACTTACCTTTAAAATCACAAAAACAATCAATGCAATGGCAAGAGTTATCCAACCGATCAGATCAACATACTTTCGCATCCGTGATGCAAAACTCTCACCACCCAACCGTATCAGCCCAGCGACAAGGAAAAACCGCCCGCCCCGGCCAACCAGTGATCCGCCAATAAAAGCCAGGAACGGCATGCCAACTACACCCGCACTGATGGTGAACACCTTGTAGGGAATGGGTGTAAACCCTGCCAGCAAAATATACCAGAAACCCCATGTTTCAAATGCAGAAACGGCACTGGTAAAAGTACCGGCATAATGGGAACCCATTAACCACGGCTCTATCCATCCGAATGCCAGTTTACCGATCAGGTAGCCGGCCATCCCGCCGACAACCGAGGACAATGTGCACAGGGCGGCATATTGCCAGGCCTTTTTGACCTTGGCCAGGCACATGGGTATTAGCATTACGTCCGGTGGTATCGGAAAAAAGCTGGATTCGGTAAAACTGAGAGCAGCCAGATAAGCCGGCGCTCTTCGATGTGCGGATAAAGCAATGACCCAATCGTATAAGCGAAGAAACATATCCTTAAACCGCCTTAAGCGAGCCCGCTGAGCAAGGGTACGAAGACGACAGCACCAAGATCGGTCTCTTCATAAGCATCCTCGGTCCGGCGCACGGTGATCAGGCGTTGTTGACCACTTCTCTCAACGGGCATAACCAGTACACCACCGATACCGAGTTGTTCCTTTAATTCCGTTGGAATACTTTGCGCCACCGCTGTCACCAGGATGCCGTCAAAAGGCGCCTGGCTGGGCCAGCCTAAATGACCGTCTGCGTAACGCAAATATATGTTGTTCAAACGCAGGTTGTGAAAACGCCGGCGTGCGAGCTTGAGCAATTCGTCGATTCTTTCCACCGTGAACACCTTTGGAACAAGGTGCGACAAAATGGCTGCCTGGTAACCGGAACCGGTCCCTACCTCCAAAACTTTTTCCGGTTGTCCACCATCGAGTATCGCCTCCGTCATACGGGCTACAATCCAGGGTTGCGAGATCGTTTGACTTTGCCCGATCGGCAGGGCTGTATTTTCGTAGGCCCGACTGGACAATGCTTCATCAACAAATTTATGACGGGGTACCTGGGTGATAGCCTTCAATACCCGTTCATCCTTGATACCCTCGTTTCGTAATGTCTGCACGAGACGGTCGCGTGTACCCTGGGAGGTCATCCCGATGCCGCGGTTTTCACTGTGGAGCTTGCGTTTATGAATCATGAATTGTCTGTTTCCTGCTCCACACCCGTGTTGATTGCCGTCACCCAGCCAGCCACCTGATCCAGCGCCTGGTAGCGGGTCAGGTCAACATGAATGGGAGTGACCGAAATAAACTTGCGCCTGATAGCGTCAAAATCCGTACCCGGACCGGCATCCTGTTCCGCACCGGCCGGTCCAATCCAGTACATTTCACGACCACGGGGGTCCATTGTCTTGACAACCGGTTCCGCCCGGTGGCGGTAACCAAGTCGGGTAACTTCAAACCCCCTGATTTCCGACCAGGGGCAATCGGGTACATTGACATTGAGTATGGTATCAGCCGGCAAGGGGTCGCACTGTAACTGCTTCACCAGCCGTCTGGCTGCCTCACCCGCCGTTTCAAAATGATGATGATCAGCATGCTCACCAAGCACCAGGGAGATCGCCAGCGCAGGATAGCCCAGAAAACGGCCTTCCATCGCTGCTGCAACTGTACCGGAATAGATCACATCATCGCCAAGGTTGGCACCGGCATTGATACCGGAAACAACAATATCGGGATCCTCGTCCAACAATCCTGTTAATGCAACGTGCACACAATCCGTGGGTGTTCCGGAAACCCGGTAGACACCGGTCTCCATTTCCGTGATCCGGATCGGTGCATCCAGTGTCAGCGAATTACTCGCACCGCTGCAGTTCTTGTCCGGGGCTACAATTGTCATGCCACCCAGACCACGCATGCTGTCCGCCAGGACACGAATACCGATGGCTTCAATGCCATCATCATTGCTAATTAGAAATTCCATTCGGGGAGTTTAATCCGGTCCTTGTTGAAAATCATACCTGCCATCCGCAAGTATGTCTGTTATGGCCTGACAAGTAAAAAGGATCCTTAACAGGTTCCCGGATGATATTGTACGGGCTTCAGGCAACTTCCGAAATGCAGAAATGGGTGAAACGTGGTTAAAAAACTAAAACACCAGCTTTCGGAAGAACAATTGTTCCGGCAGGAGATGACCGGCGTTGTGCCACTCAAGACAGCACCCACTACAGATTCAAAGGCACCCCGACACGGAAAACCGCAGAGCGCAAACCGGAAACCTTTTCTGACATTGTGGACCCGGCATATTTATCTTCCGCGGATAATCGGACACACATCGATGCTGCGGACGGTTCATCACACCGCAAAAATGGTATCCAGAAAAGGACCATGCAGAAATTGAAACGAGGCCGTTTCACCATCGGTGCTGAGCTTGATCTGCACAATATGACCACGGAAACAGGTCACTCGGCATTGCTTGAGTTTATTGCCGATGCACAATCGAGATCACTGGAATCGGTCAGGATCATACATGGCAAGGGTCTGCGCTCCGAGAACGGGCCACGCTTAAAACTCATGACGCGCCAACTATTGCGCGATCATCCTCAAGTGTTGGCCTTTACCACATGCAAACCATCTGATGGTGGTGCTGGCGCCGTGGATGTATTGTTGAAATCATCATGATGGAACTGTTCATTTTTTTGCTCGTCACGGGAAGTGTTGTTGCCTGGTGGCAACTGATGCAAGGCAGACAAAAAGCCCGCAGGGCCGCCGGCGAGGTTTGTGGCAACCATGGTCTACAACTGCTGGATGATACGGTTTCTCTCAGTTCGATCACCTGGAACCGCAACAAATCAAACTCACGTATCCTGGTTAATTACGGTTTCGAGTTTGCCATCAACGGGGCCAAACGCAGAAGCGGCGTGGTAACCATCGGTTTTCCTGCATCACTTAGCGTGACCCTGGAGCTTGAAGAAGGCCGGTTAATTGAAAACCTGAAGAACAGATAGGTTTTTCGAAAGGACAAGTACCCACTGGTGTAGTGTCAACACTGATCCTACGTTACAGGGTTGACACTACACCATGTCAATCCTGATAAGTCGCTTACTTGACAACTTTCAGGTGAGAACGTGGCGGCGGATCATCCGAACCATCCACCGGGGGTGGCGGTGAATCATCCTGGGCAAACATCATGCCCTGGCCGTTTTCGCGGGCATATATGGCAATCACGGCACCCATCGGCACGGTAATCTGGTAAGGTTTGCCGGAAAACCTGGCTTTGAAAAAAATGGTTTCGTTCTCCAACTGCAAATTTTCAGTCGCGCCGGTGGCGATATTCAGAACAACCTTACCCTTTTGAATGGCATGGTCCGGTACATCCACACCAGCAAATTCGGCATCGACCAGCACATGTGGTGTCAAACCGTTATCGGTAATCCAGTCATACAAGGCACGCAACAGGTAAGGCCTGTTCGAGGTCATACCTTCCGGAGTGGAACTCATCGCACTACCTAAACCTTGAAATGCATCAATCAGGCCACATTCAGAACCATTTCACGTTCGGCACGTGTCAGACTGAGCTTGAACGACCGGCGTGATATCAGGCGTTGAATATAACCCTGAACCGTGGCGCCGGGCTTGCCCAGGTCAATGCCATAGACCGGCAGACGCCAGAACAAGGGTGCCAGGGTGCAATCAACAAGACTTAACTCATCGCCAAGCACAAAATCAGAATGCTTGAATAAATCATTGGCGGCAACAATGCTTTCTTTCAGTTGCTGCCGGGCTTTTTCCGCCTTGGCAGCGGTTGCGTTTTCGATTTCTTCTGCCAGTGGATACCAGTCACGAATAACACGGTGGTGGATCAGGCGCAGACGGGCACGTGAAACCGGATCTACCGGCATCAATGGCGGGTGCGGGTAACGCTCATCCAGGTAATCATTGATCACGCTGGCGTTGTACAACAGCAAATCCCTGTCCACCAGTGTCGGGGTTTCGTTGTATGGATTCAATTCAGCCAGATCTGCTGTTGCAGATTCATCATTACTGATATTGATGATGTCAACATTGATGCCTTTTTCGGCCAGCACGAATCGTACCCGGTGACAGTGAATGTTGCGGTCGGATGAGTAAAGCGCCATGGTAGAACGACCTTTTATTGCTGCTGTCACCAAATTTCTCCTGTTGGCTTGATTGTCAGACATCGCGATATCTTCGACTCGTTATTAATGAACATCTCGCCAGTACTCTGCTTTTAGCAGATAAGCAACGAAGGTAAACAGTACCAGGAACAATATCACCCAAACACCAACACTCTTGCGTTTCAGTTTGGCGGGTTCTCCCGCATACTCGAGAAATGCCGCGATGTCACGGGCAGTCTCTTCAAATTCCTGTGGGGATTGAGTGCCCGCTGTGGTCAATTCAAAGTGATCAATGACCTCGTGGGTGAATCCATCTGCGGAGGTTTCCTGCCGGTAAACCGGTGTTTGTATGCCCTGCAAAGACCACAGGACATGAGGCATGGAAGCATTCGGTAGCAAGGTGTTATTCCATTCACCATTTTCATCCTGGTAAAAACCCAGGAGATATGAGTACAGCCAGTCAGCACCACGTGAGCGCCCGATCAGCGAAAGATCCGGCGGTGTTTTACCAAACCAGGATTTTGCCTGCTCCGGATCCATTGCAATATCCATGGTGTCGGCAAATTTCGCATTCGAGAACACCAGGTTTTGCATGACCATATCTTCACTAAGCTCAAGGTCCGCGGCCAACCGGTTATAACGCATATAGCTTATCGAATGACAGCCCATACAGTAATTCACATACCACTTGGCACCACGCTGCAATGAGGCGGTATCACCTATGTTGGCACCTGAGTGTTCAACACCGGCGCCGCCGGCTGCTGAAACCGGAATAGTTGATAACGGCAGTAACAAGACTGCAAAAAACAGGATTGTGGCTAATTTCTTCATCAGTGAGTCACCCGATCCGGTTCCGGTTTTGTTTTGCCACGCGGGCTCATGAAAAACAGCAGGACAAAAAACATGAAGTAAACCAGTGTCCAGACCCTCATCTCCCAGGTTTGAGCAGGTGTACCTTCAGCCATGCCAAGCAGACCAAGCCGTACAAACGCGATGGTAAACAAAGTCAAAAGCACCTTGTACCAGGTTCCCTTGTATCGAATGGATCTGACCGGTGAGCGGTCAAGCCAGGGCAGGAAAAACAAAATGGCAACTGATGCACCCATTGTTAATACACCCAGCAGCTTATCCGGTACCGCCTTCAAAATCGCATAAAACGGCGTGAAATACCAAACCGGCTTGATATGTTCCGGTGTCACCAGCGGATTGGCAGGCACGAAATTATCGTGCTCAAGGAACAATCCACCAGCCTCAGGCCACAGGAACAGGATGAAGGAAAACAGGATAAGGAACATACCGACACCAAAAATATCCTTAACCGTGTAATAAGGATGGAACGGGATGCCATCCAGCGGTTTTCCGTCAGCATCCTTGTTCTTCTTGATATCAATACCATCGGGGTTATTGGAACCATTCTCACGCAATGCCACCAGGTGCAATAGCACCAGGCCCAACAGCGCCAATGGCACGGCAATAACATGTAATGCAAAGAACCGGTTCAGGGTTGCATCAGATATAAAATAGTCACCACGTATCCATTGCGTCAGCGGTTCACCAATTTTCGGAATCGCTCCAAACAGGTTGATAATGACCTGTGCACCCCAGTATGACATTTGCCCCCATGGCAGAATGTAGCCAAGGAATGCTTCAGCCATCAACGCCACGTAAATAAACATACCGAAAACCCACAATAACTCGCGCGGAGCCTTGTGAGAACCGTATAACAGGCTACGGAACATATGCAGGTAAATCAGGATAAAAAAGAACGAGGCACCGGTGGTATGCATATAGCGAATCAACCAGCCCCACTCGACATCACGCATGATGTACTCAACCGATGCAAAAGCCTCGAGCGCTGACGGCTTGTAGTGCATCGTCAGCAAAATGCCGGAAAAAATCTGGATAACCAGCACCAGCAGGGCCAGAGACCCCATGTAGTACCAGAAATTGAAATTTTTGGGGGCCATATAGCCCGTCATCACGTTATTCCAGAAAGCAGTTACCGGCAAACGGTCATCAAACCAGTTCAAAAGTGCACCGGCCTGCTTGGAAAGACTGCTTGCAATTTTAGCCATTACACTGCTCCCTTCGGACTTACGCCGATGATCAAGGTGCTCTCATCAAGAAAACTGTATGGCGGTATACGCAAATTGGTCGGAGCCGGCACCCCGCTGTACACACGCCCTGATAAATCAAATTTGGATTTGTGGCAAGGACAGTAAAAACCGCCGTTCCAGTTGGCATCAAATGGCTGGGGGCCAACCTCGGGGATCATCTGCGGAACGCAACCCAGGTGAGTGCAATGCATGTTGACCACCAGAAATTCCGGCTTCAAAGCACGCGGTTCGCCATGTATATATTCCGGTTGCTCAGCATTTAGTGATTCCGGATCAGACAGTGAATCATCAACTTTGGAGAGACCGTCAACCATTTCCTGGGTGCGGCGTAATACACCGATCGTTTGACCACGCCATTGCACCTTGAGCAACTGACCCTCTTTCAGTTTGTCTACGTTGACCTCAACCGGTACACCGATGGCCTGTGCCCTGGCACTTGGCATCCATGATTTGATAAATGGTACCGCAGCAAAACCGACACCAACACCGCCCACGACAGAAGTGGTAGCGACAAGAAACCGGCGCCGTCCTTTGTTTACGTCGTCAGATGACATTTAGCTCTCCATAAGAAAAACGCCCCATGCAAGGACTGTTACTCGTTATCGGGAAATTCAAATTCTTTTGCTTAAAACCAGCGTTGCAGAACAGGCCGCTTGTAACATTCGAAGCAATCATCCTGTCCCTCACCTGAATTAATCCGATATTTTACCGAAACGGACCATGCGAGACAAACGATTTGCCGATAGAATTGATTTTATAAGCACTGGTTTTTAAAGAAAACCGGAATTGAAATCGAATTGACGGAAAATGACCGGGATGAATCAACCCCAGAACAAGGCTATTGACAGGAAAACAACGGCGGGATCACTGCTGGGCTTTTTGATCCGTTCGGTGATAGCGGGCCTGGCACTGGCATTTATCGTTTTGTATCTGTGGCCCAGTGTCAGCGATCGGTTCATGCCCCCGCCCCAGGTCTCAATCGATGTACCGGCAGCACCCGTATCCTATGCAGATGCCGTTGATCGCACCGCACCCTCGGTCGTCAGTATTTACACCAGGACAGTTGAGTTGCAGCAGGTCAGTCCGCGTCTGCAGAGGCTTCTCGGCAGTTCTTACGTGTCCCGTTCACGTCAGGACATGGGATCGGGTGTGCTGGTAAGCGAGGATGGGTATATCCTGACCAATAATCACGTGGTCAGCCAGGTGCAGAACATCAGTGTGGGTCTGTGGGATGGGCGCTTCGCGACCGCACAGGTCGTTGGCAATGATCCCGAAACTGACCTGGCTGTACTCAAGATTGATCTCAGTGGCCTGCCGGCGGCACCGTTGGCGGAGGATACCAGTGTACGCGTGGGTGATGTGGTACTGGCCATCGGAAATGCATTTGGATTGAGTCATACGGTTACCATGGGCATCATCAGCGCGACCGGTCGCAATGACCTGAGATCTGTTCTCTACGAAGACTTCATACAAACCGATGCTGCTATCAATGCCGGCAACAGTGGTGGTGCGCTGATAAATTACCGGGGCGAGGTGATTGGCATCAATACCCGTAATCTGGACCAGGTGCAGGGTGCACAAAATATCGGCTTTGCCATTCCCATTGCCATGGCCAAGGATGTCATGCAACAAATAGTTGAAAACGGTAGCGTCAGAAGAGGTTCAATCGGCGCCTTGTTCAGTGACCTGCCATTGTCTTTGCAAACTGACGGCAGTTCTGTGCGGCGTGGTATCCAGGTCAGGGATGTCACCCCTAATGGCCCGGCCTGGAGCGCGGGTATCAGGGCGGGTGATATCCTGTTAAGCATCGATGGCGTCGAAGTGGATGATGCCAGGGCACTCCTGTTGATGTTAGCCCAACGTCAACCGGGAAGCCGGGTCGAGTTTCAGGTTCAGCGCGATTCAGAAACATTTGAGACTTACGCGACGCTGATCCAGCAACCGCCTCTTCGTTAGGTTGCACCAACAGAAACCGCAAAGAATCAGAGACGGAATCCGTAATCCCGAATCCGCCCTGGGCATCTGAGCATCTGAGCAGACAAGAAGGGGTCCGGAGCGGCAACCTGTGCCGCTCCGGCACATCAGTTTGTCTTACCACGTAGTTTGAAGGCTGGCCTGACCCTGGGCTCGTAATCTTTGGGTGCCTTGATCTTCAAACTGGTACTGTCGCTGTTCTCACCCACGCTGACCCGGACGGTGTACTCACCCGGAATCGCGTAAAGCGTCTGACCCAACCTGACAGACTCGGCGTATGGTGTGTCAGCCAGGCTGACGGTCTTTTCTTCCTCGCCTGTATCCAGGCTTTCTTTTACCTTCTCCATACCGGTGGCTTCAGCTGCAAGGGCCAGTTCCTGATCAACCAGCAAATCCCATTCGAAGTTGTTCATACCCTTGACCGCTTCGCTGTTCAAGCGTCGAACCACGGCATCATTTTTATCAAGAATCTCGATACTTGCCGTGCCAGGCTGCTTACTCCAGTACTTAATGGTTGACCTTGGTGCCTCATCGGGCCGGAAATACCAGCGGGAACGTTCGCTGCGCCAGCGGCGACTGGCCTTTACCTCGTCGACATAAAATACCTTGAGCGCCGCATCACTGCCTGCTTCCACGAGATCCTGTAATGGCAATACATCGACGATCCAGATACTGCGGCCATGGGTGCCCGCCACCAGTTCGCGTTCGCGTGGGTGGACCACCAGGTCATGCACCGCTACATTGGGTAAACCACCCTGCAGTGCGGTCCATGAATCGCCACGGTCGGTGGAGACGTACACACCGCGATCGGTACCCACATAAAGAATATTTTCCATCAACGGGTCCTCACGAATGACATTAACCGCTTCGGCTGGCAAGCCCTTGCTGATATCCCTGAAGGTTTTGCCAAGATCATCCGTGCGGTAAACATACGCGCGTATGTCATCATCGCGATAACCATTGAGTGTGACATAGGCACGCTCCCGCGCATGAGCAGATGCCTCGACCCGGCTAACCCAACGGTCTTTGGGCAGTTTGTCAGCCACATCCTGCCAGCGGACACCGCTGCTGTCGGTGACCCAGACCTGCCCATCATCGGTACCGGCCCAGATCAGACCGAATTGCAGACTTGATTCAGACAGCGTGGTTAAACTGGCGAAAGGAACATCACCACGTTTTTTCGAACGGCTCAGGTCACCAGAAATCGCCGTCCAGGTCTCACCCTGATCCATTGAGCGGTACAAAATATTGGTACCGAAATACACGACATCTGCGTTGTGCGGTGACAGGATAACCGGTGCATTCCAGTTGTAACGCAGTGCCTGATCACCAAAGGCCCGGCGTGGCCGCACTTCATCACGGCTGCCATCGGCACCTAACCTGGCATAGTAGCCAAACTGGGAACCCGAATAGGTGGTTTTGTTATCACGGGGATCGACGGCCACGTACATGCCGTCACCACCATTGATACGTTTGCAGTTGGCGCCGGTCTGCCAGCGGTTAGTGGATGAGCAGCGGATCGTGCCATTGTCCTGCAAACCACCGTAAACATTATAAGGTTCGGCCATATCGACATTGACCGTGTAAAACTGACCCAGTGGTTGCGCATCAAGCTTGACCCAGGTCTGGCCACCGTCATAACTCACATCCGCACCGCCGTCGTTGCCTATCATCAGGTGATCGGGATACTCTGGGTTGATCCACATCGATTGATGGTCCCCGTGCACGTCACGACCCTGGACTGAAAACCAGGTTTTACCGCCATCGTCAGATTTAACCACCGGCACACCGAGAACATAGATTTGATCTACATTTTTGGGCGAGACCCGGATTTCTCCAAAATAATAACCATAAGAATAAACAACGGCGTCCAGCGGGCCATCATGCGTGACATGCCAACTGGCACCCGCATCGTCGGAGCGCCAAACCTGTAGACCCACGATATCGGTGTTAAACAGGCTGGCATTGGCATCACCCAGTTCGTCGATGATGTCCTGGATACTCACCTTGTCGGTTTTAACCCATTCGATCAGCTTGTCGGCATCGATACTGACATCAAAATCGGAACTACGGATAAAACCCTCGATCTCGTTCTTGTCCTGTGCCAGGAACTCTTCCTTGCTCATATTCCGTAAACGTTTGGCATTGACCGGACGATCACCCAGGTCCCACTGGTCCTCGGGCAGTTGCTGCTGATTATCGATACTGGCATAAAGTGTATCGGGACTGGCGGCACTGACCGCCAGGCCGATGCGTCCAACATGTTCACCGCGTGGCAAACCACCTTCGAGACGCGACCAGGTGTCACCGCCATCAACCGACTTGTATATGGCCGATCCCGTGCCGCCCTCGCTAAAATCCCAGGGCCGGCGCTTGCGGTCCCAGGCTGCTGCATACAGGGTACGCACGTCATCGGGTTTAAAAACCATGTCGATGACACCTGTCCAGTCGTCACCTTCAAGCACCTGCTGCCAGCTTTTGCCGCCATCGCGACTACGAAATATGCCGCGTTGCCCACCCGGTGTATACAGCTTGCCAAGGGCGGCCACGTAAATCGTGTTGGAATCATCAGGATCAATCAGGATACGGCCAATGCGGTCGGTATCACCAAGCCCCATGTATTTCCATGTTTGCCCGCCATCATCGGAACGATAAACACCCATGCCACCGTAAGAGGAACGGGATGAGTTATTTTCACCGGTACCCACCCAAACAGTCTCGGGATTGTTGGGATCAACCGCAATATCACCCATGATCATGGTTGCCTGATGATCGAACAAGGGTTCGAAAGTGTGGCCATTATTGGTGGTTTTCCATAACCCGCCTGATGCGTAGGCCACGTAAAATGTATAGGGCTGACCGGGAACCACTGCCATATCCACGAGACGCCCGCCCTGCACAACCGGACCAACACTGCGCCACTTCAGTCCGGTGTAAGGTGAGGATGCCACCAGCTCTTCGTGCTTCTCCCAGGCAGCCTGCTTTTCAGCAAAATCTGCCGCAGGCGCGGGCTGAGGCCGGGCCTGCGCCGTTGACAACACCAACGTGACTGATAACAGGATAAGCACCGATAATAATTTACTGCTTTTCATTATTTTTTCCCTGTAGGTTTTCCTTTTCGCCAACGCTCAAATGGCGTGCAACAAATCATCCAGCAACTATCTGATCCAATGACCATCGCTATTTTAATCAATCACTCACCGGGCAAGCCATGAATTCGTCATAATCAAGGAAAATGGATAACTCGCGATGCTTAATTTCAATACCTGATAACCGCATGGTAATCGCGCGGGCAATTTAGGTATTATCCTGTCAACTGCATGTTTAATCCTTGTTTTAGAATTGCTTGTTCGGAGCCTAATCAGTTTTTCATATATATTGGACGGACCGTATACAGTTGTTCTGCAAATATCAATTTGGATTAAATACTTTTGGAGAATAAGATGCATAAAACACATTTGGTATTGGTTGGCCTGTTTGCCTGTCTATGGGCCAGTATTTCGATAGCAGCACCCGGTGATTATTTCTGCAGAATTCTCAGGTGATGAACCGCAAATGCAGAATCAATTTGCCGATGGTGAAGATACGGTTTTGCCCTATCTCACAATTGGGCCGGTCACCGTTTCAAGTAACGGCACCTACAGTTTTCAGGATGGCAGGTTTGCATTCCTGACTGATATTACGGTGAGTTTTCACACGGGGGTCTTTAATCCGGCAAACCCGTTAGCCACCCAACAAGCGATTCTTGATGATTTTGGTGATGTCACGCTCGCTGTCAACACCAATTACACCCTGGTGGTACAGCCGTATTTTTCTGATGAGCCATTTCCTGCCGCCACAGGATTCGTTCTCGACGGCGCTGGAACCGTTAGTGGACCTGGCGTTGTTCCCCGGCCACCTCAATTTGCGGGCAGTTTTTCGGGTAATGAAGGATTAACCAATATCATTCCCGAATCCATCGATTGCGACGATTCCTATCACGATGTCATAGGACCATTTACGGTCGACCGTATTGGGGTTTATTGGTTTGGATCGACATCAACAATGGTTGACGGTCCGGGCATGCCACTGGCAATGGGTGTTTACGAGGATTCATTTGATCCCGGTAACCCATACAACAACCAATTGAATGTATTCCCCGATCAAGGCTCTGTATTACTTGAGAAGGGCAGGAATTATTTTCTCGTGGTTCAGCCGGACTGTATTCTCCTGACCGGTGACTGGTCCTACATCATGGCACCGCCTGCGGTCGAACTGGTCTGGACTCCCTATATGTCGGGCAGCTGGTTCGATCCCGTCACCAATGGTGCGGGTGCTTACCTGGACGTACTACCGGAAACCAAGGCGGTATCAATGGCCTGGTTTACCTGGGACAACATTGCACCACCGCCGGACCCGAACCCCGATGTCGCTGACCCCGGTACGCGCTGGCTTACGGCACTTGGCTTTTTCGATGGCACGAGACCCCGTTATTGACATGACGGTTTATGGAAGCACAGGTGGTATTTTTAATCAGGGTACACCCGTCAGTACCGACCCTGTTGGAACACTGACCCTTGATATGTTTAACTTCTGTGAGGGCGGAGAATTCAGGTTTAATCTCGATTCAGGTCTTTCAGGTACTGCGAAAATGCAACGTATTGTCAATGACAACCTGGCTCTTTGTGCTCAGCAGAGTGCCAGGCCGGGCGTCTTTCAACCGTAGGTGGTTTATTGATTCCAAAATGTGAAAAGGGTGCATATTCATGCACCCTTTTTTATGTTGGTAACGGTCTCAACTCAAGCCTTCGGTAAGGTAACACCTCTTTGTCCCTGGTATTTCCCTTTCCGATCAGCATAGGTGGTTTCACACTGCTCGTCCGATTCAAAAAACAGGAACTGGGCCACACCCTCGTTGGCATAGATACGCGCTGGCAACGGTGAGGTATTGGAAAACTCCAGTGTCACGTGACCTTCCCATTCAGGCTCCAGTGGTGTGACATTTACGATAATGCCACAACGTGCATAGGTAGATTTACCCAGGCAGATGGTCAGTACATTCCCGGGAATACGCAAGTATTCAACCGTATGGGCCAATGCAAAAGAATTGGGTGGAATAATGCACACGTCGCCATGAACATCGACAAAACTATTTTCGTCGAAATTCTTCGGGTCGACCACCGCCGAGTTGATATTGGTAAAAATCTTGAAGTGGTTGGCGCAACGGACATCATATCCGTAGCTGGAGGTGCCATAGGAAATAAGCCGGTCACCATTCGCTGCCGCGCTGACCTGCCCGGCTTCGAACGGCTCTATCATGCCGTGCTCCTGCGCCATGCGGCGAATCCAGCGATCGGATTTAATACTCATCAGTTCTAATTCTGAACAACAATCTGGGGCATTTGCAGTGTCATGCTGCGCGGCATCACCGATAACGCACCCGCAGCACGCAAGGCCAGCTTGCGGTAACTCTTTGCGATCGGTGAATCCAGGTTTTGCATCATGGTGGGTGTACCTGCATCCAGTGATGAACGAATTTCCATCGTCAATGGCAATTGGCCAAGCAACGGGATTTCAAAATCCTTCGCCATCTGCTCACCACCACCATGACCAAAAATCGCTTCTTCGTGACCACAGGCCGTGCAGATATGGGTGCTCATGTTTTCCACCACACCTAAAACCGGCACATCGACCTTGCGGAACATATGCACCGCTCGCCGCGCGTCAAGCAGGGCGATATCCTGTGGTGTCGTCACGATGACTGCGCCTGCAACCGGAATTTTCTGTGCCAGTGTTAACTGGATATCACCGGTACCCGGTGGCAGGTCAATGATCAGGTAATCAAGTGGTCCCCACAGCGTGTCGCCCAGCAGTTGCTGAAGTGCCGAGGTTACCATTGGTCCACGCCAGATCATGGCGGTGTCCTCTGCAACCAGGAATCCGATGGACATTACTTTCAGGCCGTGTGCCTCTTTTGGGATGATGTGTTCGCCATCGGTACTCGGTTGCCCTTTCACACCCAGCATGGACGGTATGCTTGGACCGTAGATATCTGCATCCAGCAGGCCGACACGTGCGCCTTCGCGTTTGCAGTGCAAGCGCCAGGTTGACAGCAGTGGTGGATTTACCCACACCACCCTTACCCGAACCCACAGCGATAATATTTGCGATTGAATCCAGTGGCTTAAGGTCTTCCTGTACCTTGTGGGGCATGACCTTCCAACTCATGTTAATACTTGCCGTTTCGATACCGGGGTCGCTTTCGAGACGTTCTTTTATACTGGCTGCAAGTGCCGCACCATTATCGGCCAATGGATAACCCAGGCGGACATCCACGTTCACACGGTTTTCATGTATGCCGACCTCGCGGATATTGCCAGCAGAAACCAGGTCGCGGCCTGAATTTTCATCGTTTATGTCGGTCAGCAAGGCCATCACGGATTCTTTGTTCATGGGTATTCACTCTTCATTAATGCGCGGTTATTAAACAAGCGTGATATTGTACCCGCTAATTTGGGCCGGTTGGTAATAGACGTGGCAAAAATCAATCATCAATTTGCGTGTCTGATGCTACAGCTTGATCGAGGCAGCGTGCCATAATTGCGAATTCCATTTATTGCCCGAAAACCGGCAGCATAAACAAGACTATGAGCAAACAGAAAAGAAGAATATTGGTGACCAGTGCTCTGCCCTACGCCAACGGTGCAATCCACCTGGGTCACATGCTGGAATATATACAAACTGACATCTGGGCGCGTTTTCAACGGGCGCAGGGACACGAGTGTTATTTTGCCTGGGCTGACGATGCACACGGCACTCCCATCATGTTGCGGGCGCAGGCTGAAAACATCACGCCGGAAGAACTGATTGAGCGTATGAACGCCGAACACCAACAGGATTTCAGGGATTTCGGTCTGAGTTTTGATAATTATTCGACGACGCACAGTGAGGCCAACCGGCAGTGTGTGGAAACTATTTATAGCCGCCTGGAGTCAGGTGGTCACATTGAGCGGCGCAGCATTTCCCAGTTCTATGATGAGCAAAAGGGCATGTTCTTACCCGACCGGTTCATCAAGGGAACCTGTCCCAAATGCAAGACCGCAGATCAGTACGGCGACAGTTGTGAATCCTGTGGAAGCCACTATAGCTCGACCGACCTGATCGAACCGCGCTCTGCCATTAGCGGCACCGCACCGGTCATGCGTGACTCGGAACATTTTTTTGTGCGTCTGTCTGAGTTCGAAAATCGCCTGCAAAACTGGATGACATCGGGTGCCCTGCAACCGGAAGTGGTCAACAAGATGCAGGAGTGGTTCGACGACGGTCTGCGTGATTGGGATATTTCCCGTGATGAACCCTATTTTGGTTTTAAGATCCCGGGTACCGATGACAAGTATTTTTATGTCTGGGTGGATGCACCCATTGGCTACATGGCCAGTTTCAAGGAATTGAGCGAACGTATCAATCTTGATTTTGATGAATGGTGGAATCCGGATACCGAGACCGAGCTATATAATTTTGTCGGTAAAGACATCATATATTTCCATACCCTGTTCTGGCCTGCGATGCTGATGGGTGCAGGTTTCCGCACACCCACAGCGGTGTTTGCACATGGCTTTCTGACGGTTGATGGCGCGAAAATGTCCAAGTCACGGGGTACATTTATCCAGGCCCGCACCTATCTGGACCAGCTGAACCCGGATTACCTGCGTTATTACTTCTGTGCGCGTCTCGGTTCCGGTCTCGGTGATATCGATCTGAGCCTGGATGATTTCGTCTCGCGGGTTAACTCGGACATGGTCGGTAAGGTCGTTAATATCGCCAGCCGTTGTGCCGGCTTTATCCAGCGTGGATCAAATGGCCAACTGGCTTCCGAACTGCCAGACCCGGTTTTGTATCAACAGTTCCTGGATCAACGCGAGCTTATCGCCGACGATTTTGAACAGCGTAATTACCAGTCAGCCATCCGTCGCATCATGGCGTTGGCCGATGAAGGTAACCGTTATATCGACGAACACAAACCCTGGACACTGAATAAACAGGAAGATCAGCAAGCCAGGGTGCAGGCCATTTGCACCCAGGGCATTAACCTGTTCCGTGTCTTGATCACCTACCTGGCACCGGTGGTTCCATTCACTGCCGCTACCGCTGCCGAGTTCCTCGGTGTGTCGCTGGATAGATGGTCCGATCTTGACCAACCCATGCTGGGTGTCTCCATCAATCCATTTTTGCCATTGATGACACGTGTTGACCCAATCAAGATTGAAGCCATGATTGAAAATTCGAAAGAAAACCTGCAATCCACCGAGACACCTGCCTTGCCGCCACTGAACCTGGCTGATGAAATCGAAATTGGAGATTTTTTGAAGGTCGATCTGCGTATTGCAAAAATCGTCGATGCCAAAGCAGTACCCGAGGCGGACAAGTTGATCCAGCTTACGCTCGATATTGGCGGCGAAACCCGTAATGTGTTTGCCGGTATCAAGTCAGCCTATGATCCGGCAGACCTGATAGGCCGTTCCACCGTGATGGTAGCGAATTTGAAACCTCGAAAAATGCGTTTTGGTGTATCAGAAGGCATGGTTCTGGCCGCCGGACCCGGTGGCAGTGACCTGTTCATACTCAGCCCGGATGAAGGCGCAGTGCCGGGTATGCGTGTGACCTGATTTCGCTTCGACGGTGATTTCTTAGCCTATGTCCGAACACTTACTGATTCTCGTCAGCACCGTACTGGCCAATAACTTTGTGCTGGTCAGGTTTCTTGGACTGTGCCCCTTCATGGGGGTGTCCAACAAACTGGAAGGTGCGATGGGAATGGCCGTCGCAACCGCCTTCGTGCTGACCCTGTCATCGGTATCGAGTTACCTGCTTCACCAGTACCTGCTCAAGCCACTCCACCTGGAGTACCTGTCTACCCTGAGTTTTATCCTGGTCATCGCGGTGACCGTGCAACTGACCGAGATGTTCATGCGAAAAAGCAGCCCCGTGCTGTATCGTGTACTGGGGATTTTTCTGCCGTTGATCACCAGCAATTGCGCGGTACTGGGTGTGGCACTATTGAACGTGCAGGAACAGCACAACCTGCTGCAGTCAGCCTTATACGGTTTTGGCGCAGCGGCGGGTTTTGGAATCGTGCTGGTGCTATTTGCGGCGATGCGTGAACGGATCGCACTGGCCGATGTGCCTTTGCCCTTTAAAGGTGCGCCGATCGGCCTGATCACGGCCGGAATGATGGCCCTCGCTTTCATGGGCTTCAAAGGGTTGGCCAACTTATGAATGTCCAGACCCCTGGCCACGGTTCGCCGGCATGCTGATATCTGTCCTGATACTGAGCGCTTTGGGTGTTGCCTTCGGATTGGGTCTTGGCTGGGCCGCCCTGCGGTTTCGTGTCGATTCTGATCCGGTGGTTGATCGGATTGATGCCTTACTGCCGCAAACCCAGTGTGCTCAATGCGGCTATCCCGGTTGCCGGCCTTACGCCGAGGCCATTTCCAGGGATGAGGCCGATATCAATCAGTGTCCACCAGGTGGTGACGCGGGTATCCGCGCCCTGGCTGATCTGCTTGGCCGCGAAGCCAAGCCACTGAACCCGGAAAATGGTGAAGAAACATCGAAAACCGTGGTGTTAATCGATGAAGCCCGTTGTATCGGTTGTACCTTGTGCATACAGGCCTGTCCCGTGGATGCGATCGTCGGTGCGGCAAAGTTGATGCATACCGTCATCAAATCCGAATGTACCGGTTGTAACCTGTGTTTGCCGCCCTGCCCGGTAGACTGTATTGATATTATTAAGGCTGAAACGAAGCCACCGCGTTGGCTAAGACCCCGACCCAATTCAGCACTCGAGAAGGTGGTATTGCAATGACCTTGACCCGCCAGATCGAGCTTGCGCAGGAGGCCGGAAAACGGACGCATCACTTTCATGGCGGTCTGCGGTTGCGGCATCACAAGAAGGTCTCCTGCCAGGTTGCGGTCGAGCGACCACCCTTGCCGGAGCTATTGGTTGTCCCGCTATTGCAACACGCCGGCGATGTGACAGAACCACTGGTAGCTGTTGGTGACAATGTACTCAAAGGTCAGCAGATCGGTCAGTGTCAACCTTGTGCGGCGGTTCACTCGCCTGTCTCCGGAACCGTTGAAGCGATTGAAGAGCGGCCCATGTCCCATCCCTCTGGTCAGCCAGGGCCGTGCGTAGTCATAAGACCCGATGGCAATGAACAATGGGTCAATCTCAATCCGCTGGGTGACTGGCTCAACGCCAGTTCGGACAGCCTCATCATGCAGATGCAGAACTGCGGGCTTGCAGGTCTTGGCGGTGCAGTATTTCCGACCCATGCAAAAACACTCGATGGGCGCGACAGGAAGACCCATACACTGATACTCAATGGTGTTGAGTGCGAACCCTATATCAGCTGTGATGAAATGCTGATGCGTGAGCAACCCGGTAAAATCATCCTGGGTGCACGTATCTTGCGCAGAGCGCTGGGTGCCGAGCGGGTGGTCATCGCAATCGAAGACCAGATGGGCGTCGTGGAAATGGCGCTCACCGGTTCTGCCGAATTTGCCGAAAGCGAGAATATATCGGTGGTAAAGGTACCAACGATCTATCCTGAAGGCGGCGAAAGACAGCTCATACAGGTATTGACCGGTCTGCAGGTACCCGCCGGGGGTCGGCCGTCCGACCTCGGACTGGTCTGCCAGAATGTGGCAACCGCTGCTGCTGTTGCCGAGGCCGTCACAGAAGGCAGGCCCCTGATCGAACGTTACGTTACCGTGACCGGTAACGGTATCTCACACCCTCGTAACTTTAAGGCGTTGTTCGGAACCCCTGTATCGCACCTGGTCGATTGTTGTGGCGGCTACACCGCGGATGTTGCCCGCCTGGTGGTGGGTGGTCCCATGATGGGGTATCCCCTGGACAGCGATAGTGCGCCCGTGGTCAAGGCCAGCAATTGTGTACTGGCGCTTTCCGCCCGTGATATTGCAGCACCCCAACCGGAAATGCCATGTATCCGCTGTGGGGAATGTGCCAGGGTTTGCCCGGCCATGTTGTTGCCACAACAACTGCATCTGCAAATAAAAAATGAACTGTGGAAACCGGTGGAGGAGTACGGTCTGTCCGCCTGCATTGAATGCGGTTGCTGTGATTATGTCTGTCCGAGTCACATCCCGCTGGTGGATTGGTTCCGCTATGGCAAGGGTGAGTTGCGCAAGCAGGCTCTTGAGAACGAGGCTACCGAGCTTGCCCGTAAAAGGTTTGAGGAACGTGAGGCCAGGCTGCTTGGATTAAAACATCAGCGGGCTGAAAAAATGAAACACCGTAAACAGATGCTGAATGACAAGACCATGCAGCAGGATCGCATCCGGGCATCTATCCAGCGTGCGGAGAACAAGGGCAAGAGAAAACCGGACGAACAAACTGGCGGACAAACGGATGACGCGTAACTTCCAGGTCAGCGGTGCACCTCATATTCCGCCACAAACCACCGTGGCAAAGGTGATGTTGCAGGTCTTGCTTGCCCTCGTTCCCGGGGTGCTGGCTTATACCTGGTTTTTTGGGCCGGGTATCCTTATCCAGATCATTCTTGCTACCGTATTCGCCCTGTTATTTGAGTTTCTGATGCTGCGCCTGAGGCGGCGTCCATTAAAGCCCTTCATAAATGACTACAGTGCGGTGGTGACCGCCGTACTTTTCGCCCTGTGCATACCGCCGCTGGCGCCATGGTGGATCAGTTTTATCGCCATGTTGTTTGCGATCGGTTTCGCCAAGCACCTCTATGGTGGTTTGGGGCAGAACGTTTTCAATCCGGCCATGGTGGCTTATGTCGTGGTTCTGATCAGTTTCCCGCAAGCCATGACGTCCTGGCTGCCACCATTGGCTCTTGCCGAAACCAGTCTCGGTCTGACTGATAGCCTGATCACCATTTTTACCGGAAAGGTGCCCTTGGCAGGCGGTTGGGATGCGGTGACACAGGCAACACCGCTGGACATAATCAAAACGGGTGTTGAGGCCGGTCGTATGCTACCCGAAATCCGTAATACTCCCTTATTCGGTGACTACGGTGGTAAAGGCTGGGAGTGGATAGCCAACTGGTTTGCGGTGGGTGGAATCTTTCTGCTCTACAAACGGGTCATCAGCTGGCAGGTGCCGGTGACCGTTATCGGTAGCGTATTAATACTCAGCCTGCCTTTCTGGCTGGCTGACCCGGACAGTAACCCGTTCCCGTTACAACACGTATTTTCAGGTGCGATTGTGCTGGCTGCGTTTTTCATTGCTACCGATCCGGTCAGTGGCTGTGTGAGTAACCGGGGGCGTCTGATTTTTGGCGCCGGTGTCGGCATCATCACGCTGGTCATCCGGCGTTGGGGCGGTTATCCGGATGGTGTTGCTTTTGCAGTGCTGCTGATGAACATGGCAGCACCGTTAATCGACCGTTATACGCGACCGAGGATATACGGCGAATGAACAACACGTCACATCCGGTCATACGCAGCGGGGTTTTACTGGGCCTCATCGCCCTGCTCGGCACCACGTTGCTGGCGGGTGTGAATGCGTTGACACATGAACGTATCGTCGAGCAGGAAAAGCTTCGTGTTCTGCAACAGCTCAATGCGATTGTACCAATGGGTTCATACAATAATGACCTGCTCGAAGACCGGATAGAAATTAGGGATGAGACGTTTTTCCGGCACCCGGCACCCGTCAGCGTGTACCGGGCCCGCATGGACAATCAACCGGTGGCCGTGCTGATGAGTGTTACCGCAGCCGATGGCTACAATGGTGATATTCGCCTGCTGACAGGTATTGATATTACCGGCACGGTTCTCGGTGTGCGGGTCGTGTCTCATCGCGAAACACCCGGTCTTGGTGATCCGATCGAGATCGAAAAAAGTGACTGGATACTTGGTTTCTCGGACAAGTCCCTGCTCAATCCCCGGGCCGACGGCTGGGCAGTTAAGCGCGATGGCGGGCAGTTCGACCAGTTCACCGGTGCCACGATATCACCAAGAGCAGTGGTGAAAGCCGTACACAAAGCATTGTTATACTTTAAGACAAACCAACAACTACTTTTTGAAACAGCGGCGATACCGGCAGAGCAAAATGGCATTAGTTACGATGCAGTACACTAGCCAACTGAAACAGATACTCGCGGACGGAGCCTGGAGGCAGAATACCGGCCTGGTCGTTCTATTGGGTTTGTGCCCTCTGCTGGCTGTCACCAACACCCTGATCAATGGGCTGGCACTCGGTCTTGCCACCATGTTGACGCTGATGGTTTCCAATCTTTCGGTTTCGATTTTACGTGGCTTACTGCGGCCCGAGATACGCATCCCTGCCTTTGTACTGATCATCGCCTCGGTGGTTACCGTGATCGAATTGCTGATGAACGCGTATTTCCACGACCTGTTCCGGATACTGGGTATTTTCATTCCGCTGATCGTGACCAATTGCGCGATCATCGGACGTGCCGAAGCCTTCGCCTCCAGGAACAGTCCACTACCATCGTTGATCGATGGCTTTGCCACCGGTCTGGGGTTCTGCATTACGCTGGTCCTGCTGGGTGCGCTGCGTGAGTTGACAGGGCGCGGAACGCTACTGGCCGGGGCCGACATGCTGCTGGGGGACTGGGGTAACTATCTGACGCTGACCATTATCCCGGAACACCCGGGTTTTCTGTTGGCCTTGTTGCCACCCGGCGCATTTTTCGGTTTGGCTTTGCTGATCGCTGCCCGTAATGCCTGGCAAGCCCGCAGAACGGCACAGCCTGCCACCAACCTGGTTGCGGACACACATGAAATCTGAAGACCGACAAGAATTTTTTCGCCGCCTGCAGGCCATCGACCCGCACCCGACGACCGAGCTTGAATACAAGTCCACCTTCGAACTGTTGATCGCCGTCATTCTCTCGGCCCAGGCTACCGACGTCAGTGTCAACCTGGCCACCCGGCGGTTATACAGGGTAGCCAATACACCCGAAGCCATCCTGAATCTTGGAGAAGACGGGCTCAAGGATTACATCAGGACCATCGGCCTGTTTAATTCCAAAGCCAAAAACATCATTGCAACCTGCGAGATGCTGCTGGAGAAGCATGCCGGTGTTGTGCCGTCAGATCGTGCGGAACTGGAAGCCTTAGCCGGAGTGGGGCGCAAAACGGCCAATGTCATTCTTAACACCGCATTCGGTCAACCCGCGATGGCCGTGGATACGCATATTTTCCGCGTGGCCAATCGAACCGGTCTGGCCATTGGCAAGACCCCCCTGATTATTGAGCGCAAATTACTCAAGAGCATACCGCAGCCATATTTGCTCGATGCTCACCACTGGCTGATCCTGCATGGCCGTTATACCTGCAAAGCCCGCAATCCAAATTGTTCTGAATGTATCGTCCGGGATCTTTGCAGAACCGGAAAGCAAAAAGGTTTCTGAGAGATTTGCTTCACTCCAACGCGGAATCCAAGCGCTTCAACGCGTCCCGGTACCAGTCTGAAAATCAAATGTAATAATCTTCGCCGCATACCGGTCTGTTGATTCGAATGCGGAATATTCCTTGGAAAATGCCGCAGCTATTGCTAGGCTCTAGAGGTGACCCGATAAAACGTTACCCCTTGAAGTCTCGCTAAAGGAAGACGTTAATAACTCTTAAACGGGTTATATGTAATGACGCTAACAGCGTTTTTTGGTAATTTTCCGATCATTTTGACCGGTTTTTTTTAACTGTGGAGGCTCTATTAAATGGCTAATAATTCAAAGTTTGTAAATCCTGTTGCTGCTGCCGTCGGCGTAGCTTTTGTTTCATCACTGGCCGCATCTACAACTGCGCTAGCTGATGATAATCCTTTCTCAACTGCTGACCTCGATGCTGGTTACCAACTGGCTGGCGAAAAGGGCAAAGAAGGCTCTTGCGGTGAAGGCAAATGCGGTGGTGACAAAGGCAAAGAAGGTTCCTGCGGCGAGAAAGGTGAAGAAGGCTCTTGCGGCGAGAAAGGTGCTGAAGGTTCCTGCGGCGAGAAAGGTGAAGAAGGCTCTTGCGGCGAGAAAGGCTCTGAGGGTTCCTGCGGTGAAAAGGGTAAAGAAGGCTCTTGCGGCGGTAACGCCTGAGATCTGAGTCGATGAGTCACCACAGACATCCGGTAACGGGTGCTGGACTTGGTTTGAGGCGGGCCCTTCTGGGTCCGCTTCAGGCTTATGATGCCGGGATTGTTGGCGATACCGTCAGTTTCATGGAGGTTGCCCCGGAAAACTGGATCAATGTGGGTGGCCAGAGAAAGAAGTTTTTCAACTATTTCACCGATCACTTTCCATTTGTCTGTCATGGGCTTTCGCTGTCCATCGGCGGACCATCACCACTGGACCGGCCCTTTATCCACAAATTACGACAATTTATGGATGACTATAAAATTCGGGCATACAGTGAACACTTAAGTTACTGCACCGATGAAGGTCATCTGTACGACCTGATGCCCATCCCGTTCACCGAAGAGGCGGTCATGTATGTTGCCGGACGAATCAAGCTGGTGCAGGACATGCTGGGTCAACGCATGGCGATTGAAAACGTATCGTATTACGCCGCGCCCGGCGCCGAACTTAGCGAAATTGATTTCATCAACGCAGTGATAAGCGAAGCGGATTGTGACCTGCTTCTCGACGTTAATAATATTTACGTCAACAGTGTCAATCACCATTACGACCCGGTTGAGTTTCTGCAGGCATTACCTGGTGACCGGATCGCTTATGGCCACATCGCCGGCCACTACAATGAAGCAGAAGACCTCATCATAGATACACACGGCGCTAATATTATTGGAGGTGTGTGGGACTTACTGGACAAGGCTTACGAATTGTACGGTGTATTTCCTACCCTGCTCGAACGGGATTTCAATCTACCGCCTGTTGCAGAACTTCTCACCGAGGTTCAACAGATCAAAAACATACAGGCCAAGTGGAATTCACATGATCAAGCGCAAGAAAACACAGATGGCCGGCGACGCAGCGCCTGAGTCACTGGCCAGACTGCAGACCAGTTTTGCAGCCCATATCCGTGACCCCGATGCGGTGGCCGCCCCCGAGGGTATCGAAGACCGGCGCATGGCCATTTATCGCAATCTGTTCTTCAACAATATATGCACTTTTTTATCGAATAATTTTCCGGTACTCAGAACCCTGTACGAGGAGTCCGACTGGATCACCCTGTGCCGCGAGTTTTACAGGGACCATCGTTGCCATACACCGTTGTTTCCGGAGTTACCAAGAGAATTTCTTCGGTATCTGCAGGACCACCGGCAAAATTATGCCGGTGACCCTCCTTTTATGCTTGAACTGGCGCATTATGAATGGGTAGAGCTGGCACTCGCTCTTGATGAAACGGACGTTGATAATATTGAAGTTAACCCGGTGGGTGACCTGTTAAACGGTATCCCGGTATTGTCCCCACTGGTTTGGCCTCTCAGTTACCAGTATCCCGTTCACCAGATACGTGCCGACTTTCAACCATCAAAAGCACCCGAGAAGGCAACACACCTGCTGGTCTGGCGACAACAGGATTACCAGATCAAATTCATGCGATTGAATGAAACATCCATGTTGCTGGTGCAAAAATTGAAAGAAGACAACGATATGTCGGGTCTTGATTTACTAGAGGCTGTTGCCGGCATCATCAAGCACCCCAAACCGAAGGTGGTTTTAGAAGCGGGGAAAGCTTTATTAAATGAACTGAAGGAAAAACAGGTCATTCTCGGAACCCGGCCCTGACAGCAAATCCCCGCCGCTTCCAAAAAGGTTCAAAACACATGTCAGTGCTCAAGTTTTACGATGATCTCACAGCCCGCTTACGCGTATCCGGCGATTACGTTTGGCCGTTGGCACTCAGGCTGATCCTGGCCTGGGAGTTCTGGGAGTCCGGGTTAACCAAGCTGCGCGGCGAGAACTGGTTTGCCGAAATACCATGGGCAGATTGGCAGATGGGATTTCCATTCCCTTTCGACTCGATTTCCTCTGATCTGAACTGGTTTCTGGCCACCTGGTCCGAGTTGATATTTGCGGTGATGTTGTTGCTGGGTTTGTTCACACGATTCACCGCAATCTCTTTGGTTGTAATTACCATGGTTGCAACCGCTGCCGTCCACTGGCCCGCCGAATGGAACAGTCTCGCGGAACTTTGGCAAGGTTATGTCATTACCTCCGCTGGTGACGGCAATTACAAGCTGCCGCTGTTATTCGTGATCATGCTGTTGCCATTGGTCTTTCACGGGGGCGGCAGACTTTCCATTGATCATCTGCTGGTCAGGCTATCAGGGCGAAACGCTCAACTGGAAAACCGAAGCGGTGGTCTGCAGACAGTTGGTCTGGCCTTATTGGTCCCGGGTCTTGCGAGCATTTGGGTTGAACCCGTATGGGGTATCACTTTACTGGTCGCATCCGCCTTGGCGATATTGACAGATGCAGTCAGGGGCCAGGTTTAAATCCAAAACTAGGAGCCTGTCGGATTTAACATGATCTACTACGAATAATCCGAGTTTGGCCAGATTTCCCGTTCTTTTTCGTTTAATAGCGGTGCTATTTGCCTCAAAAGACCGAAAAATCTGACTCAAATCGGCTTTCTCTCGCTACGATCGGTCAAACCCGACAGACTCCTAGGGTTTGATTCCCGAACACTATGGCTGGCTTACGGGAAACGGCATCTCCTCGGGGCTCAACACGAAACCGTGTTGGCGAAGAATATTGAGTAGCCCTTCTTCACCTGGCAGATGCAATGCACCCACGGCCGTAAATACCCTTTTGTTTTCAAGCTGCAGCAGCAGGGAATTTGCCATGCGGTGATTACGTGCATGAATACCGGCTTCGGTAAAATAGTCACTGGCACTCCTGCCAACTGCCTGAAGTTGTTCATCTGACAGCGTCTGCAAGGTCTCCAGGTCGTTTTCCAGGTAAGCATTCACCATCTGTTCATGCACTTGAGCGACCTGACCCGATTCAGCAATGGCCTGATCCAGCAATGACAATTGCATCGGCATTGGCATATTTTCCAAAAAAGACAGTTGCTGCTCGAGTGATTCCAACCCAACCACTTCAAGACCGCTTCCCGATGCCCGCAGCGACAGGGACAAGTCCATAAAGAAACCGGTTTTCGGTGGTGGTGTACTCAGCGTCATCATCGCCCCCCAGGGTTTAATACGGCTAAGAAATTCTTCTGAAACCTGGTAGGAAGACAAGGCTGATTCAAGGGCCCGGTAGCGTTCTTCACCAATCACCGATTCAAGGCTTTTCCCCGGAGGGTAGTACATGTACTTACCCAGACGCTCCAGCATGTGCAAGTCCGGGACCAGTTCCATTGCGAAAACCTTGTTCGCCCTGAGTTTTTCGAGAAAATCTTCTGTAAAATCCAGCACACGCGGGTCTTCGCTATGAATTGTACCCAGCAGGTAACCAGCCGGCAGACCGTTTTTCTGAATCGACCAGAACACTGCACGGTCTGAACCCTGATCCACATCCGCATGAACTGCAAACGATAGCAGTGATAACAGCAAACCCAGAATCAAAGCAGTAGATCTTGAAAACCGGTTCTTTTTACATGGTATTTTGTAGCGCATTCCCTTATTCTCGCAGGCTTTATTACTGGAAGCCAATATGCCTCGAATTGCTGATCGTTTCAGGGGGTTCTTACCTGTTGTTGTGGATCTCGAAACGGGTGGTTTTAACCCGAAAACCGATGCGATCCTGGAAATTGCTGCCTGCATTCTATGCATGGACGATTTCGGCCGCATCAGGATCGCTGAAACGATTTCTACAGAAGTTGAACCCTTCCACGGTTCCCGTATTGAACCGAGCTCGTTGGAGTTTACCGGTATTGACCTCAATGATCCGGAACGAAACCCTATCAGTGAAAAAGAGGCTGCACAGAAGATATTTTTACCGGTCAGAAAGGAATTGCATGCCACCGATTGCCAACGGGCCATACTGGTAGGGCACAACCCATCATTCGACCTGGGGTTTCTGAATGCCGCTATCGCCCGGGTCAACTACAAACGCAATCCATTTCATCCATTCAGCTCCTTTGATACCGCCACATTGGGTGGCCTGGCATTCGGCCAGACGGTTTTGGCGCGCGCCGTACAGGCCGCTGGCATCGATTGGGATGAATCAGCGGCCCATTCGGCCGAATACGATACAGTTAAAACGGCGGAATTATTCTGCGCCATCGTCAACCGCTGGAAAATCCTCACCGGTTTGTAGGTCCCCATAACCACCCCCACCCGGCGTTTTTATCGTAAGTGTTTGACCCGCGACCGCGTGAAACTGAATTTTCCCGGGTAATGACAAGCCATCCAGTTCGTTACGACCACGCTGGCCCGCTTGCCCGCCCTCCAGACCCCAGGGTGAATATTTTCGACGCTCTGTCAGTAAGGAAACTTCGGCATCTTCGAGGAAACGGTACTGGCGGACAATTCCATCACCTCCGTGGAATTGACCATAACCTCCGGAATCCCGCCTGATGGCATATTGCTCAATTCTTAAGGGGTAGTTCAATTCCAAAACTTCCACCGGTGTGTTGAGTGTATTGGTCATGTGGCTGTGACGGGCTGATCGTCCATTGCAATCATGTGCTGCACCCATTCCTCCAGCCAGGGTTTCATAATAATCCCATCCCTGGCGGCCACGTCTACCCATGGCCAGGTTATTCATGGTGCCCTGGCTGGCCGCTGCAAATTGACTTGGCAAAGCCTGCGCCAGTGCACCGCAAACCGTATCAACAATTCTGCTGCTGGTCTCTACATTTCCAGCAGCGACAGCCGCAGGTGCACCCGCATTCACAAGACAGGCTTTTGGGGCGCTGATGGTAACCCCCTGCAACGCGCCATGACAGGCCGGCGTATGCGCGGGCATCAAACATCGAAAAACATACAGAACCGCTGCGGCGGTCACCGGCATGGGGCAATTCAGGTTCCCTTCAACCTGCGCAGCTGTACCGGAAAAATCGACATCAACAACATCGTCCCGCACATCGATTGTTACCCTGATCGGGATATCGGTGTGACCATGCCCGTCATCATCCAGGTAATCTTCAAATTGATACTGGCCCCTGGGTATACATGCCAGGCTTTGAACGACCAGCGATTGTGCCCAGGACTGCAAACTGCGTTCCTGAAGTTCAAATTCGGCTGGACCCGAATCCGCTACCAGTTCCTGTAAACGTCCGGCACCAAGCAAATTGGCTGCAACCTGGGCATTGAAATCACCCCTGGATGTATCCGGACTGGTCAACTTCTGCAATATGGATTGCAGAAAATCCTCATCCACCTGGGTATTCCTCATCAACAGGGTCGGTGGTATCAGAATGCCTTCCTCTGCCAGTGTCCGGCTTACTGGCATGGAGCCCGGGGCATCCGAGCCGATATCCGCGTGGTGTGCACGGTTGGCACAGAAACCCATCAATTCAGCGGCGGCAAATACCGGTGCCACCAGGGTAATATCAGGCAAGTGGGTACCACCCTTGTATGGATCGTTCAGAATCAACATGTCACCCGCGTGCCACTCACGGCTTTCAACCAGGTCAACCATGGCATAGGCCATGCTGCCGAGGTGCACAGGAATATGCGTGGCCTGACCCAGCAACTGGCCCTGTCGATTAAAAAGCGCGCAGGAATAATCCAGGCGGTCACGTATGTTGGGTGAAAAGGCAACCCTGCCGAGCAGTGCACCCATTTCTTCACAAATGGCTGCAATCCTGCTGGAAAACAAACCCAGCTCAACACTGTTGAATGAACCAGGCTGTTGTTTGCTCATCCGCCGGTTTTACCCATGATGGCCTCAAAGTTCAACTCTGCCGAAACACCGAGTGCAGCGGCAAACTGAGCAGCCCTGGCTTTCAGCTCTGTTTCACCTTCAGCCGTTACCGTCACGTGGCCTATTTTGCGACCCTCGCGCGGGGTCTTGTGATAGTCATGCCAGTGCAGCCCATTCGTGGGGTAATGATCAGCGGATTGCTGCCTGACATTTTCCGGCATTTTTCCCAACAGGTTGAACATCACGGACGGAGATGAGATTCCGGTATCACCCAGCGGCAGACCGCAAATGGCCCGCAGATGGTTTTCAAACTGGGATGTATGCGCGCCGTCGATACTCCAGTGTCCGGAGTTATGCACCCTTGGCGCAAATTCATTGGCCAGCAGTGCACCGTCATGGAGAAAAAGTTCAAGGGCCATCACGCCGGTATAATCGAGATGATCCAGCAAGCTTTGAATCATGGTTTCTGCACGTTCCTGTAACACGCCGGTCAAAGGCCGGGGCCATACTGATCGCCAGTATGCCGCCACGGTGCAAGTTGCGTGTCAGTGGCCAGAAAACGGTCTGACCATCTCTGCCACGCGCGGCAATAATTGAGCATTCGGCCTGAAAGGAAACAAAGCCTTCACATATGAGCTCGGCATCACCCAGAAGTTGCCAGGCCCGCTCCATGTCTTCCTGAAACCTTAAAACGGCCTGTCCCTTCCCGTCATAACCGAAGCGACGGGTTTTAAGTACACACGGCAATCCGATTTTCTCTACCGCTGCAATCAGCTCAGGCCGGCTCGAAACCGGATGAAAGGGCGCAACCTGAATACCCAGCGCCTGCATCATCGTCTTTTCACGTAACCTGTCCTGGCTTTTATACAGGGCACGCGGTGGAGGATACACCGGGCACAGGGTTTCAATCAGGCTGGCTGATGGTTCCGGAACATTCTCAAAATCGAAGGTCACCACATCGGAACTCTGACCCAGCTCCGTTAACGCAACTTCATCAGCCCAACCGGCGCAAATATGTGTACCGAATTCTGCCGCGCAAGCATCTTCGGCCGGATCCAGAAAAACAAATTCCAGACCCAACGGCTGACCCGCCTGTGCAAGCATTCGGGCCAGTTGACCGGCGCCGAGGATACCGACAGTTTTAATCATCCCGGGTCAGGCTGGTTCAGGACAGCTTCTGTACGCGAGCGCCTGAACTCCTCCAGTGAGCGTCGAATCTGCGGATACTTGATGCCAAGTATGGCCGCTGCCAGCAAGGCGGCATTGGTTGCACCGGCATCACCTATGGCAAGTGTGCCGACGGGAATACCAGCGGGCATCTGCGCAATCGAGAGTAAAGAATCCACACCGTTCAATGCCCTGGATTTCACCGGCACACCGAGTACGGGCAAGGGTGTTTTGGCTGCGACCATACCCGGCAAATGGGCAGCACCACCGGCACCGGCTATGATGACTTCCAGACCACGGGTCACCGCACTGTCAGCATATTCAAACATCAGGTCGGGTGTCCGGTGCGCCGAAACCACTTTGACCTCGTGAGGAATGGCCAGTGCTGAAAGGGTCTGAGCCGCATTCTTCATGGTTTCCCAGTCCGACTGCGAACCCATGATCACACCAACCAACGCTTGTTCATTTGCCACATTTACTCTCCGGCAGGAAAGCGGACAATTGTACCAGTGTGCCGCTTCTGCAAACAGGGCCGTTCATCATGGCTGTATGCCTGATACAATACTTCTAAACCTACAACCTGGATCAAAAAATGCCTGTAGATGGAAAATTACTCGAGATTCTGTGCTGCCCTGTCAGCAAAACCCCGTTGACGATGCTTGGCCGGCAAAAACTGGATAAATTGAACACAATCATCCATGGCGGTGACGCCCTGTTCGTCGACGGTGAAAAAGTCACCGACCCGTTGCAGGAAGCCTTGATCACCGAGGATGGTAAGGTCATATACCCGGTTCAGGATAACATCCCCATTCTGCTGGAAGAAAAAGGCATTGGCACGACACAGTTGCAGGATTTCTAGTCAGTAGCATTTGCCGATGGATTCACAAGCAATCTATCAGCAGCTGAGGGTCAATCAACTCTCCATTGAATCGATAAAGGCATTGGCCTCCGCGATGGCTTTTTGCATTTGCGCGATCAGCTTGGCCGTATCGCGCTCGATACTGTCAAGTTCATTACGCAACGAACCGATCGCGCGGGCATTCAGGTTATGTTTAAGAAACAGGACCTGGTCCTGAAAGGCCTCCAGCACCGGTTCCATACTGCGTTCTGCTCGACGCATACTTGCCATCAATCTAGTGTAGCGCGAACGTGTATCCTTGAGCAGTGCTGCGCTGTTTTTGCGCATATCCGCACGTGAGTATTGCTCCAGTTCCAGTTCCCATTCCTTGAACAGGTCTTCCGCCACACTTTCAACCGCGTCGATTCGTTCGCTGACATCATCCGCCTCTGCCGTACTGTCCTCGTATTCGCTGTTCAGGCGATCATAAATTTCTTCGAGATCACCGCCATCGAAATTAACCGTGGCACGAAACTGCTCGAGCGCTGAAGCGAACTGCTCAGAGGCAGAATCCTGTGCATCACGGGCTTCCTCGACACGGTCTACAAGGATGTCACGCTTTTCGATTCCAATACTCTCCATCGTCTTGTAGTAAGCACTGGAACAACCACCTAACAAGGCAAGGAAAAGAACGGAACACGCAAAATAATATGATTTTTTTAACACTTCGGTCTCCCCGAGACTGCCTGTTCCGGAATACCGGAACAGTCCAAATCATGACTGACAAACCTGGGTTGTAGTCAACACACCTTCTTAAACAAAGGTCTCCAGAGGGCTGAATCTATGCCTCTTCAAGATCCGGGATCACTAGTTCCTGACCCGGGAATATCTTGTCCGGATTTTCCAGTACTGAAGAATTCGCTTCGAAGATTTTCATGTACTTGCCGCCACTGCCATACATTTTCTCGGCAATAGCCCAAAGGGTATCCCCCGACTCCACGGTGTAAGTACGCCCCGGCTTTTCATCCTGCCCAGTAACGACGGGTTCATCTGCTGCTTCAGCTACCACTACTTCCGGTTCCGGTTCCGGCTCCGGCTCCGCTGCGGGTTCAGGCGCACCCACGGTCAAATTGTTTTTTACGCCACTTACATTGGCTATTTTTCCAACTACCTCGCAAATGCGATCGCATTCAGCCTGGTCCGCGACAGGACCGGAAACGGTCACAGAGCCATCCTGGTTGAAGGCAAATTTAAGGTTTGAAGGATCAATACCATGCTCCCGCAAAGTGGCGCTGGGTCCTTTTACAGTGTCGGTTGCCTTCGACTTATCACCACCGAGAATCTTACCGAGTTTATCCATGAATCCCATAACGCTTTGCTCCTTTCCGGTTATTGTTTCAAGCTTCAGTCTAGCTCGGAAATAGCAGTTGTAAAGCACTAAATTCGATCACGGGTGCATCCGGGTCTTGCAGGTCAGTTGGCAATGTGAACAACTGTTAATTATCACTGTTGCGCTTTTTCATTCGCCGCTGAACTGTTAGAATTATGAATTCCACATCACACCAAATCGTGAGCAGGGTTATAGAACCCAAAGCACGGTTAAAAAGGAGATAGCCATTATGAGCGTAGCAAGAACGACTGAAATATCCGCGTCTTCCAAAAAAGGTTTTGAAGCGGCAATTGAAAAAGGCATCAAGCGATGCACAGAGACCATCGACAATGTTGAGGGTGCCTGGGTCAAGGAGCAGAAGGTCGTGGTGAAGGATGGAGTGGTTTCAGAATACCGGGTCACGATGAAGGTGAGTTTTGTATTGAAAGACTAATTTATTGATCATTTAACTTAATGAAGGAGACATAGAAATGGCAGGCAAGTTTGAATGTTATAAAGACAAGGCAGGTGAGTTTCGCTTCCGTTTGGTCGCTGCAAATGGCAACGCCATTCTTTCCAGTGAAGGTTATAAATCAAAATCAGGCTGTGCGAATGGTATCGAATCCGTAAGGAAGAACAGCCAGGATCCAGACCGTTTTGTTAAAACAGAAACGGCAGGCGGAAAATTCCGTTTCAAGCTGACGGCTAAAAATTCCCAGACCATCGGAATCAGCCAGAATTATGCGTCAGCATCCGGCCGCAACAATGGTATCAAGAGTGTTGCAAACAATGCCCCTGATGCAACAGTAGTCGAAGAGAGCTAGGTTCAAACGGTAAACCAGCCACTGTAGAAAATGCAACCCGGTGCGAACCGTGGTTGCTGTTCGCAGCTTACACGTCTAAGTTGTGGATTTTTACGCTAACCGTAATCGGCACCGGGCACTTTCCGGATTGTCATATCCAAACAACATTCAATTCACCACCTGTCACCAACCTTAAGAGAATAGCAGATGAACCTACTTGAATTACTAGATAGCGTCGGCGGACAAAAAAGCCTGGGCAGTCTTGCCAGCAATCTGGGTCTTGATGCCTCCAAGGCAAATGACCTGGTCGGTGCCCTGGCACCTGCGCTGATGGGCGCCTTACAGAAACAGACCAGCTCACAGGATGGTCTCGAAGGATTTAAAAAAGCTTTGCAAACCGGCAAGCACCAGGAATACCTCAGCAATCCGGATAGCATGAATTCAGCCGATACTGTCGCTGACGGTAATAACATCCTGGGTCATATTTTCGGCAGCAAGGATGTCAGCCGGAATGTCGCTGCCCAGGCGGCAACATCTACCGGTATTGATGCCAGCCTGATTAAGAAGGCATTACCATTGATAGCAAGTTTGGCGATGGGGGCAATGAGTAAAACCAGCAACGCAGGTGAAATCACTGGATAATTCCACCAGCGGCCTGCTTGGAAGCCTGATGGGTGGTGACGGTTTTGATATGGATGATGTATTTAACATCGCCAAGAAATTTTTCTAGATCTTACCCTGCAAAAAAAAAGCCTGATCGGCCCTTGCTGCTCAGGTTTTTTTGTTCATTCTGCCCACTGCCGGTGTGAACCGGATTATCAGCCCAATAATTTTCCCGGGTTCATAATATTCACCGGATCAAACACTGCCTTGATACCACGCATTCTTTCTATATCGGCATCAGAACGGGTATAGGAAAGATAGTCTTGCTTCAATAAACCGATACCATGCTCTGCGGAAATACTACCGTGGTGAGTACGCGTCAGTTCAAATACATCGGGATTAACCCGCGCGCATACTTCTTCAAATTCCTCCACCGGCATATCCGCCGGTTTCAGGATATTCATATGCAGATTGCCGTCCCCAAAATGTCCATACCACAGGACTTCAAAATCCGGATAACGTGATTGGGCAAGTTCATCAAGATCACGCAAATAATCCGGAATCGCTGAAATTCGTACGGACAAGTCATTTTTATACGGCGTAAATTTCGTAATCGCCTCGGATATGCCTTCCCGGTAACGCCATAAATCGGCGGCCTGAGCCTCGCTCTGAGAGATTACCCCATCAAGCACGGAAGCATCTTCAATACAGTATTCAAAACGCTCGAGGGCTATATCTTCCTGGCTGGAGTCGGCACAATCAAATTCAAGCAGGGCAAAATAAGGCGCTTCGGTATCCATCGGTGCCGGCAATTCGTGTCCGCTGCGCACATAGCACATGGCGGCAGCGGATAGAAACTCAAACGCAGTGAGTCTAAGGGCATCATTAAACTGTCTGAAAACAGTCATCATCCCATCGAGACTGCTGACCGCCAGCAGCATCACACGGGAAGGTTCTGGCGGGTCAGTCAGACGTAGCGTTGCCTCCACAATCAACCCCAGCGTTCCTTCGGAGCCGATAAATAAATGTCTTAGATCATAACCGCTGGCATTCTTGACCAGACCGCTGTTGCACTCCAGCAAATCGCCACGGCCATCAATAACTTTGAGTCCAACCACCTGGTCCCTGGTCAATCCATATCGCAATACGCGAATACCACCCGCGTTGGTGGCAATATTGCCACCGATCTGGGATGAACCTTCGGAGGCAAAACTGACCGGGTAATACAAATTCTGTCGGGCTGCGTATTCCTGAATCACCTGGGTAACCACACCAGGCTCAACCGTCAGGGTCCGGTCCACCGCATTGAAATCCAGGATGCGACGCATCCGGTCAAAAGAGACAACGACCTCACCGGCATCTGCAATCGCGCCACCACTCAGTCCCGTGCGTCCACCGGAAGGCACCAGCGGTATCCGGTGCTGCATGGCCTGCCTTACGAGTTTCGCTACCTCGTCAGTATTCCTTGGGAAAACGACCGCTGCGGCATCTGGCGTCCGGAACCGGGTCCAGTCGCAACCATGGCTTTCCAAAACCGCCTTTTCGGTATTGATTTCCAGTTCAGGGCAGTGTGTTTTCAGCTGTTCTATACGGGTGTTTTTTTGTTCTGTTCGCATACCATATTTCCGGTTGATATAAGCGTGTGCTAGCGTGACAATGAAGCTTAATTCAAATAGCGGAAGCATGACCAGACCAATGCGCCATTCTGACCGAAATTACTCGCTCGACAAAGCCAAAATCAAGTTTCTTTTGCTGGAAGGCCTGCATCCCCAGGCCCGGGAAATCATTGAAAGCGCGGGTTATACGAATATCGTGGAGAAATCCGGTGCGCTGACACCCCAGGAACTGAAACAGGCCTTGAAAGGTGTGCATTTTGTCGGTATTCGCTCACGCACACAACTCGACGCTGCCGCGATTGATGCGGCTGACCGCCTGACTGCCATCGGTTGTTTTTGTATCGGCACCAACCAGGTCGACCTGCAATACGCCGCTCTCGCCGGAATACCTGTTTTCAATGCACCGTTTGCCAATACCCGCAGTGTGGCTGAACTGGCACTTGCTGAAATCATCATGTTGATGCGTGGCATTCCACAGAAAAATGCCGCCGCACACCGTGGTGAATGGCTTAAGTCAGCCAGTGGTTCAACCGAGATTCGCGGTAAAACATTGGGTATAGTCGGTTATGGCCATATTGGTTCACAACTTGGCATCATTGCTGAGAGCATGGGTATGCGTGTTATTTTCCAGGATGTTGAAAACAAGCTGCCACTGGGTAACGCCGAGGCAAGGGTCAGCCTTGAGTCCCTGTTAAAAGAGGCCAATGTGGTCTCCCTGCATGTGCCGGACACGGCAGAAACCCGAAACCTGATGTCGGCCAGTCTTATCAAGACCATGCGCAAAGGCAGTTACCTGATCAATGCTTCGCGGGGTACCGTTGTTGATATTGACGCACTCAGCGAAGCGTTGCAGTCCGGTCATGTTGCGGGCGCCGCCATCGATGTTTTTCCGCTCGAACCCAAATCAAATGATGACCGCTTTGAATCACCACTGGTCGGCCTGGATAACGTTCTACTGACACCGCATATTGGCGGCAGCACCCTGGAAGCACAGGCGAATATTGCCGTTGAGGTCGCCAGTAAACTGGTTCGTTACAGTGACAACGGCACGACCCGTTCGGCGGTCAACTTCCCGGAGGTTTCACTGCCCGACCATGGATTAACACGCCGCATCATGCACATTCATCATAATGAACCGGGTGTTCTGAAAGATATCAACCAGGTATTTTTCGGGTGTGAGGTCAATATTGCCGCGCAATACCTGCAAACCGAGGGCGGAATTGGCTACGTTGTAATGGATGTAGAATCCGATGATGTGACTTCGCTGATGAAAGACCTGGCAAAAATTCCCGCCACCATCCGGACACGCATATTGCACTGATTAACGCATTACCACCAGCTTCGACTATCCTGATAATATGAAAGAACGCAATATTTGAACTAAGAGTGAGACAGCTGATGAAAATGAATCAACGCTATGCCGTTTTCGTTTTACTGATCAGTTTTTTACTGACCACACCATTGACTTTTGCTGCCGAAGAAGCCAAACCACCCAAGCTATTCAGCAACTTCGATGAAAAACAGGTCACACTCACCGGTCCATGGAACACGATTAAAAGAAATAAGAAAAAGGATACCAGGTATCCGGTGCAGCTTAGTTACACAGGTGCTGACGGAGGGCAGCATACGATTGATGCAGAGGTTTCACTACGGGGAATAACCCGCAGGCGCATATGCGACTTCCCGCCATTGAAGCTTCATTTTGACAAGGAAAAGTTGAAAGGCACGGAATTCAGGGGCAACAAGTCACTGAAACTCGTGACTTACTGCGATACCAATAGCAAATACGAGCAATATTACATCAAGGAATTTCTGACCTATCGCATCTACAACCTGATCACAGAATACAGTTTCAGGGCGAGGCCGATGATGATTGAGTACAGCGACAGCGAAAAAAACAACAAGTCAATCACCCGCTTCGGTTTTTTAATTGAAGACGTGGATGACCTGGCCAAGCGCAATGACCTCGAAGAACTGTCTATCGCCTCGGTACCCTACCGGAAACTGGATCCTGTCACCACCAGCCAATTGTCACTTTTCCAATACATGATAGGCAATCTCGACTGGGCGGCAACCAGTGGTCCAAAAGATGACAGTTGTTGCCACAATGCAAGGTTGATCGGCGCAGGAGATGACATCGATCCAAAATTTGCCGTACCCTATGATTTTGACTCTTCCGGCCTGGTCAACGCACATTATGCTGCCCCACCCGATGGTTTAAGAGTTAAAAATATCCGGCAAAGACTCTACCGTGGGTTTTGTATGAACAATGACAAATTACCACAGACTGTTGCGCTGTTTAATGAGAAAAAGGCGGATATCCTGGCGCTGTTTCAGAACAACACACACTTGACCAAATATATGCGTGAGGGTGCGATTGATTATATTGAAGACTTTTATGAGATCATCAACAACCCGAAAAAGCTCAACAAGGAGATTATTGACAAGTGCCGGGGACAGGAATAATTTCTTCCCCTGCCTCGGTGTTTTCACCATCAACCGTGGCGACCGTCTCGCCCTGCGGCGGTGCCTGCATCCTGGCCAGGCGTTGTTTCAAAAGGGCGTTGTTTGAATCGGCCAGAATAACGGCTTGCAGATAATCCTCACGTTCGCTGTTACTGGTCGGTAGCGGGATTCTTTGGTCGCCATAAATCGCTGTTGCACCTTGTGCAGTCAGTTCAAGCAAACCCTTGTGCGAACCGTAATATGCTGCAATACCCGTATCATTAGCCACGACGCGCTGATCAAAACGCGGCCAGACAACACCACCCGTGGGCGTATGACCGATCACGATGCGTTTGGCGTCATAGCGCTTAAGAATATTATCCAGCGTCTGGCTATAAACCTCATTGGCCTCATCTTCCTGTGCAAGACCCCGATACCAAACCGGCCCCAGTGGGTCATTCATGGCCGTCACAATGGTCGGATCAATATTTTGCATCGCCACGATAACCTGTTCCGTCAGTGACTGGAGACTAAAACTGCAATATTTTGCACTGATACCGCCATGCAGAAAAATGGTGTCATTTACCTGTATTGCCACCTTGCTATTCTCAACCCATTTGCCGTACTCACCATTGAGTGACCAGGCCTGGCGGTGCTCAACCCATCCCAGGGGCACCTGTTTCTCCCACTCCTGGCGATAGGCTTCAAGATCCAACTCCGCGAAATCCGGTGTATTGGCACTCATCCACTCAAGCTGGCGTTCCCATTGCATATTCTGCAGTCGCACGGAGTTTTTCGTAGTAAATGCCTTGAATTCACCGGGATCCACATAACGGAGATCACCGACAACATTCATCGTCTCGTGATTGCCAATCAGCAGATGTACATAGCCACCTTTCTTCTTTGCCTGCTTTGATAACTTCACCAGGTGGTCAATGATTTTACGGCTATCCGCACCACGGTCCGTGATGTCACCGGTCTGAACGAGGTGGGTTTCTCCCCCACTCCACTTTCCACGCTTGTCGATCAGTCCAGCGGACTTCATGACTTCGATGTACTGCCCGTAGTCGCCATGCAGATCACCGATGGCGACAACCCGTTCCACGCCGGTCCAGTGGTAATCATCGATTTTTTTAGCCTTGGCATCTGCCGGGCCGGTTGAGAGCAAGGCCCAAAACAGAACAGCAGCAAGTAAAGAAAATTTCATATCAAATCCAAAATCAGCTTGTAGGGGCGCTCTCATTCTGCCTTGCCGGGCAAAAAAAACCGGGTCCGGCATCGCAGCCTGGTCAATGAGAACGCTCCCTGGTTTCAATCAAAAATACCCGTATCTTTTTCCTGGGCTTTCTGGCGTTCAATTTCACGTGGACTCTGGCGCATATAGGTTTTTGAATCATCATAGCCGCCATAGTTCAATTCCCACAGGATCAAAAATGTGTAATTGAATATCGCAGTCATCACGGCAGCGACCAGTAACATACCGATACCGCAGGAAAGACCAACACCAACCGCCATAAAGATAAACAGGGAGTCAGCGGTACTCTTCAAGCGCATAGCGGTAACGTACACCCGCCACCACACCGGCCAGGCTGAACGCCATGGCCAGGCTGTTGTGTACGATCAGCACAATCCCGGTTACCGCAATCGGCAGTACCAGTATGGTTTCCAATAGTGACTGATCCATCTTGGCCTTGCTGCGCACCGCCATGTAAGTCCACGAAACCGGGACCATAAGACCGACCGCACCAATGATGGCCATCACCAGCCATATCAAACCACCCACTTCATCGGTCACATTTGACGCGTGGATGACGATGCCGCCAATGTTGCTATCCGGTTCCTGGTTAAACAGGGTATCGACAACGCCAAGCGGCAGGTAACGATGCAGATCGGGCACAAGCTGGTAACCACCCCAGATCAGCAAGGCCAAAATTCCGTAGAACAAGTTCAGTCGTAACAACAATCTCATATTATTCCCTCTATCCGGGCCTGGCTAATACCTGTGGCACCCTGCTTTATTATGCTAAATACTATCAACCTACACCAATCACGGTGCCATCTTCCAGTAAATCAATCTCCTCGGCGATGGGTCGTTTCGGCAAGCCCGGCATACGCATGATTCTACCGGTCAGGATGACCAGGAAACCCGCACCGGCACTGACCTGTATATTCCTGACAGTGACCTCGAAGTCACGTGGTCTGCCATGTAACATCGGATCATCAGAAAGCGAGCTTGGTGCCTTGGCAATACATACCGGTAATTTGTCCAGTCCCAGGGCTGTAATGGTTTTCAGATCTATCTCGGCATCCTTGGTAAAAGCCACATCATCGGCACCGTACATGTCCTTGCAGACCTTGTGTACTTTTTCATAAATTGTATCGTCGAGTGCATACAGAGGTGAGAATGGCTTGTTGTGCTGAACAGACTTTATCACCTCACGCGCGAGATCCTGTGCACCTTTACCGCCTTCGGCAAAATGCCTGGTTTCCGCGAATGATACCCCATGCGCCAATGCCCGCTCGCGGATGATACGGATTTCTTCATCGGTATCATTGGCAAAGCGGTTCAGGGCAACCACCGGATGCTTGTTGAAATGCGATACGCTTTCAATGTGTTTATCCAGGTTTTCCAGGCCTAGCCGGACCGCTTCCGGATCGGGCTGATGAAGGGCGTCCTTGGCTTTGCCTCCGTGCAGTTTCAACGCCCGCGCAGTGGTCACAACTACCACCGCATCAGGGTCGAGACCGTTTGGCCGGCACTTGATGTGAAAAAACTTCTCGGCACCCAAATCGAAACCAAAACCCGCTTCGGTCACGGTCCAATCCGCAAATTGCATGGCCATGCGGGTGGCAAAAATACTGTTGCAACCGTGTGCAATATTTGCAAACGGCCCGCCGTGCATGAAAGCCGGTGTTCCTTCAAGCGTTTGCACCAGGTTGGGATGAACGGCATCCCTGAGCAGTGCCATCATGGCACCGGTGATTTTCAAGGCCTTTAAAAATATCGGCTGACCTTTCCAGGTGGTTCCCACCAGTATGTTATCGAGTCTTCTGCGCAGGTCATCCAGGCTATTGGCAAGACAAAGAATAGCCATGATTTCAGATGCTGCAGTAATATCGAAACCGCCTTCGCGCGGAATGCCCTGCAGCCTGCCACCGAGACCGATCACGATATTTCTCAATGTCCGGTCATTCATATCCATGACCCGACGCCACACTATCTGGCGGGGATCCAAACCCATCTCGTTGCCCTGGAATATGTGATTATCAATAGCCGCCGCGACCAGGTTATTGACCGTCGTAATCGCGTGAAAATCACCGGTAAAATGCAGATTGATGCGACCTGCCGGGACAATCTGGCTGTAACCACCGCCCGTGGCGCCACCCTTTATACCGAGACACGGCCCGAGTGATGGTTCACGTAATGCCAGGCAAACGGACTCACCCAGGCTGTCCAGCGCCTGCGCCAGGCCGATGGAGGTCGTGGTTTTGCCTTCACCCGCCGCTGTCGGCGTGGTTGCAGACACCAGGATCAATCGGGCTTTACCGGGGCGTTTTCGTGGCCGTGTCAGCGCTTTCAGGTTAACCTTGGCAATTTCACCGCCATAAGGCATCAAATCATCAGGCTCTACCCCGAGTTTAGATGCGATATCACTGATGGGCCGGATACCGGCCTGCCTGGCAATTTCATAATCACTGAGCATTTTCTATTTCCCTGGTTCCAGACTATGGTGCCTGCCGCAACATGTTGTGGCGCCCCGTCGTGCTGAGCTGTTGCGCAAGAGTAACCTTTTTTGCAGGACCTTGACGAGTCCTGCTTTTTCGTATCAAGTGTTAACAGGGTTGCAGGATATCTCTATGACGGGGGTAACAACCTGGCCCTGATAACATGATCCGTATTATTAATGGCACGCATGACATCCGCATCCGGCTCGTTTTCCACGTCGATGATACTGTAGGCAAAGTCACCCCGGCTGAGGTTGACCATGTCGACAACATTCAGATTGTGGTCGGCCAACACGGTCAAAACGTGACCAAGAACCTTGGGAACATTTTCATTGCAAAACGTAATCCGGTAACCACCGTTCCTGGCCATTTGCGTATCGGGGTAGTTGACGGAATTCCTGATGTTTCCATTTTCAAGGAAATCCATCAGTTGATCTGCCGCCATCATGGCGCAGTTCTCCTCGGCTTCGGCTGTGCTCGCACCAATGTGGGGCAACAGCAGGCAATCCTTTCGTCCGAGGAGTTCTGGGTGTGGAAAATCGCTGATATAAGCTGCCAGTCGACCACTGTCGAGGGCCGCAACTACGGCCGGCAATTCGACAATTTCATCGCGGGCAAAATTGAGCAGACGCATACCCGGCTTGCAACGCGCAAGGACGTCCTTGTTGATCAAACCCAGGGTTGGTGGGATTGCCGGCACGTGTAGGGTGACAAAATCCGAGACCGTAACCAGCGCCTGCAAACTGTTCATTTTCTGAACACGACTGGAAAGACGCCAGGCGGCTTCAATTGAAATTGCCGGATCGTAGCCAACCACTTTCATTCCCAGCTCAAGTGCCATATTGGCAACCAGAGCGCCGATCGCACCCAGACCCACAACACCGAGGGTCAGACCGGAAATTTCCGAACCGGCAAAGCGCTTCTTATTCGCTTCCAGCAATTTATGCATTTCTGCACTGTCGCCGATGTCACCAAGGGTTTGAACATAGCTCATACCACCGAATATGTCCCTTGAACCAAGCAATAATGAAGCGGCCACCAATTCCTTGACCGCATTGGCGTTTGCGCCCGGTGTATTGAACACCACGATACCGCTTTTGGCGTACTCGGCCACCGGGATATTGTTCACACCCGCACCCGCACGGGCCACGGCGATCACACTTTCATCAATGGTTTCATCATGCAGTTTCTGACTGCGTAGCATAACCGCGTCGGCATTCGACACCTCTGGACCAACCTGGTAATTATTGACGGGGAAGCGGTCCAGACCCTTTGCGGCCAGGCTATTATAAGTTCGGATTTTATACATTTAATTATCTACTCGAAACTACGTGAATGGAATTGGTCTATGGACGAATTGTACGTCAAGCCGCCATCGAATAAGCGCGTATTTTACCGATAAGACCGGACGATTTAAGCTATATTTAAACAATAAGCTGATTGTGGTTTTCTTTTGAAGGGGTTTGTTATGAAGTTCCGTATATTTATTAACTTTTTGACTGATCGCTTTTTTCGTATTCACGAGCAGTATCTGCCTTGCGCAAGAAAAAAGACCCGAATTTACCATTGAAGGTTTGCGACTGGTTGAAGATTCAAACCTTGCGCTGGTATACGTGCAGCCGGGCGTCAATTGGAGCCAGTACACCAGGATCTACCTCGACAACCCCTATATCGCTTTCAAAAAGAATTGGCAACACGATCAGAACAAGAACAACCCGGGAAAAATCAGCGCGAATGACATGGCAAAAATTAAGATAGAGCTGGGCTCGCTGTTCGTTGAAATATTTTCGGAGACACTGGAGGAAGGCGGTTATGAACTGGTTTATGAAAAAGCTGAAGACGTGCTGTTGATCAGACCCGCCATTATCGGCCTGAATATTGTTTCACCCGATATCAACTCTACCGGCAAATCGCGCACCTACTCTGAAACCGCCGGTGAAATGACCTTGCATATGGAACTGTACGATTCGGTCTCCGGCGACATACTTGCCAAGGCGCTCGATCGTAAAGTGGATAGAAAAACCGGTTATTTTGAATGGCAAAACCGCGTCACCAACCGCGCAGCAGCCAACCGGATTCTGCAGGTCTGGGCCAATGTCCTGAAAGAAGGCCTGGATGATGCCAGGGCCTCGTCTATAGCCAAACCTTAAAGCCAGTCGCGACGTTTGAACACCGTGATAAATTGACATCAGACATCTTTTATCTGCCAGTTGAATTCGTTTCGGTGTTGCGATTTTTTTCGACCATCTCGATTTGCAGCGGACCGAGGCCGTCAATATGCACATCGCGTTGCGGATATGCAATGGTGATGTTCGCTGCGGCAAACAACTCGGAAATCTTGAACCTGATATTGCTGCGTATCTGGCGCAACTCGCGCTCTCCACCTACCCTGCTCCAGAAAACGGCATCAAAAATCAATGCGTTGTCACCAAAATCCTCGAAAATAACTCGCGGGGGCGGATCTTTTAATACATCAACCTGGGCACAAACGGCCTGCTCCATCAGTTCGGCCACCTGCTGTGGTGGTGAACCATACGCAACACCCACACGTATGGTCGTGCGAATATCGTTGTCAATCAATGTCCAGTTAACCACAACCCGTTCCAGCATCTGGCTATTGGGCACCAGTAAGTGAACGCCGTCAGTACGTCGAATCCTTGTAGAGCGGTTACCAATGCGTTCCACAACACCGGTAAATTGATCGATTTCAATGAAATCACCCGTCCGTACGGGCTGTTCGGTCATCAGTATCCAGCCACTGATAAAATTGTTGAGAATATTCTGCGCGCCAAAACCAATACCAATGGCAACGGCACCCGTCAGGAATGCAAATGTTGCCATGGGGACGTGTAGCAGACTTAAAACGGCCGAAATAACACCAATGATCAAAAGATAGAAAAATATACGTTGCAAGGTCTGAATAGCATGAGGACGCAGATGGGTCTTAGCCAGACGCTTACTGAAAAGATTCTCAAGCAGCCTACTGGCAGCGTAGCCAAGTACCAGTAGTAATGCCAACAGAATTAATTGACCAACCGTATATTCAGTACCACCAACCTGGAAAAGTTGTTGGTTCCACAATGACAGAAATTTATCCATGTCCCAGTTTGGCATAGAAATGCATGAATCAGAAGTCAGAATCTCCAATCTCATGGGACCAAAAAATCATACGTCAGACGAGCATGAAATGGATGAATCGGTTTAGGGCAAATACCGCCAGCTTGAATTTGTAAAGGATTGTTAATTAACGCTGGTTTTTAGCGTAAATAAACCAAATGGCCTTATACTGAAGCTCATCGTATGTGTTCCAGAGGAGTTGCAGTTTGTTGATTTCAGAAAAAAAATGGCGTCTTGGCAAAAATGTGCGTTGGGTCTTTGCGTTAGCAAGCCTGGCATTGGCGTTGAACAGTACAATGCTGTCAGCCGACTGGCTGAGTAAGCTGAAGGGTTCGCTTGGCAAGAAGGACACCGACCAGGCACTCAGCACCGATGAGGTCGGCGGCGGGCTTAAGGAAGCACTGAGAGTAGGCACGGATACGGTGGTAGGCAACCTCGGCCAGGCGGGTGGTTTTAATCTCGACCCGCAGATTCATATCCCGCTTCCAAAGCAACTCGACAAGGCTCGAAAACTGTTGAGCACGCTGGGCATGGATTCCATGCTGGTCGACCTTGAAGCAAAGCTCAATGAAGCCGCGGAAATCGCGACCCCGAAAGCAAAACAGTTGTTTATTGGTGCCATCAACGACATGACACTCGACGATGTGATGGCGATCTACAAGGGACCGGACGATGCCGCCACCCAGTACTTCAGGTCAAAAATGTCGGCGCCGCTGGCACTGGAGATGAAACCGGTGGTGGATAACAGCCTGGAAGGTGTTGGAGCGCTCCAGCTATATGACAACGTCATGCAACAATACGAGGAAGTACCGTTTGCACCGAAGGTTGATCTCGATATGAGCGACTACGTGGTCGAAAAAGGCATGGACGGCATCTTCTATTACCTTGCCAAAGAAGAGGCAGCGATACGTAACAACCCGGCGAAGCGTACTACCGATCTTTTGAAAAGCGTTTTTGGAAAATAAACCCTGGGGTCAAAAACCTGCTCTGACCCCAGCCGTCACCCCACAAAAGGTCATCTTTCAAAAAAAGGGGCCGGATACATTAACATAGATGCATCCGGCCTCTATTTGTTACCTTTCGAGTTCTTTTTTCGCCGCGATCAAAGTGTATCGAAACGATCGAGGCTCATTACCTTGGTCCAGGCGTCAACAAAGTCGTGCACAAACATCTCCTGTGCATCGGCTTCTGCATATACCTCTGCGATAGAGCGCAGTTCGGAACTGGACCCGAACATAAGGTCAACCGGCGTCGCGGTCCATTTAAGCTCGCCTGTGCCGCGGTCACGACCCTCGTAAATGCCTTCTGATGACGATGATTTTGACCACTGGGTGGACATATCGAGCAGGTTCACAAAGTAATCGTTGCTCAGGGTTCCGGGCCGGTTAGTGAACACACCATGTTCGGACTGTCCGAAATTCGCATTCAGCGCACGCATGCCGCCAATCAGGGTAGTCATTTCGGGAACAGTCAGAGTCAGCAGGCTTGCTTTATCAATCAGCATGTCAGCCGGCGGTCTGCGGTTACCTTTGCCAAAGTAATTGCGAAAACCGTCTGCACTCGGTTGGAGCACGGCAAAAGAATTCACATCGGTCTGACCCTGGGACGCATCGGTGCGCCCCGGTGTGAAGGGAACCTGCACATCCTGCCCGGCACTCGATGCGGCCTTCTCAATGGCTGCGGCGCCACCCAGGACGATCAGGTCGGCAAGCGATACCTTCTTCCCACCCGCTTGTGCGTTGTTGAAATCTTTCTGGATATCCTCAAGACGAGTCAACACCTTCGTCAATTCAGCTGGATTGTTGACTTCCCAATCATTCTGAGGCGCGAGACGAATACGGGCGCCGTTCGCCCCACCGCGCATGTCGGTGTCACGGAAGGTAGAGGCTGAAGCCCAGGCAGTTCTGACCAGTTCGGGTACGGTCAGACCCGAGTCGAGAATTTCAGACTTCAGTTTCGCGATGTCTGCTGCGTCAACCAGGTCATGATCGACTGCGGGTACGGGATCCTGCCACATCAAAACCTCGGCAGGAACCTCATCACCAAGGTAGCGCGCACGAGGCCCCATATCACGGTGCGTCAGTTTGAACCACGCCTTGGCGAAGGCCAGTTCAAATTCCTGCGGATTCGCAAGGAAGCGCTCCGAGATCTCCCGATAGCTCGGGTCGAACTTCAGCGAAAGATCAGTAGTAAACATGATAGGTGCATGGCGTTTCGATGGATCGTGAGCGTCCGGCACCAGGTTAGCCGCAGCGCCGTCGGCGGGAATCCACTGGGTTCCACCTGCAGGGCTCTTAGTCTGCACCCACTCAAAGGCGAACAGGTTGCTCAAATATTGCATGGACCAGGCAGTTGGCGTAGCTGTCCAGGCGCCTTCCAGACCGCTGCTGATCGTGTCACCAGCCTTGCCGCTACCGCACTTGTTCTTCCAACCAAATCCCTGCTCTTCAATGCCTGCGGCAGCCGGTGCGGCACCCACACAATCATCCGGTTTGGCAGCGCCATGGGCCTTGCCGAAGGTATGCCCACCAGCGATGAGCGCGACGGTCTCTTCATCATTCATCGCCATGCGGCCAAAGGTCTCGCGGATATCAACGGCGGCCGCCAGTGGATCAGGGTTGCCGTTCGGCCCCTCTGGATTCACGTAGATCAGACCCATCTGAACTGCGGCCAGCGGACGCTCCAGTTGCCTGTCGCCACTGTAGCGCTCATCTGCGAGAAACTCGTTCTCAGGCCCCCAGTAGACCATGTCCGGTTCCCAGTCATCCTCGCGTCCACCAGCAAAGCCGAAGGTTTTGAAACCCATGGATTCCAACGCGACATTTCCCGTCAGGACCATCAGGTCTGCCCAGGAAATCGACCGGCCGTATTTCTGCTTCACGGGCCAAAGCAACCGCCGCGCCTTATCAAGATTGACATTGTCTGGCCAGCTGTTGAGTGGCTCGAATCGTTGTTGACCGCCACCGGCGCCGCCGCGGCCGTCAGACACACGGTAGGTACCCGCGCTGTGCCAGGCCATTCGAATGAAAAAGGGCCCGTAGTGACCATAATCCGAAGGCCACCAGTCCTGTGATGTCGTCATCACCTCCGCAATATCTTTCTTCACGGCGTCGAGGTCGAGCGCTTTAAACGCCTCGGCGTAGTTGAAGTCTTCGCCCATCGGGTTGGATTCAGCAGCATGCTGACGAAGGGGGTTGAGGTTTATTTTTTCGGGCCACCAGAAGTCGTTCGGCTTCGGCTCACCTTGAGCAAAAGCAGGGTTTGATGGCAGTGCCAGCAACATTATTACCGCTAAAGCGGCAAGTAAAGATATGATTTGTTTACGCATGGGTAATCTCCATTTGAGCAATCAACATTGCTTTGCGACACAATTAAAACGTAAATTTTCAATTGAATCGAATCGAAACTTTGAATCGCAGTCATAAGAAAAAGCTATCGCTGGTTCTAAATAACCAGATTACATAGTACCGCTTCCTGGTAAATTCTGCCGAAGTGTTAACCTGATCCTGGCGGATATTTTCTGCAGGTAAGGGCTGAACGTGGTCAGCCAATCTGTAATTCGCAAGTGCGTCCGCCAGGTCTTCATCAAAAACAATGTCCTCGATTAGCTTGTCAATAGCCTTGCCCATGGCTTCAGTCCACGTCTTGACATATCCGGCAGCGGTCTATGGTTTGAGAGATTTATTTAACTGCTCAATGTGCGCCGGGCCAACTTCACAGCAACCACCAATGATACGCGCACCTGCCGCCAGCCAGTGGGCTGCATAATCTGCATAGGCCTGTGGCGTAACGTCGGTTCTTGATGGAGGGATAGATGTATCGCCGTGAAAATCCCACTTCTGGGGTATTGGTGTGAATGCGTTGGCATAGGCACCTACCGGGATATCACTCAAGGTGACCAGTTGTGGTAATACCTTGCTGATGGCTTCCGGTGGTGAACAATTCAGTAATACTGCGCTTACATCCAAACCGTCAATATCATCCCATGCAGCAACGATGGATTCACCACTGCGCAGATTCGCCGCTCCTGAATCCTCTATCGACCATGACAACCAGACCGGTTTTCCGGTGGAAGCTGCCGCGACCGCTGCGGCACGTGCTTCCTTGATGCATGACAGTGTTTCACAGATAAACAGATCGACATGTGGCGCAAGGAACCCGGCCTGCTCGCGGTAAAGCGCCTCGGTTTCATCATACGAACCGACCAGGTCAGGACGGTAACTGCCATTTTGCGGACCCATTGAGCCCGCTATCAATACCTTTTTCCCAACCTTGTCCCGCGCCTGGCGTGCCAGCATGGCAGCCAGCTGGTTCATTTCACCGAGACGGTGTAGCAGGCCTTCGGGTTCAAAATTATTGCGAATGCAGGCGTATGAATTTGCAGTGATGACATCGGCACCGGCGCGGATGTAATCCTCGTGCACTGCCTGTACCGCTGAGGGGTTGTCGAACAGGGCTTTGGCAGACCACAGCACACCCTGCCCCGATACACCCCGGTTGATCAACTCCTGACCCATGCCACCATCAAGAAGCACCAGGCCATCGGGCAGTCTGCTAAAAATTGAGTCCATGGTAAGTCCCGGAGAAAATCGAGTTAGTTAAACAACACAAATGGAATGACGTCCACCCTTTCGCCTTTGCGGATATCCTCATCTGGTTTTTGCACGACAAAGCCGTCTCCCCAACTGGTTGAGTACAGCACACCGCTACTTTGCTTCTCAAACATTTCCACGCCACCGGCGGTGGATCGCACACGTAAATATTCCTGCCGGAAGCTGCCCTTTTTATCAAATAATGCTGTTTCCCTGAGCGGAACGATTTCGGAATGACTGACACCCTGGCAATCGAACAAATAGGGACGTGCGATCACCAGTGCCGTGACAAAAGCGGATACCGGGTTGCCGGGCAGACCCAGAAACGGTGTTCCCAAAACATCGCCAAAGGCAAAAGGCTTGCCGGGTTTAATCGCAACCCGCCATAGGTCAATATGACCAAGCGATTCGACCACCGCCTTGACATGATCCTCCTCGCCAACTGAGACACCGCCCGTCGTGATGATGGCATCGGCTTCGCGACTGGCTTCGGATAGGCTACCGCTGATAATTTGTGGATCATCCGCTGTGATCCCAAAATCCAACACATCAAAACCCCAAGCTTCAAGTAAGGCCTGCAGCATATAGCGGTTGGAGTTGTAAATCTGACCCGGCTTGAGTGGCTTACCCGGTTCTACCAGTTCCTCACCTGTCGAGATAATGGCGACTTTTAAGCGGCACCTGACTTCGACCCTGGCAATGCCCAGCGAAGCAATCAGGCCAAGATCCTGTGCCCGTAGCCGATGACCTTGCTGTAAAACAGTGCCACCCTGCCTGATATCCTGACCTCTTGGCCGTATATTGGCCCCAATATTGCCCACGGCATCCATGGTCACCTGGTTAGCATCGGCTTTGCACTTCTCCTGCATCACCACGACATCCGCACCTGCTGGTGTTTCAGCACCGGTAAAGATGCGTGCTGCCGTGCCTGGTTTAAGCGGTGCCGGTGATGTTCCCGCAGTGATTCTCTGGCTGATCTCCAACGCGTGATCCGCTCCCTGCCAATCCTCACGCCGCAGGGCGTAACCATCCATCGCACTGTTATCTGCAGGTGGAACATCGATTGATGAAACAACATCGGCGGCCAACACGCGTCCCAGGCACTCTTTCAGATCGACGCTTTCGTCATCAACCCGAACCCGGTTATTACTACGCTAGTCGCTCGTGCGCCTCGGAAACCGTGATCATATTCATGGCAACTTTGCACCTGAGCGTGTTTGCGCGGCGAAATTACAGGGCCGGTGACTGCTATCGAGTTGCTCTTTCAGTATCCGGTTCCATCCGGTACGGCAGGCACCTGTTGAACCGGGCAAACAGAAAACCAGGGTCTGGTTGGCGAGACCGGCCAGTGACCGCGATTGGACGGTAGACGAGCCAATCTCATCATATGAAAGCTGGCGAAACAACTCGCCAAAACCTTCGATGTTCTGATCAAAAAGTGGTTTCAAAGCTTCTGGCGTGGAATCACGCTGGGTCAGACCGGTACCGCCGGTTGAAATGATGACATCGATACCCGGGTCGGCAATCCAGGCAGATACGATGGCCCGGCTTGTGTAGATTTCATCCTTGCACAATTCCCGCGCGGCAAGCTTGTGACCGGCAGCCTCCAGGGAATCTACAAGTGTCTGACCGGAGGTATCGTTTTCAAATGTTCGTGAATCCGACAGTGTCAGGATGGCAATATTCAGGGGGATAAAATCAGCGTCTTTGTGCAATGTACCGTACCTTTTGAAGTGGGACCCATCAGCCCACCATGATCCTTCTATGTGTGCATGCGGTCAAGCCATAGCGCTGCGGATTCGAGTTCTTCGGGCGTATTGACGTTAAAGAAGGGTGACGGCTCACAGGCGACATAGCAGGCGTCCATTCCACAATTTTATGTGGCAATGAGGTCAGCAGGTGTTTAAGACCACCCCTGCCCTGCTCGACCACGGCTTCCCGAATGGCGGGCAGATGATGGTTTTGCCACAATGAAAATGTGGGTTGCAACACACCCTGGTAGGAAATGGCTATCACCTTATTATGCTCACTTTGATCCGCGTCCAGCAAAACCTGCACGAGATTGTCCGGAAGAAAGGGGGCATCGCAGGGACACAATACCAGGCCATCGTCGTGGCCTTTATCACCCAGGTATTGCAGTGCGGAGTACAAACCCGCCAATGGCCCGCGATAATCGGGCAACAGGTCGGGCACGATGGCCAGACCGTAACTGTCAAAATCAGAAGTTTCACTTTCACAACTGAGCAGTAATGGATCCAGATGGTCTGCCAACCGGTCTATTACGTACTTTAATAGTGGTTGACCATTAAGCTCGATTAGCGCTTTGCGGGTAACCCCCATACGACTCGAACGACCACCTGCAAGAATGACACCGGCTGGTTTTTCCATCACCGCTATTACCGTATTTTTTCCAGGGCGGGTTTCAGTGCTTCACTCAGGCCCTGACCACCATCCGCTGCATATTCAAGCAGCAGCTTTCGCATTCTGGGTGCCCAGAAACGATTGATATGATCCGCGATCTTGTCAGCGGCATCACCCTGAAAGCTGAGATTGGCCGCAATATCATTTGCCATTGATAGCAGGTGGGTTGTCTCAGTATTTGCCATGGTTTAACTCCGCAATTAGCCGATCAGATATCGGAGATTCGACTTTCGAATGTATAAATATTGTGCCGTCCCGGCCGGGCAAAACCAACCAGCGTGATACCGCTGCGGTGCGCAAAATCAATCGCCAGGGATGTAGGTGCAGAAACAGAGACCAGGACTTCCATACCGGCCGCCGCAGCCTTGTAGACCATTTCATAACTCGCCCGGCTCGATACCAGTACAAAACCGCTTGAGGAATCAAAGCCGGTTCTGAAAAGAAAACCGATCAACTTGTCCAGCGCATTGTGGCGTCCGACATCCTCGCGCAAAGCCAGTATCTCACCACTGGTGTTACACCATGCGGCACCATGCACCGCACCGGTGACTACCTGTAAGGGCTGGTGCGCATTCAGCGACAGGACTGCCGCCTGTATAGCCGCTGCCGCCACAGTAACGCGACTGCTAACGACGGCCGGATTACGCATGGCCTGATCGAGCGATTCAGCACCGCAAAGACCACAGCCGGTGCGCCCGACGAGATTGCGGCGCTGACCGTCGAGTCGTTCGAAACAGTCTTCACTAACCGTCATGGCCACTTCCAGGCCATTTTCTCTTTCTATAATTGCTACATCCAATATATCCGGGGGCTGGTTGATAATACCCTCGGTCAGACTGAAGCCGATGGCGAAATCCTCAAGCGCCGTTGGCGTTACCATCATGACGACATGTGAACGTTTGTTATAGGTCAGGGCGACAGGTACTTCCGTTGCGACCTCGTCATCCTGGCTGCTTTGAGCACCATTTTTCCAATTGATGACCGCAACCTGGCGCGAAACTGACACTATATTTTCACCCGTTCAGACACCGGATTTACGTGCCTTGTCCAGAAATGCTTTTTGCTGCCGGTTGAAGACCGCCTGTTGTTTCTGCCACTCCGAAGGCTGGGTGACACGTGTCGCCTGCACGGCGGTGACCTTGTATTCCGGGCAGTTGGTGGCCCAGTCTGAATTTTCAGTGGTTACGATGTTGGCGCCGGTCAATGGAAAATGAAAGGTCGTATAGACAACACCCGGTTGAACTCTTTCGGTTACAACTGCAGCGTAATACCGTATCTCCGGCGCGGCTTTGTATACCTACCCAGTCACCGGAGCTGATACCACGGTCTTCGGCATCCACCGGGTGAATTTCGAGCAGATCCTGATCTGCCCAGATCGTGTTTTTGGTACGCCGCGTTTGTGCACCCACATTGTATTGGCTAAGAACCCTGCCGGTGGTTAACAGCAACGGGTATTTACGTGTTGAACGCTCCGAGGTCGGTACAAATCCGGTGATGGCAAAATAACCTTTACCCCGCACAAATTCATCAACATGCATCGTCGGCGTGCCTTCCGGCGCAGCCTCGTTACAGGGCCACTGGATACTGCCAAGAGAATCGATTTTGGCGTAATTCACACCGCTGAATGTCGGTGTCAGCCGTGCGATTTCGTCCATGATCTCGGACGGGTGTGAATAACTCATCGGGTAACCCAGGGCGTTGGCAAGATCAACCGTGATTTCCCAGTCCTCTTTACCACTTCTTGAAGGTAATACCTTGCGCACCCTTGAAATACGCCGTTCGGCATTGGTGAAGGTGCCGTTTTTCTCCAGGAAAGTCGAACCCGGTAAAAAGACATGTGCATAACGTGCCGTTTCATTCAGGAAGATATCCTGAACAACAAGACATTCAAGTGCTTTCAATGCCGCTTCAACATGATGCGTATTGGGGTCGGATTGGGCGATATCTTCACCCTGGCAATAAAGACCTTTGAAATCACCGCAGATGGCGGCATCAAACATATTCGGGATACGCAGACCGGGTTCCGGATGCAATTTGACCTGCCACTCATTTTCAAAAAGGCCGCGAACCTGCGGGTCGGAGATATGCCGGTAACCGGGCAGTTCATGCGGGAAGGAACCCATGTCGCAGGAACCCTGCACGTTATTCTGCCCACGTAACGGATTGACACCCACACCTTCCCGGCCGAGATTACCGGTCGCCATCGCCAGGTTGGCGATACCCATGACCGTTGTCGAACCCTGGCTGTGCTCGGTGACACCCAGACCATAATAAATCGCCGCGTTGCCGGCATTTGCAAACAGCCTCGCTGCCGCGCGTAATTGAGTTGCAGGAATACCGGTTACCGCCTGCAGGTGCTCGGGTGAGTTTTCTTCACCGCGGATAAAGTCTGACCAGTGTTGCCAGGCTTCGATTTCGCAGCGCTCGCGTATGTAATTTTCATCGGCAAGGTCTTCAGTGACAATCACATGTGCCATTGCATTGACAAAAGCGACGTTACTGCCGGGCAATAGCTGCAGATGATGTGCGGCACGGATGTGCGGACTGTCCACCAACTCGATTTTACGCGGGTCAACAACAATCAACTGCGCACCTTCGCGAAGACGACGCTTGAGACGCGAGGCGAACACGGGGTGTGCTTCCGTTGGATTGGCACCGATCAGCATCACGACATCGGCTTTATCCACCGAATCAAATGCCTGGGTACCGGCGGACTCACCCAGGGTAGTCTTCAAGCCATAACCGGTAGGTGAATGACAGACACGGGCGCAGGTATCGACATTGTTATTGCCAAAACCGGCACGTACCAGTTTTTGCACCAGGTAGGTTTCTTCATTGCTGCAACGTGAGCTGGTTATCCCGCCGACGCTGTCTCTGCCGTATTCTGCCTGTATCTCCCGAAAACGCCGGGCGGTAAATTCGATCGCCTGCTGCCAACTGACTTCCCGCCAGGGTTCATCGATACTGTCGCGGATCATCGGCGTGGTGATGCGGTCCTTGTGACTGGTATAACCAAATGCAAAACGTCCTTTAACACAGGCATGACCCTCATTGGCCTTGCCATCTTTATAAGGCGTCATACGCACGACTTCATCACCGCGGGTCTCCACCTTGAAAGCGCAACCCACACCACAATAGGCACAGGTCGTCACGGTGCTTTTTTCCGGTAAACCGATCTCGATCACCGACTTCTCTTCCAGTGCTGCCGTCGGGCAACTATTGACACAGGCACCGCATGAAACACATTCGGACTCCATGAAGGATTCCATTTGCCCCGCAGTGATTTTCGACTCGAAACCGCGCCCGTCGACCGTCAAGGCAAACGTACCCTGGATATCATCACAGGCACGCACACAACGGTAACAGACAATGCACATCGAAGGATCAAAGGTGAAATACGGGTTGGACTCGTCTTTTATAGCATGCTGGTGATTGCTACCGGTCAAGCCGTAACGGCTGTCTTCAACACCCAACTCCTGTGCCACATCCTGCAACTCGCAATCACCGTTGGTCGGGCAGGTCACACAATCCAGTGGATGATCTGAAATATATAATTCGAGAACATTTCTGCGCACTTTCTCGAGCTTGCCCGAGCGGGTGCTCACCACCATGCCCTCTTCTACAAGTGTCGTGCACGACGCCGGCAAACCTTTACGGCCCTCGAATTTCGACCAGGCACATGCGACAGGAACCAAAGGCATCGAGACTATCGGTGGCGCATAGTTTGGGTACATTGATACCCATCAGGGCGGCGGCACGCATAACGGAACTACCGGCATCGACCCGGATCTGCTGACCATCGATTTGCAGGCTGACCTGTTCGGTTGCAGCACGTGGCCGTGGTGTTCCCAGGTCTTCCAATGGCGTGTGCAACTTCGGCATATACCTACCTCTCAACTCCGTTTTTGTTCCCCAATTCAAAATCCTGCGGAAAATACCTGATTGCACTGCGGACCGGCATAGGCGTCAGACCACCCATGGCACACAGCGATCCCTGGTCCAGGGTTTCGCATAACTCTTCCAGCAATTCAAGACCGGCCAAGTTGTTCGCAGTTTTAGCTATCTTATCAATAAGTTCTACACCCCTGACCGAGCCGATACGGCAGGGTGTACATTTGCCACAGGATTCCACGGCACAAAACTCCATGGCAAAGCGGGCCTGCTCCAGCATATCAACACTGTCATCAAAAACCACCACCCCGCCATGACCCAACATCGCGCCCACCGCTGAAAATGCTTCGTAATCCAACGGTGTATCCCATTGTGACTCCGGCAGATAGGCACCCAGCGGGCCACCCACCTGGATCGCACGGATTGGCCTGCCGCTGGCGGCTCCACCACCGTATCCTTCTACCAGGTCACGCAGGCTAACGCCATATGGTACTTCTACCAGGCCACCACGACGGATATTCCCCGCCAGTTGCACACTCAGGGTTCCGCGTGAGCGGCCACTGCCGTAGCCCTGGTAGAAAGCCGCGCCCTTTGCCAGTACCGTCGTCACCGCGGCCAGGGTCAGGACGTTATTGACCACCGTGGGCTTACCGAACAGACCCTCAATGGCCGGTAGCGGTGGTTTGAAACGCACCAGTCCGCGTTTACCTTCCAGGCTTTCGAGCATGGATGTTTCTTCACCACAGATATACGCCCCGGCGCCAACCCGGATATGGATGTGGAAATCACGGCCACTGCCACAGATATTGTCCCCGAGCAGATTGGAATCTTCAGCCGTTGCAATGGCCTGTTCGTAATACCTGCAACGCTTTCGGGTATTCGGAACGAAGATAAATGTAACCCTCGGTTGCAGCCGACTGCCAGGGCGCATATCGTCATACCTTCGATCAATTGATATGGATCGGCTTCCATCAACAAGCGGTCAGCAAAGGTGCCGGAATCGCCCTCATCCGCATTCGCGGTGACATATTTCTGATCCGCCGGGGTGTTCAGCACGGTTCGCCACTTGATCCCGGTTGGAAACGCTGCCCCGCCACGGCCACGCAGACCGGAGTTGGTAACCGCTTCGACAATCTCTGCGGGCGACATTGCCAGTGCATTATTCAGGCCTTCATAACCGCCGTGTTGTTTGTAGTCATCGAGACTGAGTGGGTCGGTCAATCCCGCACGGCCAAACGTCAGCCGGTCCTGCCCGGACAACCATTCAATATCGCCCGGTTTGCCAAGGCTTAGCTGATGTTCGCAAAACCCGGGAAAGCCTGCGTCAAACAGACCCGCAACGTCGCCTTGCGTCACCGGTCCGAAAGCAAAACGTCCGGCATCGGTTTCAACTTCAACCAGCGGTTCAAGCCAGAATGCACCGCGTGACCCGTTACGGATGATTTCAAGCTCCAGGCCCCGGTTTTTCGCCTCCTTCGCCAATGCAGTCGCTACCGCATCGGCACCCAGTGCACAGGCCGTGGTATCTGAAGGAACAAAAACTTTAACCATGTTCAGATACCATCCAGCAATTCATCAAAGCGCTTGGCATCAACCCGGGCAAACACGTCATCACCGATACGTATTGAAGGCGGGCAGGCACAGTTACCGAGGCAATACACCGGTTCCAGTGAAAACCGGCCATCCGCTGTTGTGCCGCCATAATCAATCCCCAGACGGGTTTTAACATATGTCTCGAGTTTGCGTGAACCCATTGCCTGGCAGGCCTCCGCACGGCACAGGTGTATTGTTTTTTGACCTCTCGGTTGATCATGAAAATCGTGATAGAAGCTGATGACACCGTGCACCTCCGCCCTCGACAAGCCCATGCCACTCGCGATGGCCGGCACACTGTCCCTGGGAATAAAACCAACATCCGCCTGGATTTCATGCAATAGCGGTAATAAGCCACCCGGGATATCCGCGTATTTTTGGACTACCCTTGCTAGGTCAGTGGCTGGTATCCCGTTTGAAGAGTGCATGTTGGCTTCCTGGCTGGTTGTTTGGAAATTTTTAGGCAATTTACCCCCATTCCCATGCATAAACAAATATAATCCCTCCCCTCAAAAACCGATGGCAGCCTGAAAACCCCGTTAAGAGAGGATTTGTTTTGATCAATATTTCCGTGAAAGACCTGGATGGCCAGGTTCATGAGATTGAGGCCCGTGAGGGCGACAGCCTGATGGAAGCCCTGCGTGAGTACGAATGGGGCGTGCCGGCAATCTGTGGCGGACTGTGCTCCTGTGGCACCTGCCACGTTTACCTGGACACGGACTGGCTGGATAAATTCATGCAGGCTGATCCTGACGAACAGGACCTGCTCGAGGAATTCGATAGTACACAAGAAACTTCAAGACTGAGTTGCCAACTCCAGCTTCGGCTTGAGCATGAAGGCTTAAGGCTCAGCATCGCTCCCGAAGAGTAAGTCGGGCGTTAGCAATCACTCGTCGCTTACCCTGTTATTCTTTTTTTCAGGTGGTCTGTTCAGACCCAATGCCAGGGCATTCGGACGCCTCGGGTCTGCTGATCCGTTGAATACACCCTCCTGCCACATAATGGACTGCGTACTGCCCATGGTCTGCTGCATATCAATTTTGTGCCCCATGCCCTTCAGCAGTTTAACGACCTCGGGGTTCATACCCGTTTCGACACCAAGCTCCTGATTCCGCCAACCCTGGTGTATACGTGGTTGATCGGTGGCCTCGGCAATATTCATCTGGTAATCAATCACATTCACCAGTATTTGCAAAATGACATTGATAATCCGGCCACCTCCAGGCGTGCCGGTGACCAGCAATACCCTGCCATCAGTATCAAGAACGATGGTTGGCGTCATGGTGGAAAGCATGCGTTTGCCGGGTGCCAGTGCGTTTTTGTGATTGCTATCCGAGCGGTAGGTGAAATTTCGCATCTGGTTGTCGAACAAGATACCTGTTCCCCCGGCGACGAAACCCGAGCCAAATGAATAACCCAGTGTATAGGTGTTGGAAACGGCGTTGCCGTGTGCATCCATCACTGAATAGTGCGTGGTGTTACGACTTTCATATCTTTCAAGCGATTCCGCCTTGATCTTTTTCACTTTTGCGGCGCGTTTGAAATTGATCTTCCTGGCCATATTTCTGGCCAGATCCTTGCTGATATAGGCATCAACGGACACCTCGACAAAATCGGGGTCACCTATCAGGGACCTGCGATTGGCAGCAGCCCGTTTCATGACCTCTGCCTGTAAGTGGAGACTCCTGGCGGAACCCTGACCGTATTTGCGCATGTCAAAATTCTCCAGCATATTCAACATCTGAATCAGGGTCATGCCGCCACCGCTAACCAACGGCATGGAGATGACCTGTTTACCACGATAGCTGGTTGAAACCGGTATACGTTCTTTAACCTGGTAGGCGGCCAGGTCTTCGCGAGTCATGATGCCACCCGTTTTTTCAAATGCATCCACGATCCGTTGCGCCAACTCACCTTCATAAAATGCAGCGGCACCGTGCTCCATGATCTGTGCGATCGACCAGGCCAGGTCTTTTTGTACCAGTTTGTCACCCGCCACCCACGGCTGGCCATCCTGCCTGAGGTAGGCAGAACCGGTGGAATAATGATTGAGCACTTTGGACGCCATATTCAATACATAGGCCAGATCATGACCGACGACAAAGCCCTCGTTTGCCAGTTGATAAGCCGGTTGCAGAATTTCTTTCCAGGACAACGAACCCAGTTGTTGCCAGGCCTTGTACATACCCGCAACCGTGCCGGGAACACCCGCCGCCATCGGGCCGAAGGTGAGTCTATCCATATCCAACTCACCATCCGCCCTGGTGTAAACGTCGACACTGGCGGCCAATGGCGCAACCGAACGGTAATCAAAGGCGAGGGTTTTTTGTTCTGCAGACATATGTGCCAGCATAAAACCGCTGCCACCCAGGTTACCTGCCCTTGGCAAAGTGACCGCCAGCGCAAAACCCATCGCTACAGCCGCATCCACGGCATTGCCACCCCTCGCCAGTACGCCCTGCCCCACGCTGGTGGCTATGCTGTTTTGGGACACAACCATGCCAAAACGTCCCTTGACGGGATGGTGGATTGAGTTGTACCGAATAATTGGTTGCTTAAGCCCGGAACCTTCATCTGCCGCTTGTGACCAGGCTCCGATTGGAGCAAAAAACCAACAGGGATATACAGGTGCTTAGTATTATTCTCATCACACGAACGGGTATGGGCTTGCCTGAATGTCTAGATTTCATTACTTACTCTGTTTAGCTGTTTGCCACGACGGAAAAAGCGTCCACCCAATAGGAAAAAAACCTGCGCCCGGATGGACGCAGGTTTCCCATTAAAACAGTTGATCGGAAGTTACCTCCCCACCAGGTACTTAAACGACTCAGAAGCCCATCCTGAGATCAATATAGAAATAACGCCCCATATCCCTGTGTGCATCGGCAAAATAACCAAAACTGCGATCGGCTAACGGAGCCCGTTCATTGGTGAAATTGTTGATACCAAAACGCAGACGTGTATCGCTCTTCCACATATCGAAACGGTAATCAACATTTGCATTCCAGGTGGTCATGGAGGGAATGACATACCTCGTGCCGTCACTGAGCGTCAGGGAAGTCTGGATAAAACTGCTCAGGTAGAACGCACTGACGTTAGCGCCCCAGGCGTCCTTTCTCCAGGCAAACCTGAAGTTGTACTTGTTGGCCTGGTTACCGTCCTGACGGATCAGGTCCGAGAAACCTTCGGGGAAAAACCCGGGGGGTAAGATACCCGCTTCACCCGCCTGGATCAGCAACGCGGCTGCACCACCTGCTTGCTGTTCATACTTGTCGTAAAATGTGCCCCTGGCAGTGAAGTCCCATTCACCCCAGCCTGTGTCGAAGGAATAGTAAACACCAATGTCGTGACCCTTGACTTTACGCGTATCGAGATTCTGGTAGTTGTCTTCAATATATACGGTCTGACCGATCGGGCAAACTCCTGCGGCCAGGTAATAAGGGACATCTTCAGGATCAACCTCGCCGTATCCTATTGCCGGATTACCGATCACGCTGTCACAATTCGACGTACCTGCCTCAAGCCGCAACAGCAGGTCAAGGAGTGTTGCATTTTCCTCACCGAACAGGCCAATCGTGTCTTTTTTCTTGATAGACCAGAAATCCAGCGTCAACATAAGGTTTTCAACCGGTTCCCAGACCAAGCCGATCGAGGTGTTGGTCGATTTTTCAGGATCCAGATCCTGGTTGCCCTCGGCGCGACGCTGCACGCCACCGCTACAGACCAGTTCATCCTCGGCGTCTTCACCACCGATAACTTCGGCGTATCTGCAAACCTGGTTTTCGATCGTATTGGTGCGTACGACCAGCGCTTCATTAACCGTGATCAGGTTGGGTGCACGGAATGCCTTGGACCATGAACCGCGGATCAGCAACGGCTCAAATACCCGCCAGCCAAAGGCAATCTTTGGTACGGTGGCAGAACCGTAATCGGATGCGTGCTCATAGCGTCCGGCAAACTGCATATCCAGTGTGCTGAAAACCGGTACCGCAAACTCGGCGAACAGCGAGGTGGTTTTCCTGTTGCCGCTGCTATCGCTTGACGGGCTTGAGTTCATCACATCGGATATAAACGGAAAGGTTATGCCATTCCGGTTGGTGAACGTGATGGTGCCATCCAGTCTTGGGTCACGGTCGTCATCATATGATTCTTTTCTCCACTCGGCACCAGCGAGAAATCCGACCGGTCCGGCGGGCAGGTTGAACAGGTCATTCTTACTGATCTTGAAATCAACCAATGTCAACTTGGTTTTGTTCTTGCGGTAAACATCCACTTCCGCTCTTTCCCGGTTCGAAGTCAAAATCCCGCCATTGAATGGGTTATATGCCGCTGGCGTGGGGTCATTCAATGCTTCCTGCATCAGGGTATTGGATATGCGGCCGTGGGTGACATCTTCACGTTTCGCTTGCGAGTAGAGAAATGCGCTGTCCCAGTCCCAGTCACCCCAGGTACCGCGGAAACCCTGCAACACCCGCCAGGTCGTGGCTTTATTGTCAACAACTCTGGGTTCTTCCGCATAGCGGTAGAAATCCATCAGCAGAGACCGGCCATCCGGATATTTGTCACCAATAAGTTCAGGAGGTAAGCGATTGTCCGAACCAATGGGACCAAATGGGTTGTAATAGTTCTCGGCGCCCACAACCAGTTCAACACCCGTCGTGGTTGTGACAGGATGACGAAACAGGTTGGTGTCCGCACGATAATAAGAAAATTCCGTGTACGCCTCGATACCGTTTTCGAATTCATGATTCAGGAACAGAAAAAGATTGTAACGGTCGAGATCGGATGAAATGTCACGATTTGCATTTAAGTTGTAACGATAAGGACCTGCCCTGCCGTCCTCCAATCGACCCACGCCGTCGGGTAGTCCGCACATGACATCGTTGATATACCAGGCTTGCTCACGTTGGCAATTGGGATCATCGATCGGCCAGGTTTCAAATTCACCTGATCCATCAGTGATACCTTCATCTGCAAAATTTCCGCTCATATCAAACTGACCGAACAGGGAGTCGATACTGGTATTTCTGAAAGCAGTCCCAGATGCCCAGGGCGAATCATCCGGAAGTAACCGTCTCTGGTCCGAGTCTGCCCATACTGGATCATCCTGTGAGTTGACCCGGTCACGATGATAATAATCGGCGAAAACGCTGATATTCGTGCGCCCGTTATTGAAATCCTTGCCCCATTCGATATTCACGCGAATGTCATTACGGGGAATATTGTCGTACCAGTCGTAACGGGCTCTCACGGTCAAACCATCAACGTTGTTCTTCAGAACGGTATTGACCACACCGGCTACCGCATCAGCGCCGTAAATGGCCGATGCACCATCACGCAGAACCTCGACGCGCCTGACACCCAGTACTGGAATTTCATTTGAGTTGACCGAGTTGACCGGTACAAAACTGCCACCGACCTCTTCTGTCTGGTAGCCCGCTGCCTGAACCATGCGACGCCCATTTAATAACACCAGCGTGTTTCCTGTACCCATGTTGCGCAGGTTGAATGCACCGATATCACCACGCACCGAGTTCACACCACCGGAAATATTTTCGGCTTCACTCTGGAAGTTCTGACCTTGCTCTGTCATCGAATCCAGGAGTTCGTCACCGGAACTGATACCAAACGATTCAATATCAACACTGCTGATGACAGACACCGACAGCGCCTCGGAAATGGCCGCACCCTTGATCTGCGTACCGGTTACGACTACTTCTTCCAGCAGTTCCTCTTCAGTATCCGCCGCTGCCTGTGCCAGGCGGGTCGTCCTGGAATCGTCACTATGCAGAACTGATGACAAAAGTTTGCTGTCAACCAGTGTAACCTTTAAGCCGGTTTCCGCCAGCATGACTTCAAGCGCCTGTTCCGCGCTCATACTGCCATTGACCGCTTTGCTGGTGAGACCGGCAACTTCATCGGCCGACCACTCAAGATTAAAACCGGTCTGTGTGTGGAATGCCTCGAATGCCGATTTTGCCGGCATGGCTGCCAGGTTTATATCGACAAACTCACCAACGGCCTGGACCGGACTGGCCAATAAAGTGAATAAGAAGAGAAGTAGTAACGCGATACCGTGTGAAATTTTCTTTCTAGTTTTCAATAGCCTGCCAGTGATTGGCCGGGGTAGCTTTCTCATGATAAAGTCTCCCTGCTGAATAGTGTTTGCCAATTAGAACTCAGTTTTTCAACGAATCATTAACGGTATTTTTGTGGTGCAAAACCACCGCTTTCCACATAAAAATGCACGGGTTTGAATACTTTTTACTTTTTTCCAAACCTGTGTTTAACTTTATTTTTACAATACTATCCCCATCGAACCAAAATTCCAATGATTCTTCAAACGTAACCAATAACCTGAGGTTATACTTGGCGGGTATTTGTTACTGGGGCCAGGTATGCGTTTGAGACATATCGAAGTTTTTCACGCGGTTTACACCTGTGGTTCTGTCACCGGTGCTGCAAAATTGTTAAATGTATCCCAACCGTCGATCAGCAAAGTGCTGGCGCATGCAGAGCAACAACTGGGTTTCCGTTTATTTGACAGGCACAAAGGCAAGATCGTGCCAACCCGGGAAGCTGAACGATTGATCGATCATGTCAACCAGGCCTACCGCAATATCAACGAACTGCGCCGGGTTTCAAAAAACCTGGGTTCCGCCGAAACAGGGGTTGTCCGGGTGGCGGTGACACCCGCCCTCGGTATCGATGTTGTGCCTGCAGCCATCGCCTCCTACCTTGCGCAACACCCGGACACAATGTTCGAAATCGAAACCCTCCACCAGCACCAGGTTGTGCGTGCATTAAGAGAACTGAGGATTGATTTCGGTATTGTATTCAGTCCACCCGCCACCCAGGGCATCAAGATTGACCACCTGGCAAGCGGGGAGTTTGTTGCGCTCACCAATAAATCATCGGGCTTGCCTGGCAAGTCCAGGCTGACCCTGGAAGAGCTCAATGGCATGCGTTTCGTGAACCTGAGCGCCCGCAGTCCGCTTGGCCAGCTGCTGGCAACCCGCATCGAAACCAGCAATATTGAATTGCGTACGGTCGCCAATGTAGAAACCTACCAGATGGCCAAGGCACTGGTAGCACACGGTGCCGGTATGGCCCTGGTAGATGAAGTCACTGCCAGGTCATCCGGACACGACAATGTTATGGCACGGTATCTCGACCCGCCTTTGCATTTCGATATTTCGATACTGCATACCGTTGCTGACCCGCTTTCAATCGTTACCCAACGATTTATCAAGCATCTGAAAACGGAAATTGGCGTCTTTCTGCAAAAACCGTTAAGCCAATGACTCATAGACCCTAGATATGAGGTCTATACAAATTGTCATTGGAGAATTAGCAGCAGCAGCTATTAAAATCTGTTAGAGACAATTCCTGAACCTGAGGCAGGTGAAACTATGCATGTTGTTGTCCTGGGCGCCGGCGTCATAGGTGTTACCACGGCCTATTATCTATCCGAGCGCGGCCATCGTGTCACGCTGGTGGATCGCGCCGACTCGGTAGCAAGCGGTGCCACCGAAGGTAATGGAGGACAACTTTCCTACAGTTTTACCGACGCCATGGCCAGCCCGGCCCTGTTGTCAAAAATCCCCAGGATGATGACCGGTCTTGATCCTGCTTTTTTCGTGCGTCCGACCCTCAATACCCAGCTTGCCTACTGGGGCCAGGCTTTTTTGCGTCAATGCTCCGGCCATCACAACCGGCAGAATACAACCGCGATACTCCGATTGGCATTGCGGTCTGCAACATTGATGGACGAATTACGTTCCCGGACGGCACTGGAGTTTTCATTCCGCCAGGCTGGAAAACTGGTACTACAAGCCGAACACGCGGCAATGACCGAGGCCGCGAAACTCTGTACGCTTAAACGCGAATACGGCTGTGATGCGCGGATTGTCACTTTTGCCGAGGCCGTTGAGATTGAACCAGCCCTCAAACACCTGGCAAACGGGTATGCAGGTGCAGTCTATTCCCAAAACGACGAGGTTGGTGATTCTCACGAATTTACCATCGGTCTTGGTCAATGGCTGGCCCAGAACCGTGAAACCGAGATCAAGCTGAACACCAACGTTCAAAAGATTGTCACTCGGGGTGGAAAACTGATGGCGGTTGAAACGGATCAGGGCGCTCTTCAGGCGGATGCCGTGGTCGTTTGTCTTGGTGCCTGGAGTAACCATTTACTGGATCCACTTGGCATCAAGACCAATATTTACCCGATGCGCGGCTACAGCGTGACCTTGCCTGTCTGCGACACTTCAAGCTCTGTCAGCATCACCGACCCGGGATGTAAAATCGTTTTCAGCCGGCTTGGTGAAAACATGCGTATCGCGGGATTTGCCGACTTTGTTGGGTACCGCACGGGAGCGGACCCGGCAAGAACACAAAAACTGCTGGAGACAGCACGTAAGATTGCGCCGGGGATAGCCGATTACGATGTCAGCTCGAAACGCGAATGGGGCGGGTTCAGACCGATGACACCCGATAGCCGGCCCCTGACCGGTCCGAGTTCCATCGAGGGCGTCCATCTCAATACCGGTCATGGCATGCTGGGCTGGACACTGGCCTGTGCCAGCGCTCATGACGTTGCCGCTGGTATCTGATTCCGGCTCTTCGTGAATGAATTGAGATGACCCGTCGAATAACAGACCTGGCCTACAACGAAACACAATACCTGGACCTGCATCTTGTCGAAAAGTCCGGGCAGCCACTGGTTGCCTGTATTCATGGCGGAGGTTTCTTTGCCGGCAGTAAGGACGACGAACGTTGCAGGCAATCGGCAACACTGTTGACCGAAGCCGGTTTTAATTGCGCGTCCATCAGTTACTCCCTGGCAAGCCGTGAAGATCGATTTTCCAAGTGGCCGAGGAATCTTTTCGACGTGGCTGATGCGCTTGTTTTTCTTCAAGGCCAGGCTGGGAAATATGGTTATGACTTCAAACGTCTCGGTATGCTGGGCTTCTCTGCGGGTTGCTGTCTTTCCAATCTCTACATACAGGGCGGTAAGGATATCTTTAATCACTTTGGCTATGAAACCCGGGTATTTAATCCGGCTGCGCTGGCCGGTTTCTACGGACCTTATGATTTTTCTATTCGACAGCCAGAACGTCGATCAAACGACCCTGAGATCAACCGCTACCATTCACCCTGTTACTGGCTGAAACAAAACACCGCGGCTGGCGCCCCGCCTGTATTGCACATTCAGGGAGATCAGGACAAGGTGGTTTACCCGAACCAGCATGAAGCGTTTCAAAAGGACTATGACGAAAGGGGCTACGACTTCAAGGCTGTTCTCGTCGAGGGGTTCGGTCATAGCTTTGCACCGGAGGATTCAAATGAATCCGGTGAAACCATCGATCTGAGATCAGAACTAACAGACTTTTTCTCGCATCACCTGAAGGACGGGATTAGCTGATTCAAATTAAAAAGTGGCTCGCGACCAGGGTGGCAATAACACCGCCAACCATCGGTACGGATGTCCGTTTGATGATAGCAAATGGACTGACATTGGCCGCACCGGCAACGGCGATAATCACACCGGCCACCGGCGAGAAACTTCTGAACAACCCACCGGCAAACTGGGACGGGAGGATGAGCGATTCAATCGAAGCGTTCATTCTGCCTGCAATGGCCGGCATCATACCCGAGAAGCTGAACAGGGCGGCATTGCCGCTGCCCGTTAGCAGCGCTGCAACACCAAGCAGGAGTACCATCGTGATCACCATGACAGTGTTTCCCAGCGCATTTCCTTCGACAACTGCGACCAATGACCCGATCAGACCAGTGGCCTTGACACCCATGGCAAATACTTCTGCAGCAACGATAAGCGTCACTACCGAACTGAAAATCTCTCCCATTCCACGGAAGAAATGTGTGATTCCACTAAGCCCTGTCCGCAGACTCCCATGACGAAAGCTTTCGCACATCATACCCACAGCCAGGCTGATCAGCATGGCAGTAACCACATCCAGACGGATTGCGGTAACCAGCAACGGGCTAAAAACAAACAGCAGGACCAATGGCACAATCGGCAGCAAGGCATAAGCCACAGGTACGGAGTCTTCAGCATCGTTTACGTCGGTTAAATCAAGTACCGCCGCGGATTGTGAATCGGGTTCCCGCCGGTCACACCAACGTTGCCAAAAGAAATGCAAACCCGCTACCACCGGCACCACCACGGCGGAAACCTTTAGCTGGTATTGAACGAAATACTCAATCGGAGAAATCCCGATCACTTCCGCAGTCACGTTGGCAGCCGGTGAAGCAGGCCCCAGATCCAGGCAGGCCGTGGTTCCAATCACCGCAGCGGCCGCCACCGGTCGGACACCGAGTTGAACCAGTGTCGGATACATTGCAACCAGTAGCAACATGGCAAGACCGGCTGCACTGGGTATGAAAATATTGAGAAACTGGCCAGCCACATAGGTAATAGCCAGGAGCACATAGGGATTGCTGATACGGGAAAGCGGTTTGATGGACAGATTCACAAGGGCCCTGGACGCCGAAATCGCCGACATGTATTTGGCAAAACCACCGGCTGCCATGATGATCATGCCGATACGGGCGACCCGGTTTGAGAATGCTTCGCTGACCGCTGCAAACAGGTCGAAGGCGAACAGGCCGGTCATGGACTCGCCCAAGCCGGCTCCATCAAAACGGACCTGTGCCAAATGCGCCGTGGTTAATAACGCAAACCCCGCAAGAAACAGAATTGCATGCGTCTGATAGCGCCTCGCGATCAGGAAAACAGTGACGGCAATGATAGACAGCGCAATGATTTGCATAATCATCCGGAGTATAGGGCCCACCAATGATCTTTGCCATCGTGCTGAGAATTAGATTAGATGCTGTCATGAGAGGGGTAACTTCTCTCTTCTACACCTTACTCTTCCGCCGGTTCCAGCCGCCAACGTCTGTGTGTGAGCAAAACGATGAAAAAAAGCAGCAGCCCGAGAAGAGACCAGCCGACATGCACCTGCGCCGGCCCTATCTTGCGTGGCTTGCTGTCATAGGGAATGCCGACCCTGTCCCCTATAGATTTGATATTCAGCATATGAATGACCGGGATATTGTTCTGCATTGCGAAACCAATGACACCATTTCCGGCGAGAGAACGCTCACTGGCAGAGACAAAACCGGTAGGTAATCGCAACACATCCAGGGAATCACCCAGGTTGGCCTGCGAACCACCAATACTGATAAACACCCGGGGTTTATCTGCTTCCAGCAACTCCGTTTTCCGTTCGATCATCCCTTCCAGATCTGCGGCTGTCAGCAGTTCTACACCGGCGTCCTTTGCTGCCTGACGCAACAGGGCTTCGCCTTCCGGTGACAGTCCTTGCCCCAACTCGGCGCCGCCACCGAGCGTGTAGTAGTTTGCACGTTTACTAACAAAGCCATTACGTCTAAGCTCGGTAGCGAGAACCGGCCAGGGAACATCAGGGTGGTTCGCTCCCCAGGTGGAAGCCCCCAGCGACACGATCAACAAAGGTTCCAGCTGCATCGCTTCACTGGCAGCGATAACGTTGAGCAGCATTCCTGGAAAAGAGGCAGACGAATAGACGGCAACAGCATCGCCCTCTTTGAGACCCAGTTCCCGGAACCAACGGCTAAACTGAATGGCCCATGCCGGATTGCAGGCTGTGCGCTTTGAGGCGAGTTCCCCCAGTGTCGTGGTGATACCGCTCCACTCAAGCCCGATCATGCCGCACTGCCAGGGGTCATTTTCGGCTGGGGTCGCAATGCCATTTTGCTGTCTCCATTGCGACAGGTGCAATTGTGCAGAGCGCACTTTTTCCCAAAGCAAACTTTCTTCCGAACTCATAACGGACGGCGCTGACAGGTACCACAGCACAGCCATACCGACGGCCAGCAGCAGCAGTCGCATATTATTGAAAAGAGTAAAGCGTTTCTGAGCTGTACCCGGTTGACCATCCGCCCCACCGCCCGGGTACGCCCTTATCATTTGAACCAGGCGTTTCAAAACATTATCCATTGCAGCAGGCCGACACCCATCACGGTGGCAACACTGACCGAAACAACAGCCGTGAGGGTGGTATGCAATCCCTGCCGTTGAATATCAGCCCCGATCAGGCCCGGTACAACCCAGCCGAGCCACAATGATGTTTCACCCCAGACCGATACCAACGGATAACGCAAGGCAAGCGCTATCAGCATGGCGGTGGCCAGACGCTGACGGCCGTAGAGACTGAAGAAACGGACCACTACATCCAGTATTACCCAGGTCAGTAAACCGGCGGCAATCGAGACCCCTACCTTGCCCGGGTCGCCAATGTACATGGCGATGACACCCGGCGTGATAATTCCTCCGCAGGCCCAACCGGTCTTGTGATAATAGAACATGCCAAGCAGCATGCCGAAAGCAAGGCAAATGGTTTCGTGATCGTAAGGCATGCGCTCGTGAACTTAGTCTATCGAGTCTGAGGTAAGATCGCGCCACTCGAACAAATCGGCTTTCAACTCGAAATCACGTAATGCGGTTTCAGTCACAGGGGAAACTTCATGCAGCCAACGGCCGATTGAATCCTGACGGTCTGCAGGAATATCGATCATGGACACCACCTGCACGGTGATTTCCGATTGCTGGTAACGCTGCTGTATTCTTGGCGGTAGCATAAAATCTACCATCCGGGTATTAGGATCCAGGAATGCCGCAACCTCGACACCACGTGAGGCAAAAGCAATTTTCCAGAAATCCAGCGAATATCCAAAGTGGGTACAGTTGAAGCTGACCGACAATGGCCCCTCGGCGTCAGGCATCCTTGACAGCGCTTCATCGACATAGGCGTCGATCAGCATTTCGGTATATTCGCTGTCATAGCCCTGTTCTATGTGCTGGGTCAATTGCGGACAGGATTGCGTCATGACCTGCGCGTCTGTGAAACCCTGCTCCAGCAGCAGGTTCTTGTGGGTGCCCTCATCAACGGTGGTCTTTGTGGCAAAAATGATGTTCTTTGCTGATGGGTTGTCGCTCAACTGTTCAGCGATCTGCTCGACACCCTCTTCAACAATCCCCACCACCGGTACCGATGACGTCCTTTGCAAACTCCGTATCCGGTATCAACACGGAAAGGGTATTGCAGGCAACAAGGATGATATCGGGTGCATAGCGGTCCTGCATACTCTGCAGGGCGCTGCTGAAAACCTTGAGCTTTTCTTCACGTGTCTGCAGCCCGTTATAACCAAACTGATCGCTGAACAGGGCGTTGAAAAATACCAGGTTCACTTTCTTGAAAGCCGGGTGCTGCCTGAACTTTTCGGCAGCATCGGCAAGCACGGAAAGACCACCGAGCCCGGAATCGGTAATCACAATAGTGATGCTTTCTTTTTCCAGCAGTGCCGGCAGCCATTCGGACGTGGTCTCTGACTCCGCGGCGACAGGTGCCGACACGAAGATGAGAATCAACAGGAACAGGAGGCAAATTCCAATTGGCCGGGACCAAACAGATCGGATATTTACAGCTTGCATCATATGATTCATTTCAATAGGCCGGGAAACCGGTTAATAGCCAACGGCTTTACCATCCCGTCGCGGGTCGGCACCGCCGTGTAGCACACCGCTTTTCTGATCAATGACAACCCCCTGGGCACCACCGAAATACAGGTCAAAATCCTTTTTTACAATAATTTGATGTCCCATTTCCCTGAGCTCGTTTTGAACATCCACGGGTATGCGGGCTTCGATCTTCAAGGAACCGCTTTCGTAATTATTGATCCTCGGTGTATTGATCGCCGACTGTATATCCATGTCGAAATCAACCAGGTCGCTGATCAGCATGGCCACGGTGGATAAAATCCGTTTGCCGCCGGGTGAACCGATGGTCGCAAAAGGTTTGCCGTCCTTCAGCATCAGGGTCGGGCTCATGCTGCTCAAGGGTCGTTTACCACCGGCAATGGAATTTGCCTGGCCCGGCCGCTTGTCGAAATCGTCCATCTGGTCATTCAAGACAATACCCGTGCCGGGCGTGGTGATACCCGAGGCGAAGAAATGATTGATGGTCTTGGTATAAGCGACCATATTGCCGTGGCGGTCTACCACCGAAAAGTGTGTTGTACTACCGCTTTCCAAGATTGCCGGGTCACCAGGCAAGGCATGGTCCATGACACTGTTCATATCGATGCGGTCAAACTGCTCGCGTGCATACTGCTTTCGACGTCAGACCCATGAGCGGAACCTCGATAAAATCAGAATCGCCCATAAACTCTGCTCGGTCGGCATACATCAGCTTCTGGGCCTCGGCCCAGGCGTGGATACCACGGGCGGAATTCAAACCCATTTCCCCGACATCGAAGTTCTCCATGATATTCAGCAACTCGATGACATGGGTGCCACCGGAACTGGGTGGCGGTGCGGAGATAATCTCGTAGCCACGATACGTGCTTTTCACCGGTTCACGGAAACTGACATCAAAGCCGGCCAGGTCTTCCATGGTGATCAGACCCCCATCTTCCTGTACCGCGTCAACAATGCTTTGCGCCACCGGGCCGTGATAAAAGGCATCGCGCCCCTGCTGCTGCTATCAAACGCAGGGTGTTGCCAAGGTCAGGATTTTTTATTGTGCTACCCGGTTCTTTTGGAAACCCGTCATCCAGAAAAGTTTTCTCCGAAGCGGGGAAGTTCGCCAGTGCCTCGTAGTTGTCGGCGATGATGCCGGCGAGCACCGGTGATACGGTAATGCCCTGCTCTGCAAAATCGATCGCGGGTTGCATCACCTGTACGCGGCTCATCGTGCCGTATTTCCCCAGCGCAGCCAGCAGACCTGCCACCTCGCCGGGAACCGCAACCGATCTCCCGCCATGGACTGCCGGGTTAAAACCACGGCCATCGGGTTTGACCTTGCCGTTTTCATCCAGGTAGAACATATCCGCTGTTGCCGCAGCCGGCGCCGTCTCACGGGAATCGATAAATACAACCGTGCCGCTGTCGGCAAACCAGATAAGCATGAACCCGCCGCCACCGATTCCCGACGCGTTGGGCTCTACAACACCGAGTGCAAAGCCGACGGCCACCGCCGCATCAACCGCATTGCCACCCGCTTTCAGAATATCAACACCGACCCGGGACGCCAGCGGATGTGCCGCCGCGACCATGCCATTTAGCCCCCGGGCCTCGCGGGACGGATCCGCCACCTCGGTTGTAAACGTGGCACAACCAACGAAGAAAAAAGCGATGACGGAAATGAAGAAGGTGGATCTATAACTGTGCAAATACTTTCTCATTAAAACAATTCCTTTAAATTCCAGCCTGATGATACCCGATTATCGGCCCAGCACGGCAGCCAGTGACAACGGTATACCGGCGATATTGCCACAACCGAAAATCCGGTCGCCGGGCTGGAACAACCGTAACAGCTCCTGTTCGTCTTTTATTCTTAAATAACGCGCGGAGCCGCAGCGTTTTCGTGGCTTATCGCCAATGATTAAAACCTCGCGCCAATGTGCCTGACTCAACCATTCGATAAAACTTTGGAAACGCCCGGGCCGGTCAGCACGATGGTTGTATATCAACCGTGTCTCACTTTTTGGCCACATCAAAGAGCGGAACAAATGACGGGTACTGGTGATGTCGTTGACGGAAAAAGCCATGGCCAGTTCCGCACCACCACACCGGGCAACATGAAAATCGTAGCGATCGGCTGGCATACCGAGCATCGCTTCCAACGCCGGAGCCGTGGCAAGCCCAAGGCATTCAACCGTGGCGAGGGCCAGACCTGCATTGATAGCCCGGTAACTGTCTCCCGCTGCGCTGACTGGTCCGCTAAAGATCAGCTGACAACGCCGGCGGCTGAGCAACTCCATCAAGTATTTATCTGATTCAAGATCGATTGGAAGAATCAGCCTGGCGTTTTTTGGTATCCCGGCGACCAGTACCCCGGCGGCACATGCACTGCTGGTGCCCCACAACTCCTGGTGGTCCGGCAGGGTATTGGTTAGTACCGTCACATCCGGCCGCAGCCAGCGCCCGGCCAGGGTTTGGAATTCCGCGTTTATGGCGCTGTTTTCCAGCACAATACCCTGCGCGGAAACCGGCAATCGTCTCAACCACCAGCGCATCTCTTCTACGTGTGCACCGGCAGAGCGTGAAATCGCCCGGATGCCATACGGACCCAGTTCGCGCGGGACAACACCGGTGATACGTGCATAACTTTGTAAACCCGCGTCATGCATCGCCGCATGCAGCAAACGCACGATACTGCTCTTGCCGCGACTTCCGGTAACCAGCACCCGGTGTTGTTGTTTTGATTCAGCAGTCATTAGTTCCTGGCTTGATACACACTACTCGGACAGATAGGCGCCGACACCACGTTCAGACAACGCCTGAAAACCAGGAAGCCCTTCAATAGTGATGCCCTTCCCTTCCCTGACATATTCGAGGTTGTCGGCCAGCAGTTTAACCGTTGTCACATGCCGGGCAACCCGTTCCGCTATCGGCTCGGTGCCGCCTTCGTAAGGCACGTACAGACGCCCCAGTCCGGCAGCCTTTTCATAGGCTTTGTCGGCACCGGTCAATATGAGTGCCTCGTCGGTTCTGCCGCGAAATCGGCCGGCGCTGGGATTACTGGTTTCAAGAAGCAAGGCCAGCACATCCGCGTTATCACCCCATTCACGATGGTTCAAACCACGCAGGTTCTTTGGTGAAGGTTCGAGTCGAATCGGGACTCCCTCAAACTCCAGCTCCATCGCAACCATGGCCGCGAGTTCCATGGCGTTTTCATGGGCAACCATCGCTTCTACCACCGGGTACTCGGGGGAGGCTTCATGTAAATCGACGGCCAGGTCAACCTGCTCCGCTTTGATTAACTGCATAAAGCCATAGGCCAGGCGCTCGGTAATACTGCCATCTGCCACACCCGGGTGGGCACGGTTCAGATTGCTCCGTTCCATTCCTGCCATCGTCTGACCCGAAGCGGGATGAATGTAGATATCAGGGTTTGGCCACTCATGCACCGGATTGGTGATGCGTGCGCCATAACGGAATGTTCGTGTATTGCCATCGGAAGTGGTAAAGCCAAAGGTCTGCGGATGGGCATCCTGCGGGAAAGTATGCGAGCGGCCCATCATGTTGGCATAGGGGACGATGATTAATCTGCCGCGACGAACATCGGCCGTCTCCAGCATCACCACCGCCGCGATAACACCTGCAGGTTCGTTAGCATGGGTGCCACCGAGTATCAGGGCCGTGCCACCGGGCTCGGCGCCTTCCTGGATATAGACATCGGTATCAGCGGGTGTGCCTTTAATCCCTTCAAAATAATCACTCAATTTCTTTTGTACGAAACCCGCATGTGGTACCACCCGGTCCACACCCGCAGTGGGCGTACGCATCTTGAGGTAGCTTTTTCCACTGATCGCGGCAATCGCTACCGCGACTATCAGCATCGCTGTCGCCGTGTAAACCGAGGCCATGTTTTTCTTTTCAAACATCGATCAACCTATCACTTGATGAAAAAAGCCCGCAGTATCAACGGCACCAACACCATGGCTGCGACAAACTGCTCACGCAGTGATTTTTCCCGGTAAAGGCTACGCACAACCAGGACAATGGCCAATACGTTAATACCCCAATAAATCCATTTCAGATCCATAGCAATTCCTCTTTATACAGGTATCTCATAACAGGTCAGCCCCGAGAATGATCAGAATTCCCCAGATCGCGGTCACCAGTGCCGGTACCATACAAACCTTGAGTACCGAAAAGTAATTTTTAACACCCACTACCTGGGCGGCAAACAGACCTGCCAATGCCGTGGGTGGCATCAGGTCACCTAAACCCGCAATCAAACTGAGCGCCGAACCCACCACGATTTCATCACGGCCCAACAGCGCCAGTAGAAACGGCACACCCAGCACCGTCGCCGAACCAAAGGAGGAAACCGCACCGAAAATCGGCATGGATGTAGCGATGCCAACGTAGAGCAGCCATTCAGGCAGGGCCAGTGCGGACACCACGAAAAAACCCCTGACACCGGTCAGCGTCATGATCTGGATAAACATACCGACACCGACGAGGATGCCGGCAACAGGTAACGCAGCCTGTACTGCCTCGGTTGCAGCCTCAAACGGCTTCCACTTACGCCCGACCAGCAATCCGCTTGCCGCTGCAATCAGAAAGGACAGCGGCATACCAAGCGATGGTGCGTACTCGGGGAATATGCGCTCGCCTCCAAGTAGAACAATCAGAACAAAGAAAGGCAGCATCAGGCGCGGTGTAAGCGCTACCCTGGACATACGCGCAAGTTCTTCATCCAGCGCGTCATTCTCTGTAGAGCCCTGGTTCGCAGATTTCTTCAGCGAGGGGAAAATCAGTAACATTCCCGTAAAGATAGCCAACGGAACCGTACAGATCAGCAATGGAATACCAAAACCCACGTAGGGCATATCGATACCGCCACCGATGATCATGGCCGGGATATTGATCGGTGGAGCCGTCATACCGTAGATCGCGGCCATGGCTATAGCCGCTGCGGCCTTCACCGGTGATACACCCAGTTTTAGCAGCGCAGGGGTGACAATCGCCCCCGATGTCAGGACTGCAGCGGAAGAGGAACCGGTGATCATTCCAGGTAACATCAGAAGCCCGGTCATACCCATCGTCAAGCGGAAAGGCAGCGTGCGGAACCTGCGGATCATCCAGGCAGCGGCGGACTCCATCAGACCGATATGCTGCACGGTCTTCATGAATATCATGGCGGCGAAGATGATCAGTATCGTATCCAGGTAACCGAATGAACCTTCAACCAGGTGATCAATGGGCACGCCATTACCTGAAACCAACGCACCGGCAATTGCGGCAAGTGCCAGTGCCACGGCGATCGGTTGTTTGAATGCAAACGAAGCAAGGGCGAAAACACCTACCATGACAATGGTGTAGTAACCCTCCGGCCAGAACCATTCCATCGTTTTGCTCGACTCCTCTTTAGTTTTTTGTAGTGGCCAGGTTGTGTATATCAGTCATGTTGCATCAATTCAGAAACTGACCGATATCCCCGGCAAGCAAATCCTTGTATTCCGGCAGCTTGTCAATTGTTAGGGCCTCGCCATTGTAATCGGCAAAGGCATCGGCAAGATGTTTGAACAAACGCAGGTGCATACCAACCCGGTGTGTCAACGGGTATTTCGAATCTCCGACCACATCCGCATTCTTACGCGAGCGGTCCTGCCCGGGGTTGGGGCTTTCACTGAGGTACGACAGGCAGTTTGTCGCATCGCCGATTTCAAGATGACTCAAGCCGCGGTACTCGGTATTGGATTCTTCCAGTTTCATACTGATATGCGTATCTTCCTCCATCGCGAGCAGTGCGTAAGCTGCAATTTCCAGGCCGCGCGGGTGGGCTACCAGGGTATAGGACAAACGCTTGTTGCCACCCGGCCTGTAATCACCATTGTCCTGTGTGTCCGTTTCCGGTGTATTGGCTTCGTGCATATCGAGACTGAAGTCGACCTGCTCTTTTTCGACCAGGGCGATGATGGCATAAGCCAGTTGTTCGGTACCGGTACCGTCCTGTTTGCCCGGGTAGGTGCGGTTCAGGTTGCGTGATTCCTTGCCGTTTTTCAGCACGTATCCACCCGGGTTCCGATACTCGTCCGGGTCTTCGCTTTGTTGGTCTGCAAGATCGGTACGCCGGTCACCATAGGTCAGGTAACGCTCACCACCACGCGACTGGATCAAATGCCGTGGAGCAATATGATTGCGGGTATCGGCAACCGATTGTGCACTGCGATTGGTATACGGAATAACGATTAATTTGCCTTCGGTGACAACAGCGTTTTCAAGTGCCACCAATGCCGCAACCGACCCCGCCATTTCATTGCCATGGGTTCCGCCGATGATCAAACCGGTTGCGCCCGCTTTGCCGCTGTCGAGGATAAAAACATCGGTATCGAGGTTTGTGGCTTTAAGCGGCGGAAAGTAGTCAGATAGCTTCCGCTGATCGGTCACGCCTGCACCCGGCCGGATATCCAGGTCGATACTCCTGCTCCAGGCACTGAGGGGTAACAACAGACCGATCAAAACCAGAACGACACACCTCCGCCATCTCGTATCAAGCTGTTTCATTCCGATCTTTTCCCGCTTTGCATCTGCGGTGCCGCCGCACCACCCTGGCGCCTGATGGAACCAACCCCGGTCAATACACCATCGGCACCCACCGCGATTGCATTTGGACCGCCAAAATAGAGATCGGGGTGCTGATACCGCTTCACCTTATGACCAAGCCCCAACAGGAACTCAATGGTCTTCGGCGGGAAATCATCTTCCAGCTGGATCTCCTTGTAAGCATCGTAGCCGGTAAACTTGGGTGCCCTGATCGCGTTCTCGAGGCTCATTTCAAAATCGATCAGGTTAACCAGGATTTCTACAATGGTTGAACCGATCCGACCGGCACCGGGAGACCCGATCACCCAGCGCACTTTGCCGTCTTTTCTAACCACCAGCGGGGCAATGGTTGTGCGCGGGCGGCGACCGGGCTCCAGGTTGATCGGGCTGCCTTCCTGTGGCTCATTCTTGAAGTTGCCGAGCTCATTGTTGAGAAAATAGCCATCCACCATGTTGCCGGTTCCAAAGAAACTGGAGATGGTCTGGGTCCACGAGACTGCGTTACCGGTTTTATCGACAATGGAAAAATGGGTGGTCGATGGTGGCACATCAACGGTCGAGCCCTCAATCACGGCCTTTTGCCGCGCTTCCAGCATCACGTCGATATAATTCTCGCCATTTTCATAGGCGCCGGGATCGCCGACACGTTGGCTATACCAAAGCATCGGATCGGAAGCTTTGGACAGGTCGATCTGCATCAACCGTTGCCGCGCATAATCCTTACTGATGTAACCGTTTTCCGGGATGTGGGGGTTGGTTTCCGGGTCACCCATCCAGCGACGTTGATCCAAAGATGTCAAAATCATCGCTTCCTGCATGATATGAATCGCCAGCGGATCGTCCCAACTCATCATTGCGAGATTGAAATGCTCGAGAATATTCAGGGTCGCCAGGATCCGCGGGCCACCGACGGGACTACCCGGAACACTGAGTTCATACCCCCGGTAGCTACCCTTGATGGGTTCTTTTACCAGGGCGCGGTAAGCCGCAAGATCAGTTTTGCGGGTCCAGCCATCGTGTTCCCGCATAAAACGGTCAAGATTGTCGGCCAATTTACCTTGATAGAAGACATCGACACCTTTTTTGGCGATCAGCCTCAGGGTGCTGGCGAGTGCCGGATTACGGAAAGTTGTGCCTGCCGACCAGGGCATTCCATCGTCAAGGAATTCGGGGGCATTTTCAGATAGGGTTTCAAAGGCATCCATATTCACCCTGGAGAAGGTTTCGCTGACCTCGAACCCCTCTTCCGCGAGACGGATCGCCGGTGCGGCGAGCTCATGCAGGGGCAAGCTCGCCAGTTCCAGCGCTTTGCCGATACCTGCCGGTACTCCGGCGACACAATAGCCCTTGGGTGTATATTTGACCTCTCTGAGATCACCCGCTTTGCGCAGGTTGGCGTAGTTAGCCAGTGCCGGTGCGGTGCTGCGAAAATCAATCGTAATTTCACGACCATCCGCCATCGCCACGACCATGTAGCCTTCCCCGCCGAGACCGGAAGCATAGGGCTCTACAACCCCGAGGGCAAAACTCACGGCAATCGCCGCATCCACGGCATTTCCGCCTTTTTCCAGAATTTCAGCACCGGCCGCGGCTGCCAGGGGATGGGCTGCCGTGACCATACCCTCTTTTGATTGCAGGATAGACCCAACCGTTACGGCATAAACCGAAGGCATGGCTGCCAGCCAGCAAATACCGATGAAAAGCCATGAGATACTACGTTTCATTCGCAACACTCCCCGGGTCGATTTTGCAGTCCATCATGGTGGAGTAAGCGACCGGCTTTTGGTTTAGTGCACTATTGTGAAATCACGCCCCACTCAGTCAGCACCAGCTTCAATGGCACCTGGGTCTCCCGCACGGAAGTGGCAGGCAGAATTTCCTGACCTGTCCCTTCAACCAAGCGGGTGAACAGGCCATCGTAATCGCCGCCTTCAACGACAATCAAACTGTCAGCCATCGGAACGGCCTCGACGATAAACAGGTCAGTCAGGGTGCCGCGGCGACCCTTGCCGCCGATGTGCATGACCAGCACGTTCATACCCTTGGCCTTCGCGGCTGCAACAACCGTTTTCATGCGTGCTATTTCAGCATCTTTATCAATACCCGCTTCACCCAGCCCCTTCGAACTACCAGCAACAACCGTGATAAGGACTTTTTCGTCCATCAGGCCATCCGGCTCGAGAAGCTTCTCCAGCAGACTATCAACACCGAGCTTCTTGAGGACAACCTTGACCATCATGGCATCGGGACTTTGTCCGAATGGTGTCAATACAACGTCCGCTGCCAAAGACACGCTGCTGAAAGCCGCAAGTAGGGAACAAGCCAAAATCACGCGGAATAGTCTGTTTTTCATGGCACTTCCTTTAATTAGTAAAAAGCCTCTATGGCACTAACCAACTTTCTTTATCAAAAATATTACGGTGTAAACAGGACTAACCCGGCAAGACAATGAAACGGGGTAAATCCCTGAATCTCCTGGTTCAGAATTTTACTGGGGGCATACCTGTTTTCTCCAATGACCATTTGGGCCTAACCCATAGCGCAAGTCTATGTGTAGGCAAAACGTGTCATTGACCGGGTGGTTGCAGCCATTCTATGCGCATTCTTTCAATGTAATGCGCTTCACCTTCATAATACTCATCAGATTCATCATATACATATCCATTCTGAGGGCTTAACACAACGATCTCACTTTCGTCATAGTCATCTATATTGGGAGTCGGCTGGCCACATGAATTATAAAAAATGTAATCAGTGTAAAGATCAAACCATAAACTCAGCTTGCAATCAGTATCTTGACAGGTGGTGAATCCCTGCACATCAACCACTCCTGTTCCTACAATCGTGTAATCACATATTTCGCCGTCGGGGGGCAAGACGCTATAACCAGTGCCGGTATAATTCAGGATTCCATGCCCGCTCGCCTGTCCCTGAACAATGTCCAGCGTAACTGTACCGATCAAGCTATCGTGCAACTCATCTATGGGTCCCACATTAAACTTTGAAGATGATCCATCAATCGCAAGGGTTACTTCACTAATATCAAATTCCTCTGCCGTGACAAATTTAGTCTCCACGTCTATGTATTCATCATCGGGGGTAATACCACTGATTTCGATTTGCGTTGAACCATCATCAAGATCCGCATCCCAATCAGCATTGAGTGTAACTTCCCGGTAAACACTCCAGTTTGATTCATCAAAACTCAGCGCGGACCCGCTTTCTACATGAATGTCCGGATCACCGCTTTGGACACTGACCGTGACGTTAACAGGAGAGGCAGGCTCAGAGTCGAGTTTTACCTGAAAGATATTTCTGCAACCCTCGGTAACAATCACAACATTCAGGTCGGTGATAAAAATTACATCATCTACAACCTGCACAGTTAACCAGGCTTTGTACTGACAGCCATCTACTTCAATTGTTATTTCTGCATCTGTAGTACCGGATGAAAGCCCTTGAAACCAGACTGAACTGTCATCGTAGCCACTCGTTGTAATAACCGATGCATCATTGACAGTCACATTTGTTATTGAAATGCCGGTGACCGGGTCCCCACTATCATCGGTCAAGACAAATGTAAATTTCACGATCTCATCGACCTTGATCTCTGCGCTGGCAGGGGTCACCGTGACATTGAGGTCACTTTCTCCCAGGTTCCATGGTTCAGTCGGTTGTCCGGGGCAATTCAAATACTTTATCGAGCCATTGGAATAAACACTGTAGCAGCCATCATTGCTGGTACTTGATGAATCAAAATCCTCCGATACAACATCATAGTCACAGCACCTGCAGGGATTTGCGACGCAATCTGATTCGAGCAGAACCTTCTCAAGTGCAAGGTAAGCGAGACTCTCTTCTTGCAGCGGCAGCGCAGACAGGTCCGGCATTACAAGCTCTCCAGTACAGGTGACATATATTTTTGTTGCCCAAAAATGGTACCCCGGCGGCGGCGGGATGCGTTCGGTGGGGGTAATATAATTCGTGTCTGATCTTGTGATGCCTGTGCCATCGGCAGGTTGCGAATTTATCGGGAAAAATTCATTACTAACGGTATTCATAAACATTGGAAATGGCAGGGTTGTTGAGTCGGTCAAGCTGGCGGCAGGGATACTTATACTGATCGGCTGGTTGAACATATATGCATACGGCGTTGCTTCAAAACCTGCCAAAAAACCAATGTCATGCGTTTTGAAAATATTTACAGGTAACGTGATTTCTGATTCTTGAATCACTCTGAATCGGAAGCTTGTCTCTTCCGGTACTGCACCGGGCGGAATCGACAGATTAATACCATTCGACAAGTTAAAGTCTCCGCCCTGCGGGCCAATAGTGACTTCGGATACAAATGGACCTGATAGTCCTCCTTCAAAGCCATCTCTGAAAATGGGCGGTTCAACGGAATCTGCTTCACGGGAGAAAGCTAATGGATCAATTGCCTGAACGGACTCAACAGAGGACGCTGTCAATACTTGGGTCACCGGGACGGCACCATCCGGACAATTCTCAAACATGTCACAGGAAATAATGTCCGCACCATGGCTGGGGAATATCGTAAGACTGACAAATACAGCGATGACGAACAATAAAGTGCTTTTGATTAACATGACCTGCTCCCTCTGTTATGCACAGAAAAGCGCAAGTAGACGGTCACTCCTACCACCCAATATTTAAATATACACCGTTGTTATTGTTGCGAACTGACGCAGATCAAATCCGTGCAAGAACAGAGAACACGACGAGAACACGGACAGCCATGACCCCCTCCAATGGAAGCATTCCAAATTCAACCGGGGTCCATACTCAGCTGCAGCATTCGGGTCTTTGGTGACGAAAATACGAGCTTTCGCCTGATTGAACTAGCGAATAAAGGTTAAAGCAGACTATTGAGGTCGGCATCCAGCAAACCCTCTTTCTGCAACAAGCTGATCACACCGGCCAATTGCACCTGGTAGTTTTTCCAGCGCCCGATTGAAGAACGGTAAACAGCCTGTCTGACCTGTAAATTACTGGCGGTAACCACTGCCCGTTCCTGCAGGTGGGGTGTGAGCATACCCTGTTGGAAGTCGAGTTGTAAGAACTCTGCCACACCCCGGGTTTCTGCTTCCTGGTCTTCGATATATTGTTCGTATTTCACGACGTAAATTCGCCCGGGTAGCATCTTCATCCAGTACTTCATCAATTGCGCGTGGGCAATGTACACCCTGGTTATCTGTTCCAGATTATAAGCAAATAGAAGGCCTGCCTGAAAATCCTGCATAAAACAGGACAGAATGGTATCGAGCGGATGCCGGATACAGTATAGGAAACGTGCTTGCGGAAAAACCTGGTGAATAAGTCCAACGCGTTCAAAATTCATCGGGGCCTTGTCGGTTACCACTTGAAACTTCCGGTGGTTTTTAGGTAAAGCGGATAGATACAGGGCAGCAGCCTGCTCAAACTGCGGCTGGCTCGGGTCTGATTGATAGGGATCAATCCCCCGGCGCGCAAAACTACTGTCGATGTGTTCCATGGTAGCCAACTCACCACAAGCAAGGACATGCGAGTTTGCACTCAACACCTGTTCACACAGGCTTGTTCCTGAACGGGGCATACCGACAATAAACACCAGGTTTGCACCACTGCCCTCCTTTGATGAGTCCAGCGTTCCGGGCGTAGCGCTGGTCTCCATAGTACGCGTCGCCTTTTGCTCCCAGGCGGCGATGTCAAAAGGCCTGCTCGCAGCGACAAGCGTATTGGCCTCGAGATAGTTTGCAAACGCCAGGTCGTATTGACCATCACGACGATACAGGTTAGCCAACGCGAAAGTAGCGCTGGCCCGGTCTGGGTAAGACGCTGCTGTAGTGCGGATATGTTCCAGTAACGCAACCGTTTTTGAATCGCTCAGGCGGTCACCCCTCAGGTTAATCAGGGTGCTCAATGCCCTGACATTGCCTGGCTCCAGCTCCACGGCTTTTTCCATCGCCGCCTGCGCTGCTTCGGCTTTACCAAGGTCGGTGAGTGCCGAGCCTTTAAGATGCCAGGCACGCGAAAAATCGGGCTGAATCTGTAAACATCGATCGATAATACGTAAAGCCTGCGAGTAATCTCCGCAATCGCGGCACAACAACGCGGCCTGGTACAACACGACAGCCTGCCTGGGCGCCAGGCGAACAGCTTCCAACGCATGTCGCTTGACCAGTTTATTCTTAGACAAGGCCTTATAGATACCAGCAGCATTGAGGTGCATTCCAGCAACACGGGGATTGAGCTTAAGCGCTTTACGCATCGAGGACTCGGCGGCTTCAACCTGACCCAATGCCAATAGAGAAAGCGCCTTGATATTGAGCAGGTCATCACGCATACCCAGTCGCAATAACAACTGGTCACATATCCCGGCAGCTTGCTCATACTTACCTTGGGCATAAGCCTGTTTGGCCAGTTGAATTTGTTGCGTGAATTGATTCAAGACAGCTGTTCCCCCGCCCATATTGGTGAGTGAGTTTGGTTAAATAGGATTGGGCAGTTTCCTTATCATAATGACCATTATATGTTCATTTGTGTCCTGTCCCTCGCCGTCAAAAGCACAAAGTGTGACAAACCAGGGATGCAGAAAACAAAAAAGGCTGGGAGGTGTCTAGTAAAGTGGGAGCGATTCAAACCACCCCAAAAGCCGAGCATAAATTGAGTCGCCTCTGGATTCAGATGCGACGCCTCGCAGGCAATTTCTGCTACATACAACATATTTTACCAAAAAGTGTAAACTGGCAAGGAGATTCAGGTAATCAGATTATGTGGCTCGTCAGCTTTGTAAGAGAACTCAAGCGCCGCCGTGTGTTCCGCATGACGGCGTGGTACATACTCGCTAGTTGGATTCTGATACAGGTCGCCAGCGAAGCACTTCCCGCCCTGAATCTCGATGAGCGGATCATTCGTTACGTCTGGCTAGCCGTGCTCGGCGGTTTTCCCTTCGCGGTGATTTTCAGCTGGCGATACGACGTCACGGCCCAAGGTATCATGCGAACCGCAACCGGGGTTGAATCCGCACCAGACGAGTTGCGCTTGGGCCGCACCGACTACCTGTTGCTTCTGATCCTGGCTGCGCTGGCATCTGTCGGCGTTTACGATCTGTCGCAACAGGCGCTGGAAGAGGTCGCGGTGCTGGAGGTGGCACCGGAAACCCGTGACATCAATCCCCATTCGATCGCTGTGCTGCCGCTCGAAAATCTTTCCCCGGAGACCACGGAGCGGTATTTCGTCACTGGGATGTACGATTCGCTTATCAGCAATCTGGGCAAGATCAATGCCCTGCAGGTGACTTCACGCACATCTGCAAGCCGGGTCAATACCAGTCAGGGGGTACCGTATATCGGACGCAAACTTGGTGTGGCCTTCGTCATCGAGGGCGCCGTGTTCCGGGAAGGCAACCGGGTCCGCATCTCGGTAAAACTGATTGATGCGGTGTCGGATCAACACGTTTGGTCGGAAACCTACGAACGCCCCTTCGATGACGTAATGGCGATTCAGGCCAGCGTTGCCCGAACGGTTACCCGTATCGTACAGGCCAAGCTGACAATCCAGGATGAAGACCAATTGGCGCGTGTGCTGACGATCCGCCCCGCAACGTTTGAATCCTATTTGCGGGCGATGTTCCAGTACCAAAAGGAAACCCAGGAAGGCTACCAGGAGGGGATAGAAATTCTTGAAGAAGCCTTGGCCAACGACCCGACCAGTGCCCTTGCTTACGCCGCCCTGGGGCAGGGCTACTCGGAGTTGGTGCACAGCGTACTGCCCAAGATGGAAGCCATGAAACGTGCACGGGCGGCCGTCGAGAAAGCCGTAGAACTCGATCCCACGTTGGCGGAAGCGCACATGGCGCTGGGGTTGCACCAGTTGTACGGTGAGTGGAATTTCGAAGCCGCAGAAGACAGCCTGAAACGAGCCCTGGAACTGAATCCAAGCTTGTCCGACGCCTGGTATCACTGGGCTTGGTGGCTGGAAATGATGGGCGATGACGAGGAAGCGATCGCTGCCGGAGAAAAGACTGTCGAATTGAGTCCACTTTCTTCCTTCTATCTTTCCTGGCTGGCCGATCAGTATCGTGACGCCGGCGACTACGAAAAGGCCATCGAACTGGCGGAGTCTGTGATCGCTCTCAGTCCCAAGTTTCCAATAGCCTGGTTGGCGCTGGGCAGTGTATATCTGGATCAGGGTCGCTATGATGAGGCGATTGCGGCCCATGAGAAACTCGCCCATTTGCCATTCTGGGCGTTTGCGCTAGGGCAGACCTATGCCTGGGCCGGCCAACCGGAGAAAGCGCTGGAAGTCGCACAAGGGTACGAGCAAGAGTCAAGGAAAGAAATCCCGTTGGCCATCATTTACGCCGCGCTGGGTGATGTTGAAAAAACGCTCTACTGGTCGGCAAAGGCTCGTGAAAAGAAATTACCCTGGTCACTTGGGTTGTTTAGCTATTTCACTGCAACTCGGTCCTTGCTTGAAGATCCGCGCATAAAGGCCGAAGCAGAGCAGTACCCGACACCGTTGGTGCCTTACCCAAAAGGTTAGACACGCCAATCCAGGAAGCATTCGTTTGAGCAGATTTGTTTATCTCTGAATCAATGGAGGTGGTCCTGGATTGTATTGGTCGGCACAGGCTCGTGAAAAGAAATTACCCTGGTCACTTGGTTTATTCAGCTACTTTCACTGCGCCCCGCTCCTTGCATGAAGATCCGCGCATCCAGGCTGAAGCCGAGCGGTACCCGACACCGCTGGTGCCTTACCCAAAAGGCTAGACACGCCTGTCCAGGGTGTAACAGTTTAAACAGGTTTTGATTATCGCTAAATCAATGTAGGGCGGGCCTGGAATGGTTCCCTTTCCGACCGTTAGCTGGTATTCCGAAACTTGGAAACAGGGTCCGCCACTTCGATCAGGAGCCAGGCCAGTGCCAGGTAAGCAACAGCCACACGGAATACATTGCGGCGTTTGAGCTCGTGGTAAAGCGTCATGCGAGGTTTCCCACCAATCCAAGGGTAATCACTAGCCTACACCCCTGCTGAATCCCACGCAATTGGACGCCATCGCGTTCAAGGTGAAACCGCCCGATTAGGGTGAGGATGTGGCGCTCCAAACTATCTATATGAATTAGTGCTTATACGCGATACTGCAGGACGACCGTCAGCTATATGGCGTAGAGCAGTTATTCGATAACCGATAATTTGGGAACCTTGAATTGGCGGAATCGGCCAGTTGCGGTCATTGACCTTTAAGGGGGCTCATCTCCGTTTTACGACAACAGAACTTCAGGCACCCCGATGGCAACATCTAATTTGTGGTGACATAACAGTTGTAATATACTCGATTATGTCGGAGAAACCGCTGCTCCATCGCTTGTGTATCATGAATAATTTACACAATCGGCATCACACAGCCGAACAACCTCCAATCGGTGCAGGGTCGATTTGGCGTACCGCCACAGCAAACAGAGGGGAACGACGATGAGAAAACCCACCATTATACCTTTATTTTTCGCTTGCATATTCATGCTCCTTCCTGTTGTTGACGATGCGGAGGCCGGCGGACTGGGCAAGGGCAAACTCCGTCAGGATCAGCTGGAGATCGGGCGCGGCATGCTAGAGGTGCAGAACGTACACTGGACCACGCCGCTGCGCTACTACGCCGACGACATCGAGTACCACGATTCGATCGTCGACGTCTACGGCATCGATATGTTGACGCAGTTCCTCGCGCGCCTCTACGGCAGCTCGCCGGACCTCGTCACGACGATCGAGGACGAAACCGTGGTGGGCGGCGTGTACTCGGCGACCTGGACGATGAAAGGCACCTTCATCGGTGAGGTGCCTTATGAAGCCAAGGGCATGTCGATTATCAAGTTCCGTCCCAGGAGCAGGGAGGTCTATTACTGGCGGGACTACTACACCGAAGGCGACATCATGGCTAATGCCCCCGGATTCGGTGACGCGGTCGCGGGGTTCCGCTTGTACTACCGGTGCGCCGTCAATCCAACCCCCGAGTTAGAGTGCCCCCCGGCGCCGGCCACGACCGATGCCTTTCCCGAAACGACGCCTTTGATCGACGTGCCGCCGTCGAATAGCCGCGCTGGCGGTGTGGTCCGGTTGCACCGGGATCGTCTCACGGTCGGACGCGCGCTCGTCGAGATCAACGCCGCGAACTGGCAATCGCTGCTGCAATACTATAGCTACGATTACCAGTATTACGATCCGATCGTCTACATCGATGGCTTCGACGAACTGGTGCCCTTCTTCGCGCGGCTCTTCGCCAGTTCGCCCGACCTGGTCACCACGGTCGAGGATGAAATGCTGGTCGGCAACGTGTACACGGCGACCTGGACGATGGAGGGTAAATTCGACGGTGTGCCCTACGAAGCCAAGGGCATGTCGATCCTCAAGTTCGAGCCTTGGAGCACACAGGCGTACTACTCGCGGGACTACTACAGCGAGGCGGACATCATGGCGACCATTCCCCCGCTCTTCCCGGCGGTGGAGCAATTCCGGTAGCTTCTACAAGTGTGTCGTGGACCCAGCTTTCGATTGTCCGTTACCGCCGCCTTAACCCTGGCCGACGGCTACAAGCCTGCGGGAACCCGTAGCGTGAACTAACACGGCAAGGACGATGAGGGAAGGCCCATGTCCAGCGGAAGCGACCAGTGTTGGGACTGGCGGTGCCGTCGTTCTCAGGGCGGGAGAAATGGGGTCTGCTCGAACAGTAAAAATAGGCAGGCGCCCAACTGGGCGGCCTCTGCCATTCAACTTCCGAGATGCGCC
>CAVVLP010000015.1:0-198325 GCA_963749115.1 uncultured Gammaproteobacteria bacterium
TCGTATGGCACTCTTTGATTAAACGCAACAAGCCCCGCTTCTGTCATTTCCCCGGTTTCAATCAGTTCTTTTGCCAGCCGGATGTTCAAAGGCGACCATTTACTGTTTACTTTGCGCGGTGTAAACCTGTGTGCATACTTTTGCTCATCAATACTTTTTTTAAGGCCATCAATCCAGCCAAAGCACAGTGCCTCTTTTACTGAATCCTTATAGGTCACGGTTGCTTTGCCGGTGTGCTTTTTGTAATAGGCAAGCCATACCTCTTTTTCACTGGCATGGTTTTCAGTTAACCAGGCCCGCCACGCTCTACGGTCTGATACGCTGATGTAATGCATCGATCACTCCTGATATTTGTACGATCTCATATTGGAACGCCATTGATAAACAGTAAAACCAGTGGCTACATTTCCACCATTTCTGCGACTTCCAGTGTGCCACCCGTATCAAGGAAAGGGCATGCTTTTGCCATTTCAAGCGCGGCCTCCATGTTATCGGCTTGCACCACAGAAAACCCCGACACGGAGTTCGGGCCGCCATCATCAGATACACCGGTTGAGCTAACAATCCTGGTCTTCATCAGCGGGGTACCCGGGTTAACTACGGCCTCGCCAAGTCCCTCGACCCAGGTTTCCCATTTGGCCATTTGCTCCGCGCCCTGCTCAGGGCTCTCGGGTTTTGTCCCGCCATGATAGGCAATTATGTAGTTTGGCACGGTCTTCTCCTTTTTGAATTGGAGACCCATCATATTTGAATTCACCGGCAGGAGCATCGCGGGTATCCCAAATTGATGCCCTTTGTAGCCAGGACCGAGTAAAGCGAACATTACTTACCGGCCTTTAAAAGCATCCCAAAGCGCCCGCTGAAAATCACCGCTACCATACCGGCAAAAAACCATCCGGGGGCAAGTGGTTTAACCCAGATAAAAACTGCCGCACACAGCAGACCGGTTAAAGATAGCTTTGCGACTTCAGCGACCACTGCGGTGCGCAGAAATGTGGTGCTGTCGGCACCGAATTTTGGCGTGACCACCAGGGCGAATAGCAATGATGGAATGTAGGTTGCCAGGCTGCCGAACATGGATGAATAGGCCGCAACAGGGCCGAGGAGCAATAAACCGCCGGCCAGCAACAGGGCCACGACGGTCTGAATCCTCAAACCCCGGCCTACCATTTGATTGTTTGCAGATGTCATTGACCCGCGCTCTTCAGCCCGCATATTTCACCGTTGCATTATTGACTGATTAATATATGCCAAACCGAAAGCAGCCACCAGACCGGAAAGCCTGGTGACGGGTAAATGGGTCTAAAACCGCAGGTCTGATGCTTTAGTCGAGATGAATCTCTGTTGTCAGAACTACTTCCGATTTCAGTGAAGCGGTTATCAGGCAAAGAGCCTCTGCTTTTTCCAACAGTCTTTCAGCCAGTTCAACCTTCGCGCCTGCGGGCGCATGTAACACGGCGTGAACATTGAAAGTGGTGAAAAATGTCGTTTTCTCAGGACGATCAAGCACACCTTCCGCCGTGCATTCCAGTGATGTCCATTCGAACTTGGAGGCACGTGCAATAGCACGGAAAGTTAATATAAAACAATCGGCAACAGTAGCCGAAAACAGGGTTTCCGGAGACCAGACACCCAGGGGTCCGTCAAACTGCGGCGGTGAAGCAGTATCTAGATCGGGCAAGCCTTCGCCGGTGACAACAACATTGCCTTCGCTGGCGGCTGAAGCGCTGGCAACATAGAGATGAGGATAACCTTGCATGATGAATACCTTCTGGTGGATTAATGTAGTGAATCATAGTGGCAGACGGGGTATTTATTGTTGACCTTTGTCAACAACTGGGCAGGTATAGGACAAATTACACGGAATAACACTGCATTGGAAAAGTGCCAGGCGGTTATCAGGTTTTCAAACCCAGGTGCTCCAGTATTCCTTCCAACTCATCCGCTGAATTGAAGGCAATAACCATTTTGCCCTTACCGCTGGCATTGTGGGTCAATTTGACCCTGGCACAAAGCTTTTCAGCCAGCTTATCTTGTAAGTGCTGAATATCAGGGTCAAGCACGTGCTTTTTGGCAACCGGCGGGTTCTTCAGACGCCGAACAAGTCGTTCGGTCTCCCGTACCGATAAACTTTTACTGACCACCTCACGTGCAGCTTGCGCCTGCATTGATGGCTCGAGTGTTAACAAGGCCCGCGCATGTCCCATTTCCAGGTGTTTTGCATCAACCAGCTCGCGAACTTCCTCGGACAATTCCAGTAGACGTAAGAGATTGGAAACGGCAGAACGTGAACGGCCAACCGCTTCACCTGCTTCCTGGTGAGTCATTTGGAACTCGTCCACCAGGCGTCTTAAGGCCGTCGCTTCTTCAATCGGGTTCAGGTCCTCGCGCTGGATGTTTTCAACCAGCGCCATCGCTATGGCGATTTCGTCGGCGACCTTGCGAACAATCGCAGGAATTTTCTCAATACCGGCGATCTGCGCCGCACGCCAGCGCCGCTCACCGGCGATCAATTCATATCTGTCTTTACCATGTACACGCACGACAACGGGTTGAATAACACCCTGGTGACGAATGGAATCAGCAAGTTCCTGCAAACGGTCAGTATCAAATACTGAACGTGGCTGAAATGGTCCCGGGCTGATCAGGTCCAGCGGCAGGCTTCTTAATGAGTCACCACCGGACAATTCAGAGCCCACATCTTCCGCTGCATGTTGTAAAGCAGATCGACTGAGCATTGAGCTCAGGTTACGACCAAGTGGGTTCTTTTTTGTTGCCATTAACTGTTTTTCCGTAGTGATAAATCATATTATCAATTTTAATAAGGTGAGGTGAACTAATCATTCCGGCCCCCGTCGTGGCAAATCAATGGTACCGTTCTAACCCAACTGTCTTTTACGATTTCTACGCAACATTTCCCCGGCAAGACCGAGATAGGCCATCGCACCCCGTGAGGACGGATCGTATCTCATTACCGGCAAGCCATAACTCGGCGCCTCGGCCACACGCACATTACGCGGTATCAGCGTGCGGTAAACACGTTCGCCAAAGTGCTCGATCAATTGGTCTGAGACCGCATTGGACAGATTATTACGACCGTCGTACATGGTGCGCAACAGGCCTTCGATCTCCAAACCGCGATTGATGCTACTGCGCACCTGCTCAATGGTCTCCAGCAATGACGCAAGACCCTCCAGTGCGTAATACTCACATTGCATCGGAATCAACACGCTATTGGCCGCCGTTAAAGCATTCAGGGTCAGCATGTTCAGGGAGGGAGGGCAGTCGATAATGATCCAGGCGTATTGATGCGCGACTTTTTCCAAGGCGTGTTTCAGACGGTACTCACGCTCATCGACCTGCAGCAAAGATACCTCTGCGGCAGTCAGATCGCCATTTGATGGCAATATGTCAAAACCCAGGGTTTCAAGCTGGATCATTGCTTCGGGTATATCACATTCGGCCTGCAATACCTCCAGCGCCGATACCTCAAGCTCACGCGAAATAACCCCGCAACCAACGGAAGCATTACCCTGCGGGTCGAGATCAACCAACAAGGTACGATAGTTCATATCTGCCAATGCGGAAGCCAGGTTAACGCAGGTTGTGGTTTTTCCGACGCCGCCTTTTTGGTTGGCGACCGCAATTATTCTTGCCATGTATTGATTATCACCCGGATGGTTTCGAGATCGACATCAAAACCAGATGCCGTTCGGCGTGCAAATAAGGCACGGTTAATGGTTCGACCGATTGTACATGGACCCAATCGGGTAATTCTTCAAGTTCCTTGGCAGGATTAACACCCTTCATCGCCAGCAGGCGTGTGGATTGGTCTGCACAGTGCCTGACCGCCTCGACAAACTCCCTCAATGACGCAAATGCCCTCGAAGTAATATTTGCGTATGTTTTTGATTCAGCCAAATCTTCAATCCGCTGGTGTACTGGGTGAACATTGTTCAGTTTCAACGTACGGGTGACGTGCCGGATAAAGCGAATCTTTTTACCCGCGCTGTCGAGGAGCGTCACATCCATTTCCGGTTTAATGATGGCCAAAGGTAGTCCAGGCAGACCGGCACCGGTGCCAACATCAAGTAGCGAACCCTTCTGTAGGCGATGTGCGATCGACAATGAGTCGAGCAGATGACGTGTCAGAAGAAAATCCCGTTCGCGCGGTGCAACAAGATTGTAGGTGCCGGACCATTCTTTTAACAGGCTCATAAAGGTAAGAAGACCTTCAACCGCAGCGCTGGGCACATCCAGTCCAAGCCGATCCATTCCGGATTCCAGCTTAATGCGCTCAGATTGATTATCTGTCATCTACTTGGTTTCCGCAGCAGGGGGCCAGGCTAATTTTCCTAGCCTGGCACAGAACCTTTCCTACAACGTCCCCGTGGACTTCATCTTGGAAACAATCTTCTTGGCGACTGTTTTGGCAGTATCATTGTATTCGAGGTTTTCAGAACGTGTGATCATGCTCCATTTGGCACGGTCATCCACGATATCGAAATATGAGGTCTCTACGTAGAGATAGTTTTCCTGAGCGTAAAACCCGGAACCCTCAACGACCGTGTACACATTCGCATAGGTTGGCGCAAACCAGCCATAACCACGACCATAAAAACCGGAGCCCACATTGACAGCATAGTAGTCAGCACGTTCCAGACGCTCACCTTTACCACCACTGGTCATAAATATAACAACGATGGCATCCACGCTGGCAGCCTTGAGAGCCGGTTCGGCGGTCTCTCTCGTCAGGCGACCGGATAGTCCCGGAATATCGCTGGAAACCAGGGCATTTCTGCCTGACTTGCGCATGACGCTGACAATTTCCTGCTCCACAACCAGGCGCTGCAAGGATTCCGGCATCATGGCCACAACAGCTATTCTTTCACGTTTTTCGATATTATCGCGACCAGCATCCCATTCACTGATCACCCTGATATTCTTACTGCAACCGCTCAATAGCAATACGACAGTCATTACCGCAATGGATCGCAGTGTTATTCGGGTCATTCCAATATCCTCTTTCAATTCTGGTTTTAACGCTCAGCGCGTATTCTAACCGCTTTTGCCAATGGTTAAGTCAAGTTCTTCAGCACGATGGCAGGCAACCCAATCCCCGTTTTCCATCCGTCTAAGCGCCGGCACTTCCAATTTGCATCTTTTGATCAAAAATGGACATCGACTATGGAACACGCAACCTGAAGGCGGGTTCAGGGGTGATGGCATGTCGCCGGTCAAGCCGCTGTCACTTGCAGCCCTTGCCAGTTTTGGGTCAGGCACCGGAACCGCCTTGATCAGGGCACTGGTATAAGGATGTAACGGCTGCTTGTACAATCGGTTGCGCTTGGAAAGCTCCATCGCCCTGCCAAGATACATCACCATGACGCGATCGCTGATGTGTTTGACCACTGATAAATCATGGGCAATAAATACCAATGACAAGTTCAATTTTTTCTGTAAATCCTTTAACAGGTTAACAATCTGTGCCTGAATGGATACATCCAGGGCACTCACAGGTTCGTCGCAAATGACCAGCTTCGGGTTTAACACCAGGGCACGGGCAATACCAATTCTCTGGCACTGACCCGCTGAAAACTCATGCGGATAGCGGTTGATCTGGTTTGGTAACAAACCCACCATTTTCATAACCCCGCGTACACGTTCATCGACCTGCACACGTGCGATTTTTGGGAAAAATGTCCACAAGGGTTCAGCAATGATATTGCGCACAGTCATGCGGGGGTTGAGTGCTGCCAATGGATCCTGGAAGACAATTTGCATATCCAGGCGTTTCTTTCTTAAATCTTCATCATCCAGTTTGTTAAGATCTTCACCCAACCACAGTACCCGGCCACGACTGGGTTTCACCAGGGCCAGCAGAGCCCGGGCGAGGGTTGATTTTCCACAGCCTGACTCACCAACAACACCCAGGGTTTCGCCGGCATCCAGATCAAAGCTCACGCCATCGACGGCTTTGATCGTATGCATCTTCGAGCCCAGCAACCCGCCCTCGCGCAGTTTGTAATGTACCGCGAGGTCCTGCACCCTCATCACACGATCACTCATGATGGAGCACCCAGGAAGCAGCGGTAAGCATGCTTATCCTCATCCACTTGCATGGGTGGTTTTTCACTGCATGCATCGAATGCCTTGGGGCACCGGTCACGGAATTTACAACCAACCGGTAGAGACAGCAGATTGGGGGGGTTACCCGGAATGGCTTCCAATCCGCTGTCGTCCGGCCGGTCCAGACGGGGCACGGAGTTTAATAACCCCTGTGTATAGGGGTGCTTCGGATCGTAGTAGATCTGCTCTACCGAGCCACATTCAACCGCCTCGCCAGCGTACATCACTAGCATCCGGTCACATATGCCAGCCACCATGCCAAGATCGTGCGAGATCAAAATAATTGCGGCATTTGTTTTTTCGCGCAAGGTGCTCATCAGGTGTGTAATCTGAACCTTTACCGTCACATCAAGGGCGGCAGTAGGCTCATCCGCTATCAAAAGCTCCGGCTCACTCAACAGACCCATCGCTACCATCACCTTCTGACGCATACCACCGGAAAGCTCATGCGGGTACTGGCGGATAATACGTTCGGGATCCGGTATATTTACCGCCCGCAGCATTGCTATTGCTTTCGCAATGGCCGCTGCTTTCTTCATACCGCGATGGTGCATGACCACTTCAATCATCTGTCGGTCGAGACGCAAGTAGGGGTTCAAAGAGGTCATCGGATCCTGAAATATCATGGCGATTTCAGTACCACGATGTTGATTCAGTTCGGAGGCATTCATCTGTAACAGGTCTTCGCCCTTGAACAAGGCCTGACCGCTGACGTGGCCATTCTCAGCCAGCAGGCCCAGGATACCCATCACGGATTGGGTCTTACCGGAACCCGACTCGCCAACCAGGCCCAGTATGACACCGGCTTCAATTGAGAAATTCAGACGATTAACCGCATGAACTTCACCTTCCGGCGTATCAAAGCCGACATCCAGATCCCTTATTTCCAGCAAAGCCACTAGAAATGATCCTTCGGATCGAGTGCATCACGCAAACCATCACCGATATAGTTGAAACAGTATAGGGTTACCGTGAGAAACACCGAAGGTACAATCAATGTCCAGGGTGCAGACTCCATGTCCTGTGCGCCATCGCTAACCAATGCGCCCCAGGAACTCATAGGCTCCTGGACGCCAAGACCCAGAAAGCTCAAAAAAGATTCAACAAGAATAACCTGGGGAATGGTCAGGGTCACATAGACGATCACCACACCCAGCAGGTTGGGTGTGATGTGACGTCTGATGATATCCCAGTCACTCACCCCACAGGCTTTTGCAGCCTCAACGAATTCCGTATTCTTCAGGCTCAGGGTCTGACCCCTCACGATACGCGCCATATCGAGCCAGTTAATCGCCCCGATAGCTACAAATATCAACAAGATATGCCGGCCAAATACCACCATCAGCAATATGATAAAAAACATGAATGGCAGGGCGTAAATAATATCGACAATACGCATCATTATCCGGTCTGCCGTGCCGCCAAAATAACCGGCCGTGGCACCATAACTGACGCCGATCACGAGGCTGACCAGGGTTGCCACCAACCCTACCATCAATGAAATCCTGCCACCCGTCAGGGTTCGTACAAGAATATCCCGACCCACCGCATCGGTACCAAACCAGTGACCACTTGCCAGGCTCGGCGGGGATGACGTGTAATCCCAGTCGGTAAAGTCAGGCTCCCATGAGATCAGCATTGGCCCGAACACGACCATCAGGAACATGGCCGCCATGATAAAAGAGCTGTACACCGCAGCACGATTCTTAAGTAATCGGTGCCAGGCATCTTCCCAGGGCGAGCGCCCCTTGACGTCAATGACCTCCAGCGCCGCTGCAAAAGGGTCGATAACGGATTGGTCAGCTTCTTTCGTCATATCGAACCTTGGGATTGAGCCAGGCGTAGATCAGATCTACCAGGAAGTTGAGCAAAATGATCAGCACGCCATAGAAAATCACAACGCCCATGACCAACGTGTAATCACGGTTTAGTGCACCTTGCACAAAGTAACTGCCCAAACCGGGGATAGAAAATATACGCTCGATGATCACCGAGCCACTGATCATTCCGGCGGTCGCCGGGCCCAAAAACGAAATAACCGGTAACAATGCCGGTCTCAATGCATGCCGGCGGATCACCACACTCTCAGGCAATCCCTTGGCACGGGCGGAACGAATAAAATTACTGTGCATGACCTCGATCATGCTACCCCGGGTCAGACGCGCAATATAGGCTGTCACCGGTAATGAAAGTGTCACCACCGGCAACACCATGCTGGCAATGCTCCAGTCCCAGCCACCTGCCGGCAACCAGCCGGCATAAACTGCCAGCAACAATATCAATATCGGCGCAATCACAAAATTGGGAATGGAAATACCAAGCATGGCCACCCCCATCAATGAATAGTCCACACGCGTGTTTTGTCGCAAGGCCGCGCTAATACCCAGCAATGTCCCCATAAAAAAAGCGAGCACCATGGCAGCCAGGCCGATTGTCAGTGAAACCGGCATACCCTGGCCGATCAGTTCGTTGACGGTCCAGTCCTTGTATTGAATGGAGGGACCGAAATCGAGAACAGCGATCTGGCTGAGATAGCGGAAATACTGCTGTAGTAGAGGTTCATCCAGATGGTACTTGGCACTCAGGTTAGCCTTGATATCCGCCGGTAACAACATTTCGGAATCAAATGGTCCGCCCGGGGCTACCCGCATCAGAAAAAACGCCACGGTGATCAACATAAACAATGTCGGGATCAAGCCCAGCAAACGCCACAATGCGTGTCGTGCCATACCGGAATCCTGAATCATTTGAGCGAATCCTCCGGGGACGCTCCACCCTCTGTCACGGTATCGGGCAGCATATCTTCATTGGCAACGTCAGGAGCTTTCTCCTCCAGTGGCAGGTCCAAATCCTGCTCCTGTCCGGGTGCAACCGTTTCTGCATCGCCCCCGGGTAATGCTGCTTCTGTATCACCTTCTTTAAGAATGACGCCCTCTTCCTCACCAGGTACAGCCATCTCCTGGTATTGATTCAGACGATCGGATATTTTCGCCTCCCGTCTCAGTGACTTCGATCTCCTCAACGACCGTGGGTGGTTCATCAGGTGCGGCCTTCAGGAAGATACATATGCTTGCTGTAATGGTGATCCATAACATTGCTTTGCCAGCCTTTCAGGCGTGGGTTTACCATGCGCTTGGTCACATAGGTGTAAAGCGGAATAAAGGGCACGTCGGCCAGCAACAGGCGTTCGGTCTCAAGCATCAGGCGTCTGCGTATTGAAGGTATACGCTCAGCCGCAACTTCGTCAAGTAGGGCATCATACAGGCTATTGGAGTAACCATAGTCATTTCGGCCATGGCCGCTGCGGAACATATTCAGAAAACTATAGGGATCGGCATAGTCACTTATCCAACCCGCCTGAAATACCTGCGTCAGTATTTTTTGTTCCCTGTTCTGCAAGAACACCTTGTTCTCTTCATTGAGTAATGTAGCCCGCACACCCAATACCTGCTTCCATAGGGAGGATGCCGCCAGTGCCATCTTTTTATTGTTAGCCCCGGCGGAATAGCGTATTTCAAACTCCAGTGGGTTCTCCTCTGAATAGCCGGCCATGGCATACAGACGCCGGGCTTCTCTTTCGCGTTCGGCCTGGGTCCATTCGGCCCACTCCGGCACCGGAGATACGTAATCCCTGATACCGGGTGGCACCAGCGTATATGAAGGTAATTCACCGAACTGGGTAACTTTCTCCGTCAACAAATCCCGATCGAGCGCCAGCACCAATGCCATGCGGAGCCCCAGGTTTTCTATGAAGGGCTCACGCTCAAGATTGAAGCCAAAGTAATATGACCCCAGCCATGGACTGATCACCAGTTCATCGGGATAGTGCTTCTGTAACCATTTGAACTGGTTGTTGGGAACTCCTGATGTCCAATGCAGTTTTCCTGCCCTGAAACGCTTTAATGCGGTTGACTGGTCTTCAAACGGGTAATAATAAACCTTTTCCAGAATGACGTTGTCCGCATCCCAATAATTCTTGTTTTTAACCAACTCAATACGTGAGCGAATGGCCCATTCACTCAGAACATATGCGCCATTCGACACCAGGTTGCCGGGACGGGAAAATGCCGAGCCATGCTCCAGCACACTGGCCTTATGAACCGGATAGGTCGAGGAATGACTCAGCAGGGCCAGGAAATAGGGCGTGGGGTCCCGCATGCTGATTTGCAGAGTAAACTCGTCCATCGCAGTGACGCCCAGCTCGCTTGGTGGCAGATCACCGGCAAGTACTTCTGGTGCATTTTCGATGGGTAACAGCACCTGGGCGTACTTTGATGCAGTTGCGGGATCGGCACTGCGCCGCAACCCATAGACAAAATCCTCCGCCGTGACTGGATCACCATTCGACCAGTACGCGTCACGTCTGAGATAGAAAGTATAGGTTTTACCGTCACGGCTGATGTTCCATCGAAACGCCGCCCCTGGAATAATCCGGCCCTCTGGTGATTCAGCGGTCAAGCCTTCAAACAGGTCACGTAAAATGCGCGCCGCGGGTAAGCCTTCCGCCAGGTGTGGATCCAGTGTTTGCGGTTCCTGACCGTTATCACGGTGGAGTTCCTGCTGTTCTGCTAAAACAGACGGGACAGGACGGCCCTCTTCGTTGAGAATCAACTCAACCGGCTGGGCATGACGACCACGGGCGGCCAGCTTTTCCTGGTAGTCATCACCACAGGCCCCGACCAATAAAACCAGGGATACCGGCAGGACGAACTGGCGCAAAAGATTCACGGAGTCAACCATTCCACTCTTCTTTGACCAATTCTGCATCTTCACCAGGGGCCTGAGGCGACTTGAATGAATGGCGAAGATAACAGCGCGGTGGGTCAATTGAGTTCATCATCTGAACGGACGGATCCATTTTGCCCGCGGCAGCGTCTCGCCACACCAAAGTATATATAGTACATTACGATCATCGTTCCTTGCACTGAACAAAATGGCATACCGCCGCAGCGTTCCGGCAAGTACATAAACACCCCGGGTAACATTCCGGTCAGAATTAACATGGAGTGCTTCACTTGAACCCACCAGGCAACCCGGCCCCTATTGAAAACCGCCGGCAACTAATTGAATATCTTGAGTACGGTTGTAAACCCAAATCTGAGTGGCGATTGGGTACCGAACATGAGAAGTTTGGGTTTACCACCCATGATTTACGTCCTTTACCTTATGAGGGCAGAAGCAGCATACACGCCATGCTAAAAGGTCTCGCGGATCAGTTCGATTGGAAGCCGGTCTATGAGCAAGGCAAGCTGATTGCCTTGCTGGATAATACGGGCGCTTCTGTAACATTGGAGCCCGGTGGTCAGTTGGAGCTTTCCGGGGCATTGCTGGATAACGTGCACCAGACCTGCGATGAAGTTTATACCCATTTGAAACAGGTCAAAACGATCGCTGAACCACTCGGTATCGCATTCCTGGGTATGGGCTTCCAACCCAAGTGGGAACGTAAAGATACACAATGGATGCCCAAGGGGCGCTACCGCATCATGCGCGAATACATGGCAAAACGTGGCAAGCTGGGCGTAGACATGATGGCACGCACCTGCACCGTTCAGGTCAATCTTGATTTTGCTTCTGAAGCCGATATGGTCAGGAAATTCCAGGTCGCACTGGCCCTGCAACCGGTTGCCACGGCATTGTTCGCCAATTCACCTTTTGTGGATGGTAAACCCTGTGGATATGTCAGCTACCGCTCGCACGTATGGGAAGATACCGATCCGGACCGCACTGGCATGCTGCCTTTTGTCTTCGATTCGTCAATGGGTTTTGAGCGGTATGTTGATTACATGCTGGATGTACCGATGTATTTTGTCTATCGCGACGGTGAATACATCGACGCGTCCGGTCAGTCTTTTCGGGATTTTCTGAATGGCACTTTACCCGCATTGCCGGGTGAAAAACCAAGGATCAAGGATTGGGAAGACCACCTGACAACTGCTTTTCCCGAGGTACGCCTGAAACGCTATATGGAAATGCGTGGCGCAGATGGCGGTCCGTGGCGGAAACTGTGCGCGCTACCGGCCTTGTGGGCTGGATTATTGTATGACGATGCGGTGCTTGCGGCAGCCTGGGACCTGGTGCGGGACTGGAGCATGGAAGAACGTTTAGCTCTCAGGGCAGACGCACCAAGACTGGGTTTTAAAGCGAAGATCCGCAACCGCAGCATGCAATCCTTGGCACTTGAAGTTCTGGAAATGGCGTCCACCGGACTGACCGGGCGCAACCGCCTGAGTTCCTCTGGCGAAAACGAAACCGGCTTCCTGGAACCCCTGTTCGCAAATACCTTTGCAGGATTGACACCGGCCGATAAAAAGCTGGAGCTTTATCATGGCCCGTGGAATGGTTCGGTTGACCCGGTGTTTACAGAAGCTGCGTATTAAGCTTCTGCCGATTGGATTGGCGTGGTCGCTCTACGGGCTTTTTTCAATATGCCAGACGACCAGTTTCCACTCCTCGGTGTTGGCAGCTTCGTGGAAATAGCCAATATAATAAGTACCACCCGGCTCAAACTCGACCTCCAGATCAGCAGCACTGCTGATATGCAGGTTGCTGTCAGTTAAGGGGCAGTTTGTCAGATCCAACATTGCCTTACCATTGACGGTATGGACACCCGGCTCAATCAGAAAGCCCTGCGCCGGCACAACTCTCTTTTCACCATCAATCTTATTGACTGCAAGCGGGGCGAGACAGTCTGCCGGACGGCCTTTGGAAGTTATCACCCGGGCCATATTATTAACGGTCAGTGCAGATGATAGCGGCAGCACAAGCGTCTGATCATTCCCGGCCGTTTGTGCAAGTACCGGCAGTGTTGCCAGTACCAGCGCGCCCGTAACCAGTCTCTTGAAAACCCGATGCATATTTAGAAAGGCATCCTTAACTCACTATTGATCGCCAGCATCTGCAGTCTGAAGGTATCCTTGATGCGTTGCAGGGATTCTTCGGTGTCACCCTCAAAACGCAAAACCAGGATTGGCGTGGTATTGGATGCACGCACCAGTCCCCAGCCGTCGGCAAAATCCGCACGCACACCGTCGATGGTTGTAATTCTTGCATCGGAAAACCGCGCCTTGTCCTGCATTTCTGAAATGAAAGCGTGGTTTTCACCCTCTTTCATTTCAAGTTTCAATTCCGGCGTACTGAAGCTGTTCGGAAGTGCACTGAGCACTTCTTGCGGATCACGTTCATCGGCTGCCAGGATTTCCAGCAACCTGCAAGCCGAGTAGATTCCGCAATCAAAACCATACCAGCGCTCTTTGAAAAAGAAATGTCCACTCATCTCACCGGCAAATGGTGAATTGACCTCTTTCATCTTGTTTTTGATCAGGGAGTGGCCGGTCTTATACATCATGGCCTTACCGCCTGCTTCCTCGATCACGTGATGCAGGTGACCGGTACATTTGACATCATAAATAATGGTTGAGCCCGGCACCCTGCCCAGGACATCTTCCGCAAACAACATCATCAGGCGATCCGAATAAATTATTTCCCCGACGGATGTCACCACACCCAGGCGGTCCGCATCACCATCAAACGCCACGCCAATATCCGCATCCATCAAGCGGACAGCGTCGATCAGGTCTACCAGGTTTTTCGGGTCACTTGGGTCCGGGTGATGATTCGGGAATGAACCATCGACTTCATCAAACAGGGTGATGACCTCGGCACCAATATCGCGCAACACATCGGCGGCACATACACCACCAATACCGTTTCCACAGTCAGCGACCACTTTGAGTGGTCTTTTCAACTGGATATCACCGGAAATTCTTTCACGATAACGGCCCAGCATCTCCTGCTGGCTTACCTTGCCCTTACCCACGCGTACGTTACCGCTCTTAATGCGTTTATAGATATCGGTAATCTGATCACCGGATTGCGTAATACCGCCGATCACCATCTTAATTCCGTTGTAATCCGGTGGGTTGTGGCTACCGGTGACCATGACACCCGTAGCGCTGCCAAGCTCATAGGCGGCAAAATACAGTACACCGGTTGGTACCGCACCAATATCCACCACATCACAACCGGTGGATGCGATTCCATTGATCAGACCCTCGATAAGATCCACACCGGAATCCCTGCCATCCCTGCCTACGACCGCGGGTTCAGCGTCTTGCTCCAACGTCAGCGTACCGACAACCTGACCCACCTGGTAGGCAACTTCGGCGTCGAGGGTTTCACCAACAATGCCACGAATATCGTAGGCCCTGAAGATGCTTTCTACCAACTCTACAGGGGGAAGTACTTTCTTGCGTGGCGTGTTGCCTTTCTCCAAATTAAAACCAAGATCCGGTAAGTCGATGACACCCAGGCCATCCTCCGGATCGATACCGGCTTGCAGCCCGTCATCGGGCAGGTCATCAAACGTAGCCAGTTCATGAGACAAGCTGTTCACGGTTTCCCGGTCATTCTCTGATTCAACCTCTTCCGTTAAAGACTGGTCCGAAACAGGGTCCTCCTGCAACTCTAACGGCGGTCGACTCGGGCGAAATTTCAACATCGCGCCCAGGACCAGTAACAATACACCCAAAATGAAGAGCGCCGGACGCAATTTATCCTCAGAACTGTTGATCTCAATGCCCTGTAAAAAACCAACACGAAACAGGCTCGTGGGAACCCGAAGCCAAACGAGACGCTCGGATGAGGAAGGCTGCTTTCGAGAGATCACTTAGCGCGATTGGCTCAAACCCGCCATTGTACTGCTCAAGCGCAAAAGTACCGGGATCAGATAGAGCGGCCCTGAACGCCGAAACCAGTGAATCAGAACCTATCTTTGCTAATAAATACCCATTCGGGGTCGCATGCTCGCCAACCCGCACTGCAATGGCCAGGTAGGACTCCGTACCCGTGCCATGAATTTGCGCCGGGGCGAGACCGGACTCCGCAGTGACCAGCAACATATCGAGCACCGCGTAACCAAAAGGACCCAGATCAGAGGCACGTAAGCTGCCCAGGTTTTTTGGGAACAGCTCAATCTCAATGAGGTCGGGAATACGACCGCTGACATATTGCTGCAAATCAGATAGCTTTTCAGGCTCATCAGCGGCAAGAACCGCCAACTCCTGCACCTCTTGTTCTTCAAGCACATGACGCAGATTTTGAACAACACCGCTGACCTGGCCGATGACTTGTTGGGCCCGCTCGAGAGTCTTGTCATTATCCTCCTGGCTGGGGCCGCCTGTGAGAAAAAGAACCGTCACCAAAACCAGCACTACGGCACCGCTGGCAATCAAAAGCAATGGGTTCAGGTTTCCAATTCGAAACATCACAACAGTAAACAATCCACCCATATCCACAATCCCGCTAGCTTTCATTCTTGAAGTTTTCATTGGCGCCCCGTATGTCCGAACCCACCCGCGCCCCGCTCGCTGACCTCAAACGAGTCGACTACTTCGAAGTCAGCCATGACCACGGGTACAAAAACCAGTTGCGCAATTCGCATGCCGGGTTCAATTTCAAATTCCTTGTCCGAACGGTTCCAGCAGGAAACGTAGACCTGGCCCTGGTAATCACTGTCAATCAGACCAACCAGGTTCCCCAGCACCAGGCCATGCTTATGTCCCAGTCCGGATCGTGGAAGGATTACAGCTGCCATACCGGGATCGGAAATGTGCATGGCGAATCCGGTCGGTATGAGCAGGGTTTCACCCGGGTGTATAAGGGTAGTGTTTTCTACACAGGCACGAAGATCCATTCCTGCTGAACCGTCGGTGGCGTGTTCAGGTAAGGGAATTTGCTGACCCAGCCTTTGATCAATTATTTTTAACTGGACGGCTTTCAAGACTTTGTTTTTCCAATTGACATCCCTTTTCAATCAATTTTTTGTTCGCTTCCGCAATCATACCAAGCCTTCGCCTTGTAGTCTGCAACACTAAAAAATTGAGGCTTGCATCCTACAAGCACTGTTTATATGCACCAATATACACTGCCACGGCATTGCTTCAGCATTAATAGTAATTTAAACCAAAGACCAGCACATGAAACTAACCCACGCACAACCCGGGGCCAATCTGAACCCATCACAAGCCCGGCTTCCAGCCCGGTTCACTGACCGATGCAGAGTTACTCAGCAGGCTGCTCTATCCCGGCAGGTCGCAACCCAGAGCAAACCGGCAAGCTGAAAGTCTTCTGAAGCGTTTTGGCGGCTATACGCGGTCTCCAGATCGCTAGCCGTCTGGCCACAGGTGAGCGCGAAGGACTGGATGACAGGACAGCCGAGCTGATCCAGTTGGCCCATGAACTTGTTCGCCGGCAACTGAAGCAATCACTACAAAGGGGTGTTTCACTGACCAGTCCCGCGATGACCATGGAGTACCTGCAAACAGTATTGAGGGATCGTAATCGTGAAATCTTCACATGCCTTTTTCTGGACACGCGCCATCGTGTGATTGCTTCAGAGAACCTGTTTCAAGGTTCCATAGATGGTGCCTGCGTCTACCCGAGAGTGGTTGCGGAAAGAGCTCTCAGGCTGAGCGCGGCTGCGGTCATCGTTGCACATAACCACCCTTCCGGTGTCAGTGAACCCAGTCTTGCGGACCAGGCCATTACCCGTCGTTTGAAAGACGCTCTGCTGTTATTGGAAATCCGTTTACTGGACCATTTCGTGGTGGGTGATGGCCCGCCGGTATCCATGGCTTCAAGGGGAATGTTATAGTTTCTGACCGCCGTGCTTGTCAAACCCGTCATATTGGCAGGCATTTAATCAAATTTATTGCATATGTGGCTGTATTGCGGTATAAAGTGCGGCTCATTTTTGATAGTACAGAAACGGAATAATCCAATGTCCAGAGTTTGTCAGGTAACCGGTAAAGGTCCCATGTCCGGGAACAATGTAGCGCATTCAAACGTTAAGACCAGACGGCGCTTTTTGCCCAACATTCACCACCACCGTTTTTGGGTGGAAAGTGAAAACCGTTGGGTTCGTTTACGTATATCCTGCAAGGGCTTACGTATCATTGATAAAAAAGGCATTGATGCCGTTTTGGCCGATATGCGTTCACGCGGCGAAAAATTCTGAGGAACATAGATCATGGCAAAATCAGCAAGAGATAAAATCCGCCTGGTATCTTCCGAAGGTACGGGTCACTTCTACACCACGGATAAAAACAAAAAGAATACTCCGGGAAAAATGGAGATGAAAAAGTACGATCCAGTGGTACGTAAACACGTGATGTACAAGGAAGCCAAGATCAAGTAATTGATCCCCGGCATTCTATTAAAAAAACCCGCAATATGCGGGTTTTTTTATGCCTGGAGTTTATTGCTATGCAAAAGCAAATTCCCCCATTCATCCGCCCTGACCACCCAACCGGGCTTAATCCAGACTGGTTGCGGCGGATTCTGTCAACAACAGCGGCCCTTCCAAAGACTCACCGGGCGGTAATCCGGTCCGATGATATATCGACACCTTGCCAGCCAATTCGGGCATATGGATTTCCTCACCTGTATCCTGCCCCAGGCTTTCTTCCCGGACATTAATCGATTCCAGCACCGCCGGTGCGCGCGCGCTTAAACGTATATTTACCAATTCGACCGGGTGTGGCAATCGCAGACCACTGGCCTTTGCGTGTGCTTCGTGGAATAGAGCTTCATGCGCCCCGCCGCCGGACCAGTTGATACTGATGGTTGCACTCTGACCCTTGTAGCGAAGTTCAAGCTGGTGTCTGAATGCAATGCTCTGAGGTTCACAACCCTCATCTGTCAGCTGATTTCGTGCATCGGTTTCCAGTGTCCGGAACCACTGCCCGATATCTTCATCGGTCAGACCCGCCAGGGGTTTCAGCACCGGTTGTGAAAGCTCCCGGCCGGGCTCGGAGACCAGCATACCCATTGCTGATAACACACCGGCCCTGGCCGGAATGATGATCCGCTCCATGTTCAATAGTTCGGCCAGATCACAGGCATGCAGACCGCCGGCGCCACCAAAACACAGCAATGCATAATCGAGCAGGGTTGTAGCCGCGCTCAACTGAAATAACTCTCAGCGCGCGCGCCATATGCTCGTTTGCCAGACGCACTATTCCATGTGCTGCTTCCAGCAGACCGCAACCCATTTGTTTCGCCAATTCTGAAACAACCCGCTCTGCCGCCTCTAAATCCAGTGGCAAATACCCCCCCAGCAAAGTATTTCCCGGTAGTCGCCCAAGCACCAGGTTGGCATCTGTGACCGTAGCCTGTGTACCACCCTGACCATAACAGGCCGGACCGGGACTGGCCCCCGCAGACTCCGGACCAACCAGCAGCATGCCGGCCCTGTCCACCCTGGCGATCGAGCCCCCGCCAGCACCGATCGTATGGATATCCACCGACGGAATCGACAAGGGCCAGGATCCGAGCCGACACTGGCCGGTCAGCGGTATCTCACCATTGAACAGGGCTACGTCCGTCGATGTACCACCCATATCAAAACTCATCAACCTGGAGTTTGTCGTCTGCGCAGCAATGCTGCGTGCCGCTGCAAGGCCCCCCGCAGGACCGGACAATAGCAGACGCACCGCCTGCTCTGCAGCCTGTTCAGCGGCAATGGTGGTCCCGGCACTCTGCATTACCGCAATACTGGTTCCGGGCAAACGGCTTTGAAGACGCTTCAAATAGCGGGAGATGACCGGTCCCACACTGGCATTCAGCCAGGTTGCCATACCTCTTTCATACTCGCGAACTTCCGGCAGAATTTTGCTGGAGCAGGATACAAACCATTGGTCTTCCAATTTTTCGGCAATCCGTTGTTCCTCCCCTGGTCTCAAGAAAGAAAACAACAGGTTGATAGCCACTGATTCAACACCCAGTGTTTTAAGGCTGGTCTTAAGTTGATCGATCTCTTCATCACTGCTCTCACTGAGCAAACTACCATCTGCCAAAATACGTGTTGAGACTTCCAGGCAAAGGTCCTGCGACACAGGTGGCTCGGTCTCGGCTTGTCTGAGCTGATAAACCTGCTCCCGTTCCTGGCGGCCAAGGGTCAGAACGTCTGCAAAGCCCTTGCTGGTGATATAGGCGACACGGGCGCCCTTGCCCTCCAGCACCGCATTGGTGCCAACGGTGGTGCCGTGAATGATCTGCAGTTCCCGGTTTTCCAGACCCAGCCGTTTCAAACCTTCAACAATCGGGATTGGATGGATCGGACGGGTCGGAAAGCACCTTGCAGTGCCGCATGGCACCGGCATTTGATCCGGGTTCGAATACCACGATGTCGGTAAAAGTACCGCCCGTATCAATGCCAACCAGTGTAATATCATTCATAGGATCAAATGCTAACACCAGCCCGTTTACAATGCTGCCAGGGAACCGCTGATATATTCATGAACTTGTATATTGCGTTCAGAATAAAATAGAGGTTCCAGACACAGGTTTTAAACTCAAATGCCCGAATTACCGGAAGTCGAAACCACCCTCAGGGGTATAGAGCCACACCTTCTGAATCAGCAGGTCGCACGTGTCATTGTCCGCGACCCGAGATTACGCTGGCCGGTACCCGACCGAGGTCAGCAAGGCGGAAGGGCAGATAATTTGTCAGCCTGCAAAGACGTGGAAAATACCTGTTGCTGAAGCTTCAGCAAGGCGGTCTGATCATACATCTTGGCATGTCCGGCTCACTGCGTATTCTGCAGCACCCCATGACCCCTGAAAAACACGATCATGTTGATGTTGAACTGCAAAATGGCGTGTGTCTGCGTTTTAACGACCCACGTCGTTTCGGTGCTTTTTTATGGGTGGACGGTGAGATGCAGTCACATGAGTTATTACGTAATCTCGGCCCGGAACCGCTGTCCGATGAATTTACCGCAGACTATTTATACCAACGCTCCCGCAATCGAAGCGTGGCGATAAAGAATTTCATCATGAATGGTCACGTCGTTGTCGGCGTCGGCAATATATATGCTTCGGAAGCCCTGTTCATGGCGGGTATTCACCCTCAACGCGCCGCCGGAAGGGTTTCCAGGCAACGCTATGAGGGCCTTGTAGCAGCTATACGCGATGTACTGGACCGGGCGATAAGACGCGGTGGCACGACCTTGCGGGATTTTGTAAATTCAGACGGTGCGCCGGGCTATTTCGCCCAGGAGTTGCTGGTCTACGACCGCGCCGGTAGCGACTGTTTCCAGTGCGGATCGAGCCATCAGACAGAAAGTGATCGGTCAAAGGTCAAGTTATTATTGCCCTGCCTGTCAACGCTAGCCCGAACATTGCAGCAGTATCCCGGCCCTGGCTCGGAACAAACTGTACTTTTTGATTTTGCCCGTATAACACATTCCGCTAATGTTTCAATATCCGGAGAAGAGCGCCAGCGCCGACTGGTGCAATGTTCGGGCTAGTCTGTAGCCGTCTCAGAGCCCGAAACCGGAATCGCGAACAGTTTGATCAGGGGTAAAGAATCAATCGACGTACGTGACCCCAGTTCGAATTTGAAAAATCCGAAGGTGTATAGCTGAAGGTTGCGTTGATCGGCGTCCGTAAACTCGATCGGGCGATACCACCATTTTCGCGGACCACACTTTCCTTATCAAACACACCGTACTTCATGCCTACGGGCGATTCAAAGGTGACAGTCTACCTGGCTTGTCATCCGGAACACCACTTGCCAACCATGAAAATCGGGTTTGCCGGTGATTGTCATAGGTATACCAGTAAATAACGGCCAGGGGTGAACCGTCATCCATCTCGCCAAACTCCATGGAAAATCCATGCCCGCTCTGGTCAGGGTTGATACCAGGAACCCGAGTACTCCTGGCCAATTACAGGGCGGAATCTCGGGTTCGACGTGACCGCCCAGTTCCGTGAACCCGTTGTCAGAGATGCGCACATAGTCAACCAGCATTTCAGCCGGCATGGCCGCGGTTATCTGGCTCTGTCGCAAGCAATCCGGTGAAATTGCCGCCAACGGCCATATTGAGGATGATGAAATGAGGTTGATGAAACTCACTGCAGTCTGTGCAGGATTCAGGGGTGATATCAATAGCCCATATCTCCCGGTCATCCAGGTAGGTCGTCACAGGCTGGGCGTCCAGTCCATGTTGAAGATATGATAATCGTCATTCAGGTCGGCAGTTGTAACCAGTGACCGGCCGTAGGATGCGTGATTCTCGTTCAGTTCCCAGTGCGCCGTCGATACCATACCCACCGGTTGATGTAGCCCCCTGGTTATGGAGTCGGAACTCCCCATTTCCACGATGTCCAACTCGCCACAAAGGGCCAGCCCACCTCGCTGAAATTATTACCCAGTGGTCCAGAAGGCCGGCCATAAACCATCGGCCAGATCAGGCATTTTTATACGCGCCTCGATTGTGCCGTACTTAAAGGTGAGCTTGTTTTCAGTGCGCATACGCGCTGAAGTGAAACCATTTGCACCTTTTTGTACAGTAATCACCAGGTTTCCGTCTTCAACCCGGACATTCTGATAGGAGTTGGTATATTCCTGTAGCTCATTGTTACCCCAGCCACTCGCACCCAGATCGTAGGACCATACGGTGGTGTCGGGTGATGTTCCAGTGTCGAACTCTTCGCTCCAGAGCACCTGTCCAAAAGCCGTACTCACTGTGCCGGCAAACAAACAGAGCAGTAACAGTGCCTTGAGCGGCATCGAGCTTAACTTCGAGCATGAGTCAGGATGAATCTGGCTGGAGCTTTGTCGTACTTCGGATACTATTTGCACTATCTGATTTTCCATACTCTTTGGCTCATCATGTGTCCACCCCGCTTTCGACAGGGTGGACACTGATATGATTCAACCAACCGCCAGAATTACTCCGGCGTACTGTAATACTTGTCTGCCGGTATGCCGAAAATCTTTGTCAAGGGCAGGTCAACGATGGGTGTTGTATGACCCCAGGTCGTATTCGAAAATGCCGATGGCGTATAGCTGAAAGTCGCATTGTCACGGTCGCTAAATTCGAAAACTGCGGTGCCACCGGGCTCGCGCACAACGGTCTCAGGATCGAATTCCCCATATTTCATACCAACCGGTGATTCAAATGTAATCTCCACCGTATTGCCGTCCGGAACCCCATTGCCAAGCATGAAAATCGGGTTCCCCAGGTCGTCGTAGGTGTACCAGTAAACGACCGCTAAGGGCATACCGGGGGCCAGTTCTCCGAATTCAATCGAAAAACCATGCCCGCTTTGATCTGCGTTGTACCATGATCCGGAATGCGCCGGGCCGACTTCCATCGGGCCGACCATGATATTATCGTAGAGTGCTGCTGAAAAGTCCGCGGACTGGCTCCAGTTAGGGGTTACATCATTATAGAAACCAAACTGGAGCAACTTACCAACCATTGTCCTCGGTAATGGTGAAATCAACACCCTGCCTTGTGGCTTCGACATCAAGCGGTACGGAGGCGGCCTTGGGTTTGGTTAATTCCGATTCAAATAAAACCGTTTCAAAGCCATTATCTTGATCCAGTATCTTTACAAACGCCGCGGTGACCTCGCCGGCGGCGGGTGCGCCGACCCGGTCCTGCGCTACATCAAAAACGAATGAATAGGTACCGGCCGCCGGAGCGTCCATTTCCTGAAAAATCAGGGTGCGCTGACAAGCCTCGTTGAGATTGTACTGGTTACCGTAAACCCGCAACATGTTAGACAGAGCTCCATCCCAGGCCGGAACTTCGAGCCCGGCACGATAATAGTCACCAGTCCCCTCCGGAACGGTAAAGAAATTGCGGTTTGCCGCTTCATAATCACTTGGATCGCCATCATCGAATGGTCCGAACCCTGCGGTAGCCTCACCCGTGCAGCCTTCCGTTGCAAACCACTGGTCATACCATGTCCAGTCATTGCCTATTAGTGCCTGGTCGTTTGCTCGGTCTTCAAAGTTATCAGAAGAACAACGGATCTGCTGACGGCTTGGTTGTTGAAGCTCGCAACGAACACAAGCAGACTGCAAACAGTTGTTAATTTGATCATGGATAATTTCATAAAGACTCCTTAGTTATACGTTGTCGCTGATTATGCCTTGCTTCTGGCTCGCAGCTTTGATCCGCCAATAAGCCCTATCAAACCCAACATTCCAAGGAAAGCCCAAAGAGGAATTGGTACACCTTCAACGCGCGGACCAATCGGTGGCCCTACCGGTGCAAGGGCGAATGATACGTTGTCATAAAAACGACCCGATGGCAGGTAGTTGGATGCAACCGTTGAGAATCCCCATTGCAGGATTTTCCCGTCAGCCGTTGCGTCAAGGTCGACGGTAATAGATTTACTTCCCGCTGTTACCGTTGAAACCGTCTGAAAGAGGTCCAGGCTGAAACCGTTGTTAGGATCCAGCAATTTAATAAAACCAAACGTATTTACATCGGTACCGAGTGGGGCTGGTACTTCAGTATCGAACTCAAACGTATATGAGCCAGCATCTGCCGCAGTGAAAACAACCTCTTGAAAAACGCTTGTTTCTATACAGACACCGTTGCCATGATCGACATTATTGTAATCACTAAATATATTTATCGCCTGGCCGGTATTCCCTAATGCAATGTTGGAAAAAGCTGCATCGCTGTTTGGCGTCGGAAACGGGCCGTACTGATAGAGATATGGATCGCAGGCAGGAAAACTCGCGAAAACGTTGACAAAAGCTAACCAGCCCCCACCAAGATCTCCCCCTGTAGTTAATGAATAGGATTCAAAATCATCAGTGAAGCTGATTTGAGCAAAAGCTGAACTACTCAGCAAAGCCGTTGCTAGCTAATAAAAGAATACTTTTTGCTAATTGTTTCATTTTCTCTACCTGCTAAGTTGATGTGACATCAGAAATCATAACGAAATTTCGCACCCCAGTGAACGTGGTGGTGCATAGCTTGATTTTATGTAACCGGGGCCATAATCGGCCCAGTTTCGGGTGCGTTCATCAAAGGCATTATAAACATACAGTTCCAGGCCCCAGCGTTTTTCCTCATTGATCAGACGCAACGACGCATTCACCGTTGTATAGGCTTCCTGACCGCTGTGGAACGGCCCTTCATCGAAGTTGTTGTCCTGGAAGAAAATCTCATCCTGCCAGTGAACGGTGACTACCGGGCTCAGACGCAGACCATTATCAAAGTACCAGTTGTGCTCTGCAGTGACGGTTGCTGACCACTTGGGTGACCAGGGCAATTGGTTGCCCCTGAAGTTGGTCGGCCTGATATTGGGTGCATTGGGGTCGGAGTTTTCTTCTTCCGCCGGGCACTCGGTGAGCCCCAGCAGGGCACGCTCAAAGCAGAACCAGCCATCGCCTGCCGGCATATCCTTGATCTCGGCATTGAGATAGGCAAGCCAGCCATATATCCTGCCACCGTCATAAGGCGTCCAGTCAATTTCTATTTCAACACCGCTGATCGCCGATTTGGCGATGTTGGTCGTCAGGTTTGTGCCAATGTCATTACCGCTGTTAATGCTTTCACCGACGATCGCGTAAAAGGTTCTCTGCATATCATCATATTGACTGTAAAAGACGGTGCCGAGCAGGTTCAGTGTGCCATCTGCGAGAACGGACTTGAAGCCCAGCTCGTAGGTTGTAACGGTCTCAGGATCATAATCAAAGGTGGTGAAGTTGCCGCATTCGCAGGTATCTACGTTATCTCCAAAGCCCCCTGCCTTGTAGCCGGTGGCGATATAGCCGTAGATAAAACACATTGTCTGTTGCAACATAGTCAAAACCAAGTCTCCAGGTGCCTTTACCCCAGTCCGCATCGTGCGTAGTTGTCGGTACCGGGCACGCGGTCGGTGAAATCCGGCCCGAGTGTTCCATCATTGGGTCCAAGGTCATCCGATTGGTAATATTCGTCCCAAAAGGGAACATCGAACCCGTAATACGGTGTGCCATCACCGATAAATGTCCAGCTTTCATACCAGAAAGTGTTATCCGGGTCTTCGGAATATAGCCCCGGGTTGGTCCAGTAACCTATCGTGGAGTGGGTCGAACCATTTTTGTCAGCTTTCTCATCCCAGGTATAACGGTAGCCGGCGGTCAGGTTCAGACGGTCGTTTACGCTGTAATCAAACTGGGCAAAAAGAGCTTTCGATTCAACTGTTCTTTTTGGTTGAACGAAAGACTGGGCCAGCGGACGGATAAAAGCGCAGCAAAACGGCATTTCCACGTTAAACTTGATTTCATTGTCCTCTTTCAAATAGAAGAACCCGCCCAGCCATTGCAGATCGGAATCAGACTCCGACTTGAAAATGATTTCGTGAACCGTCGATTTGTAATGTGAATATTCTGTTTCCAGGGCCAGGTCATCAAACGGCTGCATCGCCATCGGTTCAAAACCACGGTCGATAAAGGCTTGCGGATCACGAATCAGGACACCGTTGACACCGTCAAATATGGCGCCTTCGATGGCGATACCATAACCGGGGTGTTCTACGGATCGGTAAAAGCACCGGCATCCTGGTCAAATAATTGCGACCGGTCCTGTTTTGAATAAGCAAAGCGATACTCTGTGGAAACGGAATCGGAGATATCCCAAACAAATTCAGACCGGATGGTCTTGATGGTCATATCCAGCTCACCGGGTGTGTTGATCCTGACGTCGAACTCGTCCTGTTCACATTCAAAAAAAGTACCCTTTGCTTTCTGGCAGTCCTTCAAAAAAGGTACACCCGGGCTTTTGTCGTGGAATTGTTCATAGGTCAGCAGCCAGTCGATTGAATCCGTGGGGGTATAGCGCATGCTTAAACGGCCGGCCCAGCGATCAATGCTACCGTAGGCCCGCGAATCCTTTTGATGGTGGTTTCTGCGCTGGTCGGTATTGGGTATGCCATCGGCCGGAACATCATTCGGACCATCGGTATTGCCATCGAGATCGACGTCCCAGTCGAGATCGTACAAATCCATTTCCTGGTTGAGATAGGTATCGGCCTTTTGCACCATGAAGGCGGCGCGAAACGCAAGGTTTTCAGTGGCCGGCAGATTTATCCAGCCACGGAACGCGCGGGTTGAATAATTACCCGCTTCAAGCTCCGTAGAGCCACTGATATCTTCAAACTGTGGTCTTGCATTGATTACATTGATGGTTCCGGCCGTCGAGTTACGACCGAACAGGGTTCCCTGTGGGCCACGAAGAATGTCGATGCGCTCCACGTCAAACAATAAGGCCAGGCCACCCTGTGGCCTCGGTGAGTAGGTACCGTCGAAGTGAATACCAACCGTGGGATCACCGAGTTCGGTAAAGTTGTTTGAAGTGATTCCGCGTATCGCAATCGACACGCCGGAATCTGAAGGTGAAAGGCCAACCTGCATATTCGGTACGAGGTTGCCAACATTGACGATGTTGTTGACACCCTCACGGGCCAGTGCATCGGCCGTGAGTGCAGAAACGGCAAGCGGTGTTTCCATCAGGTTTGTATCACGTCTGACCGCAGTGACAATGACCTCTTCCAGTATTAACTCTTCTTCTTCTGCCCAGCCGGCAGGAACAACCGCTACGAAAGCTAATACTGCTAAGAGTAGAAGATTGAACGTAATCTTGAACATGCTGTTTTTCTCTCTTGTTTTTCAGACAGGTCATCTGACGAATGGTGCTATCACCAATATCGCACAGAGTTTACAGGGCAAGATGAGCGAAACAACAGCAAAGCGGTGAGTGGGACCGGTGCTGAGTTCAAGTGGACAACGGGGCAAGTAAAAACCGATTTAGTGCGGGCTGATGACGATTGTTTATATCAGGTCAGGGACTGTGCATGGAATCGAGAAAAGATTTAATTGTGTCACGATAATTCCGGCTTACCTTTATTCGCTCACCATTGTCAATTTGCAGAAAATACTCTCCCTTCGTATGCGGGATAACTGCCTCGATGCAGTTCAGATTAACAATGGTTGAGCGATGCACCCGTTTGAATACATTGGCATCAAGCTCTTTGAGCAGCTGCTTCATGGTACAACGCATGATGTGTGTCTCACCTTCGGCATGAACACACATGTAATCACCGGCAGCATCAACCCAGGCGATACTGTCTATCTTGATCAATTTGATTGAATCCCGATCCTTGATGGTGATTTTGCGTTCCGGATCAGACGATAGTGAGACGTTTTTGGTTTTTTCCCTCACGGCTGCACGCTCTTCAACATTACTTGTAATCGCATCAATGGCACCGAGCAGAAAGGCCTTGTTTTCACCAGATTGTAGTTCTTCCTGGTAACGGGCCTGGGCCCGCATTACCGCCAGGTGTAAACGTTGCTCATCCAGTGGTTTAACGATGTAATCAACTGCGTGCACATCAAACGCATCCAATGCATATCGTTCATATGCCGTGCAAAATATCACCATCGGTAACATCTCGGGCTGAATTTTTTTAATGACTTCAAAACCGTTCAAACCCGGCATCCTGATATCGAGAAACATCAAATCAGGTTCCAGCGCCAATACAGCCGCAACGGCTTCGCGCCCGTTGGCACATTCCGCCAGAATTTCTATTTCGGAAAACTCCTCCAGGTATGACAACATCAGCTTACGGGCCAACGATTCATCATCAACAACGATAGTTTTTAATTTGACCATAGTCGGCTAAACCTGATCGAAAGGAATACGGATGTTAATTTTCAACCCCCCTGAAGGGTGCAGATCGATATCAAACGTATAAGCTTCATCGTAAAGCGTTTTCAAACGTTGCAGTGTATTGTGCAAGCCAACACGTCTGCCGGTTTTTGGCGCAGGTTGATTACTCAGCACTACCCGGTCCGGTATCCGTGAGTTCGAGTTGCAGTTCGTCTTCCTGGACAATTGCTTTGAGCCTGATAGTGCCGCCATTTTCGTTGGCAGAGATTGCATATTTTATTGAATTTTCCGCTAATGGTTGCAACAAAAGACTTGGGACCCGGGCCTGTTTTGCATGCTCATCGATTTCAAAATCCAGCGTCAGGCGTTCGCCAAAACGTGTTCGCTCTATGTCCAGGTACAACATCAAGGCTTCAATTTCCTGCTGCAGGGAAATCATGATAGCTGGATCAGTATCCAGGGAATAGCGTAGAAAATGACCCAGCTGCGTGATCATTTTCTGGGCCTTTTCAGGCTCCTTGAACTTCACCAGGGCACTGATGGAATTGAGTGTGTTAAACAGGAAGTGAGGATTTAACTGATATTGCAACATCCCCAGTTGCGCATTCTTTGCATCAGCTTCAGCGCCCAATCTTTTCAACTGTTCCTCCCTGATCGCTGCTGCCGCCATCTGGGTCTTCTGATACTCCAACTGGGCCTGATAATAGTATTTATTGCCGTAATAAAGCGCCACCCAGCACAAATAGACCAGGAAGGAGGAAAAATACCAGCCACCAAAATCCGCCCATATTCCTCCTGAACCGGTAATCAATGTAAAGGTATAGATGCGTAGCATCGTCCACAGCAACGACACCACGATCACCGCCAGCAAACTCCAACCGATACGCGATAATATTGAGCGATCCCAGACAGCGAGGCAGATTCGATGCAGCGGTATTGACAGGATCATACCCAGCAATGATTGCACTATGGTGTGGGAAACATGGTCCCATGTCGCGGTGGCGTACCACAGGGTCAGGCTGAAAAACGTCACCATTCCCAGACCACCCCATCCAATCAACTGCAGCAGCCAGAACTGGTAGGTTCGGTTGTTATAAACAGCACTGATGACTGTTTGGAACAGGCTTGAAGATAAGTTTTTCAATTCCTCGTTTTCCTTCCTTTTCCTGGCTGCAAAAACAGACGATATTGGGTTTGCTGCTGAATGACTTTCCCGGTTGTCGTGTTTCTGGTCCAACCCAACGCAAACACATTCCACAAGCTAATAGCCACCGATACACTGACCGGCAAACATGAAGTATGCCTGCAAATGGCTACCCAGTCTTGATTACGGACGATTTGACACGATGACCAGTTCAACTCAACAAGATCAAACTATTAGTCAAAGAGTCGAGGCATTACTGGCCGGGATGAATCTTGATCAAAAGATCGGTCAGATGACCATGTCCGAACGCATGTCCCTAAGTCCTGAAGATGTCAAATCCTATCATCTTGGAGGTGTTCTGAGCTGTGGCGGTTCCAGCCCTGAAAATAACCGGCTGGCCGACTGGGTAGTGATGAATGACGCTTACTGGGCCGCATCAATGACACAGGACGAGCGGCATCTGGCCATTCCCGTTCTATACGGTGTAGATGCCATACATGGAAATAACAATATCAGGGGTGCGACTCTTTTCCCGCACAATATCGGACTGGGTGCAGCCAATGATCCGGATCTGGTCAGGAGAATTGCAGAAGTAACAGCCCGTGAAGTTCTTGCTGCAGGTATTGAATGGGTTTTTGCACCGAACCTGGCCGTGGCTCGCAACATTCATTGGGGCCGAACTTACGAAAGCTATTCAGAGGACACCGCCATCGTCACCGCTTATGCGGCGGAATTCGTAAAGGGACTTCAGGCTGATCTTGGTACCAACGGTGTGCTTGCTTGCGTCAAGCACTGGGTAGGTGACGGCGGTACGACAAACGGTATCAACCAGGGTGAAACCACCCTGGCAAAAGAGCAACTGGAAAGCATTCATATGGCACCCTACGTCAGCGCCATCAATTCTGGCGCGCTGACCATCATGGCATCGTTCAACAGCTGGAACGGCGACAAGTGCCATGGCCATAAATACCTGATTACCGATATCCTGAAAGATGAAATGCAATTTCATGGTTTTGTCATTTCCGACTGGGATGGTATTGATTACCTGTCGGAGGATTATCACAACGCCGTTGCATTGGCGGTTAATGCCGGTATTGATATGTTCATGGTTTCGGAAAACTGGAAAGAGTTTATTGATCATCTTAAACAGCATGTAAAACGTGGCAGTGTTTCCATGAAACGGATCGACGATGCTGCGCGCCGGATTTTGACAGTCAAGTTTGCCTATGGTTTATTCGAAAAACCACGCCCTGCAGACCGGTATTGGTCAAACCATGAATGCTTCGGTGGGGCTGAGCACCGGGCAGTCGCGAGAGAAGCCGTACGCAAATCCCTGGTCCTGCTAAAAAATGATGACGCGTTGCTGCCATTGGATAAAAGCGCCAGGATCCTCGTGGCCGGCAAGAACGCACATAACCGTGGTCACCAATGTGGTGGGTTTAGCGTTACCTGGCAGGGCGTATCAGGAAATGATGGTCTTGAAGGTGGTACTTCTATCTGGGAGGGCATCCGCCAGGTCGCACCCAACGCGGAATTGTTCACCGGCAACAGCGGCACTGACCTTGACCCAGGGTTGATTGATGCAGCCATCGTGGTCATCGGCGAAAGACCCTATGCTGAGGGCTTGGGTGATATCCGCAGTGGTGATCATGTCATCGTGGAGGCTGGTTCCCAGATAAAGGGTAGTATGAATGTACTGGAGCCCTATGGAAATACATTGGAACTCGCCAGTCTGCATCCTGAAGATTTACAGATCATCAAGTCTATAACTGACAAGGGTATCCCCACGGTCGTGGTGATGGTTTCAGGAAGACCCATGGTGGTTAACCAGGAGCTGGACGCCTCCGCAGCTTTTGTTGCCGCCTGGTTACCCGGCTCCGAAGGCCAGGGAGTGGCAGATGTTCTGTTCGGCGACTATGATTTCCAGGGCAGGCTTTCTTTTTCCTGGCCAAAGAGCACCGGGAATCCGTCTGCCGATTGCGAGGCGGATCACACCTGCCTGTTTCCTCGCGGATACGGAATGACGTATTTGGATGAACGATCCAATCAACATTTAGAGAGAGTAAGCGCATGAATAACGTTAACTTATTTACTTCACCTGGAAAGGTGACCGGCCGATTATTCAGCCTGGTTTTAACATGCCTGCTTCTTACTGGAACGTACGCCCAGGCAGATGAAGTTGTTTTCTCAGGCTCCGATGACACTCCCTGGCAGTTATACCTGGGTAGCAGCAGTAACTGGATGGTTTGGTTCGAGAGTCCTGAAACCACTTCTTTTAAAAGCAAAGTCATTACGGTTCGAACGATCGACAACGTGGCAACAGCAGACGCCATCCAGGCCGAATGGAGGGGAGGTCTGGGTCAGGTTTACTGGCAGCAATCCGATCCACAGGATTATCGAAAACTGTCCGAACAAGGTGGCGCCCTGAGCATGGTGATCCGTATTGACAAAAGGCCGAAAAAATCCGTCGACATCAAGATGGACTGCGGCTACCCCTGTGCAGGTAGCCTGAACATGACAAAGCTTTTCAAAGCCGTTCCGCAGGACACCTGGTTTCGAATCAGCCTTAAACTCAGTTGCTTCGAAGATGCCGGTGCGAACCTGGGCAATATACTTGCACCACTCGTCGTGGCGACCAAAGGATCCTTCAAAATGAGTATTTCCAGCGTGGCATTGCTGGCACAGCCACCGCAAGAGTCGCTTATTGATTGCGGCTAACCCGGATAATTCAGCAGGCAGTCCGGATTAGCCTTTTGCCTTCTGCACAATTTCTTCTTTTCAGCCCGTCAATAGTGTTTCACAATGACGGGCGAAATCAATCGTAAAACCAACCTCTACCAGCTTGAGACTTTACTTTGAAAAAATCCACACAAGCCGTACGCGCAGGTACCCGCCGCGATAAGAACATGGGGGGCTTGAATACCCCGCTGTTGTCCTCCAGTGCGATTGAATACCTGGATGATTCAGAAGTGCGATATCCACGTTATTTCAACACCCTGAATCATGATGTGGTGGCTGAAAAAATGAGCGCACTGGAATGTGCTGAAGCAGGATTGGTTACCAGTTCGGGTATGGCTGCAATTTCAGCCATCCTGTTTGGCTTGTTGGAACGTGGTGATCATGTTGTTTTGACAGAGGGTTTATATGGTGGAACGCATGCCCTGATCGTCAATGAACTGAAACGCTTCAATATCAGCTATAGCTTTGCGGCAGCCGATGTTAAGGCCATAGAGGAGGCCAGCCATTCTAATACCCGGATGATTTACGTGGAGTCACCCAGCAATCCCTTGCTGACCGTGGTGGATTTGGCGTCGGTTGCAGCTTTTGCAAAATCACGCGGGATTATAACGGTTATCGACAATACCTTTGCCTCTCCCGATCCTGCAAAACCCGCTGGTCCATGGCTTCGACCTGGTAATGCACAGTGGCACCAAGTATCTCGGTGGCCACAGCGATCTGTGTTGCGGTACCGTCAACGGCTCTGAAGCACTGGTGGCGAAAGTCCGAAATCACGCGGTGGCCTATGGCGGGTGTTTAAACGCACAGGATTGCTTTTTACTGGAGCGCAGTCTTAAAACCCTTGAATTAAGAGTGGCCCGACAAAGTAGCAATGCTGCTGTTATCGCCGAACGCCTGAATGGGAATGAGCACATAAAACAGGTTTACTACCCCGGTTTGAAAAGCCACCCGGGTTTTGAGATCGCAACAAGGCAGATGCGGGGTTATGGCGGAATGCTGTCGTTCGAACTGGCTGACGTTGTTGATCCGATCAGTTACATCCGCCGTCTTGAACTGGTGATCTGTGCCGTTAGTCTCGGTGGTGTTGAAACCACGATCTGCCAACCGGTTGCGACCTCACATCAGAAAGTATCTGAAGCAGAACGGCAGCGGCTTGGGATCACAGCCGGATTGCTCAGGTTGTCCGTCGGTATTGAGGATGCAGATGACATTTATTCTGACCTGGTACAGGCATTAGGTGAGAGGGTTTAACGAACCCGGGACATGCCCTGGTTTACCGGAAAAAGCCACCGGTGTTATTTCACTTTGCCAAAAAGTCAGATACGCTCAGGGTATGGTACATGGACCGGTTCATTGCCAAAAAGCCAGGTTCGAGACTATCCGCCGCTGTCTTTCTCAATTTGTTCTTCCATCTTTTTTTGACGCGCTTCGGTCTGATCCAGGTAGGATTTTTCGAAGCCCTCTGCCTTTTGCAGCGCTTTGACGGGGCCGCCGATTATGCCTTCTTCGATTGGAGGAGGCTCAACGTCTTCAATACCGCGGATGTACCAGAGTACTGCGACTACCAGGATTAGAAATAATAACCAGCGCATCATCAATCTCCAGTCATAGGAATGGTGACATTATGACCCGACTATAGCAGATCACCACTCTCCTGCCCGTCATCCGCAGCACTCTCGTCCTCGGTATCGGCAACAACCGGCTCAATGAACTTGATACGCTGGCCACCGATAAATACTTTTTTGAACTCGGCGCGACTGACGGATACATAACGCTCGTTGCCACCGATCTCCACCTGTGCACCTTCCTTAAGCGCATATCCTTCATCATCAACCCGCACCACCATGTTGGCTTTCCGACCGGTATGACAAATGGTTTTGATTTCAGTTAACTGGTCGGCCCAGGCAAGCAGGTATTTGCTGCCTTCGAACAGTTCACCCTGGAAATCGGTGCGTAAGCCAAAACACAGCACCGGGATATTCAGCCGGTCGACAACTTCGCTGAGCTGGTAGACCTGGTCACGATTTAAAAACTGGGCCTCATCGACCAGTACGCAGTGGATATTTTGCTCTTCCAGTTGTGCCCGCGTTATCTCAAACAGGTCATCTTCCGCCGTGAATATAGTCGCTCTTGCCTCCAGGCCGATACGTGACTTGATCCGGCCCTCACCGTATCGGTCATCGAGTTTTGGTGTGAATAACAACGGTGTCATGCCGCGTTCACGATAATTATGTGCCGATTGCAGCAAAACCGTGGTTTTACCGGCGTTCATCGAAGAGTAGTTAAAATAAAGTTTTGCCATTCAGGTTTCCAAAAGAAACTTTTTAATTTCCCACAAATTCTTGCACCAACTCTGTCACTTCACCACGCTGGGTAAGTGCTAACAGTACGAGGCAGTCACCTTCCTGCGCAGAGTCCAGTGCTTTTTTAACACCCTCAAACGGGCTGTTGCACATCACCACAGCATTGGGTTGCAGACCATGCTCCAGGGCGACTTGAGCTATTATGCCAGCCACAACACCAGGCTGGCGCCCCCGCTCGTAGCCCGGCATATCGCAGGCCAGAAGCCGTGCGGGTCTCAAGTCACAGGCAGCACTGACAAATGCGCTGATCTCCTCGTCACTGCGATCGCCAGCCTGCCCCATCAGCACGATATTCCGGCGCGCCTTGAAAGCATTGACCGTATCGGCAACCGCCTTTAGACCGTGTTCATTGTGTGCGAAATCGATAAATATCCGGATACCATTTTTCTGGTACAGGTTGCCACGCCCGGGGTTAACCCCGGCGTCCCCGCTAAAGGATTTGAGACCGTTTGCGAGCGCCTCGTCGTCCGCCCCCAGTATGGAACACAAGACCATGGCACCGAGTGCGTTGTGGATGTTGTATCGCGCCACCCCTCCAAAAGTGATGGGGACATGTTCAGCGCGAATGACCTTTCTGGTCCTGCTGCCCTCAGCCAGGACCAGCCAGCCTTCTGACAGGAAGGCCGCCTGGCCCTGTTTTTCCAGGTGTTTCTTCAACACCGGGTGCGTTGCATCCACGCCAAACCAGATAATTCTGTTGTTGACAGTGGCGGCCATCCTGACGCTTTCAGGATCATCAACATTCAATATCAGCGGCGCAGCGGCGCTCAGCGCCCGCCGCACGATGAACTTGACCTCTGCCATTTCTGCCACACTGTTGATGCCATATTCACCCATGTGGTCTTCCGCGACATTGGTGATCAGGGCAGCATCAGCAAACTCTACGCCAATACCCCGACGGAGTAAGCCGCCGCGGGCAACCTCCAGCACAACGGCTTCAGATTGTGGATGCCTTAACAGGGTACGCGCACCACCCGGACCGGAATAGTCGCCAAGGTCGAGTATTTCCTCGCCGACACGTATGTAATCAGTCGAGGTAATTCCTGCCCGAAGACCGGCTGCGTTGAGGATCGATGCTGCGAGCCTGACAGTGGTAGATTTACCATTGGTGCCGGTGACAATACCAAGCGGTACTGAACCAATGGTCGGCCAATCGATACTTTCCGGGTCAGGCAACTGAACCGCCGGCCAGCTCATGGCTGATTGACCAAAACCTACCGACACCTCGTCATCATCCCAAAGGAATGGTACCTGGTGTTGCGCAGCAGCGGTCTGCAATGCCAGCAAGCCGGGCTTCGTTTCTTTAGTCGCCAGGTCAGACAAGGTGGCGATGGCGTCGTGCATATCCGCTAACGGCTCACCTTTTAAAATCGCTACAGCCCTGCTGAACGCCACTTCATTGAGTTCACAGGCAGCATACAGCACATCTATTGGTGCGTTGATCACCAGGCTGATACCCCCGTCATATACCCGTGAACAGATATGTTCGGACGACCAGCCAACGGCTTCCATTAAAACGGCGACCTCTTTGGACCAGGCTGAAATCAGTTGATCCGCAGGGATGTCTTCGATGGCAACGTCGAGTATTGCACCGGGCAGGTCCCAGAACAGGTTTGGCCCAGTCAGGCGACGACTGTCAAGCAACTTGATTTTCATTTATCTGCAGCCGCAGGCCTAATCGGCCTCTTCTTCCCGGGCCACCCGCACACCGCGCTCATCCCTGACCAGGCGTACACCGGCATCCAGAGAGAAAGCTTCCGGATCTGCCTCGACAAAACTATGCACAGGATTGGTTGCTTTAGCGCTGACAACGGTAGTGCCATGACCCTCATAATGAATGACCTGGTTCCAGCAACGCCTGACATTATCAACAAACAGGACGATCAGATCGCCTTCCTTTGCCATATCCAGCGCACCTTCAACAGCGAGCACTTCTTCCGGTACGATATCGATGGCGCCGGCGTCTATACCATTTGCCAGTAATTGGTCGCGTAACATTTCCGGCACCTCGGAATCACCGCGCCCGCGTCGACCGTCATCGGCGCGACAAATATAATGATCAAAATGTCCGCTGGCCTCGTCGGCGATGGCGCGAATATCCTCATCACGACGGTCACCGGGTGCAGCCAGTACACAAACCCGTCGGCCAGCGACTTCGAGCCGGTCAACCAGTTGGCAAATGCTGTGGATAGCGGCAGCATTGTGACCATAATCAAGAATGACCCGGAAAGGATGTTCATCAAAAACATTCATACGACCGGGGGCCTGGAATATCGTGGAACTGAAGGTCCGCAAACCGTGACGGATATCATCCAGTGACTTGTTCAACGAATACGCCAGCGCCGCCGCAAACATCGCATTCTGTACGTTATGTGTCGCTTTACCATCCATTGTGGCCGGTATCTGGTGTGTCCACACCAGTTGAAAATGGGTGCCATTGTCATACAAGGTGATCATGTCACCATTGAAACCCTGCTCGAGCACCACCGCCCTGCCACCGGCCCGAATATGCTCCTTTACGAGCGCATGGGCCGGATTCATCGTGACATAACAGACATGTTCGGCCTGTGTGTAATCGGCCATTTTCAGGCATAACTCATCATCGGCATTGAGTACGGCGGTATCCCGTGCCACCTCGACGACGATACGCTTTACTTCTGCGAGTTGCTCCAGCGTATCGATACCCTTTAGACCGAGGTGATCTGCCGCCACGTTCAGGCAGGCCGATACATCGCAACGGCGGTAACCCAGACCTGCGCGTAGCAAACCTCCGCGAGCTGTTTCAAGCACGGCAATATCGACGGTCGGGTCCCGCAATACGATGTGTGCCGATGTCGGTCCTGTCATATCGCCCTTGACCGTCAGGCGGCCATCGATATAGACACCATCGGTTGATGTCATACCCACCATGTGGCCGGCAGTCTTGAGGATGTGCCCTAGCATGCGCGAGGTTGTGGTTTTGCCATTGGTACCGGTGATGCTTGCTATCGGGATACGGGTTGGTGTACCCGGTGGAAACAGCATATCCATTACCTTGCCGGCAACATCGCGTGGCTCACCTTCCGAGGGAGCAACATGCATTCGAAAACCTGGCGCTGCGTTGACTTCCACGATCGCACCACCAATCTCCTTGTAAGACTGGGCAATATCCCGGGACAGGAAATCTACACCACCCACATCCAAACCCACGGACCGGATCGCCCGTTCCGCCATCTCGCGGTTATCCGGGTGTACCACATCGGTCAGGTCGATGGCGGTGCCACCGGTTGATAAATTAGCTGTATTGCGTAAGAAGAACACCTCACCTTCCGGTAAAACCGTTTCGGCATCAAATCCGGCCGCATCCAGAAGCTCAAGTGCCGGCCTGTCAAGTTCGAGCCGTGTCAATACTTTTTCATGTCCAATGCCACGCCGCGGGTCTTCATTGACCTTGTCTACCAATTCTTTAACGGTACTTTTGCCATCACCTTTAACATGCCCGGGAACACGTTTGGCGACTGCAACCAATGCGTTATTGACCACCAGCATACGATGATCAAAGCCCTCGACGTAGTCTTCAACCAGTACCGCCTTGCTGGTACCTTGCTCACGAGCAAACGCAAATGCGGCTTCGACCTGTTCATCGGTGGTAAGGTTGATTGAAACACCCCGCCCGTGATTGGCATTCAGCGGCTTGACTACTACCGGGTACTCCATGGTTCGTGCCGCACGCACGGCCTCGCGTGGACTGTAAACCATACGCTGCGAAGGAACCGGCAGACCAAGATCACGTAACAGGTTATGCGTGTCTTCCTTGTCACAGGATATCTCCACGGCGATGTGCGGAGTTTTACTGGTTATGGTGGCCTGGATGCGGTGCTGGTAGGCTCCATGACCGAATTGAACCAGTGAATACTTGTTAAGCCGAAGAGAAGGAATACCCCGCTCTTCAGCCGCGTTGACCAGCGATGCGGTACTTGGGCCCAATTCCTTGCGTTGCGCAAAAAGAATGAACGCGTTGCGTTCTTCTTCAAAATTGAAATCTTTATCAATATCAGAAGAAATTTCCTGTTTGAGGTTTTCAGGCAAAAGGCTCAGCAAAAGCTGAAGTGCAATACGTGCAGCCTCGAGACCAACATCACTCTGCTTGTACTGAAACACCATGTTGTACTGGCCGGTTTCCCCGGAGCCGCGGGTGCGGCCAAAAGAAACGGATGAGCCCGCCTCATTTTGTAACTCCAGCGAAGCATGTTCCCAGATATGAGCCATCCAGGTGCCCTCATCTTCACGCATACGACGGATGAATCCGCCCGGTTCACCATAGGAGCAACCATGGTTATGCAAACCCGGTAAGGCTTCGATCAGGGCATCAATAAAACTCTCGCCAAGCCGTACGGACGGCCACTCCTCCAGGACACCAACATCAACAAGGTGACGGATGACCGGAAAGTGTGCATACAGACTCGGGCCAACGTATACATTTGTAGAGAGAATTTTCATAACGAAACCTTCATTCTAATGTCATGGACAATCCGGCGCGGCCGGATTCACGGGTTAGCTTGTAACCATATCACGCTCTACTCAGATCGCATATTGCATCGCACTGCAACTCAATCCAAATGTGGTGCCAGCTTTGCTTCCCGGGTCTCAAGGTTAAACAGGGAACCATGGGCCAGCACATGCAGTTTCAGTCCGATCAGGGAGACGGCTTCAGCCTTACGGACATAACTCATGGATGAATGACGCAGAGCGGAAGGATCAACCACCGTCACTGTGCCGTGGCCAACAACTTTCATTATGCCATCCGGTGCAATGAACGCCGCGGTATTCTCGTCAATGCCGAGCCCACATACAAAGGGGTTGAACGACAGGGCAGCAAGAAGCCGCCCCATGCGGCCACGCCGGTTAAAATGCTGGTCAATGATGACGCGATTGGTCAAACCCAGGCCCGGGGCAAGCACAACACCACTTTCACGCGGTGAAGGTCCGCCACGACCACCGGCTATCATGTGTTCAGAGACAATGGCTGCCCCGGCAGAGGTACCCGCCATGTGCACACCCTCAGCGTTCAGCCTGCGAATGGCACGTGCCACCGGTGTACCACCCAGTATCGTACTCAAACGCAACTGGTTGCCACCCGTAATAAATATCCCGGTAGCCCTTTCAAGCGCAGCGATTGTATCCTCTCGGTAGCAATCATCACGCTCTTCGATCGGAATGCACATCGCCTTTGCACCCATGCCTTCGAACAATTCCTGGTATATAGGGCCGGTCTCGTCCAGCAGGGACGCAGTTGGAATGACCAGTACACGGGCGTTTTCGCCACCACACAGCTCGATAAAACGTTCGAGAATTACCGGGTTTTTGTGTTTTGCTTCCGCGCCGCCAATAGCAATGACATAACCACGGGTTTGATCTTTTTCAGGTGTTGCCGGACACATCGAATTGATACCTTTGAAATCGGGGCGGATATTGTAGTTGCTTATGTCCGTCTTTGAAACGAGCATGGTCAACCTGGCAATAAAACTTGCTGAAAAACATAGCCAAAACCGCTCTGTGAAACCAGTGTTTGCGTATAATGACCTGTCACCAGCCAAGGAAGATAAAATGAGTCTGCAACAAGTCCCTGCCGGGAAGAAATGTACCCGACGAAATCAACGTGGTCATTGAAGTCCCGATGCACAGCCCGGCGATCAAGTACGAGGTAGACAAGGAAAGCGGAGCAATTTTTGTCGACCGTATGTTAAAAACAGCCATGTACTATCCTTGCAATTACGGATATGTACCACACACCTTGTGCGGTGATGGCGATCCGGTCGATGTCCTTGTTGTTTTGCCATTGCCGATGTTACCGGGCACCGTGGTGCGTTGCCGGCCAGTCGGGGTATTGCAGATGAAAGATGAAGCCGGTGAAGACTCCAAGGTTCTTGCTGTCCCGATTACCGAAGTCACTGGTATCTACAGGGACATCAAAACATACAAAGACCTCGACGATATGCTGGTCGACCAGATCGAGCATTTTTTTGAACACTACAAGGATCTCGAAAAGAACAAATGGGTAAGAACAGGTGATTGGGAAGGTCTGGATGCCGCCCGCAAGGAAATTATCGACGCGGTAGACCGTTACCAGGCCGAACCAGTCAAACCCGCGTTCTGAGCAGATCAGACCTCTCGGTTGCAAACGCCTGTTTGCTACCCATACCCCGTATGTCGTGCAAGCGTTAGGTCTTCCAGCGCTTATCTCTCCCATATGATCTATAACCAAGCACTCATGTAAAGGCTTTCTCTTGGTCATTGGGCACGCATGCCGGTCACTCTTGATCAGCCGGGAAGCCAAGGGGATGTGGTGTCTTGTTTCGGGACATGCCATGAACCCATCCATGGGGGCGCGGTCGCGACTTCCTGTCGCTCACGGTCCCAAAACAAGACACCACATCCCCTCGGCTTTGTGCGAATGCATAGGTCAATGGTTTCTGGTAGATCGGCACGGCTTATACCTGAAACTGTGGTGAGCGCCGTGCTGGACTGAAGCTCAAAACATCGCTATGGGGTGAAGGAAGCCCAAGTGCAAGTGTATCTGAGCAAACTGGTGGTTACGCACCGGGGTAATTTAAGGGCTTAGTTCCAGAGTTGCCCCGATGTGCTGGTGCTGGCGCAGCGCAGGTGCGGCTGGACGCAGGGCTGGACTGAACCTCATAGCAGCGCTATGGGGTGAAGGAAGCCCAAGTGCAGGCGTATCTGAGCAAGCTAGCGGTAGTGCAGCGGGGCAACTCTGGAACTCAATTCCAAAACTGCTCTGCCACATGCCAAATACGCCATTGAGCAGAGTCGGACGATAAGTGGCGATCGAGAAAATCGGCATATTGTTGGATGAAGTCCTGCGCCTCGTTTGCGCTGAAGGGACCCATCAGTTCGAGTTTTTTTCTGACCAGGCCACCGGGTTGAAGATTTAGGGCGTAGAAAACGTATTCCTTGTGATTATCCGCAAGGATATTTGGGAACCCCGCTTCGAAGATCGCGTTTTTTCCGATTACCTCTGCATTTAATGTGGGTCGGCCCGCCTTTGGTGGTGCATCCATCACCACGATAACACTGCCCGGTTGATCCATCATTGCGCGCAAGGCTTTGCCGGCACCACCAATCGGTACCGCCCGCTCGCCCATGGTCTTCACGATATGCCTGGCCGCCAGCGTAACGAATATGTAGAAAAACGGCCTGGTTCTTAATATCTCCCTTTCCGGCCGCCGGTATGGCAAAGCCGGACTAAGACCAGCCACCTGTAATAATTTCAGAATGGATATGGAGGGACCCCAGTGCATGCCAATCAAGACCCTGTCCTTGACGATCTCCAGATCCGTGTCGCATTCAATTTCTCCAAGTACCGAGCGCGTACGACCAAAACTCATCATGTACATATCACGCGCATCCAGCATTTCAACCTGTTTCCAGCGCGCTTTCCATATTTTCTCATCGCCCGTGTCAACATATCTGCTGGCGCTCGACCAGGCAGCCTGGGCCTCCGTGGTCAAAACCCAGTTGAGGTTTGAGCTGCGAGCCAGAAGCGCGCGGGACCAGGCTGCCGGCAGAAAGACTGAGACAAGCGGTAACGCCAGGTAGACGATGAAATCGACCGACTGTCTGCGAATGATGCTCCAGACTTTCATTGATGTTTTTGGTCTCTGGAAATCTGTTTCATGGGTGACTATAAACGGTCTGTCGAAGACTGGCTGACGGAAAGGGTATATTATCCAACTCACTTGCCAAAGTGTCATATCATTTCTTGCCAAAACAGAACATCTAAATCCAGGTAACCCGATCTTGAAAGCAGCCATACTCACCTACCACTCCCAGAATATTGCCGGCGATGAAACCTGGAACAACGACCACGTGGCCCTGGCGGCTGATCTGGATACGTTGCACGCCGCGGGTTGTCGGTTTATTTCTCTCGATACCCTTGTAAAGGGGCTGTTCGATGGTGCTGCACTGCCTTCCGGACGTCCGCTCATATGTCTGACTTTTGATGATGGCTGTGATTTTGACGTACGTACACTGGATTTTCCCGGCTATGGCCCACAACCGGGGTTTCTGCAAATCATGGAAGCTTTCGTCAGCCGTCAGGGCAACATGGCTCAACCCGGATTACATGCCACCAGTTTTGTAATCGCCAGCCCCGAGGCTCGTCAGCTCATTGACCGCAAATCACTTTTTGGCTCAGGCCATATGAGTGATGACTGGTGGTCCAAGGCAGACGCCCATCCCCTGATAGACATTGGTAATCACGGTTGGGACCATAATCATCCCGATTTAGAGGAAGGGCCATACGCTCGCGGTGGTTTCGAGATGGTAGGCAGTTTAGAGCACTGCCGGCAACAGGTGGTTCGGGCCGCTGGGTTTATCGAGCAGAAAACCGGTCGCAGACCCAGCTTTTTCGCCTACCCTTTTGGCGAATCAAGCGAATACATTCGCACTGAATATTTTCCGTTGCGACGCGAGGAACATGGTTGCCTGGCGGCGGTAGGAACCGAGCCCGGTCCGGTTTCTGGTCAAAGTGATCGTTGGAACCTGCCGCGATATGTTTGCGGCAGGGATTGGTCTGCACCGGCTGAGCTGCTGGCGGCATTGGATTTATAAACAGTGCGTGCTTAAGGTTGACGGTAACAGTCAAAATACAATGAGATAGCGTTTTGCGGCGAGCGTAGATCCAGTCCCCGCAATTCGGCTACTTCACTTTGTTGGTATTCGACCCTGCGGGCTTCAAAACCACAACTTGATGCGAGCGCCTTGAATGTCTCTTCGTCATACAAAAAGGTGTGCCCGGCAAAGCGCATTCCGATATTGAATATTTCCCCGGCTGTATCCAGTGCCAGGGGAACACCAACAAAGCTGTTCCATAGGGTCCTGAGTTGTTCCGGGTCATTGAGGTACAGCTGCGCCAGTTTTCTCATATCAGGTGTCAGCACACGCAGTACACCCCCCGGGGCCAGGATGCGATGGCACTCACGCATAAACTCCACGGCCCGGTCAAGCTCAAGTTGATCGATAAAATCTTCGGTGTGCATCAGACGCGCAACACCACTGGCAAATGGCAGACCACCGGCCAGGTTGGCACATACGTCCGGTTGGCTGTCACGATCGATATCGACGTTGACCCAGTCCTCTAATTTCCAATGACCTGAACCGAGGTTGATTTTTATCTTGCCTTCCATATGCTAGTCCAGCTTTTTTCCTGTCAGAAGAACCCAACCATCCAGGACTTTCTTTTGCAGACCTGGAAAACCCGTCGCATAGGCATTTTCGACTTCATCCGCCTGTCCCTCAAGAATACCGGAGAGCACCAAAGAGCCGCCAGGCCGGAGAGCGGCGCTTAAACGTGGTGCCAATTCAACCAGTGGGCCGGCCAGTATATTGGCGAGTACCACGTCAGCAAGCTGTGCTTTGAACTGCTCCGGAGCCATGCCTTTAACAATATCCTCTACCCCGTTCCTTTGCGCGTTATCAAACGTTGCGGTCAGGGCCTGGGGGTCGTTATCGACACAAACCACGGTTCCTGCACCTTTGATGGCAGCCGCGATACCCAGCACACCGGAGCCACAACCATAATCCACCACCGTTTCCCCATCGGTATCGCGTGCGAAATCATGACCATCCACCCACTCGAGACACATGTGGGTGGTTGGGTGGGTACCGGTGCCGAAGGCCAGGCCGGGGTCCAGTCGCAAAGCATAATCAGCTGAGGAAGGAATCCCTGCTTCACCCGGCACAATCCAGAGACCGGACCCGAATCGCATGGGCTTGAAACGGTCCAGCCATACCCGTTCCCATTGCTCATCTTCAAATTTTCTGAAATTGACCTGGTGCGGCCAATCCACACCCGGTACCAGGCTTAGCATCCGTGTTAATGGTTCAACCGCTGTATCACCACTGAATAACGCCGTGACACAAACCGAAGGCCATAAGGGTGTTTCACCAACGCCGGGTTCGAGTACAGGATCGTCTGCGTCGTCTGTCAGCGTCAATGCCAACACGGGCTCGTTTTGCAGCAGGCTTTCAACCAGCGGTGCATTCTGCCGCGACACCCGAACGCTGAGTTCCAGCCACGACACTGGGGGCGCTACTTTGAAGCCCGGTCTTTGAGGCGTTTTTCGAGGTAGTGGATATTGAAACCGCCTTTGACAAACCCCTGATCCAGCAATAGCCATTTGTGCAGCGGAATATTGGTCTTGATACCGTTTAACACGGTCTCATCAAGCGCCATCTTCATACGTTCAATGGCCGTATTCCTGTCTTCGCCATGGGCAATCAGTTTTCCGATCATGGAGTCGTAATTAGGGGGTACCCTGTAACCATCATAAATATGTGAGTCGACACGTATACCAGGCCCGCCGGGGGCATGGAAGCCACTGATGGTGCCCGGGCAGGGCATGAAGGTTTCCGGGTCCTCGGCGTTAATACGGCATTCAATCGCATGACCGCGTATCACGATATCGTCTTGCGTATAGGAGAGCTTCTCACCGGCGGCGACACGGAGTTGCTCCTTGATCAGATCCACCCCGGTTATCAGTTCAGTGACTGGATGTTCGACCTGGATACGGGTATTCATTTCAATAAAATAGAAATGTCCATCATCGTACAAAAACTCGAATGTTCCGGCACCGCGATAACCAATGCGTTTGCAGGCTTCTACACAGACGCCGCCAATTTCAGCCCGTTGTTCGGGAGTGATTCCAGGTGCGGGGGCTTCTTCGATCACTTTCTGGTGACGTCGCTGGCTAGAGCAGTCCCGTTCTCCAAGATGAATCGCGTTGCCATGCTCATCAGCAATCACCTGCACTTCTATGTGACGCGGGTTGGTCAGGTATTTTTCCATGTAAATGGTGCCGTCACCAAATATGGTTTCCGCCTCGCGCCGGGTTAACTGCAGGGCATTGGACAGGTGGGCTTCGGTATGCACCACCCGCATACCACGGCCACCACCACCGGCAGCAGCCTTGATAATAACGGGATAACCAATACGGCTTGCAATGGCCTGGTTTTCTAACAGGTCTTCACCCAGGCCTCCACCGGAACCGGGTACACAGGGTACACCGGCTTCTTTCATCGCCTTGATGGCAGAAACCTTGTCACCCATCAGGCGGATGGTTTCCGGTCGCGGACCAATGAAAATAAAACCACTCTGTTCTACGCGTTCTGCAAAATCGGCGTTTTCAGCCAAAAACCCGTAACCGGGGTGCACGGCTACCGAATCGGTAACTTCCGTTGCAGCAATAATGGCGGGGATATTCAGATAACTATCCGTACCGGGGGCAGGACCAATGCAGACCGCTTCATCCGCCAGCGCAACATGTTTCAAATTGCGATCGACGGTTGAGTGCACCGCAACGGCTTTAATACCCATGGAATGACAGGCACGCAGTATACGCAGCGCAATTTCACCGCGATTAGCGATGACAATTTTTTCAAGTACGGCCATTTTAATAGTCCAGGATTATCGAATCACGAATAATGGCTGGTCATATTCAACCGGTTGACCATTCTCGACCAGAACCGCTACCACGGTACCGGCAACGTCCGCTTCAATCTGGTTGAACATTTTCATGGCTTCGATAATGCAAAGGGTGTCACCGACGCCCACGCTCTGGCCCAGGCTGGCAAACGGTTCGGCACCTGGTCCGGAAGCAGCGAAAAACGTACCCACCATCGGTGAAAGCACCAATTCACCTTCAGGTACCTGGTCCTCTTCGCTTTTAGGTGGTTCAACTACCTGCGCCGGTGCTACCGGTGCTGCTGCGACGACAGGCGGCGCAACGATAGGCGCGGCTTGCATCTGACCGCCACGCGCCAGGCGCACAGATTCTTCTCCTTCTACAATTTCTATTTCTGTCAGGCTGGACTCTTCCAACAGCTCAATCAGTTTTTTAATTTTACGGATATCCACGTGCCGTCGCTCCCGCTTCAGGGTTCAATTCGATTCAAAATAGCCTGTAAGGCCAACAAGTAACTCTCACCGCGGAAGCCGCTGATCACTCCGAATGCAATATCGGAGAAAAAATTGACCTGCCTGAAAGGCTCGCGTGAATTCACTGCGGAGAGATGGACTTCTACAAAAGGTATGTCTACTGCCAGTAGCGCATCACGGATAGCGACACTGGTGTGGGTATAGCCCGCGGGGTTGATGATGATGTAATCAACACCGTCTTCACCCGCCTGCTGAATGGCATCTACCATTTTCCCTTCGGAGTTGGTTTGCATGTGATCCAGTTGCAGACCGCAATCAGCAGCGAACCGTTCAAGATCCTGCATGATATCCTGCAGATTACGTTTCCCGTAAGTGCCAGGCTCCCGTTGACCGAGCAGATTCAGATTGGGACCATTAAATACGCGAACTGTAACCACGGATAGTATTCCTCATCAGGGGTCAAACAGTCTGCCCGAAAAGTCCATACTTGTCTACCGTTCGCCACCGTATTGAAGAAGTTCACCGCAATATCGGTGCAACAAATTTTTAACAAACCAGTAGCGCACTCCCCAGGTCTGCCATCTCATTGCAGGAGATCGCTCAGAGAAGGTGACCCGGGTCGGACGGTACTGTCAATTTGATTTTAAAGCAGGTCGCTCAACAGGTTTGAGATTTCCCCGTGTTGGATGATGCCCGCATAGTGCCAGCGTACGACCCCGGTCTTGTCTACGAGCACACTGTAGGGCAGCACGCCTTCCTCGTTACCGTATGCGGCACTGGTGGCGAATACATCTTCTGAACCCACCAGGATCGGGTAACTGATGCCGTAGGTGTCTACAAAACTCATGACGCTTTGGACATCGTCAAGGGCGATGCCGATAACCTGCAAGCCACGTGAACCATACTGTCGTTGCAGGTCCATCAGCATCGGCATTTCCTGACGGCAGGGCGCGCACCAGGTTGCCCAGAAGTTGATCAGAATGGTCTTACCCGAAAAGTCTGCCGGGCTTACAAACTCGCCGGTATTACTGGCCAGTTGGAAGTCGGGCCGGATACTCCCCAGCAATGTGCCACCTGAGGCTGTCTGCGGAGCAGCAATGGGCTCCGAGAAATGACGTGCGGACAAATAAAACCCTGCTAACATTGCCGTTATCGCGACCAATGTAATGATCAATTGCCGCATTATTGTGCTTCCAACACGTTTTGAAGATGCTCTGAAAATTCATCCGCTTCAAAATATCCAACCAGCCGATGGCCGCTCATTTCATTACCCTGGCGGTCAAAAAACAAAATAGCCGGTGGACCGATTACGCCGTATTTTTTCATCAACGCCTGGTCTGTTTTGTCATTCTCGGTTACATCGGCTTGAAGTGGTTGAATCTCTGCAAAAAGCGATTGAATAACGGGTTCACCAAAGGTATTTCGTTCCATACGCACGCATTCAACACACCAGTCGGCATAAAAATCCAGCATGGCCGGTTTACCGGACTGGTTTGCCCTGGCTACTGCAGAATCCAGGTCATTCAATGATTTAATTCTCTGGAAGGTGACGTGTTCGACGCTATTTGACCTGGCCACTCGAACGCATGTTCTTGAGCGGCTTCATCCAGTCATCCCCACCACTGGCCGCACCGATAATTTCGATCGCGCCCAACAGCAGTAACACCAGGCCCAGTGACTTCCACAAACGTTTCCACCCTGATGCTTCCCGGGGAATTGACTCGAGAGCACCCAGGTAAACACCGCTGGCTATCGCGAGCGCACCCCACAGCAACAAAATCACCGGACCCTGAACAATACGTTCAAGCATCCAGATGGCCAGTGCCAGCAACGCAATGCCGAATGCGGCCTTGATGCTATCCATCCAGGGGCCGGCCTTGGGCACCAGCTTACCGGCGGATACACCAAACAGGATCAGGGGAAGACCCATACCCATCGAAAGCGCGAACAACGCGGCACCACCCAACAGGGCACTACCGGAGGCACCAATAACGATCAGGGCCGCTGCCAATGGCGGTGCGACACAAGGCCCCACGATCAACGCGGACAAAAAGCCCATCACTGCAACACCGGTCAGGCTGCCGCCTTTCTGTTGATTGCTGGCCTGTGTCAGCCGGGTCTGTAGCCTTGAGGGCAACTGCAGTTCGAAAAAACCGAACATGGAAAACGCCAGGGCTATAAAAATGGCGATGAAGAAACCCAGTATCCAGGGGTTCTGGAACAGGGCTTGTAAATTTTGGCCAAACAAACCGGCCAATACACCGGCGACGGTATAGGTGACCGCCATGGCGAGTACATAAACCAACGATAGCCAGAAAGCCCTGGATGTCGTCATACGCTCACCCTGCCCCGCAATAATACCCGAAAGGATCGGCACCATCGGAAACACACAAGGTGTAAACGCCAGCAAAATTCCAGCGATGAAAAAGGCAAACAGTGCACCGCCCGGATTGCTTAACAACATCCGCGCCAACACATCCTGTTCAGACGTTTGGGTCTGTGCTGGTGAAGCTTTCGGCCCCGGCTCGGACGGTGCTTTGCTTGAAACCGTGTCTGACGAAGCCGGCATGAGAAGATCGACAACCATGGATTGAGGCGGATAACAGATATCGCCATCGCGGCAACCCTGATAATCCGCTTCCAGGCTTATGCTCTGTTCCGGTCCGGTTGGCCTGTTGATGTTTACCGGTACTTCGATCAGCCCGAAATAAACCTCGACAGGACCAAATTCCGGGTCGTCTTTGATAGTGCCTTTCGGCAAATCTACGTCGTGAACCTCAAATCCATCGGCACCCACCACCCTGAAAGCAAGCTTGTCACGATACAGGTAGTAACCCGGCTGAGATGTAAATCGTACCAGGATAGTGTCGGCTGAAAGCCCAATCGCTTCGTATACAAAGGCTTCGTCCGCAGGCAAAGCCGGTTCGTTGTTGATCGCATCCTGATCCGTGACAGCCAGTGGCTTGTTGAGTACATCGGTCAATGTGGTTGCAGGTTGAGACGGGGCTGCAAGCACAAGCTCATCTGCAGTTGCGGGTAAATTGACAACCAGTAATTGCTCGGTGGGGGGATAGCAAAATATGTCTTCCATGCACCCCTGGGAACGCACCTTCAAACTGACGAGTTCTACACTGGGTGCGACCGATTCCAATGGCACACTGACAGCCAGGTGACCGTGGAACTTGATGACCTCTTCACCCAGTAACTCATCATAAACAGGTTTACCTGCGGGTATCTCCACCTCGCCAAGAACAACACCGGCGGTTTCGGTCTTAAACCTCAGAAACTTGTTGTTATACAGGTAAAAACCATCGGCGATTTCCCAGTTGACTTCGATTCGCTGACGGTCGCTGGCTTTCGCAGACACTTTAAAAACTTCGCCAAACTCCCTGATCTCATCAAACTCGATGGCTGCCGCCAAAGAGGACCAGAACAATAACGAAGCGGTTAACAGGAAGCTGAACAAGCTTTCAATATTTTTATTTTTCATCATCAGATATGACCGTAACCCGGGTAATTAGCATTCATCGCCCCGCAATAGACGCTGATTTCACCTGGTAGTTTCAAAAGACAGAGCGCAAATTTTACCTTAACAGTCCATGCGGAGCCGCAGTTTTCTTGTTTGCGTAACTCAACGGTCTTATACTTACCGACCGTTCGGTCAGTTGATAAAGTGAAGACCTGTGAAATCAAGGCCCATTAATGCAAAACCAATCCGACAATAAAACAAGCTACTCCGGTGGCGAGCAAGCCATACTGGAAGCCGCCGAAATTCTGTTTGCCCAGAAAGGTTTTGATGCTGTATCCATGAGCGCCATTGCCAATCTTGCCAACACCAGCAAACCCAATATATATCATCACTTTAAAAACAAGAATGACTTGTACCTGGCGGTCATGAAAACCGCGGTGAGGCGTTCTTCGGCCTTGCTGGATACACTGGAGCACGCACCCGGTACCTTCAAACAGCATCTGACGGAGTTTGCCACCGGTCAGCTCGATAATATTCTGAAACATAAACGCAGCACGCAACTGATGTTGCGTGAAACCTTATCCGAGGGCTCGCAATATGGTCAGGAAATTACCCGGCTGGCCATGGGTGAGGTTTTCAGCCGACTGGTGGCCATGGTTCACCAGGGTCAGCAGGAAAATGAATTCCGCAAAGACATCGATCCAATGCTGGCTGCTTTCATGATCATTTCGGCCAACATGTTTTTCTTCCAGGCCTCCCCGACCATGCAAAACATTCCTGAAATCGACTTTATCGATGACGCCAATGCGTACAGCAAGGGTGTAATGGACGTATTGACTCAACGGTATGCTTCAAAAAGGAGACGACTAATGCCTCGTCAAGTCGATAGAACGCCAATAACCAGGTTGATGTTCATACCACTTGTGGTCTTGCTACTCGGTGCTTGCGGAAGTGAAGATTCAGCCGAAACTGACGCAGCAGCAAATGGCAAAGCGGTCCTGGTTTCCACCCAACAGGCGCAGACAAGGGACTTGCCAATCTGGCTGGAAACCGTTGGCCAGGTGCACAGCCTGTCGGCGCCAACCCTGGCTGCGGAAGTCGAAGGCCGCATCACCACGGTCACTGCCGATACCGGTGACACTATCGAGGTAGGGCAACTGCTCGCCGAAACCGATACCTCTACCCTGCTATTACGACAACAGGCGGCGAAGGCGGGTATTGAGCGTCTTGAAGTTCACATCGCCAATGGAAAACGCCGTGTTGCACGTCTCGAAAAGCTCTCTGCAAAAAACCTGTCTTCCCAGACCCAGCTCGATGACGCCACGGAACAGCTGGAAGCGTACCAGGCAGACTTGAAAGCAGCTGTTGCCCAGTTGGCTATCGTCGAGGATTCGTTGACCAAATCCCGCGTCATCGCACCTGTCTCAGGTGTCGTGCAAAGACGCTTCATCACCCCCGGTGATTTTGTGAAACGCGGACAGGCGCTGTTTGAGATAACCCGCCCCGATAAGCTCCAGGCCTGGCTGCCCTACCCCGAAACTGTCGCATTAAAGGTGCGCATTGGCCAAGCGGCAAAAATTTACAGCCCGCTGACACCGGGTGCATTTGCCGCGGGTGAAATAACTGAGCTGCAACCCACCATCGGCAACGGCAGCCGGGCCGTAATGGCCATCGTCGACCTGGAAAACCATGGCGACCTGAGACCCGGAGCAACACTGTCCGGAAAAGTGCTGGTAGAAACACGAACACAGGCAGTGATGGTACCCAACATCAGCGTTGTACGCCGACCGGCAGGACATCTGGTCTATGTCATCAATGGCGAAAAAGCAGAGGCCCGACTGGTAGAAACCGGGTACAGCGAAGGTGGCTTTATCGAAATCGTTAGCGGTCTCAATGGCGGTGAAACCATTGCAACCGATGGCGCAGCATTTCTGACCGATGGTGCCAGTGTGAAAGTTGCGGAGCCTGTTAATTGAACTTACCTGAAATTTCCATCAGGCGGCATGTGTTCGCCTATATGCTCTCTGCCGTACTGGTGCTGTTTGGCGTCATCAGCTACAAGGATATCGGTGTTGATCGTTATCCAACGGTTGAGTTTCCAATGATATCTGTGACTACCCTATTACCCGGCGGCACACCTGAAATCATTGATTCCAGTATTACGAACCTGATCGAAACCTCGGTCAACAGCACACCGGGTATCGATCATATCAATTCCAATTCCTCGCCCGGTATCTCGGTGATTAACATCCGTTTCAATATGGATAAGGACGTCAACGTTGCCTTCAACGAGGTGAGTGCCCGTGTCAACCGGGTGTTGAGAGACCTGCCCGATGAGGCTGAGCCACCGGTGGTGGCAAAAATCGAGTTCGGCGCCCTGCCCGTCATGTGGCTGGTTCTGACCGGTGACCGGACCCTGCAACAACTCAACCAGTATGCGCGCAATGTCATCAAGAAACGGCTGGAAACCATCGATGGTGTAGGTGAAATCCAGCTCGGTGGTGAGCAACGCCGCACCATCCGCGTCAACCTGAACGCCACGCGCATGAAGCAACTGGGCATCACGGTTCCGGATGTCGTTCGTATGTTCAACCGCGAGCACCTGCGTCTGCCAGGCGGCTTTCTCATTAGCCATGGAAGGGAAGAATTACTCGAACTGGACCTGGAATACCACAGCCCCGAAGAACTGGGTGAGATGATCGTCAGCTATACCGGTGGTGCGCCACAGCGTTTACGTGACTTTGCCGAAATTGAAGACGGCCTGGCAGATTTCCGCCAACTGGCGCGATTCAATGGAGAGCCGACGGTAGGTCTTGGTATCGTCAAGGTGCAGGACGCCAATACCGTGGCCATCGTCAATGAAATCACCCGGCGTATGAATGAAGAGATTATTCCTAACCTGCCACCGGGAATTGAGCTGCAAGTGGCGCATAACGACGGCACCCTGACCCAGGGAATTATCGACGCACTGGAAGAACACCTGATTTCAGGCACCTTGCTGACCGCACTCGTGGTTCTGCTGTTTCTGAAAAACATACGCTCCACCATCATTATCGCGGTGGCCATTCCGGTATCGCTTCTGGGTGCGATTGCCGTCATGTATTTTCTTGGCTACACCTTCAACACGATGACCATGCTGGGTCTGTTATTACTGATCGGTGTGGTGGTGGATGACGCCATCGTGGTGCTGGAAAATATCTACCGGCACGCCGAGGAACACGGTTCGAGCCGTGTTGACGCGGCTATTACCGGAACCCGGCAAGTCGTATTTGCGGTGATGGCCGCCACCCTGACATTGGTGGCTATTTTTGCGCCGGTCATTTTCATGCAAGGTGTGATCGGCAGGTTCTTTGAAGCCTTTGCAGTGGTCGTCACCTTCGGCGTGCTGGCCTCCCTGTTCGTTTCGATGACACTGACACCGATGTTGTGTTCACGTTTTCTCAAGGTTGAGAAGAAACACGGAAAACTCTATCACCTGATAGACCGCGGCTTTTCTGCCATGGACAAGACTTACGCCAGCTTGCTGAATGCGGCGCTGGCTAATCGCCGCCTGGTGGCCTGGATCACCCTGGCCGTGGTGCTCTCGAGTGGTTATTTCTTCAGCCATACCGGCTCGGGCTTCATGCCGGTACAGGACGAAGGCCGTTTTATGATCAGTGTTAAAACGCCATTGGGCTCCTCCATCACTTACACGGAAGAAAAGCTCAAGGCGATCGAAAAGATTCTTGAACAGAACGAGGACATTGCAGGTTACTTTGTAACCATCGGTGCCGATCAGTCCAGGCAGGTCAGTAAAGGCAGCTTCCTGGTTCGAATGACGCCTTGGGAAGAACGTGATATCAGCCAGGTGGAAATGATAGAAAAATTGCGGGGTGAACTGACCGGCATCGCCGGGGTCCAGGCTTTTCCGTCACCGATGCCAATGGTGGGTGGCCAGCGGGGTGAGCCATTGCATTTTATCTTGAGTGGTCCCGACCTGAACGAGGTCGCCCGCCTGGCGGAAGTGGTGCGGGAACGTCTGGCTCAGAATCCGGGTATCGGCAACCTGGATCTGGAACTTCAACTCGACCTTCCGCAACTGGAAACCAAACTCAGAAGATCACTGGCGCGTAGCCTGGGATTGTCATCCGACGAAATCGCACTGGCCATCAATGTACTGGCCGGCGGAATGGATATCGCCCGTTTCAATGACGATCCCGGTGACGGTGAGCGTTATGACATACGTCTGAAAGCCGGCCAGGGACAGCTGGATTACAGCGATGATATTTCCAAGGTTTATTTACGCTCCTCGAATGGTGACATGGTGAGCCTGGCTAACCTGGTGACACTCGAACCGAAACTGGGTGCGGCAGTCATTTCGCGTTATGACCTCCAATATGCAGCCAATTTCTACAGCACACCGGTTGTTTCGCTGGGTGAGGCCGTCACCCTTGTCAACGAAGCCACGGCTGATCTTCTGCCTTTGGGCTATGAAGTTAACATGTCCGGACGTGCGGAAGAGTTTGGTAAAACCGTTTTTTACATGCTGTTTGCCTTCGTGGTAGCGATCATCCTCGTATACATGGTGTTGGCCAGCCAGTTTAATTCATTCATTCAACCCTTCATTATCATGGTCGCCCAACCGCTGGCCATTATCGGTGGCGTGGTCGCTATCTGGGCTACCGGCCATACGCTGAATATTTTCTCGATGATCGGCCTGGTATTGTTAATGGGCCTGGTAGCCAAAAACTCCATCTTGCTGGTGGACCTGACCAACCAGCGCCGGGAAGATGGCAAGAGTATTGATCAATCCCTGAAAGAAGCCTGCCCGATACGTCTGCGACCCATCCTGATGACATCGCTAACCATTATTCTGGCCATGCTACCTGCTGCCTTTGGCGTCGGTGCCGGCTCTGACAGCAATGCGCCGATGGCCGTCGCCGTGATCGGTGGCATGATCAGCTCGACACTGTTGTCACTTGTTGTCGTGCCAGCGGTTTATTCGCTGATTGAGGGTGCGCTGGAGCGTAAACGTACGCCTTAGTCGGGGGCAAAGGCCCTTACATTGAGGATGGGGTATTTAGATTAAGTGGGATAGCAATGTATCCGGCCCCCTTTATCCGCAATTTCTTAATAAAAAAAACCGGTGTCAGCGAAAGCAAAACAATTGCGATTCGTCTGACACCGGCAAGGGATCGCACACCGGTTCTGGTGTGCAGGGGATCGGTCGGGGTTTATGAATCGGTCGGCAACATCACCGTATCAATGACATGAATAACCCCATTACTGGCATATATGTCGGTCATCACTACGCGCGAGTCGTTCACATACACCGATTCGTCGCGAACACTGATTGCGACATCGGAACCGTTGGCAGTGGATGCAGAGTCAAGATTTACAACCTGGGTAGAACTCACCTTACCGGGAACTACATGGTAGGTCAGTATAGCTACAAGCTGATCCTTGTTTTCAGGGAGAAGCAACATTTCTACCGTACCGTCAGGCAGCTTTGCGAAAGCCGCGTCGGTTGGAGCGAAAACGGTGTACGGGCCATCAGATTTAAGCGTATCGATCAGACCACCCGCTTCCAAAGCAGCGGCGAGTGTTGTGAAGTTTCCGTTGCTGACAGCGGTATCAACGATATCTTTCTTCTTGCCATAGTTACCCGCCAACGCGGTGGTAGCAAATAATAATGCCGCCAATACTGAGGTAGTGAATCCAAAATTCATCAGTTTACGTTTCATAATCATTTCCAAGATCTCCTTTAGTTGGAAAATATATTGTATATGTTTTGTATAGAAATATCAAGCTCTATTACCTTTTTACATGGCCTAAATGGTATTATGTATAGTATTTGTATATATAATACACGACACTGCCCTCCGCGCCCGGCAAAATCTGCTCAAAAGGGGACAACGTCAAGAGATTGACGCTCATACAGCAGGACACCGTAAGAGTGAGTCACAAGAAAAGCCTGCCGCAAAAGACCTGTCTTTAATAACCAGGGAAAAAATGCTCACGGCAGGAATAGCCCTCGTCGCTGATGATTGCCTCGAGAATTGAACTGCCACCTCAGTCGATTTGACCTGACGCGCCGTTGACTTGCTCTCACACTTTAATATGACCTCAAAACTAAGGGTTCAGAAACTCGGCCCGTGTATGAATGTTTTCTTTGAAACAACCACCCAGTGCTGTCGTGCTGGTTGTCGAGTTTGAATCCATCACCCCACGTGACTTAACGCAATAGTGTGTTGCGTCAATACTCACCGCCACATCTTCAGTGCCCAGCAAGGCCTGCAATGCCACCAGGATCTGCCGCGTCAGGCGCTCCTGCACTTGTGGACGCTGTCCGAAAAAGCGCACGATGCGGTTGATCTTGGATAAACCAATGATGGTGTCTTTGGGTATATAGGCAACCTTGGCCGCACCATCAATGGTCACGAAGTGATGCTCACAGGTACTGGTAAGGTCGATATTACGCACCTTCACCATCTCGTTCGCACCCATTTTATTGTCGATCAGCGACAGTTTGGGGAAGTGCTTGTAATTCAGACCGGAAAATATCTCGTGCACGTACATCTTGGCAATACGGTGGGGTGTTTCTGCAAGACTGTCGTCGCTCAAATCGAGCCCGAGTGTCTCTAAAACCCTTACCATCTGTTGGCTGATACGACTATATTTCTCCTCTGCACTCAAACCCGTTTCAATCATGGGTGTCTCCAGGCCGTGCTCCATCAGGGCATCGCGCACAAGGATAGCTTCCTGGCTCAGCAACTCGTTATCGACAGGGGTTTTGATATCTAACTTAACCGGGTTAACACTCATGACGCTTTCTCCAAAATGGGGTGGATGCTCGCTTGAGACGCCTGGTACTCCAGCGTCAGCGAAACAGAATCTGCGAAACGCAGGGCATGGGGCTTATCTATGGTGACCCTTGAGGAACGAACACTCGGGTGCTCACTGCAAATACACAGAACATCGGAAACCAGTTTTTCAAGCAACAGAAACTGGCCTTGTTCAACATGCTCGATCACCTTCTTCGTGATGACCTTATAATTCAGCGCTTCCTCGACGTTATCCTGCAATACGGCGTTGTCGATGGAGTATTTGATTTCAATATTGAGTACAACATCCTGCTTCTTTATCCTTTCTTCGGGGTTAAAGCCGATTAGGGTACGCAAGCGCAAATTCCGGATGTTTATAATCGCGCATGAGGGCATTTGTCCGGCAAATGGTTGTGTCGATAACATGTCATTGTTCCAATGTTGTGTAAGATCAATAAATAAATCTGGTTTTTATTATACATAAATTATACAATAGTAATCAAATATTAATTAATATAATGTTTTAAGTAATTTTTTTAGTATGCAATTTATATATTGACTTAAACCGTCAGGGAGTAATGATGAAAGTACTATTAGCTTTTTTAATATCGATCGCCAGCCTGCCAGCTTTCGCCTGTGATAGCGCACTTTTGGACCGCGATTTTCGCCGGCTCGCCTCAACTGAAGAGGTCAATTTGTGTGAAGCCTATAGCGGAAAAGTGCTGCTGGTTGTGAACACGGCCTCCAAGTGCGGTAACACACCGCAATATGACGGTCTCGAAAAGCTTTACGATCAATACGGAGACAGCGGCCTGGTGGTTCTGGGTTTCCCATCCAATGATTTCATGGGCCAGGAACCGGGTACCGAAGACCAGATTGAGGAGTTCTGCCGGCTTACCTACGGTGTCGAGTTTCCAATGTTTGAAAAGACGAGTGTCAAAAAAGCCAACGCAGATCCGTTTTTTGCAGCACTTGCCGATTCCTCCGGCACTTACCCCACCTGGAATTTCCACAAGTTCTTGATCGGCCGCGATGGTGTGTTGATTTCAGACTTCAGCCCGCGCACGCAACCCTATGATGACAAACTGGTAGCCGCAATCGAGCAGGCCTTGAGCGAATAGAAAGATGAAAAACGTTGGTATCATCCTGGTTGCTATTGTGTTTACCCTGTTGGTAGAGAATGTCATGGCCGTAGAAGAAGCGAAGTACACCGTTTCTATGAAACAGGACGACCTTGAAATACGCGAGTATGAGGCTTCGATCGTTGCAGAAGTGGTCGTTAATGACGATTTCGAAGACGCCTCAGGCGCGGCTTTTCGAAAATTGTTCAATTACATTTCAGGTGACAATACCGGCCGCAACAAGATCGCGATGACAGCCCCGGTTACACAAAAAGCGGAGCCGGAAAAAATTGCCATGACATCACCGGTCGGGCAGCGTAAAGCAGACCAGGGCTGGGCTGTCAGCTTCATGATGCCCGCCTTTTACACGATGGATACCATTCCGCTACCGGATGACCCCAATATCGTGCTCAGGGAGATACCAGCCCACCGCGCTGCGGCCATTCGTTACTCGGGCAGGTGGAGCGAAAAGTCCTATAAGAAACACCTGTCTTCATTGCTGGAGTGGATGGCATCAGAAAATCTCTTGGCCGTAGGTGAGCCTGTATGGGCCCGCTACAATGCGCCTTTCACACCGTGGTTTATGCGAAGGAATGAAATCCTGATACCAATCGGTTCCTGAATAACCCATCACAAAAGGGGCCTGGAAAGGGGGCAAACAGGGGCTGGATACATTTTTTAGCGTTTTTTTAGCTGTATGTATCCGGCCCCTTACTCGATCATAACTATGGGTAACAACCCGATTTATTGAGTGAAGGATTAATCGATGCCAAAGTTGCTGTCCTGTTTTTGCTTGACCACCCTGATGCTTGCTGCACTCGTGGTTTCCGGTCGTGTTGCAGCAGAAACTGAATCGAAGAGCTTCAGAATTCTCGTGTATGGGGCAACCGGAAAGGTAGGTAGCCAGGTCGTCAACGAGGCTTTGAATCGCGGCCATATCGTAACGGCGGTGTCACGTGACCCTTCCCGTATCACTCTTGGTCACGACAACTTGACGGCTGTGAAAGGTGATGTGCTTGATCTTGAGAGCGTGGCCATTCTTGTCGCTGGTCAGGACGTTGTCATCACTTCTGTTCGCGGTGTTTTGGGCAAATCGAAAGACCCGAATGACGCCGTTCCCCGTATCGCTGTGGAAAATGTGGTTAACGCATTGCGCGATATGGGACAACCGGCACCGCGCCTGATTCACGTTGGTGGTTCAGGTTCGCTTGAGGTGAAACCGGGTGTTGTTTATGCCGATACCTTACCAATGATTTTCATACCCAGAAAACTGCAGACGGAGATAGAGGGACAAGTACTGGCGCTCGAATTCCTGCGGTCGGTGACCGATGTTGACTGGACTTATGCCACCCCGGCCAAAAACTTCACCAACGGCAAGCGTACCGGGGTGTTTCGAATTGCAGGCGATCAATTACTCGAAAGCTCAAGCGGCAGGAGCAGAATTTCCCGTGCAGATTTTGCCGTTGCACTGATCGATGAGGTCGAGAACGCGCAGTTTATCCAGCAGCGTTTCTCGGTCGTTTACTGAACCTGCAAAGTGTTATTGATACTGATGCTCAAACTCTGATACAAATTGCTGTTCCCAACGGGCCGTGTATTTGAGAAATTCCGACATTCCTCCTTTAAAAGGGTAGTTCACCCAAAGAGAAACACCGAAAAAATCAAAGTAAGAGACCTGGGTAACACGTGTGCCGTTGCCCTCGGCCTCCAGCTGAATATATCCATAATGATATTTTTGGCCGCACTCTTCCGGATTCAAAAGTTCATACTTGAGAAGATTGCGGTCCGGAAATACCGTCGTCTGCCATTTGAAAACCTTCTTGGGTTTATATGAGTACTCCGTTTCCGTAATCACCAGGTTTTCTTCACGGCTAACAAGCTTATGTGATGTTATAAACCTGTTCTTATGCAAAAGATCGTTATCAAAATTGGTTTTGTAGTTCCAGAAAACATCCAACGGGGCATTCACCAAAAACTCCAGTTTAAAACCCCTGCCATGGGCCCGTTCCGGCTTCAGTTTGGAAATAATCGGATCATTGTTTGAAAACTGATCTTGCGAGAGGTCAGAAACAGACCGTTCTGATGAATAACCATTGGACACAATGAGTAGCAATGCGCACACGCAGCTACGTACATATACCACTACTTTATCCTGATTTTGATATTGAACTGTGCCCATGCCTGATGAAGACCGGCAAAGCGTCCAAAAGCCTTCATGCAACATGCATCCCGTGGTTTATGAAAGGTGGGGTCAGACTCTGACCCCATTAGTTTTCCGGAGGATAGCCGGTTAATTCCATGTAACCTCTACCGCGGTTTCCGGGCCCACTTCCAGTGACGATAACCGCGCCCTCCCAGTAGGGGAAATCCACATCCATCCACTGGTCCGTAACAAGCGTCTCGATTTCGAATTGCCTGTCGATCTGCGGCAGTAATACGCGCCAGTGCAGTGGCAAACTACGTCCGGCAACCCGGCTTTTTTGCATTGGGATAAGCTGTATCCGGGCGGGATCCAACGGTGTTGTGCTACCGTCGGGTGCCATCAGGTTGCCTTGCAGAAAGTTTTCGGCATCCGCCTGTCCGGGCTGCTGGCGGACCTGGAACAGCATCAGTTTTTCACCACTTTCAAGATGCAGCGAAAACCAGTCCCAGCCAACTTGTTCGCGCTGTAGAAACTGGCTGCTCCATTCCCGGTCCAGCCATGCGTCACCGTTGACCGGAATCACCTGTCCGGCAACGGTCAGTTGACCGCTGGCTTTAAGAAAAGGCTGGCTGTAATAGTAGGAGCCACCGCCATCTCCGTGCTTGGCTGAAAAACCCGCCTCACCCTGCAGGACAAGCGGTGCCATGCTTTGCAATTGCAGGTGCATGGCGTTATCAGCCTGTCGTGCCCTGACCTCCAGCGGCAACCAGTCATCGCCGGTGCTGTGCAGGCTCCAGTCATCCAGCCAGGCAGCAAATGGCTGGGCCGTGACACCGGCACGGGTTTCAGCTTGCGGTCCAGCGCCACGCGCATAACGTTGAAATGAGACGTGCTCAGTGGGTGTGGTGATGGCCATATGCGCCATGAACACCTGGTTATTTTGCGATGTTGCGCCGGTTTCGGTCGTGCCTTGCGGTTGCACTGCCAGGCGGAACAACGTCCACTGTGCACCGTAACTTTCTCCCGTGGGGCCATGCAGGTTGGCGGTCAGGTACCACCACTCAATTCGGTAATCGGGATGCGCGCCGTGGTCACGGGGAAAGATCAGCGGCTGACCGGGCCGTGCCTGTGCATAAGCATCCGCACTCTGGGCCAGCACGGCCAGCCCCGAGTCCTGAACAGGTGTTTCGGCGGGTCCACAGCCACTCGCCACAAAAAGCTGGGTGCTGATTACGGCAGCAATTAAATGGGAGATCTTCACACGTTTTGCTCACGTAACATGCTTGCAGGTGAGGTATACAGCAATCTTAACGACGGCAGGATCACCGCCATCATCAGGCAAGCTGCGGCCAGTGCCGCGAGCACCAGGTAGTGTTGCCAGTCGAGTTGCAATGGGAAACTCCAGCCAAAGGCTGCCGGTGTGACCACCATTCCGAGGTAGCCTGCGAGCAGCGTACCCAGCGGCCAGACAAGCACCATGCAAAGTAAACCAAGCATCCCCCACTGCGCCAGTAGCAGCGTACCGCGTTCGCGCCGGCTCAAACCCAGGCTAGCCAGCAATGCCTGTTGACCCACGCGGTGGTGATGAATCGCGCTGATCGCGCAAAAGATACCAATCGCGGCAACCAGCAGGGTCAAGGCATTGAGTGCCTGGGTGACAACGAAGGTGCGATCGAAAACGGCAAGGCCGATCTGCCTCAACTCTGTCTGATCGATAATTTCGTCGTCTGCAAGACCAAATTTTTCAGTAATGGCCATGCGGACCCGGTTCCAGTCATAGTCTTTTGGACCGTATACCGCAAGCCCGGTTGCGGTCACTTCTCGGCCAGCAGCTCCTGAACAGCTGCCGGTTCACCATCCACTGTGATTTTGGATTGCCGTAGTCACGGTAGACACCCAGGACCGGTATTTCTTCATGGCCCCGGCACAGATCCAAAGACGCCCCGCTCTGCCAGCCATCGATTCGCCAGGCACGTTCGCTGATATACACTCCCTCGCCATTATGAAATTTTGTAGTAGCGTCCTTGTCGCCTTGCATCAACTTGACACTGTCACGGAAGCGGTCACCTTCCTGCAGGCTGACCACTTCGACAGCGACCGGTGCTTTGTCCGGGCCCGGTCGCGTGAGCGCGGTGCGGTACCGCTCTGTAACGGTCAATTCCGGCATGGTGTCCGCTAACCAGGCTTCAAGCTCGGCACCCCGGTTTTCACCACGAAGGTACAAATCAGCCACCAGTCGCTGACCCAGCCAATCGTCGGTAGCCTGCCGGAAACTGCTGATCATCGTATTCAGACCACTGTTGGCAACCAGTGCCAATGTCATCGCCATCAGCGCAACCGAGGCAGGCCCGAGTAACCAGCGACTATCCGCCAACAGCCAGGTGAGACGGGCGTTTTGTGCAGGAACCAATTTTTGCGTAGCACTGATCAGCAAACGTAGAACCAGTGGCAGCAGCAGCGCGGAACCGAGCAACAGGCAGGCCATTCCGGCCAGTGCCACCAAAAGGTGAGTGGTGATAAAGCCGGTCACAAGCGCGGTGGTCAGTAGCAGTAAACCGGTTAACGCCATGATTCGATCTCGGCGAATCACGGCGTGTTGTTGCCAACCGGCCTGTTTACGCTCCAACATCGGCGCATTCAGTGATTGACGCAGGGGGAAGAGCACGCATAACCCGGCGGCCGCCACCGTCATCAGAAACGGCAGCCAGATTCCGGAGGGCACCAGGCCATCGGGATAGGTGATGTAAACACCATATAACTGTGCCAGGGTGCGGCCGACACCCGGCAATAACCAGGCAGCCATCTGCGCACCGAGCCATGTACCGATCAGGGTACCCACGGCCAGGAAAAGCGCCAATTCCAGTATCAAAGCGCGTGCCAGTTCACCTTTCAGCACACCGGCGAGACGCAATTTCCGGATCAGGTTGCGGCGGTCGGTGTAACTGAACGCCAGTGCGTTATAGATCAGAAAAAGACCGACAACAAAAGCCAGCAAACCCATTGCTGCAAGATTCAGATGAAAACTGCGTGTCAATTCCGCAGGATCGGGCGCCTCGGTGTTGGCGACATACTCAAGGTCGTCCGGCAGGGCCCGCAACAAATCTGTCATGCGTTCAGCGGATGCCGGAAACACCAGCATGGATGAAAGTCTATTAATATTCCCGCTCAGTGATTGCAGGGCCTCAATGTCAATCAGCAGGCGGTGACCCAGTTGCTGGTTCGAAACTGCGACCAGGGGAGGTAGCATCTCACCGGATGTGAGCCTGATCCGGCTATCGTTTTCAGCAGACAGTTGCTCAAGCCTGGCCGGGGCGGCCCATAGTTGATAGGGTGGAAAAGCAAACCCCATCAGGCTGCCGTCCGCCGACCCGGTGCGATCATTGAAATTAAATGTGCGGGCAGGGCGGGGCATGGCGAACACGTCGATTCCCAGCAGTTCAAGTGCCTCACCATTTTCGGTTCGAACCATTTGCCTCAGCACTGGCGCCAGCATGTCAAACCCCTGCCGGCGCAAGCTTACATAATCGCGTTCATCGATGCTCCGGTTGCTGTCTTTCGGACGGACCTGTCCAACCGGGGAAGTGCTTAAATACTGTTCTCCCTGCGCATAACTCGAGCGCGCCTGGGCATTGATCAACAGGGTACCGGCCAATAAAACGTTTGCCACGATGATGCCCGTCAGCAGAAACAATGCCTGCACCGGGTGCCGGCGGTAATGGCTTAAAAGAGTGCCGTTGAGTTTCACGATGGGTTCAAGCCGTTGTCAACAGGGAGCATAGCTCAGGCCAACTCATGCAAATGACCCTCTTCGAGCAACAACTGCCTGTCTGCAAAAGATGCCATTTCACGGTTATGGGTCACCAGCAACAGGCTGCAAGCGGATTCGGACACCAACTTGGCCATCAGGGCCATAACCTGGCGGCTGAGTGTATCGTGCAGGTTGCCGGTCGGTTCGTCGGCGAACAGGACCCGTGGTTTATGCGCCAGTGCCCGTGCAATCGCAACGCGTTGCTGCTGGCCGCTTGAGAGCACCTCCACCGGCCTTTTCAGCAACGGTCCGAGACCGAGTACGGTGGAGATCTCGTCGATCCACGGATCGTGGGGAGATAAGCTGTTCAAACGTCGCTGAAATAGCAGGTTGTCACTGACATTCAAACCCGGCAGCAGGTTGAACTGCTGAAATACAAAGCCGAGGTGGCGCCGCCTCAACAGGGTGAGTTCACGTTCACTTTGGGTGGCCAGCGAGCGGCCCAGGATAAGTACTTCACCGGAGTCCGGGCTTTCAAGTCCGGCTGCGATCTGCAACAGGGTGCTTTTGCCATTGCCACTGGCACCGAGCAAGGCAAGGCTCTCTCCCGGCCCGAGGTGCAAGTCGATACCCCGGAGCACCTGAAGTTCGCTCTCGCCATCATGAAACGACTTGGTAATTGACTTGAGCCTGAGCATGGAAAGCCTTCCTCAAAAGTCATCAGGATAACATCACGCTGACACCAACGGCGTATCCGCTGAAAATGTGAATGCACCGTGGTGATCAGTAGCTTCAGTCCGGCCATACTCATCTGTGTACACATGAACTTTTGGAGGTATGTATTTTGTAAATTACTTGGGATAAGTATCAGCTCTAAAACATTGCCAAAAAAATATGGGGCAAAACACAGATGAGAAATTTGCAACTATGCTTAAATGTACAACAACCAGCTTCAAAGATACGGGGTTAAACATGTCATACCGGTTCAAAACGTTAAGACAGATTTTCTCATCGGGACTGATTCTCGTCTTAATTAGCGCGCTTGTGCCAACGTACCTCTGGGCTGAAGACCCACAACTCGAGTTTACGCAAGTCAGCACGCTTGGTTCAATCACGGATATCACCAACGCAGATGATGACAGTCACCGCCTGTTCATGGTTGAACAGGGCGGGCGCATTTTTATACTCAAGAATGGCGATACCCTTACCGAGCCGTTCCTCGATATCGGTACCCGGGTGCTGAGTGGCGGCGAGCGCGGTCTGCTGAGCCTGGCATTTTCTCCGGATTACAAATCCTCCGGCAACTTTTATGTCTGGTATACGCAGCCTGGCGGGGCGACCGTTCTGTCGCGCTTCAAAGTTGGTGACAACCCCGATATTGCAGATGCAGACAGTGAAGAAATCATTCTGACCGTCCCCCAACCCTATGCAAACCACAATGGCGGCCGTCTCCAGTTCGGACCGGACGGAATGCTTTACCTCGGGCTGGGTGATGGGGGCGGCGGAAATGACCCGCAACAAAACGGACAAAAGGGCAGCACCTTGTTGGGCAAGTTGATTCGTATTGATGTTGATCCGGTTCACGGCACCTATGCAGTACCATCCGATAATCCGTTTTTGAGTGATGCGAGTGTCAAAAACGAAATTTGGGCACTCGGATTGCGTAACCCTTGGAAAATCAGTTTTGACCCCCAGACCGGTGACCTCTTCATTGCCGATGTCGGCCAGGGGGCGCTGGAAGAAGTTGATTTCCAGCCTGCCGGCTCGCACGGTGGTGAAAACTACGGTTGGAGCATCATGGAAGGCACCGAATGCAGTGTGGCTGATTGCGATCAGTCTGCATTAACGCTGCCTGTGACGGAATACACGCATGCAGATGGTTGTTCAATCACCGGTGGTGAGGTTTACCGTGGTAGTGCTTACCCGAACCTGTATGGTTCCTATTTGTTTGGAGATTACTGTACAGGCAAGATTTGGAGTCTTAAAAAAGTCGATAGTAACTGGCTTACAACACCGCTGTTTGATTCAGATTTCAGGATAATGACATTTGGTTTGGGCGAAGACCACAGTATTTACCTGGCCAATAGTTCCGGGGGTGTCTACCTGGTCAGCGATGGCGAGGTAAAGCCGGAAGGTTTACAAATGAATGCCGGTTTCAACGATGCGTGGTACAACCCGCTCACTGACGGACAAGGCTTTTTCATCACGGTCTTTCCTGATCTGGGCAAGGCATCAGTGGCCTGGTTTACCTACGATACGGAATTACCACCTGATGATGCCACAGCCAACCTGGGTGACCCCGGCCATCGCTGGATCACAGCGACGGGCCCATATGCCGACCACCAATCCGTTATGGATATAACCCTGACTTCCGGTGGTATTTTTGATGACCCAACCGAAGTGCAACGTACTGATCCGCCCGGTTCGGATGGGACTTTGACGCTGACCTTTGCAAGCTGCAAAACAGGCATTTTAGAGTACGACATTACTTCGATTAACATGTCGGGCAGCGTGCCGATACAGCGGGTTGCCGAGGATAATGTTGCTTTATGCGAGGCATTATCAAGCCAATGAGCCACGGGATGACGACCTGGCAATTGATTTAAACATGTGTCGGTGTTTTTGCATTAAAAAAGGGGCCATATGGCCCCTTTTTCATGGTTTTTGCCAGGTTTTAGCCCAGCAAGATTCCACCATACTGAACAAAAAACGGTGCAAACACCAGGCTCAGAATGGCTGACAGCTTGATCAGGATATTCAGCGACGGACCTGAGGTGTCTTTCAATGGATCACCTACCGTGTCGCCAACCACTGCTGCATGGTGACAATCCGATCCTTTACCACCGTGGTTGCCCGCTTCGATGTACTTCTTGGCATTGTCCCAGGCACCACCACTATTGGAGGAAGCGATGGCGAGTACACCACCACAAACCAGTGATCCAACCAGGATACCGGCCACGGCTTGAACACCAAACAGGTAACCGGCTACCAGTGGCGTACCCATGATCAGCACACCAGGGGCGATCATTTCACGCAAGGCCGCCTGGGTTGAGATCGCGACACAGCGCGCGTAGTCGGGTTTGCCGGTTCCTTCCATGATACCCGGGATGGTCTTGAACTGATGACGCACCTCTTCGATCATCGCAAAAGCGGCTTTACCAACTGACTTCATGGTCATGGCGGTAAACAGGAATGGAAGCACCGCACCGATAAACACACTGGTGTAGATCATCGGGTCAAGCAAGCTCATGTTAATAGGTGCGCCCGACAGTTTTTCAGCGGCGGTGATGAAAGCTGCGAATAACGCCAGCGAGGTCAGAATGGCCGCGCCAATCGCAAAGCCTTTACCAATCGCAGCGGTTGTATTGCCCGCAGAATCCAGGATATCGGTACGACGACGAACTTCTTTCTCGAGACCGACCATTTCAGCAATACCACCGGCATTATCAGCAACAGGACCATAGGCATCAATCGTCAATGCAACCACCAGTGTACCGAGCATACCCAGTGAGGCAATGGCCACACCGTACATACCGGCCAGGTTCCATGAAACGAAAATGCTGACCGCGATACACAAGATAGGGCAGAACCGTGCTCTTGTAGCCCAGCGCCAGACCGTAAATGATGTTGGTCGCAACACCTGTTTCACAGGACTTGGCAACTTCCTGTACCGGACCATACTTGTCCGAGGTGTAATAGCCCGTCAACAAACCAACGGCCAGACCGGCTACCAGTCCGGATAAGAAGCACCAGTAAACACCCATGCTGGAGTAGACTTTGCCACCCAGCTCAAAGGATCCTGGAATCAGGGCAATGGTGACGAAGTACATTACGATCGCCATCAGTACACTGGAGATGACCAATAGCTTCATCAAAGCCGGTGCGACATCATGCTCGGTCTTCACACCAACCACCAGTTTAGTGATGAAACTGATAGGAATACCGATCGCGCTAATCAGGATCGGGTACAAAAGGGCATCGGGGCTCCCCGCAAATGCCACGGCGGAAATCACCATCGCAGCACAGGTGCTCTCAGCGCAGGAACCAAACAGGTCAGCGCCCATACCGGCAACATCACCCACGTTGTCACCCACGTTATCGGCAATAACGGCCGGGTTTCTCGGATCATCTTCCGGAATACCCTGCTCAACTTTACCCACCAGGTCGGCACCAACGTCAGCGGCCTTGGTAAAAATACCACCACCAACACGTGCAAACAGTGCGATGGTTGATCCGCCCAGACCGAAACCGGCAATCACTTCCATCAGAACATGATTGTTCTCAGTTCCAAGATCGGCCATCAGCCAGCTCATCGCAACGTAGATAATGACCAGGCCAAGTACTGCCAGACCGACCAGGGCAAAGCCCATCACGGCACCCGAATTGATGGCAACATCAAATGCATGGGAGATGTCTTTCTTGGCTGATACGGTCGTACGCGCATTACCTTGCGTTGCGACCTTCATACCGATGTAACCGGACAAAATCGAGATAAACCCACCAAACAGAAATGCGCCAGCGGTATAAATGCCTTCGCGATAATCCGCTGTGTGTGAGTCATCGATAAGCACTACGATAATGGCAGCAAACGAAACCATAAAAATGGTCAGGAACTTGTATTCCTGCTTAAGGAAGGCCATTGCGCCTTCTGCAATTGCACCATGAATGAACCTGAGACGCTTGCCATCTTCTTCGTTCAAACCCATATCCAACGGTACGCTGATGACCTTTTTCATATAGAAAAAAGCGATTGCCAAACCCAGTAAACCAAGTACTGTGCTGACCGTGATTGATATTCCAAACATCGTGTTTTCTCTCCCCGGGATGAAATGATTATTTTGTCGCGCGAACTATATCACAACAGGCATAATTTTTGCCCCGAAAACGCTGAAAAATTCAGGGTTTAACTGATACTTTGGTATAAGGGGAAACTCGCCTGCACCACGCACATCCTGCGAGACTTATTTTGCGTATGTTCTGCCAAAAAAATCACCTTCGTGCCAGGTGGGCCGGTCAGGATCATTTGCGAGCAGCTCCCCTATTTTCGCGTTGATTCGTGTGAATTTCGCCGCTGCCTTGTAGTTTATCGGCAGATTGAGGTCATCGCTGGGCTTGTGGTAGTGCTGCTGGAGGAAACCTTCGAAAATGGGTTGTGTATCAATACTGCCATCCAGGGATTTCATACCTGTCACCAGGAATACCGATGGAATCCCCTGTTGTACAAAACGGTAGTGATCACTGCGGACAAATATGTTTTGCTCCGGAAAGGGGTCAGGTGACAATTCAGTCGCATAACTCTGTGCAGCCTCCCGAACCGTATCACCCAGGCTGGAGTGCTCCGCACCAAAGGCAATCACATCACCAAACTCATAAAGCAACAACGGCATATCGAGATTGACTTCACCGACGATGGAGTCGACGGGAACAGTCGGGTTCATGGCAAAATATTCAGAGCCAACCAGGCCTTTCTCTTCCGCTGTGACTGCCACAAACAAAATCGATCGTCTTGGCGGTTGACCCTGGGTAAACAGCCGGGCGGTTTCGAGCATCACTGAAACACCCGACGCATTATCCAGCGCCCCGTTATTGATCAGGTCGTTTTGTGGCTGCTCACCACTATCTGAATGCAATTCGCCAATATGATCCAGGTGGGCAGTGTAGACCACGTATTCATTTGCCAGCAGCGGGTCCGAACCCGGCAATACCGCAACCACGTTTGGACTGGAGATAATTTCATGGGTGCTGCGCTGGCGCATTCTGATTTTGCCTTCGAGATCAAACGTGGTCAGCGCTTCACCACTGTCATCGCGCTCAAGAAGTGTTTTCAGATCCACAGGCGCGTTCTCAAAAAAAGACTCTGCCGCCGTGTGACGCAACATCGCGTCGGCCTGAATCTGCTCAAATTCCCCGTGAACCTCACCCTGCTCATTGATCCAACCCATCGAAGGCATACCAACCCGGCTACTTACCCGGTCCCACTGGTATCGTTGAGATGCCCTTGGTGTGTGAATTATCAGAATCCCCACCGCACCGTGGCGCACAGCAGCCTTGGTTTTTTCAGTCGTGGAAGCAAAATGCGCACCTTCTTCGCTGGGAAAGTCGTGCGGTTGTCCCGCGAAAAGGACCACCACTTTTCCTTCGACATCGAGGTTTGAATAGTCATTATGATCAAGCTCGGCCGCCTCAATACCATAGCCGGCAAAAACCAGGCCCGCTTCGAGTTCGGATGAGGTTCTGCCAAGCGCAGGGCCCATATAAAACTGATCAACAAAAACCAGCGGCATGTTAATTGAGCCGTTGCTGAATACCAGCTCAGCCGAACCCGGTTCAAGAAAAGCCTGGCGCAACGGAACCTGTTGAAAATAACCACCATCATTGCCTGCCGGCAGCAAACCCATCTGCCGAAACTGGCTGCTGACATAATTGGCCGCAATGTTATAACCATCGCTACCGGGTTGCCTGCCACGCATCAGGTCATCGGCGAGAAACTCGATGTGTGCCCTCAGACGGTTCTGAAGCTGTTGTTCAGATTCATCCCCGGCTTGCACCGGGTTTATGATGAGCAGCGCAATACAGCCAGCCAGCATTACAATTTTCATATAAACCCTCTTCTTGTTGGTTGGCTGTAAGCTGTCTTTCTTAAAGTTCAAATGATTCGAGCTTCTGTGGTACCAGAATATTTTTCAAGCGAACATACTTTGGTAAACCGTCACGACCGTATGGGGGATAGTCCTCGCCATGTATCAAGGGTTCCAGGTAACGCCGGGCAGCGGCTGTAATACCGAAACCGTCTTTGGAGATAAAGCTCCGCGGCATCATCTTCTCTTTATTGGCCACCTTGGCCAAATCCGCTTCACCGACTTTCCAACGATATGGTTTGTCCGAGGTCCTGACGACGATGGGCATGACTCCGGATTTACCCTGCAATGCAAGTTCGACCGCTGCTTTACCCATGGCATAAGCCTGTTCCACGTCGGTTTTAGAGGCAATATGGCGGGCCGAGCGTTGCAGGTAGTCGGATACGGCCCAATGGTTTTTATAACCCAGTGCATTGGTCACCATGCTGGCAATGACCGGTGCAACACCACCCAGTTGGGCATGACCAAAGGCATCACGAACACCTGAATCAGCCAAAAACCGCCCTTCCTTGATCCCTGACACCCTCGGATACCACGATAGAGCAGTAGCCGTGAGTTTTAACGGCCTTGTCTACCTTTTTCAGCAAGGCCTCCTCATCCAAGCGGTAGTTCCGGAAACAGGATAATGTGCGGCGGATCGCCCTTTTTCTGCTGTGCAAGTCCGCCTGCAGCGGCTATCCAGCCGGCATGACGACCCATCACTTCGAGTACAAAAACCTTGGTGGAACTGGCGGCCATGGACTCGATATCCAGGCTGGCCTCCATGATTGAAACGGCGACATATTTGGCGACGGAGCCAAAGCCGGGGCAAACATCCGTAAAAGGAAGATCATTATCGATGGTTTTTGGTACACCGATACACTGCACCGGAAAACCCAGTTTTTTGCCAATCTGTGAAACCTTGTAGGCCGTATCGGCTGAATCGCCACCACCATTGTAGAAAAAATAACCAATATTATGTGCCTTGAAGACCTCGATCAGACGTTCATATTGCGCACGGCTTTCATCGATACCTTTCAGTTTGAAACGACACGAACCAAATCCGCCACCCGGTGTGTGACGCAAGGCAGCGATATCTGATTTGCTTTCTTTGCTGGTATCAATCAATTGCTCATTGAGGATGCCAATAATGCCATCTTTACCGGCATACACTTTGCCCAAACGGTCTTTGTTGCGGCGGGCTTCTTCGATCAGGCCACAGGCCGTTGCGTTGATGACTGGTGTTACTCCACCGGATTGTGCGTAAAGCAAATTCTTCTTGATCATAATTTTCCTGATATCCCTTCAATGTTCATTGACTTGGTTGGTATGAGAGGTTAGCGTTAGCGCCTATTTTAGAGGACTGGAACCGTACAATGCGAATTGTATTATTAGGGCCCCCGGGTTCGGGTAAAGGAACCCAGGCAGCACTGTTGGTTGAGCAGTTGGGTGTATCACATATTTCCACAGGTGCATTACTGCGCGACGCCGCTAAAAGAGGCACCGAGCTTGGCTTGCGGGCCAAGGCCCTAACAGACAAAGGTGAGTTGGTGCCGGATAGTGTCATGTCTGGCATGCTCGAGGAAAGACTGAATCGCGGTGATGTTGCCGATGGTTATATCCTGGATGGTTACCCACGCAACCTGGCCCAGGCCAAGTCGCTGGATGTCATGCTGGAGCGCCTGAATCAACCTGTAGAAGAGGCCATCCTTATTGAGCTTGACCCGGAACGGATCATCAAACGTATCGCCAAGCGTGCGCAAAAAGAAGGCCGCGCCGATGATACCGAAGAGACCGTACGAAATCGTTTACGGGTTTATACCGAGCAAACCGCACCGGTAGCAGAATATTATGCAGAACGCGGACTGCTCACCAGGGTTTTGGGCGAGGGCGGCGTTGACGAAGTCTTTCAGCGTATCCTCAGCATACTAAACCTGGGCACCACGTCCTCCTGAGCGACGGGATGGTCATTCTCTTATCGCGTCTAAACACAAAAAACCGTCAGTCTTCGCATGAATGGCATACTCGTAAATTTGGCCCAGTTATTGCGCTTACGTGGCGGACCACAAAATTTACCCGCCTCGTGGCCGCTGATGATCCTCCTTCTTGCGGCCTACCTGGTGCAAAACCTGGTCACCGGTCAACAACTGGAAGATCCAAATGCTGCGGCCAAAAGCCTGCTGGCGGTTTGCCTGCAGATTTGTGTGCTGACGGGTCTGTTGTTCTGGCGCAAGCACCTGGAACGTTTTGCGCAAACCATGAGTGCACTGGTCGCAGTAGGCATTTTTTTCAATATTATTACCTGGGCATTGCTGTCTTTCTCTGACCCGACACAGAACCAACCGATACTGGCGCTGGTCTGGTTTGCTGTATTTATCTGGAGCCTGTTTGTAGATGCACATATTTATCGCCATTCATTATCTGTCCCGTTAGCAGTGGGTATGCTTGTAACCGTTTTGATACTTGCGGCCAGTTATGTATTGATTGAAATAGTGTTTTTGCTTGGAACCAACTGATTCAATAATGGATGAAATGAATTGAGATCCTGTAAGTAATGAAGATTCACATTCTTGGTGCATGCGGGACATTCATGGGTGGCGTGGCCATGCTCGCCAGTCGTGCTGGTCACCAGGTTACCGGTGCCGATCAACATACCTATCCGCCGATGAGCGACCTGTTGGAGCATGAAGGTATCGTCTTGCATGAGGGTTACAGTGAAGAGCCCATGCTGGATAAACCGGACCTGGTCATTATTGGCAATGCGCTGAGCCGCGGTAATCCGGCCGTCGAATATGTTTTAAACAACAGGTTGAACTTTACGTCCGGCCCCCGCTGGCTGGGCGAGAATTACCTGCGCGGCCGTAAGGTCATAGCGGTCGCTGGCACCCATGGTAAAACTTCCACCTCCAGCATGCTTGCATGGATACTTGAGTTTGCCGGGCTTAAACCTGGTTTCCTGATCGGTGGAGTGCCAACAAATTTCAATGTTTCAGCCCGCGAGGGTTCGGACTATTTTGTAGTGGAAGCAGATGAATACGATACCGCTTTTTTTGACAAGCGCTCCAAGTTCGTCCACTACCGACCGCAAGTCGCCATCCTGAATAACCTGGAATACGACCATGCAGATATATTCCCTGACCTCGCTGCGATCGAGACCCAGTTTCACCACCTGGTACGGACCATACCCGGCAACGGCACCATCATCAGCAATGGCTCAGATGCAAACCTTGAAAGGGTAATAAGCAGGGGATGCTGGAGTACCCTGCAAAGATTTTCCTTTGATGACAAGTATGAGTGGCAGGTTGAATTGATCAAAACCGATGCCAGTGAATTGCGTTTCCACCATCAACAAAAGATTGGTTGGTACACTTCAGTGGGGTCAATGCGGACGTCACAATGCCATGAATGCCTGTGTGGCCATTGCAGCAGCAGTGGCCGTCGGCTTGCCAGCCAGCGTGGCTCTTGAGGCGCTGTCATTGTTCAGCGGTGTCAAACGTCGCATGGAGGTGGTCGCGCAGGCTCAGGATATCATCGTATATGATGATTTCGCCCATCACCCCACGGCTATTCGACTCACGCTCGAAGGTCTGCGGCGAAAGGTTGGCAATGCCCGTATACTGGTCGCACTTGAGCCACGCAGCAATACCATGCGGGCCGGTGTTCACGCACATGAACTGGGGCCGGCGTTGATGGCTGCCGATCACGTTTGGCTCAAAACCGGCGAGGGTATCGATTGGGATCCGAAGGTGGCACTGGCTCCGCTGGAGGGGCGCTTCAAGATCGTGACCCGGGTGGATGATATGCTGCTGCAAATAAAAAACAACCTGAACCCGGGTGATCATGTCGTGTTTATGAGCAATGGCGGTTTCGAAGCCGCCCCGCGCAGAATGGCAGAATTTCTGGAAACGAAGTGACCAACACCGATATACCATTGTTCCCTCTTCATACCGTTTTGTTTCCGGACGGCTACCTGAACCTGAGAATATTTGAACAACGATATATCGACATGGTGCGTGAATGCAGTCTCAGGGATTGCTGCTTCGGTGTTTGCCTGGTTGGTAATTCGGAAGACTCAAATCGCCCTGCTAACCACATGAGGGTGGGCACCACGGCTGAAATTTGTGATTTCTCTACCCTGGATGACGGTCTGTTGGGCATAACAGCATACGGCAGGCATAAATTTATCATTCAAAAAACCCGTATGAGGGACAACGGCTTATTGATGGCTGATGTCGAAATACTGGATGAAACCGATCCCGTTGATGTACCGAATGCGTACTCGGTACTGTCCTTGATAGCCAGTCGCTTCATGGAACAGGTCGGTAAAAACTATCCTTCTTACCTTTCAGCGGATTTGCAGGATGCCAACTGGGTTGGTTACCGCCTGGCCGAATTGCTGCCTTTGGAAAATAGCGAAAAACAGGTATTGCTTCAGCTCGACGATCCATTAGAGCGACTGCAATTGCTGGTTGAAGTCCTACCCCGGTTTCAGGAGCCTGTAGAAAACTGAGGAACCCTGATCAACAAAAGCTCATCTTCGACCCTCTTGATCTGGACACCTTCTAACTCTCCTTCCAGCAGCTCAAGGCTCTCTTTCAAGGTAGGCATTGATCGCCAGTAATTGAAAACCCTTAATCTCTGGACAAGTACTTCAGTGCTAATCTGGCCCAGGTAAACCGTCTGACCACTTGGTGTCAACCTGAAACCGGAGTCCCAAATGCGTATGGTCTGCTGTGTGAAAGGGTCTCCACCGAGCCGGTGTAACAGCAGGGTATCAGCATGACTAAGATAATCCCGCTTCAGCGGTGGAAGCGTCAATTCCGTGGACTCGGGATTTATGGCCAAAAGACTCCAGCGCCAGTTGGCGGGTTCCGCTTCCTGCCAACCGCGACCCATGAGTAATTGCGCGAGGCTCGCCGGTTGCCCCGCAAATTGAAAATTAAATTTACGGCCAGCAACCGATCGCAAAGGGGTTCGCTCACGCGGTAACAACTGCCATTCACGCTCCCACCAGCTTTGCTCGAAAAGTTCAATTTGTGGCAAAGGTAACTTGAGAGCCGCGACATCACTTTCGATATTCTGACCAACCTGCCATGTAAAAGTGGCTGCCAACATACCGAAAAAAATAAGACTGGCAACCATGCCATTGAACGGTCGCATGGCTCGCTGCCGGTAAGCGATACCGACCACAAACGTCCAGGCCATACCCAAAGCCACACCCATCAGGGCTCCACTGAGCCAATCCAGGCCAAGGTACAACCTGGCTAAAACCAGCAGGGATAGAAGAAGTCCGACAATCACGTATGGCCATTTGCGTTTACGACGCTTTAGTTCCCTTGCAACCACCACGGCGAAATAACCCAACACGACCGTAACCAGCGTTAACGCAGCGCTCGGGTCATACAAAGCATTGACCCCGGCTTCGCTTAAAAGCGGTGTTGCGCGCAACGACCAACCGAGCAATATCTGCAGGATGACCCCACCGCCCATCGCAACCAACCAGTGCAGTGCGGCCTTCTTTCGTCCGGCACCAATTAACCACAGCAACACCGCCATTGAAGTCGGGATGAGGACCCACAGTCGGGATAACTGGGTCAGGGCAACCATAATAGGATCCGCGACGTGATTTCTCAGGCTTAATGCATATTCCTGAACTGCCTGGTCAATGGCCTTTGGCGAATCCGAAAATGGGGACAGGAATAGCAAAATCACCATGGCCCAGAAAACCAACACCAACAGCAGACCCATCATGGTGATGGAGAGCACCTCAGGCTGGGTTGAATCCAGTAGTGGCCCCGCAATCCGCCTGAATATCGGATGCCGGCGCAACCAACGGATCGCATGCCGCATCCAGCGTGCTGAGCGACTGGCCAGGAATTCGTAGGTTGTCCAGATAATCCACCAGGTAAACCACAGAACCACTACACCAATAATTAACACCAATGACAATCGACCTGCATATTCAGACGCTACTTCGAGTGAAGCGCCAAATAACATACCGGGGACCAGGTAACTCGGTGTCCAGGCGATGCAGGCTGGAATATCAACCATTAGAAAACGCCGGAGAGACAGGCCCAGCATACCGGCTGTGACTGGAATTACCGGCCGCAGGGGACCGACAAAACGACCCACAACCACGCTTTTAGGACCATGCACATTGAAATAAACTCGTCCCCGCTCGAGCATTTTGGGGAAGCGTGAAAACGGCCACACTTCTGCAAGATGACTCCGGTATCGCCGACCAATAGAATAGCTGACAAGATCCCCGGCAAAAGCTCCAACCGAGCCCAACAACCAGATGGGGAGCATGTCCAGCGCCCCAAGACTGATCAGCGCACCCAGACCAAACAGGATAATAATGCCCGGAACAAGGATACCGATAAATGCCAGCGACTCCACAAACGACATGACAAATACCCAGAAACCAGCCCAACCCGGATTGGCAGACATCCAGTTAAGCAGATCCTGTGTCCAATGAGTCTCCACTTTGGTTCAGTTCACCCTTCTCTGCGCGTAATTCATAGTTATAATACGGGATTAAACCGCTGAATACCTGATGCAGGAACTGTAAATGCGAACACTAGAAAACAAAACAATTTTTATCACCGGCGGTTCCCGGGGAATCGGCAAAGCCATTGCTCTGCGCGCCGCGCGTGACGGCGCCAATATCGTCATTGCCGCCAAGACAGACAAAACCCACGCCAGCCTGCCCGGTACGATTTATTCGGCTGCTGAAGATATTGAACAGGCCGGTGGTCGCGCCCTGCCAATCAAGCTTGATGTTCGCGATGATCAAGCCGTTGTTGCGGCAGTAGAAAAAGCGGCCGATCATTTCAATGGTCTGGATATTCTAATCAACAACGCCAGCGCGATCACATTGGAAAACACACTTGATGTATCCATGGATAAATTTGACCTGATGCACTCGGTCAATGTGCGTGGCACCTTTGCCTGCTCTAAGGCCTGCGTACCCCACCTGCTGAAATCAGATAACCCGCACATACTCAACCTGTCGCCTCCATTGAACCTTGACCCGGTCTGGTTCAAAGACTATCTGGCTTACACGATGTCAAAATACGGCATGAGCATGTGCGTTCTTGGTATGGCCAAAGAGTTTCGAACCCGGGGTATTGCCGTTAACGCCCTGTGGCCACGCACGGTAATCGATACAGCAGCCATTAACATGCTGGGTGGTGTGGTCAAGGCTGACCATTGTCGTAACGCGGAGATCATGGCAGATGCCGCACACACGATCCTTTGCCGCGACAGTAAAACCACTAGTGGTAATTTCTTTATTGACGAGGACGTATTACGCTCCGACGGTGTCAGGGATTTTGATCACTACGCGATCAAGGCTGGCCAACCGTTGATGAAAGATCTTTTTCTGGATTGAGGAACAAATCCTAGTCAACACAGGAGCGTAGCGCCTCCCTGGCCGCACTAATCGTTGAGAAAATATGCTCCTCGGTGTGCGCAGAAGATACAAAGCCGGCCTCATAGGCAGATGGTGCCAGGTACACACCCCCGTCCAGCATGGCATGGAAAAAGCGCTTGAACATTTTTATGTCGACAGCACCCGACTGTTCAAAGTTGATAATCCGCTCGGCATTGCTGAAGTACAGGCCAAACATGCCACCGACCCGGGTGGTCGTAAACGGTACACCGAAATAATCTGCTTCAGCCTGCAGACCTTCGGTCAACATACGGGTTTTTTCACCAAGCGCTTCATAGAAGCCCGGTACGGTAATCTGCTCAAGTGTCGCCAGACCTGCTGCCATGGCCACCGGATTGCCTGAAAGTGTACCTGCCTGGTAAACAGGTCCGGATGGTGCAACCAACTCCATGAACTCACGTTTACCACCGAAAGCACCAACCGGCATGCCACCACCGATGACCTTGCCAAATGTTGAAAGATCCGGTGTAATCCCGTACAAGGCCTGGGCCCCGCCCAGCGCCACACGAAAACCGGTCATGACCTCATCAAAGATCAACAGAACGCCGTGCTGATCACATAGATCACGAAGGCCTTGCAAATAGCCCTCCATTGGCGGAATAAGATTCATGTTTCCGGCCACGGGCTCAACAATCAAACAGGCTATTTCGTCACCCTGTTCGGCAAAACATGACCGTACCGCATCCAGATCGTTATATGGCAAGGTCAAGGTCAGGTCAGCACAGGCTGAAGGAACACCCGGGGAGTTCGGTACACCTAACGTCAAAGCTCCACTACCCGCCTTGACCAGGAAGGCATCGGCATGGCCGTGATAACAGCCCTCGAATTTCAGAATACGATCTCTTCCGGTTGCCGCGCGGGCCACCCTTATTGCGCTCATGGTTGCCTCGGTGCCGGAATTAACCATTCGCACCATGTCCATGCCATCAATCAAGTCACACAAGCGTTCCGCCATGGTGACCTCTGCGGCTGACGGCGCACCAAAACTCAGGCCCTTAGTCACAGCCTCCTGTACCGCCGCAATGATCGCCGGGTTGGAGTGACCGGCTATCATCGGCCCCCATGAGCCGACATAATCAATGTAGGAACGCCCGGAAACGTCATACAGACAAGCACCGGACGCGTGATCAAAAAATACCGGGTCGCCACCAACCCCGTTAAAAGCCCGAACCGGAGAATTCACTCCACCCGGTATATATAAACGTGCCCGTTCGATCAATTCATGGCTGCTTGTCATTTTGGCTGTTCTCAATCTGCAAAAAACGTCATTTTAACCTGCAAAAGGTTTAAGCGCGCGTCTTTGCATGGCAAACTAGGTCTTTTGCCATGACAGGATTTGAAACGTGCCGGAAAACGACTATAAAGTCTGGATGTGTATCATCTGTGGCTGGGTGTATGAAGAAGAAAAAGGCTGTCCTGAAGAGGGCCTGGCACCGGGCACACGCTGGGAGGAGGTACCGGAGTTCTGGGTTTGCCCGGACTGTGGTGCCGGTAAAGAAGATTTCGAAATGATCGAGCTCTGACAGGGGCTGACCAAAGGAAATTGGCATTAATATGAACTCAGGAATAACAAGAGACAAACGCAACGGAATGATCGGTGGTGTCTGTGCAGGCCTCGCACGGCATTTCGGTTGGTCAGTGACGGGTACGCGGGTCGTTTACGTTCTGGCCTCGATCCTGTCGGCGGCGTTTCCAGGGATCTTGGTATACATTATTTTATGGTTGTTGCTGCCTGAATCCGACTAGCCCGGCATTTTAGATAATGCCGCTTTCAAGCGTTTTATCATCCCTTAATTCCAACCACCTGAATGCCGGACCGATATTATCCGGCGTGAATTTTTGCGCACCGGACAAGGCGTTGATGGCGCTCGAAGGGCCACCCAGCATAGCGGTGCCATTTCTATCCGTTTCAAATGCCTGGTGTATGTGCCCCCAGACCACAGCCCTGACGTTGGGGTGACGATCAACCAGGCAAAGAAAGTCCTCTGAATCAAACAGGCGGTACTTGTCAATCCAGGGGCTACCGATACAAATGGGTTGATGGTGCACTGTGATCAGTAGCGGGCTATGCGTGTGCTCCAAAAAATCTTCAAGATCCATCAAAGCCCTTTCACTGAGATGACCTTCATGCTTTCCCGGCACACATGAGTTCAAACGGACTATTTGCCACGGGCCATGTTCTGAGACCCGGATGGAATCTACCGGACTACCCGGAAAGGCGTCAGCGAGCTGAGCTGCGTCATCATGGTTTCCGGGCAATGCGAGCACGGGAACACCAAGTGGCTTAAAGAGTTTTTGCATTGCCAGGTAGGAAGCCCGGCTGCCATCTTCACTGAGGTCACCTGTCGCCAGTAAAAGGTCCGGATTCATGGCCCTCACTTTCCTCAGCAGGGCCTTCAGTGTTTGGTGGGGATAAATATCGCGATATTTTTGCCGTGGATCTGCTGGAAGGTGGCAATCCGTAATCTGCGCAATGAGGGTGCTTGTACGCGCTTGGGTCAAAGCACCAAACTCACTCAGTCCAGCTCAATAATCAGCTGGTCTCCGGGCCCAACGCCAAGCTCGGATGCCATACCGGCATTGAGCTCAAGCACATACATGGCCGGTCCGGCGCTCGGATATGAGGGGCAGCGTTTGACCCTGCATGGAGGGGTGTTTGCAGAGATGCTGACCATCTTCAAATCCTTGTCGAAATACATGATGTCCAGCGGGATGCGGGTGTTCTTCATCCAGAAACTGCGTGGCGCCTCATTTGGGAAGATAAATATCATACCTTCATCTGCAGGCATGCTGTCTCTGAACATCAACCCCAGGGCCTGTTTCTCCTGGGTCTCTGCAATTTCCACTGTAAAGCGCTTACCTCCCAACTCGACACCAGGCTCCCCCGAAGCACAGGCCACACAGGAAATTAACATCAATACACACAACAAAAAACGCATCAGGCTTATCCGGTTATTGGTTCAACCGAATGATAGCAAGCATCGAATGGCGGTGTGGATTTTCATGTTAGCTGAACAGATGTCAGGTATTGCGCAATAACTTTAGCGATTACCACTTTCAGACTGCTTTCACTGACCGAAGCTGTACTTTTCCAGTCTCGCACAATTCGCCGGGAGTACCGGGTACTCCCGGCGAATCCCTGAGGGATCCTGAAACACATGTGCCATGGCCCAGGCCAGCCTCTCGACCGGTTCCCGGTCTCACCTTCAACGATCGCGGGGAGGTGTGTACCCACCTCCCCGCTCGGGATTTGTGGATTCTATTTAAACCTGGTTCTTTTAGGATGTGAGTTTTAATCAACAGCAGCTATCTGAACATCCGGCGCGTCATCAACATCCAGCGCCACCATCACATCACCGAAGTACTCGGGTTGTATATCCCCCATCACATTGACCACCACGACTTCTTCATCATCAGCAGAAACGATGGTCAAACCGTGCATGCCGCTACTGGATGATTTTGAGAACATCTGTACAAGTTCGCCTTCTTCACGCATCAGCATGACCGGCTGCCAACCGTCATCGCTCAGCTTGCTGCCCATATGCTCAAAGTTCTGTGCAATGCGGTTGGTATCGCCAGTCACCTCGTAAATTCGGACACGCACACCGTCCAGGCTGCGGAGCAATGCCTGTGTTTCCGGTTCTTCATCAAGGAAGCGGGCGGCAAATCGCAGTGTCGTTTTACCTAGTGATAGCGACATGGTGCGATTGGTGTCACTTATGCCTGGTGAATCCAGATTGGCATATCCCTCATTGCTCCGCGATGCCGTAATGCCACATGAAGAAATTAGAAAAGTCGTCAATGTCAGTACCAGTACAACAAATATGCCGCGATTGGTTCCCAGGGATTTCATTATTTCAGTCCATATCCAGGTCGACATTCACATCAAACTTATCCATCACCTGTGCCAGTTCAGCAGGGTTCAATTGACCGATAACATTTACAAACACGGCCTCTTCTTCATCCACCACCATGACGGTCATGCCTTCCATGTTGCCATCTATTGCTTTCATATAGACCAGGACCTGCTCGTCGTCCTCGTTGACCTGCACAATCGGCTCCCATCCGGAGGACTTAAGATTGACTCTTGGTTTCGCTAAACTGGTCCCGGGCGGCATCAGTGTTTTCTTCAATTGAAAATATCTGCACCCGTATGCCCTTGAGCTTGGAAATCATCTCCGAGGTTTCCGGGCTTTCTGATGAGCTCATCATGCCGACAAAGTTGAGCATGGTTCCACCCAGGTTAATCGTGATTTTAGGCTCACCATAGGTGGCTGACAGGTCACCAAAATCGACGTATCCCGCCAGATTTTTCAATTCGTCTTCCTGCGCCAGGGCTGGAAGTGCGAGTAATGTGCAAAATAACCCGATAACAAACTTATTCATTAATAAACGTTTCATGCTTCTTTCTCCTTGGAGTTTAAATTCTGTGATTTGATGACCCTGTTGACCGAATCGGTCACTGCGTCTGCCATCGTATGACCAACACTTGATTCAATTTCGCGCCCGGTAATGGCACCGGCTTTGTCGAGGTAGGCAAAAGCTATTGCCATTTCCTGGCGGGCCCTGGCAACCTCACTTGCTGAAGGCGTGTCCGGTTGCATCAGGCTGACAACGATGACCACCAGCGGTATGGCTGCAAGCGCCATCGCCCAGCGGGGCTGTAACAGGCTGAATACCGGCGCGGGGCGATGTTCACGTGGGATCGCACGCAGACGCTTCCTGAGACTATCCGGTGCACGCTCAACACGAATGGCATCCATTTCCAGTTGAAGCTGATACGCCTCAATGATGGCTCGTGCCAGTTCGCGATCATCCGATGCTTCCACTTTGAGCAGTTCCGCATCAGTTGCGCTCAATTCACCATCCATCAGTGCATTGATCAGATCTTCCCGTTTTTCATCATATTCATTCATGGTCTTACCTCGGCCAGTTGCTCCCGCAACTGCTTTCTCGCACGGTGCAGGTAGGTTTTAACCTGCGCCAAATTCAATTCCAGCATACCGGCTACTTCCTCGTAGCTGTGCTGATTCACATCCCGTAAAACGACCAGCGACCGGTAGGGCTCCTTCAGTCCACCAATGGCCCGCTTTAACCACTCCCGGGTTTCACTGGCTGCCAAGCCCTGCATGGGTCCGCTGACATCACCGGTCATGTAGCTTTCGTCAAACTCCACGTTATACCTTCTGCGCCTGAGGCGATCGAGACAACCATTGCGGGTGACTTTCATCAACCAGGCCTTAACGCGCTCGGGGTCGATGCTGTCCCGGTTGTCCCAGAGTTTCACAAATGCTTCCTGCGTGGCATCTTCAGCCTCCTGGGCGTCTTTCAATATATAACGCGCCACCGTCCAGGCTTGATCCTGATAATCCTTCACCCATTGACGGTATTTTTTACTCATGTCACCAGAATAAACGTAACCTGGAAGAAATGGTTACAGACTTTGTTAATATATCTTCAAGAATTTTCATACGGATTGGAGCCAATCTCCACCAGGATGCGCGATGGACTTGTCAGAAACAAGATCTGCAACGCCTTAAATTATTACTGATTAAACAAAAACAGGAGTTGCTCAAGGCGGGTGAAACCGGTCAGCAGGCTGAAGAAATTGTCGAGTTGGATCAGGCCCGCGTAGGACGCTTATCACGCATGGACGCTTTGCAGGCACAGGAAATGTCACGCGAAACCGGTCGCCGCCGGCGACAGCACCTGGTAGAAATTGACGCGGCACTCACACGGATTGAGAGTGGTGAGTATGGAAACTGTTTTGAGTGCGGTGAACTCATCATCCCTGGTCGTCTTTCAGCAGACCCTGCTATCACACTTTGTATAAGCTGTGCGGAGGCCCTGGAATAGAGTCAAGATTGCCGCACTTTTCCACTTATTGAAGCTGAATTCTTTCGGCCGCAAAAAAAACAAATTCCGATAGCCCTTGAAAAGAAGTCGTCATATCCCCAACTCTGCTTGCAGGCTGCAGACTACAAGACTTTATTGAGTCCACAGGCAACTAACAGTCCGGAACGGTAAAACCGTTGCGGTTTAATGTTTAATTAATTGACAAATTTTTGGGAGAAATTTCGATGAAACTCCGTCCACTACATGATCGTGTGATTGTGAAACGTATGGAAGAAGAACGTATGTCCTCTGGCGGCATCGTGATTCCTGACTCAGCTACAGAAAAACCGGTCCGCGGCGAAGTGCTTGCGGTAGGTAATGGCAAAATTCTCGATAACGGTGAAAAGCGCGCGCTTGATATCAATGTTGGAGATACCATCCTGTTCGGCAAGTACTCGGGTACAGAGGTAAAGGTAGATGGCGAAGAACTGCTCGTCATGCGCGAAGAAGACATTATGGCGGTTGTCGAATAACGACAACCCTTTTCATTTATCGAATGAATTATTGAGGATTAGACAATGAGTGCAAAAGATGTACGTTTTGGTGAAGACGCCCGTAGCAAAATGCTACATGGCGTTAACATTCTGGCCGATGCCGTCAAGATAACGCTCGGTCCCAAGGGCCGTAATGTGGTACTGGACAAGAGCTTTGGATCTCCGACCGTTACCAAAGATGGTGTTTCCGTAGCTAAAGAAATCGAACTGGAAAACAAATTTGAAAATATGGGTGCACAGATGGTCAAGGAAGTTGCTTCCAAGACCTCTGATGTGGCCGGTGACGGTACCACCACCGCAACCGTATTGGCCCAGGCCATGTTGCGTGAGGGTTTGAAGGCTGTTGCTGCCGGTATGAACCCGATGGATTTGAAGCGCGGTCTGGATAAAGCCGTTCTTGCTGCTGTTGAAAAATTGCACGATCTTTCAACCCCGTGTACTGACAACACCGCGATTGCGCAGGTTGGCTCAATTTCAGCCAACTCTGATACTGAAATCGGTGAATTGATTGCTGAAGCCATGAATAAGGTCGGCAAAGAAGGTGTTATCACCGTTGAAGATGCTTCCGGCCTGACCAATGAACTGGATGTGGTTGAAGGTATGCAGTTTGATCGTGGTTACCTGTCACCCTACTTTATCAATGACCAGTCAACCATGAGTGTTGAGTTGGAAAACCCTTATATCCTGCTGCACGACAAGAAGATCAGCAATGTTCGTGACCTGCTTCCGGTGCTTGAAGCCGTTGCCAAGTCCGGCAATCCGCTGTTGATCGTGGCTGAAGATGTTGAAGGTGAGGCCCTGGCCACCCTGGTGGTTAACTCCATCCGCGGTATCGTTAAAGTTTGCGCGGTCAAGGCACCGGGCTTCGGCGATCGCCGCAAAGCCATGCTGGAAGATATCGCTGTGTTGACCGGTGCCACCGTGATCGCAGAGGAAGTGGGTCTTTCACTGGAAAAAGCCACGCTGGAAGAGCTTGGTTCTGCCAAGAAAATCCAGATCACCAAGGAGAACACCACGATTATTGACGGCGCTGGCAGTAGCGAAGCGATTTCCAGCCGTGTTAACCAGGTTCGTGCACAGATCGAGGAAGCTACTTCTGACTACGATCGTGAAAAACTGCAGGAACGCGTTGCCAAGCTGGCAGGCGGTGTTGCCGTTATCAAGGTTGGTGCAGCGACTGAAGTCGAAATGAAAGAAAAGAAAGCACGCGTCGAAGATGCCTTGCACGCGACCCGTGCAGCGGTTGAAGAAGGTGTTGTACCCGGTGGTGGTGTTGCCCTGGTTCGCGCACTTGAGTCTGTTAAAGGCTTGCAAGGTGACAACGATGACCAGAACGTTGGTATCACTATCGCCTGCCGGGCCATGGAAGAACCATTACGCCAGATCGTCGCCAACGCAGGTGAAGAAGGCTCTGTTGTACTGAACGACGTAAAGCACGGTGAAGGTAACTATGGTTACAACGCGGCGACCGGTGAATACGCCGATATGATTGAAGCCGGTATTCTTGATCCGACCAAGGTGACCCGCTCTGCCCTGCAGAACGCGGCATCTATTGCCGGCCTGATGATTACCACTGAAGCCATGGTTGCTGACGCACCCAAGGATGATGCTGCTCCTGATATGGGTGGCGGTATGGGTGGTGGCATGGGCGGTATGGGTGGCATGGGCGGCATGATGTAATCATGTAGTTCAAACCCAAGCTGAATAAAAAACCCCGCCAACAGGCGGGGTTTTTTTTGGTCTTTATATTCAGGCTTCCGCGACTATACTCTACGCATGTCGTCAAGCAGCCAAAACCCCATCCTCGAGTTCAGTCCTTTTCTGGATCAGCTGATATCACGCCACCCGGACTGGTTTGAAGAATTACAGTCGTCCGGACGACTGGAAAACACCAGTCCCCCCGCCTCTGATCAACTGGCAACTCTGATCCAGGAAAAAGGCCTGGATCCCGCCCTGCGACAGTTTCGAAACCGGGAGATGATGCGCTTGATCTGGCGCGACCTGAGCGAACTTGCACCGGTGGATGAAATACTCACTGACCTGAGTACGCTTGCGGACATTTGCCTGCAAGCCGCAGTCAATTTTCATAGCCGGGTGCTAGAAGAAAAACACGGCATACCGCGAGGCCCGGATGGCCGGTCCCAGAAACTCATTATCATTGGACTCGGCAAACTCGGTGGCCGCGAGCTTAACCTGTCTTCTGATGTCGATATTATTTTTTGTTACCCGGAGCGTGGTGAATGCGATGGTCGTCGTGGTTTATCGAATGAACAGTTTTTTACACGTCTGTCCCGCAGCGTAATACGAAGCCTGTCCGGGATAACGGCCGATGGTTTTTGTTTTCGTGTGGATACCCGCTTACGGCCATTCGGGGATTCCGGTCCGCTGGTCAGCAGTTTTGCAGCGCTCGAGCAATATTATCAACGTGAGGGGCGTGATTGGGAGCGATACGCATTGATAAAGGCGCGTCCGGTTGCAGGAGACATTGTTTCCGGCAAGCAACTACTGGGAATATTAAAACCATTTGTTTACCGTCGCTATATAGACTTCGGCGCCATTGAGGCCTTGCAGGAAATGCATGCAAATGTCCGCGAAGATGCCTTGCGTAATGACCGCCTGGATGACATCAAACGGGGCCCGGGTGGTATTCGCGAGATTGAATTCCTGGTGCAGACTTTCCAGTTGCTTCGGGGCGGACGGGAACCCGATTTACAAACACCTTCGATTTTCAGGGCGGCAACCAAGCTGCACAAGTTAAAAATACTTTCGAATGAAGCGGTTTCAGAGCTACTGGCTGCCTATCGATTTTTACGAAAAACAGAAAACCGCATCCAGGCTTTGCACGATCAGCAAACCCACCAGGTTCCGGCAGGTGAAGATGGTTTGAGAGTCGCCCGGGCCATGGGTTTTAAGGATATGCCGGATTTCAGGGTCGCGCTTGAGCAGACACGAAACAAGGTAAAAGCCCTGTTCGAACAAAGCTTGCCACAAGCTGGTGAACCCGCTGATGACACGAACCCTTGGCATGCTTACTGGCAAAGGATGCGACATAGTGACCAGGAACCAAGCCAGGATGTCTCCAACTGGAAGCCATTATCAGGTTTTGTCAAACGACTGAGCCGGCTTTCACTCAGCCAGCGTGCATCCCGGCGTTTGGATCAGTTTATGCCGTTGTTGCTGGAGAGCTTCGACGACTTGTCACCGGATGATGCAGTCGTCCACCGGGTTCTCGACCTGGTTTCTTCAATATGCAGACGCAGCGCCTATTTATCACTACTTGTGCAGAACCCGGATGCCAGCAAGCGTATGCTGGAGTTGTTCACAGCCAGCAAACGTGTTGCTGAAACAGTGACTCGCTACCCCGCATTACTGGATGAACTGATAGACCCAAGCCTTGGTGCCTATCCACCCACAGGGAAAGATATTCAGACCGGTGTTCAGCGGGTTTTGAATGGCAGCAACGATACCGAAACAACACTGCAGGACCTGAACTACTTTAAACAGATGATCAATCTGAGAGTTGCAGTGGCCGTTATGAAATTAACAATGTCGGCTTTTGAGGCCAGCTTTGCGTTGAGCAAGCTTGCCGAAAACCTGGTGCAGGCCGTTCTGTCCTTATCCCGACTTGAAATGATAAGCCGTCATGGCCACTTACCCGGCCCTGAGCTTGCCGTCATTGCCTACGGTAGCCTGGGCGCCTGTGCGCTGGGTTTTGATTCCGACCTGGATCTGATTTTTCTGTTCCAACCCACGACTTCAATGTCTGACGGTCCACGTCCGCTGTCGGCTGAGCGCTACCACACCAATGTTGCGCGCCGTATGCTTAGCCTGATGTCGGCAACGACTCCCTCAGGACGTTTGTACAGCATCGATGCCAGGCTACGACCCAACGGCAGGGCTGGTTTGCTGGTCTCCAGCGTAGATGCGTTTAACCGCTACCAGTTGGAAGAGGCCTGGGTCTGGGAATTACAGGCGTTAACACGTGCCAGACCTTTTACCGGTGACACGCAAACCGCCAGTAAATTTGTTTCCATTCGGCAAAACGTGCTAACGAGGGTTCGAGACAAGGCCTTAATCAAATCTGAAGTACTGGCCATGCGGAAGCGGATACGTAATGAACATGGCATGACCAACGCGCTCAAGCATGGCCACGGCGGCTTACTCGATATCGAGTTTATAGTGCAATTGGGGTTGCTACTTAACGCTGGCGAGTATCCAGAAGTGATCAAATCTACGCAAACAGGCCCCCAGTTGCAGGCTTTGCATGATTGTGGCTGGATAGACGCTAATACTTTCAAAACACTGGACAGTGCATATGCGCAACTGAGTCACGCGCGACTGCAAGCTGCATTGGTCGATGATAGTGCCGGGCGCGAAGACCACAGATCTGCTTGGTATCACGCAGGCATTATGTGATGAGATATTGGGGTAGAATACACTTTCCTTTTTTGTGGAGATGAATGTGACTCATCGCACCGACGCTCAGGATGACAGCCTGGAAAATGCAAACACTCAAACACGGGTTGAGGTAAGTCGCGCTGACCTGCCGTTTTCCTGCCCGCAACCCAATCAGAAAATCTGGGATGCTCACCCGCGCGTTTATCTACCCATTGAAGAAAGCGGTGAAGCTTCCTGTCCGTATTGTGGTACACATTACGTATTAAAAGACTAAATCAGCCTTCATGCACGTAGTACAGGCGCTTGTGTCTCTCGGTATTGGTGGATCAGAAATGGTTGCCGTCGAGACCACTGAATTCCTCCGTGCTGCGGGACACCGGGTCACCGTCGTTGCGGCCAACGGGCCATTGCTTAAACGGGTAAATGAAGCCGGGGCAGACTTTCTTGAGTGGCCGATCGGCCGTAAACGTCTTGGTACCTTGTCTTACATCCGGCAGTTACGCACCTGGTTACTCGATAACCCCGCGGATATTGTTCATGTACACTCCCGCCTGCCAGCCTGGATTTGCCATCTGGCGTTACGCAAGTTGCCGGCAGAGAAACGGCCGGTTTTCATTACCTCGATGCATGGTCAATATTCGGTCAGCAGTTACAGTGCGATCATGGCCCGTGGCGACCAGGTGATCGCCGTTTCAAATCATATCCGCAACTACACCCTGAAAAATTACCTGCCACCGGATAGCCCGCAATTGCATACGGTTTATGGTGGCACCAGCCGTGATGATTTCCCCTATGGATATCGACCTTCCGACGAATGGCTACAAAGTACCTACGCGGAATTTCCCCAGTTGAAAAACAAACGTATCCTGCTGCTGCCAGGTCGTCTGTCCCGCTATAAAGGGCATGCAACCTTCATCGAGTTAATGGCCGTGTTGCAATCGGAGTTTGATGATATTCATGCCGTAATTCTCGGCCGGGCAAAACCAGGTTCACGTTATATCAATGAACTTGAGGGTCTGGCTGAACGGCATAAGTTAGTCGACAAGCTGACTTTCTGCGGTGTCAGAACAGATATGCGGGACTGGATGACCGCTTCCAGCCTGGTGTTTAACCTGTGTAGCGACCCACCGGAAGCATTTGGCCGAACCGTACCGGAAGCACTATCGCTGGGTGTGCCGGTCATTGCATGGGATCATGGCGGTGTTCACGAGGTGCTGCAGGAAATGTTTCCAACCGGTGCAGTTGAGCCGGATAACCTGCCGGCCCTGATACAGAAAACACGTGATTTTTTGAAGTGCACACCCGTGGTCGAGAAAAGTGATGCTTTTTCTCTAAAAGACTCAATGAATCAGACCATGAGCCTGTATCAATCGGTGTTAGGAGCCTGTCGGATTTAACATGGGAAAGGAAGACGGATGAAATTACTGCTTAAACGATTGCGGGATGACTGGCCCTCGTGGTTGGTGGTGTCCTTTTTTGCATTATTACCATTTGGCAGGTTGGCAGAAATTCCATTGTCAGCGTTCGCTTTGTGCCTGCCATTCCTGGCCCGTTCAGCAGAAAACCGTCAACGTCTCCGCCGGGTTTCTATCATCGTAATTCCTATTTTCCTGTGCTTCTGGCTGCCGATGGTGGTATCGAGCCTTGATTCCTATCTGCCACAAAAAAGCTGGGTTAGTTCTATTGCCGCGCTACGCTACCTGGCCGCAGCGCTCAGTATGGCCATTTTATTGCGTGCCGATTCGGCTCGTTGGCGCGTGGTTCGCTGGACCTCTTATCTGCTCGTTTTTTGGGCTGTGGACGGTTTTGTGCAATTGATTTTTGGTGTTGATCTGTTCGGTATTGCAATGAACCCTGACCGGCTAAATGCGCTGTTCGTGCAAAAATACCAGTTTTTTGGACCCACCCTGGCGATGCTTTCACCATTGCTGCTGGAACACGCTCGCAGACACTGGCCAGCCTGGGCGTGGGTAGGCGCATTCACATTGACGCTGGGTGCGGTTCTGATTGCCGGAATGCGTGCCGGTTGGCTTATCATGGGCCTGGTTCTGGTTGTCTACATGTGGTTGATGTTCAGACGCGAAAACCGTGAACTGAGAAAGGCCTCCTTATCTATTCCCGTATTTGTTTTCACTGCTATCATCGGCGCCTACCTGGTTTCACCTCTATTCCAGGCAAGGCTTGATCAGTCGCTGACAATTACACAAGGTTCAACCGAGGCTATCAGTACCGCGAGCAATCTGCGGATGCCCATTTTCAAAACCAGCCTGGCCATGTTCAAGGCACATCCGGTCAACGGTGTTGGTGTGCGGGCTTTCCCCAAGGCCTATTTGGAGTATGCAGCAGAAGACGACATCCATATCCAAAATTCAGGTGGTAAATCAGGCGCGACACATGCACATAACCTGGTGCTCGAAGTCATGGCGGACACCGGTAGCCTTGGTTTGCTCTGCTTATTTGCAGGATTTGTGCTGGTATTGCAATTTTGGCGTAAGATGACACCCGCCCGTCAAAACGAGGCCTTCCCTTTTGCGCTTGCGCTTGCACTGGTGCTTTTCCCGCTTAACTCTCATTTCGCATTGTATGGCACTTACATGTCATCGTTGATATGGATTCTGTTCGGTCTTTGGGCTGCTTGTATTGAGAACAACCCGGCATAAGCAATGCGTTTTTTCTATTCCTTTCTGATCACTCTAAGCACACCGCTTGTTTTAGCGTATTTTGCTTTGCGTGGGCTTCGGGATCGTGCCTATCTAAGCCGCTGGAGCGAGCGATTCGGTTTTTTAGCCGTTGACCATCCAAAGCGCGGCATCCTGGTACATGCCGCATCGGTGGGTGAATTCAACGCTGCCAGTCCATCTGATAAAGGCCCTTCTTAAAACATATCCTGAAGTACCACTGACCGTCACCACGCTGACCCCAACCGGCTCTGAGCGTGTCAACCGGGACCTTGGTGACAAGGTTCTTCACAGTTATATACCCATTGACACACCGGCTGCAGTCAGGCGATTTTTGAAACGTCTGCAACCACGTCTCATCATCGTGATGGAAACCGAGATTTGGCCGAATCTATACCTGCAATCACAGGAATTGAAAACACCTCTTTTGATGGCCAATGCCCGGCTTTCGAAACGCTCCGTCGGCCGTTTTCAACACCTGCCTGTTTTTGTAGCAGATGTTCTGCAAAGCGTAAGCTGGATAGGTGCACAAAGTAAAACTGATGCAGACCGGTTGATCAGTTGTGGAGCAGCTCCACAAAACGTTGATATGACAGGAAATATTAAATTTGATCTGAGTGTTCCCGCCAGTCTTGAAGAAAGCGCTGAAGCCCTGCGTTTGCGCTGGGGCCGGGAAAGACCGGTCCTGGTTGCCGGCAGCACCCATGAGGCGGATGAGAACATCATCATACCGGCATTCGTCGCGTTGTTAAGCACCCTGCCGCATGCTTTACTGATCCTGGTACCCCGCTACCCGGAGCGCTTCACGCGAGCAATGCAGTTGGCAAAAGCAGCCGGTCTGCAAACAGAGCTACGTAGCCAGGGGGAGGCTTGCTCGAGACAGGCGCAGTGTTTTGTTATCGATTCTATCGGTGAACTGATGAATTATTACGCCTGCGCTGACCTGGCGTTTGTCGGTGGCAGCTTTGGTGACCAGGGCGGGCACAATCCCCTTGAGCCTGCCGCACTGGGTAAACCGGTTTTGCTGGGCCCGAATATGGAAAATGCCAAAGAAATCGCAGCACAGTTGCTACATTGCAACGCAGCCCGGCAGGTCAGCAATCAGTCAGGAGTTTCAAAAGACAGTGGAAGAAATTCTATCTGACGGCATTTTGCGCGACCGCATGGGACAGGCAGGACGGGAATTGCTTGAGAAAAACAAGGGCGCTCTTGATTTGACCTTAAAAGCGGTCAAAAAACTGCTTTAGCCTTCACTTATCCCTAACTAAGCCAGGGTCATCCCCACGAAAGCGGGGATGACCCTGCGTTTGTAAGACCTGAGTTCAGGTTACTGCAGAATGTTATTAACTTTTTGCAGATCTTCCTGGGCCAATACACCTGCCGCCGCTTTTAGACGCAAATGATCAACAATATAGGTATGACGGGCCAGTGAGTTATCCCGCTGGGCCTGGAAATAGCGTTGCTGGGCGATCAATACATCCACGATGGTACGGGTACCGACTTCAAAACCGGCCTGGGTTGCCTCAAGGGCACTTTCAGCTGAAATCATCGCCTGGCCAAAAGCGCCAACCTGCTCAATACCGGCTATCACGGCACGATAGGAATTTTTTGTGTTTCTTACGACCGCCCTTTGCCGCTGGTCCAGATCTTCATTGACAGCGTTTAGTAAATAACGGGCCTGCCGTGTCCTGGAGGTGATTAAACCACCCTGGTAAAGGGGTACGCTCAATTGCAGACCAATCTGGTTGTCATCACTTCCTATTTCAGTCGTAGCGAAGTTTTCACCGGTAAGACTTGTAAATGCCCGCTTGTTGTTTGTAAATCGATTCAAACTTCCAACCAGATCAAGCGTTGGATAATGGCCGGACCGTTGTAAACGTATATTGGCGTCTGCGATTTCAACACCCATGTGTGCGAAAATAACGGTCGGGTTGTACTGCATGGCAATATCAACCCATTCCTCCGCGCTTTCGGGCAGCGGTTTGACCAGTGGCAAGACTTCTTGCAGTGGGTCATAGTCATCGAAATACTGACCGGTCAGTTCAACCAGGGCCTCTTTGGTATCGGCCAGGTTGTTCCTGGATACGATGGCACGGGCACGCGCGTTGTCATAGCTGGCGCGGGCTTCATGCACGTCTGTGACTGCCGTCAGACCGACCTCAAACCGTTGTTCTGCCTGTTCGAACTGCCTTTGCAGCGCCTTCTCTTCAGCCTCGGCAAAAATAACACCATCCTGTGCCGTCAACACGCTGAAATAGCCGCCTGCAACTCTCACCAGGAAGTCCTGGTAAGCAATATTGTAGGTGGCTTCCGCCTGGCTGACCTGCCCGCGCGCAATATCCAGGTTCTCGTAATTGCTTTGTGCGTAAAGAGACTGGCGCAAATCAAAACTGTAAAACTCGGTATCAATATCACTGTCTTGTTTTGACCTTGGTTGAACCGAACCATCTGGAAATTGAACTTCACCGATTTTTGTTGTGGCGTTACCCCAGTTGCGTGTGGCTCTGCCGCTGATTGTTGGTAACAGGTTTGACCAGGCCTGGCGGGTGTTTTCCCCGGTGGCATCTTTACGATAAGCGGCTGCCTGCAATTGCGGATCGTTCTTGATCGCCAGGTCATGAATACCGACCAGATCAACGGCAAATGCTGGTGACGAGATTAAAAAAACGGCCGCTATCAAAAGCTTTTGATTATTGATATTGAACTTCATACCCAACTCCTAAATCCTTTAAAATTCAAATTCCGGTGCTTTTTCAGCATCTATCAGTCTCGCCAGGTCTGTTTCAAACAAACTCTCTTCGCGCCACTCGGTTGCATTCAGTTTTGTTAAAAGCTTTGCTTCCATTGCAGGCTCATCACCACAAACCACAAAAATACGACCACTCGGATTGACCCAGCCACGGAAATGGTCCGGAACACTCGGTACGGAACCGGTCACAACCAGTACATCATGGGCCTGCTCAGGTTGCCAACCGGTCATGGCATTTCCGATTTCGAGTTCCACGTTGTGGATGTCTTTCTCTTTTAGCTTGGCCGCAACTTCGTTTGAAAACTGTTCGTAGATATCAACACTCACCACATGTTTAGCCATTTGTGCCAGGCAGGCAGTGATAAATCCGCTGCCGGTTCCAATCTCCAGAACGGTTTCATCCGGTTTCAGTTCCAGCGACTGCAATAAACGCCCTTCCACAACGGGCTTCATCATGGTTTGGCCGTGATCAAGGGGGATGGCCATGTCAGTAAACGCCATTTTCCGGTATCGCACCGGCACAAAATCTTCTCGATGGGTTGTTTCCAACAATTCAAGAACACGTTCATCCAGAACTTCCCAGGTCCTGACCTGTTGTTCCACCATGTTGAATCGGGCTTGTTCGAAATTCATATTCATCCTTTATTGCACCCACCGGTATATGTTGATGTGCGCCTGGTAAAAAAATCAAATTTAAGGCTTATCCCCGGTGAGATCAGGCACAGACTGAGGTTTTACGGCCAGTGCTCAAAGTGCCATTAGTCACAACGGAGTTTATTTATAGGTTTAAATAGACGTTCCTTGTGTCAATAAGGTTTCCGTTTACATTAAACGGTATTATCCCATAAGGTACTGCGAATGCTTAATAAAGGTTTAAAAATTGTTAAATAAATTTGAAATAGGGTTATATAAAATCCGGTCATGACTAATGATACGGAACGAACACATCGTTTTAATAAGCTAGCGGAAGCTTACTCGACGGATTTGTACCGCTACGCCATGTGGATATGTGGCAATGATGCCCTGGCCAAGGACCTGGTTCAGGAAACATTTCTAAGAGCATGGCGGGCACTGGACAGTCTGAATGATGTGGCTGCAGCTAAAAGCTGGTTGATTACGATATTGCGGCGTGAATTTGCCCGCACTTTTGAACGTAAGGTGCCCAAGTTTACCGATTTGGATAAGGTCGTAATTGTAGAAGATGATGAGTTAGAGCCGGATGAGCAGACAGAACGTGATTTGTTGCGTAAGGGTATTTTGAGACTGGAGCCAAAATACCGTGACCCTTTATTGTTACAGGTGGTGTTTGGACATAGCTGTGCGGAGATTTCTGAACAGCTCGGAATAAGCAAAAGTGCGGTGATGACCCAATTATTCAGGGCACGGGAAAAGCTGAGAGTACAGCTTCAAAAAGATGGAGTAACGGGTAATGTCCATGAACTTTTCTGAGTTCAAAAAATTGATGGGTGCTGATCCCCGGAACCGGGATCCAGAGACTTTGCGTGCGCGTCATTCTGCACCGGAATTTGAAGCCGTTGCAGCCGATGCCGAAGCATTTGAGGAGAAGCTGCAAGGCGCCTTGCATATCCAGCCGCCTGCAGACTTGCTCAGTCAGATAAAGGGTATTGGCCAACTACCCGTCAGGCAAAGAAACTGGATACCTTTGGCCCTGGCAGCCAGTCTTTTGGTTTTCGTTGGTGCTGCAGGTCTGGTCTGGAAACAATCCCACCAGTGGGAAACTGTTGAAGCCTATGTTGCGGATCATTATTCACATGACGGCAGCAAGGTGATTTCAAAGGCCGATGAACGACTGTCCGACCAGGAAATTACCAAAATATTGGCCAAGCTGGATGCCGTGGCCGATGAACAATTGTGTCGGTCGTATCCAGTTCATCAAGTTTTGCCCAACACCCGATGGACGGGGTGCGCATATGGTCGTTAGCACGGAACAGGGACCGATGACCATTATCCTGATGCCCAACACCCAGGTTACCGATGGTGAAATGGTCAGGTTTGACCAGATGCAAGCGCGGTTGGTCAGTCTTGAACACGGTTCTGCGGCTATTATTGGAGAGCAGTCACAAAACGTCGAAAGCCTGGTTGGTATGGTCAGGGACTCTCTAAAAACCGGGTTTGTTGATGCTTGATTTGACGTAGTTTTTCGTGCTCGATTTTCAGTCTGTCTCAATCGGGTAACTTCCGGCACACGCATCTGACCAAAAATCTGGTATCTTCACCATTATGAAACATAAAATCTGGATTGCTGTTCCTGCCGCACTGCTCATTATCTGTGCCGGAATGATGTTCTGGTATCAACAATGAGCCGGATTTATTTGACCCCGTTGAGCGAGCCAAGCTTCATGCCGACGTGCATGGTCATGCCGATGTAACCGGCACCACCACGACCTCGGCTTTACTCGAAGTGGCCAATACCATGCTTAACAAGCGTGGTGGATATATGTCAAATGATATATTGCCACCGTGGGTCTTCCTCGATAACGTGCCCAACTGGGAATTTGGGGTACTGACCCAGGTTCGCGATCTCGCCCGCGTTATGCGCAATGATCTCAGCCGTTCACAAACACAATCGACCGAGGATCCTGACCTGTCCCTGGCAGACCCGCTTTTCCATTACTCCAGTGACCGCTGGTTTCCACCCGACACGGAAGGCCGCTACGAAAAAGCGATGGAGTCTCTCGAGTCCTACCTGACACGTTTGGCAGACCCTGCCCAGCCGAATGCCCAGTTTTACGCCCGCGCTGACAACCTCCGTACCTGGTTGGGCCTGGTTGAAAAGCGCCTGGGTTCCTTGTCTCAACGGCTTTCAGCCAGCGTTGGCCAGGAGCGTCTGAACACCGATCTGTCCGGAGATACCGCTGCGACTCAATCAACATCATCGCCAAGCGAAGTGGATGTAAAAACCTCTTGGTTTAAGATTGACGATGTGTTTTATGAAACCCGTGGCAGCACCTGGGCGTTGATCCATTTTTTGAAAGCAATGGAAGTCGATTTTCATGACGTTTTACGTAAGAAAAACGCCCTCATCAGCTACCGCCAGATTATTCGTGAGCTGGAATCAACCCAGGAACCCTTGCATGCACCGATGGTTTTGAACGGTGACAAGTTTGGCGCATTTGCCAACCATTCACTGGTCATGGCCAATTATATTTCAAGGGCCAATGCCGCCATCATGGATCTGCGTTTTCTATTGTCCCAGGGTTAGTTCAGCATTGTTTCCCTGCCCATATTGTAGGAACAACCCATGCGGTTAATGTTTTTTCTGCTCGGCCTGACAATCCTGAGCGCTTGTGCTACTGATGACTCTATCTCAGATCGCAGGTACGGCCAGCAACTCGTTTGCCATAAAAATCACAGCATAGCCGTGTCTGCCGCCGATGCGTTTGTTCATCAGGACCACGGGGACACCCTGGGCCCATGCCCCAAAGACCTGTGAGCCTGGAAGTCCATCAGCGCCCTCTGCATTACGTTCGACGTCTGGAAGACCGCTGTACTGACGACATCGACCTGGTGGTCATTCATTGTACCGAACTACCTGATCTGGCGATGGCGCGGGAATTTGGGGAGAAAGAGCATTACCCGGAGACGCAAACCGGCAATAGCGGGCATTTTTATATTGACCGGGATGGTCGCGTTGAGCAATGGGTGCCGATCAACCGTGTAGCTCACCATGTCAGGGGGTTTAACCCGCACAGTATTGGTATAGAACTTGTAAATATCGGGCGTTACCCGGACTGGTTCCGCTCAGATCATCAGCAGATGCCGGAACCCTATCCCGACCTGCAGATCGAGGCGCTCGTGGCTTTGCTGAAGCAACTGCAGACAGCGCTTCCCGGGCTCAAAAAGGTAGCAGGGCACGAAGATCTGGATACCGCGATGATACGCTCGGAAGATAAACCCGCGATCACGATCAGACGTAAGCTCGATCCCGGCCCGCTGTTTCCATGGTCCGGAGTAATGACTAAAATATCGTTCCATCGGGTTACGGTCAAAGAATTATGAAAATAAAAAGAGTCTGTGTTTATTGCGGTTCCAGCCCGGGGAAAAACCCGGCTTATTCACACGCAGCAGTAAGTCTGGCGAAGGCCATGTGTGAGCGCGATATCGGTCTCGTGTATGGTGGTGCTGCCGTTGGAATCATGGGTGTGATTGCGAATGCGGTGCTTGAGGCTGGTGGTGAAGCCATTGGCGTCATCCCCAAAAGTCTTGCGGTTAAAGAGGTCGCACACAACAACCTGACCGAGCAACACATTGTGGCATCCATGCATGAACGTAAGGCCATGATGGCGGAACTTGCCGATGGCTTTATCGCGCTACCCGGTGGCTGGGGCACGCTGGAGGAAATTTTTGAAATACTGACCTGGGCACAACTTGGCTTCCATGAGAAACCCTGTGGCCTGCTAAACATCGAGGCCTATTACGACAACCTGATCCGTTTTTTGGAAAGCTCTTTTGAACAGGAATTTGTTAATCAACTTTGCCGCCCCATGTTGATCGAAGCGCGTGAACCCGGGGTGCTGCTGGATCAGTTTGCCGCATATCGCGCACCAAGGGTTCGCAAATGGGTGGGAGAAGACGAGTTGTAAGCTGTGGGGTAAGATAGACACAGCAACCCGGGAGTTGATGATGAAAAACATACAGATATTATTGTTCGTTGTGTTGGTCTCGACACTGATCAGCCCGGCATTGGCCAAGGAGTCGCGCGAGCAGAAACAGGCCAGGCTGGATGCAGCCTGCGAGGTTAAACGGCAAAAATTACTGGTGCCAATGCGAAGCGAATATATTGCAGAATGCGTAACCAATAAAGAAATGCCCAGCAAGGAAGAATGCGAACGTTTCTATGCGGATTATGGTGAACGAATGGGCGGACGCGCACCTTTATATTACGATCTGCCCGAATGTGTTGAAGCCTTTGAATTCCAACAAAGCGCTCGTAGTCCCGATTCTTGATTTGTTGCTCCCAGTCGTGGTGATAGCCGATATTCACCACCACCATTTGCCAGCATGAACTCGAGTAAAGTACCCGTTTTACTCAGCTACGCGTTCCGGCCGTTCTTTCTTATGAACGGCATTTTTGCAGTGTTGATCATAGCCCTGTGGGTCATGACCCTGCACGGTTCCGGCCTTCCTGGTGCCACACCGCTTTGGCACAGCCATGAAATGCTGATCGGCTTTGCCATGGCCGCGGTAGCCGGCTTTAGTTTGACCGCGGTAGCCAACTGGACCGGCCGACCCGCTATACGAGGCGTGCCACTGGCCTTGCTGGTGGTCAGTTGGCTGGCAGGAAGGTTGGCGATGTCGCTATCATTCTGGATACCGGCCAGCCTGGTGTTTTTTCTAGACATGCTGTTTCCTGTTCTGCTTGGCTTGTTACTGAGCCGGGAAATCATTGGCGGCCGCAGTCGACGTAATTACCCTCTCATTGCCATTATTTTCGTGGTTGCAATCCTGAATGCCCTTTATCAACTCGGTGCAGGTCAATGGTTACCTGGTGCCGACAGCTTGGCTATTTACCTGTTAATTCATACGCTTCTGCTCCTGGTTGTCATTATCGCCGGGCGCATCGTGCCGAGCTTCACCGGCAATTGGTTACGTCAACAGGGTCAGGAGCAGATGCCTGTTAATAGCGATATTGTCAACAGGGCTGCGTTGACACTGACCTTGCTGGTCGGTCTTGCCGCCAGCTTCATACCAACGCACCCGGTAACCGGTGTCCTGGCCTTTGCTGCCGCCCTTGTCCATGGCCTGAGACTGAGTCGCTGGAGGGCATTTGCAACGCTATCCAACCCGTTGTTGTTCGTGTTGCATGTTGCCTATCTGTGGTTACCGGTCGGTTATACCCTGTTGGGCTGCGCTGTTTTCGGCTGGCTATTTACACCAACCGCGGCCCTGCATGCTCTGACCATGGGTGCCATAGGCAGCATGGTACTGGCAGTAACAACACGGGTCGCATTAGGTCACACTGGCAGACCGCTACAGGCCGCGCGACTTACGGTTTTGGCCTACTGGCTATTGATGCTTGCCATACTCGTTCGGGTTCTGGGCCCGTTAAGCGGTCAGGGTTATATGCTGATGATTGATCTATCTGCCACGGCCTGGATATTGTCTTTTGCGATTTTCACCTGGGTCTACTGGCCGATTTTAAGTCGTCCGAAAGCAGGTTGAGCGCTTATCCCTGGTACGCGTCAGACGAAGACTCAGGTTATTCCTCCCGTTTTAAGTTCAGGTTTTCCACGGCAACAACGATACCGTTTTCGTCGGCATAGAGGTATTGGCCCGGTTCAAAACTGACTCCTGCAAACCTGATCGATACGTTGAGTTGACCTTCATTGCGTTTGTTGGATTTGAGTGGGTGGCAATTGAGCGCCCGCACACCAAGATCCATGCTCTTGAGAATTTCCACATCGCGTACACAGCCATTGATAAGCACCCCTTGCCAACCATTTTTTACCGCCATTGCACCCAGTAAGTCACCCAAAAGCGCACATCTTGACGAACCCCCGCCATCCACCACCAGGACCTTACCGTGACCGGCAGAACCCAGTGTTTGCTTGACCAGGGAGTTATCTTCAAAACACTTGATGGTGACGATCTCGCCACAGAACTTTTCCTTACCGCCAAACTCGGTGAACAGGGGCTCAAGCACCTGCAAGCTGTCCGAAAATTCATCACAGATATCGGGTGTTGTATAAGTCATGTTTCTGTTCTCCTTAGCTTGTTATCTAACTCTAAGAAACCTCTGTTCTACTTCGCTCAGAATAAATCAGAGGTTTCTTAACCAATAAGGCCGCCCTGGTCGGCGCGGGGTGCCCTTCGACCGTGATGGACGGATTATTCACATCCAGACACTCACCAAGGGACTCAAAGGTCATCCAGTCGGTACTGCGTTGTTCATCGGTAGTGGTTCTGCTTACGTCAAGTACCTGCACATCATTCAGACCGGCCTGCTCCAGCCAGTCATGCAGCAACCTCCAGCTTTGGAATGGCATGAACATTACGCATCCGCGCATAACGACCCGCAGGTTTCAGTACCTCCCGGCCCTCACCTTCCAGAACCAGTGTTTCAAGTACGATCTGACCCCCGGGCCGGGTCAGTTTTTTTAGCTGCTCAAGGTGCTCTACCGGTTTACGCCGATGATACAAAACCCCCATCGAAAACACGCTATCAAAGCCGGGTGTATCTATCGGCAGATCTTCGATAGCCAGAGGCAGTACAAAGTTATTCAGTCCGGGACCGAGCTTTTGCATCGCCAGCCATTGCATGACAAAAACCAGTGTCGGATCAATACCCACCACCAGTTGCGCTCCTGCAGCCAGCATCCGTAAACTGAAATAACCATTGCCACAACCAATATCCAGTATTTGTTGTCCGTTGAGATCAAGGTGCGGTTTCAATCGATCCCATTTCCAGTCAGAGCGCCACTCGGTATCTATTCTGACACCACCCAGTTCCAACGGCCCTTTGCGCCAAGGGTGCAAATTGAGCAGGTTCTGACGCAATAGTGACGGCTCAGCAACCGGTCTGCCTAACGCAGGCGCTTCCCTGTTCAATTGATTATAACCATCTCCTTCAGGAAGAGCGTCTATGCTTCCCAACCAGTGCGGCAGATCACCATGGATCGAATGTTTCAGACCATGCCAACCCAATTTCGCCAGTTCCGGCCAACCCTGGCTTTGTAATTTAAGATAAGGGTTTTTCACCTGGTAGAGAAACCCCTCAGAATCCGGGTTTTGGCAAGCAGTCTGTCTTGTTTATCGCGCATGTTCATACCTGTTGTTGCGTTTTTGCCAATGACTTCTGGCGCATTCTGATCAAGGTGGATTCTGATATTCTTTTTGATCGGAGAAAACAACTAATTATGATGAGTTCCCTGTACCTGCTTCAAGCTTAAAAAGAGGGTCTGAAATGTTTGAAAATGCATTAATCTCGGCTGTTGTCGTTGTAGTTCTTGCTGTAGTCGTTATCCGCAAGGCGGTCATCATCGTCCGGCAGGGTTACGAGTACACGATAGAACGTTTTGGTAAATACAACACCACTTTTCGTCCTGGTTTTCATTTGATGATTCCATTTATTAACCGGGTCGGGCAACGCGTTAACATGATGGAGCGGGTCCTGGATGTGCCGTCACAGGAGGTTATCTCCAAGGACAATGCAGTCCTGACCGTGGATGGCGTGGTGTTTTTCCAGGTACTGGATGCCGCCAAGGCCGCCTACGAGGTTTTTCGGCTCGAACACGCCGTTCTTAACCTGACGGTCACCAATATCCGTACGGTGCTCGGCTCAATGGATCTGGATGACGCACTCTCCAAGCGCGACACCATCAACGCCCAGCTTTTGAATGTCGTTGATGAAGCCACGACACCGTGGGGTCTTAAAGTTACGCGTATCGAAATCAAGGACATTACACCACCTATGGATCTGGTCAATGCAATGGCCAGGCAGATGAAAGCGGAGCGTGAAAAGCGCGCCAATATTCTCGAGGCAGAAGGTTTCCGGCAGGCAGCAATTCTGAAAGCTGAGGGTCAAAAGCAGGCCATTGTCCTGGATGCTGAAGGTCGCAAGGAAGCTGCTTTCAGGGACGCCGAGGCACGAGAGCGTCTGGCCGAGGCTGAGGCCAGGGCGACCACGATGGTTTCTGAAGCCATCGCCGCCGGTGACATGCAGGCGATCAATTATTTCGTTGCGCAAAAGTATGTTGACGCGCTGAAAACCTTTGCCAACAGCCCGAACCAGAAGACCTTGCTGTTACCAATGGAAACCACCGGTATTCTCGGCAGCCTTGCGGGTATTACTGAAATTGCCAAGTCCGTGATTTCCGATAAACCAGCAGGAGGTTCCTGAGCATGACAGAGTGGCTTGAGCATATTGTTTTCTGGCACTGGTGGATACTCGCAGGTCTTTTATTGATCCTGGAACTCACCGCCCCGGCCTTCTTCTTTCTTTGGCTGGGTATAGCTGCTGCCGCCGTTGGTCTGATATTGCTGGTTTTCCCTTCCATTGATCTGGAGACCCAGTTGATACTGTTTGCCATAGCCTCCGTGGTGGCCGTTCTCGCCTGGCGGAAATACCGGGAAACCCGCCCTGCTACAACTGATCAACCCAACCTGAACCGGCGTGGACAACAATATATCGGACGTACTTTTTCGCTCAGTGCACCGATTACCAACGGTGTCGGCAAGGTAACCGTGGACGATTCCACCTGGAAGGTTAAGGGTCCGGACCTGCCGGCCGGCACGCATATCAGGGTGACTGGGGTTGACGGTGTGGTTTTCAGGGTTGAAGTCGCTGAATAGGCCACGACCCATTGTTGTGCCACTTAATGTAAATTCACATCCTCAAGTTAAGGCCCCTCACCGGATTGCTGGATGAAAGGGAGTTTTGGATTTTGATTCTTCATTACCTGTGTGGGCGCCAAGGTCGGACAGTACCTTACTTCAGGACACGGCGCAAACCGTCCCTGGGGCCTCGATACTCCTGTCTCGTACGGTCCTGAATTAAGGTACTGCACACCCTCGGCTTAGCGGATATGCATAGAGCGATGGTTTCAGATAGATGAACTACGGTCAGGCTGAAGGTGGGTTGGGGGTATTGACTAACAGGACACGCCACAAGTACGTCCTGTAGGCTCATCCTCGACGTCTTGTAAGTCTTCATATGCTGCGTAAAATTGACACACGTCGCTCCTGCTTATCCATGCGCCCGCGACATACCGTTCATGGCCCAGGCCAGCTTCTCGAGCGGTTCCCGCTCTCACCTTCTCCCGAACATAACTCCAGCTTCAACCTAACGGCAGTACATTTATCTGAGACCACTACCCTATGCTCACACACAAAGCCGAGGGGGTGTGGTGTCCTGTTTCAGGACCGTGAGCGACAGGACGTCGCGACCGAGTCCCCATGGAGGGGTTTACGACGTGTCCGGAAACAGGATACCACACCCCCTTGGCTTCCCGACTGAGCATGAACGGTCAGGATGACGAGTCCTGAAGTACGGTACTGTTTGACCTTGGCGCCTACATAGATAATGGATCAAAGTTCAAAAATACCCGTGCTCCAGCAATCCAGTGAGGGGCTGGGCCAGGCCATGTATTTATTATTTTAAGAGTTGTGCTAAACCTGGTTTCGAACCAGTTCAGTGAATTTGCGCAGTACTGATTTCGCTTCTTTTGTTTCCCTGGTTCTAACCAGAAGTTGTTCCGGATTCAAACCTTCCTGACGTAAAGCATCGGCCCTGTAACGTATGTAGTCCATTGTGACCGGGGCTGAAAACTCCGGGTGAAACTGGATACCCCAGGCGTTTTCTGCAAACCGGATTGCAAAATTGTCATCCAATGGACTGGTTGCCAGGCGTATTGCATCCGGTGGTAACTCGAGCACAACTTCGGAGTGTGATGTTTGCGCCGGGAATATATTTGGCAGATGACCCAATAAGGGATCATTTTCAATATTATCAACAAGTTGAATGTCTACCGTACCAATCTGCCGGCCAGCCGGGTTGGGCCCGGCGCGACCACCCAGTGCGTGGGCCAGTAATTGGTGGCCATAACAAACACCAAGGACCGGTATGCCTGTTCTTACCGCTTGTTGCAACCAGTGTGCAGTGTGCTCGCTCCAATCCAGCCTGGCGGAAACCATGGCGGGTGAACCCGTGATCACGATACCGGCCAGGGTTTGGGGTGCGGGTAACGGTTGCTGTTTGAACACGTCTATCTGCAACAGATTTGCAACACCCAGGCCCTCCGCAAACCAGTCTTCAAAATCCCCGTATCGCGGCTTGATCTGCTCAATCGTACATCCTGTCTTGATCAAAGCAATTTGTTTCAATGCTTTTTGCCCATTCATCTTCTGTCCTTGGCCACCGTTGGCTATACTACCGGGTTAACATGTCGGTTATCAGACCACGGGATTTTCATGACTTTTCAGGATTTTATCAACTGCCTGCAAACCTATTGGGCAGAACAGGGTTGCGTACTGGTACAACCACTCGATATGGAAGTGGGTGCTGGCACCTTTCATCCGGCGACATTCTTGCGTTCTATCGGCCCGGAGCCCTGGAATGCCGCCTATGTGCAGCCTTGCAGAAGGCCCACCGATGGTCGCTATGGCGAAAACCCAAACCGCCTGCAGCATTACTACCAGTACCAGGTAGTGATGAAACCGGCGCCGGAGGATTTCCAGGAGGTGTATCTGGGTTCGTTAAAAGCCATTGGTATTGACCCGGCCGTGCATGATATCCGCTTTGTCGAGGACAACTGGGAATCCCCTACCCTGGGTGCCTGGGGTCTTGGGTGGGAAGTCTGGCTCAATGGCATGGAAGTAACCCAGTTCACGTATTTTCAACAGGCCGGTGGTCTGGAATGCAGACCGGTTATGGGTGAGATTACATACGGTCTTGAGCGCCTGGCGATGTATTTACAAAATGTGGACAGCATATTTGACCTGGTATGGACCGATGTCGGTGGCAGGAAAGTGACCTACGGCGAAGTTTTTCACCAAAACGAAGTAGAGCAATCCACCTATAACTTTGAGCACGCTGAAACCGGATCTCTTTTTGCCTGGTTTGATACCTGCGAGTCCGAAGCCGACAAACTGGTAGAGCTTGATTTACCGTTGCCTGCATACGAACAGGTGCTTAAAGCCTCACACACCTTTAATTTGCTGGACGCTCGTCGGGCAATTTCAGTAACCGAGCGACAACGCTTTATTCTGAGAGTCAGAAATCTGTCCCGTAAGGTTGCGGAAGCCTATTTTGCCCGAAGGGAAAGCCTGGGGTTTCCCGGACTGAAGGAGAGCACAGGTGAATAAGCCAGATAACACGGGTATTGTAGCCAATCCACCCGGTTCCGCTGACCTGTTGATTGAGTTGGGTTGCGAAGAATTACCGCCAAAATCCCTTTCAATCCTGGGTCAGACACTGTTTGACGAATTCTTAAATCAACTTAATAAAGCCGGCCTGACGTTCAATGCTGCCGATAGCCGGGCTTACTACACACCGAGACGGCTGGCCTTGCTCATATCAGGTGTTGCAGCGCGCCAACCCGATCAGGTAATGGATCGTAAGGGTCCGGCGCTGGTCGCCGCATTTGATTCTGAAAATAAGCCCACACCTGCCGCCAACGGGTTTGCACGGTCTGTTGGCAAGACGGTTGACGAGCTCGACACACTTAAAACCGATGCGGGTGAATGGTTATATTGCCGTGTAGAAAAACCCGGCCAATTACTTGAAGATTTGTTCCTGCCTATGCTGGAAACAGCACTTGCGGCCTTACCCGTTGCGAAACCCATGCGTTGGGCATCCAATGAGTTCAGTTTCATCCGGCCGGTACACTGGCTCGTTGCAATGCATGGCTCGAAAGTTCTCAAAAGCAATCTGTTTGGTCTCAATTCCGGTAATACCACACGCGGACATCGTATACACAGTCCCGGTCCACATGAAATCCCGACCGCCAGTGATTATGAGCAGGTGCTCGAGTCCGCGTGTGTGGTCGCTGATCAGGAAAAGCGGCGGGATATGATTGAAAAACAGGTGATCAGCCTGGGTGAAAAAGCCGGTGGCAAAGCTGTAATTGATGAGAATTTGCTCGCAGAGGTCACCAATCTCGTTGAGTGGCCACGGTCCATTTGCGGAAGTTTTGATACGGAGTTTCTCTCTGTTCCCGCGGAAGCCCTGATAGCCAGCATGCAGGATCATCAAAAGTTTTTCCCGATCGTGAGTAACGACAAAGGTGCGTTGACAAACAGGTTTATAGCCGTTGCCAATCTGGATAGCCTGGATTTTGATGCTGTTCGTGAAGGTTTCGAACGTGTTATCCGACCACGGCTTTCCGATGCACGTTTCTTTTGGGATCAGGACAATAAATCTTCGCTTGAAGACTGGATGCAACAACTTGACAGTATTGTATTTCAAAACACGTTAGGCTCTGTTGGAGACAAATCAAGACGAATCGCTGTTATTTCGAAGAATATAGCGGATAAAACAGGTGTTGACAAAGTAGCAGCACAACGTGCTGCGAGTCTCTGCAAGTGTGATCTTGTCAGTCAGATGGTGGGTGAGTTTCCGGAGCTCCAGGGTATTATGGGGCGTTATTATGCCCTGCAAAGCGGCGAGAAAAATGAGGTCGCCCTGGCCATTGGGGATCACTATCTTCCTGCTTTTTCCGGGGACCGTTTAGCCACCGGGGCAGTTGGAAAAGTTGTAGCCCTGGCCGATCGGTTGGATACATTGACCGGTATTTTCGCCACCGGAAACAAGCCTTCCGGAAATAAGGACCCATTTGCGCTACGCCGGGCCGCGCTGGGTGTGGTTCGTATCCTGCTGGATGGTGAGCTGAATATTGAGCTTGATAAAGGTCTCGCTATTGCCGCGTCTACCCTGCAGGAGCAATTGCCTGTAACCCCACAAGTTCTGCTGGAGTTGCGCCAATTTATTTTGGAGAGATTGAAACACCATCTACGCGAAAAGGGCTACGAAACCAGTCTCGTCAATGCCGCGCTCGATGCACCACTTGGCACTTTGCCTGATCTTGTGTTACGGCTTGATGCCCTGCGTGAGTTCATGCAGCATGATGTTGCTTCAGACCTGGCAGCAGCCAACAAGAGAATTGGCAATATATTACGCAAGGCAGGGACTCTGGAAAACACCACGATAAACGAAGATATACTAGTTATTGAAGAAGAAATAAGCTCTTTTCAAAGAAATTAGAAGAATTTCAAACGACCTGGAATTGCTTTATAAGAAGGCAGATTACACCGCGGCCCTGACGCTTCTCGCCGGTTTATTTGACGCTGTAGAAGCCTTTTTTGACAAGGTCATGGTAATGGATGATGACCCGCAAGTGCGTAACAACAGGCTTAATCTACTGGCTGAACTAAAAGGTTTATTTGACCGAATTGCAAACCTCGCCTTACTGGGTTGAATACAGGAAAACCCGGAAACTGCTGACCCGGAGCAGTATCCGGGTCATTATCAGATATCCAGGTTGGTTACGTATAGGGCATTCTTCTCAATAAAATCCCGTCTCGGTTCAACTTCATCACCCATCAGGGTGGTGAAAATTTCATCCGCTGCAATAACGTCTTCAATTGTAACTTTAAGCAGACGACGCGATTCCGGATTAACCGTGGTGTCCCAAAGTTGTTCCGGGTTCATTTCACCAAGACCTTTAAACCTTTGGAAGGTACGGCCCTTACGGCTTTCATTCATTAGCCAGTCATGTGCCTCGGCAAAACTACCTATGCCCTGTTCCGATGCACCACGACGTACTACGGCCCCCGGTTGAACCAGATCATCCAGGGTATTGGCCAGTTTGCTGGTCAGCCTGTATTCCGGTGATCGGAAAAAGTCCCTGGTCAATGTTGTATTTTCCACAACGCCATACGTGGTTTTACTTAACTGCAGCTCAAGACCCTGTTCGTTGTCTTGTGCAAGCAATCCATAACTCACGCTCGGTGGTGTATTTTTATTCATCATTTCAACAATCGAGTCACACCACTGCTGCGCTTCTTCAAGACTCCAATCGAATGAAAATCCTTTAATATTAATAAGTTGGTCTAAAAATAGCGGATCAAAACGAATCGCTAAACGGGCACTTGCTCCCTTCACCGCCATATAATCACGCAATAGACCTTCCAGTGCGGCACCGGTAAGAGGTGGTGCATCCTGATCGTAAACCAGCGATGCATTATCCATCGCTCGCGCCAGCATATACTCGTTCATCTCCAAGTCGTCTTTCAGGTAGTACTCTTGTTTACCCTGCTTTACTTTATAAAGCGGTGGCTGGCCAATATAAATATGACCGCGCTCGATCAGTTCAGGCATTTGCCGATAGAAAAAAGTCAGTAATAACGTCCTGATATGCGATCCATCGACATCCGCATCGGTCATGATAATGATGGTGTGATAACGAAGTTTTTCTATATTGAATTCATCCCTGCCGATGCCACAGCCGAGAGCCGTAATCAATGTACCAACTTCTGCAGAGGATAGCATTTTATCGAATCTGGCCTTCTCCACATTCAGAATTTTTCCCTTAAGTGGAAGAATTGCCTGGGTTTTTCTGTTTCTACCCTGTTTTGCAGAGCCACCCGCAGAATCGCCCTCCACGATGAATAACTCTGATAACGCCGGATCCTTTTCCTGGCAATCTGCCAATTTACCCGGCAAACCTGCTATATCCAACACACCTTTACGTCGCGTCATATCGCGGGCTTTACGGGCCGCCTCACGGGCACGGGCAGCATCTACCGCTTTCATGGTAATAATCTTGGCTTCTGCGGGATTCTCCAGCAGAAAATCGCGCAAATGCGACGCTACCAATGATTCAACCACCGGTTTGATCTCAGATGACACCAATTTGTCTTTTGTCTGTGAGGAAAACTTTGGATCGGGTGCCTTCACTGAAAGAACGGCAACAAGACCCTCACGTGCGTCATCACCCGTCATCGAAACCTTGTTTTTCTTTGCCAGGCCGGATTCTTCGATATATTGATTCATGGTTCGGGTGAGCGCTGCTCTGAAACCCGCCAAATGGGCGCCACCATCACGTTGCGGTATGTTGTTGGTAAAACAAAAAACACTTTCCTGGTAAGCATCAGTCCATTGCAGGGCCACCTCCACCGAAACGTCATTTGACTCACCCTGAAAATACATAACACTTTGATGTAAAGCGGTTTTTTTACGTCCAAGATGCTCTACAAATGACCGAATACCACCTTCATATTCGAATATATCTTTTTTTCCAGAGATTTCATCGACCAATTCAACCCTGACACCAGAATTCAGAAAACTAAGCTCTCGTAAACGACTGGCAAGAATGTCGTAATGAAAAACAGTGTCTGAAAATACGTCTGTACTGGGTAAAAACCTTATTTGTGTACCGGTTTTATTTGTATTTCCGATTTTTTTGAGTGGTTCCACCGGAACACCCATTTTGTAGACTTGCTGCCAGACATGTCCGTCTCTTTTAATGGTTAATTCCAATATCTCGGATAGTGCATTAACCACTGATACACCGACACCATGCAGACCGCCGGATACCTTGTAGGAGTTATCGTCAAATTTACCACCAGCATGAAGTACCGTCATGATGACTTCTGCCGCGGAGCACCCTTCTTCTTTGTGAATATCAACCGGTACACCACGTCCGTTATCGGTGACCCTGACGTATCCATCCATCTCAATAGTGACCTTGATCGCGTCACAATGACCTGCCAGGGCTTCGTCTATCGAGTTATCCACCACCTCAAATACCATGTGATGTAAACCGGTGCCATCGTCCGTATCGCCGATATACATACCCGGTCTTTTGCGTACTGCGTCAAGGCCCTTTAGAACCTTGATACTACTGGAATCATATTCTTGATTGCTCATATAGCCTCTAAGTACCGGCTTACACAAGTCTTTAGCCACTTCTTTTGGCGGCAATATAAGTTTGACTTGTTGCGGAATTGTATGTGTTGAAACGTACTGTATTATACCACTGAGTGACATTAAATGCCTGTTTTTCGGGCTTTTTAATAGATCTATGCCGTGGCAGTTGAAACCTCACCCTGTTTCACGTGAAACACCGTGTAGCGGCTCTCACAGGACTTTATGGCGGGTGCCAATTCTGTTCCAGTTAATAGAATTTGAGCGCCCAACTCCAACCCTGCTCCAAGCACTTTACCCACGTGTACCTCGTCAAATTCAGAGGAGAGGTCATCCAGCATCAGAATCGGTCTTTCACCAGACTCACAGATCATTTGTGCCTGGGCCATGATCAATGCCGCCGTCATCGCCTTTTGTTCACCTCGTGACAGACGTTCTTTTGCAGGGACACCGTTCAGTGTCAAGTGCAGGTCGGCCTTGTGCGGACCTGGACCCGTTGAGCCCCTTTCAATATCACGCGGGCCGGAAGCCTGAATGGCTTCAGCCAGGTTATCACCGGCCCAACCCTTTCTGTAGCTCAGTGTGATGCCTTCTAATGTTTCGCAAAACACTAAGAGTTGTTTTTGAAGAATAACATTGAGAGAACCGACATGGCTTTCCCGTGCATAATGTAATTGTTCACCCAGGTGAACAAATTGTGAATCCAGACTTTCAATCACCATACTGTTTGCCTGCTTCAGAGCAGCGTTTCTCTGTTTTAGCACCCGGTTGTATCTTCGCCAAAGCGTTAAGAAAGCGTGTTCCACGTGAAACACACCCCAATCCAGATACCGGCGTCGGCCATCGGGTGGGCCGCTTACCAGTACATGACTGTTGGGCTCCAAAAGCACATGGGGTAGTAATTGAGTCAGTTCACTTAATTGTGAAACATCTTCACCATTATGGCGCGCAGACCAGCTATTTTCATCACGTTCCATACCAAGTTGGTGTGGATTACCTTCCTGGCTTTCAACTTTGCCAACCACTTGAAAACTGCTATTTTCGGGGCCGATGAGTGACGATATTTGACCGGATCTGAATGACCGGCCCTTGGATAGAACAGAAAGCGCCTCAAGAATACTGGTTTTACCAGCTCCATTGTCACCTACGAAACAGTTCAGACACGGATCTAAATCAATTTGTGCCGATGAAATGTTTCTTAAGTTATTGATATTGAGGGATTTAACCCGCATACCGAGGATTTTTATCCAGCTCAGAGCTTGAGTGGCATTACCACATGTCGGTTTACATCAGAGTCAGGCGCAGAAACCAGGCAACTGCTATTTGCATCTTTAAGTTCCATCGAGACCTGTTCGGTATCTATCGCCATTAAAGCGTCCAGTAGATAGGTCACATTAAAACCAACGGCGAGTCTATCAAAATTGAATTCAGCTTCAATTTCTTCAACGGCTTCTTCGTGTTGGGGGTTGTGAGCAATAATTTTTATCGTGGAACCTTCCGCTTCCAACCTTACACCCTTGTACTTTTCGTTGGATAAAATAGCTGCCCTTTGCAAGGCATGGATAAATAAACCCCTGTCTACAAGCATCTGCTTGTCTGCACCGACGGGAACAACCGCTTTATAGTCGGGGAAACGACCATCAATCAGCTTTGAAGTAAATGTGGTATCACCTCTCACCAGCCTGATATGATTCCGGCCAATAGCGAGTGTAACCTCATCCGCTTCATCCGATAACATCCGCGTCAACTCCAATACACCTTTGCGCGGTACGATTAATTGCCGGTCACCGTCAATACTGATGCTGCTCTCGAGATCACAAATTGCCAACCTGTGACCATCGGTGGCAATCGCCCGTAGTTGCTGATTACTGAAATCAAATAGCAGACCATTAAGATAGTAACGTACATCCTGATTTGCCATCGCAAACGAGGTTTTATCCATCATTTTTTTTAAAGATTTCTCAGAAACTTCAATATTTTCAAGGGCTTCCACCTTATCTGTTGCCGGAAACTCTGATGCCGGCAAGGTTGCCAGGGTAAAACGGCTACGACCTGCAGAAAGCGTAGCTTTGTCGTCACTCATACTGAAAGAAATATTAGAACCATCAGGGAGGGCCTTGACGATATCTAATAATTTACGTGCCGGAACAGTAATTTCACCCTCCATGGAAACATTGGCGGGTACGCTTGATATAAGCTCAACTTCCATATCCGTACCGGTAACTGTCAGACGGTTGTCACGTGCAACCAGCATGAAGTTTGCCAGCACCGGTAATGTTTGTCTGCGTTCAACTACGCCAACAACCTGGCTAAGAGGTTGCAGAAGCACTTCCCTGGATATAGTGAATTTCATACTTTGATCCTTGTTATTACTGTTCTTAAATTAATAGATATATATAAACAGTAGTAGTAGTAGGCCCTGTTAATAAACCTTTAAAGCTAATAATCTATTTATATTACAGATAGATATTACCTCTAAATTTTGTGTACATCATCAACCCAAGCTTGTGTATAACCTGTGGAGAAACAAGACTTAGTTTCTACATCAATACTTATCAACAACTTATTAAGGCGTTATACCCTATTGTTCCACAAAACTTCACGCGGTCAACAGACGCAACAATTTAACCTTGTCTTCCCGCAAACGTCCATCGGTTTCACACAACTCGTTTATCTTACGGCAGGCATGTAATACCGTTGTATGATCCCGCCCTCCAAATGCGTCACCTATTTCCGGCAGACTATGCTGGGTTAATTCCTTACATAAGGACATCGCCATTTGCCTTGGACGGGCAATACTACGATGTCGACGTTTGGATAATAACTCCGACATACGTATTTTGTAATATTCACAAACAGTTTTCTGAATGTTTTCAATTGTTATCAGGCGGTCATGTACGGTCAGTAAATCCCGCAATACCTCGCGCGCAAAGCTTTCCGTGATCTCCCGACCGGTAAACCGGGCATTTGCGATCAATGTATTCAAGGCGCCTTCGAGATCGCGTACATGTGAACGCAAGCGCTTGGCAACAAGGAAAGCGACCGACTCTTTAAGTTGAACCCCTTTTTCCTGGGCCTTGTTCATTAATATGGCAACACGGGTCTCAAAATCCGGTGGCTCAATGGCGACAGTTAAACCCCATCCAAATCGAGAACGAAGCCGGGCCTCAAGACCTTCAACCTCTTTCGGGTAACGGTCACAGGTCAGAACAATTTGTTGCTTACTATCAAGTAAAGCATTGAAAGTGTGGAAAAATTCTTCCTGAGAACTTTTTTTACCAGCAAAAAACTGGATGTCATCAATCAACAAGGCTCCGGCCGAGCGATAATGTTTTTTGAAGTTATCAATTGCACCATGACGAAGCGCCTTGATCATGTCACTGACGAAGCGCTCGGAATCAAGATACAGCACTTTTGTAGAAGGGTTTTGCTCGCGGATCTTGTTGCCAATGGCATGTAATAAATGCGTTTTCCCAAGTCCGGTACTGCCGTATAACAATAACGGATTGTAGGCATCACCGGGTTTTTGTGCTATCTGGGACGCAGCAGCAAAACCCAATTCGTTTGATTTACCCAAAACGAAATTATCGAAACGATAACGTGAATTGAGACCGGTCGGTAATTTGTGTCCACCCGATGTTTGAGATTGTCTGATGTCCTCAGTTGTTTCGACAGGTAAACCATCTTCTATACTGACCGAGGCCCTGGGTTGATCAAGGTGCTCAAATATGTCCCGGATTCGTTCCAGGTATTGGGTCGTAATATGATCACGGACATATGAATTTGGTGCGACCAACCGGGTCCGGTTTTTACTGCTGACAACTTCAAGCGGGCGAATGAAGGTGTTGATGTCTTCAGCCGGTAATTCCCGTTCAAGATGTTGAAGGCAAAGCTGCCAGATGTTTTGCGTCATGCCGCGTTCAAGCCAGTAGGGTCTATTTTTTCCGGAACACCAGCCAAATCAGCGTTGGTGTGCCAAATAAATATTATATTTCAATAACTTAAATAGAATATTATACTATCTATGTCCAGGCTGTCATGATGTGCCATGTCATCGAACCTAAACAGGGCTTAGTCTAACGTGCTGTGGATAACTTGGCTATAGTTGAAAACATACTGACGCATAATTCAAATATATCCTGCCAATTGCTTGAATACTATGCTTATACGGGATACTATTCGCCTCTTGTCTCGACTGCCTGTAATAACAGTAAAACAGTCTTAAAAATAGCATTTATTGAGGTTTTAAAAATGAAGCGTACTTTTCAGCCAAGCGTTTTGAAACGCGCCCGCCGACACGGTTTCCGTGCCCGCATGGCAACCCGCGGTGGTCGCGCCATAATCAATGCACGTCGTTCCAAGGGTCGTAAGCGTTTAAGTGCGTGATTGGTGTACCCCGGTTCGTTTGTTAGTAACGGGGAAACAAGCCCGGTATAAACGGTTCAGGTGAACTGTTCCAAATAACCGGACCATTTAAACCAAGCATAAAACACTCACAGGCCAGGAATGATGAAATTTTCCAGGCAATCGCGACTGCTCAAACCAGCACAATTCAGATTGGTATTTCAACAGCCTATCAGGTCGTCTGACGACTATTTCCGAATTTTGGCGCGTGGCAATGGAACACAGCAGCACCGTCTTGGTATGGCTGTTTCCAAAAAAGCCTGTGCAAAGGCCGTTGGCCGTAATCGGATAAAGCGCGTGGTAAGGGAAAGTTTTCGCTCCCGGATGATTGGCCAAGCTACAGACAGAGCATTGGATTTGGTTATTCTCCCGACCGCAAAAGCCGTAAATCAAAGTAACAAAACACTGGATGAGTCGCTCTCAATTCATTGGCAAAAACTGACCAGAAAAGCCGGAGACCGGGATACCGGCGGCCAATCCGATCAATTAAGGACACAAAAATAATGGCAAACCTTCGCCCGATGCTTTTCATGGGGTTACTCGTCCTCGCCTACTTGATGTGGGTGGAATGGCAAAAGGATTATGGTGTAAAGCCACAGTCACGGCCCCAAACGGCAACTGAAGCAGCCAATACGTCGTTTGATGCACTTCCAGTGCCCGGTCCGGACGCCACGGCCCCAACGAGCGGTGATCTGCCGGCACCGGACGCAGGCCTGACAAGTTCTGAACAGGAAGCTATCTCGGAACCTGAAATGACCGGTGCCGGTGAGTTATTGACCGTAACCACCGATGTACTTGAAGTGGAAATCGATTTGATCGGCGGCACCATTGTGTCAGCCAGGTTGTTGGATTATCCGGTTGATTTTGACGTGCCTGGAATCAAGGTAAATTTGTTCAACAGCGCTGGACCCGAACTGTTCATTGCACAATCTGGTCTTTTGAGCCGCGCCGCAGCACCCAACCACACAAGCACTTACCAGGCAGACAACCTGGATTACACACTGGGTGAATCAGCTGATGAAATTCGCGTGCCACTGACATGGACCGACGGTAACGGAATTCAAGTCACCAAGACGCTGATTTTCAAGCGTGGTAAATATGACATCGGAGTCCGCCACACGCTCGTCAATCGAAGCGATCAGAGTTGGTCGGGTAGCCGTTATGACCAGCTACAACGTTCAGTAGTTGAAGACAAAGATGATGGCGGATTCACCAACCCGGGCAGGTACAGTTTTTTTGGTATCGGATTTTACAGTCCGGATGAAAAATTTGAGAAAGTTGATTTTGATGATGTTGCCAGCGAGCCTTATCAACGCAGTTTCAGTGATGGCTGGTTATCCATGGTTCAGCATTATTTCTTTTCCGCGTGGATTCCGCCCAAGACACAGATAAACGCCTACTCGACCCAGGTATATGCGCCCAATGGGTTCCCACGCTATATCGCCAGGGCCGTATCACCGGCGGTTGAAGTGGCGGCGGGCGCAAGCCATGAATTTGAAAGCCGCTTGTATGTCGGGCCGAAAGCTGCAGGATGAGATGGAAGAGGTAGCGCCAGGACTGGGTTATACGGTTAATTACGGGATATTTACGGTATTTTCAAAGCCACTGTTCTGGCTACTTTCCAATATTCATAATGTTGTCGGTAACTGGGGCTGGGCCATCGTGCTGCTGACAGTGTTAATCAAGTTGCTGTTTTTCAAATTAACAGAAGCACAATATCGCTCAATGGCGCGGATGCGGAAGTTACAGCCACGGATTGAGCAACTCAAAGAACGCTATGGTGATGACCGTCAACGCATGAGCCAGGCGATGATGGAAATGTATAAGACCGAAAAGGTCAATCCATTGGGGGGCTGTCTACCTATCCTCGTGCAGATACCCATTTTTATCGCGCTTGTACTGGGTTTTGCTCGAGTCTGTTGAGTTACGCCAGGCGCCTTTTATCTTGTGGATTGACAACCTGACCGCGCGGGACCCCTACTTCGTCCTGCCGGTGCTTAATGCGGCCTTCATGATGATGACCCAGCGTCTGACACCGACCGCAGGGATGGATCCGATGCAACGCAAAATCATGCAGTTCATGCCAATTGGTTTCTCGGTTATGTTTGCGTTTTTCCCGGCAGGCCTGGTGCTTTACTGGGCAACCAATGCCGGTCTGTCCTGGCGCAACAGTGGTATATCACCAGAAAGATAGAAGCCGCCGGATAACAGTTAACGTCAGGTCGTTTATCTATTAAGCTGTGGCCATGGAAGGCTCACAGCCCGATTTCACCCCAGACAGACACGATCTGCGCCATCGCGACACCACCCGGTGTTGGCGGGGTGGGAGTCATCCGCATTTCCGGCCCCTTGAGCACCACCATTGCTAACCAAATCCTGGACGTTTCACCGGAACCCCGCAGGGCGCACTTTTCCCGCTTCAGGGATGATCAAGGGTCAGACCATTGATTCCGGTATTGCGCTGTTGTTTACGGCGCCGGCATCCTTTACCGGGGAAGATGTACTTGAACTCCAGGGCCATGGCGGACCGCAAGTGCTGCAGATGCTGATGACCAGGGTGATGGCGCTGGGCGCGCGCCCGGCCCGGCCTGGAGAGTTTTCGGAGAGGGCATTTCTCAATAACAAACTTGACCTGGTCCAGGCCGAGGCGATCGCCGACCTGATCGAATCTGCCACCGAGGCGTCAGCACGGGCAGCACAGCGTTCACTGGAAGGTGTTTTTTCAGAGCAGGTCAATCAACTGCAGCAGGAACTGATCGATCTGAGGGTTTTTGTTGAAGCTGCCATGGATTTCCCGGACGAGGAAATTGATTTTCTGGCCGATAGCGATGTCGTGGAACAACTGGTCAAGGCGGATAAACGGCTCCAGGTTTTAAGGGATCAGGCCCACCAGGGGCAGCTATTGAGAGATGGCATCAATATAGCCATTGCGGGCTTACCCAACGCGGGGAAATCGAGTCTTTTGAATGCACTCGCGGGGCGTGATTCTGCCATTGTGACCGATATTCCCGGCACCACCCGTGATGTTCTGCGCGAGTACATATCATTGGATGGTCTGCCGGTGCACGTTTCTGATACCGCCGGTATACGCGAATCTACCGATCTGGTGGAGGTGGAGGGTGTACGCAGGGCCCGGGCAACGATTTATGACTGCGGACCTTGTTCTGCTGGTGATTGATTCTACCCAGTCACGGAGCCGCAACTTGGCGTTGAGAACCGAGATTCCCGGTAATATTCCCTGTATCGAGGTGTACAACAAGGTTGATCTGACTGCACATTAAATGCACGATCGGATGAGGATTCAAGAAAAGTATGGGTTTCAGCCAAGACAGGGCAGGGTCTCGGATAGGCTTGATTCACCTCGTTAAAAGCATTGTCGGCGCGACTGAAAACTACGAGGGTGTTTTTTCCGCCCGTACCCGACACCTCGACGCGTTAAAACGGACACAGGACCACATCAGGACCGGTCATCAGCAATTGGAACAATACAACGCACCGGAAACACTGGCCGAAGAACTGCGTCTGGCGCAGAAATCCCTCGGAGAAATTACCGGGGAATACTTGCCTGATGACCTGTTAGGGGCTATTTTTTCCAGTTTCTGTATAGGAAAATAACGGTTCAAAAAGTGATTGATATTTAACGCATGAACCCTTTAGAAATGATGGAATGGGAAACCATATACAAGGTCACCGGCTTGAGTTTTCTCGTCGGAATTGTATTCGGTGCAGTTGTTAACAAGACTAACTTTTGCACCATGGGTGCTGTTAGTGATTGGGTAAATATGGGTAACAAGGGCCGTTTACGCGCCTGGTTTCTGGCCATCGGCATTGCAATCTTAATTACACAGGTAATGCAGTTTAAAGGCATCATTGACCTGAGTGAGGCCATCTACCTGACACCGAACTTCGGCTGGTTGGGATCTTTGCTGGGCGGGTTTCTTTTCGGTGTTGGTATGACATTGGCTTCCGGTTGTGCCAATCGCACCCTGGTCAGGGTTGGAGGAGGAAACCTCAAGTCACTGGTGGTGATGATGGTGATTGGTTTGACTGCCTATATGACCATGCGTGGCGTTTTTTCGATGGTCAGGATAAATGTCATTGAGGTGACCAATGTCAACCTGGCTGATTATGGACTTGCTGACCAGGGAATAGACACACTCGTCAGCAGCGCCCTGGGGCTGGATAGGCCAGCACTTGTGCGTGGCATCGTAGCAATACTTGTTGGTGCCGGCCTTATCATTTTTGCGATCAAGGGAAACGAGCTCAAACGTAGCTTTGACAATATGCTGGCGGGGGTAAGCATCGGTCTGATTATTCCCGCAGGTTGGTATATTACCGGCGTGGTTGGCTTCGACGACTTTGAACCTTTACGTTTGGAGTCCTACACATTTACCGGGCCAACGGCCGATAGCCTGATGTATTTGGAGACCTTTTCCGGATCAACGATCAGTTTCGGTATTGCAGCAGTGTTTGGGGTGATCCTGGGCTCATTTCTTTATGCAATACTGACTGGAAAATTTCGATTGGAAACATTCATTAGCCAAGGCGATATGATCCGGCATATGTTGGGTGGCGTTTTTATGGGGTTCGGCGGTGTGTTGGCGCTTGGTTGTACGATTGGACAGGGAATTACCGGTATGTCTACGCTTGCGCTTGGCTCCCTTTTAGCACTTGTCAGTATTATCTTTGGCAGCGCGCTAACCATGAAAATAGATTATTACCAGCTGGATGAAAATGGCTTTTTCAGTTCTTTGCGTAACGCACTGAGGGATATGAGGCTTTTCCCGGTGGCAAAAAAAAGGACTGAACCCGGCGGTCCAGCCCTTTGATTGTTACAAGGCGAGCGCGGTAACCTCACCAGCGCCCGCTGAAGCGCGCTTTTTAGCCGGTTTTACGAATAAGATACGTCCAAACACCGTCTGCTTCGTTTTGCTCTACCAGTTCGTTACCGGTGGTACGGCAAAAAGCCGCGAAATCAGCCACCGAACCCGGGTCAGTAGACTGTACTTCCAGGACGGTGCCGCCATCCATGGACTTCAGAGCTTTCTTTGCTTTAAGAATTGGCAACGGGCAATTAAGGCCTTTTGCGTCGAGTACTTGATCTGCCATAAGAGTATTCCTTGCTGTTAAGTGTTCGTCAAATCAGATAAACAGGTTGATATGGCTTTGTGTAGCCACCTCAATATAAGTTGCAGCGCCGCCGATTTCGATACCCTCGATCATGTCATCCTTTGAATACTCAAACAAATCCAGGGTCATCTGGCAGGCAATCATGCGTACATCGGCTTCCACCGCCAACTCGCGAAGTTCCGGAATCGAGGCGACACCTTTTTTCTTGATCAGGTTCTTCATCATCTTTGATGCCATGGCATCAACGCCGGGGATAGCAGACACGATATTCGGCATCCCCATGTGCATACCCATCATCGGCATTTTCATGGCGGGGTTCCCCAACGAGCTTATTTGAAGACTCAGATCTTTCATTAAAAGAGGCAGGCCGTAGAAAGTGAAAAACATGGTGACATCAAGACCCATGGCTGCCGCGGTAGTTGAGAGAATGAACGGCGGATAAGCCCAGTCAAGGCTACCTTTCGTGACGATGATTGACATGGTGTTGGGGTCTATACCGGGTTTTAAATCTGTGCTGCTCATTTCAGCTACCTCGCTCATGATAAAAACCTTCTTTTGTTAGTAGGTTAGGACAATTAAGTATATATAAACTCGGTTTATTAAGGAAATCGAATATTCAAAAACAAGGGAATTGAAACCGGGGTGGTTTTTTCTAAGGGTATTGGTGGTTAATCGTTCGGAAATGAAAACGGTAGCTAAACCACTGCTGTCTCACTAAATCTAGCTCCCTCAATCTGGAACGTAGACCAGTCATGGGCTTGTGAGAATAAAGTACCCAAGGGACATGAAAATCAGATCTGTCGACCGCCAAGGTGATGTGGTGTCTTACTTCAGGACACGCCGTTATGTTCAGGATGAACGGTACTTTGCGATAGAGCACATGGATGTGCGACGCAAAGCATCCTTGTAGGCTTGGATGAAACTTCCCTGTTTCATACAGTCCTGAAGTAAGACACCACACCCCCTCGGCTACGATAGTGCTAGCCATTGGGAATACCATCGGCGTGTCCAGAGCTGGGGTGGGTATTGACTGCCAGGACCGTGAGCGACAGGGAGGTCGCGACCGAGCGCACAGGGATGTGTTCACAGCGAGTCCTGGCAGTCAATACCCACCCCGGCTCCCCACCGATAAATAAAGAGGGACAGAAGTGTGGAAAACCCCCTTACGATAACGTTGGTTTCTATCAAAACTCCCGCACAGAAGCCCTCTATTTCCAAAGAACAGCTAAAGTGAAGAGGTTCTTCTTGTCGAAACCCCTGGTCTGTCAGAGAATAAGTCCACTTTGAACGCGGCGGTCACAGGACGGTGTTTAATGACTGGTGCGATAGCCCGATAAATAGAGAAAATTATGCCTCAATTAGATTTCAACTTTGTCCGTAGTCAGTTTCCTGCCTTCAGCGAACCATCACTGGAAGGTTTTGCACATTTCGAGAATGCCGGTGGCTCTTTTGCCTGTGGGCAGATGATCGACTCGTTGCATCGTTATTACCGTGAAACGAAAGTCCAGCCTTATTACGGGTTTGAGCCTTCGTGCGGAGCCGGGTTACAAATGGATCGTGCGCGTGAGCGTATGGCCACATGGCTTAACGTGGCAACTCAAGAGGTTCACTTCGGCCCGTCCACATCACAAAACACCTATGTCATTGCCCAGGCATTGCGTCAACACCTTAAACCCGGTGATGAGATTATCGTTACCAACCAGGACCACGAGGCCAATGTCGGTGCGTGGCGCCGACTCGAGGCAGATGGCCTGGTGATCCGGGAGTGGCAAGTCGATCCCGAGAGTGCTGAACTGGATCCGGCGGACCTGGATAATTTACTGAATGAGCGTACACGGGTGGTGGCATTTACGCATTGTTCGAACATCGTCGGCAGCATGTATCCGGTACGCGAATGGACAGACAGAATACACGCAGCGGGAGCCATGGCTATTGTTGACGGTGTGTCCTATGCAGGTCATGGTTTGCCGGATGTGGACGCACTTGGTGCAGATATATACCTGTTTTCCCTGTATAAAGTGTATGGCCCACATCTTGGTGTGATGTTCATGCGCAAATCCATCAATGAACAATTACCCAGCCAGGCTCATTTTTTCAATGTTGATTACCCGACTGCGCGTTTTACCCCGGCGGGTCCTGATCATGCCCAGATTGCATCCGTTAATGGTGTGATCGATTATTTCGAAGCGGTTTATTCTCACCACTTTGGTAACGATGAGGTAGCGGCAACACGGAAAGCATCCAGGGTACGTGCGTTATTTCAGCATACTGAACGCAGAAACCTGCAACCCTTGCTGGACTTCCTCAGCCAACGGCAAGCTGTGAAGCTGATCGGAAAAACGACTACAAAAAATCGTGCACCCACGGTTTCCTTTACCGTTGATGGCCGTGACCCCGCCGAGATTGCGGCAGCACTCGCCACGCAGAAAATTGGCATTGGAAATGGCAATTGCTATGCCTATCGATTGATGGAGGCATTGGGTATACCACCGGAGAAAGGTGTGGTGCGTTTATCATTTGTCCATTACACCAAACAGGAAGAGCTAAGCCGCCTGATGGAGGCGTTGGACCGGATTCTCTAGTAGCAACACCAACAGGCTTCCTACGAATGAGAAACATTCGTAGATGATTTGCCCTGGTAAAACAGTTATCCTTGCGCCTTGCGCGCTCAAAAGAGCAATGGATGTGGAAAAATTTGGGGATCAGGAATGAAGCCCACCAACGTAAATAACCCGGATTATTTCCACAAGGTTGTGGATTGCCAGTGGGCCTGTCCTGCGCATACCGATGTGCCTGAGTACATCCGTAAGATTGCCCAGGGCGAATTCACCGACGCTTATATTCAGAATCGCGAGAGCAATGTCTTTCCCGGCATACTTGGCCGGGTCTGTGACCGGCCCTGTGAACCGGCTTGCCGGCGTGGACGTACCAACGAAAAACCGGTGGCAATCTGCCGTCTCAAGCGGGTAGCCGCAGACCACCGTGATGATGATATCAGTGATCGTCTGCCAATCATTCCAAAACAGAAAAACGGCAAGAAAGTTGCCCTGATCGGTGCGGGTTGTGCGTCACTTGCGGTTGCCAATGACTTGATGCCGGTGGGTTACGAGTGCACTATTTTTGAGGCGCTGCCTGAGCCGGGTGGCCTGATGCGATCAAATATTCCGTCATTTCGTCTACCGGCAGCCGGTACTCAATGAGGAAATTGCCTATATCACCGACATGGGTGTCGATCTGCGTCTGAATCATCCCATCAAAAGCATGAAAGCTCTGCTGAAAGAGGGATACGACGCGGTATTTGTGGGTACCGGTGCACCAAAAGGCAAAGAGCTGAAGGTACCGGGTCGCGAGGAAGGTGCCGCCAATATTCATATTGGTATCACCTGGCTGGAATCTGTGGCCTTCGGGCACCTTAAACAAATCGGTAAACGTGTGCTGATCATCGGTGTGGGTAACACGGCGATGGATTGTTGCCGTACCTCGCTGCGACTGGGTGCTGAAAACGTCAAGGTCATGGCGCGCAAACCCCGGGATTTCTTTAAAGCTTCCGACTGGGAACTGGAGGATGCTGAAGAAGAAAATGTCGAAATTGTGGTCAATCATTCTCCCAAGGAGTTTGTTATTGAAGATGGCCGGCTGGTCGGTATGGTTTTCAAACAGGTTGAGTACGAAATTGAATATGGCCGAATCGTCAACCAGTTGACTACCGGCGAGATAACCATTCCCTGCGATGACGTGATCCTCGCCATCGGTCAGGACAACGCATTCCCATGGATCGAACGGGATCTTGGAATGGAGTTTGACCAGTGGGATGTGCCGGTGGTGGATAAAACCACCTTTGAATCGACCTTGCCGGGTGTGTTTTTCGGTGGTGATTCAGCATTTGGACCCAAAAACATTATCTGGGCGGTTGAACACGGTCACCAGGCTGCTATCTCCATCCATCGTCACTGCCAGGGTGAAGACCTGCATGAGCGTCTGCCGGTATTGATGAATCTTGGCAGTCGCAAAATGGGTATGCACGAATGGAGCTACTCTAACGATTTTGATCCCGCAGCAAGACGTAAGATGGAACACGTAGAACTGTCACAGCGGTTCAAGGACCTGACCACCGAAGTTGAGCTGGGTTTCACTGCAGAGCAGGTACAAACAGAGGTTGAGCGCTGTCTGAACTGCGATATCCAGACGGTGTTCTTTGATGATCTGTGTATCGAGTGTGATGCCTGTCTGGATATTTGCCCGACGCAATGTCTGACCATGACGCCCAATGCTGAAGAAATAGACCTGCTGGACCAGTTAAAGGCGCCGAGGGTGAATCACGATCAGCCCTTGTTTGTTTCCGGGGCCCTCAAACAGACCAAGCGGGTCATGATCAAGGATGAGAACCTGTGTATCCATTGCAGCCTGTGTGCCGAACGTTGTCCAACGGCGGCCTGGGATATGCAGAAATCCTTATTTACATTCCCGCGCGCGATTGACCATAACCAGCAAAATAACATCGGAAAAAGCCCATGTCAGAAAACCGGGTAAATGATTTTGTATTGAAGATCGGCACGGTCAACGGGACGGGTTCAGCAAGTGCCAACGGCCTGCTGTTGAAAGCGTTTTTTCGCATGGGTATACCGGTGACCGGTAAAAACCTGTTTCCTTCCAATATCCAGGGTCTGCCGACCTGGTATGGAATACGGGTCAACCACAAGGGTTATATGGCCCGCTCCAAGAGAGTGGATGTGATGGTGGCGCTGAATGCCCAGACCTATCAAAAAGATATGGATAATGTCACCCCCGGCGGGTTTCTTATCTATGACTCGACCTGGCCGCGTGAACGCCAGCTAAGCCGCACCGATATCACGGTTCTCGGCGTACCCCTCGCCAAGCTGTGTAACGAAAACTTCAGCGATGCCCGTGTTCGCATCCTGATGAAAAACATTGCCTATGTGGGTGTCCTGGCTGCGTTGCTGGATATAGACACCGTCATTTTGCGTGCCTTGATCGAGGAAACTTTTGCCAGCAAGCCCAAGTTGGTTGAGAGTAATTTGAAGGCCATCAACCTTGGTTTTAACTACGCAAAAGAAAACTTCAGCTGCCCGCTGCCGGTACGTGCTGAGACCATGGGCGATAACAGCAAGCACATCATGATCGATGGTAATTCCGCCGCCGGCCTGGGTTGCGTGTATGCAGGTGCGACGGTCGGCGCCTGGTACCCCATTACACCATCAACCAGTTTAATGGATGCGTTCAAGGCCTACTGCAAAATGTTTCGTATTGACGAGGAAACCGGTAAGAAAAACTATGTGATCATCCAGGCAGAGGACGAATTGGCAGCGGCCGGCACCGTGCTGGGGGCCAACTGGGTGGGTGCAAGAGCATTTACACCGACTTCGGGCCCCGGAATTTCTCTGATGAGCGAATTCATCGGTTTTGCCTATTACACTGAAATTCCTTCCGTGTTTTTCAACGTTCAACGTGTTGGACCATCCACCGGTATGCCAACCCGCACACAACAATGCGACATCATGCTTTGTGCCTATGCATCGCATGGTGATACACAGCACCCCTTGTTACTGCCAGCCAACCCCTATGAGTGTTTTGAAATGGCCGTGCAGGCCTTCGACCTTGCAGAACGCCTGCAAACACCGGTTTTTGTGCTATCCGATCTTGATATCGGTATGAACGACTGGATGACTCCCGAGCTGAAGTGGGATGACAGTTACCGTCCGGACCGGGGCAAGGTTTTGAGCTCTGATGATGTCGACAAACTGGAAAAATTCTATCGTTACCTGGATGTGGATGGCGATGGTATTGCCGCACGAACCCTGCCCGGTGAAAACCCCAAGGGGGCGTACTTTGTACGTGGCTCCGGTCACAACAAACACGGTATGTATACCGAGAGTTCAGAGGAATACAAAGATCTCGTCGATCGCCTGCTGGTCAAATGGGATACCGCCAGGACATTGGTACCCAAACCTGTTTTGACAGAGGCCGAAAAAGAGACCAGCATCGGTATCGTTGCCTATGGTAGTTCGCATGGTGCGGTTATCGAGGCGCTGGATGATTTACGCGAGCAGGGCATCCATGCAGATTATTTGCGTGTTCGCGCTTTTCCTTTCAACAGCGAGGTAACCCGCTTTGTAGAGCAACACGAGACGATATTTGTCGTTGAACAAAACCGCGATGCGCAACTGCGTTCGTTGTTGATCCTTGAAACCAATACCGATGCCCGCAAACTGATACCGGTTTTGCACTACAGTGGTATGCCGATTCCGACCTCGTGTGTGGTTGAAGGTGTTTGTGAGCATTTGCGTGAGAAGGACGTGGCATGAGTTTTATCAAAAAACCAAAAATCGACCTGCCCGGTCAGCTGACCAACGAAATCGGTTTGCTCAAACGTGATTACGAGGGTGTTTTATCGACCCTGTGCGCCGGTTGCGGACATGACTCCATTACCGCCGCAATTGTTCAGGCGTTCTGGGAGTTATCAATATCTCCAGAGAAGGTGATCAAGCTTTCCGGTATTGGTTGCTCTTCAAAAACACCCGCCTATTTTCTTTCCGGAGCGCATGGTTTCAATTCGGTTCATGGTCGTATGCCATCGGTGGCCATTGGTGCTCATTCCGGTAATCGTGACCTGGTTTGTATTGGCGTTTCCGGTGATGGCGATTCGCTGTCGATCGGCTTTGGGCAGTTTGGTCACGCCGTCCGGCGCAACTTGAATATGTTGTATATCATTGAAAACAATGGTGTATACGGTTTAACCAAGGGCCAGTTTTCAGCCGCGGCCGACAAGGGTAGCAAATCCAAGAAAGGTGATGTTAATCAATGGAAAAACATTGATTCCGTTTCCACCGCGATATCAATGGGCAGCAGTTTCGTGGCGAGAAGCTTTTCAGGTGACCGCGAACAACTGGTCACCCTGATCAAGGCCGGTATCCTGCACCCCGGTTGCGCCATCCTCGACGTGGTTTCACCGTGTGTGACGTTTAACAACCACCCCGGTTCAACCAAGAGCTACACCTACACACGTGATCATTACCACCCGGCTTCGCAAACCGACTTTATTCCACCTGCCAATGAAATCAAGGTCAGTTATGCTGAAGGAACGAGCACCGTGGTGGAATTACACGACGGCTCAAGATTGTTGTTAAAGAAAGCCAGTAGTGGTTATGACGCAACCGACCGCAGCAGGGTGATGCGTTATCTGGAGCAGCAACGTGCGCAGGGGGAGGTGGTAACGGGCTTGTTATACATCAATGCGGAACTGCCTGAAATGCATAAGATCTACCGCACTTCAGACACCCCGATGAAAGACGTTGAATTTGAAAAACTTAACCCGGGTAGTGAGGCACTGGCGAAACTCCAGGCCCGCATGCGTTAACAACTCACGGCGAATATCAATGTCCGCCTGACAGCTTTTTCTTCGGCGGATTATCCAGCATTTCCTCGCAAACCGGCATGGCATTACCCGCCCGGTCAAGTACACCCTTTGCCAATACAGATATACCCAGGGTGGCAATCGCTGCACCGCCATGAAACGCAGCCTTACCGGGATCAACACCCACCTTCGGATCGGCCAGTGTGCCACTTATCAGGATATACGGATAGAACATTTCACCCACGTTGATCTGCAACGCTTTGGTGGGTGTTGAGTTGAAATTGAAATTCATTTTTTCCGTTTTCAAATCAAGTGTGCCCTTGGTGACCACTGCGATCTTCCCGGTTGTAAATGCAATAGCCGGCATGGTTGTTACCAGGCCGTCAGATATCTCCATGTTGGTCGCAATACAACTAAAGTGCGTATCAATCGTGTCCTTGGATTTCGGCATTAACACGCTGAAAAGCTGATCAAAAATAAACGTTTCCAACAAGCTCAGGTCAACGTTTTCGGCGCTTCCGCCTTTGCTTCCGATGTAAAGCGATCCATTCAAGGAACCAGCCACTTCACGCAGGTTGCTACCCTTTCCACTGGCATGGAAATCAATATCAAAAACGGGTACTTCACCCAGTTTCTCTTCAGGCAGGCCGGACAGATTAAAAACGAAATTCTCACTATTTAGATCGAGTTTGACATCAGCCTTGTTCCCATTGATGGGGATTACGGATAAAGCAGCTCCGAGTGTTCCCAGCGGTGCTTCATAAAATATTTCCGATAAGTTCAGGCTACCGGCCTGTTGCTCAAGATCTAAGCGCAAGTTTGTTATGCTGTCTTGCAAGTACCTCAGTTCGCCAATATTCAGCTTGATGCTTAAATCGTTGGCAGCCAATGTTTCCAGTGGTATTGGTGTCGCCGGAATCAAGCGGTCTGGCTTGGTTGTAGCGATGGTTTCATCTTTGGGTTCCTTTGGGCTCAAAAAGGGGCGAATGTCGATGTAATCAGAGGTTGCTGTTAGTTTGATGTTGGGTTTAGGGCCCTTCAAAGATACATCAAGCTCACCATTAAGACGGCTCTCTCCCAGCGAACCCACCAGGTTTCGGAAAATAAACTCGCGGGCATCGCCTTTGAAGTCAGCCTTGATGTCCAACGGCAGGGCCGGCAGCAGCTCACCATTGAGCCGTCCAAGTTTTGAGATGTCTTCCGAAAGAATATTAAAAGCGATCTCCACCTGATTGTCATCAGGGTTGTCATCTGCCTGACCTGTCAGCGAGACCTGTAAATTACCTATATTCGAATCAAATTGTTTAACAGTGACCAGGTCCCCCTGTTTGCTTCCGACAGCGTCTACCTGAAAGGCCGCCATTTCCGCTTCAAACGAGTCCATTCGGGGAAGAATATTACGTATGTCATCACCCCGGATGTTCACATTGAAGATGATGTTATTGCGACTGTTGTATGGCCAGCCGAGTTCAAGGTCTGCCTGCCCGTGGGCTGTGAGAGTCTCGAAATTAAAGTCGTTGATACTCAACGTATTGTCCGACAACATGATCCGGGCGCTGGATTCAAATGCACCACCGGGCAGGCCCGGTTCACCTTTCTTGATCAGCAGCTCGTTTAAATCGGGTCCCTTGACTGAAAAACGAATACTGGAACCAGACCAGTTAGCTTGCTTGCTGATCACGGTATCGAAATCAAGCGTGGTTTTACCAACCCGGCCTCTTGACAGCATTGAGTTTCCAACGGTTTTGCTCTACCACAAAACGACCGCCAGCCTGGTAGGACTGGCCCGGAACAAGGATATCCAGTGAATCGCCGATGGCCTGGAAGTTCTTCAAGGCAGAAAGATTTTCCCCGTCAACCTGAAAGTCCAGTGCTGTACCTGAAAGCTGGTCATCCAACTTGATCAAACCGCTGGTTTTCAGCTTGATGCCTTCGTACCCAAACTCAATATTGTCAAGACGTATACCCTCTTCCCTGACCTGGATATGACCTTCAAGTTCATAAGGGCTATCAGGTACTTCCATATTTCCCACGTGTCGCCGGACCACCTTCGCGAAATGTTTACCGCTCAATTTCATATCGACGTCTGTGCCTTGACTACCGGCACCAAAGGCAATAAAACCACCCAACTCCAAACGCTCGTCCTCTATTGTCACCAGCACACCGCGTTCAATAAGTAAGCCGTTTTCAACTACCTCAGCCCTCGTGTTCAGGTTGAATGGTTTTTCCGGCAACATATCGATGCCAAAAACAGACATGACCGAGTTCGCATTACTGCCATCCAGTTGCAGGTCAAACTTGCTACCGATATAGGCCGGTGCCTCGCCCAGGGTACCGGTGAGCGTGGCTTTAGCCAGTGAGGTTTCAAGTTCAACCTGGATCAGCTCCACACCATCGGCAGAGACGTCAAGATTGCCATTAACATTAAATGGCCCTGTCGCAACGCCCTGGATACCGAGTAACTCATGAAATTGCTGAACTTCATCACCCGATACCACGAGTTTGATACGACTGGCTTCCAGCGAAGGAAACTCTGTCAACAGGGCATCAAGCAGCAGTTGTGAGTCACCAATATTCAGGGTCAAGCCGCTTACGTTCAACGTGCGCCCAACTCGTTTGGCTTTCCCCTTGAGCCTGAAAGGTTTATCCGGCCACTTCTCAACCCCGAATACGCGTGTAAACGCACCCAGGCTGGGGCCGTTGACGGCCACGTTCAGGTCAAGCTCATTAAATTCTACGATGTCGGAAGACCGTGCCGAAGCACCCAGTGAAATATCCCCCACTTGACCGCTAATTTCTGCCTCAAAGTGATCACTGACCTGGGCGCCGCTTGCACGCAGGGAAAAACCGCCGCCACCGAGGTCATCAATACCCAGCATGGCGGTAATTTCATCGATATTGGGTCCCTGCATATCAAGATTGAATTTCGGGCTCTTCGGCGCCCGCAAGTTATCAATATAGGCGTCGCCTTTCAGTACCAGTTCACCAAAATGCCCGGCAGCCTGGTAGCTGATATCGCGGCCGTCAAGGATGTTCTTGTAGGGACCAACGGTGTGGGTGTATTCAACCAGCCTGTTGTTCAGATCGCCATTCAAGATGGTGTGAAGCATCCCGTCCGCCTGTTGCTGGTGGCTCAGAGAATCAATATTGAAGATATTTTCTATATCGGTTTTTCCGTTGCGGAACCGAATGGTAGCGTTACGGACTTGAATATCATTGAAAACCACCAGGGCACCATCACTCTCTTTTTCAGGAGGTGATGACGGTTTATTAGCAGTAATCCAATTACCCGTACCTTTGTCGTTTGTTTCCAGGTTGAACTGCAGCTTGTCAACTCGCACTGACTCCACGAGCACGATGTCTTTGAAAATAGTGGCAGTATTCAACACGATGTTCAGGTGCCCGACGGCAATCAGATCTTCCTGCGCGGCCCAGTCCGGGCCTGAAACATGAACATTTCTGGCGGTGATTTCGATCAAACGGCCGGTTTCAATTTCCAGCTCACCGTTTAGAGAGACTGAATAGCCGGCCACGTCGCTCAGGTAACGCTCCAACGGGCCCTTGATGATACGGGGGTTGTAGAGAATAATAACCACACCGGCTGCCAGTGCAATTATTAACAACAACAGCCATTTAAAAAACCTTTTCATATCCTGACTATCATAGCGCTTTTTAAATTGCACGGTAATATGCCTTCGAAAACAAAAAACCCGATCGCAGGCAAAGTCATGACCCAGGCCAGCCTCTCGACCGGTTGATTCCCGGTCTAAGCTTCTCCCGGCGAAAGGGTGGATGAATCTGCGATGTCCAGGAGCAAAAAAGAACCACTAGCCGGTTCCATGACACGTTAACTGTACGTATCATGCAGGGTTCGGATTGATTAATACCTCTTGGGGTTTTTTATGTGTTCTATTTTTGCTGTACTGAACATCAACGGTGACTTGCAGGCTCTGCGCCAGGTAGCATTGAAGCAATCACGCCTGATGCGCCACCGTGGACCGGACTGGAGCGGTATTCACACTTGTGAGGGTGCGGTGCTCGCACATGAGCGCCTGGCCATAGTTGATGTGAACACGGGTGCCCAGCCCCTGTTCTCGCCTGATGGCAAACAATCACTGGCGGTCAATGGTGAAATTTATAACCACAAGACTTTGCGCGCGAACCTGACGCAAGCCTTTGAGTTTGCAACCGAGTCTGATTGCGAGGTTATCCTGCCGTTGTACCTGGAAAAGGGTAATGACTTTATCAATGACCTGCATGGCATGTTTGCCTTCGTTTTGTACGATGAAACTAACGATCGATACCTGATCGCAAGAGACCCGATCGGCATTATCCCGTTGTACTACGGATACGACGATGAACACCAGTTGTATGTGGCCTCGGAAATGAAGGCCCTGATGGGTATATGCACAGTCGTTATGGAGTTTCCTCCCGGACATTACTGGAGTAGCGAGGACGAGCAGCCCACCCAATACTATCAACGTGAGTGGCAGGATTTTTCAGCGGTTGAAAATGCAGAAACCGACATCAAGGCCATCGGTACGGCGCTGGAAAAATCTGTCATTAGCCACTTGATGACAGACGTGCCTTATGGTGTTCTGCTCTCCGGTGGCCTGGATTCTTCAATTATCGCTGCAGTTACGCAAAAACACGCCGGTATGCGGGTGGAAGACGATGAACGCAGTCCGGCATGGTGGCCACGTCTGCACTCCTTTGCGGTTGGACTGAAAGGTTCACCGGACCTCGCGGCTGCGGCAAAGGTTGCAGAACACATCGGCACCGTCCACCACGGTTTCGAATTTACCCTGCAGGAAGGACTGGACGCGTTGGATGAGGTGATCTACCACATCGAAACCTATGATGTGACATCCATACGTGCAGCCACGCCAATGTATTTGCTGGCAAGAAAAATTCACGCCATGGGTATAAAGATGGTGCTATCGGGCGAAGGCGCGGATGAAATATTTGGTGGTTACCTGTATTTCCATAAAGCACCTGACGCGCGCTCTTTTCATGAGGAAACACTGCGAAAGCTTTCCCGCTTGCACAGCTACGACTGTTTACGGGCCAACAAGGCCATGTCGGCCTGGGGTGTCGAAGCCCGCGTACCGTTTCTGGATCGTGAATTTCTGGATGTTTCCATGTCGCAGAACCCGAAAGATAAAATGATCACGAAAGGCAAGATGGAGAAACAGATTTTGCGTGAAGCTTTCAGCGACATGTTGCCGGAAGAGATCGTTTGGCGGCAAAAAGAGCAGTTTTCAGATGGTGTGGGTTATAGCTGGATTGATGGTGTTCGTGAGTACGCAAAAACCCAGGTCAGCGAAAAGCAGATGGCACACGCGGCCAAGCGGTTTCCTTACAATACACCGATTAACGAAGAGGCTTATCTTTTCCGGCGTATTTTTGAAAGCCATTTTCCGCTCGCCAGTGCCGCTGAATGCGTACCCGGTGGGCCAACGGTGGCGTGCAGCACCCCGGAAGCGGTGTTGTGGGATGCCAGTTTGCAGCAAATGAATGATCCATCCGGTCGTGCGGTTAGCTCGGTGCACCAGGACGCATATTAGGCTAACCCCCGCACAGGCTAGGATGGGTTAACTCCACAAATTATCGAACACGGTAAAGACAGAAGATTAACACCAGGGAACATTTAAATGTTGATTCAGAAATTTGGAGGTTCATCGCTTGCCGATATAGACGGTTTCAAAGCTGCTGCAGGCATCATCAGCGGAGCGTCCGCCACTGAAAAGGTCGTGGTTGTATTGTCAGCCATGTATGGCGTGACAGATTTATTGGAAAACGCCATAAAAGCAGCCATCGCCGGGGATGATTACAAGGCCGTTGTTGAAAAAATCCGTCAAAAGGAGCAGGGGCTTTTACAGGAAATGCAGGCGGTGGGTTGGGCGAGCCCGCTGGCGACTGAGTTTTTGCAGACTCAGCTGAAGCGCCTGGAGTCACGACTGGAAGGTGTGGCTTTACTGGAGCAGTGTCCCCCCGCCGTACAGGCAGAGCTTCTTTCAACCGGTGAAGGCTTTACCAGCCGTGTTATGGCCGACCTGTTAACGGCCCAGGGTTTTTCCACTCTTTGGTCTGATACCGATGTTTTACCGTTGGCAAATGACAGCTACACCGATAGCCTGGTTGATATCGAGGCAGCGGCACCCCGGTTGCGGCAGGCGGTGAGCAGTGAGCACAGCATACTGATTCTGCCGGGTTTCTATGGTTGCAATGCCGAGGGCAAACCGCAACTGCTGGGCCGTAATGGCTCGGACTACTCAGCCGCAAGCGTGGCTGCGGCACTTCAGGCCAGGAGTTGCGAGATATGGAAAGACGTCGATGGTTTTTTTACCGCTGACCCGCGGATCGTACCGAGCGCGAAGTGTCTCGATGAAGTCAGTTATGAAGAGGCCATGGAACTGTCGTTTTTCGGTGCCAAGGTAATCAGCGCCAAGGCACTGACACCGTTGATGGGTGCCGGTATCCCCTGTGAGATCAAGAATACCTATCACCCCGACCTGCCCGGTACCCTGATCCATGCCAACACTGAAAAACCAACGGTGGTCAGGGGTATTTCGCATCTGGATGATGTCGCCAGTATTACCTTGCAAGGCGGGGGTATGCGGGGCCGGGTGGGTGTGGCCCGGCGTGTAATGGAAGCACTGGCCAACCAGTCCATATCGGTATTGCTGATCGTGCAGTCCTCTTCGGAATACAGTATTACACTATGTGTGCGAAGCAAGGATGCAGAAGCGGCAGGCAAAGCCCTTAAAAATGCGTTTCATTTTGAACTCTTACATGGCTTGATCAGTGATATTTCGTTGATGGACCAGCGTTCTGTGATAACGCTGGTAGGTGATGGCATGCGTCACTACCGTGGAATAGCAGCACGTTTTTTAAGTGCAATATCTGCTGCCGCGGTGAACGTTGAGGTTATTGCCCAGGGCTCCACCGAGTGCGCTATTACGGTCGTGGTCGAAAGAAAATCTGCCTACCCCGCACTGCGTGCCTGCCATACCGCGTTTTTCAGCCACACGAGTCATATGGATGTCATTTTGCTTGGCTGTGGCAATGTCGGTGCGGCCCTTTTGCAACAATTTCAAAATCACGACAAATTGCTCATCGCCGGTCACAAGGCATTGCATGTCCGCGCCATTGCCAACAGTCAAAAACTGCTGGTTGGTCATGACATGGTCGAGCTGGGAAGCTGGCAGCAGGATATTGAACAGCAGGGTATTAGCTGGACCGTTGATGACATAATTGCTATCCGCAAGAAATTGGGCTTACTGAACCCGACCATTATTGACTGTACCTCGGATGAAGAGTTGGCAAACCAGTACACCAAGTTTCTTGCAAACGGGTTCAATGTTGTGGCAGCCAATAAAAAGGCCAATACCAAGGACATCACTTATTACCGTGAAATGCGCGCCACGGCAGCCCGTCATTTTCGCAAGTTCATGTATGAGACCAACGTGGGCGCAGGCTTGCCGATTATTGACACGCTGCAATCGCTGATCCGTTCCGGTGATGAACTTAAATCCTTCGGTGGTATTTTGTCAGGGTCATTGTCGATGATATTCGGGCTGTTGGAGGATGGAGTTCCATTTTCGGAAGCCGTTGAAAAAGCAATGAATTTGGGTTTTACCGAGCCGGACCCGAGGGAAGACCTGTCCGGTATGGATGTGGCACGCAAATTACTGATCATCGCGCGCGAAGTGGGTCTGGACCTGGAGCTTGACGACATCGAAGTCGAACCGGTGATTACGAATGGTTTTGCCGCAGATGCTGACAGTTTGGAGCTCATTGATCATCTGAAAACGCTGGATGAGGGTTTTTCAGCCAGGGTTGAATCTGCAAAAGCCAGTGACAGTGTTTTACGTTACGTCGGCCGGATAGAGAATGGTCACTGTCGTGTTTCCGTGGATGTTGTGCCGAAAGCAGACCCCCTTGGTTCCATACGTGATGGTGAAAATGCCCTGGTATTGCACTCCCGGTATTATCAGCCCCTACCCCTGGTATTGCGCGGTTATGGTGCCGGAGCGGAGGTCACTGCAGCCGGAGTATTCGGTGATTTGTTACGCACGGCCTGGAGACCGTTGGACCTATGAAAGAGAAAATTTTAACGGTGTACGCGCCCGCCTCATCGGGTAATGTTTCTGTTGGGTTTGATTCACTGGGTTTGGCTCTTGCCCCGGTGGATGGCAGCTTACTGGGTGACTGTGTGAGCCTCATGGAGGGTAGACCGGCCGACTGGATGCTGTCTATCGATGGCCCGTTTGCAGATGCATTACCACGGGACCAGGAACAGAATATTGTCATTTCATCATGCCGTCGTTTCGAACAGGCTGCTCGGCAAGCAGGTGCCGAAGTCCAACCCTTGAATATCACCCTGGACAAACGTCTGCCGGTTGGTAGCGGCCTGGGATCAAGTGCCAGTTCAATCGTTGCTACGCTGGTCGCACTTAACCGCTACTTTGGCCGGGTGTTGGATCGCCCGGCCTTGTTGCAACTGATGGCGGAAATGGAAGGTAGTATCTCCGGCGAAGTGCATTTGGACAATATCGCGCCGTGTCTGCTTGGCGGATTACGATTGTGTATGCCCGGTGGTGCCCGACAGTATAGTTTGCCGTGGCCGGGACACTGGCAAACCGTGGTTGCATGGCCGGGTACCCGGCTGGAAACACGCCCCGCCAGGGAGGTTTTACCGGAAAAATATGATCGTAAAACGGTCGTCAATCACGGTGCACAATTCGCTTTGTTCGTTCATCTGTTACACCAGGGTGAGGCACGAGGCGCAGCAAATTGCATGGTGGATTTACTTGCTGAGCCGTATCGCAAGACCTTGCTTCCAGGTTTCGAGATGGCCCGGGTTGAGTTAGCACAAATGGGGGCACTGGCGACGGGTATTTCCGGTTCCGGGCCGACGGTTTTTTGTATTGTTGATGACAGCCATACAGCCAAAGCTGTAGCCGAATGGTTGAAGAACCATTACCTTCAGAATGAAACCGGTTTTGTACACATCTGCCGGGCCGACCTTGCCGGTGCCCGCGAAGTTTGACCACATCAAAAACAGGAAACCCGTTTTTATGCAGTTCATCAATATAAGCCACCCCGAGCAAAAGGTGACGTTTCCACAGGCCGTTATTACCGGGCTTGGCAAGGGCCAGGGTTTGTTCTTTCCGGAGCACCTTGCACCATTGGACAATGTCCGGGATTTGCTGGATATGGATTTTGTCGAGCGCAGCAAAATTTTATTGCAGCACCTGGTCGGTGACGCGATGCCGGTCGATGATGTACACGCCTGCGTCGAAAAGGCATTTAACTTTCCTGTCACGCTGGCACCTGTTTCCGGGCAGATTTATGCACTGGAGTTATTTCACGGACCATCACTTGCATTCAAGGACTTTGGTGCGCGTTTTATGGCGCAATGCCTGGCCAGTTTCAACACGGGTAAGCGCACGACCATACTGACGGCAACTTCCGGTGATACCGGAGCCGCTGTAGCTCTCGCGTTTTACGACCAGCCCGGAATTGACGTAGTGGTGCTGTACCCTAAAGGCAAAGTAACAGCCTTGCAGGAAAAACTGTTTTGCACTTTAGGTGGCAATATCAGAACCATTGCCATCGAGGATGATTTTGATGCCTGCCAACAACTGGTCAAACAGTCGTTTGACGATCTGCACCTGGTCGAGGCGTTGGGGCTTAACTCTGCCAATTCGATCAATGTGGCCCGTTTGCTGGCACAGGTTTGCTATTACTTTGAAGCGGTTGCGAAGCTGCCCGGAGGAATCGAGCCCGTATTCAGCGTACCCAGCGGTAACTTTGGAAACGTGACGGCCGGTTTGACGGCGCATGCCCTGGGGTTGCCGATGAAGCGGATGATCGCTGCTACCAATCGTAATGATACGGTACCAAGGTTCCTTGATTCAGGCAGGTGGGAGCCACGACCAACGGTGGCAACCTTGACCAATGCCATGGATATTTCGCTACCCAACAATTTTCCCCGTGTGCTGGAACTGGAGAAACGCCACGGTCTGCCTCTTAAGGATTTACTGATATCGTTTGCTATCAATGATGCTGATACAAAAGAGGCCGTACGTGCGCTTGATGAAGAATCTTACCTGGCTGACCCACACAGTGCCCTGGCCTGGAAAGCACTGACGGACAGCCTCGGTGAAAATGAAACGGGTGTGTTTTTATGTACTGCACACCCGGCCAAGTTCAGGGAAATCATTGAAGAAACACTAAAACGACCCGTGGTACTACCTGAAGCCCTGGAAAAAGCATCCGAAAAAGAGGTTTTGAGTGTTCAGATGCCCGCTGATTTCAGTTTGTTGCGAGACTATTTACTGCAGGACTGAAAAAAAATAAATATTCACCAACCTTTTCCCGCAACGATTGTTCTTAGCCTAAGGGGGGGGATGTTTTTCTCCTAATTATGGCTCCGGGTAAAACCGGAGTTTTTTTTGGTTTCAATTAAATTGCCCCGACTCCAGTGTGGTGAAGGAGGACTAAAAACACCACACACAGAATCGGGGGCTTTTCGCGCAGTTAACGTACCCTGTAATCCTTTACTGAACCAGATCCATCCGGTTTTTCCAATACATAAAGCCAGTATCTCCGGCCTCTGACGCACCTGCACTAAAAAAAAGAGCCCCGGTTTCAGCCCAGGCGAAAGGGGGGGAGGTATCCACCTGGGCTAAAACGAAACCGGGGCATAAGTTTGGTAGCGGGCGTTTGCTACCGAAATCCCCCGAAACTCAAAATACACTCCTTGACTCTTAGCCAAATAACATAATCATATTGACCATGATGGCGACGATTGATCCGGCAACCACCATTCGCATGATGTTCTTCATCAATAATTGATCCATGTTCATACTCCTGTTCATTGCCTTGTTTCAATCTCGTCTGATGCGCTGTCCATCATCATCAGTTTTCTTTCTGCCAGTTCACATGCATTCAACATGCGTTCGGTTGCTTGTTCAGAAATTGTTCCTCTCCGGCTCTCTATCATGTAGCGCCAAAACTCAATCTCCGTCCTGCAACATTTTTTCCTCTGTTTCCATTGCTGCTTTTCCATCAGCGGTCTCTGCGATGTGCGTACTTTATGAAAGGCCGGGGTGTTCCGCTTGACCAACGTGGACAATCAGTTGACCCAAATAGCATGGTGAATGAGAATATGCGGGCTAGTCATAACCATTACAGGTAATCGCAGTATGTCGGTGTTCGCTCCCAGCGTGGTCATTTTGTGGAAAACGATTGAATCCTATGGGGTTGACCCTGCACCTTTGTTTGCATCTGAAGGTATAAAGATCCAGTTGCCGATTGATTCTTCGATGCGTCTGCCATATGAGAAAATTGACCGGATTCGGACAAAGGCGGTAGAGCTTTGCAGGGATGAAGCGTTCGGTGTCAGGTCGGCGTCCGTCTATGCGGTCTCACAGCTTGGCGCATTGGGTTACGCCTGGCAGGCAAGCCTGACACTGAGAAAAGCCTGCTCAAGACTGGAGCGCTTTATACGTGTCGTAAACGACAAGGCTGTAGTTCTTGTTGAGGATATCGACAATTGCCTGGTGGTTACGCTCCAGTTAAACATACCCAGCGACTGTATATCAGCACGGGATGATGGCGCGTTGGCAACAATCACCAGGATGTGCAGGTTGATTTGCGGGGAACATTTTCGTTTAACGGCAGTGAACTTCAAGCACCCCGAGCCACGGGATATTAAGCCTTATTTCGAGTATTTTGCTTGTCAGCTGAATTTTAACCAGGCCGAGAACCAGTTGTTGATACCGTTATCGATTGCCGATGAAGTACTGATTGGCGCTAACCCGGAACTGGCCTTGCTCAATGACCAGGTCGTTACGCGCCGCCTGGCGCTGTTAGACCGTAACGACATAGTCGCAAGGGTGCAATCGGCGCTGATGGAGCAGTTACCAAATGGCAATATCAGTGATGATTCGGTAGCAACTGCCCTGCATATGTCGGTACGTACGATGCACCGTAAACTGGCTGAGGTGAATCATAATTTCAGAACCCTGTTGGTTGAGATGCGTCGCAGCCTGGCCGAACTTTACATCCTTGACAATAGTCTCACCCTGACAGAAATTTCCCTGCTGCTCGGATTCTCCGAGCCAAGTTCTTTTTCGCGGGCCTTTAAAAACTGGACTGGCTCGGCACCCAGTGAAATAAGACAGGCCCGATCATTGGATTGATAAAGGCCCGGGCGTTCTACATTGAGTTGATCATTTTAGTCGCAGCAGCACGTATCTCCGGCCATGCTTTGAGTGCAGTGGCGAAATCGCCCCAAAGGTTTTTCCAAAAAATAATTAATTCATCACCATCCATCGCAGTGGGTAGCCCCTTGACCGTGAAGTCATCACGGCTGGCTCGATCCAGGTCGGCATTCAACTGTGAAATACCGTTTCGCAGGTAGTTCTGCCAATTGACCGGAGCCGGTTCAGACGTGGCCAATAGAGAGGTCAGATGATTAAGACGCTCCGAATCGCCTCGTAACCTGCTGTCGCGGTACATGGACGACAGTGAATCAGCGCTGGCTGTGGCCATATCGTTAAACCAGGCCGACAAATTCAACAGGCGGTCGTGAGGGGAGGGAGAATGGCAGTTTGATCTGTGTTCAATGATTTTTCTAACGAGGAACTTGAGAAAGGAATCCGGGGGTGTGAAATTCAGATCCCTGTCGCGCCATTGGCGATCAGGCAATGGCAGGTGCGGTATTGCCCACGGGTAATCCAGTGTGACGCTTGTTGGAAAAATAAAATCCAGCATGTAGCCGAACAACCGGTCCTGGCCGCGTATGTTTGGCAAGTAGGGTGGCAACATCCGGCGGTTATCAAAACCGGTAATCTGTGACATGTTGGAGCGGGGTTTGAAATGTGGTTGTTTTCGACCAATCCAGACTTTTCGACTGCTGAGCGCGTGGGTTGTTTTTTCCACTGACTCCAGCATACGTTTAAGCGAAGCCGGCGCCATATCAGGTAGCCAGGTATTTCTACCAGTGCCCGGACAACCCAGTGAGCCACATTCAGTGACCAGGATTTCTGAATCGGGCTGCAATTCGCTTAGCTGCAAGGCTGTTGCGCCGGTAAAACCAGCAGCTTTCAGGTGATTTTGCCCCAGTACCGTCAGTGCCTCTGAAAAAGTCAAACCCAGACACTGCATGTGGCGATTGATGGGGTCGGGGTTAAGGGGCTGATGCAGATATGCCCATTCCTGCTCACTTCCGAAAAACTCCGCCTCACGCGGGCCATCAAAAAACGTGATATCGGTCTTTTTTCGGGGCGGGTCGTATACATCGCAAATGGTATCGTCATCTATCATCACCAGGCGGTGACCACATGACAACAACAGGGCCAGGTTGCGGGTCAAACCGCAGGTCCAATAGTCCTTCCAGCGAGACTGGTCTGCCAGAAAATGTATGGCATTTTCGTGTTCTGGTAACTGTTCAACCAGCCCATTGAGCAGAGCTTGCTGTTCTGCCTGGCCGAAATACTGCAGTTGAGCATCAATTTTGGAAGAAAACTGGTCTGTCAGTGCCTTATTCTGGTTTATGTTTTCAGCTTTACGGGAGTCGTCTATGACGTACAGACGATGAAACGCACCGGTATCGCAATTGGCGACAATGGACTCGAGTAGTCGCTCCAGCGCTTGCGGGCGCTCCCAGGTCAGGATGGCTACAACCGGCGTGTCGGTTTCTTTTTCTTTGGTCTTGTTTTCAACTTTAATTTTGAGCCTGTCGCAGACATTCTTTGCAGACAGCATGATGCCGCTATCAAGCATGCTTTGTAGAACTTTGCGGATATCAGCCTGCTGGCCCTGCATGCCTGGATTGCTTGCAATGATGGACTCGGTGTGCTGGCCGAGGGTCTTGAACTGCCTGCAATGCAAGAGAGAGGCATAGACTTCGGGTTTGACCATTGCACGTTTACCATTGCGGGTATTGTGTAATAACAGATTTCCATCGGGTAAAGGGTAGGCTTGGCACAGATCAAATGCGACCCGATCAGGCAAAGGTTTGAAGGGGTTGGCCGGGTTGACCGACATCCCCAGGGAAAACTCTGTTTTATCATTCATTACGCGACTCCCGGGTTTCCACAAGTTCGCGGCAATACTCACGGCAGGCGGCAACTAAGTGGTAAGGCCCGGTGGTGTTTTGAGTTAGCCGGTACGCGCGTTGTTCAGCCTGCCCCCATTGATTCCTGTTCTGAGTCCGGTTGGTTGAATCAAGCTCCTGTGCCGTCAAAGGTACTGAGAACAAGAACATAAATAGGGTGCAGAAAATTCGAAAACGCAATTCTGGAAAATACATATCTGCTTTTCTACCTGAGCTGTACAGTTTTGATTCAGATGAGATTGTAAGGTAGGAGGTTGGTGCTGTCGTGCAAAAAAAAGCAGAAGTTTCAATTTGAAACATCTGCTTTATTTTCCCTGTACTTTAATGCTAGCGGTTTTTATCCAGCGAAACCTTTATTTTGTCTTTAGCAAATTTCTATGGTTTTCGAAGCTGTATTTTAACCGCCCGGTGTACAGCGGGTGGCGTAATCTTTTTCCACAGCAACCGGAATTCTGACCCCTGCCGGCTGGCAGTATTTGAAACAGGTTTTGAAATGCCCCCAACCCAGAACCTGTTTGACCGTTTAAGCATACTCCAAGCATAATCAAAAATCCAGTATCTGCTACATTTTGTATAATACTTTCCGACCGGTTAATACCCATCTGAAACTTAAGAGCAATCGTCTCCTGGTGATCCATAGGCCAATTCCTCATGAATTACAAATAAGAACAATGAAACGACCACCGATACGACAAACCGATGAATAATAATCATTTAAACGAATAGAATAGATTCTCAATGCGACGATTAAGCTTCGAAACCCCAAGCGGATTATTGGAATACACCATCACCCGTCGTTCACGGGTAACAAAACGTCTGCATATGGAGCTCGATGAAAATGGTGGCCTGGTAGTTGTAGCACCCCGTCACTGGTCAAAAGCACATATCAATGCAACCCTGTCTCAAAACACAGCCCGGGTAGAGCGTTTTCTTATCAGGGCCCGCCGAAGGCAACTGGAACCGTTGCTTTATGTTAACGGTGAGCTGCATTTCTACCTTGGTGAGTGTTACCCCTTGGCCATTCTTCCCGGTTCGGGTCGGAAGACCGGCGTCAAGTTTAGCGGAAATGAAATCCGCATCGAAATCTACCAGTATGATCCGGGGAGAATCCGGGTTGCATTGCAGTCCTGGTACCACAAGCAGGCACTGAATGTTTTCAAAACACGTTTGCAGACTATCGCGGGCAGGGCAGACTGGGTCGGAGACAGGCCGGTTCCGCTAAAACTTCGAAGAATGAAACGCACCTGGGGCAACTGTTCATCCGGGGGTGTGATCAAGCTGAACACCCATTTGATCAAGGCGCCCCTGTTGATTATTGATTCTGTTATTGCACATGAGCTGTGCCACCTCGTGGAGATGAATCACGGCAAGGCGTTTTATGCCTTGTTGGAACGATTGAATCCTCACTGGCGTCAGAACCGGGCCTGGTTGCGGTCTGAAGGTAATACCTACCTGTTATGAATCACTGACCGGGCTTCAACCAGGATTTTCAAATTACGCCGCGGCCTGTGTCGGCAAATCGAACTCAAAACATGTTCCCCGATCAAGCTGGCTGCTAACGGTGATGCGACTGCCGTGTAGATCGAGAATCTTACGTACGATGGCCAGCCCCAAACCGGCATTGTTGGTACTTTCCTGGTTGCTATTTTCCGCACGGTAAAACCGTTCAAACACATGCTCCAGATCTTCCTCGGCGATACCGCAACCGGTATCTTCAATTGCGACTGCTACCGCACCCGGTTTTTTGTCAAGGCGGATGTTGATTTCGCCGCCAGCCGGTGTGAATTTGAGGGCGTTGCGGATCAGGTTTTCGAGCACCCGCTGCATCAGTCCGATATCCGCATATACGATGCTTGGATCATCGGTCGACTCGATAGTCAGGCTCACATCACGTCTTTCTGCCTCCAGACCGAACTCATGTACGGTATCGTGAAGCAATTCCGCCAGCGAGAAGGTCTCCAAAGAGGGGTGGATGCTGGCTGAATCCAGTTTCGATAATTCAAAAAGATCCCCTATCAAGTCTCCAAGGCGCTGGGTGTGTTTACGGGCAATCTCCAGGTACTCACGGCGTTTTTCCGGTCCCAGCTTATCGTTCTTGATCAGCAGGGTTTCAACATAGCCATGCATGGAGGCCAGTGGCGTGCGCAGATCATGGGAAACATTGCTTACCAGTTCGCGACGCAGCTGATCGGTTTTTTTAAGATTTTCAAACTGCTCATATAATTTATTCGCCATGGCGCTAAAAGCAAATTCCAGTTGCCCGATTTCATCTGCATTGTTGTCAGACTGTGACGTGCGGTAATCCATACCGGGCAGGATTTTGCCAGGTTCCAGGCCCTGCGTATTTTCTCCGAAACCCGAGTCGGTGAATGCTCTGACACTGGTGGTGAGTAGACTGAGCCTGCGGGTGAACAACCAGAACACCAGCAAACCGATCAGAAATGCGCCGAGGACGATCGCCAGCAACGCCCCCGCACTTAAGCGTTGGACATAACTATCTCGAATTGCATTGGCCAGTTCATCGTATTTGGCTCCGCCCAGCACCGCGTATAAATAGCCCTGTAACACGTCATCATGCATGACCGGGAACGCCGAAAAAATCTTCTCACGATCCAGGTTTCGCGGGTCGGTGCCGCGCAAGGGCATTTCTACGTCACCACCGATCAGGGCCTTTACCGGTGACAGGTCTACCTTGTTCTGAACGATGCTTTCAGGTGGAAAAGCATGTGCCAGTATGTTGCCCTCGGTATCGAGCAGGAATACTTCAACCGTGGGGTTTATGATCATCGCCTGCTGTGCCAATAGTGAAAGGGCCTCACGATTGACAACAAAATCCTCCATCAACTGGCGCTCACCTGTCACGTACATGGCAATGGAGGCGTTCAGACGTTGCGTAATTTCTTCGTAATAATTTTGTGTGCTGTAGCGCTCGATCAGGAAAAAGCCACTACCCAATAGGGTAACAACCAAAAACAGGGCAAATGAAAGCTTGGCAAATAATGATTTCATAGGTTTATTTTTCAACCGTTTACAGGTGTCGTCGCATTGGGGTTACATTGGAACGTCCTGCTACAGACACGGAAGCAGCTTGGGGGGAAGGTGCTGGGGTGCCATCAAATTTGTAGCCAACCCCCCAACTGGTAACGATCAGCTGCGGGTGCGCCGGGTCGCTTTCTATTTTCGCCCGCAAGCGGTTAATGTGTGAGTTAACCGTGTGCTCATAACCTTCGTGACCATACCCCCAGACACTGTCAAGTAACTGTGCACGGGAAAAGACCTGACCCGGATGACGGGCAAAATGTAACAACAGGTCAAATTCGCGTGCTGTAAGGGCCAGGTCACTATCGCCTTTTCTGACTTCCCTGCCGCTGGTATCGATGACCAGGTCATTGATGCATAAGTTTTCTGCACCACCCGGAAAACGTTTTTCAACCGACTCGATACGACGGAATATGGCCTTCACCCGGGCAACCAGTTCCGAAACGGAAAAAGGTTTGGTGACATAGTCGTCGGCACCCAGTTCCAGCCCAAGTACACGGTCGAGCTCAGAAGATTTGGAGGTCAGCATCAGGATTGGAACATAAGCCATTTCACGGCGCAGAGCGCGGCAGATGGTTAGCCCGTCCGGCCCTGGCAAGCGGATATCAAGTATGACCAGATCCCATTGGCGGCTAAAAGCAAGACGCATACCTGCATGACCATCGGCGGCGAGGCTCACGTCAAAATTGGCGTCATTCAGATGCAACTGCAAAAGACTGGCGATGTCACGTTCGTCTTCAACTATCAGGATGTGGCGTTTTTCCACTGCGGTTTCCTTATCTTCCATCATGCTCCGAAAAGATAGACCTGATTTCTAACGAAAGTATCACAGCGAGAATTCGTATCGTAGCGGCAGGCCAATAAAAACAGTGGCTTGGGCGTGTTTTTGCACGATTAAGGAAAATGCTGACGTGATAGTCATGTGAATTTCCCCGCGCAGAATGTATCACGCTGGCAGAGCGGACATCGCCAACTGCCTTTTCTATTGAACACTACTGAGGAGCGTAAATATGAATATCTCGAGATTGTTAATTACAACCAGCCTGATGTTGTCGACCGCGGCTTTTGCCGGCGACTACCATTATGGTAAAGGCAAATCCAAGCCCTATACCTTTGCGGTAACTATCACCAACATCACAGCCGGTCAGATTTTTACACCTGTGCTGGTAGCCAGTCATACCGGTAGGGTGAGCTTCTTTGAGTTGGGTGCCGAGCCTTCAAATGAGCTTGCTGACCTGGCCGAGGGTGGTGCGACGGATGGCTTACAAATGAAATTGGATGGCTTACCGAAATATGTAATGGATACAAACACCAGCGGGATTACCCCAAACGGTGACCCGTTAATCGATCCTGGCGAATCAGTGACGATATATATTACCGGAAGCCGTAAATTCAACCGGTTTAGCCTGGCAGGAATGCTACTGCCAACCAATGACACTTTTGTGGCCATTGATTCCATGCCTTTAACACGAGTACAACTCTGCCAAAACAGCACTGGCTTATGACGCCGGAAGTGAGATGAATGATGAGTTGTGTATGAATATACCGGGCCCGCAGTGTGGCGGCGCACCTTTCTCGGAAGGCCTGGCGGAAGGTTATGTTCATATCAGCCGCGGAATCAGTGGTGAGGGTGATCTTGAAGCCTCCGACTACGACTGGAGAAACCCGGTCGCCCATGTAACCGTGAAACTTGTAGACTGAGGTTTAACAGGGCGTGCGAGTTGATCGCGCCCCGTGTAAGAAAGCCTCCCGCAATAGTGGGGGGTTTTCACCGCAGCCTCTCGTGATCGGTCAGGGAGCCAAGGTGGTGTGGTGTCTTGTTTCAGGACACGTCGTGAACCCATCCATGGGGACTCGGGCGCGACTTCCTGTCGCTCACGGTCCTGAAACAAGACACCACACCCCCTCGGCTTTGTGCGTAATCATAAGTCGATGGTTTCAGGTGGATGAACTACGGTCAGGTTGAAGCTGGGGCTATGTTCACAGCGCCCCCAACCTTGCAGATAGAAAGGAAACCATTGCTGTTATTCGTTACCCTTTTTGACATATAAACCATCAAACCAAACCGCCCACTCCTGGCTTTCAGGGTCCTGTTGCTCAAAAAACTGGCGCACGCTGCCATCGGCTTTGGGTGTCCAGGTACCCCGGAAAGCGTGGCTTTTACCGGTTTTGTAATAGTTGATCTTGCCGCTCAAAACCATTGAACCGGACTCGTTTAAACCACCGGTATAGTCAATCGAATAGCCACCGGCCACCCATAACTGACGCCATTGATCTTCAACCGCATCGTAATAGTTCATGCTACTGCCGGTGCCACCCTGCAAATTGGTCCAGTTTTCCATGATCAGGCAGTTTTTGTGGTGCTTGGTGATAGAGTTGGTACCCTGGAGCTGTCGCGTGTCATCATTTGAATAGACATTCCATTCACCGAGCCAGAAATCAAAATCATTAAAACTTTCCATCGTTTCACATACTGGTTTGGATGGTGCCTGTTTTTTAGCGGGTTGCTCTTCGCCAAGCGCCGGTATCGCAATACACCATGCAATCAAGGTGGTAAAGGCGGTTTTTATCAATGGGTTCATTTTAGAATTTCTCCTGACGGTTGTTGACGTCTATCGATTGTTTATAGGCCAATGTACCGGCCAGGTATATCCGTCTGCGCCAAAACGAGTGTTGAAAGCGCCACTTTGCAAATTCCCGGCGTTCCGTTCGGGCCGGCTGTTTAGCTAAGGAATAGCTGAATGGCGAACTTTTCCGCACAAAAATCCTGCTTATGCCTGCAATCGGGGCTTTTCAAAAATCCGTCACCGTGTAGGATAGAGGATTCCGCTGCAAAAGACTGCAGAGTTCAAAAAGTGCGGCGATTGAACTAAACACTGAACAGTAGAACATCAAAATATGCAACAACGTGATCACATCAAAGGCCTGTACCGGCCTGAGCGGGCCAAGGATAGCTGTGGTTTTGGACTCATAGCCCATCAACATGGAAAGGCCAGCCATGAATTGGTCGACACCGCCTGCAAGGCATTGACCCGTATGACACATCGCGGGGCTATAGCTGTCGATGGCAAGAGCGGTGATGGTTGTGGCGTGCTGATGAAGTTTCCGCAGTCATTTTTCAAGAAGGTGGCAAAAGACGAGGGCATGATGCTGGGCCGGGTTTTCGGCGTTGGCATGGTGTTTCTGAACACGGACCCTGAAATTGCGGCACGTTCCCGTAAAATTCTTAAAAAACATATCAAAAATGAAACCTTGAGTATTGCCGGTTGGCGCAGCGTACCGATCAATCCATCGGTTTGCGGTCAAACGGCCCTGGATTCAATGCCGTGTATTGAGCAGGTGTTTGTTAACGCACCTCCGGGCTGGGGCCCGCACGATGTTGAACGCCGGCTTTTTGTCGCCCGGCGTATGGCTGCCGCCGAGAACATGAACCTGGAACAGCCGGATGAAAGATTTTACGTGGCGGCCTTGTCCAACCTGACCGCAGTTTACAAGGGCCTGGTGATGCCCGAGAACCTGCCGGAGTTTTATCCCGATCTGAAAGACCCGCGCTTAAAAAGCGCTATCTGTCTGTTTCATCAACGCTTCTCAACCAATACCCTGCCAAACTGGAGATACGCTCAGCCTTTCCGTTTTCTGGCACATAATGGCGAGATCAATACAATCGAGGGCAACCGCAGCTGGTCGGAGGCGCGTACGCCAAAGTTCCAGACGCCCTTGCTACCCGATTTGCAAAAGATTCGTCCACTGGTCAACCAGGAAGGCTCGGATTCATCCTCGCTGGATAATATGCTGGAGTTGTTTCTTGGCCGGTGGTATGGATGTGTTCCGTGCCATGCGTATCCTGATTCCGCCTGCCTGGCAGGCTGAACCGGATATGTCCTCGAAACTCCGGTCTTTTTACGAGTTCAATTCAATGCATGTCGAACCCTGGGATGGCCCTGCGGGTATCGTCATGACCAATGGCCGCGTGGCCACCTGCAATCTTGACCGGAATGGTCTGCGACCGGCACGTTACGTGATCACAAAAAATGACTGGATTACGTTGGCGTCCGAAGTCGGTGTGTGGGACTACGAGGAAGCCGACGTGGTTGAGAAAGGCCGTGTCGGGCCGGGTGAAATGTTTGTCGTCGACACCGAGCTTGGGCAACATCTGGCGCTCACGTGAGATTGATGATGCTCTCAAGTCACGCCACCCTTATGGTGACTGGCTTACCGAAAACATCATCCGCATATCAAGCAATGATGAGCTGGAGGAAACCGCTGCCCAGGTCTACATGAAAGAGGAGAGCCAGGACCTGCCGGTATATCAGAAGCTTTTCGGTATCAGTAACGAAGAACGTGAACATGTACTGCGGGTGATGGCGGAAAATTCAGAAGAAGCGACCGGTTCAATGGGTGATGACACGCCGATTGCCGTGTTGTCGCGACAATCGCGGCCTGTCTATGATTATTTTCGTCAACAGTTTGCCCAGGTGACCAACCCCCCGATTGATTCATTGACGGGAACGGTCAGCCATGTCGCTCGAGACCCTGATCGGCAGGGAACATAACATTTTCCAGGAGACCCAGCACGCAGGCACACCGCGTTGTACTGCCGTGGCCGGTCCTGAATGTGGTCAAGTATCGCAAACTGCTTGAGCTGGATCAGCGTTGGTATCGTAAGCAGACATTCAGTCTTAATTATGATCCACACGAAGGATTGCAGTCAGCTTTGAGACGACTTTCTGACGAGGTTTCAGAATCTGTGGCCGGGGGTGTGGTCGTTGTCGTTCTCACTGATCGTGATATTCACCAGGACAAATTGCCCATTCACGCGGCACTGGCAACGGGTGCCGTGCATCAGCGCCTGATCAAGGATGGTCTGCGTTGTGATTGCAATATTATTGTCGAGACCGCCAGTGCGCGTGACTCGCATCATTTCGCCGTGTTATTCGGGCTTGGTGCAACTGCTGTTTATCCCTACCTGGCATTTCAGGTCATCAACGATCTGCATGCCCGCGGTGCACTTAAGGGTGATCTTCTGCAACATCGCAAGAACTATCGGCGTGGTGCCCGTAAGGGTCTGCTCAAGATCCTGTCCAAAATGGGTATTTCCTGTGTCACCAGTTACCGCGGCGCGCAATTATTCGAGGTCATCGGCCTGGGTAAGGAAATCACGGACCTGTGTTGTCCGGGTGCTGCGGGCAACATCGGTGGTGCCGGATTCCGCGAGATCGAAGCCGATCAGAAAATACTGGCCCGTGCAGCATGGAATTTTGGTCAGCCCATTACCCAGGGTGGCTTGCTTAAATTTACCTGGAATGGTGAATTCCATGCTTACAACCCGGATGTTGTCACCTCGTTGCAAAAAGCGGTGCAAAGCGGTAATCACAAGGACTACGCGGTATTTGCACGCCTGGTCAATCAGCGTCAACCGGCGGCATTACGTGACCTGTTAAAACTGCGTGCGGCTGAGGAACCTGCACCCATTGAGAATGTTGAACCGGCCAAGTCGCTGTTTCCGCGTTTCGATACTGCCGCCATGTCCATAGGCGCCCTGTCACCCGAGGCTCACGAAGCACTGGCCGTGGCAATGAATACGCTGGGTGGTCACTCAAACTCCGGTGAAGGTGGTGAAGACCCGGCGCGTTTCAACACCAATCGTAATTCACGTATCAAGCAGGTTGCCTCGGGGCGTTTCGGTGTGACCGCACACTACCTGGTCAATGCCGATATTCTGCAGATCAAGGTCGCACAGGGAGCCAAGCCGGGTGAGGGCGGTCAACTTCCCGGTCACAAGGTTTCTGCTCATATCGCCGCCTTGCGTCACGCGGTGCCGGGTGTGACCCTGATTTCGCCACCACCACATCATGATATTTACTCGATAGAAGACCTTGCACAGCTGATTTTCGATCTTAAACAGGTCAACCCTGATGCCATGGTGTCGGTGAAACTGGTGGCAGAGCGCGGCGTGGGCACCATTGCTGCCGGTGTGGCCAAGGCGTACGCAGACTGCATTACCATTGCCGGCCATGATGGTGGCACGGGTGCGAGTCCGTTGACCTCGGTGAAATATGCCGGTTCACCCTGGGAGACCGGTTTACCTGAAGCGCATCACGCGCTGGTGGACAATGGTTTGCGTGAGCGCGTTCGCCTGCAGGTGGATGGCGGTCTCAAGACCGGTCTTGATGTGATCAAGGGAGCCATTCTCGGTGCTGACAGTTTTGGTTTTGGTACCGGTCCAATGGTGGCGCTGGGTTGTAAATACCTACGCATCTGCCACCTGAACAATTGTGCAACCGGTATTGCCACACAGGATGAACAGTTACGCCGCGAACATTTCCACGGCCTACCCGAACTGGTCATGAACTACTTTCGTTTTATTGCGGAGGAAGTGCGTGAGCACCTGGCATACCTCGGTTTTGAAAAACTCGAAGATATCATTGGACGAAGTGACCTGCTTGACAAGATCGAACCATTGACCGACAAACAAGCTTGTATTGATCTCGATCCAATTCTCACCAGCGCAGCTGCCGCCGGATTGAAGGGTGGCGGTTACCAGGGTATCCGTAACCATCCGCATGACCGTGGGGAGCTCAATGCGCGTATTGTCGCTAGTCTTGCGGCTGCACTTGAGAAGCGGGAAAGTGCAGATCTGTCGCTGAATATCCACAATTATGATCGTTCGGTTGGCGCCGCACTGGCTGGAGAGATAGCCCGGCGTTATGGTCGTGATGGTTTGAATGGTGCGCAATACAATCTCACCTTTACCGGCTCCGCCGGACAAAGTTTTGGTGTGTGGGCTACAAAGGGTATGCATCTGCGTTTGTACGGTGACGCCAATGACTATGTTGGCAAGGGTATGAGCGGCGGGCGAATAGCCGTTTCACCCACCCGGGACTCAAATATCGTTGCCAAGCGAAGCGCCATTATCGGCAACACCTGTCTCTATGGCGCCACCGGCGGTGAATTGTATGCAGCGGGGCAGGCCGGCGAACGATTCGCAGTACGTAATTCCGGTGCTACGGTCGTGGTCGAAGGTGTGGGATATCACGGTTGCGAGTATATGACCGGTGGCGTTGTCGTTGTGCTCGGTCGCACCGGTGCCAACTTTGCTGCCGGTATGACCGGTGGCCGGGCATTTGTACTTGATATCGATAAAAGTTTTGAACGTCGTTGTAATCCGGCACAGGTCACGGTATCGAGGTTGAATACGGATGAGGGCAGCACGGATAAAGCCCTGGTGAAATCACTGATCGAGGCGCATGTGCACTACACCGGTAGCGAATGGGGGCAACGTATCCTGGATAATTTTGAACACTTTATGCTTAAATTTCGGGTTGTCGATCCGAAGCAGGAAAATGTCAGTTCACCGGTCAGCGCCGTGCCTTTGAGGGTGGTAGGATGAGCAAGCTCAATATTCGCACCAGGTTCGAATTCATCGATCTTGACCGTGCGGAGCCGCACAAACACTCCATGGAAGCGCGACGCCATGAATTCCTGGAAATCTATGACCCCTTCCAACAGCAGGAAGGTGAAGCCCAGGCCGAGCGATGCATTGCATGTGGCAATCCTTATTGCCAATGGAAGTGCCCGGTTCACAATTATATTCCGGATTGGCTCAAACTGGCCGGTGAAGGTCGTATCATCGAGGCCGCTGAATTGGCGCACCAGACCAACAGCCTGCCGGAAATCTGCGGTCGAATCTGTCCACAGGATCGTCTTTGCGAAGGTGCCTGCACACTGAACACCGATTATGGTGCGGTGACGATAGGCGCCATTGAACGTCATATTACCGATACGGCTTTTGCGCAGGGCTGGCGCCCGGATCTTTCGGGTGTGGTGCAAACCGATCACAAGGTGGCAATTATTGGCGCTGGTCCGGCAGGGCTATCCTGCGCCGATGTGTTGGCGCGTAATGGCGTCAAGGCCATTGTCTATGACAAGCATCCCGAGATTGGTGGATTATTGTCATTTGGTATCCCGGAGTTCAAGCTGGAACACAAGGTGATCAAGACCCGTCGCCGGATACTTGAAGGTATGGGTATCCAGTTTGTATTGGGAGCCAATATCGGTAAGGAAATTTCTTTTAACGATATTTTGGAAAACCACGATGCCGTATTCCTTGGTCTTGGCACCTATAAAGCGATGAAGGGCGGTATGCCGGGTGAGAATGCTGTTGGTGTTTACCGCGCCCTGGATTACCTCATTGGCAACACCAAGTCACTGCTCGATATGCCAGCCGGTGATCACCGGTTTACCGACCTGAAGGATCAACGCGTGGTGGTGCTCGGTGGTGGCGACACAGCGATGGACTGTGTGCGCACGGCCATACGCCAGGGCGCAAGTGAAGTGCATTGCCTGTACCGGCGGGACCGGGAAAACATGCCCGGTTCACAGCGCGAGGTGGATAACGCTATAGAAGAAGGCGTGCAGTTTCGCTTTAACGTGCAGGCACTTGAAATAATTCAGGACCAGGACAGAGCAACTGCAGTGAAAGTGGTTGAAACAAGGCTGGGTCTGCCGGATGAATCAGGTCGCCAGCGACCGGAAGCCATTGGGGGCAGTGAAGTTAATATCGAGGCTGATGCGGTTATCGTTGCCTATGGTTTCCAGGCATCACCTGAAAACTGGTTTGAGAGTTTTGACATCCGTACCAATCAGTGGGGGCTGGTGGAGGCAAATGAATCTGATGAATACTCATTTCAGACGAGTAACCCGAAAGTGTTTGCCGCGGGTGATATGGTGCGGGGTGCCGACCTTGTGGTAACTGCTGTGGCCGATGCCCGCAAGGCGGCACAAGGTATTGTGAAATTCCTGGCCGGGTAAACGCAAAACGGAGAGCCGAAGCTCTCCGTCTGCGTCTTAACTTTACTTCAGGTTCAGGGTGCGCAGGATGCTGATGTTGACGGTGTGATTCTTATACCATCTATCATGGTCACGTCTTGACCTACAGTCACAGTGGTCTCAATCAGGTCGCAATCAACAACATTGAACTCAACCGTGCCCACGGGAACAGTCGCCGGCATACTACCACCGGTGCTTTGATACAAGGTGGTTAGCGCACTCGTGCCGTCAAAACCACCCGGTGTGGAACAACCCATATCGTCTGATAAACAGCTGTCAAAGGTATACCAGGCAGGTAAGCCGTCGCCATCAAAGGTGTACCAGCTACCAATCAGGCGATTTTGTGCTGGGATCGGCACGAGAAAGAAACCTTCGTTAATTGTTCCTTCGAGTCCAAAGGCACCGTTGACGCTGTTGTCAACCGGATCACGCAGCGGCAGTTCGGCGATCGGTGCCGCAACAATACCCAGGTCCTGTGTGATGATGTCGCCCACCGCGAACAGGGTCACAATGGTACCGTCTGGCAGATGCAACCGGCAACGGGTCAATGAAGTTCACCTGACCATTATTAGAAGCCACCTTAAGGTCATAGGTGTCTGCAGGCAGTTCGAGATAGCCGGTAGCAGCGCCATAAGGTACACCTTGCAGACCTGCTACCAGGTCACCACCGGCAGTACGGATGGATACTTCAGTAGCTTCGGAGGTTGCTGCAAATGGCGCCGCGTGAACGATTCGTACTTTCACGTTACCCGCTGCAGGTGCTGTGTTGTCATCAGCCAGGGCAACCAATTCCAGTGGTTGGAGTGAGCCGTTGCCCGACGCGTATACAGTGTAATCCTGGCCGTCTACCAGGTTGTAGGTTGCAGTCATGGCTACGGTGCTTGTGCCGGTGGGAACAATATCTACCTTATATTCGCCAGCGGGAAGATCGATGTAATCAGTGAATTGTTTAAATACTACGTTTTCAAGTGCAACAGCGTCATTCAGGAGCACACTCACAGAGGTACCTTCAAGGGTGTCTGCAAATGGTGCAAAGTGGGCAACCGTGACCCGTGCATCCGCAGATACCAATTGGCTACTCAACAGGGCAGCGGCTCCGGTCAGAAAAATGCTTTTACGTAACATGATTAACTCCTTAGTTTTCAACTTTGCCACTGCTTGGTGGCGTTGCGGCTGATTCCGCTTTTAAAGTGACTGATGTCGATTACTCACCACATCTGTCTGTACAAATGAAGATTCCTGTAAAGGTCTTCAACCATAATGTGGGAGTAATGTATAACATTTGTATAGATAAAGTAAAGCATGATTTGAAAAATAATCTTGAGTAATTCTTAATGAACCTAATCTTTGTAACGCTTTATTGTCACTATATGTGCTGATTTAATTAAGGAAAAGACCTAAAAAAAACATTTTGTATAATATAATGTGTTTAAAAGCATGAGAAAAAATTATCCTAATTCGTATAAGAAATATGTTATAGTTTAAAAAAATGATTAAGACTGAGAATTTGAGATCACCATGAGCACAGCAGAAACCAAAGAAAATGAACACATGCCGGGTTTGTACCCGATACGCACAGTTTCCGAGTTAACGGGTGTTAACTCGATAACATTAAGGGCATGGGAAAATCGATATGGCCTGATCGAGCCGGTAAGAAAAGCCAGCGGCCACAGGTTGTATACCCAGGAGCACATTGATCTGATCAACCGGGTGGTTGGTTTACTGGATAGGGGAATGCGTATTGGCCAGGTCAAGGCCGAAGTGTTGTCAGGCAGGGACTCTGAAAGCAGTTTCGTGGATGAACGGCACAATAACTGGCGAAAATATATCAACAGCATGATTGCCGGTATTATCCGTTTCGACGAGCGTACCCTTGAACGTACCTATGCAGATGCCCTGTCACACTACCCGGTGCGGTTGGTGACAGAAAAGTTGTTGTCACCCCTTCTCAAGGAGGTAGGAGAGCGTTGGACTTCAGGTCAGGGCAGTATTGCAGAAGAGCATTTTTTTGGTTTTTACCTGCGGAACAAGCTCGGTGCGCGGTTTCATCATCGATCTCAAAAACAGACCGGCCCGAAACTTTTGATGGCTTGTCTTCCTGGTGATTTGCACGAGATCGGTCTCCTGCTATTCGCGCTTGAGGCCTCCGATCATGGTTTTCAGACTATATTGCTGGGAGCCAACATGCCCCTGGAAGAGTATCCGGATGCCATCAAAAAAACCGGCAGTGATGCACTCGTGCTGTCTGGCACAATTGAGCCAGGAGATGAAGTCATTAGAGTTTTATTACCGCGCTTGGTGAAAAAATTAAGTGTTCCTGTTTTTTTAGGCGGCAATATTGTCGCGTCAAGTTTTGATGAGCTGAAAAAATCCGGTGTGCTGTTGATTGGCAGCGATATTGATATGGGTATCAAGCAGATTAAAAAACGTCTGGATTCGGGTGTATAAAACGAATATGAGTGAGAAGAAAAAACCCCATCTTGTAGACGGCAGGATTAAGAAGGTTTTGGTAAATGATCGAATGCAACGAGATTACAGTTATGATCTGGTGCACTTACCCGGGTGCAATTTTGATCCCGAATTCAGGCCTCAACTGACACCTCAAAAAATGCTGGCCATGGGTGTGTTCGGTGGTAAGTATATGACAGACTGCCGTGATGAGTTTCCGGTCGAATGGTTCGAGACTGCCAAACTGAGTCCGATGCGTCATGATCCAAAGCTGAATTTTTTCCAGGTCAGGGCTTCAAAACCGTTGTCCTATTGGCAACAAAAAGGTTGGATTCACGAGGATGATCCACGTGGCTGGTTTCAATGGTATTGCCGTTATTATATGGGTCGGCGTCATGCGGATGATCAACGTCAAATACGTCGCTGGAAGGCCATGACCCGGCACATTTCACAAGTCCGGAAAAACTGCATCAAGGGTGACCTTTTGTGCCGGCCGAGGCAACGACAGGCGATTTTGCACTGGGCCTATGATTCGAGAGATATTTAAGTAACATCAGTTGCGATTCGCGACTCGCCCAAGAGCGCCTGCTCTTTGTAAATCCGGACATTTTAAATCACAATCTACTTCGTTCGGAATAAATCAGAGGCTCCTCAAGTGACAAATGCAACGAAAGTATTGAAATGGGCTTACTTGCCGATCGCATTGACCCTGGTTCTCGGGGGTTGTTTGGGGGTCCCTGACGGGGCCCGGCCTGTGGAGAACTTTGCGCTCGATAAATACCTCGGTAAATGGTACGAAATCGCACGCCTGGATCACCCGTTTGAACGCGGTCTGACCAATGTTACGGCTGAGTACAGTTTGCGTGACGGGGGTGGAGTCGAGGTAATCAACCGGGGATTTAAAACCGATGATAACAAGTGGAAAGAAGCTGAAGGCAAAGCCTATTTTGTCGGGGACCCGTCAATTGGCAAATTGAAAGTTTCTTTTTTTGGACCGTTTTACGGTGCCTATAACGTCATTGCGCTCGACGAGGAGGCGTACCAGTGGTCATTGGTTGTGGGGCCGGACACGAGTTATCTCTGGATATTGTCAAGAACACCTGAGCTTGATCAGGCGATAGTTGACCAACTGCTTTCGAAAGCACAATTACTGGGGTTTGATACTGAAAAACTGATTTGGGTCAACCAGCAGCAACAGGAATGAACATGTTCTGGCGTTTGTCTTGTTGACCGTTGTTTGGCGCTATACTTAGCCGCTCTGATTAATATGACTCCCGGTTAAGTACAAAATATGAATACAAACAAGCTTGATCAACTAAAAATTGAGCGTGAACCGGAAGTTGATTCTCAGGCCAGGCGCTGGCCGGTCATGATGTTCATCGCACTGGTACTGGCTGCAATTGCTTACTGGTTTTTTATGAAACCGGAGGCGGCTATCGAAGTACGCACCGCTGTTGCACGCGAAATTTCCAGCCAGACAGCCAGCACCGTGTTGAATGCCTCAGGTTATGTGACGGCGCGGCGGCAGGCGACGGTTTCATCCAAATTTACCGGTAAGGTTGTTGAAGTACTGATAGAAGAGGGCATGGAGGTCGAAAAGGACCAGGTGCTGGCCCGGCTTGATGATGCCAATGTCGCTACCAGCTATGCCCTTGCAGAAGCACAACTCAGGTCTGCCGAGACGTCACTTAAAGAGACCACCGCGCTGCTGAATGAAGCCAACGCGATATTCAAACGTACAAAGAACCTGGTGGATAAACAACTGGTATCCGAGGCTGAGATGGACCGTGCCCGCGCCGGCGCTGATTCCCTGGCTGCCCAACTTGAACGCAAGCAGGCGGATGTGCGGGTTGCAGAAATGCAGCTTGATGTTTACCGGCAACAGAAGGATGACACCATTATCCGGGCGCCATTTACCGGTGTCGTGGTGGCAAAGAACGCCCAGCCGGGTGAAATGATTTCGCCGGTCTCCGCCGGTGGCGGATTCACCCGTACCGGTATCGGCACCATTGTTGACATGAGCTCGCTGGAAATCGAAATCGATGTTAACGAGGCTTACATCAACCGGGTCAAACCCGGCCAGCAAATCCTCGCCACCCTGGATGCTTATCCGGACTGGTCGATCCCCTGCCATGTAATCGCGATCATACCCACGGCTGACAGGCAACGGGCCACGGTTGAAGTTCGTGTGGGTTTTGATGAACTTGATTCACGAATCCTGCCGGATATGGGTGTGAAAGTCGCGTTTCAGGAGCCGGGAGCCGCAAGCTCATCCGGGCGTGCGGGTGTTGTGATTCCCCAATCAGCGGTCAGTGAAAATGGTGGCAAGCAGTATGTGCTGCTGGTCGTTGATAACATGGTTGAGCGACGCGCCATTGCCACTGCCGGAGAGCGTGGTCAGGAAATTCTTGTTAGCTCAGGTATCACAAGTGGTGATAAGGTAATAATCAACGCACCAATCGGTCTTAAAGACGGTGAGCGTGTTAAGGAAACAAGCGGATGACAGAAAACAGCAACGAGACCCTGGTTAGTGTCAGCAGCGTCGATAAAATATTCAAACGCGGATCCGAGGAGATTCATGTTTTAGGTGGATTGGACCTGGATATTCCAGACGGTGAATTCCTGGCATTGATGGGTCCTTCCGGTTCCGGCAAATCCACATTGTTGAACCTGATTGGTGGTCTGGACCGGCCCAGCGAAGGTACGGTGGAGGTCGGTGGAAAGCGTATCGACAAATTGTCCGATCGCAAACTGGCAGCCTGGCGCGCAAGGCATGTGGGGCTGGTTTTTCAGTTCTATAACCTGATGCCGGTGCTTTCCGCGCAAAAAAATGTTGAATTACCCTTGTTGCTGACAAAACTTTCCAAATCCGAACGAAAGAAACGTGCAAGCATCGCGCTCGATATCGTCGGTCTGTCACACCGTGCCGGTCATTATCCGCGTCAATTATCCGGTGGTGAACAACAGCGTACCGGTATCGCACGTGCGATCGTAACGGATCCGACCCTGCTGTTATGTGATGAGCCAACCGGTGACCTGGATCGCAAATCGGGGGATGAAATTCTGGATTTATTGCAGGCCCTGAACAGGGAACAGGGTAAAACCATTATCATGGTGACCCATGATATTCACGCGGCAGCCCGTGCAAGCAGAACCCTGCACCTGAACAAAGGCCAGCTCAGTGTCGATCCGGTCGATTGATCATGAATCTGAAAATGACTTCAACACGCCGGGTTAGACACAACAGAAGGGCGGGGAAATGAAATATTTCTACCTGATTTTCAGCAGTCTGAAACGCAAGAAAATACGCACCGGGTCTGACAGTGATGTCAATCATGGTTGCATTTATCCTGTTTGGTTACCTGACCGCGATCCGCCAGGCTTTTGACGCGGGTGTTGAAGTCGCCGGCGCCGACCGTCTGATCGTGCGTCACAAGGTTTCGTTAATCCAGCTTCTGCCACAGAGTTACGAGGCCAAAATTGAAAGAATAGATGGCGTGGACAACGCCACCCACTCCACCTGGTTTGGCGGGATTTACCAGGAACCCAGGAATTTCTTTGCACAGATGCCCATCGTGCCCGAAGAATTGTTTGACATGTATCCGGAGTTCGTCATCAGTGATGAGCACAAGGCTGCCTGGCTGGAGACCCGCAGTGGCGTGTTGGTTGGGCGTGGCCTGATGGATCGCTTCGGTTGGAAGGTGGGTGATCGAATACCCATCAATGCCACCATTTGGGGCAAGAAAGACGGTGGCCGGACCTGGGAATTCGACCTGGTAGCTGTCTACGATGGGGCAGAAAAAGGCACCGATACCAGCCAGTTCTTTATCCGCTATGATTTTTTTGATGAAACCCGTGCGGGTGGCCAGGGCCTGGTAGGCTGGTATACCGTACGTATTTCCGACCCGGAAAGGGCAGCCGAGATCGCAGCGGCCATCGACGCGGAATTTGCCAACTCCGCCCAGGAAACCAAGGCCGAACCCGAAGGTGCATTTATCCAGGGTTTTGCCAACCAGATCGGAAATATTGGTTTTATCATCATGTCAATCATGTCAGCGGTGTTTTTCACGATCCTATTGGTGGCCGGTAACACGATGGCCTATACCGTTCGTGAACGTACCAATGAACTGGCGGTTCTCAAAGCGATTGGTTTTACCGATCAGGGTGTACTTGGCCTGGTGCTTGGGGAGTCATTGGCTATCACATTTGTTGGCGGGGCTCTTGGTCTGGGCCTGGCCTGGTTGCTGGTATCCATGGGTGATCCAACCGACGGATCGTTTCCGGTCTTTTACCTGCCGACCTCTGATATTGTCCTGGGTTTGGTGTTGATCGTGGTTATGGCTTTTATTGCCGGCATTGTTCCAGCACTGCAAGCACAAAAACTGCAGATTGCAGACGCATTAAGGAGGTGAGCGGTGTTTAACTGGATATCCCAGGTCGTTTCCGTCACACAATTCAGTATCCGCTCTCTGCCGCAACGCAAGGGATCATCAGCGGCGGCTTTACTGGGTATCGCTGGCGTAGTAGCGGTGATGGTCGGGGTGCTGTCCATTGCCCAGGGTGTACTCATGACCATGCAAAGCTCAGCCGGTGACAGCAACGCGATTGTACTGCGTAGTGGTGCTGACTCGGAGATGATGAGCGGGTTGGGAGGGGATGATACCCGCATCATTGCCGAGGCCCCGGGTATTGCCCGTGATGCATCCGGTGCAATCGCTTCGCCGGAATTGTTCGTTGTCATCAACCTGCCCATGCGTAGCACGGGTACCGATGCGAATGTTCCATTGCGTGGTGTGCAGGCGCCCGCCATGACCGTACGGGATAGTTTTAAACTGACCGAAGGCCGCATGTTCGAATGGGGTCTCAACGAGGTCATTGTTGGCAAGGGCGCCCGACAGCAGTTCGCAGGTCTTGAAATCGGTTCGAGTATTGAAGTGGGTCAGGAGAAATGGCCGGTTGTCGGTGTGTTTGAAGCAGATGGAGGCTTGTCGGAATCGGAGATTTGGGTCGATGCGGCGGTATTGCAACCGGCATACCGGCGTGGAAATTCCTACCAGGCGGTGTATGTAAAGCTGAATTCCAGGGACGCATTTGATGAATTCAAAGACTCCCTGACCAGTGATCCGCGGCTGAATGTCAAACCCATGCGCGAATCCGAATATTACGATTCCCAGTCGACCACGGTGTATAACCTGATCACAGGTCTTGGTACTTTAATCGCGTTCATCATGGGCTTGGGCGCGGTTTTTGGCGCGTTGAATACAATGTACACCGCGGTATCGAGCCGAACCCGTGAAATCGCTACCTTGCGGGCCTTGGGTTTCCGTGCCGGCCCGGTAGTCATCTCGGTGGTCAGCGAATCCTTGTTACTGGCCTTTGTGGGTGGCCTTATCGGTGCAGGCCTGGCCTGGCTGGCATTTGACGGATACCGGGCTGCAACCCTCAACTGGGCCAGTTTCAGTGCCATTACCTTTGCGTTTGACGTCAATATCAAACTACTGGTCCAGGGTATTACTTTTGCGATGCTTATTGGTCTCATCGGTGGTCTGTTTCCTGCCATAAGGGCAGCACGGCAACCGATTGCGCAGGCCCTACGGGAGCTTTGATCCGCAGGAGCGGCGTCTCTCAAGTTGGCACTACATGTCACAGGAGTTTCCGATATCATAAACACCTCAAATGACACAAGACTGAACAACAACTGATGAATACTTCGATCGTATTGACCGTTATTGCCGATGACCAACCCGGTATCATCCAGACCGTTTCCGGTGTTGTTACTGAGTTCGGCGGAAGCTGGACCCAGAGTAGCATGAGCTCACTGGCTGGCCAATTTGCCGGCATTCTGCTGGTTTCTGTACCTTCTGACAAAACCGATGCCTGCGTGGAAAAACTACACGCACTTGAGTCGAGGGGACTGCGGGTTATAGCCCATGTCAGTCGTGAGGTGGCTGTAAGCGAAGATACACATGAATACGCACTGGAGCTGGTCGGTAACGACCGCCCTGGTATTGTTCACGATATTACAACCTTGCTGACAAGGCACAATGTCAACGTACGAAACCTCGAGACGAAGGTTGAGAGTGCATCCATGGGTGGTGGTGAGCTGTTCAGGGCCATTGCAAAATTGGTGGTGCCGGAGACTGCCGACATTGACGTGTTGGAAAGTGAAATTGAAGAATTGGCCAATGATTTGATGGTCGATATAACATTTGATAAATAAGTCATTTCAGACCCCGCTCCATGCTCGGGTGAAACAACAAAAAAGGCGAGAAGATGGGCGTGGCTGAGACACAAAAGGCGAGCAAGAGACTGCTGTTAATCGCTTTGCTGGTGGTGTTTGTTTCCAGTTTTATCGCCTCTCAAATCCAGACCTCTGGCGGTCGCGTGGATGTGCGTGACATCAAGATTCCGACTCAGAACGGCCAGTGGGTTGTTGCGGATTTATTTAAGCCGAGATCCGCAACAAGTGAAAACCCGGCACCCATGGTGGTGGTTATTCCGGGGTTTCAACGCTCCAAGGAAGCGCTCTCCAATATTGCCATTGAACTCTCACGCCGTGGCGTCGTGGTTATCCTGATCGACCCGTATGCACAGGGCTTTTCAAGTGCATCGATGAGTCGCCTGGCAGCCACAACAGAGGGATACGGGATGTTCGCCGTGGTTGACTATGCAGCCTCCAGCTCGAACCTTAACTACATCGACAAGAGCCGCATCGGCGCAACGGGTCATTCTGCCGGTGGTAATGCGGCTATCCGTGGTGCCAATTATTTTGGTAAGGAGGCAATCGAAACCGGCAAGCCCAGTAAGCTAAATTCCGTCTTCGTCTCGGGTTATGTGCTTACCCTGACTGATAAGGTCTTGCAGGATGTTCGCTCCAACGTAGGCGTGAGTTACGCTTTTTATGATGAAGGTGCCTACCGAAACGAACTAAAGAACGGTGACATGCGCCATGCCCCTGAAGCTTTGCGAGCGGTGAACTCCGGACTTGAGCCTGGTGCCCCGGCAATCGATGAAGTGGAACTCGGCCGCTATTACGGAGATAAGGATAAAAGAACCCTGAGGGTGGTTTTCAACGAAATGATTCTGCACCCGTTCCAACCTTATATAACCGAGGCAACCGCCAACCAACTCGCGTATTTTGAGCGGGTTTTTGACATCAAAAAAGAAATTTCGAATGAAAACCAGGTTTGGTACTGGAAGGAGTTACTAGGTTTAATCGCGTTGATTGCGGCCTTGGTAGCCGTTGTTCCGATGGGCCGGTTATTGCTGGAAATCCCTTACTTCAAACCACTGGTCCATCCGGTACCGCCAGCCTTACCCAAACCGAAAGGCAAGGGTAAAATTCTTTTCTGGGGTATGTTTGTAGTCGGTGCCCTGATCGCCTGTTTTACCTACATACCGATGGCGGAGTTGTCACAAAAACTATTTGTGGCTGCCTCTACCCGTCAGCAGACCTGGTTCTTCCCGCAACGAATGAACAATGCCGTGATGTTATGGGCGGTGCTCAACGGCAGTGTTGGTTACCTGATGTTCTGGCTGAGTTATCGCTTTTTCGGAAAGAAAAACGGTGTATCGCCGCAGCTATGGGGTGCGTCTACAAATCGTGCGGAACTGTTCCGCACGCTTATGCTCGCGTTTAGCCTGTTCCTGTTCTTTTTCCTGGTCCTGTTCCTGATTTATTACTTCCTGCATGTAGATTATCGCTTCCTGTTCATGGGAGTTCGTACCTTTCAGCCACCATTACTGGTTTTGCTGGCCATGTATGTGCCTTTTTTCTTTATCTTTCTATTGTCAAACTCCCTGCGTATCAACGGTGCCATGCGTTTTGAGGGTGAATCGGAGTCCAGGAGCATGCTGGTCGGGGGATTTGCCAACTCACTCGGCCTGATGCTGATCGTGGTCGTCCAGTACCTGACCTTTGCCTTGACCGGTACCGTTTACTGGACCGATGGCTGGTTGTATGTGAACCTGTTGTTCGCGGTGGTGCCGATGATGTTCGTGTTACCGTACTTTAACCGCTACTTTTTTAATATGACGGGCAGGATTTATCTCGGCCCGATGACCACGGGTCTGATATTTATCATGATCCTGATATCGAACACGGTGATCTACCTGCCGCTTTAGCTTCAATATCGCGTGGGATTACAAATCGTCCTCATCGACCAGGATATCCCACTCGTCCAGTTCATCGTCCCACTCGTCCAACGCCGAGTTGAGGGCTCTGAGTTCATTTCTTCTTTCTATTTTACGCCTGGCCGCAAGTCGTCGTTGCTCGACACTCTTGTCTTTTCTGGTCAAAACCTCAGGTTCATCTGAAGACGCATCAAAATCCAGATCATCGTCAAAATCATCCAGCGTATCCAGGTCGTCGCCCTCGAATTCCAGTTGGTTTTTATCACCCATCCAAGTATCTCCACACAGAGGCAGGTACCAGTCACGCGAATTAGAAAATTCCTTTGTCTTTATGTCAAGGCTTTTTTTACGGACAGGGCCAGTATGTGTGCCGTCGTTTATACCGCTTGACCTGCGACGAAACCCGAGGACCACGCCCATTGGAAGTTAAAACCGCCAAGGTGACCTGCCACATCCACCACTTCACCTATGAAAAAAAGACCGGGTATTGCTGACTCCATGGTTTTGGATGACAGGTCCCGTGTATCAACACCTCCCAGCGTCACTTCCGCCGTGCGGTAGCCTTCGGTACCCGCAGGTTTAAGCGACCCAGCTCTCGAGTTTTTGGGCCATGGCCTCCAACCAGACATTGGGCCATTCGGCCAATGCAGTCTCAGCTAACTCCGGCCACCATAACTGTTCCAGCTCCAGCACCAGTTTACGTGGCAGCAAATGATCCAGGTGTGTGCGTACGAGGGATTTTGGATGTTGCTTCTTCCAGCTTTGTAAAAGCTCAAAGGCATTATGATCCGGTAACAGGTTGGCATTGACGTGTTCGCCGGGACACCAGTAACTGGAGAGTTGAAGTGCCGCCGGGCCGCTCAGGCCACGATGGGTGAAAAGCAAATCCTCGCGAAAGGACTGCCGATCGTTAAACAATACAGCTTCAGTGGAAACACCGGACAGGTGTTCGCAAACCGCATGTATTCCATCGGTAAAAGTAAAAGGTACGAGGCCTGCCGACCTTGGCAACAAGCGCAGACCAAAACTCTCCGCCAGCTCATATCCCATACCGGAACCGCCCAGGCTGGGCACCGACAGGCCGCCACACGCCACGATCAGGACCTCGCTGGAAAAGCTACCCAGGCTGGTTCTGAGATGAAAACCGGTTCCGGGTGTGGAACTTTCAGATGATTGGCTCGAAACGGCTGACGATTGCCTTGCTCTTGCGGTGGCGTTTTTTGTCCAGCTGGCAGATGAATGATCCACTGCTTCGATTTCACAATTAAGCTTGATCTCTGCGCCCGCCCTGCAACATTCCTCCATCAGCATGGCCATGATGAGTTTAGATGACTGCCGGCAAAAAAGTTGCCCGCTTAAACCATTGACGGTTTCCTTCTCAAAATACTCAATACCATGCTTTTCAACCAATGAAATGAAATCCCATTGTGTATAACGGCTCAGGGCCGATTTGCAAAAGTGTGGATTGGCGGAGATAAAACGATCGGGTGTTACGTATAGGTTGGTGAAGTTACATCGCCCGCCACCGGACATCAAAATCTTTTTACCCGGTTTGTTGGAGCGTTCCAGCACCAGCACACGACGACCGCGTTTCGCGGCAGTTATCGCACACATCAGCCCGGCAGCACCGGCACCGATGATTATGAGGTCAGGACTCTTCATTGCCTGGCATTATGGCTCGGAAGCGGAGTGCATGCATTTATCCTGTGCCTTGAACGGTGAAAGCACTATCGTTCTGGCTGATTAAAACAACAAATTACCGAATCACCGAAGTGTTGGTGAGGGAAGAAAGCTATGCTAAAAATCACAATAGTGAAGACAGTTGATTATGAAAAGCAAAATATCGATCACTTTATTGCTGATATTTCTGGGAGCAATAGAATGTCAGGCTCAGACACAACGTCTGATAAATACCCGTGATATGTACCCGAGCGCCTCCCCGGATGGCAAACAGGTTGTTTTTCAATCCAATCGTACCGGCAGCAACCAGATTTTCATCATGGATATGGATGGCAGCAATCTTCGACAACTGGGTGATTTTCCGCTGGGTGCAGAAACACCGGTCTTTTCACCCGATGGTCAACAGATTGTGTTCGATGTCTATGTCGGTGAAAACAATAACGACGTTTTCACCATTAATGTTGACGGCAGCAATCTTAAACAACTGACTGACAGCCCCGGTTATGACGGTCACCCGCACTGGAGTACCGATGGCGAACGTATCGTGTTCAATTCGGACCGCACCAGCCCGGATCCGGATGCCGGCTGGAGTGACCGATGGCACGAAATTTTCAGTATGGACGCCGATGGCAGTGATGTAAGACAACATACTCACTGCAAAGCGGTGTGTACCTTTGGCAGTCTCTCACCCGATGGTAAAACAGTGCTGTATCGCAAAGTCATTAAAGCGGCCGGATTCAATTGGGCGCTGGGTAGTATTGAAAAAAACTCAGAGATTTTTATTGCCAGCGTCGATGGCAGCAATGAAACCAATATCTCCAATCACGCTGCTTTTGATGGTTGGCCGGTCTTCTCACCTGATGGCACACGAGTTGCCTTTGCCTCCAACCGCAGCGGTCCGGCACTTACCGGCCAGATATGGTTAATGAACACCGATGGTAGTGGTATACAACAGCTCAGCCAGGCCCCGTGGTCCCACGCTCAACCCGCATGGGCGTTTGATGGGCAGAGCATTTATGCCTACCAGTTGACCGAGACCGAAGATTACGAATTTGGAAGTATCGTGAGTATATCCACGGCCCCGTTCTTGGCTGCGGATTAAATGAACATAGCTTACCGCGCTAGAACCGAACTTCGAAAGTGGCGCCAAACAATAGGGCAGCGTCGTATTTGCTCTCTTCCACGAGGACATCCATCGAGTCTTTGAGTTTCAGTTTGCCCGCGAATTCGAGCCCCGCAAAAACGGAAAAATTGAGTTTCTTATTCGGGGTCAGGTTGGCGGAGAACACCATCGGTATGGACTTGTCACGTCCAATACCGCCGGGCGCCGGTCCTTCATCATCAAGACGGAACTCCAAATTCTCATAACGTCCGGTCAAACCGAATGACCAGTCATCATTCAGCTTGTAACCGAGCGTCAGGCCAGGACCTTGAGAGGAGGCCAGTCCACGCCCTGTAGAGAGATTCCATCGGTCGCTGATATCCCAATCGATGGCCAGAACCGGGAAGAATTTTGTACCATCTTCAAGACGTGAAAATATGCCCACACCGGGACCGATGGTCAGGTTTTCCCGAACTTTCCAGGTCGCTGCGGCAAATACACCCCAGGTACGGCTATCGCTGGAACTGGCGTCTTTTTCACCATTGAAGCGGAGTGTGGGGATGATGAATACCGAGCCGGTTTCACCAAAACCGAAACGTCCGTTCAATGACACACGGGTATCATCAATCTTATCCCAGGGCGCGCCACCGCCAAACCCGGTTTCGTCGTTAAAATTGTAGTCGGTTTTACCGCCACCCACCGAAACCCCGATTGAGTTACGCCGGCTGAAAGCATAATCAACACCGGCGCTGACGAACCAGCGATCCTCGGAAAAACCGCCGGTGTTATCTTTCAGGTCCGCTTCTGATTGATGAGCGCCGCCGCCGTTTATCTTGAAAAACCAGGGACCCTGTTGTTGCGGTTGTGCTGCAACAGGTATGGCGTAAAGCAAAGCGACTGATGTGAAAACGGCAAAAATTTTGTTTCTGCGAATCATAAAAAAGCCTTCCTATCGTTTGTTTAAGCATGGCGGGGCCATGGAAAGGCACAAGCTTATTGAAAGTGCCAACTAAAGTCACCAAAAGTTGATGCCGGTTGTGAATTTTGTTGCGTTAAAAAGATTGTCCATGGAAAGATCATGAGCATGACGTGGTCATAATGTAAGATTCATACATGGCACGACAAACCCCGACCGGACCCCCGATTGAAGCTACTACCCGTGGTTTTTTTGGCGTATTCCGCTATAGCAGACGTGCGCTGGAACTGGTCTGGGTCACCAATGGCCGTCTCACCGTGGCGTTGGCTGTACTGACAATGATCGCGGGTGTGTTACCGGCGGCGATGGCTTACGTTGGAGCATTGATTATCGATGCGGTACTCGAGGCCACCCGGGTTGCAACGGACACGGGTGTTATCAATTTGACCCGGGTATTTACACTGGTGGCAATCGAGGCATTGATTGTTGCAACCATTACCGGAGCACAACGTGGTATTTCACTGAGCCAGGCCTTGCTGCGTGCACAATTGGGTCAGCGTGTGAATGTGATGATTCTTGAAAAAGCACTTACCCTGGAACTGGCCCAGTTTGAAGATTCTGAATTTTACGACAAGCTTACCCGTGCCCGGCGTGAAGCTTCCAGCCGGCCCTTGTCGCTGGTCAATCGCACCTTTGGCCTCGGTCAGAATGTAATTTCGTTAATCAGCTACGGCGTGCTGCTGGTTCAGTTCTCGCCATGGGCCGTGCTGATACTGGTGCTGGCCGGTCTGCCTTCATTCGTTGCGGAGACACGCTTTTCGGGTGAGGCATTTACCCTGTTCCGCTGGCGCTCGCCCGAAACCCGCATGCAGATTTACCTCGAAACCGTGATCGCACGTGAGGACAACGTCAAGGAAGTGAAGCTGTTTGGTCTGGGTCCCTTACTGTTGCAACGCTACCGGGAAATCTTCCAGCGTCTGTACAAAGCTGACCGGGCACTTGCCATACGTCGTGATGGCTGGGGATTCGTGTTGGGCCTGATCGGCACCGCGGCATTGTACGGTGCCTATGCCTGGATCGCTTTTGCAACGGTCATCAGCCGCATCACACTGGGCCAGATGACGATGTACCTGATGCTGTTCCGCCAGGGGCAGTCGGCGGTGTCAGCCATCCTTTCTGCCATCGGTGGTATGTACGAGGACAATCTTTACCTGTCCACGCTGTACGAATACCTGGAAACACCGGTTACATCCTCGGGCCCTGGTAAGAAAAGCGGCCCGCAACCCAATGATGGCATACGATTCGAGGCCGTCAGCTTTAGCTATCCGGGTGCCAGCGAAGCGGCGCTCAAAGATGTCGACCTGCATATCCATCCGGGTGAATCACTGGCACTGGTGGGAGAGAATGGCTCCGGCAAAACAACCCTGATTAAATTGCTGACCCGTCTGTATTACCCCGACAAGGGCCGTATTCTGCTCGATGGTCTGGATCTGAAAGAGTGGGATGAGGAAACACTGCGTCAGCGCATCGGTGTTATCTTCCAGGATTTTTCACGTTACCAGTTCCTGGTCGGGGAAAACATCGGGGCAGGTGATGTGCGCCGGTTCGAAGATGAAACACGTTGGAAAGATGCCGCCGACAAAGGCATGGCCGATATTTTCATCGAGGAACTGCCTTCCGGTTACAAGACACAGCTTGGTAAGTGGTTCAAGGATGGCCAGGAGCTATCCGGAGGACAATGGCAGAAGATCGCCCTGTCACGCGCTTTCATGCGCACCGATGCCGATATCCTGGTGCTGGATGAGCCCACTGCCGCCATGGATGCTGCTGCTGAGGCCAGAATCTTCGAGCACTTCCGCAAATTGACCCAAAACCGCATCGCGATACTCATTTCTCACCGATTTTCCACCGTGCGTATGGCGAGCCAGATTATTGTTATCGAAAATGGGCGGGTAATTGAACGTGGCAGTCACGAGGAACTGATGGAACTGAACGGCCACTACGCCAACCTGTTTAAGCTTCAGGCGGCGGGCTACAAGTAGCGCTGTCAGTAGATTTAGAACCGGTAGGTAAAATTCAGCATCTGGCTCGACCGTTTTCCCATGCCGATCTCAGCAAGTATTGAGAAGCTGCGATTGATATCCCAATTTCCGCCAATAACATAGTTGTAAGCTTCCTGGGTACTCAAGGCAGATAAAAAATATTGAAGTCATATTAACAGAAGTCTTTGGCAATTTACCCGTCAAACGCCAAACCACGGGCATCTGATAACGCTTCTGTTTACAGACCGGTTAATACGGCAGCGTAGATCTCAATCGCATCCCACAAGTTTTGCAGACGCAGGTTCTCATTGGCGCCATGCTGGTTATTGTCATGATTGGCTATCGGCAGGATCAGGATCGGTGCTGTTTAAAATATCCTCGACGATATACAAGGGCAAGACTACCACCCATGGTCGGGGTCTGGATCAGGGTGTTATCGGACAACTTGTACAGTATCTCTGAAATCTGCATTGCCAGTGGCTCATCAAATGCCGCCCGGTATGCCGGATAGCCGCCGGATGAGGACCAGTCTAGACGTGCAATTCGCTGGTGCTGCTGACGTTGCTCCGGGGTGGGTTCTTCATGAACGATAAAAAAGCCCTGTGCCTCGATATGTTTTTCTATAACGCCGCGCAGGTGGTCAGGTGTCTGGGCCGGCACCAGGCGTAAGCCAATAGAGGCTTCAGCCGATGGCTGGATGACATTGCGCGCCTGTGCACCGACATCGCCACCGCTGATGCCACGCAGGTTCATTGCCGGACGGGCAATGGCTAACTCGAGACGGTCGTCGGTTTCAGGTGTGCCGATACCGAGGTCGGTTGTAAGCTGTTCGTCCATCTGGGGTGATGCGGCAATTGCGGATAATTCTTCCGGAGATAATGGCCGCACCTGGTCGCTGTAACCATCCACCAGGATTTCGCCGTTGGGGGCACGCATACTGCCGATCAATTCCGTCAGCAACATGATCGGGTTCGGTGCCCAGTTACCATAGTGACCGCTGTGAAGCGGGCGGTTGGGGCCATAAACGGTCAGGTTGAAGCCATAGGTGCCGCGAACACCATAAACCAGTTGCCAGCGCCGGCTCTGGTGCGCCGGGCCATCACAAAACAACCACAGGTCTGCAGACAGTTTATCCTTGTGTGTTTCTATCATTCGGCGCAGGTTGGGTGAACCGGCTTCTTCTTCTCCCTCCAAAAACACCTTGAGGTTAACGGTTGGTTCAATACCCGCCTCTGCCAGTGCTTTCAATGCGGATTGCAGTGCAATAACCGGTGCCTTGTCATCGCCTGCCGAGCGCGCAAAAATACGCCAGTTGGGATCAAACGGCGCTTTCATTGGTACCCGCTTGCCGCCGTTTTCGACCATGTCGGTGCGCATTACCGGAATCCAGGGATCGGATGCCCAGTTGTCCACGTTCACCGGCTGGCCATCGTAATGAATATAGATCATCACGGTTTTAGTGGCACCGGGTGAGCTTCGTTGGGCAAAAACAACCGGGTTGCTTCCTTCCAGTTCCAGCACCTCCACCTGCATACCTACTTCCATCAACAGCATCGAGATGTGATCGACATTCCGTTGGATGTTGGGCTTGTCTGATGCCACGTTTGGAATGCTGAGCAGACCCGCGAATTGATCCACGATCTGTTGTTCATGAGATTGCCGCCACTGGCTGACCTGGTCTGATACCTGATCCGCATGGGCGTTGGCCATGCCACATATACAAAATGACATTACGATTAATAATCTTAAAAACATCTGCGAAGACCTCGATCACTGGTTAGCGATTATCTTAACCCGTATACCGAATAATTATGCAATCGGACCTCTGCTGTACCTCTAAATCTACATCAGAACCTCCCATCCCCTCGTTAATATTTTCCGCTGGAAAACCTATGTTGAATCATGTTTGGAAACCTGCTGGTGCTTCGTCAAGGTAGCAGAGGCTATGCGGTACCTTACTTCAAGACTCGCTCAAGCACGTCCTGTGGCGCTCTTACTCGACTCCTGTCTCGTAAGGTCCTGAAGTAAGGTACCGCACACCCTCTGCTATGTGCAAAATCAAGGCCAGTGGTTTCTGATAGACGAACTCGGTTTCGGCTGAAGCTGGGGCGGGGGTATTGCCTTCCAGGACCGTACGAGGCAGGAAGCCGAGTCCGAGCGCCACATGGATGTGACTAGCGAGTCCTGGCAGGCAATACCGCCGCCCCGGCGCCCCTCCCTGTGAAGGCGAAGAAGGAACCGGGTGAGAAACCTGCATGAGCTATGAATTAAGCGGGACATCAGCGTTGATGGATCTCTTACTGGTATTGAATCACGATACCGGCGTACACATTGCGTTCAGGTGCCGGTTCGTAATAGCGTCCACCGAACGCATTGATGCGGATATTGCTGTTGTAGTGCTCGTTAAACAAATTATTGATACCAACGTAGGGTCGCAGCAGCAGCTTTGCAGTTTGAATTTCATAGGTGGCTCGCAATGAGGAAACCACATAGTCAGGTACTTTGACACTGTTGGAATTATTGGCAAAAAGACTGCCGGAATAACTGGTCTCGAATGCCGCTGTTAAGCCATCTTCGCTTTTATAATTGAAGCTGACAAAAGCAAAATATTCGGGTACACCCGGCAGCCGGGAACCAGAGAAATCACGCCCGTTCTCATCAATAAACCGGTCAAACTTGAAGTCAGACCAGGTCATTGACGCATCGACACCGAAACCACCTAAGCCATTCCAGGAGACTGCGGTTTCTATCCCGTTTCGGGTCGATTTACCCGCATTGATGTAGAAGGTTCTCCCGGGCGAGTCGGGAAGCTCGTAAGGCACCAGTTCATCGTCGAGATCAATATGAAAAACAGCTATTTCGTAGTAAAGCTGTTCGGTACCGGACTTGAACCCGATTTCATAATTGACCGCTGTTTGTGGTTTCAGTGACTGGTTGAACCCCCCGCTTCCATCCGGGTTGGCCAACTCAGTGGTCGTCGGGGTCTCGAATGAGCTACCTATGGCCGCGAATATCACACCACTTTCCAGGTTGCGATTAAGCCCAAGTGAATAACTGAGCTGATCGAAACTGACTTCACCCGAGTCATCCCCGTCATCAAGATAGCGATCTGTGACATCAAACCTGATATCGTCGTAGCGTAAGCCGGCAGTCATGTCCCAGCGCGGGCTGAATTGATACTTGCTCTGAGCGAACGCGCCATTACTGTCAACTTTTTCCCGCTGGTTCAATGTCAGTGGCCCGGTAACCCCTTGCAGGTTATCGAACCGTTTGCGGGTATCATTCTGACGGTCAAGATCGAAACCAAGCATTAACTCCAACTGCTCAGGTAGCACGTCCGCGAAGGTGTACTGAGCACCAAAACCGTAAAAAAACCGATCCAGGTCAACGGCGCCACCCGATTCAAACGGCAGGTAGTTAGCAAAGTCGCGCCACACATAGTAATTTCTGATCATCAGGCTGCCCGCGGCACGGTCTCTTTTATACACAATGCCAACACGCTGTTGATCGAGGGCTTCGCCAGCGTCGTATAGCAGGTTTGCTGCACGTGCTGATTTACGGTCGAGGGCGACTTGTGTGGCGCTGATACCGCCCGGGTCCTGCGCACGCGGTTGATCGGTGCTGTTCAGTGCAAAGGTCAGCGAATCATCGTCACTGAGCTGGATGCCAAACCGTCCATTGAACAATGTGCCTTTTGACGCAGAATGTTCACGGTATCCATCGAGTTTCTGCGTGGCAATATTGACAAGATAATCAAACCTGTCCGCCTTGCCCCCGGTCTTCAACTGATACTTCTGGTAACCCAGCCCGCCTGCCGCCAGGTTGGCCTCGATAAACGACGGTTTCCGGCCGGATTCGCTTTCGATCACGATGACACCCCCGGAAGCGTTTCCATAAAGGGATGACGATGGGCCACGTAACACCTGTATGCTCTTTGCAGACCCCAGATCGATACTGTCCACACCAGCCTGCCCATCCGGCAGGGTTTCGGGAATTCCATCGACAATGATCTTTATCCCGCGTATCCCAAATGCTGAGCGGGCACCAAAACCGCGTAATGAGATTCTCAGGTCCTGGGCCATGTTGTAGCGGTTTTGCATGTACAGACCCGGGATACCGGCGAGGGATTCGTCAAGAGCCAGTTGTTGCATGCCGTTTTGTATATGCTGCTGGTCGACCACGGAAACCGACCGGGCGGCTTCACGCACGGTGGTTTGCAGACGTGTTGCGGTAACGATTATTTCATCCAGTGGGTTTTCCACGGCATCCTGGGCCAGCCCGAACGTCGGTGCACCAATCAATGCAATAATGATTTGCCACTGCCGAACTAAAGCCCGCGAGGTGCTCGTCACAAGGACAAGCCATTGTGCTGTATGTGAGTTAATGTTTTACTCATGTGAAACATGCTAAAGGTAAATATGGGAAATTTGAACAGGCAAACGATGGTACGCGATTTCCAGACCACCCGGAAGCACTCGGTCAGGGCCTGTGAGACGCTTGAGTTGGAAGACTATGGTTTGCAGGCAGCCGCATTTGCGAGCCCGCCCAAATGGCATCTTGCCCATACCAGCTGGTTTTTTGAGACATTTATACTGAAGCCGTTTGCGAGGGACTACGAGCCGTTTCATCCCGTTTACGAAATGCTGTTCAACTCCTACTACAACGGCATTGGACAGCCTTTCCCGCGCCCGGAAAGAGGCTTGCTTTCACGTCCGACCCTGTCAGAAGTGCTGTCATACCGGCAACATGTTGATAAGCAGATGTCTGAGTTGTTATCCCGCGATGAACACCAGCACCGGGAAACCATTGCACAACGTTGCCGGCTGGGTATCGAGCACGAAAAACAACACCAGGAATTGTTGTATACAGATATCAAGTATTCGTTTTCCAGGAATCCCTTATACCCGGCTTTCGACAGGCAGCGCGAAGCAAAGCCTTCATCCGGTTTTGCAGAAAGTGCATGGTGTGATTTTTCCGGCGGCTTATTTAGCCTCGGTATAAACGAGCTTCCGAATGAATTTGCTTTTGATAACGAGATGCCCGAACACAAGGTGTTTATCGAACCATTTTCGCTGGCAAATCGACTGGTCACCAACCGGGAGTACCAGGCCTTTGTCGATGATGGTGGCTACTCAAAACCTGCCTATTGGTTGGCTGATGGCTGGGCAATCGTGCAGGCCCAGCAATGGACGCAGCCGTTGTACTGGCTGGATGTGAAGGGTAAAGCGATGGAGTTTACCTTGTATGGTCTGCAGGAGAGGCAGGCGGATCAACCAGCTTGCCACCTGAGTGGTTACGAGGCTGATGCCTATGCCAACTGGGCCAATGCGCGTTTGCCTACCGAGGCTGAGTGGGAGTTTGCTGCCAGGCAGCAGGCGTTCAGTGTCAGCCCAAATGCCTTTTTACATCCTCAAGCGGCAGCGCAAAATGATAAAGCGGAACCCCTGCTGCAACTCTACGATAGTTGTTGGCAGTGGACCGCAAGTGCGTATCGGGCTTACCCGGGCTTTAAGGTTCAGAAGGGCGCGATAGGCGAATATAACGGTAAATTTATGTCAAACCAGTGGGTCTTGCGTGGTGGCTCCTGTGTTAGTAGTGCCGATCATTTGAGACCGACTTACCGGAATTTTTTCTATCCAGAAGATCGTTGGCAATTCAGTGGAATCCGCTTGGCCAGGATCACCTGACATCGAACCAAAGGAGTATTCATGCCGGAACCCGCGACAGCCTCGGATAAATTAAAGGGGAAGAATGTTACTTTCAGCGATCTGCATCCACGTGTTGCAGACAAGCGCACAGAAATCCTCAGCGGATTGCAGAAAAAGCAAAAGAGCATAGACCCGAAGTATTTTTACGATAAACGTGGTTCTGAGCTGTTTGAACAAATCACCGGGCTGCCTGAGTATTATCCAACACGTACAGAGCGGCAAATACTCACGCGCGAAGCGAAAGCCATGGCGAAATTTTGTGGGCAAAACTGTGTATTGATAGAGCCTGGCAGCGGTAGCAGCGAAAAAGTCAGGTTGTTACTTGATTCCCTCAAACCGTCTGCCTATGTACCCCTGGATATTTCCGCCGAATTTCTTAGACGATCGGCCGAGCAATTGGCAGCAGAATACCCCTGGTTAAATATCCATGCGATTTGTACTGATTTTACCAACCAGGAAGAAGCACCGGCAGGGCTTCCTGCGGGTAAGCGCGTGGTTTTTTACCCCGGCTCGACACTGGGCAACATGAAGCCAGCTGAGGCCAGTGATTTCCTTAGAAATTTAGGACATTGGCTGAATCAGGACGGTGGTGTTTTGATCGGTATCGATATGCATAAATCGACCCGGATTTTGGAGGCGGCGTACAATGACCAGCAGGGTATAACCGCGCTTTTCAACCTGAATATACTAAGCAATATCAATGCTTTGATGGACGCAAACTTTGATATCAACCGGTTTAGCCACCGTTCTTTTTATAATGAGGAAAAATACCGGATTGAAATGCACCTGGTGAGTAATGTGGATCAGGAGGTAAAACTGGGCGAAACAATCCTGAGGTTTGCCAGGGGTGAGACCATTCATACCGAAAACTCCTATAAATACACATTGGAAAGTTTTCAGCAAATAGCCAGCAATGCGGGTTTTGCCATTCGCTCCAGTTGGTCGGACGAACAACAGTTGTTCAGTGTTCATTACCTTGAGCTGGATCGATACGATTTCGCGTCGAATTAAAACGAGTTAACCCGGCAGACAATGCAATTGCTTGCAGATTAGTTCGTGTGTCCCCAACCGTGAATGTACTCTTTCAGTGTGCGGCTTTCGAAGACATTTTCTTCAAGGTGTGCGTTGAGCAGATCGCTGATCGAAATGATTCCGGCCAGGCTGGCCGTTCTCCAGGATCGGCAGATGCCTGATTTGATGCTTGATCATCATTCCCATGACGTAGTTGAGATCATCGTCGGGAACACCAATAACCAGATCTCTCGTCATGACATCCTGAACAGGAACCTGACAAAGGACATGCTCCCGCGACGGGGCTTTCTGCAAGTGGGAACAGGTTTCTCCGCAGCATCGCAGGATGTCCCTTTCCGTGACAATCCCGGCAATTTGCCCGTCTTCACCCATTACTATCAAAGAACCAAAGCCGTGATGGTTTAGTTCGACAATAGCCTCGTGAATGGTCTGATCAGCGCCTATAGTGACTACCTCTGACCCTTTTTCCTGAAGAATGTCTTTTATTCGCATTTTGAAGTTCCATATACCGGCAAAAGAAACCAAACACTCAAGACCTGTACTCTACACTCGAGTCAAATCTGAAAACGTGTAATGGTGAGTCATGCTATGCTCAAAATGGCAAGAAAAAATTGATTTAAGTCATATGCTTGCGTATTTGCGTGTGCACGCAGTCAAAAATCGGTTCTTACTGTTTTATTTCCGCCCCTTGACGTACCTGCAACTGCGCCGACAATCACTTAGCGAACTCCGTGTATTTTTTTGCGTTACCCCTGGACTGATCCACGGGATATTTCTGTTTATTCGTTTCCATCTTATTTAAAGCAGCGTTCAGTAGATCAATTTCAAGTTTGTCCGCCAGGCGGACCAAATAGAGAAGTGTGTCGGCAATCTCGGTTGCAACTTCGTCGAGCTTGTCCGTTGGGAGACTCCTGCTTTGTTCTTCGGTGAGCCATTGGAAATGCTCGGTTATCTCCGCAACTTCGACGCTGAGGGCCATGCAAAGATTCTTGGGAGAATGGAACTGGTTCCAGTCGCGCTTATCCGCAAACTCACGCAAGTGATGTTTTAATGTATCTAGATCGTTGTGACTCATATCTGCATTGTCCTTGGACAAGAGTGGTGTATGTTTACAGGCTTTTCGTGTTAATCAAATCCGGTAAATATACGAAGGGTTAAAAATTTATCATTGATAATAACTAATATTCCAGAATAGTCGAAATATTAAGATTATAAAACATCGAAAATCAATCCGCCTGGATAATCCAGTCCTCGGAACAGCAGTTCTGCACGAGGAATTCCATCAGTGTATCCATGTTTTCGTATTCAGCTGTGCAAATCAGGCTGCGGCTGTCGCGTTCCTGCCTAAGCAGTCCGGCGCTAACCAGCTTGGCAATATGGTGTGAAAGTGTTGATCCGGGTATGTCGAGTTCACCCCTGAGCTCACCGACCGTACTCCCTTGCGGGCCGGCCTTTACGAGATTACGAAAAATCGATAGACGGGTCGCATTTCCCAGGGCTTCAAGTTGTTTGGCTGCGGTTTCAAGTTTCATACAGATAAAATATATGCTGAAAAAACATAAGTCAACTAATATTCCGGAATATTCGAAATATAGGGTTTTGAACTAACACCAATTCAATGTTTTTAATCTTTAAATTGCAATTGACTATGGAAGCAACGCTATTGCCACTTAGTTGCTGGTTAGCGCGAACCCGCCCTGGTGATTCCGTCTTAGAACCCGTCAGGACTTCGGACCACATGAAATACTTTGATTATTCACAGCAACCGGGACCAGAGGGGTCGTGAGATCAGCATGACCAGAAAAATGGCAGCTGGTGCCCTTTTCTTTTTGCTCCACAAAAACCTGAATTGAGCCTTGATAAATGGCGAACCCAGGAATGCGTCGGCAAGTGCCTGTGACTCACTTGCATTTACAGCTTTGAGTTCATCGCGCTTGCTACCACCCCGAAAGCTTCGTGTCGCACCCGCATCTATCCATTCCCGGGCAATCTGCCGGGCGTCCTCCATGAGTGTGTCATGCGGGGCGACCCACTGGACCAGGCCAGCCTCAAGAGCCTCTTCCCCGCTTGGTTTCCAGCCTTCCTCTCCAAGCATTCTGTCTGCATTTGCCTGACCCATGAGGCGTGCAAAATGCACGCTCGAACAGCCTTCCGGAGTAATCCCCAGAGCGGAAAATGGTGTTGAGAATGTTGCATTTTCCGAGGCAATGATGCCATCACAGAGTGTCGCCGAAGTCACGCTGGCGCCAATGGCAGGCCCGTTGACGGCCACCAGTATGGGTTTTGGGAAATCCAGGAAAGCATCAAAAAGTACCTGGTTGTGTTCAACAATCATCGAGCGCAGTTTACGCGGGTGCCCTAAGCGGAGCGTTGCCGCCAAATTGACCCCGGCACAGTAATACGGGTCTGTGCCGGTCAGGATCACCACTTTGGTTTCGTCTTCCACTGCAGCAAGCCTGAAAGCTTCTTTAAGTGCGTCCATCATCTCCATGGTCCAGCCATTGAGACGCGTAGGCCTGTTCATCGTAAGGGTCGTTACCCCACCTTGAGTTTGCGTAAGTATGAGGGGTTTGTCTGTGGATGTTTGTTTCGCATTCATTGGCAATAGCCTGCAGGGGTCAGAATTCTTGCTTTGTGTTTGTTAAGTGACCACTGCATCCCCCTTACATTGATGGTCCACTGTTCCCTGCGTAGCAATGTTCATGATTAACCTGGCATCGATGACAACGCTTGGCAGTTGGATAGGCCTGCAGACGCTCTATAGCGACGGAACGCTCGCAGTCAATGCATACACCATAATTACCCGCTGCAATTCGCAACAGCGCTGCATCTATATCCCTGATTTCGTTAATATGCCGGTCGATATCCGCCAACTGCAGATCAACCAGCAAGTCGGCCACTGACGCCTCCGCTGTGTCATGAACCAGGCCGGCAAGGTCGATGTAGGTCTGTTCATCCGTCTTGAGTAGCTCAAGACGTACTTCCTCACGCACTTCGAAGAAACGGTCGTTCAGGATCTTTTTGAAATTGCAAATCTGAGTTTTGGTCAACATCACGTATGCTCCTCGCCAAAGGAAATTTGTCGTCAACCCAGAATAAAACGGCTTAGCAGTCGACCGAATGATTTGGGTCAATCTCAATTACAGCCAGTCACAAATAGGGATAATAGTACCAATCGCATAAGGGCGAAAGGTTTAGATCAGGGCATTTTAGATTTCTTGCATTTGCAAAAGTGGCCAATCGGTACTATTGTTTTTCAGGTAAGCGGATATTCTGCAAGAAAACTGGTCTGTTACTCTATTCCGCCTACTCAATCATTTTAAAACATCGACTACGGAGAATTTATAATGGCAGGCAAGGGAAACAAAAAGTCAGCATCATCGAAGGTTAAAAAAACACTGGAGAAAATCGGGGCCGCTGCGCAGAAGGATATAGCATCGCTGACAGCCAATCACGCCAAGGAAATTGCTGCTCTGAAGAAATCATTGGAGGCCGTGAAAAAGAAAACCGAAAGCGAACTAATGAAACTGAAGAAGAGCATAGAGGCCCACACAAAGAAGGCTGCGCCCAAGAAAGCACCGGCTAAGAAGGCTGCATCCAAGAAAGTCGCTACAAAGAAGGCTCCGGCTAAGAAAGCCGCAACCAAGAAGAAAGCAGTGACCAAGAAGAAAGTCTGCAACCAAGAAAGCTGCAACCAAGAAAGCTGCAACCAAGAAGGCCGCATCCAAGAAGAAAACTACTAAGAAAAAGTAATCCAATACAAGCGGGGCCAGATGCTCCAGGGCGGAGACTATGGCCCCATATTTTTTTGAGCGGTGGTTTGCCGTCAGATACGTGCCAGTTTGGACTGGCGTGTTTGTGAAGTTTTACCTTCTTACACGCGCTTGGAGTAAGCCTGGTCGAAGAGTGCCTCCAATTCAGAATGCGTACCCCGTAACTGGTCAATCACCTGTTTTGCCCAATCGAAATATTCACGTCTTCTCTCCAGGCTCCAGGTTTCTGGCGGATCGTTCGCCAGATCACGTAGATTACTGATTTTGTCAGCCAATTTTAGTAGCTTGGCCGGGTCGCTGATTTGGGAGGCATGCTGAATTTGCAATTGCTTTCGTTTTTGTTTGACTGTAATGGTCCGATCGTCAGTCACTTCCATCACGATATCACTGATGACCTGACCAAACTCCAATGTTAATTCATCTGCCGTCGTTTCTGTATCTTCCACGGTATCGTGTAGCAGGGCGCTACAGATTACATTGATATCCGTGATATGAACTTCGTTACAGAGGATATTGACCAGGGATATGGGATGATTGATATAGGGGAACGCATCGACATTCTTGCGGCGCTGATTCCGATGTTTATTCGCCGCGAAAGTGAGTGCCTTGACCAATAATTTAAGTTCAGCTTCTTTGGTCACGATGTAACACCTATCAGGAATATCCAAAATAATGGTAACAGGAGTCCGGAGCCAGGTTAAAAGCCATATTAACCAGGGCCTATTGTAGACCTTGGAATTTAAAAACTCACCATTAAATCCAGGGTGTGACGCTATTGTGAGCAGTTGTGTTGTTTACTCCAGGTTGATGATTATCTTACCCCGGGCATGACCTTCTTCCGAATAGCGGATCGCCGCCGGAACTTCACCCAGGGTGTAACGGCGATCAATGACCGGGGTGATCTCTCCGGTCTCCATCAGATCAGCCAGGGTTTCCAGGTCAGCCTTACGCATTTTCGCGATCAAAAGGCTTAATTCCTGCCCTATAAACAGGTCGTAAACAGATGCCTTGATAGGCCCAATTAGCGGTCCGACCCAGTTACCTTTTCCACCACCAACCATGACTAAAATCCCCTCGGGGGTCAGAACACGCCGGTTGTCTGAAAGCGAATGATTACCAATCATATCGACGATCAGGTCGTATTGTTGCCCGTTTTCGGTGTAATTTTCCTGTTTGTAATCAATGACATGATCCGCGCCGATTGAGCGCACCATCCCGGTATTGCGGGCACTGCATACACCGGTCACTTCTGCGCCGATTGACTTGGCAATCTGTATGGCAAAGGTACCTACACCACCCGATGCACCATTGATCAAAACCTTCTGCCCCGGCTTCAACCGACCCTTGTCGCGTAGAGCCTGCAATGCGGTGATTGCAGCTATCGGCACAGATGCCGCCTCATCGAAGCTCATATTGGCCGGTTTTATTGCCAGTGCCCGATCGTCAGCCATCGTTACATATTCGGCGAAGGCGCCGGTTCTGCCCCCAAACACCTCATCCCCCGGCTTGAATTGCCTTACGTTTTTGCCAACCGCCTCAATCGTACCTGCAAAGTCCACACCCAAACGTGTGTCCTTCGGTGTGCCGAGTCCGACGCCCAATAAGCGCATGATGTACGGCGAGCCCCTCATGTAGTGCCAGTCAAGCGGGTTAACCGCAGCGGATTTAACTTTTACCAGCACCTCGTTATCCGCAGGGGTTGGTTTTGCAACGCTCTCAAGCTGAAGAACATCGGGCGAGCCGTAGCAATGATAAACAATGGCTTGCATCGGCTCAGCACCATCGGGCAGCAAAGTTGCCGGTCCGCAGGCGGAGTTATGACTCATCATGATGGCCAGCACAGACAGGCCAAGCAACGCGAGAATGAGAAAACTTCCTGTTATTTTGTAACGTAGCTTCATAAATCTTTCTCTCTTTTAGTCCCCTGGTGCATACTTTGATCGCACTGATGTCAGGGCAGGTCTTTGACCGGCGTCCTTATTTCAGCCAGTAACGCATCCCAGTCATCACGCCAGCTTTCCGGCCAGCATTCGCCTCCACCAGGCTCTTCTTCCAGGAGCTTCCAAATCCGCTGCACGTCACCTTTTACATCAAGGTTGCGGTCATCTGCGCAGGTCAGGGTCTCCATGTTTCCCCGGTCTTTGAGAAAAAGACCATAAATTGCATTACGCATCGCCAATCCGCTTACTTTAATCTGCTTCTGCGGCCGGGCTGGTCCGCATTCGCCGGGGTCCCCCAGCCTGACGTCGCGCGCCAACATCCAGTGGGTGCCAAGACCACCGTCAATTCTCAACGGGCCGGGCATTGCCAGGTAGTGGATATCAATCAAATCACGCGCCGGTACGCCAGCGATTCGTTCCAGTTCACCTCGGATTTCTTCAAGTAGCTCCTTCATCAGCTGGCTGGCAATCTGGGTTGGTGCACCAAACTTGGAGCTGACCCCGGGTAACTTGGAGTAACCGGTACCACCGCCCGATGCTTCAGCGACCACGATATGGATTTGTGGAATTTTGGGCCGTGCAGACGGTGACTCCAGTGTCGGCTGCTTCATTACCGTATCACGCAGGGCGAACAATAACGACAGGATACCCCGGTTTTCGACCGCACCACCATCGGTGACCCAGTAGCGAACTTTCTCCGCTTGCAAATCTACAGCGGCGTTCGGAAACACCGGCGGGAAGTTCGCGTTCAGTGCAGCGGCGGTGGTGAGCGGAACAACGGGTGCCTGAACGACGACGTATTTCAGTTGTTGCCCCAGCGGTGCAGAATCCACCAGGCCCGGAAATGCGCCGGCACTATCCGAGTTGGTAAAAATCAGCCGTCCTCCGCTGTTAACACCCCGTGTGCGCTCTCGCAGGCGGTGTGCACATTCTGGAAAAGTTTCATCAGCCCGACAGCTGCACTCACCCGTCTCACCGTCAGCACACTGCATGCTCAGTGAGCCGGCAAGTGCAGTATTTAGAATCAGTGTGAAATCGGTGTCCAGCTTACCCAGGGTCATATGACCGTCGTCAAAGCGGCGTTCGAAGCTTTCGGTCAGCAACTCACCCAGACCTTCGTTCGCAAAGATCCGCCATTCAGCAACACCGTCCAGCACATCCCAGACAAAGGGGTCATCCATCGTGCATTGGAACTGGTGCCACGCATCACTGTCACCATTGAGCAGGCTCTGGCGATGTCCGGCGAAGTAGGCCAGGCTGGCACCGCCGCCGGATACGCCACTGGCCAGTTTCAGGTCAGGGATCAGGCCCTCTTCACGTAGACCGTTCAGTACACCGACGGTATACAACGCCGCCCGGGTTCCACCGCCTGAGGCTGACATCAGGACAACGTGATCCTTTGTCCTGTCCTCAAAAATCAACTGCTCCAGGCTGGATGATTGTGGCACACCCGGCTCGATGACCTGCTGCTGAGCCAGTTGTGGCCCGGCAAAGACTACCCAGACAAGAACCGCCAGGCCGGCCGTGACCAGGATATTCAGGAAGCTGAAATAAAAACGGAGTCGTGCACGTAGATCAGCCAGGGCCGCCGTTGTGGTTGATTCATCTTTGCCTTGAGCAGACGTGGCCAGGCGTTCGAATAAGCTCGAGCCTGTCGTACAGCTGGAAATTTTCCTCACTGCTTTTGCGGTTGTGACCAATCGCAACAAAACGTGCACCACCATGGATTTGCAGTACTCGATCTTGCTGCCTGACAATCGTGGCAATACAATCCTTCGCGATGTTGTAGTTGATTTTGCCGTAGTTGTACACATCTTCCGGTTTGTCTTCATCGGGGCGAAGAATCGCTATCAATTTCGCACAGACTTCAGAATTGATCCAATATTCAAAGAACCAAAAATAGGCGTAGGCGCAAACAATTATCAGGAACAAAGGTAGTTGATATTCTGAGTCAATGATCGTGGAGACATATTGCATTTCGGCAAGACGTCCGATCCCCAGCAGGATCACGATAATCGAGATAACCAGCGGGCCGCCCGTAAACAGGGTACGGCGCAGAAGTGTATTGATGGCGTTGAGACGCGGATCCAGGTTCAGCAGCGTGAGAACGATAAGCCAGATCAAGGCGGTGCTCACAGTCTTTGCCAAAAGTGGTGAGCCGGGTAAGAAGACGGCCACCAACAGAAGGGCCGGCAGCCAAAGGAATGGCACCAGGTTGTACAAGGGCACGCTTAATAGCCCGCGAAGAAATTTCAAAAAAGAAATCGCCGGATAGCCCGGGCTTTGAAACAGTTCAGTCTGCTTCAACCGCTCGCGGAATACACGCTTGCGCTGATCGGACTGCCGGCCAAGCAACAACACGGCCAGAAGTTTTGAGCCAGGGCCACGGGTACCAGGATCGCCGGTATGAAAACCAGCAGAAGATGACGGTAAACCATGTGACCTGCAGCCGTGCTATCAGGCCCGGCGGCCCACCAGATCAAACCACATAAAACGGTTGCCCAGGCCATTTGAAACCAGAAGGTGTGCTTTCCCCGGAACACAAATGTACCTGCAACCAGGACCACCCAGGCGGCAGCAAGCCAAGCCAGACCTTGGAGCAGACCCGGTGGTGATTCGTGCCAGGGTATGGGCAACCTCGGTCCAAACACGATATACACCGCCAACAGTGCCGGTATCAGCAAGACAATAAACGGGTGACCCTGAAATCCCAGTCGCTTTGCAAACCAGCCGTCGTAGCTGCGGTTGAAACCAAAATCAAAAGTTCGGAAACGGTAGTCCAGTTTTGCCAGCAACCAGCTCAATCGTTGTCCGAACCAGCCCAGGTCTCCGCCAGCCAGCTTGCGCCGTGCATGCTCCCATGTCCCATATCCGCTTCGACTATCAGGCTTGTGTTCTTTGTTCATGATTCAGTGTCCATATTAAGTACCCGACAATCTTCAATCGTCGATCACGAGTTTGCCGTTTGCCGGGTCATCTTCGATGGGGATGCCGTATACCGGATGGTAATTCCAGATGGCCTTGAGCATGGTGCTGTCCCAGGTGCACCGGTGCGGCAGCAGTCGAGCAGGTATGCCCGTTGGATGGCGTGTGAGTTGCGCATTGTGCCGCGCAACATCTTTACTCTCCCTGGTATTTTGACTTGAAATGTAACACGCCTTTCGCGTCGGGGTGCAGTTCCGAGACGTCCCATTGCTTGCCGGCAGAGCTGCGTTCAATCCTCTGTGCGATGACCACATCGTGACCGTCCGTTCGAACGTAGATCGCACCATATACCTGTACCGTCCGGTTGATCGTATCGTCGACCAGTTTGCGAAACGCCTTGTTCGCCGCCGTTTTCATTTTTGATGCCTTGGCTTTATCCTGCGGGTTTTTGGCCTTGTTGACTGCCTCGATTGCTTTAAGCACGGCAGTATGTGCCGCCTTTAATTGTCTGCGCTCCTGGGCGGGGTCACGAATGGCGTCCTTGGCGGAACGCGCCAGCTCCGTGCTGAAGATGAGCGGACGTTCACCACGTGAAGTCACACCGATAGCCCCGAGGGTTTCCGCCCGCGGGTGCGAGTGGGGTTCATCATCGCCGCTCGAGATCACCGTGACTATCGGGTTCACCGCACCGAGAAACAGCGAGGAAAAATCCGCGCTACCATGATGGCAGCTCTTGGCAATGTCGACTTCCAGTTTCTTGCGCGCCTCGTTGATGTACTTTGTGAAGGCGGTCTTTTTCTCGGGGACGGGCTTGCCCATGATCGTGCTGAGCAACAGTTTCTCGGCCGGGATATTGAGGTCACCACCCAGCAGCATCCGTACTTTGCCGTAGGTCAGTCGCAGTACTACAGAGTGACCGTTCTTGGTGAAACCGGTGTTGCCGAAATCACGCAGTCCGGCCTTACCCTGGCCTGTCTTCTCTACCACCGGGCCCAGCACCTGGATAGTCACCTCTTCGCCGGGTTCGAAGCCTGGCATGTGTCCGTCATCGCGGGAAAGCATTTTGAAGGTACCGAACTTACCCGCCTCCAGTGCCATTCTTAGCATGTCCGGATAATTCTTACGCCCCGGAATAATGGAGTCTTTGTCCAACAGTGTCTTGAGTTGAGCCTTGGACTTGATCAGGTGCGTGAACAATTTTGGCTTGGTTGCAGTACTGGAACCGAGGACAGAATCACCTTTACGCTCGACGAGTCCGTTGTGATAGAGGGTCTTGAACGATAATCCGGGTTGTTTGAATATTGGTTTAAAGCCTTTGTAATGATCCTGGTCCGGGTGCGAAATGATACCAGCATGAATCTCTTTTGGCCGATTTGCACTCGGGTACATAAAACGATACTTCACGTAACGCATCATGTTGTCTTTCTCGCCGGCGTCGATGAGCATTGCCCGGCGTTCGAAATCAGGCTTGTCCTTGTCCGGCATGATCATCAGGCAACCATCACCCTGGCCAATGTCAACAAACGTGACTTCGAGAACAGGATGGCTCTGGATATCGCTTTTCTTTATCCAGCCATCGTGGATTTTAGTGCCCTCATCAATGCGTACACCGACTTTTGCAAAGTTGCCCGGTGGCTCTTCGCGCAAATCGATCAGGTCGCCCCACAGTAGCTGCACCAGTTTTTTAGTCGACTTCTTGCCGTTATCGTCCTTGTAGACAGTTGCTGTCGGACCGGCTGCGTAACGCGATTTCATCAGGTACTCCCCAACTCTGCTTGAAAGAATTATCTTTCAAAGTATAAAAAGAATAGTCGTGATATCGCCAAAAATCTACGTAACCGGGCAGTCAACGCTGTGGGTCAACTCACCGCCTACCCGCCATCACCTGGGATAAAACTGCTCCAGGATCCATGCATGGGATTGGGAAGAATGTGCCAGCGGACACCCCAGTATTCACTAAACTCCATGGTCATCCGGTCGCGGGCCTCTGCTGTTGCTGCCGGACAGGGTGCAACCGGCTTGGCGCGTATGCAGGGTAGAAAGTCACCCAGGTCGTCGCCGATCAACATGATGACACGATAACCCTTTGCCACAAGCTCCTGGCGAAAACGTTTTTCACGGTTCCACTCGGGCTTCTCACCCACCAGCATCAGGTGCTCGGCATCGGTTTTGATACCGGCCTCAGCCAGGTTTTTCAGGGTTATCGCTTCCTGCGGGCAGGGCCCCTTGGCGAAGTCCCGTTCGTGACAGGGTCGATTGGTAATGAAAAATACGGTTACGCCTTTTTCCCTGGCAGCCTGGATAAATTCAGGAGCACCTTTTATACGGCGGGCCTGATTATTCTGCTGCCAATAATCGAAAGCCTCATGACTGAAGTTGCCTTTGATCTCTGCCTGAAATTCGACATTGCTGACGGACGTTTCATCGACATCGAGTATGACGGCAGGAGGCAGGTTCGCCTTGCCTTCATATCCGGGTAATGCGCTTGAATTCTTCATCCGCAATCAATGCATCAAGATGACCGGTCGCGTTTTGATAAGCCTGCAGTGTGAGTGCATCGTACTCTGCTGCGGATTCGACCCAGGCTGTTCCGAGTTGTGATTCCATCACTTGAGGCTTTTTGCTGAGCGATGTTTGAGTACAGGCCCCAAGGCCTGCAATCATCAATATCACTAAAACCGTTATGGCCTTGTCCGTGTTCATACCGCACACATCAATGTAATCAGTCCTTAAGTTCCACACGCTTGTTATTTGAATTTGGGAAAGGAATAGTAGCAGATGTACGGGCTTTATTAAGTGGGGTAGCATTTCGGTTTGAGAAGACGCATCTCGAGGCAGGGTGAGCAGCGATGACAACAGCAGCTGAAATTCAAAAAGTTTTATTTAAACTGACAGATGTCGACAGAGACCGGATTCACCGCATTTGGCAGGTAACTGGAAACTGAATAGTTTAATCTAACCCGGGTGAATAGGAGTGCGCATGCAGGTATTGGGAATAGACATAGGGGGTAGCGGGATCAAGGGCGCGCTGGTGGATCTTGATAACGGTGAACTCACCAGTGAGCGAATACGTATCGAAACACCTCCCACTTTTGAAATTGGCGCTGTAACGGAAACCATTGCCACGCTGGTCAAAGCGTTTGATTACAAGGGAGCCGTTGGGGTTGGTTTTCCGGCTGCGGTAGCTGACGGTATTGTCCTGACTGCACCCACGGCCCATCATGTTTCGGGTTGGACCCGGCAATCTGTCAATGAACGGTTTTCAGAAGCGACCGGCTGCAATGTGATGGTGGTCAATGATGCCGATGCGGCCGGTTTGGCGGAAATGCGCTTTGGTGCAGGGCGTGGAGTCAATGGTGTTGTCATAACCATCACCCTGGGTACAGGTGTCGGGGCCGGTCTTTTTATGGATGGAAAGCTGGTGCCCAATCTCGAACTTGGGAAGCTGTTTCTGGAAAGCCACGAGGAAGTGGTTGAACAATACATGGCCGGGCGGATCAAGAAAGAACAGGGCTTGAAATGGTATGAGTATGGCGAACGTCTGAATGAATTCTGTCTTCACGTCGAGCATTTATTTTCACCACAACTCATCATCATTGGTGGTGGAGTAAGCAAGAAACATAAGAAATTTCTGTCTGAAGATCAGCTTCACCGTACCCGGATCGTGCCGGCAGAACTGCGCAACCAGGCGGGAATCACAGGTGCGGCAGTTTGGGCAGCCGCTGTAAGCTGACCTGATGATGGTGTCGGATCAAATCGGCAAGCGGCATCAACGGCCTTCCTGTTCCTCCCTGTTCTGCGAAACCGCCTGGCGGTAGGCTGAAATAAAATCGCTTTCTGCGACTGAACCAACAAGGCTCATCGAGGTACTATCCGCCACTACCGGCAGCAGGTATCCGACCAGGTTTTCCATGGCAAGGAAACCGGTCCACAGGTCATCTGACCTTTGCAAAAAATGATTCACCGGTTCGCACAATTCCATGGCTGTCTGGTCGTTGCGGGCTGCAACCAGGCGTCGCAAGTGGTAGTCTCCCTACCAGGCGGCGGGACTCACCCTCGATCACGAAAATATCCCCCTCATGACCTCGTAAAACGAGCTTTTGCAGTTCTGCTACCGTGCTGTCCGGCTGCACGGCCAGGCAATTCTGAGACATGATTTCATCCATCTGCCGGGCCGCCATCAGCCGTTGTTCCTTTGGTCTTTCAAGGTCGATTCCCAATCTCAGAATCTGCCGGTGAAAGATCGATCGGGCGTAGAACCGGGTAACCAGGGCATTCGCCGCCACCACGCCGATCATCACGGCCGTGGCTGCCTGGTAGTTTTCGGTTAACTCAAAGACTATCAGGATGGTGGCAAGCGGCGCCCCAATCACCGATGCGATCAATGCACCCATACCAACCAGCACACAGATCTGGTAATCGAGAAACGGTACCAGGAATCCGGCCAGACCACCCAATGCAGCACCCATGAAAAGTGCCGGGCTGAAGACACCTCCCGGGTAACGGAATCCAAGGCAACTCACGCTGGCCAGCAATTTTGCCAGGCACAACAGCGCGAGCAGTCCGATCCCGTAAGTCGATGCAGCAACATCGGGATCGAGAATACCCTGCATGGTTTTTTCACCGAGCCCCAGGACTTCGGGCATCCACCACCCGATTGCTCCGGCCAGCGCACCACCCACGGCGGGCTGAATCCAGATCGGAAGTCGCGCCCTGCTGGCCAGTTCCCCGACCCTGAGGATGCCGTTCATGTAAACCAGCGCCACGCCTGCTGCGGCCAGGCCCAGCAATGCATACATGGCGTACTCCCAAACCACGAGGTGCAGACTTTCCTCGGTAAGTTTGAGAGCGACATATTCAAAACCGTGATACCGCGTTACACCCACGGCGACCACCGAGGCCACGGTTATCGGTGCCAGCGCCCGCAGGGAGAAATGCCCGATAATGACTTCGTGGGCAAAAATCACACCAGCGATAGGCGCATTGAACGAAGCTGAAATCGCAGCAGCCACACCACAGCCCAGCAGCACCCGCAGCCCGGTGCGTGTCAACCCGACGACTCGTCCAAGGATAGATCCCACCGTTGCACCCAGTTGAACTGCCGGGCCGTACCTTCCAACCGAAGCTTCCAGCCCGAGGGCCAGGGCGTCACAGGCCGCTGTAATGACGCCGTCCTTGATCTTGAGACGTCCATCGTGTTCGTGCACCGCGATGATCACATCGGCCGGGCCTCGAAATCGATTCCAGTGAAGCGCCTTGAGAATCAATCCAAAAAACAGTCCGCCCAGCGTCAGCAGCAGTAACTGGCTCAAGCCCGGTGAAATATGCGCGGCGTCGTGTACCCACTGGTCAAAAAGACGGTAGGAAAGACGAAAACCATAGGCGCCGTACGCCACCAGGCTACCCAGGATAACTGCCAGGCCGGATAGGCCAAGCAGCGAAAAGTTGAGCTGTCGCCTGATGCGTGCTGCGACGTTTTTACTCTCGTGCAGCTGATCCACATCGGCGGTCGCCTGCGGTTTATCACCGTCTTTCTTTTCAGTTAAGGTATTTCGTTTCCATGTCTGGCTGTCGATCTGCCCTGGGCTGTTCTTCCCGCTATACACTACTCCGAAAAAGAGGCCGGGATACATTTTTCCTGCAAAGCGCAAATAAATTTATCTGAATCCCAAAGGATCAAACTCTCCCTGGCACATGAATTTGTGCAATCTTCTTATTTTCATCATATTTTCACTAACTTTATCCTTTTTTGTAGATCAAAATAGTATTCGCCGGAAATAGTCATCGTTTGGTTTTATGATCCTACATCACAAAGGAAAGCCATTATGAAAATGAACACTGGAAAATTCGTTTATCTAATCGCACTATTGCTCGTTTTTTCTGTTGGTACGGTCAATGCGAAGCAGAAAGACACCTCGCCGAAAGCAATCTCAGAAGCAGATGCAAAGTCAAACAGCGACCGGCGCTCAGCAGCAGAAAAAGCAAGTGCGTAATCAGCATCAGTACGACAAAAATCAGACTGAAGGCAAAGAAAAAGGGTCAGGGCGATCACAAGGGTGGCTATAAAGGTCAGGACCAGGGCGAGGGAAAGGGTAAAGGTAAAGGCCAAAATCAGGGCGAAGATGACAAGGGTGGTCAGGGTAACGGCTAGAGGGGCCGGATACATTTATTCGCTAAGTTGCAATTGTCGGTATCCAATCTGACAGTAACGGTCAGATTTGATCAAACCAAAGGGACTGCTCTGCAGCCAATAGCGGACTTTGTGGTTCGTTGAGATAAGAGAAGCGGACCTGAATCATTCCCGGGATGTGGGTCAACCTCTGCCCGTGTGTATAAAGCCAATTTCCGCAACACATCCGTGTATACAAAGTGCGAAGTTATTTATATCGCCTATACTTGTTGCTAATGAGACGCATTTTAAAAAGTTGCGCTCATTAAAAGACCCCTTGTCGAATAATTCGATACGGAAATCCTTCACCCGTGATGGGTATCTATTCTCCGATTAGCAATCTGAGTTCCTGATGCGGTTACCTTAATTAACTTAGGAGCTCAAAGTATGAAATATCTACTTACTACTTTTACAACAATTATCGCTGTCGGGATGTTTGTCACAGCATCACCAGTTCTGGCCAATGGAGGCCGTGAGTGCGTGCTGGACCCTGACACCGGAACACTTGTCCCGCCAAATGGATCGGGAGCATGCTTTACTACTGACCTCGGATTCGATCTATTTATTTTTGAAGAGTCTGATGGGGAATTTGTCTTAGCTGCAGAACGGGCCCGACGCCGCAAACCAGTTTGGACGACAAAACCCAAATGGAAAAGGCTTCTTTCACACCTCTGGGAAAGATGTTTTCGTGGCTTATTGTTCCGCCGCTACTTGGGAATCCGGTGAATGCAACTTTGATAGTCTGTGAGCCATTTTTGGGGACCGGCAAGGTCAAAGTTAACACTAACTTGGACGACTTCTCCTTCACTTGCCCATTAACGGCTCGTGTCAAAGCAACCGGAATGGAGGATGGTTTTGGAAATAAAGTAGATATCGTGGCTGCGATGACGCTTGTCCCGGATGGCGATAATGGGTGCAAGACCACCGTCGAAAAGATTGACGCAACGCCAGTCGTCGACTAGATAAACATCTCATGGATGATGATGGGGCGGCCTCTTGCGCCGCCCCTCTACGGTGGGCGTGTTCTCCCCGCCTACACGAAGCTGCCTTGAATCGACGAATGCTCTTGGTCACAAAGTCCAGCAATTGTAGCTGTTCTAAGTTGCGCGGATAACGAGCCTCTAATGTCGGCCGGTTTCTGCTGTTCACATCACTGAAAACCACGCTTGGCGTATGGCCGCTTAGCGTTTCAGAAGCGGCGACTCGGCTCAGGTTGCGGTACATAGCGGGTCGGCCAAAAGCACTCCATTGCATGATTGAGAAGTGTCCAGCAATGTGGAGACGATTCAAATTGGTTCTGTTGATCTGAGCTATACTGAATCTAGTGAACCCAAACATCCGTCAGGTATTGAAGCTAACTATCGGTCTTGTACTTTACGGACTGCTCTCTGGTTGTTTTTTTCTAGCTAATGTCGCGGCCGATACATCGTATGCGGTATACAGAGCAACTCAGAAGAACTATGAGCCGATAATTATGACTTCCAATGAGAATAAAATAAGAATCAAGTACCGCAGTGTTGGATCGAAGGCCGAACACGAACAAGTCAAACAACTAATGTCTGAACATTGCAACGGTGCATATGTTGAAACCAGTCGAACGGAATTAAAGGGTTACGATACCGTCGAAGCCGAATGCACTCACAGAATTGAATCATTACAGTGACCATGGTTGGCGCATGACACTGATTGCTTAATAGTACAGAGCCGTCAATCGCTGGCGGCTCTTTCAATAAAAACCGACAGGTTGGTTCACTGAAAGGGCAGTGCTGCCGCTATTACCAATGTGAGAAGAGCACTCTTCAACTATAATAAAAACGGAACCAAAATTTTTTAGATTATTGGAATTGAGAAGTAAAGGTCACGGGCCAGTTTTCTATGTTAACAAGAAGTACTTTGATTTTTTCCGTATTGGCGATCCTAGCGTCCCTATTTATCAATGTTCTGATAATTAGTGATGCGGTAGCCCAGACCTGCACTAACATTGCTGGGGATTGGAATGCATCGGAAACCGGCACTGTAACTTGTACAGTCAATGGAGAAACTGAGACGGAACTGGTGAGTGGGACTGGTATAGTAACTTTTTTTCAAAACGGTTGTGATATAAGTTACGACGTTCTGACTGAGTTAGGCACACTCAGCAGAACAGGAACAGTAAGTCAAGTCGATCTTCATCTTTCCGGAATAGCGGGAATTTTTCCAGATTGTTTATTAACTCAAAACAACATTACAGTGAATGGAACTATTGATGGAAATATTATCAATCTCAGTAGTTCGTTCATAGTAACAGCTTCGTGTGATGGCCAAAGCGTTTCATGCACTGGGACATCCACCGCGGTTTTATCTCGGATGGGGCTTCCTTCGTTTGCAGTGAATCCGGGCCTGAACGACGCCTGGTACAATCCAGACACCGATGGCCAAGGCTTTTTCATCACTGTCTTTCCTGATCTCAGCGCAGTGTCACTGGCATGGTTCACCTACGATACAGAATTACCATCCCTTGATGCGGTTGCCAATCTTGGTGATCCCGGTCACCGCTGGATAACGGCAGTTGGTCCGATTGATGGCAACCAGGTGCTGATGAATATTGAGCTTACCTCGGGCGGAATTTTTGATGCTTCCAGCAATATCATCCGCACCGATCCACCCGGTTCGGATGGTACGATAATACTGACATTTGATAGTTGTAATTCAGGCACTATTGAGTACGACATTCCGTCAATCAGCAGGTCTGGAACCGTACCCATACAGCGGGTCGCTGGTGACAACATTACGCTTTGCGAGGCGCTTAACGGAAACTAAAATCCGGTGCTATTGCAGTTTCTATTTAGGCCGCTCCTGGCCGACTCCGGCTATACCCAGCATTGAAATTTGGCCTTAGCGTAAGACTGCTTTGAAAGCAGGACCAGCCCTTCGCCTCTTACTACGGCTTATAGCAACTGTCGGCCAAAAGCGGCGTTAGGAAATCTGATTGGTAAGGAGTACAACAGGTGTCGAGGCAAATTGACATCTGCCTTCGTGACAAGCCAACTGACAATAATATGTGGGCTCGGCGACCTTGAAAACATTGCGGCGTTTGAGTTCGTTTAAAAGCTCATGATGTGCTTTCCGAAAGCTTTGCTTGCAGGGTTTTCCAGTAATCCAGCAAGCCCAGTTTCAACAAATATGGCTCCCAGCGGGAATCATCGTGTAGGGATTTCAATGAAGGGTCACCGAGGATGTGGGTGATACCGCCATCTCTTTGCTCAAAGGCGGTTTCCAGCCATGTGAAGGCCTCGTCTGGTTTGCCCTGAAAGGCAAAAATTTCCGCGATTTGATAGGCCATCCCATTGTGATAAGTATCAATTAAGGTTTCGATGTTTTGTGTGGCCTCTTGTTCACGCCCCAGTGTCAGGTAGGCCATAGCACTGGCTTGCACACGGTGGGCATCAAATCTTTCTGTTTGCGCTAGACGCAGCGCTTCCTCACCCCGGCCTTGCATCGATCTGATTACACTGATTTCAGCGGCAATTCTGCCGATCTGGGGGTATAGTTTAAGAACGTGTTCAAAAGTTTGTACGGCCAAATCCAATTGCCCCGCTTCTGTATAAATTACCCCAAGATTAATCAATGTATCCGCATTGAAAGGGTCAGTATCTACCGCCTTTTTACCGAGTTCTACAGCCTCTTCATATTGCCCCAGCGTTTTTGCAAGAATTGAAGCTGTCCCTAGCGCGTCGATATCTTGTGGTCCATGTATCAATGCCGTTTTGATAGTGTTCGAAGCAGTGTTCCAGTCCCAGTCATAGACGTACTGGATGTAGGACAGGATGGCCCAGGCTGGTGCCAGTGATTCATCCAGTTGCAATGCTTTTAATACCGCCTCACGTGCGGCCTGCGTACCCGAGATGAGATCAATTTCATCGCTGTTGGCTTGCGCCCGCAGGGTTTTACCAAGGCCGACCCAAGCAGGTGCATAATCAGGATCAATGGCAAGTGCCTGCCTGAAGGCATCATGGGCGGCACCAAGCTCATTCCTGCGGCCTTGTTGGAAAAAATACTCGCCCTGAAGGTAAGCAGTATATGCACTAGTATTGGTTTGCCTGCTGACGCTGGTATCGCCCATCAGTCGTAATTTCAATGCAGTGACGACTTTCAGCGCAATTTCATCCTGAATAGCAAAAATGTCATCCAGTTCACGGTCATAGCTTTCCGACCACATGTGCACGTCGGTGCCGGCTTCGATCAACTGTGTGGTGATACGCACGTGGTTACCTGACTTGCGTACACTGCCTTCGAGTACATGCGCGACATTGAGTTTCTGGGCTACCGTGGGGATGTCGATATTCTGGCCCTTGAAGCTGAAAGCGGAGGAACGGGAGGTAACTTTTAACTGTGGAATCTTAGCCAGCAGGTTCAGTACTTCCTCGGTAATACCATCTGAAAAGTATTCCTGCTCAGGGTCGGACGACATATTGACGAAAGGCAGTACGACAATCGATTTGTTGTCGGGTATTTGCTGGGCCGATGCAGTTGCCGAGATGGCTTGCTCGGTGACGGCAGCGGTTTGCGTCGGCTTCACATCAGGTGTCAGACCGGTCAGAAACTTATCCCAGGCGAAATACATCAATGCCACCGCCAAGACCCCTATGATCATGAAATCCAGTTTGCGACTGGTCAGATGCGTAATGGACTTGGAACGGTCGATTTCTTTTTCTTTTTTGATGCCATCTGGGGTCATTTCATAAGCCCAAGAGAAAAACATCGCCAACGGAAACCCAAGAATCAGAAAGAATGCCAACAGGCTGTTGACCCACTCGGGCAGATGTAATGCGGGTGCCATAGTATCGCCAGCCTGCATGATCAGCCAGCCAACTATGATATAGGCGGCAGCAACCTTGAAGACGTTACGGCGTTTGAGTTCAATGAAGAATGACAAAGGTTAGCTTCTTTGTGTCCGCTGCTGCCATTAAGCATAGTCGTTTATATAAGAAATACCAAAAAAGAATGTTGAATATCGCTGTTTGAAGTTTTCCTGAGGGACCGCTTCTGGCCGTGAAGCGACCTCTTCTTCCGCGCTAATTAGGCTTTCCAAAGGGACGGAAACCGGCCAGATCCGGACACTAACGACTTAGTAATGCGCAGCATTTTTACGTCCGGGTGTCCACTAAAGCGTAGAAACTACGGAGCGAACTTAATGTGATTGTCAGGGCTAATCACTGCTACAACCTATAAATATCCAGCGCTTACCATTTGAATGAATATCATATGCGAAATCCCAATATACGGGATAAGCAGGGTGGCCTTTCCGGAAGCCAAATTCTGCTAATAAATCAGCTTCATCAATATTGATTCGTGAAAACACCTTATTCAAGAGAGAAATAATTTCACTCTCTTTTTTATATAACATTCTAGGCCCAGAATATTCATCTCCTTCGTATAAGACTTGGACCATTATTTCTGCCTTTGCATCTTCCGGGGATGATGCAACAACACCTGATAACTGCGCATTACCAGATACATTACTTTTTAATGCCTCCTCTAGACCTAAATCTGGGTCAAGGAGCCGTATAAATTAAGCCAAACTTCATAGTTCATTCCATAAAGCAAATGCTCAATTCTTTTGAACTCTGATAGTCGGTTATCTTTGACTATTTTCATATAGCCCAAACGCTCTAGTAAAATGGCGCAGCGGAGCTTCGTCCTCTGAGTGAAGCGAACGAACTTGAACGTTTTGTTATGCATTTTCGTAGCGCTTGAGTAAATCTTTGCTCAGTTCACATACCCCATATGTCGCAAAGTTGTGTTGGGCTTCAAGCAAGCATGAGTGATTGGCACCGCCTGCAAACCAGGGATCAGCTAACTGAACGGGATCGTCCTCCCAACGGCAGATCGGGCATATCTCATACGCTTGACTTCTAGGAAGACCTTGTAGCCGCAGCAGGGACATTTAGCCATGTTGCTTTCCTCTGGCATAACGTTTTAGTTAAGCGGCGTTGCGGAGCAACGTCCGGTGGAGGCACGCAGTGCCGGAACGTACTTGAACGATTTGTTATACACCGACAAAGCATAGCTCAATGTCCATTCCTGCGCTCTTTGCATCCTGGAAGAGCTCAGTAATTGTTGCCACATGTTCAGCAACAACTGGTGGCCAACTCTGAGATGCTTGAACTTGCAAGGTAAAAGGAGCGACCACACCGTTGAGGTCGTTCCCAGAAAGACTATCCCACAAAGCACCCAGGTTTCGCCCATGCCATTCGGGTGCCTTTAAGGCAGGCAGAATTGAATCATAAACATCTCCAGTCGATGTCCATTTTGTTCCATTTACTTTGATCAGTTGCATGCCACAAAGTGTGTATAACGTCATTTAGGTGGCAATTCAGGTATATCAGACTTTTTGTCCAGATATGCCCACCCAGAAACCTCATTCTGTCCAGAAACTCTCTGTTTTGCAAAGGTATATTGGGTAGTTGGTCTTGAAAAAACTTGTTATCAGTAACTTGTTACTGTTATGACGTGTACTTTGCCTACAAAATATATTGCAAATGACCGGTTTTGGCCGGGTCCAGCTATTTACGTTGTTGAAAATCATGCTTAATCAATAGCCACTTACTGGCTGCGACCTCAACCGGTCAATGCAACATCTAAACTCTAAGTGTAGAGAGAGGGATGTTGAAAATGAAACAAAGACCGAGGATCTATTACTCAGATAAACAGAAGGCATTGATGTGGGATCGGTGGGCGAAAGGCGATTCACTGCACGCCATAGCTCGTCTTTTTGATCGGGGCCATGCATCTGTTCAACGTATTTTGGCGGAGACAGGCGGGATACGACCACTACCTAGAAGTCGCTCCAAACTATCTCTGACCTTGGCAGAACGCGAAGAGATTTCGCGCGGCCTGGTGGCTGGACACTCGATCCGATCGATTGCCGTATCCCTTGGACGTGCAGCCTCAACCGTGAGTCGTGAGATCAATCGTAACGGTGGACGTCGAAGATACAGGGCGAACAAGGCTGATCAGGCTGCCTGGGATCGGTCACATCGGCCCAAGCGGTGTAAACTGGTTGAGAACCGTGCGTTGGCTCACATCGTGGCGAAGAAGCTCAAGCGGCTCTGGTCACCGGAGCAGATCGCAGGCTGGTTAAAACATGCTTATCCAAACGATGAGAATTACCAAGTGTCACACGAGACCATCTATCGCAGCCTCTACATCCAGGCCCGGGGCGCCTTAAAAAAGGAGCTTCTTCAGCACCTTAGAAGGACACGGGTCATGCGTCGTTCGCGCCACCACACGCAGAAGACTCCTGACCACGGCAGGATTACCAACACCGTATCAATCAGTGAGCGGCCAGCTTCGGTTGAGGACCGAGCCGTACCGGGTCACTGGGAAGGTGATCTTATTATCGGTTAAAAAACAGCCAGATCGCAACCTTGGTAGAGCGACACACGCGTTATGTAATGCTGGCCAAAGTAAAGAGCAAGCACACCGAAACGGTCATCAACGCCTTGATCAAGCAGGCTCACAAACTGCCGACGGAGTTGTACAAGTCGCTAACCTGGGATCGCGGTAAAGAGCTGGCAGACCACCAGCGTTTTAGCTTGGACACCAACATCGACGTTTACTTCTGTGACCCGAAGAGTCCCTGGCAACGCGGTTCGAATGAGAATACCAATGGCCTGCTCAGACAGTACTTCCCGAAAGGAACAGATCTGTCAGTACACTCACAAGCTAAACTCAGTGCAGTAGCCAGACAACTAAACGAACGACCAAGAAAGACGTTAAACTTTGAAACACCAGCCGACCGATTTAACCAATGTGTTGCGTCGACCGGTTGAGGTCGC
>CAVVLP010000016.1:0-121625 GCA_963749115.1 uncultured Gammaproteobacteria bacterium
GCAGGGGTTGCTACGACTGGAGCCTATGTTGCATCAGCCGCGATCGGAGGTGCCATGGCGGGATTTGTGGGTGGTGCAATCATAAGCGGGAGTTTGAATGGAGCAGTGAAGGGTGCGTTTGCTGGGGCACTTATGGGAGGTATAGCTGGATACTTTGGTAATACCTATTCTGCTAGTCGTATTGCTGCGGAAAGTATCGGAGGAGGGATCAGTGCTGAGATTACTGGTGGGAAATTTACAGATGGGCTTAAATTCTCTCTTATTGTTTCAGGTTTGACTTACCTAAACTACCGAATGGATCAGGCAGAGCGTCTAAATTCAGCTAAGAACTCTGATAATCTGAACAAACCCGGTTCTCGTTTGTTTGGGAAAAAATACTCCATCGCTGGAGCACGCAGAACGATTTCCCCGGACGGTGTTTATTTGCCTTGCGGCTCACCTGCAGGTGGATGCCAAGGACTGCCCATACCCAATAATCTTGATCAAGCAAGTAACCTGATTGGGATCCCTTACAATGCGGAAGGATCGGTGGGTTACATCGTGGATACATTTGCGGGCCGCATGATTGGTTTAGAAATCATGTTAGTAGGAGCTATGATATTGTTGGTAACTCAAAGTATTTTACGGGAGTGAGACGTTTTGTCGATCAGATAGCAAACGCAGCGTTGATTCCTGCTGCAGCTCCATTCTCTGCCGCAGCGCTTATTGGGACCCAACCATCTGTTTACCTGACTACACTGGGATATTTTAATGATGATTAATTGGAGGAAGAAAACAACGTTTGTCTTATTCTTGTTTTTTAGTGTGGCTGGATGCGTAGGTTCAAAAGATTCTGGAAAGGCTAGAAACTCAATGCCAGCAAGTTGGTCGATAGTAGTTCCAGTTGAATCGAAAACTTGTGCCTCTATAGATGGGGTTTATAAAATTCTTGGCTTGGGTAAGTTTAAAGAAGGAGCTGCCTTGACAGAAATGCGTCTCGACGCAGCTCTAGGCCACACCTTTCCGACAAGCAGAATACCAAAGCAAGTAAGTATTGCGATCGAAAAAAGAACAAACACACTCAATGTCCAATTTGGAGACCCTGCCAATCTGGAACATTCAGAACCCATAAGTTGCTCTCAAGGATGGTATGTTTTTAAGCAAAGACAAACCGACCAATACGTGGGAGATGGGGCCAAATTAGACTATTCCCTCAGGAAGGTAGAACTCGGAAAGGAAAGTGACGGAAGTTTAATAGTGCATTTGATACTTGAAGGTCAGTTCTCGTCATTTGCGGTCTTAAAGTCTCATGAAGTGACAGAGACTTGGTCCAAATATGAAGTTTTTAAGTAGACAAAAATGGAAGAGATACTGTCTGAAAGTCGATGGCTTCAATTGACTCAGCACATGAATATACGAACGTCGAATTTACGATTCTCAGTTGGACAGGTTTTTGCCAAACCTTGAGCTGGAAAAATCAAACTTGAATTGTGTACTTGGATGAGGAGCTTACGTTATTAAGATCCGCTCCTAAGTGCTGTTCATTCCAAATGAAGATTCGCCAAGCCTTCATATAAGGCAATGTCATCGCGTTAATCTGATGTTGAGGGTCAGAAACATTTATTAACGTATATAATTGATATTATGGGTATTTCAATACATGCACTCAACCAACAGATCAGTCTCCCCATCACTGGTCGAATGCCCAAAGACAAAACGCGCCAGATCATCTCTCCCCGGCCACAACTGAAACTCGATACCCTGCGATTTGAGGTGATCAAAGCCTTCCTTTGTCCAGTTCAAAAACACTTCATTGGCCTGAACCGGATACTCCAAACGCGCTTCAGCATGATTTTCCACGGCTTCGGCAAACTTCGCAGCCTGCCGGTTCGCATGCCCAGCCATTTCCAGCCAGCGGTCATTTTCAACATAGGCCAGTAACTGGGCCGAAACATAACGCATCTTGCTCAACAAGTGACCGGACCGTTTACGCAGACGTTCTGCGGTTTCCTGTAACTGCGGTTGGTTAAAAAAGACCAGTGCTTCAGCGGCCATGCAGCCGTTTTTGCTGGCACCGAAGGAGAGCATATCGATACCGGCTTCCACGGTAACCTCGGCCGGGTGACAACCAAGGCTGGCGATGGCGTTGCCAAAGCGGGCGCCGTCCATATGGGTTTTCATACCCATTGCGTGCGCGGAGTCACACAAAGCCCTGACCTCATCAATCGAATAAATGGTCCCGGCTTCGGTGGCCTGGGTCAGGCTGAGCGCCGATGGTTTATAACTGTGTACGCCATGTCCCTCGTTAGTGCGTACGGCGTTTTCTAACCCATCGGGTGTCAGTTTTCCGTTTTCACCGACAATAGGAACCAGTCTCATACCATTGCCAAAAAACTCGGGCGCCCCGCACTCATCCTCATAAATATGTGCACCACTATGGCAAAAAACACTGCCCCATGGCGGGGTGACAGTGGCGAGCGCAATGGAATTGGCAACGGTGCCGGTGGAGACCGGCAGCACGATCGCCTCGGTGCGGAACAGGTCTGAAAAAACCTGGTTGAGCTTGTTGGACCAGTCGTCTTCGGCATACGCCCAGGCGGTGCCCTGGTTGGCTTCGACTATGGCTTGCATGATGGCCGGTGCGACCGGTGTTTCGTTATCACTACGGAAATTTGCAGTCATTTGGGTTCCGGATTGTAGGGTTTTGTATCGAGCTTCGAATTATAAGCAGGCTAGGCTTGCTTGTCGCCGTTCGTGTAATGCTGGAAGGCAATGTGAAGCACTGGGATAATAGCCCGACATGGGACCTGCAACCAAACCAAATCAAAATACTCAATCAGATTGCAGGTTTGCTCGATGGCATCATGCAGTCTGACGCGGCCTGGTGCCGGCAGCGAATCAAGGCTGCCAGGGGTCGTCTTAAAGCAGGAAAACCAGTCGATTCTATCCTTGAGTCGTTGATCGACCGCTGCACCATCTCTGCGCAAAAGTGTCAGCAACGTAAACTGAGCCTGCCCGAACCGGCCTATGATCCGGTGTTACCGATCGTTGACCGGCGTGAAGAAATAATCGCCGCGATAAAAGAACACCAGGTCGTGGTTATCTCCGGTGAAACCGGTTCAGGTAAAACCACCCAGATCCCCAAGATGTGTATGCAGGCCGGTCGTGGTGTGCGTGGCTTGATTGGCTGTACCCAACCACGACGAATCGCTGCACAGGCGATGGCCGACCGGGTGGCGGAAGAGTTAAATACGCCACTGGGCAGCGTGGTGGGTTACCAGGTCCGGTTCCGCGAAAAGCTGAACAAAGACGGCATCGTCAAGTTCATGACCGATGGCATTCTGCTGGCCGAGACCACGCATGACCGCAACCTGAATGCCTACGACACGATCATTATCGACGAGGCGCATGAGCGCAGCCTGAATATCGATTTCCTGCTTGGATACCTTGAAGCAGTTACAACGCCGGCGTCCCGATCTGCGCATTATTATTACCTCGGCCACGATTGATACGAAGAAATTTGCCCGGCATTTCAACGATGCGCCCATTATCGAGGTTTCGGGCCGCAGTTATCCGGTGACAGTTGAATACCAGCCATTGGACGATGATGAAGAAAGCGGCCAGGTAGCGGAGCAGGCCAAAAGCCGCGATCTGTATGCCGGAGTTGCCAAAGCGGTGAGCCGGCTAAACCGCATAGATGCCCATGGGGACATGCTGGTGTTTTTCTCCGGTGAACGTGAAATCCAGGAGGCCGGTGATTTCCTGCAAAAGCAGAACCTGCGTAATACCGAAGTCTTGCCCTTGTATGCGAGACTGCCGGTCGCGGCCCAACGCCGTGTGTTTCACCCGGGTTCAGAACGGCGCATCATATTGTGCACAAACGTTGCAGAAACCTCCCTGACGGTACCGCGTATACGTTTCGTGATTGATACGGGGTTCGCGCGTATCAGCAGGTACTCGCATCGCAGCCGTGTGCAACGATTACCGATTGAGGCGGTTTCACAGGCCTCTGCCAACCAGCGCAAAGGACGTTGCGGACGTCTCGGGCCCGGTACCTGTATCCGCCTGTACAGTGAAGCTGATTTTGACCTGCGGCCGGAGTTTACCGAGCCTGAGATTCTGCGTACTTCGCTGGATTCAGTGGTTCTGCGTATGTTGACCACTGATCTTGGGGCCGTTGAGGATTTTCCTTTCCTGGATCCGCCGGCACCGCGAATGATCAACGATGCCTACCACCTGTTGTTTGAACTGGGTGCAATTGACGTCGATCGTCAACCGCTGCCACTGGGCCGCCAGCTTGCACGCTGGCCGTTGGATGTGCGCCTGGCGCGTATGTTGATCGAGGGCTCAAGAAAGTCCTGTTTGAACGAATTGATCGTGTTGGCCACGGCACAGAGTATCCAGGATCCCAGGGAACGGCCCCTTGATGCGGTCGCTGCTGCGGATGAAGCCCATGGCCGGTTTGAAGATGACAGCTCTGATTTCATGGCGTTTTTGCGCTTATGGCAATATCTCAAAAAGCAACGTAAGGCAAAATCTTCCAGCCAGTTTCGCAAGCTTTGCAGGTCCGAGTTTCTGAACTGGACCCGTGTAAATGAGTGGTTTGATCTCAATCGTCAACTGTATGAACAGGCGCGCGAAGAAAAGCTGTCGTTCAGCAAGGAAGAGGGTACGCACGAGCAGATTCACCAGGCCCTGCTGGCTGGTTTACTGAGCCATGTTGGCAATAAAAAGCCGGAAGACAATAGTTACGTGGGGCCGCGTTCAAAGACCTTTCATATTTTTCCGGGCTCCGGTCTGTTTGGTAAAAAGCCAAAGTGGCTGATGGCTGCAGAGATCGTCGAAACCAGTAAAACCTACGCCCGTATCAATGCTGTCATAAAACCGGAATGGATTGAGGCACAGGCACCCCATTTGTTGAAGCACCATTATTTCGACCCCCACTGGTCACGTAAGCAGGGCCGGGTGCTGGCCTGGGAGCAGGTGTCGCTTTTCGGCCTGGTGGTCGTCGAAAAGCGCCGGGTCAATTACAGCCGCATCAACCCACAGGACGCACGTCAGCTATTCATTACCGGTGCGCTGGTACGAGGTGAACTCAATACCCGCGCAGGTTTTCTGGAGAACAACCAACAGGTACGTGAAGAAATAGAAGAACTGGAACACAAACGCAGGAAACACGATGTCATGGCGGATGAGTCAGTCCTGTTTGAGTTCTTTGATGCACGGATACCCGAAGATGTTTGTGACAGCATCAGCTTTGAAAAATGGCTCAGGCAACTGGGCAAATCGGGCCGGCAGCAGTTGTACATCGGTCACGATATTCTGATGCAGGAGAATGCGGGTGAAGCTGCCGCTGACCAATACCCGGATACCATCGAGATTGGCATGCAGAGTTTACCGTTAACGTACCAGTTCAAGCCGGGTGACGTAGCCGATGGCGTAACCCTGACGGTACCACTTGAACGACTCAATACCCTGGTGGAAGGGCAGTTGCAATGGCTGGTACCGGGTTTGTTGCGGGACAAGCTGATTGCGCTGATAAAAAACCTGCCCAAGCCGCAACGCAGGGCGCTTACCCCTGTTCCCCGTTTTGCAGATGCAGCGCTGGAACGTCTGCGTGATGACTATCCGGCGCCATTGCTGCCGGCACTGGCCAAGGCTCTGAAAGCAATGACAGGTATTGAAGTTGAATCAAGCGCATTCGATGAGGAATTGCTGCCGGATTACCTGCGTTTCAGGATGCAGGTCATCGACGGGGATGGTCAATGTATCGCGGTCAGCCGGAATCTGTCCGAATTGCAGCAGCAATTTGGCCAACAGGCTAAACGTCACTTCAGAGATCGCCTCGGCAGTGATCACCAGCGTGATAATGAGACCGATTGGGTTTTTGATGATCTGCCCGTTTCCATCCTCACTGAAGATAGTAACGGTCATCGTGTAAAGGCGTGGCCGGCCATCGTCGATCAGGGTGAGGCCGTTGGTCTGCGGGTGTTTGATACGGCTGAAGAAGCGGCACTGGCGCACCATCACGGTGTATTGCGTCTGCTCGCCTTACAACTGGGTAGCAAGTTACGTGACCTGCGCAAGCATCATGGTCTGAGCGCGGCCGGATTACTGGCATGGAGTGCGTTGGGTTCATCTGAAGCATTGATTGATGACCTGGTACACAGCAGCCTGGTGTTGGCCGCGGGAAATCAACCGGGCATTATTCGTAACGAGGCCGCATTTCAAAGCCTTGCTGGAGAGTGTTCGTGCCGAGCTCGGTTTGTTATTCCGTAAACAAGGTGGTCACCTTAATAAAACCCTGAAAATCTGGAGTGATAATTCAAAAAAACTGAATACTGCCTATTACAATAGGCGTCCGGATGTATTTAACGATATGCGCACACAGCTCGATGATATGGTTTACGAGGGTTTCCTGCAGGAACTATCACCGCAACGCCTGGAGCACTATCCGCGTTACCTGGAGGCCATGTCCATCCGCCTGGCAAGCGTGGAAGGGGATCCCGCGCCGTGATGCCATCAGGATGGCAGAAGTTGAACCTTACTGGCATCAGTATCTTGATTTGCTGGAGCAGGGCCGGGAGTATGATGAGGCGGTGGATGAGTATCGCTGGTTACTCGAGGAGTTTCGTGTATCGTTGTTTGCCCAGCAGCTTGGCACCCGTGCAAAGGTATCCATCAAGCGCTTACAGGATGCCTGGAAAAAGATTGACTGAACGCGTGCCAAACGGCACTGGCATCGGCTTCAAACAGCTTACAATATAAGCTTTGATAACATGGATGTTACGACAATGGCATTTAAAACAGATAAAGCCCTGACAGCCTGGTTGCAGGCCTATCGCGATTCGGCCGGCAACCGTGCCGATGAGTGTCTGCGTCTGTATGAAGTCTTGCGACAGGGCAAGATGGCAACGAAGGAAAACCTGTCATTACTTCAGGATCTGTTGGCCGTGATGTCAGACCTGTCTCCGGACCCAAACACCGTCAGTTGCGCAATGCTGTTCGTCGCCACCGAGTGTGGTCAGGATCTCGAATCAATCCGCGCTGATATATCCCCGATGGTCAAAGGCCAGTTGAAGCAGTTGCTGTACCTCATAGAGTTGGAAACCGAACACCTGCCGGCCAGCGCCAGTCATAGTGCTGAAGGTCTGCGCAGGATGTTGCTGGCGCTGGTCAAGGATGTGCGTGTCGTATTGATTGCAATGGCCTGGCAACTGGTGAAGCTTCGACGCGTGAAACAAAATCAGGCGGAAGCAACTACTGCTGGCAAGAGAAGCCATGCTGATTCACGCGCCGCTGGCGAACCGCCTGGGTGTCTGGCAACTGAAATGGGAACTGGAGGATCTGGCCTTCCGTTATGATCAGCCGGAAGATTATCGCCGTATTGCCCGGCTTGTAAGTGAACGTCGTTCCGATCGTGAAAACTTTATCCGTTGCGTTTATCAAGAAGCTGGAAACGGCAATCGATACGGCCGGTATCAAGGGCGAAGTCAAGGGCCGTCCCAAACACATTTACAGTATCTGGAGGAAAATGCAGCGCAAGGGCCTGGATTTTCACGAGCTGTTTGATGTCAGGGCGGTGCGGGTGCTGGTGGATGATATACCCGGTTGTTACAGCGTGTTGGGGTTGGTTCACTCCTTGTGGCAACCGGTTCCGGGTGAATTCGATGATTACATCACCATGCCAAAGGGCAATAACTACCAATCGCTGCATACCGCGGTGATCGGGCCTGAAGGTAAGGTTGTAGAAGTCCAGATTCGTACCCATGAAATGAACGAGCACGCCGAACTCGGTGTGGCATCGCACTGGCGTTACAAGGAAGGCGGCCCGACTGACCCGGCTTTCGACAACAAGATCGCCGTTATGCGGCAGTTGCTGGATTCCGGTGACGACAAGCTGGATGATGAAAGTCTCCTTGAAAGTTTCCAGACAGCAGTTTCTGAGGATCGTGTTTACGTTCTGACACCACAGGGGCAGGTGCTCGATCTTGCCCTGGGCGCAACCCTCCTGGATTTTGCCTACCAGGTTCATACCGAGGTGGGTCACCGTTGCCAGGGCGCAAAGGTCAATGGGCGTATTGTGCCGTTAACCTATCGCCTGGAGACCGGCAACCGGGTCGAGATTCTTACCAGCAAGCATCCAAAGCCCAGTCGTGACTGGCTCAATCCGCGACTGGGGTTTATCCGTGGCGCACGGGCCAGAGCCAAGGTACGCCAATGGTTCAGACGCGAGAGTCATGAGGAAAACCTGCTCCAGGGCAAGGAAGTGGTCGAAGCAGATCTCAAACGTCTTGGTCTCACGGTCGCTGATCTTGAGAGCGTGCCCGAAAGGTTTAACTTCAACACCGTGGATGATCTGTTTGCCGCGGTGGGCAATGGTGACTTGACCGTCAGCCAGGTCGTCCATGCGGTTGAACGTTACAAGGATCAAGGAAGCTGAGCCGACCCTGGAAGACCTTGTCAGCCGCGCCCCCAAGCGGCGTCGCACGCAGGAGGTGAAAAAGGGTAGTGATATCACCATAGAGGGTGTGGGTAACCTGATGACGAGCTATTGCACGTTGTTGTCAACCGGTTCCAGGCGATCCGATTTGCGGGTATATCACACGCGGGCGGGGTGTGACGATTCATCGTGACGACTGCCCCAATGCCCTGCGCTGGGTAAGGGAGGATAACCCGCGTTTGATCCAGGTTCGCTGGCGAAAACAGCTCGATTCGGGTTACCGCGTGAACCTGTTGCTCAGGGCCTACAACCGGCGTGAACTGATCAAGGATATTTCAACCATGATGGCAACCTCCGATGTAACGGTAACCGATATCAACAGCCACCTGGATGAGAGCACAGAAGAGGTCAATATTCGTTTACAGGTGACAGTAAAAGACTATCAGCACCTCAGCGACCTGTTGAGCCGGCTGAGTACCATTCCCAATGTTTTTGAAGCACGCAGGCTGACGGAAAAGGCCTAGCCCGAACACTTCACCAACGCCGACCGGTGCAATGTTCGGGCTAGTGCTTTCAAATGAATCAAACAGTTCGGTCAGGCTGGCGCGTGCTGTTGCCAGGGAAAAATGCTCTTCGACATTTTGAACTGACGCATCTGAAAGACGGTTCCACAAGTCCTCATCCTGGTAAAGCCTGACGACTTCGGCGGCGAAAGACTCCGCGTCCTCCGCGACCAGCAGTTCTCTTTCATGTTCAGCGAACATGCCTTCAACGGCCGCAGGTGTTGCAACCACCGGTTGCCCGTGAGCCATGCTCATGTTGACCTTGCCTTTCACACCCGCGCCGTAGCGAAGTGGCGCCACTGCCAGGCGGCAGTCACTCAGAAAGGGTTCAAGCGACTCTACAAAGCCATGAAATATGACACCATCGCCACTCAATGAACGGATTCGCTCGGGTGCCTTGCTGCCGATCAGGTGGAAATGTACCTCCGGCAATTGTTGGTGAATCAGGGGCCAGATGTCATTGACAAACCAGCAGGCGGCATCGACATTCGGCGGGTGCTGGTAACCACCTACAAAATAAATATCTTTTCTGTCTGCAAAATCCTTATCGCGGCCCGGCACCTCGTGAATATTGGACAGAACATGTACCTTTTCACCGGGGGCGTCATCTGCGAGCACGGCTTTTTCCACGGTACTGACAACCAGTGTTGCATCTGCCGCCTTGATAACCGAAAGCTCGGCACGACGGGTTTGCTGGGCGACGCGCTTCAGCGGCAGGCTTTGCTCGAGTTCAGCCAGGCGCTGCTCACGCAGGTAATGCAGGTCGACCGTATCAAAAATGAATTGGGCATCGGGGCAATAGCGTTTGAGCAGGGATATGTAGTTGATGGCGATGTAATGCCGGCTGATAAATACATAATCAAATTCACCACCCCGGTCACGGAAGAAATCATGCAGGGAATCCAGCCAGGGGTGGTACAGAACCTCTATACCTGATTTTTGCAGGTCACGTGTATAGCTGCCCGCGTAGTCACGATTATCGGCAAAAAAAGTAACGCCGTAGCCCAGGTCCCTGCAGCATTGCATCAGGTTGGTCAGACGCACGCTGCCGGAATCCTTGTCGGGTTCCGGTGTGGTGGCGTCAATAATAAGAATATTACCCTTGTTGCGATGCTGGCTTGCCCGCAAGACTTCCGCATGATCATCCGGGTTGGAGATGCTCTCCGGGTTGTGATTTGAGCTCGGTTTGCCAGCGCTCTACAAATTTTTTCTGGTTGATAAGCTGGTACTTCTTGGCGCCGCTGGAGGTGTCGGTGCCGGAAGTGATGCCCTCGTGGTGGATGACTGCCGATAATGGCTGGATCAAAACCTTGAGGCCGGACTCGCGTACACGGAAAGCCAGGTCGGTATCTTCGTAATAGGCTGGCGCATAGCGCTCGTCAAACCCGCCTATTTGATGAAAGTACTTAGTTTTCAGTGCTATACAGGCGCCCGAGCAATAGTCAGTTTCACGCAGATAAAGAAACTCCGGATTCTCTGCCTGTTTTCCACGACCGTAGTTCCAACCGGAACCGTCATTGAATACGATGCCGCCGGATTCCTGCAGACTGCCATCGGGATAGACCAGGCGGGCACCCACCAGGCCGGCTCGTGGTTCACGTTCAAAGGTATCAATCAATTCATCCAGCCAGCCTTCCAGCACCTGCGTGTCGTTGTTCAGAAGTACCAGGTATTCACCCCGTGCCTGCCTGGCGCCCCGGTTGCAACTGCCGACAAAGCCGAGGTTCTTTTCATTTCTCAGGTGCGTTAAGCCATCGATGTCAGCCAGGCGCTCCGCTGTTTCATCAGTCGACTGGTCATCTACGACGATTACTTCAAACGAGTATTTCCCTGCGACTTCCAACAAGCTGCGCAGGCAGGCGGCGGTGTAAACCCATTTGTTGTAGACGGGGATCACAATGCTGACCTGTGGTTGATCTGTTTTGGGAAAGGCCGCTGGCGCCTGGATGTCGCCGATCGGATTCCATCTTGATCTGCGGATGGGGCTCCGGCACAGCTTCAGGGCCGGTATATTGCAGTCTTTGGATGGTCCCCTCAATCCCGAGGGTTGACAGGTTTCTGATCAATTGTGAAAGCAGCCACGGCCATCTCGCAGGATTCCAGGCGCGTGCCAGCATGAAATTCTTGGCCGCCCGTCGCCCGACACGTAGAGGCCGGGTAATTTTCCACGAGGTGCTCCCCAATATCAGTGTGTTTTGTGTTTGCACCTGCTGATAATCCGAATTGAGCTGTGCCAGATGTGCTTCTTTGTCCTCCAGGTTTCTTTGTTGATCCATGCAGGTTTTGTTGATCCATGACCTTGTTGCAGCCTGGCTATTTCAGAATTAAGCCGTTCAACCCACTCCTCGCGTCGTTTCTGCTCGTGTTTAAGCTGCTTGCCGGTTTCAAGAGCCCACTCGGTTCTTTTCCCGACTTCCTTTTTAAGTTCGGCCTGTTGTTGAAGGCCTGTTGCAATTGCGTATCGGCCATTGAGTGCTGATACTCCGCAGCAGCCTGCTGGTTCCTGGGTCAGATCGGCTTTCGCAGGTATGAAGGAATGGCTTCTCTCCGTCAATGGACATAACTTATTGAAAGCCTCAAGCATATCTTCCAGTGTATTGGTCACGATGCCGGGTAAATTCGCGCGGACCGCTTCGATCTGATCCGGTGAATTACATAAATCAGCCACCTGCCTGACCAGATCCTGTGGTTCAGCATCAACCAGCCATCCGGTTTTACCATGCTCGATCCGGTGTGGAAAACTACCTACCCGGGTTGCAATAACCGGGATGTGCATTTGCTGTAGTTCGGAAAGCGTAAAACTGAAGGTTTCCGGCACCACTGATAAAAGTGCGGCAAAATCCGGGCCGATTTCAGCCAGTATCGACGGCAATTCCTCGCGTTGGTATTCCAGGATGACATCCACGCCGGTAACACCAAAGAATGCCTCGCCGGATTTACCGGCTCCGAGCAGGTAGACCTGGACATGTTTGGCCAACTCGGGAAGTGCGCGGAACAGAAGTTGCTGACCCTTGCCGCTCTGCATGCGTCCAAGGACCAGTAAACGCAAGCGACCATCCTTACGGGGTTTTGGTGAGACGGCCTGTAAGCCTTCGATGGCGGGAAATCCGTGGGGAATAACCTTTGCGTCCAGCGTCGTAAATGCCGGTTCAAGCTGTTTCTGCAAATCCAGCACCGATTGCCCGGGAGCCGCAATTTTTACCTTGTGTTCTTTGAGGGCGTGTACATACGCATCGCGAATTTCCGACCAGGCCTGTAGATTTTTGTCCGGAAATTCCTGTGTTCGGGCGTGATCCTGTAAAGCAAGTTTCAGATCCGGAGCGCCACCGTCCCGTAAATAGGGTTTCGGGTTGACGCTGAGTAACGGCCAGACCGGGAAGTGGTCATGCAATATCTGTAAGGTGGGCCGGCCACTGCGCAAAGCATCGAGACTGTGGCCGACCAGGGAAGAGACAAATACCCGGCCGATGTCGTAGCGTTCGCAGATTTCAGACAGTATTTCCTGGTACCCGGTATTACTGTCGGTGATGGATTCAACGGGTGGTACTAACCACCAGCTTGCGATCGGGCAGCGTAGTTCATTGCCTGCATAGAGGCTTATCTTTTGTCCGTAGCCGAGGCCGGATTGAGGATGTTCCGAACGCAATTGATAATTCCGCTGCTCGTGGTCTGTTTCAATAAATGACTTCAGCCACTGCGAAACACCGCCACCCCAACTGTGGGTGATATGCAGAGTCGCGGGTTTTTCGTTTTCAAGGTCTATCGGCAGGTTTGTAATACCGGCGTTGAACCACTGCTGCAGCCTGGAGCTGAGCTCGCTGAACGGTGGCGGATAGCCGGACTCATGCGGTTGTAGCTTTACCGATGCAAAAACCCTGCTTTGAGGGTCATGCAAAAATAAGTGGTCGGGAACCATGAGTGTGGCACCCGCAGCCAGTAACCGTTGCATCAACCCACCATCAGAGTTTTCAGTCGTGAGACGGCTGACAAGATCAGCTGACAACAGGACAAAATGGTCAACGAAAACACCCAGGCTATGTAACCGCCCCGGTGCGAGCAATTTGACAAGTTCGCCAGGGTCGCATTGCAGACCACCGGGTGAAGCCTGCAAACCAGCAAATGGATTTACACTGACATCTGCATTTGAAAGCAGGGTCAGGGCAATGGGCTGATCCATTTGTTCCATCAGAACGGTCAGTTTATCAATCAGTTGTCTTGTTGGCTGAAGACCGGCGCGCATGAGAATGATGGGCCTGCCGGGAAAAAGATCTGCCAGTTCAGCGACCAGCAAAGCGGGCTGGTCGTAGCCATTCACGGTTTGTGTCAGCCCTTTGAGCTTAAGGCGCGTACACACCGGCAAACCCGGTTCCAGGAGTTTTTGAACCGAGTGCTGATCGATTTGTCCATGGCCTTTGGCATGAACATAGATTACGGGTTTTGTGGATGCTGGATTTGGCATTTTTTTATTGGTCATCTGTGTGCCATGAAACTTGTTGTTTGCAATGAACGGTCATGGCCTTTGTTTGAGAAATCATATGAAAAATGCCAGTTTAATGCCTGACCGGCGGATTATACCAAGACAAGACGCGGGCATTATGGATAATGGTTAGATTGATGTCATCAGGCAGTAAGAATCCGATTACCAATGGCCAGCAAAGCAGGAAAATCCAAGTCAAAACCGCGTAAGCCGCGATCAAAGACAGCCTCTCGACAAAAACCGGGATTGTTTCGGCGTTTGTTCCGATTGCTCATGCTTTTTGTGGGTCTTGCCATTGGTCTCAGTGTTCCCTGGGTCATTTGGCTTGATATTCAGGTTCGTGATGAATTTGAAGGTCGGGTATGGGATCTGCCAAGCCGTGTTTACGCCCGCCCGCTCAGTCTGTATAGCGGAAAATCAATTTCCAAAGAGTCCCTGCTGCTTGAGTTGAAGGCCTCGGGTTATCGCGCGGTTCCACAGGCATCCACACCCGGCAGTTACTCTGTCAACGGCAATAGCTTTGAAATCAATCGCCGTGCCTTTATTTTTGAGGATGGCTCAGAACCTGAAAACCGTTTTCGACTGCAATTGAGCGGTGGAACCGTCAAGAACCTGGCTGCTGTGTCCGGTTCCCAGGAAACGGGGTTGGTACGGCTGGACCCCGCTGAAATTGCCTCGATATATCCTCTACATGATGAAGATCGCACGCTGGTGGCTTTAAAAGACGTGCCCGAACTGCTGGTAACCGGCTTGCAGGCAGTGGAAGACAGGCAGTTTAAGCACCATCATGGTGTGGCGCCGCGTAGCATTGCACGCGCCTTTGTGGCCAATATCAAAGCTGGCCGGGCAGTGCAGGGCGGCAGTACGTTAACCCAGCAATTGGTCAAGAATTATTTTCTGAGCAGCGAACGGACGCTGGCGCGTAAGGTCAACGAAGCCATCATGGCTGTATTGCTTGAATTGCATTACGACAAGGCACAAATCCTCGAGGCATATGTGAATGAGGTCTTCCTCGGGCAACAGGGTAAGCACGCCATTCATGGTTTTGGCCGTGCCAGTGAGTTTTATTTCGATCGGTCATTGCAGGATCTCCAAGCCCAGCAGATTGCCTTGTTGGTTGGCATGGTACGTGGTGCATCGCTTTACAATCCGAGGCGAAACCCGCAGCGCGCGCTGCAGCGACGGAATCAGGTGCTGGATATTTTTGGCACCACCGGTTTATTAACCGAAAACGAAGTCAGGAAAGCAAAAAGCCGTTCATTGGGAGTCATCGCCACACCGCGTTCCGGTGGTAGTCGCTACCCTGCATTTGTGGATCTGGTCCGGCGTCAATTAAGACGTGACTACCAGGCTTCTGATTTAAGCTCGGAAGGGCTTAAAATATTCACAACACTGGCCCCATCTGAGCAGGAGTACGCTCAAAAAGCAGTTTCCAACGGGCTGGATGACCTGAAACAACGTGGTTTACCGGCTGATTTGCAGGCAGCAATGGTGCTTGCTGATGTTGCCAGCGGCGAGATCCGCGCCCTGGTCGGTGACCGTGTTGCAGGTCGTAATGGTTTCAATCGCGCCCTGGATGCGCGCAGGCAAATTGGCTCTGTCATCAAACCACTGGTGTACCTGCTCGCCCTTGAGCATGTTGATGATTACACCTTGATTACACGGATCAATGACGAACCCATTTCATTGAGGCAAGCGGACGGGCAACTGTGGTCGCCGGAGAACTATGACCACAAATCGCATGGTGAAATACCCCTTATGGATGCCCTGGTTCATTCGTATAATCAGGCTACCGTGCAGGTGGGTCTTAAGGTCGGTGTTGCAAACCTGATACGTAAGATCAAGCAACTGGGTATTGCTGCTGAAATTCCGGCGGTTCCAGCGAGCTTGTTGGGTGCGGTCGAATTGACACCGATCGAGGTGACACAGATGTTCCAGTCGCTCGCTGCGGGCGGGTATAGTGTGCCGTTGCGATCGGTTACGGCCGTACTGACGCCACACGGGGAGCTATTGAGCCGTTATCCGCTAAGGTTTATGCCACTTGAGAACCGTGATGCAGTTGCCTTGCTGAATTTTGCCCTGACCCGGGTAGTGGAGGAGGGAACGGCCCGGGAGTTGCACGGGTTGCTTGGAAATGACACATTGATAGCAGGAAAAACAGGTACCACCAATGAAAGGCGTGACAGCTGGTTTGTCGGATATACCCGGGACCGTGTGGCGGCTGCCTGGGTCGGGCTTGATGACAATCGCCCTGCCAGTGTGACCGGAAGCAATGCAGCCATGCGGATATGGGCAGGTTTATTCCGGCACTTACCAATTGAAGCGGTAGATTTACGAATGCCGGATGGTGCAAATTTTGTCTGGGTGGAAATACAACAACAGGCATGGACAGACCCGTCTTGCCCCGGGGCCGTGCAAATACCTTTTATTGAAGGGTCAGAGCCACAAAAAAGCACAAGATGTCGCAAAAATCATGATAATAAGAACAAGAAATCTTTATGGAGGAAGTGGTTTGGACGCAAAGATTAAGCTGTTAGGTTTATTGATTTTGTTGTTGCTGGCGGCCTGCAGTGGCGCGCCTCCGGTACCGATCGACGGAGATGAAGTCGACACCCGTGTCAGGGCACCGGCCAGCGAGGACAGTGCCGGTGTTCAAGTCTACTCATTGCAGAATCCGGCTGTGAAAGAACTGACGGCTCAAGCGGTGGTTGCCGAACATGCCGGTGAACTGGACAAGGCCAGTGGTTACCTTGAACGTGCATTGCGCATCGAACCAAGGGATCCACAATTGTTGCAACACATGGCGGAAATCAAGCTGCAAAAAGAGGACTATCAGCAGGCATTGAATTTTGCGGTGAGATCCTACGATATCGGACCCAGGGTTGGTGAAATTTGTAGCAGGAATTGGCGAACCATCAGTGTGGCCAGGGAGCACCTCAATGATGCCAGTGGTGCCAGCGATGCCGAAGCACGTGCAAGCAAGTGCATGAACACGCGGCCAAAGGGGCTCTGAGTAAAACACGTGTCAGACTTAAAGGAAGCCAGTGCGAAACTGCTGGATTCAGGCGGGCCGTTTGAGTCGGTATTGCCGGGATTCGCGCCACGCCAGGAGCAATTGCAGTTGGCCGCCGCGATTGAAAAAACCATTGCGGCAGGGGGTACCCTGGTGGCGGAGGCCGGAACCGGGATCGGCAAAACCCTTTCCTACCTGGTGCCGGTACTCAAGGGCCGCGAACGCACCATCATTTCAACCGGTACCAAGACACTTCAGGATCAGCTGTATTTCCGTGATCTGCCAATGGTTAAAAAGGCACTTGGCAGCACGCTCAAGACCGCACTTTTGAAAGGTCGTGCAAATTATTTGTGTCTGTATCGGACCGGAGCAGGCCCGTAAAGACGGCAGGCTGCCATCGCGTGAATCGATAACCGAGCTTGAGGCCATCAGGCAGTGGGTGCCCTGCCAGCGTGGATGGTGATCTTTCGATTTCTTCGGTGATAGCCGACGACAGTGAACTGTGGCCAATGGTTACCTCTACGACTGACAACTGCCTCGGTTCGGATTGTCCTGATTTCGAGGCCTGTTTTGTAGCGCGTGCACGGCGTGAAGCACAGGACGCCGATGTGGTGGTGGTTAATCACCACCTCCTGTTTGCGGATATGGCGATCAAGCACAGTGGTTTTGGAGAGGTTTTGCCAGGTGCATCGGTGTTTATCGTCGATGAGGCACACCAGGCACCAGAAACAGCCTCACAGTTTTTCAGCTCTTCCCTGTCCACCAGGCAAATTTCCGACCTGTGCAGAGACCTTTTGGCTGAAGCAGCTGAAACCAGTGGTGGCATGACGGTGGTACGTGACGAGGTGGCCCATTGTCGCCAGGTAATCAAGGAATTCCAGCTTGCCTGTCATGACAACCTGGAAGACAGGGGGACATGGGATGAAATGCTGAACCGGTCTGAGGTCAGGGATGCACTGCAATCCCTGGACTCGGCGGTGGGTGGGTTAAAACCGGTAGCCGAATCATTGCAGGGCGCCAGTCGTGGCATGGATGCCTGTCTGCAGCGTCTTGCCGAAATACAGGCGCACTTTGATCACCTCGATAAACCCGTTCCCGATACCGAAGTGCGGTGGTTCGAACGTCGCGGACAGGGCGTTTCAATTCAGACCACGCCATTGGATATCTCGAATTTGTTTTCCAGTTTTTGTGAGCAGTTGGATGCGGCCTGGGTATTTACATCAGCAACTTTATCGGTCAATGGCGGCTTTGATCATTTTGTACGGCAGCTGGGTCTGCAGGATGCCGATACGCTGAATCTGGACTCCCCCTTTGATTATCAGAACCATGCCCTGCTGTGGTTGCCGACGGGCTTGCCTGAACCACGCGAGCCGTCTTTTGTTCCCACCTTGCTGGAGCAGGTTCGCCCGGTTCTCAAGGCCAGTAAAGGTCGTGCCTTCATGCTGTTCACATCTCACCGGGCTTTAAGACAGGCTGCAGAGTTACTGGCGGGAACAATTGATCATCCCTTGTTTGTGCAAGGTGAGATGCCCCGCAGCATGTTGTTGGAGGCATTCCGTGAGTCGGGTGATGGTATTCTTTTAGGTTCGGCGAGCTTTTGGGGTGGTGTGGATGTGATGGGTGAGGCTTTATCGCTGGTTATTATTGATAAGTTGCCGTTTGCGCCACCCAATGACCCGGTCATGGTTGCACGCAGTAATCAATTGCGACAGCATGGGGGTAATCCTTTCATGGAGTTGTTTTTACCGCAGGCTGTCATTGCGCTAAAACAGGGTGCAGGCCGCCTGATACGTGATGTCAATGACCGGGGTGTGCTGGTGATTTGCGATCGCAGGCTGAATACCAAGGGTTATGGCAGCGTTTTTCTGGAAAGTCTTCCACCCATGAAGCAAACACCGGATCGTGATCAAGTCGTGGAGTTTTTTGAAAATGAACCTACTGGCGATTGAAACGGCAACAGAGACCTGTTCTGTCGCACTCACCGTCAACGGTGAAGTTCTGGAGCGCTACCAGCACGCACCGAGACAACATGCCGAATTGCTGCTGCCGTGGGTTGAGCAATTACTGGCGGAAGCGGGTATCGGTTTTGCTGCTCTAGATGCCATCGCTTTTAGTCGAGGTCCGGGAAGTTTTACCAGTTTGCGTATTGGGATCGGTGTCGTACAGGGTTTGGCATGGGCATCTGACCTTCCTGTTATTCCTGTTTCAAGTCTTGCTGCAACAGCTCAAACCGCCGTCAATGAAGGGGTTGAATCCGCACTGGTCGCGCTTGATGCACGCATGAACGAAGTTTTTACCGGCACATTTGAAGCCAATAGCAACGGACTCATGATTCCGGTTACTGCGGAGAAAGTCTGCCCACCCGAAAATGTGCAGGCACCTGTGCACCCTAAAACCTGTGGTATTGGTATTGGCTTTGAGCGTTACAGCGCATTGGATGCACTGGCAGAACAACTGTTTGAAATTCGCCCCGATGTATGGCCGAAGGCTTCATCTGTGCTTCAATTGGCGCAGGGATGGTTGAACACCAATAAACCACTTTCCGCGGAGTAGCGCACAGCCTGTTTACCTGCGCGACAACGTGGCTAAAAAAGAAAAGGACCGATAAAAGCGCTAGTTGACCAGGCTGACTGCCAACAGGCGTATGGCCAATGCAATAAGTACTACACCAAAGGCGCGCTCAATCCAGACAAAATTCCGTTGTAAACGCCCCAACCAGCGTGGGTTGGAGAATGACCAGGCGACGATCATGTACCACCCCATATCGATGAACATGGCAGTTGCGGCATAGGCAAGCTTTTCCAGCCAGGTGGTTTCACTGCCAATGACCTGGCTGAACAATGCGATAAAAAATACCGCTACTTTCGGGTTCAAAAACACCACCAGGAAACCATCGCGTGCGGCGCTGCCGGTAGACGTCGGGTTCGCAAGTGTTGCAGCCGTCTTGTTTTGCGCACGCAGGCCCTTGATTCCGAGCCATATGAGGTAGCCTGCGCCCAACCATTGAAGCGTTGTAAACAATATTGGCGAGGCGGTAATCATCACCGCAATACCCGATATGCAAAGCAGCGCGTAAAGACCGATTCCCAGACCATGGGTTAGCGCCGCGACAAGCCCGGTTTCGCGTCCGCCCCTGAGTGTCTGTTGCAGTACCACCGCGAGAGATGGGCCCGGTGACATGGCGCCCAACAGGCAAATGGAAACCACGGTTAGCCATATCGCTATTGTCATAGTGTTCAAGTTTGCCGCATTGCCGTTTTGGTTGCACTCGCAGAAAGTGAAAAACTTGACTTCAATCAATGCATGTGTGAGCTGAATTCGGCAAACTCCGACCAAGATTGTTTAACCTGATGGCCCTGCCATTGGTCAATTGATCAACACTCAAGAGGAAATGATTGAGCTTGTGAATCATGTCAATTTCTTGGCTTTTAGTGACTGGTAGTGCTTTTGGTACTGTCAATTTTGATAGAATTGAAAATCAGATGCAGGAAATATTAAATTTTTTTAACGTCAAAATAGCGCATATATTGCTTGGGTTGGGTATAATCCGCCATTGGACGAGACATCTGGTTTGTCTGGGCTGTATTTGAACTCGCTTTTAGAAAAGTACCAACAATTGATTCAGGTGCCAAAATTAAAGAGCGCGAATTACATTTAATTAACGAATTTTTTAGTTAAATCTGCGAAAATAAATTTTGTAAGCGAGATGGGGATATTTTGTCCTATTTAAATTTACTTGATCAGAAGCCAATAATTTTAAGTATAGAGGCCTACGTGGTGGTATTAAAATATTCTTTATTGAGTGCGAATTGTACGGTGGTGTGTTGACCATGAATCACAAGATACCAACTCCCGCCAATACAAATTTGCCGGTTAAGATTGCCCCATACACCAACCTGGTAGATGCGTTGGAGTATGCGGCGCAGGGTGACACCGGATTTAATTTCTACGATGGTCGTGGTCACCTTTCCGACGTTTTGTCGTACGCAAATTTACGTGACGAGGCCAAGGTGATTGCCCGGCGTTTGCTAAGCCTTGGCTGTGAGCGTGGTGCCCGGGTTGGCATCATTGCTGAAACGGAGCCCATGTTTCACCGGTTCTTTTTCGCCTGTCAGTATGCTGGCTTGATCCCCGTTGCTGTACCAGCTGGAATACAATTGGGCGCGCATGGCGCTTATGTAAGCCAGGTCAGGCGGATGTTGAAGAGTTGCGGTGCTTCAATCGTTGTTGCACCTGATACGCACGCCAATTTCATGGCCGAAGCGGTAGAAGGTCTTGATTTACTTATGGCGGGCAAGCAGGCGGACTTTGATGCTTTACCCGAGGCAGATGTTGAGTTTGAGCCTTTGGGTGCGGACGATCCGGCCTATCTTCAATACACCTCCGGAAGCACCAGTTTCCCGCGTGGTGTAGAAGTTACACAAAAAACCGTATTGAACAACCTGATGGAAATTGCCCGTTTTGGGCTAAAACTAACTACACAAGACCGCATGGTTTCCTGGTTACCTTTCTATCACGACATGGGTCTGGTTGGTTTTGTTCTGGTTCCATTGATTGGCCAGATATCGGTCGACTATCTGAGTTCACGCACGTTTGCTATGCGTCCCAGACTGTGGCTTAAAATATTATCAGATAACGGTGGCACAATTGCTTCTGCGCCTACATTCGGTTACGCCTTGTGCGCCAAGCGTTTACGGCCTTCCGATGTAGAAGGGTATGACCTCAGTAATTGGCGGGCCGCCTGTGTGGGTGCCGAACGTATTAATCCCGAACCGTTAATGGAGTTTGCGAATATTCTTAAACCCAGCGGGTTTAATGAGAAAGCATTTGTTGCCTGCTACGGTATGGCCGAGTGTGTTTTGGCCACCAGTGTCGCACCCCTTGGCGAAGGTCTGAATGTTGATGTGGTCGATAGAAAAATCATGGCGGACACCGGTGAAGCAAGACCTTCAAAAGGTGATGCCATGACGACATCTGCGTATGTGGATTGCGGTAAACTGCTACCCGGATTTGAATTCTCAGTCCTGGATGATAATGGCAATGAAATGGCAAACCGTCACTGTGGACATATTCATTTGAAAGGTCCCAGTGTAATGCGCGGGTATTTTCATGATGAAAAGTCCACATCTGAAGTGCTGTCAGAAGATGGCTGGTTGAACACCGGCGATATTGGTTACCGTATTGACGACCACCTGGTCATCACTTCCCGTAGCAAGGACGTTATCATCATCAAGGGTCGTAATATCTGGCCATATGATCTGGAAGTCCTGGCACAACAGACCTGTGGTGTAAAACTGGGTGGAGTTGCAGCATTCTCAGTCAGTTTGGACAACAAGGAAGAGCAGGCCGTGCTGGTCGTCGAAACCAAGGAAAAGGATGCTGATAGCCGTCTTCATATTGTTGAAGATATCAGCCGTTCTATCCATGCTCATTTTGGAATCAACGTACGGATTGATCTGACACCACGTGGAACATTGCCAAGAACGTCATCCGGCAAGCTCTCGAGGTCTCAATCCAAGCAGGACTATCTCGCTCGCAAAACCTTGCAGGATGTAGAAGCGTCAGCGATCAGGATTGGCGATACGCTGTCAGCCTGATTTGCAGGCATCCCCCACAACAGTATTTATCACAGGCGCTACCGGTTTTATCGGACAGCGCCTTGTATCCACGTTGTTGGAGCAGGGTGTTCGCGTACGGGCACTTGTTCGTCCGGGCAATAAATCTGATAGCAGAATACCGAAAGCTTGTGAGCAGGTTCCTGTTGGTCTGACCGATGTAGATAAACTGGCCGATATTGTTACTACGTGCAGCGCGGTGATTTATTGCGCGGGTAGTGTCAGGGGGCGCAATGCCGCAGACTTTTCTGTTGCGAACATCAACGGTGTCAAGGCCATGCGCGAGGCACTGGAGCGTTCAAACCCTGCTGCCCCCCTGTTACTTTTATCCTCACTGGCGGCGAGTAAGCCGGAACTGTCTGATTACGCATACAGCAAATATGCGGGCGAGCAATTATTGCAGGGAACAGCATTGAACTGGACGATATTACGCCCTCCCGCGGTTTATGGACCCGGCGATCGCGAGATGTTGCCGTTATTGAAAATGATTCGACGGGGCGTACTTGTGCACGCCGGTCCCGCTGGTCAGCGCCTTTCCCTGTTACACGTGGATGACCTGGTCAATGCGGTTATTACCTGGTTATCAGCACCGCATAAGTGTCGGCACGCTACCTACGCTATCGATGATGGCACACCTGGCGGATACAACTGGATGGCGATTGGTGAGGCAGTCAGCGAGAAAAAATTCAACATGCTCAAAGTGCCACATATGCTGTTGAGTTCCGCTGCACGTCTTAACCTGGTGTTTTCACGTCTTTTAGGATACGTACCGATGCTCTCTCCGGGTAAAGTACGTGAACTGGTACAACCGGAGTGGTTAGGTGATAACACGGCATTTACAGAAGCAACCGGTTGGCGACCACAACTTGATTTGAAACAGGGTGCGCGGCAATTATTCAACGATGAAAGCGATGTTTGATCTAATTGAGTGAAGCAAAATTAACGCACGATCATCCATCCTGCGCTACAATTCACTATTGCTGCGACCGTAACCTCGCGAGGCTTAAATGAGCAAATCTATTGAAGCAGTAGGCGAAACGCTTGCTGATATCCTGACCAAGTACCTCAAGAACAACTGGGCGGATTCACCCTCGAGTAACAAGACGATAACCCGCTCCACAAACATGGTGACAGAGTTGCAACTGGATTCATTCCAGGTCATGGAGTTTATGCTGGAAGTGGAAGACCACTACGACATCGCGGTGGATCTTGATAGTCTTTCAAATATCCACACCATTGAAGACCTCGCGGGTGTTGTTATCGCCGCACACGAGGACTAGCCCCCGATGCCTCTCCTGGAGAAATTCGACGCCGCGGGGCAATTAAAATCCGGACTCGGCCATGTCGGTAAAGACCCAACCAGCGTTGTATTTGATCGACTCAATTCTGCCACCGAAGGTGTTGTAGAGGGCCGGACAACCATTCTGGCGGGTACCAATAATTACCTGGGTCTGACTTTCGACCCGGATTGTATCGCCGCCGGTGTTGCTGCCATGAAATCCTGGGGCACCGGCACTACCGGTTCACGCATGGCCAATGGTAGCTACGCAGCACACGGCCAACTTGAAGCGGAACTGGCTGACCTGTACCAATGCTCAAGTGCCATGGTTTTTTCAACTGGTTATGCTGCGAATTTAGGCGTTCTGACTGCATTATTGGGCAAGGGCGATTCGGTGCTGCTCGACTCAGATGCCCATGCGAGCCTTTACGATGGTTGTCGTATGAGTGAAGCAGATATATACCGCTTTAAACACAATGATGTACAAAGTCTTGAACGCCGTATCGCCCGCCTGGGCGATCGCGCCAAACGATGCCTGATTGTCGTGGAGGGTGTGTATAGCGTGCTGGGTGACCGTGCACCTTTGAAGGAAATTGCAGAAATTAAAGAACGCTTTAGTGCCAGGCTGCTGGTCGATGAGGCCCACTCACTGGGTGTTTATGGTGAACGTGGTTGTGGCGTGGCCGAAGAGCAGGGTGTGTTGGACAAGGTCGATTTTACGGTTGGAACATTTAGCAAGAGCCTGGGTGCAATGGGTGGCTTTTGTGCCAGTCAGCATGATGTACTCGCCTTGTTCCGCTATGTATCCCGGCCATTTATGTTCACAGCATCCCCAAGCCCGGCAGTCATGGCCACAACCCGTGAAGCGCTAAATAAGCTGCGTACGCGGCCGGAATTGAAAGAAACCCTTTGGTCAAATGCGAGACAACTTTACAAAGGTTTACATGACCTGGGGCTTGAACTCGGCCCCGAGGTCAGCCCGGTGATAGCCGTTCGCTGCAAGGACAGAAAGTCGGCACTTGCCGAGTGGAATCAGCTGTTGGAAGCCGGTGTTTACGTCAATATGATGCTCCCGCCTGCAACACCCGGTGGCGCCAGTTTCCTGCGTTGCAGTATCAGCGCAGCGCATACGCCTGAACAAATCAGCACGATCATTGAAAAATTTGCAGATCTGAAGCAGCGCTCTTCCACTTAATCTAAATCCCCCATCCTCAAGTCAAGACCCTTCGCTGGATAGGCTGTACAGGAACATGTTTGCACTATGATTCGCTATCAGTATGGGAGCAGAGGTCGCGCGGTACCTTACTTCAGGACTCGCTCAAGCACGTTCTGTGGGCTTTGTCGCGACAAACCGTTCATCTTCAGGTGCCGTGCAAAACTGCCGCAATCGCGCCGCACATCCCTGTGCTCTATCGCGATAGTACCGTTCATCCTGAACATAACACCCTCTGCTCTGTGCGTAATCATAGTTTCATGGTTCCAGATGTATGCACTACGGTAAGGCTGAAGCTGGGGTGGGGGTATTGACTATCAGGACCTTACGAGACAGGACGTCGAGGAAGAGACTACAGGGATGTACTGGTGGCGTGTCCTGGTAGTCAATACCCCCACCCCAGCGCCCCTTCACTGTATAGAACCCAATCCAACCAGTGCAGTGTCACCGCTAACGAAAAGCACCCTGACGGTAGAGTTTCCATAACAGTGGCCAGGCGAAAATCAGCGGGTGCTTGAGTTGCCGTTGAGTTGGTTCGATGTACAGCCCGGAATGACGTTCAATTTTCCACAACAGGTATTCCAGTGGCTCATTGAACGTGAAGGCTGCTTTGACGAGACGCAGTGCTGACAGCAATTTACCCTGTACACGACGCAGCCACCAGGTGAATGCGGACAGCTTTCTTGAAAAACCACTGCTCGGATTGCGGTACAGGGTTTCAGCCCCGGAGCTTGAAGATGACGCTTTCTCCAGAGCAAATGTGCTAGTGACGCCGTCGTAGTAGGCCGGGTCAAACTCGTATATTGATTCACCACGGTTGCTGCTTTCGGTACGTAGTTCACACTGATAGGTTAGTGCCAGGCCACGTGTCCACAATTCAGCGCTGCCGAAGCTGTCCCCCATTGCAGGTAATACACGCCGGACGAAGGTAGTTGCTGCGTTTTTCAATGCCTCTGTTAATACAGCCCGGCTCGCTTCGTCCCGTACATACAGAACTTCGCAAGGCTGGGCGAAACGTGCCCAGAAATAGGAGTGGAAATCGTGCTGCATGGCCTTGTGAAAACGGCTGAGTGTCAACAACGCATACTTGGCGCGTAAATCTGAACCTTTCTTGTCCGGGTCATCACTCTTGTGATGAATATGATAAACGTTGGGTGGCAACAGACGGCACATCCAGCCTTGCCACCTTGAATCAAGTGTGTGGTAATCCTCTACCAGCACATAAAAATCCAGCATGGTATCGCGCTTGCCACGCAGCCAGGATCCATAGACCAGTATTGCCAGCAAAGCCTCACCGTGCTTTTGCCTGATCTCTTCAAGCAAAGGCTGAATACTTGTATCCTGTTGCGATTCGGTGTGCATAGGCTCGTTGTCACCGTTATTTGGGGGGTGACTCATTATTGGCGCTTATGCAACTGGATTATAGAAACAAGCGCATAAATGGTCATGTTATATTGCAACTTGGATTAATGGTGAGTAAGCCGTTTGGCGGTTTTTTGGGATTCTATGCAATATTGGATTATAGACAGTGCAGCAATCATCAGCAAAGACAAGGATGAATTTGCATGCGTTTAGTTCACCTGACCGATCCCCACCTGAGCACACTGGATGGTGAGAAGTTATCGGCGCTCAGGGGGAAGCGTTGGTCCGGGTATCTATCCTGGCGCAAAAACAGGCGTAAGCATTATCTGACCGCTGTTCTCAACCGGCTGGTGGATGCGGTCAGGGCGGAAAAAGCTGATCAAATCCTGTTGACCGGTGACCTGGTTCATATCGGCCTGGCTACGGAAATAGCACAGGCAGCTCAATGGTTAACCTCGTTGGGCCCCGCTGAGCAAGTCATGCTGGTGCCGGGTAATCACGATATCTATGCTAAGGGAAGTGCCGAAGCGGTTTTGCAGGCATGGTCAAATTACATGTTTCAATCGATTCAGCCATTGGATTCCACACATGCAGCAGGTCAATTTCCGGTGGTTCGCAAATTGGGAAAGCTCAGTTTGATCGGGCTTTCAACGGCATGTGTTACTCCGCTATTCATGGCCAGCGGGAAACTGGGCGAGGAGCAGTTACGAAAACTGGACAAATTGTTGCAGAATGCAGCCGCTGAGGATCAGATGGTGGTTTTGTTGATTCACCATCCACCGTTGCCGGGCATGACAAATTGGCGTAAGGCACTCACAGACGCCACGGCACTTGAAACTGTTTTAAAAAGCCACCCACCACCATTGATTTTTTATGGTCATTTGCATTACAACCGTGAGTATCTGTGGGGTGACTCCCGGGTTTATTGCACAGCGGCAGCATCCAGTGTCAGCGATGCTTCGTTTCGCGTTATTGATGTGGAAAACCAGAACGATCACTGGGCCTTTCAAATGAGTCTGAAATCGCTCGCGATTAAAACTGCCGGAGAACTGGAGTTTGTCACGATAGATGAGCAAGCATGGCAGGTGCCTAAAAGGTAAAACCAGGATGCTTTTATAGGGTTTTATGGCGAATTGCAGCAATGGCGATGATTAATAGAACAAAAGGTGGCGTCAGGATAAGCAAAGAAGGGTTCATGCCCAAAATTCCGGCGAGGTGACCGCTTAATTGTTGCAACAGGTAAAACCCGATCCCTATCAGGCCACCGGTCAGGGCGCGCTGGCTGGCTGAGACGGTGCGAACCGAGCCAAGCAATAGGGGAAGAGACATCAATGCCATTGCAAGCAGGCTTGGTAACAGGCTGATTTGTTGCCACAGCACAATTTCGTAACTGTGCGTATCCAGATTATTTTGTTTCAGGTTTGTAATGGTTTTGAGCAGGTCATTCGGAGCCAATGCTTCCAATGGCAAAATAAGTGCTGCAGCTTGTTCAGTCGAGAGTAAAGCACTCCAATTCATATTGTCCCGCCTTGTCTCGATTACTACCTGTCCATCCTTGAACTGACTCTCCAGCACGTCGATCAACAGCCAGTTTTCCTGTTCGACATAAAGTGCACTGGCCGCCTGTATCAACTGTGACAAACGGCCTCGCTCATCGGTTGTGTAAATTTCTATGTCAGCCAATGTCCGTTCCGCTTGCACACTGTTGACACGAATAAAGTGATTGTCATTGCGGGTCCAGATGGCCCGTGAATTGCCGGCTCTGATCTCCGCTTGCTGGGATGCCTGTGAGCGCAACACGGCGGCTTCATGTTCAAAACCCGGCACCACGAAGAATTGCAGGATAGTTATGAAAACACCTAAAAATACTGCCAGCACCGCCACCGTCTGGGCAATACGCTGCTTTGATATACCGATGGTACGTATGGCGATGAGTTCCCGGTGATTGGCCATCGCGCCCAGCCCGATTAAACCTCCCAACAACGTGGTAACAGGCAGCAATTCAACGATTCTTTTGGGAGAAGTCAGGAATACCACCATCAACGCATCGGCCAGCGTAAAGCTGCCTTTACCGATGTCTTCCAGTTCTTCGGCCAGTGCCATGAAGCTGAATAAAGCCAGTAGCAAAAGCAGTGCCGGAATAATTCCGGTTACAAACTGCGTCATGATATAGCGATCAATCCTGAGCACGTTTATCCTTTCTGATCTTCAGAATTGCAGGTATATATAAAACTGCAACCACCAGGGAAAGCAGGCCGGGAACCCACCAGATGTAGTCACTGCTTCCCTGTTCCACCCAGCTACGGCTTACATCGAGCAGGTTAAAATAGACCGCATAAATCCCGAGTGCCACCAACATCTTGGCATAACGACCCTGTCTTGGGCGGCTGCGGCTTAACGGGATCGCGGCCAATGCCAGCAACAGGGCGGAAACCGGCGTAGATAAACGCCATTGAAACTCTGCCCGGTCAACCGGATCAGCGGACTGTCTCAGTGTATTAGTGGACGCTGATTTGACCTTGTATCCTGGCGGCTTTGGGCTCTGGGCAGGTAAAAACAGTGTAAAACTGCCGAATTGCCCTGAAAGATCCGTACCATCCTGCACCTTCTTCAATATTCGGGCGTCTGTCAGTTTCAGACGATGAAACATCGGTTTGAAAAAATAATCAAATTCGCCTTTCCTGGCAGTGATAACCTGAAGGTCGTCGTCTTTACGGGTGCGAATAAATACACCATCCAGGTCACGGCCATTTGCAGCGATATGCTCAATGAAAACCGTGCGGTCATTGTTACCGAAGTCATAAAATCGAGCAGCCCGTATCCGTCCTGTTTCAGCGGATGCCTCGGCCCTGGCCTTGATCTCAAACGATTGAGCATAGGCCCATGGCCGCGCCAGGGTAGACAGCAAGCCAACCACGACGGCGAGTACCAATGCGAGCCGCATCAAGGGACGTAACAGGTTCGCTTCACTGATGCCACTGGCTCGCATGGCGTAGATTTCGGAATCGCTGTATAAACGCCCAAGCCCTGTCATGACGCCAAGGAACAGGCTAAGTGGTAGCAGGACGTCGAGTGCAATTATGGATTTGAGTAAAGTCAATTTTGCAACTTCAGCGGGTTGTAATAGACCGGCATCTGCGGCCACCAGGAAGCGGCTCAGGCTGAAGGTGATAAAAATCAACACGAGCCCGATAAAGATGGCCAATAATGGCTGGGATATCTCCCGAATCAGGTAATGATCGATGATTTTTTTTGCAGCCATTCGATTGATAATTTTATGAGTTAATGTGTTTTTTTGACATTGTTATCGTCGGTAATTTCCATCAACATGTAGCCTCTGAAAGTGCCATTAATTACGATGCAGTACACTAGAAGCCCAAATCCAGTATTAAAATCATGAAAAAATCAGGTATATGGTGTTTGTTGACGATAATGTGTTTCCCCTGCAGTGCTGCACCATTGGGCGCGGGTGCTTTCGAGATGATCAGTATAAACGCAGATGAGGCCAGTGAGGATGAACAACCAGGGATCCTTCATTTTAATGGGCACTTTTTAATGAAAAGCAGTGACTGGCAGCTGACTTCTGAAGAGGCTACTGTTTACGGCAGACCCGATAGACCTGACAGGGTATATCTCGCCGGTTCGCCGGCTCGTTTTCTGGTTAATCAGAATGGTCATACAGGTCAGGGTCAGATAAAGGCCGCTGCCCCGGTGGTGGAGTATTTGCGTGATGCTAACCAGCTACTGTTGTCCGGTGGTGCCACACTGATGCTGGGCGACGAAGTGATTCGCAGCGCGCATATTGAATATGACATCAGTACCAACCGGTATCAGGCCGGTGGTGACGAGGGTGTCATGATTGAAGTTACACCCTTCGACTAGTGTAGTGTCAACCGTAACCTACAATCACCACTTATAGGACATCAGTATCCCGTAAGTCATCGGGTCACCCCAGTTAGCCAGGAATGTCGCTATTTCCGGTCTTTCCTCGGGGTTATATATCAGCACATTGTTCAGGTTGTCGTTTTCTTCAATATTTTCCAGGTAGAATTGCAACTTGATCTTGTTGCCGGGTAAATCCCAGAACAAACGGATGTCTGTTTTTGAGTACGAATCCTGACGTGCTCCTGCCAGGTTCAGGTCATTGGCATATTGCTCACCGACATAGGTGGTTTGAATCATTGGCGTAAGTGTGCCGCCTTTGCCCACATCGAATATATAGCTTGCCTGTACTCCGAAAGACCACTCGGGAGACAGGGCCGGGCGCCAGCCTTCCAGTGACAGCGTGTCACCCATACTATGGCCTTCGATGTAGCCCAGTCCGGCAATGGCAGGCACCTCGTAATCTTTGAACTTGGCATCCAGCCATGCAAGGTTGGCAGAGATATTCCATCTTGAACCCGGTAGCCACTGGATTTCAGCCTCGACACCCTTGGATTCCATATCACCACCAGTGCTCATGTAATCCATCAGGCCCGCAGTTCCAGGTAACGGCAGAATTGTGAAGGATTGTGCTTGAATGTCTTTGTAGTCGTTATAGAACGCGGACAGGTTTAAAACTAAATCGCCGTTGTCGAGTATGCTTTTGAGACCCAGCTCATAAGCGGTTACTTTTTCAGAATCGAAACCGGCTTCTACACCTGGTGTTTCATTGATACCACCGGGTCGATATCCGGTTGAAGCACTGAAGTAGGAGTTCATATTCTCATTGATCTTGTAGTTCAGGGCGGCGTTCCAAAGTACACCATCCCAACTGTCTTTTTCACCGTTCCTCAGGGTTTTGTTGTCCTTGTACCAACGCAATCCGCCAGACAATCGCCAGCTGTCATTGAAGTTATAGCCAGCACTGGCAAAAACGGAGGTGTTATCAGTTTTATACCGGCCCTTTGAATCCCACTCCGGTTGGAAAAATTCTCCGCGCCGTGTTTCCAGCCAATCCCAGTTTGACTCCATGTCGAGCCAATAAACACCCGCTAGCCAGTCAAAACGGCCATTGCTATTGGATAGCAGACGCAGTTCGCTGGACCAGGTATCCCTTTTCGATCTCCAGCCATTGAAATCACTGTTGTAGGGATCACCGGCATCGCTGTAATCGCTGTCAAATACCTGCTGGTTTTCAAATGTGGACTTATTAATAAACCATTCAAGAGTGGCAAAACCGATATTCCAGTTCAATTTAATGGTTCCGCTCAGATTTTCCTGGTCTTCCAGGGAGGCCATGTTCCTGCCCACAAGCCAACCGTCACGATCAGGGCGGGCACCCTCGGGTGCGATGTGGTTTCCTGGTTCGTACTGGCCATCTACGTAGGCGCCGATTTGCTGGTAGCCCCACATACCGGAACCGGTTTGATTCTGATCGTAGGAAATGAGGTTGACCATCAGGTTAAGGTTGTCCGTCGGCTGCCATTTGGTCATCCAGCGAACGTATTGCTGCTTGCGGTCACGCAAGTCATCGGCGTCACCATCCAGTACAAAGTTGCCGACGTAGCCGGAATGCATGTCGTACCTGGCAGCAATACGGGTGGAGAGTGTTTCCAGTATTGGAATATTCAGCATGGCGTCAAAGCGGGTGCCATCCGCGTATCCATACTCACCTTCAAAAGCCGCATCCCAGCCACTCGGGTCGGGTTCATTACTGATGATATTGATAACACCACCAAATGCGTTACGACCGTACATAACACCTTGCGGGCCGCGCAGGACTTCGATCCTGTTGATATCAACATAGGGTTCCAGTGCCTGCGTGGTTGTTGGGACGCTGACACCATCCTCAAAAATTGCAACAATCGGATCTGCCTCGGCACCCGTGCGGTTGGTACGCATACCACGGATTGCTATTTTGGCCTCGTTACCTGCTTGTCCATACTGCATATTGGGTACCTGGTCAGCGATCCGGGTGATGTTTCGGATACGACTGCGTACAAGATCGTCTTCCTGCAGCGTTGTAATCGCAACGGGCCGACTTTGTAATTCGGGTGTGAATTTTCCTGCAATAACATTCTCCTGCTCTACAGGCGTTTGCGGATTATTGACGTCATACAAAGGCTGTCCACGCACTGTCTGGTCAACGGCCTGTGTGGGCTGCGCACCCTCTTTCAAAACGATAACATCGTTCTTGCTATTCAATTGCTCAATGGTGCTCTGCGCGTCGGACAGTTCGGCTTCCAGTTCCGCCACCCTGTCTTTGGCTTCAGACAGTTCCTGCTGTAAAGCCTGAATATGTGCCTGGGTGTCATTTACAGCGGAATTCGGGGCTGTTTCGGCCGCCTGTGCAAGCTGTATGAATGAACTCGCAAATAACAAATAGAAAATTACATGAACGCCGGATTTCATAATACTCCCCAACTAAGAAACACGATAATAATAAATGAATTAGTAAAAACAGGTATGGATTGAGCTTATTGCGGCCATTGGTTGACGACGTTCGCAGCAGCGGCAAAATCGGCTGCATCATCAACCTCACACCAACTCAGGCCATTTATTGGACAGATGCCAGCCAATCCTTCACTGGCAAGTTGGTCAATAGCAGACAGGTACCAGAGTTTGAGGGCATTGGACTGGTCCATCATTTCCTCCAGTTTTTCTGTAAATGCTTTCGCACCGACTTCGTTGAAAACCATCAGTCCGATACTCTCACCGCCGACCAGGCTTATGTCCAATTGCTTGCTGACCTTTAACAACCGCTCTCCATCTGCAATTATTTTCATGTCATCAAGATCAAAATGAGGCTTGCTATCCGTTGCCAGTGTAATCGGGTAGCGCTTTTTTGATTCTAGCAGACGTTGCAACACTGCGGCTTCAAATAAAGTATCGCCATTCATCAATACGAAAGGCCCGTCCATTTCAAAACGGGCTTCCCAGCAGGTCCCGAGGTTGTCCGTATGTGCATACATTGGATTGTGTAAGGTCCGCACCTTGACGCAATTGATGCCGTCTACAATGGCATCGACCCTCTCATAGGCGAAACCGGTCACGACGATGACTTCGTCGATTTCGCATTGGGCAATCTGGCTCAATTGCCATTCAAGAATCGAGGTACCATGAAGGGTTAAACTGCATTTTGCCATGTTTGATGTCAAAGGCATTAAACGGCGACCCTGACCTGCACTTAGAATGATTGCTTTCAAATGAAATCCTTTCTACTGGTTCAGCTTGCTGAAAAACCTGTGCATTAGAACATGATTTGTTCAATCTACAAAATATAGAATTGATACAATTAGCAGCAAATTGATGATAGTTTTGCTATATGCATATTACGTTCGGATTATCTCATATTCTCCAGGTGTTTTAACGGCTGACCAGGCCACGGGATTGAAATATGTTAATTGATCTTGAAGCAGCTTCAGACGACATTTTGCTCGAAGCCGAAGTTTGCATCGTTGGTGCCGGAGCGGCGGGTGTGGCCTTGGCACGTGACCTGATGAAAGCAGGTCGTGACGTATGCCTGCTGGAAGCCGGCGGAATGGACTATGACGAGAAAACACAGTCCCTGACCAAGGGCAATATTATCGGTATGGAGTATTACGAACTCGACCATTCCCGTCTTCGTTTTTTCGGTGGGACTACCAATATATGGGGCGGTCGCAATATCCCATTAGACCGGATTGATTTTGAAAAACGCGACTGGGTACCGCATAGCGGGTGGCCGATCACACTGGATGATCTGCAGCCATTTTATCAAATCGCTCATGATTCACTTGAGCTGGGCGAATATGACTATGAGGCCGGGGTTTGGGACAAGCTCAATATAAGCCCAATTGATTTTAATCCCGAAGAAATTACCCATCGTTTTTGGCGTTTCGATGAGCTCGCAGAACGTTTTAACAGCAATCGCAGTGATGACCTGGTCAAAGCACAAAATGTACAAATTGTTTTGCATGCAAACACAATTGCCATTCAGGCGGCTGAAAATGCATCGGCTATTACCCGCCTGGATGCGCAAACCTTACAGGGCAGGAAGTTACAGGTTTCTGCCCGGCATTATGTACTCGCCTGTGGTGCAATTGAAAATGCCCGTCTTTTGTTGATGTCCAATAACATAGAGGCCAATGGGATTGGCAACCAGTTTGACCAGGTCGGCCGTTACTTCATGGAACATCCGCATGGCAGAATTGCCCATATAGAAACAAATGACCCGGCTGCTTTTTGGGCCTTGTACCGAAAACGGTTCCCGGTTGCAGGTGTGCCGGTTGCACCGGCTTTGGTGCTGCCACCATCATTACAGCGGGAGCTTGGTGTCCTGAACAGCGCGGCCACCTTCAAGATACAGAGGGACCCAAACAGGGGGGAGGCTGTCAGCAATCGGGTCTATATGAATCTAAAACATGGTTTGTCACCCAATAAAACCGGTCGTACCCTCTGGCATGCCTGGCGGGGTAGTCTCAACTGGTTACAACGTCACGTATCGATGCCATTGTTACGCTTTGGTGCCAAAGTTAATCGAATGGGTCTTTATGTTATGGCGCGGGCGGAGCAAGCACCGAATCCTGATAGCCGCGTATGCCTGTCAACTGAAAAAGATGCATTGGGCAGTCCTCGGGCAGACCTTGACTGGCGACTCTGTGCACTGGATAAGGAAACCATGTTGCAATTTGGTAAAACCTTACAAAGGGAGTTCAACCGGCTCGGGTTAGGCAGGGTCACAACCTCCGAATGGCTGGAGGATGGTCAACCGAACTGGCCGGTTGATCCCACGGTCGGTAACCACCCCATCGGCGGTTATCACCACATGGGTACGACACGTATGAGCACTTCAGCCCGCGACGGTGTGGTGGATGCCAATTGCACCGTTCATGGCTACCACAACCTGCATATTGCAGGCAGTTCGGTGTTTACAACCGGTGGCTGGGCCAACCCGACCCTAAGCCTGTTGGCGTTGACACACCGGCTTGGTGTTCATCTGAACGGTTTGCTTGAAAAATAAATTTCGGTGCTAGTCAAACTCGACTGGACAGTATCCGTTCGGCCAATTGCTGGTCTTCTACGGTATCAACATCAACGGCTGCCCTGGCAAAGCCCACATTCACATGGCCGATTCGGCAACCCGCGGCCGACGACAAACCACCTAATGCGTCTTCCAGGCTCAGACGTCTGAGCAGATAAAGTAACAGGGCCATGAATCCAAAGCGTCGGGCAATTCGCCAGGGATGCTTACGGTCAGCTTCGGCCTGGCGCCAGAAATCCAGGGCTTTGCGCCCTTCCGGGTTCATGATGGCGAACAGGTTACTACCGCAGAATTGTCCGTTTGAAAATTTAAGCACAGTACGTTTGGATTCCGGCCAGGCAGCCTTTACCAGTGCGTGCGGAACAAAGCCAATGACGAGATCGTAGCCCGGTGTCAGTCGAAAGTGCCCGGGCGCAGAAATCATCCACGATTTCACCGGTTAACAACGCGTGGTCGCCTGCAGTCAGCAAGGCCGGGAAATGATCCAGTTTTTCTAATGCTGATAATGCACTGGCCGCAGGCCCATTGGCTGGAGCCAGCCATTCAAATTCCGGACTACGTAGAAGGCTTTCCAATTCTCCATTTCCGGCAACAACATCAGCGGACGGACCACAGATGATCCCGCCGCCAGTCTGCTGACTGTCTTCAATTGCTTGCATCACGCGGGCCAGGGACGGTTTTCCAGCAACCGGAACCATGACGCTGGCCGAGACATTGAAAGCATGGCTTAGGGGACTGCCACCCGGCCGTTCACCGGCGAGTACCACTGATCGAAAATTACTGATCTGATCATGCATGCGCTGGCCGGGCATCTGTTTACGAGCCTGATCTTGCTGGTGCCAGCAGATTCATTACAACTCTTTTTCGTACATACGGTAGCGTTTTGTTATTTGTCCACCGACACTTTCAATAATATTCCTTACACCATGGTTATGGTCCAGTATCCAGGACATTTCCACGCGTTCAAGACCTTTGGCTTTACCCGCCTCCATGACTGCATTAATGATCATGTAGGCCAACGCGGGACCAAAGCGGGTATTCTGGTACTTTTGCCTCACACCCATCAAAGCCACCCTTGCTGATTTGGGAAACTCCACTTTTAGACGCCAGAATAATCTGGCCCATCCGAACGGCAATAAACGGCCATTGAGATCTGCAATGGACTCGTTGATATTGGGCAATAGGACGATAAAGGCAGCATCTTCACCATCCACTTCTGCAATCTGGATAAAATTTTTGGGCGCAGCCAGTAATATTTCCTTCCCAATCAGGTCGAATTCCTCTTTTGTGAATGGCGTGAAATTCCAGTTGTTCTCCCACGCATCATTAAAAATATCCCGCATCGACTCCAGTTCTACACTTTTAGATCTTGAACCCAGGCTTCTGACCTTGACACGGTCCCCGCTTCTTGCGATCAGGGCTCGCATTACCCTGGGTATCGCGAGGGTTCCTCCATCAAGACCATAAGCGAGTAAATCCTGGGCTGGTCGATATCCGGCGCGCTCTATTGCGGGACCATAATAAGCCGGTGCGTGGCCTGTCATAACGTAGGGCGGTGAATCAAAACCTTCGATCAGGATGCCCAAATCCTGGTTGATACTCAGGTTGAACGGGCCGATGATTTCCCGCATCCCTTCATCACGCAGCCAGTTTTCGGCAGCTTGAAACAGGGCCAGGAAAACTTCGTCGTCATCGGGTGCTTCAATCAATCCGAAAAAACCGGTTTTTGTATCGTGTTGTTTAAGATGCAGGTCATCGATCTGCGCTGAAATACGACCGACAGGTTTCCCATTCAGGTAGGCGATCCATGCACGCCAGATTGCGTGCTTGAAATAAGGATGCCCGGGTGAGAGTGCGTCTCTTCGTTCGGCCATTAATGGCGGCACCCAATTTGGATCGTCCTTATAGATGCTCCAGGGAACGCGGATAAAAGATTTCAAATCTTTTCTTCCGGACACCTCCCTGATTTCCAATGCCTTGTCGGGAAGATTATTCATAATTAAGTCTCATAAGTACTGTATGTTTCTTCGACCGTCAGTGCAAAGCATGCCATGAAACACCCCATTTTTCATTTCGGAACCCGCCGCACAGCAGAATAAATGTCGAGGTAGCGCTCGCCCAGGCTCTTCCAGTCCATTTCCGAAGTGAAATCCAGGGCAGCTGAAATCAACTTATGCCTTAGTTCTTTTGATCCGGCCAGTTCCATGATGCTGTTTGTCATGCCCAGCCACTCATTGCAGACAATTGCCTCGCGTCCATTGACGACCGGAATGCCCTCGATTCCCTTGGATGTGCTGATCACGGGTAATCCGGCTGCAAAACAATCGATAATCTTCATCCTCGTGCCACCACCCTCACGAAGGGGGATAACCGCCATGTCACATGCCTTCAGCCAGGGACCGACTTCCTCCACGCTGCCGGTGAAATGGATGTTGGGGTGAATGCTATCAGCCGGTGGGTTGCGTCCTATGGCTATGACGTGGAATGGATATCGACTGGTCGCGAGTTGTGGTAACAGAATATTCAGCGAAAACCTGAAGAGCATCACGATTCGGCGGATAGGAGAATGTCCCGTGGAAGGCGATCAACACTGCATTATCCGGCAGATCGAATTTCTTTCGCAGCGAATCCTCTGCGGGCAGCTTGTAGGGTTCAGGGTTAAAACCGTGTGGAATGGTATTGAGTAACTCGGGTTTTACACCGTCCCTGAGCAGTTGCTGACGGTCGTTATCGGATACACACACAACCGCATCGGAACGGTTGCACAGATCAATTTCGATTGCTCTCAGATTTCGGAACTGCTGATCAGAAAGTTCGGCTACCTGGGCTTTGAGCCTGGCATATTCAACATTGTGTTCAACCAGCACTACGGCGGCATTCAGAATCTCCCGGGCTTCAATACAGGGTTTCGCGTAGGCTGGAAATTCTGCCTGCAAAATGCCTGCGTTCAGCTTTCTGGCTGCATACAGGCAATGCCAGAAAAAACTGTGTCAGTGAGTGGAAGATACAGAAAACTGTTGCTCTCGGGCAATTCCTTACTGAAATGAAGAAGCCGGGTCAACGAGCGTGGCAAGCTTAGCAAGCGTAGCCAGAAGGGTAACCGGCAAAGTTTTTTATGACCATTCTCGAATAACCACCAGTGCCTCCGGTCATCGCTGACAATACCTACCTTACGGCCGTGCAGTGACAAGCCCCTGGCGGTTTCAACAATTTTCACCGCTCCACCGTGATCCGCAGGAAATAAGTCACTGCGGGTCACAATCAAAATATTGTCGCCGGGGGTAGCGGTCTTTCCTGTTCTGAACAGCCGGCTCAGACCAACACGTCTGAGTAAGCGGGCTTGGCGTTTTAATCGTTCAGGCCAGGGTGGGGTACCCAGGACCACGGCGGCTGGTTGCTGTGCTGGCACGGGCAATCGGCTTGCTTTTGCGGGCATTTCGAGCCAGTCCAGCAACGGCTTGACGGTTTTGTCGGGGTTCAGTACCTCCTCGACCAGACGAAGTGCATTCTCCGAACGGTTTTTCCAATCATCCGGGTTTTTCATGATTTCGCGTAACAGACCCACAATCTCATCCGGCCCTTTGACGGTCCAGCCAGCTTCATATTGTCTGACCAGTCCGGCTATTGGCAGGTAATCATTACAAATTAGTGGTAAGCCATGACGCAGAAATTCCAGTGAACGGAATGACTGGCTAAAGCTTCTTTCAATATTCGCTTCTGCAAGCTCAAGACCGATGTGGGCGGACTCCAACAGGAAGCGACTGAAGTGGGAGTAGGGAGCGAGCCCCTGGGTTTGATAATGATCCCCGCTTTCATGACTCGCGCTGGCTTCATGACCGGTATCACCCAGCGGCCCGGATTTGCTGTTTTGAGGGTTTTTCTCCTGCCAACGGTAGGGTCCGCCGAAAAGTACCAGGCGAGGTGTGTTGGATTCCTGATCACCCTTCATCTCCTGGATGGCGTGCCAATAGTCATCAGATTTTCGCCAGGGCCAATGGACGCCACCGCTGACCAGTGTCCAGCCGTTGACAGTGGGATCCGACTCCGGTCTGCCGGCAGGCTCTGCTGACAAGGGTACGACCAACACCGGTAGCACGGCCACGCAGGTCAAAGCCTGACTGTAACAATGTAAACCAGAGCAGGTCACGTTGTGATTGGTTGCCGGTCAGCAGCACATCACACTTTGACAGGTTGCTCTGTAATCGTTGTAGCTCGGCTTTGACCCGCTCGGGGTGTTCGTAGAGTAACTCCAGCGGCCTGGGCGCTACAAAATCCAGGATCACCGGCTGTGGCAAATCGAATGGCAGCAGTTCGAGCAATTCCCAGTATGAGACAAGGATGGCATCTGGTTGTTGCCTGACAATGGTTGCTTGCAGCTCATCCCGATTGCGAAAAGCATGCGCGTGCCGGCTCTTTTGCCTGCCTTCTGTATTGTCCAGCCACGTATGCGAGATACCGTGCCCTGCGCGTTGCAAAGCACCCACAAGCTGGGCGGTGCGAATGGCATTGCCTGTTGCGATAGCATCAGATGCTAAAGGGGGTTCCTGGGTAATCAGTAATATCTGCATGGTTCCCGACGCCCTGGATTGATCCTAAACTACGAGCAGCACATAGCTGGCGACACCAACGAAGGCCAGAATGCCAATAACGTCGGTCACCGTGGTCAATACCACACCACCTGCCAGGGCGGGATCAATTGACATTCGTTTCAAAACGACCGGAATCAATGCACCGGCCAGGGCGCCTGCCACCAGGTTTGTTATGATCGCGAAGGCCATCACCAATCCAAGGCCTGCGTTTCCATACCAAAGGTAGGCGATGGCGGCGATGATGATAGAAAACAGAATACCGTTCAGAATACCGACAGCCAGTTCTTTACGCAGAATTGCCATCGTATTACGCGCGCTGACCTGTCCGGTTGCCATACCCCTGATCATCAACGTAAGTGTTTGTGTACCCGCGATACCACCCATGCTCATGACCACAGGAAACAGTACCGCCAGTTCAACCAGTTGATCCAGCGTTGGCTGGAATAAATATAAGACAACAGCGGCGAGCAAAGTGGTAATCAGATTAACGCCTAGCCATACCCAGCGTCGGCGTGCAGAGTGCATCACCGGGGCAAACATGTCGTCTTCTTCATCCAGGCCGGCGGCCGTCAGAACCATGTGCTCGCCTTCTTCACGGATGACGTCAACGATGTCATCAATGGTGATCCGGCCCAATAAATAGCCATTTGGATCAATGACCGGGGCGGATACCAGGTCATCGTGTTCGAACTCTAAGGCGACCTGCCGTGCAGGCATATCGACCGGGATCGCTTCGGCTAAAGTGTCAATCAGATCATTGACCAGGCTGGTGGGCTCAGAGGTCAATACATCCGCAAGCTTGAGTTGTCCCAGGTATTTACCGGTTCGATTAACGACAAATAACTGGTCAAAGACGCTGGGCAATTCACCCCTGACCCGCAAGTACCTCAATACCACATCAATGCTGACATCCGGTCGTACCGTCACGACGTTAGGATTCATCAAACCACCGGCCGAATCCTCCGGATAGGACATCACCTGTGCCAGTCTTTCACGGTCCTGCTTGTCCATGGCACGTAAAACTTCGGTGATAACAGCATCCGGCAGATCGTTAAAAATGTCTGCAAGATCATCAAGATCAAGATCACCCACAGCCTGGATAAGGTCGTCGGGTGAGGTATCACGTATCAGACCGGCACGTACTTCATCGTTTACTTCGAGAAGTACGTCAGCATCCAGATCGACTTTTACGAGATTCCAGACGACCTGTCGTTTGGCTTGTGGCAATGACTCGAGCAAGTCGCCAATTTCAGCACCATTAAGGCTGTTGAGCAGATTTTTAACCTGTGACTGAACACCGCTGTCCAGTGCATCGGACAAGCGATCCAGATGACGGGCTGTTTTTTCTTCGTGCTGATGTTCCCGCATCGTTACCGTCAACCTTTGGTGTGATTTATGGAAAACCGCCAAACATGATTTGGCGGCTTGGATAACAGGTCTATTGTAACAAGGAGGCGGAATTTAAGGGGGATATTGCAATACGGGTTTTTGATACTTCTTAAGCAATACGCTAAAACTACTTTTTTTGAGTGATCAGGAATCGCCCCAGGACGGCTGCTCGCGGTGATGTACCATGTACGTTCTCATGATCTTTTCCGAGCGATTTTGCCAATCTCTCAGCCAGAAAAACTGAGCGGTGTTTGCCACCGGTGCAACCGATGCAGATGGTCACATAACTGCGTTGTGAATCCTGGATTGCAGGCAGCCAGGTTTGCATAAAATTCTCGATATCCTGTGACATTTCAACAACCTGTGGATATTTTTCAAGCCACAGTCTGACGGCTTGATCCTTGCCGGTCAATTTCCTGAGTTCATCTTCCCAGTAAGGGTTGGGAAGGATGCGGGCATCAAACATGAAGTCAGCATCCTGCGGTACACCCTGTTTATACGCAAACGATTGAAACACGATGGTCATGCCACTGGAGCGACGGTCAACGAAATTCCATACCTGGCGCCGGAGTTGGTGAATATTGGTGTGACTACTGTCGATCACCTGGTCTGCCCAGTGGCTAAGTGGCTCCAGCAAACGCGCCTCGTTTTCGATGGCGTCCGGTAAAACCTTGTTGCTACCTGTGAGCGGATGACGTCGTTTTGTTTCGCTGAAACGTTTGATCAAAACCGGTTTGTCTGCGGTGACAAACAATAACCTGCAGTTGAAGCCGGTTTCCCTGAGCGAATACATCCAGTCGAGTACAACCTGCAGATCAGATTCGCCTGAGCGTGCGTCAATACCAAGGGCAACTTTTTTGTAAAGAACCGGGTTTGCAGAAATTTGCGGTCCAAAATCCGGCAACATGGCACCGGGTAAATTATCAATACAGTAATAACCGAGGTCTTCGAGCGCATTCAATGCGGTGGACTTACCACCGCCAGACATACCACTGACTATAATGACATCCTGCTTTGCGCTATCCATGTGAATCCATCAAGTGTGTGAACTGGAAAGCAATTGCCAAATTTCATTGGCGTCTTCCGCCATGCGCAACTGCTCGAGTAATTCCGGGTCACTGAAGCGTTCAACGATATCCGAAAGTAGCTTTTTATGATCTTCGCTACATGTCTCGGGAACGGTCAAGGCAAAAACCAGATCGACCGGTTGGTTGTCATCGGCATCAAAAGGCAGTGGTTTGATCAGTTGCAAAAAAAGCGCCTGGACGTCATCTGTACCGCTGATACGTCCATGTGGCATGGCAATACCGTTACCCAGGGCCGTACTGCCAAGGTGTTCCCTGGCACAAATGCTTTCAAAGATTTCCCTGGAGTCCAGCTCCGGATTCTTGCTGGCCAGCGTTGTACTGATCAACTCGAACAAGCGCTTCTTGCTGCTTATTCTGACACGCGCAAGAATACGCGCCGGGCTCAGAAGATCACTATCCAGCATGGCGAGTCTTCAATATCCAGTGATCAAGTATGCGGTAAGCTGGTTCAGTGCCCGCCCTCCGAACTCACTGGCTCATGCCTGATATTTGAACGGTTGGTAAAACGATCTTTACGCCGGCGTAATTGACGATCCAGCTTATCCACCAGGCCATCGATTGAAGCATACATATCCATGGCAGTGACAGCGGCAAACAAGGTGTGACCAGCTTCGTTAACAGTGGCTTCAGCCAACTGCTGTAACTTTTCCACTTTCAGAATAACGCGAATTGAGATCACCTGGTCAGAATGGCGCACCAGTTTCTGCATTTTTTCGGTGACATAGGCACGAAGCGCCGGAGTGACATCAACATGGTGTCCTGTAATATCGATTTGCATCAACAATCTCCTTTTTAGTGTTGTCCTTACTAATCAATGTAAGGTCATTCAGACATGCATCAATGGATGTCTGATCTGAATTAAATTATTTTCTGATACGTGTGCCGCACTAAATTTTCAAACTCCACTCGCCAGGGTTTCCGGCCAAGTATATTTACAGTCTATACGTCAGGTAACGAATTTTCTATTCTTTCCATCCCTGTTGTATTTACCCTAGTACAGGACACTACACTAGTACTTTGCCATTCGACGATTTGCCCGGCGACGTTCACCGGATGATCCAATGCCTAAAGATTCGCGGTATTTTGCGACCGTGCGACGGGCGACGCAAATCCCGCCTTCACGTAGAAGATGCGAAATTTCCTGATCGCTCAGTGGCTGTTTTGCAGGCTCGTTTTCGATCAGTAATTGAATTCTGGCCTTGGTGGCAGTCGCGCTGATCATGCCGCCGCTAACGGTACGTACATGACTGGAGAAAAAATATTTCAGCTCAAAAATACCCCTTGGAGTCAACATGTATTTCCGGGTCGTGGCTCTCGATACAGTTGATTCGTGCACGCCTATCTGCTCTGCAACTTCCTTTAATATCAGGGGCTTCATGGCAATCTCACCATCAGTAAGGAACTTCTGCTGGGTGTTCACGATACACTGGGATACCTTCAGCAATGTTTGGTTTCGCAGTTCAAGACTGGAAAGCAGCCAGCGTGCTTCCTGCAGACGACCACGTAAATACTCGGCGTCTTTACCACCGGATTTGCGCAGCAGGCTGATGTAGTACTTATTCAGTCGCAGACTGGGATTGCTTTCCGGACTTAGCGTGGTCACCCATTCGTCACCATCGCGGCGAACAAAAACATCGGGTATCAGGTATTCATCACGGCGATTGTCAAAACGTGCACCCGGGCGTGGCTCCAATCCCCTGATCAGTTCAAGTGCATTTTTAAGGTTTTCTGGAGTTGCCCCGGTTTCGCGTTGCATGTCCTCATAAGCATTGTTGGCAACCAGGTTGAGGAAATCACGTGCCAGTCGAATCGCCAGCTCAACACCGGGAGTTCCAGTCGGTTGAGCCTTTAACTGGACCCGGATACATTCACCCGGATCTCTACTCGCGACACCAACCGGCTCCAGTCTTTGCACCCGATGCAGAACGGCGAGAATCTCGTCTTCTTCAACCCGTACCTCCGGTAACAGGCTTTTGCGTATTTCCGGAATGTCATCAGCCAGGAAGCCATCATCATCTAGCTCATAAACGATGGCTGTTGCTATGGCAGCATCCACTTCATTGAAGTGGGCAAGTCGAATCTGTGCGAGTAAATGCTCACGTAATGAACTGCTGCTGGTATCTTCAAACTGCCGCTCCGAAAAATCATCAGACCAGCCTCCGCTATCCGCCCACGGATCCTGTTCGGATTGCCATTGCTGATCGTCATAATCGTCGGCCGAGTACTCCTTCTCGTTCTCGGATTTAGGGGCTTCGGTTATTTCAAATTCAGAGGAGTTTTCTTTGCTGTTCTGCTCTGGCTGCTCCGTGTTTTCCTCATGGTCCAGCAGTGGGTTTGAATCGACCAACTCCTGGATATGCTCCCGCAGTTCGATGCGCGTAAGTTGCAACAGGCGGATCGCTTGCTGCAACTGTGGCGCCATCGCCAGCTTCTGGGTGATTCGGAGTTGTAGTGAAGGGTTAACCATAAATGATGTTTAATCGTTCCATTGAATATCAGAGTCGGAACTCGTTACCAAGATACACTTCGCGCACTTCTTCATTGGCCAGGAGTGTTTCGGCATTACCCTGAGCCAATACCCGTCCTTCATTCAGGATGTAGGCATGATGGCAGATTCCGAGCATTTCCCGGACATTGTGGTCGGTAATGAGAACACCAATATTCTGTTCTGTAAGCTGGTTGATTATTCCCTGGATTTCCCTGACTGAAATCGGGTCAATACCGGCAAAAGGTTCATCCAGCAATATAAATCTTGGTCTGGCGGCCAGCGCACGGGCAATCTCCACTCTGCGCCGTTCCCCGCCTGACAGTACCTGGCCCATCTGGCTGGCAAGATGGGACACACCCAACTCTTCCATCAGCGTTTGTAGTATCTCCTTCCGTTCATTCAGATTCAGGTCACGGCGTAATTCCAGGATGGCCATAATATTGTCCCGCACTGAAAGTTTACGAAATACGGATGCCTCCTGTGGCAGGTAACCAACGCCAAGACTGGAACGGATGTTCACCGGTTTGTGGGTAATGTCCACGTCATCGACCGTGATACTACCCTGGTCGGTCGGGATCAGGCCTACGATCATATAAAAACAGGTTGTCTTGCCAGCTCCGTTAGGGCCGAGTAAACCAACAACCTGTCCAGGTTCAACCTCGATGTTAACGCCACGTACAACTTCCTTTCTACGATAGCTCTTGTGCAGGTTGGTAGCTTTGAGCATGTCAGCCGGTATCCTCGACAGGTTCCACAGCAACGGGAGCCGCCTCGGTCGGGTCCGGGCTCGGATCCTTTACCGCCGTTTCGTTCTTCTTATCCTTTTTATCACTTTCACTGCCAATGACTGCCGGATCAAGCAGGATATGAATTCTGCCATTACCATTTTCATCGCCACTACCCTGGAAGTGCTGAATATTGAGGTCGTAAGTCAGTAATTCACCACTGATCTGGTACTGCGGATGCTTGACATCGGCGTTACCCGTAAGCGTAACAAGACCACTGGCCACCTGGTAGTCAATAATATTGGCAGTGGCTTGCACCAGGCCCTGTTCCTCGATCTCCTGCTCAAGAAATGCTGGTTGGCCGCGGAAGGTTACCGAACTCACACGCCCGTCTACTTTCTTGACTTCAGCTTCATCGGCAGTGATACGTAAGGTGCCCTGGCGAATATCAACGCTTCCCCGCAAGGTGGTGACACCATCACCCAGTGTCCCGTCAGTAGAGTTTGCACTCACCTTGAGGGATTCCTGCCGGTCAGATTCCAATGCCATCAATGGCAGGCTCAGACAAAGCAGGCACAAATAAAGGCAGCTGCGGAGCTTAGTGGTGAATAACTGGCTAATTGACGGCATAAGTGGCTTTAACCTGTTGTTTTAATGTGTATGTTTTGGTTTTCATGTCCAGTTCGAGACCGATTGCATCAACACGATTGAGTCCGTCAAACATACTGACTGGCTGATCAGTAACGGCGGTTTGCGGTGTGACTTCAATCTGGATTTCCCGGGTACTGAGTTCGACCCAGTTGCCGGATGCGGGTTCATTTCGTTTTACATGTACCTGTCCCAACAATTGAACATGCTCCTTATCCGCTGTCACCGTAGCGGTGTCTGCCGTCATATCCCAGACTGCGTCATCCTTGATTCAACCTGACCACCGGGTGCTCAATGGTACCCAGTTGCTGCTTTGGATCATTTCTCAGAATAGGTGCCCGCATATTGATCGTTGGTTGTCCGTTTTCATCGTAAAACTGTAATTCAAAATCGCGCAATACGTAGTCAAGTTTTGGATCCAGACCCGCCACCGGTTCCGGGTTGGCATCATCCTGCGAGCGGCTTATCCAGAAAGTTACAACGCCAAGCAATACCAGGACCGTGATTCCACGTCGTGTTTTTCGGGTGATCATGATGCCAGAATTTCATCCAGAATGGTCTGGTCTTTTTCCTGTGCAATCAGAATCAGGTTACAAATCTCCCTGACAGCCCCATCGCCTCCATTACGGCGGGTTATCCAGTGTGCCTGTTGTTTGACACGATCCTCGGCATCTGCCACCGAAACAGCCAGGCCTGCTCTTAACAGTACCGGAAGATCTATCCAGTCGTCGCCGGCAAAACAAACCTGCCCGGCATCCAGGCCGGTGATCTCGAGTAAATCCAGGAACGCATCCAGTTTATCTTCACGGCCCTGGTAAACGTGTTGGATACCCAGTTGGGCCATACGATGTGCAACGGCCCCGGATTTCCTGCCCGTAATCACAGCCACTTCTATGCCAACCCGTTGCAAGGCTTTCATACCCATTCCATCACGGGTATTAAATGCTTTCATCTCGTTTCCGGCATGATCGAAATACAATTTGCCATCGGTCAATACGCCGTCTACGTCGAGCACCAGCATACGTATATTAGAGGCACGTTCCTTGAGCGCGGCATCCATACCCACCATTCAGATCACCCCGGCCTGTAGCAAATCATTAAAATTCAAAACCCCCTGTAAACGGGAATCACCATCTACCACCAGCAAGCCCTGTATTTTGTATTGTTGCAACATTTTAACTGCTTCTGCTGCCAGCGCGGTTGACTCAATTGTTTTACTGTTCCGTGTCATCACCTCGCCGACGGTGGTTTTGTGTGGATCAATAGCGTGTTCCAGCGCTCTTCTGAGGTCGCCATCGGTGAAGACACCCTCGACTTTCATTTCGGTGTCTGCAATTGCGACCATGCCGAGTCTTTTTTTTGTCATCTCTACAATCGCTTCTGAGAGACTGGCACTGGCGGACACCAGGGGTATTTCGTCATCGCTGTGCATGATGTCCCGAATATGGAGTAACAAACGTTTACCAAGTTGGCCGGCCGGGTGCGAACGGGCAAAATCCTCTGCTGTGAATCCACGGCTCTGAAGCAATGATACCGCCAGTGCATCCCCCATAACCAGGGCAGCCGTGGTACTGGAAGTAGGCGCCAGTCCCAATGGACATGCCTCGGCTTGAACAGCAACATTGATATGCACATCCGCGTGACTGGCCAGGGTAGAAGTGGGTTTACCGGTCATGGCAATAATACTCACACCCTGGCGTTTGAGTAGTGGCAGTATCTGTCTGACCTCGTCTGTTTCACCTGAATTTGACAGTACGAGCACCACGTCTTCAGCGATAATCATACCGAGATCACCGTGGGAAGCTTCTGCCGCATGAACGAAAAATGCAGGTGTACCGGTACTCGCTAATGTCGCGGCAATTTTGCCGGCGATGTGTCCTGATTTACCCATCCCCAGAACCACAATCCTGCCGCGGCAATCGAGTATCAATTGGCAGGCGGCCACAAACGCCTCATCGATGTTGGATATAAGGCTGGCAACGGCCGTGGCCTCGGTGTTGATCACGGCCCGGGCCAGTTCTTTCAGGGCGAAACTGTCCATGTAGGTATTCTAACCCGAATTGATTCCTGGCAATTGATCGGAATATCGACGCACCAGGTGAATTCTAGCCCGGCAGGTTCATGGTGATTTTGGTGGAACTCATCCAAACCATGATGATATAGCCGATAAACATGAGTAAAAGCACGCTCCCCGACCTCCTGCCGATACGGCCTGGGCCACGAAAATCTGAAGCCATCAGGTAAAGAGCGCCGGTCATCAGGAACATGGCCGGGAAATCCCGTGCAAGGATGATGGGCAGCAGGTTAATCGGTTGGATGACCGAGGCAATTCCCAGGACACCCAGCAGGTTGAAGATATTGGAGCCAATGATGTTGCCTATGGCCAGGTCGTCTTCCTTGTGCAAAGCAGCGGTTATTGCTGTTGCCAGTTCCGGCAGGCTGGTACCCAGCGCCACGATTGTCAGACCGATCACCGTGTCGGAAACATGTAAAATTCGCGCAATCGTGATCGCGCCATCGACCAGGAATGTCGAGCTGATAGGCAGAACGATAAGACCGACTGCCAGCCAGAACAAGGCAATTTTTGTGGGGATATCTTTGGGGATTTCAGCGTCGAATTCTTCTGCCAATGGATCTGAAAGTGGCCGGTGCAGACCGATACGGATAATCCAGATGATAACCACCAGCAAACCGACGATTAAAGCCCAACCTTCCTGACGACTATAGACGCCATTGAGGGCCATCAGAAAGCAAACCAGCATGACCAACAGCAACATCGGGTATTCGCGTTTCAGTGCGGTGGATTCCATACGCAATGGATAGATCAACGCCGTTGCACCCAGCACCAGTCCCATATTGGCAATGTTTGAACCAATCGCATTGCCTACAGCCAAGCCGGAATTTCCCTTTAACGTGGCGACGGCTGAAACGACCAGTTCAGGTGCCGAGGTGCCAAAGCCAATGATCGTCAGACCGATGACCAACGGTGATACACCGAGGTTTCGTGCGAATGCCGATGCGCCTGCCACGAGACGGTCTGCGCCCCAGACCAGCAGCAGGAAACCTGATGCCAACTGTATGATTGCGATCAGCACGTGGAATCGCAATCCTGCTTGATGCTCATGACGCGATATTTACAGACAGGAATCATAATTCGCATGCAAGACATGTTTTTAATGGCAATGTAATCCACTATGATGATTGCTTCTGAAAGGTCAATTCCGTTTGCCCTCCTGGCCATGCGGTATATATATTATGTATGTTTCCCCCGTTCGATGCTCAGTTTGCATGAAACATTGACCGGTAACAAAGGACGTTAGTTTATGGATAGCACAACAATAGCGCAAATGATACTTAAAGGCTTGCCGGATGCAGATGTAACGGTGAGTGGTGATGACGGCGTTCATTTTGAGGCCGTGGTTCGCTGTGCGGCATTTGCGGGCAAGCCCACACTGGCAAGACATCGCATGGTGTATGCCACGCTGGGTGAATTGATGGGTAATGAAATTCATGCATTGGGATTGCGTACGGAGTTACCGGAAGACTAGGGGTTTTATTTAATTCAGCAGCGGTGTGCGGCTTAACAAAGGGGCAGATTCCACTGCTGTCCCACTTAATCTAGCTCCCTCAAGCTGGAACGTAGGCCAATCATGGGCTTGTGCGAATAAAGTGCCCCTGGGGCATGGAACCCAGAACTGTCGGCCGCCAAGGTGGAGTGGTAACTTGATTCAGGACACATCATGAACCCATCCATGGGGATTCGGTCGCGACTTCCTGTCGCTCACGGTCCTGATTCAAGTTACCACTCCCCCTCGGCTACATAGTGCTATTCATTGGGGATGTCATCGGCGTGTCCAGAGCCGGGGTGGTTAGTGATTGCCAGGACCGTGAGCGACAGGGATGTCGCGACCGAGCCGACATGGATGTCCTTGTGGCGAGTCCTGGTAATCATTAGCCACCCTGGCTCCCCACTCGACAACACAATGGGACAGCAATGGGCAGGTTACATAAAACTGCCGTCATGATTCAATTGCAATGGCTGCTTGATTTCCTGTTCCCGGTATAAAACCAGGCCTTGGCGGTAGGTTATTTCCCGGTTGCAGAATAATCTGACGGTCGCTGTCAGTAATTTATGCTCTAGCGGGCCAAGCCGTACTTTTAAAGATTTTTCATCATCATCGGACCCAACGGGCATTGTCACCTGCGAGATGACAGGGCCTGAGTCAAGCCCGGCAGTCACAAAGTGGATGCTGGCACCGGTTTGCTTGTCACCCGACTGCAAGACACGATTATAGGTGTCCAGACCTTTGTATAAAGGCAGCAGGGAAGGGTGCAAATTGATCATGCGACCACTGTACCGGTTGGTAAAGTCTTCACTCAGGATTCGCATATAGCCAGCGAGTATGATCAATTCTGCCTGGCTCTGTTGCAAAACACTTGCGACCGCTGCATCGTGTGCCTGCCGGTCCGGGAAATCGGCGTGGCTGATAACGCTGACGGGAATTTCAGCATTCATTGCGTGGTTTATTCCCGGCGCATCTGCACGGTTGGAAACGACCCGGACAATGTTCAGGTCCAGGTCATTTTTTGCGATGGCGTCAATTAGTGCTTTCAGGTTGCTGCCGGTACCGGAGATTAGACACCGCAGCTTTCAAGGTTTCCTGCTTCATGAGCGAATATAGTTGACCCGCTGCGTGGAATCAGAACATTCCACTACACGACCCAGACGATAGACGGGTTCGTTTGCACCTGTCAGCGCCCGACAAATTTCATCGACTGAATCTTCCGCTACCAGGAGCACCATTCCGATGCCGCAGTTAAAGGTGCGCAGCATTTCCTGTTCTTCAATCCCGCCGCGTGTTTGCAACCATTTGAAGATGGCCGGTAATTGCCAGGCTGCCAGATCAATTTCAAGACCCAGGTCAGCGGGTATGACGCGGGTGATATTTTCACTGATACCACCGCCGGTAATGTGAGAGAGTCCATCGATCGGATATTTTTCAATTAAAGCTAACAGGGTTTTTACGTAAATTCTCGTGGGTGCAAGCAAAGCCTCGCCCAGGGTGCTTCCACCCAGGGGCATGGAAGGCTTGTCCCCGGATTGCTCCAGTACTTTACGGATAAGCGAGTAACCGTTGGAATGCGGCCCCGATGATTCAAGACCCAACACGACATGTCCGGCATTGATCTTACTGCCGTCAATAAGTTTCGGACGGTCAACCACACCTACGGTAAAACCGGCAAGGTCATATTCATCGTGTTCGTATAAGCCGGGCATTTCAGCCGTTTCGCCACCGATTAGTGCACAACCAGCCTGTCGACAGCCTTCCGCGATGCCTTCAATGACTGCCTGGGCATTATCAATTTTCAGCTTTCCGGTGGCGTAATAATCGAGAAAAAACAAGGGTTCCGCACCGCAGGTCAGGATGTCATTGACGCACATCGCGACCAGGTCAATGCCAATGGTGTCGTGGCGATCCAGCTGTTTCGCCAACAGTAGCTTGGTACCAACACCATCTGTCCCGGACACTAACAAAGGTTCTTTGTAGCGTCCGGTATCGAGTTGGAACAGACCGCCAAAGCCGCCCAGTCCGGAGATCACGCCGTCACGATGGGTGGATTTGACGGCAGGTTTGATCCTTTCGACCAGTTCATTTCCCGCGTCAATGTCTACGCCGGCATCAAGGTAACTTAGTCCGGCAGGTTTTTCGGTTTTGATATTCAATTACAGGATCCGTTTATTCATGCGAGTTTGTAGCGTCCTATGTTATCTTATTGGGGCTTGAAATAACCCAATTTTTACCCGGTAGCGCAGATGAAAAAATTACTGCTAATAATTGTTACGCTGCATTTGTCAGCTACCCAGGCTGTGGCAGATATCAACCTGTATTCTGGTGAGGTCGTTGTAGCCAGCCAGTCAGAGGCTGATCGAAACGAAGCCGTACCCGTGGCACTTAGTACAGGTTTTACAGAAACTCAGCGGTCTGCGTGAGATACCATCAACCCCGGTGCTTGAAGAAACACTCAACAATGCCACCAGGTTTTTGCGTTCATATCGATACGCAAGAGTGGACCGAACGGCAGCGGATGGTGCGCTAACACAGGAGTTGCGTCTGGTTGCGCAGTTTATGCAGTCGGAAGTAGATCGCATCGTGCAGCAAATCGGCATGCCGCGCTGGCGGCAGGAAAGACCGGAAGTTCAACTTTGGGTGGTCATTGATGATGGCCGCAACCGGCAGTTGAAACCGCTCGAGTTTGGTTACGCATGGGAATCCATGGAAGAAATTGCAACAATGCGGGGTTTGCCGGTGGGCTGGCCTGAACTGGATGAAGAAGAGATGCAACTGGTCGATATGCGTCTCGTCTGGGGTGGGTTTACCGACTACCTGGTCGAGCGCGGTGCACCGGAAGACGGGGTGGCGATCATTGCTGCGCGGCGCGATGGGCCGCAATGGACCGTGCGTTGGAACCTGGCTTCCGGGGGTCAACACTGGAGTTGGCAAAACAGTAATCTTGAACTGATGTATGCATTGGCAGAAGGCACGCACCAGATGGCCGACCAGATCGCGGCAAGCAACGCAATCGCAGTGTCGGAACAGGGCTTCGAGATAATGGATGTCAGAATAGGTGGACTCAACAGCGCTGAAGCCTATATCAGTTGTCTTGAATACTTGCAGGACCTGAGCCTGGTCAGTGCAGTTGAAATTCTTGGCGCAGAACCCGGCCGTGTACACTTTCGCCTGCAACTCAATGCCTCGAGGGAGTACCTGTCAGAAGCCTTCGAGCGAGGCTCAGTTTTGTTGCCTGCAAGGGCGGGGAGCGATTACGACTATGAATTTTTACACTAGACCCGGTGTTAGTATTGTCCAATGACGACTGACTCCCGCAACTGGTTGATGTTGGCATTGCTGGTCGGTGGTGGCTGGTTGATCTACCTGCTCGCGCCGGTGATCACGCCATTTGCAATTTCAGCCGTGTTGGCCTATTTGGGCGATCCTCTCGTGGATCGTCTGGAGAAGGTGTCCCTGGGGCGATGGAAGCTCGGCAGGACAGTGGCTGTCAGTATCGTATTTGTTCTGATGTTGTCGTTATTGATCGTGGTCTTGCTCATTATTGTCCCATTGCTGGTTGAACAAATTCGTACACTGATACATCTTTTGCCACGATGGATCGAGTGGTTCTCCGCTACGGCACTACCCTGGCTGGCTGGCAAATTGGGTTTTGAGCTTAAGGATTTTGATTCCGCACATTTCTCCCAGGTGTTCAAGGACTACTGGCGGGAAATCAGTACCGCCGCTTTTAAAGTCGTGGATTATGTTTCACGAGGCGGTATGGCAGTGGCGGCATTGCTAACCAACCTCATTCTGATCCCGGTTGTCACATTTTACCTGTTGAGGGACTGGGATCCGTTGATCCGGGCCATACATGATTTGTTGCCGCGAAACATGGAAGCCGAAATAAGCCGGACGGTGATCGAGGTGGATGATGTTCTCGGCGCATTTTTCCGGGGACAATTGATGGTTATGCTCGCCCTCGGTTTGATTTACTCCATCGGTTTGTCGCTGGTTGGAATTGAATTGGGAGTCCTGATCGGGATGGGCGCCGGTTTACTCAGTATAGTCCCTTACCTGGGCAGCATTGTTGGCGTGCTGGTTGCAGTGGTCGCCGCTATTTTTCAATTTCAGGATGTGTTCCACCCGCTGATGGTTTTGCTGGTTTTTGGTGTGGGCCAGACGGCGGAAGGTATGTACCTGACTCCGAAACTGGTCGGTGATCAAATTGGCTTGCATCCCGTTACCGTAATCTTCGCAGTGCTGGCAGGCGGGCAGTTATTCGGTTTTCTCGGTATATTGCTGGCCTTGCCGGTGGCCGCAGCGCTTAATGTGCTGGTCAGGCACATGCATCAGAAGTACCGGCAAAGCGACCTGTATCAATCGTCTTTGGACAGGGAAAGTTGACCGCATGTTGTTTTCCCCGCAAATTCCTTTGCAGTTAATGCCCGCGCGCGACAGTCGTTTTGAAAATTTTGTCAGCGGGCCTAACGAGGCAATAATCAAGGCCTTAAAACATCTGCCCGAGGAACCCGGTGCAAATGTTTTTTTGTCAGGTGGTGAAGGAAGCGGCAAAACTCATTTGCTCAACGCCTCGTGTGTTGCGACCCGCGAACGACAGGGTCGTGCGTTTTACCTTGCACTGAAACGTGTGCCGAAAGACGCCATCGCGTCGTTGCAGGGCTTGGAAAAGCTGGATCTTGTCTGTGTGGATGATCTGCATGTCATCGCCGGTGACAATGCATGGGAAGAAGCATTGTTTCATTGCTTCAATCGTATTCGTGAGGCCAATGGCCGGTTGCTTGTCAGTAGCCGCGAAAGACTATCGGCACTTGAGCTTGGTTTGCCGGATCTGGCATCCCGACTGGCCTGGGGTTTGCGTTTGCAACTGGTGCCCCTGGAGGACAATGACAAACTGGCTGTGATCAATCTGCATAGCGATGCACTCGGGCTGGTCCTACCGGAAGATGTGCAACAATACCTGCTTAAACATCATGATCGAAGTATGGCGGCTTTGATTCATACCGTGGAAAATCTTCAGCAGGCGGCTATAACCCATAAACGCAGAATTACGATTCCACTGGCGCGTGAAGTGCTTAAAACAAACAAGGAATAAACTCATGCTGACAAAGGCAGAAATCACCCATAACTGGCTACCACGCTACACTGGCATGCCGTTGGACCAGTTCGGAGAATATATACTGGTCACAAACTTTGGTGACTATGTCCGGCGTTTCGCGAAGATGTTTGATTGCAAAATTTACGGTGAAGACCGCACCATGCAGGCCGCTACCAATAGCGATGGTCTGACCATCATTAATTACGGTATTGGTTCAAGCAACGCAGCCACCATCATGGATCTGTTGACGGCCGTTATGCCCAAGGGTGTGTTGTTCCTGGGAAAGTGCGGCGGTCTGAAGAAATCGACTGAAATTGGCCATTTTATTTTGCCGATAGCCGCGATTCGCGGTGAAGGCACCAGTGACGATTATTTTCCACCCGAAGTACCAGCCTTACCTTCATTTAAATTGCACAAGTTCGTTTCAGACAAGATCCTGCAACACGGCGTTGACTATCGGACAGGTGTGATTTACACCACTAACCGCAGGGTTTGGGAGCACGATGCAGCCTTCCATAAAAAATTAAAGGATATGACCTGTATTGGTATCGACATGGAAACGGCAACCTTGTTCATCGTTGCACACGCCAATGAGATTGCACACGGTGCGCTGTTGCTTGTTTCAGACGTGCCGGTAACACCGGAAGGTGTAAAAACAGAGGAATCAGATAAAAAGGTCACCGAAAACTGGGTGGATCTGCATTTGCAAATTGGAATCGAGGCCATGACTGAAATTGGTCAGAAAGGCGAGATGATCAAGCACTTTCGATATTGATGTGCAAAAAAAGGGCCGCATTTGCGGCCCCTGGTTTGTTCAAACAACGTTTGGCTACTTGAATGTCATACTGCTATCTACCTGCAAGCCATCGGTGGTCAATCGAACATCAACACGGGATCGATCCAGGATATCGGTATAAGCCTTCTTCACGGCCTCGGCATATTCGTTAACAAGCGGTTTTGTCATCAGCCATTTCTACCTGGAACTGTTCAGTCAGTGCGGCCTGGATTTCCATTTGTTTCGCCATGTCATAAGAGACTGAGAAAAGGGTGCCGTTGTCCTGTTCTTTCGCATTCATGAAGCCAACGAGGTCTTTGACGTGTTTCTCGCCAATCGCTGCGCCAATTGCGTTGTCATTCATTAATGCGAAAACGTCAACACCCTCCATATGCAGCATCTCGGCGGGTATTTTGACCGGCTCGGACTGATTGGCTAAATCCAGGCTGTCAAAGCCGGGCACCATCATGCTGGCCATTCCAACGAACATTTCAGGTTTGTCGACGTGGAGTGCCATAAGACCATTGCCATCGGTAATTGCCGTATTCGGATTGTAATCATCTACCCTGACACGTACACCCATCAAATTATTGATCATCGGAGGCATAGGGGTATTGAGTTGCGTCATCAACTGCCCGGCCTGCTCGTTAAGTTGCTGGAGATTTGCACACTGATAAGGGTTTTCAAAAATTGCAGTGGCCTTTTCAAGTACGAAACTCCGTAATTTTCCAACCTTTATTGCCAGGGATGCCGAGAGCAGGAAATTACCGTCGATCGCGGAAGGGGTATTTGAGACCAGCGCAGCCAGGCCATTGGCCAGTACGTTCTCAATCTCTAAATCATAGCGCACAGCTATTTCGTTGGCTGTCAGGCTCGTGGTTCCGGCGGTCATCCGCGGTGTCTTGGCAAGCATGGTTTCTATTTCGGCAACACATACGGCATCAAGGGTGCCCAGTTGAGCAATCATTTCAGGGCTAAGGAAGCTACGCGTGTCGCTGTTGGGGTTGATGATTTCATCAGCAATTTTTTGGATATCGAGAAAACCCGACCCGTATCCGGTGTAACCCTTGTTTCGGTTCAGGGTTGCCAAAGCATTGCTGGAAGCCATGCTGTCGGCAGGCATTTCCTGACCGAGGAATGCGGCCAGCAAGCTGTCTTCACTGTTGACGGGAAAAACGCTGACAGCCAGTTGCTGCTCAAGAATGGCGATGTAAATCGCAACCGGCATCTCGTCTTCATTGATACGCCAGTACGAGGTCCCATTGAGATTCTTTTCAGGTAACTCAGAGCCCATTTTTTCTTCGATTCTTGCAATCGCGTCCCGCAGTTTCTGTTCATCACCCAGACCAAGCCTGATAACCGGGAAAATACCAGTTCCATAAACGGCGTGATGTGCTTGTAAGGATATGCCCAGGTTGTCGAGATTTTCGGTGCTTAAGTCGCCACCCAGTTCATCGAGGACAGCCATACCCAGCTGCGCGGGATAGTTATCCTGGAACTCACCCGCCTGGTATCCCGCCTTGAATTTATCAATGTGCTCGGACATGACATCCAGTACCGGTTGAAAGCGTGTTACGTAGACATCGGTAATCTCTTCCGGTACCGGTTCAAGGTCCGCAAATACATAAGCGGTATCAGTTGGTACGTAGGCAAGCAGTGGGTTGGTGTTTTCTTTAAGGCTTGCAGTCGCGTCATCAGGTTCTTTACTGCAGGCAGCAAAAATCAGGCTTGCGCTGACGATAAGTGCGAATGTCCGGATAAATTTCATCGTTTTCATGTCCTGTATACTGGTTATGTATAGGTGTTATACCACAGTACAACACTAAAGACAATTAAAATTTGGAAAAATAACTGGCTGAAACCCTTTTTCAAAATGCATTAAAGCCTGTGAAACAAGAGCGCCGGGCAACCAACTTTAACTCGTGCCAGCCCATAATTATGGGTCAATGAATGTTTTCCCACAAAAAAGCCCCCATCGCTTACGTTCGGGGGGCTTTCTGGTAGCAGACTCAGGCCTTACTTAAAGCGCCTTGAATACCTTATCCAGCGTATCCCCGGCATCGCCAAACAACATACGGGTGTTGTCCAGGAAAAACAGGGGATTTTGCACACCTGCATAACCCGTTGCCATACTCCGTTTGAGTACGATCGAGGTTCCACCTTTCCAGCACTCGAGTACCGGCATACCGCCAATCGGACCATCGGGATCGGTCAATGCCGAAGGATTGACGATATCATTGGCACCGATGATGACCGACACATCGATCTTCGGGAAGTCGTCATTGACTTCATCCATCTCAAAAACGATATCGTAGGGAACCTTTGCCTCGGCCAGCAATACGTTCATATGACCGGGCATCCTGCCTGCGACCGGGTGTATACCAAAGCGCACATTGACCCCTTTGGCGCGCAGCGTCTTGGTGATTTCATAAACGATATGCTGTGCCTGCGCAACGGCCATGCCATAGCCGGGAATAATCATGACTTCCTTGGCATTGGCAAGCAGTTCTGCTGTTTCTTCGGGCAGGATCGGTATAACTTCTCCCTGGTCTTCGCCGGATGCCGCTGCCGGGGTTCCGCCACCGGTTCCGAAGCCGCCGGCTATCACCGACAGGAACTTGCGGTTCATCGCACGGCACATGATATAACTCAGAATCGCGCCGCTCGAGCCAACCAGTGCACCGGTAACGATCAGCAGGTCATTACCCAGCATGAAGCCCGTTGCAGAAGCCGCCCAACCGGAATAACTGTTGAGCATTGAGACTACGACCGGCATGTCCGCACCGCCGATGGCCATCACCATGTGAATACCAAAAACCAGTGCGATTACCGTCATGATGATTAACGGTTGCATGCCACCACCGTCCGCTGACTGCACGACGAACTGGTATCCGAACCAGATTGCTGCGACCAGCAGGCCAAGGTTGAAAAAGTGCCTGCCCGGTAAGGTCAGGGGTGAACCGCTCATACGTCCGGACAATTTGCCAAACGCGATCACGGAACCCGAGAAAGTCACGGCACCAATCAGGACACCCAGGTAGGTTTCGATGTCATGGATGGTCAGTTCGACACCCAGGTAGTGGCTTAGCCTTCCCGGATCCATGAAGTTGGCAAAACCAACGGCTACTGCGGCCAGACCGACCAGGCTGTGAAGGATCGCAACCAGTTCAGGCATCTGGGTCATCTGCACGCGTTTGGCGGCAAAGATACCCACCGTGCCACCGACGAGCAGTGCAAGGATCAGGTACTCGTAGTGTTGGGTGACATCGCCGGCAACTGTCGCAATGAGGGCGATCGCCATACCGGTAATGCCGTACCAATTACCCCGCCTGGCAGTTTCCTGATTGGAAAGTCCACCAAGGGCGAGAATGAATAGAATGGTCGCGATGATGTATGCGACCTGAATAATTCCTTCGTTTACCTCAAACATGACGACCCTACCTCCTGAACATTTCAAGCATGCGACGCGTTACGGCAAACCCGCCAAAGATATTGACGGAAGTGATAAGCACGGTTGCGATTGCTACCCATTTGATCACCTCGTTGTCTGAGCTAATCTGTATCAAAGCACCGATAATGATGATGCTGGATATCGCATTGGTCACACTCATTAAGGGCGTGTGTAGCGCTGCTGTAACGTTCCAGATCACCATGTAGCCAATAAAGCAGGCCAGCACGAATACCGTGAAATGGGCCATAAAGGATGGAGGTGCAACGGCACCCAGGCCCAGTAAGGCAAGACCTGCAATAACCATACCGATAATGGGTCCGGCCACAGAGCGTTTCTTTTCTGCCACCGGTGCCGGCGCTGGTGCCGGTTTCGGTTTGGAAGGCGCCACCGAAAGTTTAGGTGCCGGTGGCGGCCAGGTGGTTTTACCGTCCTTACATACGGTTGCGCCGCGTATGGCTTCGTCTTCCATGTCGACAACGATCTGACCGTCTTTCTCAGGTGTCATATCCGTCAGCAGGTGACGTAAATTACTCGCATACAACTGGCTTGACTGTGCTGCCAGCCTGCTTGCCATATCGGTGTATCCAATAATGGTAACGCCATTATGTTCGATTACTTTTCCGGGTTCGGTCAGTTCACAGTTGCCACCTTGTTCGGCGGCCAGGTCGACGATGACACTACCGTCTTTCATGGAATCAACCATATCCGCCAAAACGAGGCGTGGAGCCGGTCGGCCCGGGATCAGTGCGGTCGTGATGATGATATCCACGTCTTTGGCCTGTTCAGCAAACAACGCCATTTCAGCCTTGATGAACTCATCACTCATCACCTTGGCGTAGCCACCTTCACCTGAACCGTCTTCGTCTTCAAAGTCCAGCATCAGGAATTCGGCATCCATACTTTCGATCTGTTCCTTGACCTCGGGACGGGTATCGAAAGAACGGACGATGGCCCCCATACTCTTGGCAGCGCCAATGGCAGCCAGACCGGCAACGCCCGCGCCAATGACCAATACCTTGGCAGGCGGTACTTTACCGGCAGCAGTGATCTGGCCGGTGAAAAAGCGTCCGAAATGCTGGGCTGCTTCAACCACGGCCCGATAACCCGCGATGTTTGCCATGGAGCTAAGAGCATCCATTTTCTGGGCACGGGATATACGTGGAATGCTGTCCATGGCCAGGGCTGTCACGCCGCTGTCGGTGAGCTTTTGTAATAGCTCCGGATTTTGAGCAGGCCAGAGGAAACTGATAAGCGTCTGGCCGGATTTCAGGCGGGATGCTTCTTCGTCATCCGGACCGCGAACCTTCATCACGATGTCGGAATCGTTCCAGATCTCGTCCACAGAAACAACGGAACATCCGGCTGCTTCATAACTCGCATCAGAATAACTGGCAGCGGCACCTGCATTGGATTCAACCGCTACTTCAAAGCCCATCTTGATTAACTGGGCAGCCACGTCTGGGGTTGTGGCAACGCGTTTTTCGCCCGCGTATAACTCCTTCGGTACACCGATTCTCATAAGAAATCTCCGGATGGTTTGCCTTTTATAACTAGGGTTACTTTAATTAATGATCTCACTGTTCTTTATTGATCAACTTAGCCAGCAAAAATGGTTTGCTGAAATATTAATTTGACCGCGAGTATACCCACAAAACCCGCCAATACTACGACCTAGGTCAATAAAGTCTCATTGAGTCCAAATTTCTTTCACCAAGTGCGGTTTTAAGGTGTTCAATTAATGACTCAATGAACCACAGGTTGGGACACCGGTGTGGTTAATTAAGCTGAACCCGCAGGTTCTCAAGCCTTTCCAGGGTGCCAATGTCGTGCCAGGCGCCTTTATACAGTTCCCCCGTCACTTGCTGCTGCTTCATTGCTGTCTGCAGCATGGGTACCACGGAGAAATTGCCTATGGCTACAGAAGCGAAGAAGCGGGGGTTATAAACGCTGATGCCGCTGAAAGTATGGAGCGCCGGGCCGGTTTCACTGACATAGCCGCCGTGTAATGAAAAGTCACCGCCGGGGTGATGAGCAGGGTTGGGCACAAGCACCAGGTGGGCGTGAGTCACACTTGATGGCTCTTAGTCTTGCCAGTGGATAAGAAGTGAATATGTCACCATTGATGATGGTAAACGGGCTTTCGCCTAACATGGCTAGTGCCTGCCTGATGCCGCCGCCGGTACCCAGTGCACCGGGTGGTTCGGGCGAATAATGGATTTTCAACCCCCGCTTGGATCCATCACCCAGCGTATCCCGAATTTGGTCACCCAGGTGGGACAGGTTGATAACAACTTCTCTGAACCCGGCCGCCGCCAGGTTATCAAGGTGATACTCGATCAGCAGTTTGCCACCGACCTCCAACAGGGGTTTGGGTGTCGTATCCGTCAAAGGTCGTAAGCGTTCACCGCGGCCTGCGGCCAGTATCATGGCACGCATTCAGTTTCCTCCAGAATGTCCAGCATTCCGGCAAATTCCGGGTAAAGACGTAGCGTACTGGTAATGTAATCATAAAAACGTGGAATTAATTCAAGATAGCCGTTTTTTCCGTCCCGGTAATAGAGTCGGGCGAAAATTCCGACAACTTTGAAGTTGCGCTGTAAACCCATCAGGTCGCAATAACGCCGCCACGGTTCTGTTGCAATATCAAGATCGAGTTTTACGCGGATATCTTCCATCCATTCCTCGATTTGCGGTCGTGGCCAACTGATGTAACGGTCCCATATCAGCGAAATAAAATCATAGGTGACCGGCCCTTTGACAGCATCCTGAAAATCAATGATGCCGATCGTGTTGTTGCCGGTTCTGAGCAGGTTACACGAGTGAAAATCACGATGGACAAAGCACTGGGGTTGTTCCATGGCCGAGTCAATGATACTCATACAAAAGTCATCCCAAATCGAATCAAACTGCTCACGGGGCATGGCTTGACGATGTCGATCCAGGTACCAGTTGGGAAAGAGGTCCATGTCTCTGCGTAACTTCCTGTAGTCAAACCCGGGAAGGCCAGTGGTATCTGTGGTTAATGCGAAATCTTTGAGTACATCGAACAGACCCGGGAAAAGGGAAGCGACGGTCTGTTCATTCAACAGTCCGCGATATAACTCGTCGCCCAGGTCTTCCAGCAACAGGAAGCCGTTTTGCCGGTCGGCGTAAACAATCTCCGGCGCGTGCAGATCTGCCTTTCTCAGACGTCGGTCGATGTCAATAAATGGTTCAACATCGTCGGCGGGCGGCGGTGAGTCCATCAGTATTCGTGACTCACCATTGGCCTGCAGTCTGAAATAGCGCCGGAAACTGGCGTCACCGGCAATGTCCCGAAATTCAGAATCAAGATTGACACCCATTTGTTGTAACCAGGTGCGGGCCTGCTCAAGACGCTGGTCGATTTGTGTTGTTTTTGCGCCGGATAATTTCATGGGGTGGATTTTGCCGTAAACCGCTCTCCGATGAAATGCCGGAGTTGGTGTCTTGAAAGTGTACTAATATGGTACTATATCAAATTCAACGTGGTTTTATTAGCGGGATTGCAAGTTAAATATGTTACGCATTAGCAAAATGACAGATTACGCCATTATGGTCATGGTTGAACTGCATGCTTCACATGGTGAAGTGTTAAGCGCCCATGCCCTTGCCGAACGTTCGCGCCTGGAGTTGCCAACAGTTAGCAAGGTGCTGAAGTTACTGGTTAAAACAAACCTGGTTGATTCTTATCGTGGCAGCAACGGGGGTTATAGTCTCGAACGCAAGGCACGATGATATCAGCGTCGCCGAAATTATTGCGGCCATCGAAGGGCCGATTGCGATGACCGAGTGCAGTGTGGAAGAGGGTCTGTGTGCCCAGGAGTCCATATGCAGTTTGCGTGGTAACTGGCAACGTATTTCTGTTGCGGTTGCACGAGCGATGGAAGGCGTTTCCCTGGCAGAAATGGCCCAACCTGTGAAACCGGGTGCGCGGCCTTTACATATCACCACGCTGAATGCGTGAACCTACAGAATTTATGAAAAGGAACGATTAGAGATATGAGCGGCGAAACATCCACTATCGACAAAATGGTTGAGCAGAAATACCAGCACGGCTTTGTAACGGATATTGAGTCCGATACGCTGCCGCCAGGTTTGTCTGCAGATGTCATCAGGGCTATATCAGCGCGTAAGAATGAGCCTGTATGGTTGCTTGAATGGCGCTTGAAAGCCTATGAGCACTGGCTGGGAATGGAACAGCCGGACTGGGCACACCTGAATATTGAACCCATAGATTTCCAGGCGATCTCTTATTTTTCTGCGCCGAAGTCAGATAAGGACCGTCCGCAGAGCCTTGATGATGTTGACCCCAAGTTGCTGGAAACCTATGACAAACTGGGTGTTCCCCTGCATGAACGTGCGCGGCTGGCCGGTGTGGCCGTGGATGCGGTCTTTGATTCGGTTTCCGTGGGTACGACCTTCAAGGCTGAACTCAAAAAAGCGGGTGTTATTTTTTGCTCATTCTCCGAAGCCGTGCAGGATCATCCCGAACTTGTGAAACAGTACCTCGGTACCGTGGTGCCCCAACGTGACAACTATTTCGCTGCGCTCAACTGCGCGGTATTTACTGACGGCAGTTTTGTGTTCATACCCAGGGGTGTGCGTTGCCCGATGGAGTTATCCACTTACTTCCGTATCAACGCCGCGGAAACCGGCCAGTTTGAGCGTACGCTGATTGTCGCCGAGGAAGGTAGCCATGTCAGTTATCTCGAGGGTTGCACAGCCCCGATGCGTGATGAGAACCAGCTGCATGCCGCGGTCGTGGAACTGGTTGCGCTGGAAGACGCGAATATCAAGTACTCAACCGTGCAGAACTGGTACCCGGGCGATGAGAATGGTGTGGGTGGAATCTACAATTTCGTCACCAAGCGAGGCGATTGTCGTGGCGCACGTTCGCGAATTTCATGGACACAGGTAGAGACGGGTTCAGCGATTACCTGGAAATACCCAAGCTGTATCCTGCGTGGTGATGATTCGGTGGGCGAGTTTTACTCGGTGGCTCTGACTAATAATCATCAACAGGCTGATACCGGCACCAAGATGATTCATATTGGTCGTAATACACGCAGCAAAATCATATCCAAGGGTATTTCGGCCGGCCAGGGCCAAAACGCGTACCGCGGGTTGGTCAGGATTACACCCCGGGCAGAGAATGCACGCAACTATACACAATGCGACTCGATGCTGATCGGCAAGAAATGTGGGGCGCATACCTTTCCATATATCGAGGTTCGAAATCCGACTGCCAAGGTCGAGCATGAAGCCACGACATCCAGAATAGGCGAAGATCAATTATTTTATTGTCTGCAACGCGGTATTTCTGAAGAAGATGCGGTTTCCATGATTGTCGATGGTTTCTGTAAACAGGTATTCAAGGAATTACCCATGGAATTTGCAGTTGAGGCCAAGGCTTTGCTGGAAGTCAGCCTGGAAGGTGCCGTGGGTTAGCGGAAATTTAAGAGAGACGAAGGACACACTAAGAATATGTCAAGTATGTTAAAAATTACAAACCTGCACGCAACCGTTGCAGGCAAAGAAATACTCAAAGGTCTTAACCTGGAGTTAAAGGCTGGTGAAATTCACGCCATAATGGGCCCGAATGGCGCAGGTAAAAGCACCCTGGGTAACGTCCTCGCCGGGCGGGAAGGTTATGACGTAACCGAGGGGGAGGTCTTGTTTAATGGCAAGAACCTGCTCGAACTCGAACCGGAAGAACGCGCCTGTGAAGGTGTGTTTATGGCCTTTCAGTATCCGGTTGAAATTCCCGGCGTCAACAATACCTATTTTCTGCGCGCTGCTCTGAATGCACAACGTAAGTACCGTGGTGAAGAAATGCTGGACTCGGTTGGTTTCTTGCGCCTGGTGCGGCAAAAACTCGAGGTTCTGCATATCGGTGATGAGCTTTTACACCGTGCGGTTAATGAAGGTTTCTCCGGTGGTGAGAAAAAGCGTAACGAAATTTTCCAGATGGCGGTTCTTGAACCGACACTGGCCATTTTGGATGAGACCGACTCCGGTCTCGATATTGATGCACTTAAAACGGTTGCTGAAGGTGTCAATCGGCTGCGCTCGAAAGACCGCGGAATGATCGTAGTAACCCACTACCAGCGACTCCTGGACTATATCGTGCCGGACAAGGTGCATGTATTGGCGGATGGCAAACTGGTGGCGACCGGTGGCGCTGAGCTTGCCTTGAAACTGGAAGAGCAGGGTTATGCCTGGCTGGAAGATGGCGGTATTGCCACCCTCGACGTTGATTCTGCAGTGCAAACGGCAAACTCATGAGTGAGTTGTCTGCAAAACTGGCCGCAGCTTTGCCCAGCAATAGTGGGGTCCAACCCCAATGGCTGAAAAATTTACGTGAAACGGGTGCGGAGCAATTCCGGACGATCGGCCTGCCCACACGCAAGAGTGAAGCATGGAAATATACAGGTCTTGGCACAATAGACCAGGCCGATGTGAGGATGGTGTCTGGTTTTACGACTCCTTTTTCAGAGGAGTCACACCCGCTACCACTGGTGGAAACGGGACTTCAGCTCAAGCTGCTTGATGGAAAACTCCTGGCGCAAACCGGAGACGGGCCAACCGGACTGACCGTGATGCCATTGGCCGATGCACTTGGTTCCGGTGTTAAGGGGCTACGGGCTATGCTGGAGTCACTTGCGGAAACACAGACTAAAGGTGCATCCGGGCACGGCTTTAGTGCTTTGAACTCCGCCACACTGGAGTCCGGGTTACTTATTCATGTTGCAAGCGGTATTGATGCCGGGCAGTTATCCCTGCTCTGGTCAACTTCACAGGACGAAACGCCCTTATTGTTTAATTCCCGTATCTGCGTAATGCTTGAGAAGGGTGCAAAGCTTGAGTTGCTGGAGCAGTTTGAAAGCACGGGTGACAATGCAAATACCAGCAATATCATTTTGCAGGCAGAACTTGGTGACGGGTCTCGTTTGCAGCATATCCGTTTTCAACAGGAAGCTGAAAAGGCCGTGTTGATCACACGTACCGAGGTTTCGCAGCAGGCAGATAGTGAGTACGCCTACTTCGGCTTTGATCTCGGCGGCGGTTTGGTTCGTCACGATTTGCATGCGTCACTACTGGGTAGCGGTGCAAAATCCAGTATCAATGGTGCCTATCTACTGGATGGCAGCCGTCATGTAGATAACCATACCAGGGTCGACCATATTGCCCCCGGCGGTTTCAGTGATCAGTACTTCAGGGGTGTTGCCGGTGGTAGTGGCCGTGCCGTTTTCAATACGGCGGTCTGTGTACATCCGGGCGCCGATGAAACTGAAGCAAGGCAGTCCAACGCGAATATCCTGTTATCTGCCCGTGCCGAGATTGATACCAAGCCGGAACTTGAAATTTACGCCGATGAAGTGGTCGCGAGCCATGGCGCAACCGTCGGGCAGCTGGATGAACTGGCCGTGTTTTATTTGCGTAGCAGGGGGCTTAGTGAGCAGGAAGCACGCCAGATGTTGACCACCGCATTTTGCCAGTCAGTCAGCGATAAACTGTCAGACCCGGTTTTGGGTGGAGTGATTTCACAGCGCATGATGGACGTCATGCCCCAGGCTGAGTAAGTGATGAATCAATCCGCACAGGCAGATGTAGTTCCCCCATTGGATATTGCGAAAGTCCGGTCTGATTTTCCCATTCTGCAGCGCAGCGTTCACGGCAAACCGCTGGTTTACCTTGACACGGCGGCATCGGCCCAACGCCCGCTTGCAGTGATCAACGCGATTGATAGTTTTTATCGCAATCACAATGCCAATATCCATCGCGGTGTGCATTTGCTCAGCCAGGAAGCCACCGAAGACTATGAACAGGCCCGTCTGAAAGTCGCGGGTTTTATCAATGCACCCTCTGACCAGGAGTGTGTATTTACCCGCGGTACCACTGAATCCATCAACCTGGTGGCATACAGTTTTTTGCGGCCACGATTACAGGCGGGTGACGAAATCCTGATCAGCTGGATGGAGCACCATTCCAATATCGTTCCGTGGCAATTGCTATGTGAGGAAACCGGTGCCGTTCTGAAAGTGGTGCCGATGAACCAGCGTGGTGAACTGGAGATGGACGCGCTGGCGGAGATGCTGACAGAGCGGGTCAAATTGCTTGCAGTGGTCCAGATATCCAATGCACTTGGTACGGTCAACCCGATTGTCGAGATTTGTGCGATGGCCAAACAGCGAGATATCCCGGTGCTGGTCGATGGCGCCCAGGCAATGCCACACCAGGCGGTTGACGTGCAGGCCCTGGATTGCGATTTCTATTGTTTTTCCGGTCATAAAATGTATGGCCCGACCGGGATCGGCGTACTGTGGGGGCGCTACGAACACCTGCAGGCCATGCGACCCTACCAGGGCGGCGGTGAAATGATCCGTCACGTGACCTTCGAAAAATCCACTTTCAATGACGCACCGGGAAAGTTTGAAGCCGGCACACCCAATATCGCCGGTGCCATTGGTCTTGGCGCTGCAGTCGATTACCTGCAAAGTCTTGGTATGCAAAACGTGGCAGCGTGGGAAGCCCAATTGCTTGCTTATGGCACGGAAAAATTGTCCCGCATTGAAGGCTTCAGAATGATTGGCACGGCGGCGAAGAAAGCCGGTGTGATGTCATTTGTTCTCGGTGATATCCATGCCAACGATGTGGGTACACTGGTTGATCTGCACGGTGTTGCGATACGTACCGGACACCATTGTGCTATGCCGGTCGCCCAGTTTTTTGGATTACCGGCGACCGCACGTGCATCACTGGGTGTTTACAATACTTTTGAAGAAATCGACATTCTTGCCGACTCGTTGGAAAAAACCATCGAAATGTTTGCCTGATGAGTATTTCTCGCAGACAAATATTGCAGATTCTGGGTGCCGGGCTAATCGCCTCTCGTGTCCCAAACGCCGGGGCTGCCGGGTTAAATTCGGATTCGATCCTTAAACCACCGAGGCTTCAAGCGGGTGACACCGTCGCATTGATTAATCCGGCAGGGGCTACATTTCATCCGGAAGATGTGCTTATTGCCCGGGAATCCCTGGCAGCCCTCGGGCTCAAAATGAAAGCCGGAGAGCACCTCCTTGACCGTTACGGATACCTGGCCGGCACGGATAAAGACCGGGCATCTGATGTCAACAGCATGTTTGCTGACAGGGAGGTGAAGGCCATTCTGACCCTTAGAGGCGGATGGGGATGTAACCGGATTCTCGATCTTCTGGATTACAGGCTCATCGCCAAAAACCCTAAAATTATCATGGGATACAGCGATATTACCAGCCTGCTTTTAGCTCTGAACGCAAAGACAGGCCTGGTCACATTCCATGGTCCTGTCGGTATTTCATCCTGGAATGAATATTCCACAGACTTTGTCGAAAAGCTTCTGTTCAATGCAGAGGTTTTCAGCATGGAAAACCCCAAGGATATCGGTGATCACCTGACACGAGTCAAGGATCGTGTTTTGACCATAAATAGCGGAAAAGCGAGGGGTAGGTTGCTTGGCGGCAATTTATCCGTGCTCACTGCAATGGTAGGCTCTGACTACCTGCCGGATTTCAAGGGTAACATTCTCTTTCTTGAGGAGGTTGGAGAAGATATTTATCGTGTTGATCGTATGCTGACCCAGCTCAAACTGGCTGGTATTCTCGGTCATATATCCGGTTTTGTGTTTGGGAAGTGTAGCGACTGTGGCCCGGGCAAGGGCTATGGCTCACTTACCCTCCAAGAGGTTCTGCGACGATCACATCAAACCCCTGGGGATACCTGCCTGGTATGGTTCCATGATTGGACATATCGAGGACAAGTTCACTATCCCCCTGGGGATTGAATCTGAAATTGATGCTGATACGGGCAGGATCTCCCTGCTGGAACCAGCGGTTCTTTAACACCGATTTTGTTTAATCCAGGATCATCCTCGCATGGATCGGTTGAACCGGGCGGTTGGTGGCCTGACCCACGCGATTCTTAAAAGTCGCAATTTGTTCGGCTGATGCATGGATCGGTGTTTTCAGAACAACCCAGCTGACACCTTCGGTACAGGGTGGGGTCGTCAATGAGCCACTGTAGGCATAGTACTCGCGTGTCGGTGGTAGCAAATTTGTCTCTTCAATACCTATCGGTTTCTGATTGGTGTCACCTGGGTTTTCAGGCATAAACGCCCATAGCTGACTCAAGACAGGATGCTCTTCACCTTCGTCAATTAACACACCAACTACCGCCAATTCACCATTTTCGTCAGAGTGTACAAAATGTATTTCCATGGCAAAGGATTTACCATCAACTGTGTGTTCGCTTGGGCTATGAAAATGGAACTGTTTGAGTTCATAGCTAAGACCCCGTTCCGGGATTCTTACAAAACTGCCTGGCTTTATGTTTTGCTGGATGGAGTGCCCGTTATTGATTTCATCGACAAGAGAGCTGTAATACTCAAATTTCAGTTCCGGCAAGTTTGCATGCACATCATTTACAAGGTTAATTGGCGACTGATTCCAGCCCTCTGAACACATTGAAAAGTCTTCAGAAAGCTCACCCCAATGCTCGGGTCCTTCTTCCCCTTCATATGACCAGTGCGGTGCGTGTTGCTGCTCGGCCAATAGTGGTGAGGACAGACATAGCATGAGAACTGCGAGACTGACTGTGCTTATTACAAAACGCGGAGTTTTCATCTTTAATAGATACCTGGGTGCTGAGTTCTGATTGTATCACCGAAGCGATATATTGGCCGGATGTGGCCTATCCAAACAGATTTCCATTTAAAGTCGGATTTACATTCAGCACTTTCTGCCGTATTGTGATAAAACCAGTCACTGCTTTGCCCATGATTGCCGCACTGTCTATAATCCTTACTGCGATCACCATGGTCATTCATCAACTGTCTTCAAGCATCAGTTACGAGAGCTCTAATTTAGTATGACTATTTACGCGTTTGTTTCTGAAACATCTGAAGTACACCTCTGGGGCCTGGATGCGGAACAGCGCTTGCGCAGGCAGCTGAATGAAGTCGGAAAAATTGTGAAAGGCGAGTTCAGCCAGGTCCACTGGGTTGATCATGCCGATGATTTACCGGCAACCGGGCAGGTACTGTTATTTAACGGTAATTTTGTATTTGAAAACCGCACGATAGAAGGTGTGATCGCCACCCCCAATCGCGTGCTGCAACGTGAAAATGAAATTGCTGCTGCCTTTGTCGATGCAGAAAAGACTGCAAAAATCATTGATCACATGCGTGATCAAAGCCAGCAACTTCCGGATGATTTAACAATTATCCGCCCGGGGGATCTCAAGGCCTTTGATTTTAATTTGCGCAGTTCAACCAGACCATTTCTGGAGCATGTTTCTGTAAATAATAAAGACGAACTCGAAAATAAATTGTACGGTAACGCCTACCGCGGTATTACCGACCTGGTAACCAAATTCGTCTGGCCAAGACCGGCGAAGCAGATGGTTCATGTCTGCGCAAACCTGGGTATTACGCCAAACATGGTCACGAGTATTGGATTGGTACTGGTCATTGCGGCCTCTTTCCTGTTCCTTCACGGTTATTATGCCTGGGGACTCCTGGCAGGCTGGATAATGACCTTTCTTGATACGGTAGACGGCAAACTGGCCCGTGTAACCATCCGGTCCAGTAAGTTCGGGCACCTTTACGATCACCTGATAGATCTCATTCACCCGCCGTTCTGGTACATCATGTGGGGTGCTTCCCTGGTCGGTTTTAGTGGCGCAATGGGCTTGAGCTTTGAGCAGATGAGTTGGGCGATTGTCCTTGCTTACATTTCCGGTCGCTGTGTAGAGGGGCTTTTTCAACTGTTGGGAAGTTGCGAAATTTTTACCTGGCGGCCAATTGATGCCTGGTTCAGGTTGGTCACTGCCCGGCGTAACCCGTGCATGATCATTCTCACCTTATGTGTGCTGGTGGGTCGGCCTGATTGGGGCTTTATTGCTGTTACATTCTGGACTGTCCTGACCACGATTATCCTTAATCTCCGTCTGGCATACGCTGCTTTTGTCAGGTTTAGACACGGACCGTTGAGTTCGTGGCTGAGTGAAGAGGATGTGGCAACTGGTCCAAATGCGCGCGCATATACCATTTTCGGGTCAACTACGGTATCCAGGGACTCATCATGACGAGACCTTTGAACGGTTTGTCATGAAAACTCCAGTAGACTGACCACTGATGCCAAAAACAAACGCCCAGCGGGTAGTCAAAAACTTTGGTGTGGTATTGCGCGGCCGCGGTATCGCCGCAGTGTTCAATATAATTGCGCTGGCCCTGATGGCCAATGCATTGACACCGGTTGAGTTTGGTCTGGTTGTTCTGCTTCATACCTATGTGCTGGCGATACGTGGACTTTCTGAACTTCAGAACGTTTGAAGCCATTGTTAAATATGGCGTTCCTCTCCATTCAAGCGGCGACAATGACGGTCTCAGAAAGCTGCTGCGAGTCACAACCTCTGTCGACGTGATGTCCAGTATCCTGGCCACCCTGTTGGGTGTTGGTGCGGCCTCGATTACCGGTAAATTTTTGCATTGGGATACGCAAATGGTCACCATTGCTGCTATTTACAGCCTGACCTTATTAACGACAGCCACCGGTACCCCCAATGGCATTTTACGTCTGTATGACCGTTTCGATGTTCTTGGTTTCTGGTATACGATCAGCCCCGCGATCCGTCTCTTTGGTGTTGTTATCGCCTGGTTTCTCGATGCAAAGATGCTGGTGTTCGTTGGAGTATGGGCAGCCGCCTTTGTATTCGAGAATGGCTGGATTTATCTGCGCGGACATCGGGAAGTTCATCAGCATATGTCCGAATCGATCTGGCGGGGCTTCAGTCTTCGGGATTTGAAGGAGACCACGCCGGAATTCCGGCATTTTATGGGTGTCATTTACTGGCAGACGAATGTTGACCTGCTTCCAAAACACCTTGCTGTCCTGCTCGCGGGTAGTCTGCTGGGGCCTGCTGGCGCCGGGATGTTTCGACTCGCCAATGATTTTTCTACCGTTCTTAGCAAGCCCGGTCTGATGCTACGTGAGGTTCTGTTTCCTGACCTGAGCCGAATGTTGCACAACAAGGAGGCGGGTTTCCATGAATTGGGGTTCCGGGCAGTGCGGATCGCCGGTGCAACAGGCTTGTTGATGGTGGCTCTTTCCATACCTCTCGGTGCTCCAATCCTGGGTATCATAGGACCCGAATACACGGTTGCGGCACCTTTAATGAGCTTGATGTTGCTCGCCGCGACATTTGAACTTGCCGGTTCACCGTTACGTGCCGCTGCCTACGCGCTGGGTGGCGCGGGAACCGTTCTTAGTATCTACGCTTTGAGTTCAATACTTTACCTGGGTCTGTTTTATGTTTTCACACTGCCCCTGGGTCTCATCGGGCCGGGTGTTGCCGCCAGTATTGCTGGTGCTTTAACGCTGGCCCGGCTACTATTCCTGGTGCGAAAGTTTCAGTAAAACACGAATCGCCTGAAGTATAAAAATGCTTCAATACCTGCTGCTTTCACTCCATGTTGACCGGGTTATCAAACAGCGGTTCGAGCACACCATGGTCATGCGCGCCCAGCTCCGTTTCCCGGTCAAGAATGGCAACAGTACGTCTGAATAGTTCGTTCGCCTGTTCCGGTGAGTTACCGATGCAGGTCATACCGATTTTTCCATACTGCGACAATGCCCCGATCATGTAGAACAGTACACCCGTGCCGCTATCAGGTTGGTAATGGATTTTGTGGCGAATACTGATATCAAACAGGTCTTCCGGCAAAAGCCCTCTGTAGGCAGGTGATTTCAGGTTGTCAGTTGCACTGTAGAATTTTTCCTGTCCGGTCGGTGCATTAAAAATACCGGTTTCCGGGTTCAACTCACCGGAGGTCAGAAATTCAAGGGCGTGATACGGTGGCGTCGTGCCCCCCATGCGAAGGTTGATCTCCAAAGCATGAGATTGCCATTCACCACCCGGCGAGCGGGTCAGAAGGAAATCAATGGCGAAGCGTCCAAGGACACCTTTTTTACTGAGCACATCACCGATCCGTCGCGCCTGCTCCTGGATCATCAGTCGGTATTCTTCACGTGCAGGAAAACGGCAACCGAGGTACACCTGTCCGGTATTACCACCCAGCACCTGTTCATGGCTGGAAACGAGAACAGCCTGACCATCCGGGTAGATTCGCATCTGCACACTGGGGGAGCGAACTTCTGGCGCATCGATCATTTCTTCAACGATACCACCCATCTGATCGAACTTGCGCAAGAAGGCCTGGATGCTTCCGCTTTCTGATGACCACTCCAACTGCGACAGGGCCTGTTGCACCATTTGCGGGTCGGTTTTTGCTTCCGGGTAATTAAAAACACCGTTGCCTTCACCGGAGAACCCTTCGTTGATCTTGACCACAGCACGCCGAATATCGGGCCGCTGCTCGGCAAGTTGGCATAATGCCCTCGTTATTTCTTCCTCGGTGTGGAGGTCCTCAAAACCAGCAGGGTGCGGAACGTTGGCGGCGGCAAATGTCTGTCTGCTTCCGGATTTGGTGCCCAGCGGCAGTAAAACCGGATCTACCCCATTCAAAGGAATTCCAAGTTCCAGCGCCAGGCGTCTTTCCAGCATGGTGGTGTTGTAACAGGTCAGGTAACCCGGGCTGTGCTCATTCACCCATGCCCGTAAACGCTTCAGTACTCTTGGTCTTTCCAGAACTTTTTCAGTCAATGGACGGGTGCTGCCATCGTATACGCAGAGCATCTGCAGACGTCGCCGGGCGTGAGAGGCGGGAACGCCAATTAACAACTGCAGATAATAATCGACCACATCCGGGTGGACCGGTTGGCTGGTCACGTAAATCAGGCGGGCATTGGGATTGCGCAGACGAATCAAAGCGAACATCAGGCGTTCTTCGTAAAATGATGCCCCCTGGACCTTGCTGAGTTCTTCCTGGTCAACGCTCAGCGAAGGGATGATGACCGAGGTGTGCGCATAGCTGTCGTCGTCGCGAATTGACGTCCATATCGGTAGTAGTCTTTCCTGCAACTGTGTAAATTCATCGTTTTTATCAGGCAGCATGTACTTTCACCGTTTCCCCGATCGTATTCATTATTTTCCTCAGTTCATCATAGTCCGGATGCCTCACACGCATCCATGCATTGGCCATGTAGCCGCCCTCCACGGGTTGGGTAGCTGAACCCGGTTGAGGTAAATGTGACGCGACAATGCAATCACCAAAGTGTTGCTGAATGGTTTCAAGACCGGAGTAGCCGGTGATTCGACCATCACAGGTGGGTCTTAGCGCAATCATCCCGGCGGCGTAACGGCGTGATGGACTATGTTTTGGTTTGCCATGGGTCAGTGCGTTGGCCCATTCGAGGTAAAGGTCAAAGTCATTTGCAGCGTTATAGACATCCCATTGCCCGACGCCAGGCGGCCGGCAGCCAATTTCCGAAAACCTGAGTCCCTTGGGGCTGGCGAACCACTCCATGTGGGTGGCAGATGTACCAATCTCGAGGACCCTGATCACGTCGCGTGCCATTTGCCGGACTTCCTTGTAGCCGGGAGCATCAATGCGATTCGTGGTCACCATTTGCGGTGATATCCAGCGTTCGCGCATGGCTGTCAGAACACCGGGGTAGTAATGTGTAATGAACTCGTGCGCGACCTCGCCGTTGATAGTCAGGGTGTCGAGGAAACCCTCATGGCCCTCGATAAACTCCTCGATGGCTACCTCGTTACCATCGACCACCCCGGATTCCACCAGCACCTGTTCGAGTTCGCTCGCGTCACGAACCTTCCAGGTGCCCGCTGCACCAGCTCCGGCTGGCGGCTTGATAATCAGGGGATATCCAACCTGGCGGGCAAATTCCCGTGCGCCCTGCGGGTCATCCGCACGGGTTGACAGTGCGCAGGCAATGCCGGCTTCACGCAACACGTCCTTCATGGCGGGTTTGTCACGACAGAGATAAGCTGTTTGAACGGAAGTACCAGGAATTCCTGTCGCTTCACGCACCCTGGCTGCCGCCATGATATGCGCTTCGACCGTGGCTTCGAGACGATCTACGTAGACCAGGCCCTGGATATGCTGAACCGCGCGAAGCAGCGCGGGCTCATGTACCACGGATTGCACCTGAACATAGTGAGTGAGCCAGTGTTTGACGTCGTCGGCGAGATACTCCTCGGGGCGTTCGCCAATTCCTATGATGTTGGCACCGGCGTCATGAAGGCCACGTACAAACTCACGCTGGTTGTAAGGGAAGGAGGGTTCGATAAATATAATGTTCATTAAACGCGTCTCATTTTCTCGAAGCTAGGAGTCTGTCGGGTTTGACCGATCGTAGCGAGAGCAAGGTGAATTGATGCGCAGCATCAAGAGAAGGTGCCCTGGGGTAAAAGCCAATTTGAGTCAGATTTTTCGGTCTTTTGAGGCAAATAGCACCGCTATTAAACGAAAAAGAACGGGAAATCTGGCCAAACTTGGATTTTTCGTAGTAGATCATGTTAAATCCGACAGACTCCTAGGGGGCTATTTACCGGTCAGACGGTAGAACAGATCAACATAGATATGTCCCTGTTGTTCCCAGGAGTAGTCCATGGCCATGCCATTACGCATCAGTTTACGCCAGGTGGTTTTTTCCGGATACAAATCAAGTGCATAATTAATCGCCCAGCCCAATGCCGAGGCATTGTAATCGTTGAAAACGATACCCGTTCCTTTACGTGTGGATGGATCGAACTGTTGCACAGAATCGGCCAGACCACCCGTACGCCGGACAATCGGTACGGTTCCATAGCGCAGGCTGTACATCTGGTTCAAGCCACAGGGTTCAAAAAGCGACGGCATCAGGAACATATCGCTGCCGGCTTCAATCATGTGAGCCAGTTTGTTGTTGAATCCACGGTAGAAGCAAACCCGATCACGATAACGGTTTTGCAGCCAGCTAAAAAACTGTTCGTAATGCGACTCGCCACTACCGAGTATGGCAAGTGCAAAGCGCCGTTGCATCATCATTTCCGGTATCACCTGCTCGACCAGGTCGAGACCTTTCTGTCCTGTCAGACGTGTGACCATTCCGATCAACGGCATATCATCACTGCAATCCAGTTCAAGTTGCTTCATCAGCGCCAGCTTGTTTTTCTTCTTGCCGGCAATGCGGCGACTGTCAAAAGCGTGCGGAATCAACGGGTCAGCGGCGGGGTTCCACTCTTTGAAGTCCACTCCATTAAGAATACCGACCAGGGAGTGACGGCGTTGTTGCAGGATGTCCTGTAAGCCCATGCCGTATTCCGGACCCAGTATCTCCTCTGCGTAGTGTCGGGCTCACTGTCGTAAGCAAATCCGCATAAAGCACACCGGTTCTTAAAAAGTTGATCATGCCGTTGGCGAGGTCGTCCTGGTGCAGTTTTTCGGTTTCGTGCTGTAGACCCAGGTCCTGCAGAATGTCAGCGCTAAAAACACCCTGGTAGCCAATGTTGTGAATGGTCAGCACCGAGCGTGTGTTTTGGAAAAGGTGATCCCAGGCATAGCGGGTTTTCAGATACAGTGGCACCAATGATGTATGCCAGTCATGACAATGAAAAATGTCCGGGGCAAATCCCATGTGTTGACACATTTCGATCGCAACTCTCGATAGCAGAATGAACCGCAGGTGTTCGTCTGAATCCGACGTATAAATACCGGATCGGTCATAAAGCTGCGGGCACCTCAACAGGTAGATCGCCAATTCGGTGCCGGCTAAGGTGGCCGTAACGATGGAGTAATGCAGTTGGTGTGGTCCCAGTTGTATGGGCAGGTTCTGCAGATATTGAACCGGTGTAATCTCCATGTCCGAGGTATCAATGGAAGAGTAGAAGGGCATCAACACGCGGACATCATGTCCTTCCCGGTCAAGAAAGCCCGATAGGGCAGCGGCTACATCGGCCAGCCCCCCGGTTTTGGCCAATGGCGTCAGTTCCGAGGACGCAAGGCAAATTTTCAATGGTTCCTGTGGCATGATGGTTTTAAACTTTCCCTCTGGTCAGGACAACATGGCCCGGTGGGTTATTCTACCCATTTGACGGGCACGAAGCGCTCAAATTGATGATGAATATACTACTACTTTCCCCAGCTTACCCAACCGATATGCCGGAATTCACCCGTGGTCTTGCAGAGGCAGCTGCCCGTATGTGCGGTGTGGGTGATTCACCCAGTCGCATCGTCTGGCGCCATCATCCCGTTAAGGTTTCCAGTCAGCAAACTCTGCCAGGTATTTGGGTAGCATCACACGCCATGTAACCCAGTCATGGCGCCATTCTGTACCCCAGGGGTCAACCCGGTTGGGTACGCCCTTGTCACCCAGTGCATTTCCCATTCGCCATGATTCACCGATGTCTTCATAGTCACCTTCACCACTGGGTAACAGGATCAGTCTTTTGCGTAACTGCTCCAGCAACGGGCCCTCAAGACCAGGCAGAAAGTGTAGTGGTGATGCGAAGTAGAAATCCTGGCTAAAACGTCCCTCGAGGTATTTGGACAGGTCGTAGGTGCCACTCATGGCGATCGCGAGTCGAAACACATCCGGGTGCCGGCAGATCGTGGCAACCGCGTTGAATGCACCTATGGATGCACCTGCGGTGATGATTTCAATGTCGATTGTTGCGCAATCCTGACGAATAAGCGGAACGATCTCCTTGTACACAAACGTGTCGAACCTGTTTTGCAGTAAAGAACAATATTCTGCTGAATGTTGATTGGATATCCAGGCTTTTCCGGCAATTGAGTCGGTCGAGTAGACCTTGATACGTCCGCTTTCTATCAGTGGCATCAATACACCGATGAGATGAAAGCGTTCAATTTCCTCGGCGTCACCACCAGCGGTAGGGAACAGCAACACCGGGGTGCCATAGGTTCCCCAGCGTACCAGTTGAACCTGCTGTTCGACATGCGGTGAATACCACCGGTAGATGTGTTTCAAAGACCTGGACCCTCCACCTGGCGCCATTTCTGTACACGGCTCCAGAATAAATCAACGAAACTGTCGATTTCACGCTCGGGGTAGAGTGCCGTGACCTTTTCCCTGATGGCCTCGTGGACGGTATCGCTGGCAAAAAATTCATGGGCGACTTCGTCAAGCTGAGACAAATGCGCGGCACAGAAACTTTCGAATTCGTCCACGCTGAAATGCTCGCGTGCCAGGCCAACGTAAGCGGCCATCTTCTCTTCAAAGGGAATGTCCTGGTCTGCAATCGTAAAGTATGACTGCCAGTTGAGGTTTGTTTTCATCGAACGATCGGTGGCCGCACAGAAAATTGACCAGCGCAGGTTGGCCTTGATCAACCACGGGAAGTGATAGTGCAGTGACGTTACCTGTGAATCGGGGCAGGCGTTCGCAAAGTCGATCGGGTACCAGGTACCTTCCTGACGCAAGCCTTCGCAGGAATTGAAATCCCAACCAAAAAAGGCGTTGATAACCATGGTCATGTCACGTAGTTGCTGCGCCTGGTCTTTCGGCAGGAAATCATGATCCATGCGATAGCGGTCATGTAACGGCGCACCCGGGTCGTAGTTGACCATGCGGAACTGCGGTCCGAGACCAACGCAGCGCACAAAGGCGTCATTCGGTTCAACACCCTTTTGCAGATTCATCACCCGTGTACCACTGCTTTCGTAGGCATTGAGCAGTTCCTGGCGATTGTGGATGCCGGTCACACCCACCCAGGCACCGCCATCGTAAGGTTTCATGTACAGCGGGTAACCGATACGGTCACCGATTGCACCCAGGTCAAACAGCTTGGCGTAGCGTCTTAATGTTGGTTGCAGGTCGCCGGATTCCACGTATCTTTTTGGGGGAATCATCCATGTTTCCGGTACCGGGAAGCCAAGACGCATCATGGCGGCGTAGGTGGTTTGCTTTTCCATCGACTGCAACGACCAGGGGTTGTTAAATACGTACAGGTCGTTGACGAGTATTTCGGTTTTAATCCACTCACGTGAGATGTGGTACCAGTGGGTCAGGCGGTCAATGACCACATCGTAATTACATGTCTTGCGCAGATCGAAAGGTTCTATTTCGACCCGTGACGATTCGAAGCTGACGATATTTCCATCAATCGGCAGCTTGAGATCGAGCTGCTTGAGCAGTTCCTCGTAACAAATGGGCCAGCAGATGTCCGCACCGAGTGATAAACCGATTTTCCGAGTAATGTTTGCCACTTATTAGTCCTCTGTTTGCTTCCTGATCATCATACGTCCTTCATCTGATTTGAACCAGAATTTCATCTGTTGCCGTTTTTGCTATTCGTACACCATCCAGAGTGGCCCGGGAAACAACCAGGAAAGACCATTGCGCAGACGGTCGCGCCAGTTCTCCCAGTTATGCGCGTCGCGGGCCTCTTCAAAGTTGACCTGCATCCCCTGTGCCTGCAGCAGGGGCAGCAGCGAACGGTTTTCATAAATCAGCGATTCGTAAATTCCACAACTCATATAGATTTTTTCGGCCAGCGCAAAAGGGTTCTTGCGATACTCATTAACAAAACGCACAACCGGGTCGAATATCGGACCTTTCTGGTGCTTGCCAAGATCGCTGAAAGCGAAGGAACCTGATTGTAAAAGTAACTGCCCGAATCGATTCGGGTACTGACGTGCGGTATGCAGGCTCGCCACACCGCCAAGGCTGGCACCCATAAGGCCCCTCGCCCTGTTGCTGTCGATAAGGGGAAATTTCGCATTCAATTCCTGCAGGAGTTCTTCGCCGATAAAATGTGCATGGCGCTGATCTCCGGTGTATTCAACCAGGCGATCAGGTGATTGCGTCATGGCAACGATCATCGCCGGGATTTCCAGTCGATGAATCAGGTTATCAAGGACTGTCTTAAAATCGGCGTAGTGCAGATAATCAGCACCGTCATGCACCACCAGCAACGGATAGCTGCGACTGCGTCTGAACCGTGCCGGCAGGTAAACCTGGATGTCTCGCTGACTTTCGAATGCCTTGCTGTACATCTGAAAACCGGTCAGTGTACCGCTGCGGGCTTCAGGGTCGTGCAGGGTCCAGGCGGGACGTGTATAGCCGTATCCCTGGCAGACCGAATTGGCACCGAAAGGGTCTTGTGCGGTTACCTTATTCAGCTTGTCCAGGACGAGATCACGATGACCTTCCCTGACGACCTCAAACTTGTATTCAAAGCGGGATTTATCAGGCAGTTCCATACGCAAAGCCCACAGGTCGGTACCTTCCAGTGCCTGCATGGATTGCGCCGTGCTCAGACCGGAAATCCAACGGCGTAGATTCACCTCATCGGCCTGACCCTGGAAAATAAAAGTAACATGGCCGGGTTCAACCAGCGGAAACCGGTTGTTTTGAATGAACTCCCCGATCATCCCGGCCGACGGCGCACCCTCACGGTAGAGGTTTTCAATTTGTGGGTTCATTTCGTGGTCAGAGCCCTTTTGCGGCCGGTTCTCATCACGACTGAAGACCCGCTTGAAGCAATTACGCGGTCGTTATCCAGGTGAATCATCGAGCCATTATCCAGCGTGCAGCACACTGCGGGTGAAAATCGACGGCTGAACAAGGCCATCCTTCTGCGATTGCGCCAGTCCAGCCGGGTACTGGCGTGTGGCAATATAACCCGGCGCCGGACGATACCCAGGCCCGCATCCAGAAGTTCGGCGTCGCGTTTTCCCTGGGGTGCTGCATGGTGAAACAGTACAATGCGTTCAGTCATCGCCATGGCACCAGCCGACCAGGCAATCACGGGTTTTTGCGCCAGTAATTGATCGAGTCCGAACAGCCGGATACGGTTCAGTAGCACGGCCACATGTCCACCGGCTATCAAAACCAGCCCGGCTTTTTCCACCAGGCGCTGAACCTCATCGCGCTGAACCTGCGCCATGCGGAATCTCCAACTCCGCACGTCGCTGGTTGAAGTTCTGGTGGATGCCACGGATTCGTCGCAGATGATGCGAATCCAACGCGCGCAACTGGGTAATGGCTGCACGTTGCTCCAGACGCAACAGTTCGGGTTCAGCCCTGGTGCGCATCAATTTGCGGGCGGCGGCGATCGTCGGTGCCAGGCGAATCCGGTAAAGCCGCTGAAGTTCTGTCAAATTATCCTGCCGTTTGCGTTGCAAATCATGCAGGACCGGTTCATTGGCAAACACTTGCTCGGCCCGCTGGTAAAGCATCAGGTCTTCAAGCGGTCGTCCTACAATCTCCTGTAACTCGTCAATTTCTCCTTCGGAGTCACGCCAACCCGCGCTTATCACAACGATTGGTCCGTCCACGTTGATGGTTTCAACCGCCTGTCTGAGATTGGGGACGGGGTTTTGCGGGCCAAGCAGGATTTGCATTACCATCACTCAGGCGAGTTCAACACGGACCAATCCGACGATCTGCTTGAGTGCTTCTTCAACCACGCTCGAATCGGTATCACGAATAATTACATAGCCTTCGCCTTCGTAACTGTCTGAAGCGAACTGACCCGCTGAAGGTAATCGGGTTTCGACAACCAGGTGACCGAAGCGCTTTTGAGCTTCATCGAGACCATGAATGGCGCGTACGCGTGTACCACCCCATGCGCTTCTTTGACCGCGGAAGTAGGCTGCACCCACGGCATGTCTGCGTTCTGGCGGGTCGAACTCGTCGAAAATCATCAGACGCGGCCAGGCCTGATAGAAATCCAGATCATGTGCCCAGGATAAAAGACTGGTGATTTGTGCACCGGGCGGTCGTGCACCCACTTCTGATATCGCAATGCGGTCGTCCTCAAGCCGGAACCACTCCATATGGCTCAGGCCCGTCTGTAGACCAAGCGCTTCCACTGCTTTGAAACCAGCATCACGGATCGGTGCAAATTCTTCACCGCTGATATCACGGGGCAGAAAAACACACCATTGTATCCACGGGTTTTCCAACACCTGGAGCGGTGCCGGCATGTAGCGGGAAATCGAATGCCAGACCGGCTTTCCGTTAATCACAATACTGTCAAATGAGTGTTCCGTTCCGGAGACAAACTCTTCCAGCATGATCGGCTCCAGACTCGATGGCGCGTAATGGTGCAGCAGAATATCCAGATCCTGAAACGTATCGAGGCGATAAGTTCCTTTACCGCCGGCACCGGCGGGTGGTTTGGCTACCAGTGGGAAGCCGGCTTTGTCAGCAAATGCCTGGGCCTGTTGGAGGTTTTGAACCAGCACGTGGCGGGCGCATGGCACACCGGCCTTACGTAAAACATCCTTCATTCGGGCCTTGTCCCGAAAATTCCTTGCGGCTTCGACTTTCAGCCCGTCAATACCCAGAATTTCGCGAGCCCTGGCCAAGGGCACCTGTAGTTGCTCCAGCGCGCCAATCAATCTTTTTGCAGGCCCGAGATTTTGTCTCCAATGCACGTGTGGCAACGACGAGTTGTTCCGGATCAAGTGCATTCTGGACACGCCAGTGTCCGGCGAGCATGGATCGCAGGTCAGGGGGCAGTGTCTCTGCTCCTTCCTGGCTTATGAGGCTTAGATTGACACCCGGGAGGGTGGCTGCGCCTTTGACAAAACGCAGTGTTGTTTCCATACAGAATGGAGCGACAAAAATGACATGCATATTCATAGGGTGCTTAGCAGACCACTAGTTACGGTTAATCGCAATCATTATTTTCGTAAGCCCCCAATAGCATGGGTATACATAAAACTTCGGTACCATTTCAGATAAAAGCTTTCTGTTGACACCATTGAGTCGAGTACGGTAACGGACCGCCCGTTACCGCAAAAAGGAACTGTCAGCGGAAGAAATCAATCTCCCTATTCTTCATCCTTCGCTTTATAGGCCTTAATCAGTTCTTGCTGAACACTTGATGGCACCGGGTCGTAATGGCTGAATTCCATTGTATAACTGCCCTGACCCTGGGTGAGGCTCTTCAGCTCGGTGTGGTAGTCGGACAAAGAACTCAGTGGAATATCGGCCTGTATCGTGACCTGGCCACCGCGCAGGCTTTCGGTACCGCTGATTCGCGCTCTTCGGCCGGCAAGATTTCCGGTTATGTCGCCCATGAAGGCATCCGGGACGGTCACATCAACACTGACAATAGGCTCGAGAATTTGTGGCCCGGCATTCTTAATCGCATCCAGAAACGCATGGCGACCGGCGGTCACAAATGCGATCTCTTTTGAATCTACGGGATGGTACTTACCATCGTAAACAGTGACTTCAATATCCTGCATTGCATAACCGGAAATGGCGCCTTCACCCAAAACCTGGGTGATGCCCTTTTCGACTGCAGGAATCAGGTTGTACGGTATTGAGCCGCCAACAACTTTGTCGATGAATTCAAAACCCTCACCACGTTGTTTGGGTCGTATACGCAGGAACACTTCACCGAATTGACCCGCACCACCGGTCTGCTTTTTATGCCGATGATGACCTTCAGCAGCGCGTGTGATGGTCTCCCGGTAAGCGATCCGTGGTGGGCGCGTGGTAACTTCGACATTGTAGCGTTCCTGCATACGCTCAAGGGTGATACGCATATACAACTCACCCAGACCGCGCATAACGGTCTCGTTAAGTTCCTGGTTATGCTCAACTAAAAAACAGGGATCTTCCTCCTGCAATCGATGCAGCGCGGTTGAGAGTTTTTGTTCCTGACCACGGGCTCTTGGTGTTGACGGCCAGACCATACATTGGTTCCGGAAAGTCCAGTGGCTTGAGGTGATAACGATCAGCATCATGGGAATCATGCAGAACCGCGTCATAGTAAATTTCGTCGACCTTGGCTACGGCGCATATATCACCCGGTATGCCGGTGTCAATTTCGGAATGTTTGCCACCTTGTATTTGAAACAGATGACCCACTTTAAATGGCTTACGGGCATCGCCAATGAGTAGCTGTGAATCAGGGCGTACCGTGCCCTGGTAAATACGGAAGACGCATAATTTCCCAACGAAGGGATCATTGGTGATTTTAAATACATGCGCGACCACGTGGTCATTTGCATTACCCGTAGTGCTTACCGCGACCGCGTCCGCACCTTCGCCTTTTACAAAGGGTGGAGGATTGCCTTCCCTCGGGCTTGGTGCCAGTTGACTGAAGAAGTCCAACAGTTCCTTGATACCCGCTCCGGTATGTGCGGACACAAAACAAATTGGAACAAGATGACCTTCTCGCAGGGCCTGCTCAAAGGCGGAATGCAGTTCATCACGTGTTAATTCTTCACCTTCAAGGAACTTTTCCATCAGTTCTTCATTGACTTCAACGACCTGGTCAATAATCGCGTCATGGGCTTCCGATAAGGAAAAGATATCTGTTTCGCCCTCGGTATGGAAAAAACAATCACGGACCGTGGTCAGGTTTTCCGCAGGCAGGTTTACCGGCAGACAGCCTGGTCCAAACTCTTCACGCAGATCATTTACCAACTGGGTCAGGTCTGAACCTTCCACATCAATACGGTTGATAATGATCATCCGGCACAGGCGTCGCTGTTTGGCCCTGCGCATCAGGCGGCGCGTGGATTGTTCAATACCTGCATGAGCATTGACTACGATTGCGGTGGTTTCGACTGCAGTCATCGCAGCCAGCGTTGGTCCACGGAAATCGGGGATACCCGCAGTATCAATCAGATTCAAGTGCATACCCTGATAATCAAGACTGGCAATAGCTGAGTCGAGTGAATGCTGGTAGCTTTGCTCAATCGGGTCATGATCCATGGTGGTCGAACCACGTTCAACCGTGCCGGCTTCGCCTTTTGCGCCTGATTTGACCAACAAGGCCTCGGCAAGTGTTGTTTTTCCTGATCCTGAATGACCTACAAGAGCAATATTACGGATATCCTTTGTGCGGTAGCTGGGCATGCGGCAGTCCTTTTCTGGGTGTCTGAAAACGAATGGGACGGTAATCGTATTACGTTTGATCAGGCGCATCAAATGACATATGTCATCGGCTCCGTTTATGTTCAGGATGAACGGTACATCGCGATCAGGGCACATGGATGTAGCGGCGCGATTGTAAGATTTTGCACGGCGTGTCGTCAAAACTAAAGTGCACAGCACCCATTGCTATCCCACTTAATCTAGCTCCTCAAGCCGGAACGTAGTCCAGTCATTGGCGTGTGAGAAAAAATGCCCCTGAGACATGGAAACCGATCTGTCGGCCGCCAAGCGGATGGTGTCTTGACTCAGGACACATCGTGAACCCATCCATGGGGACTCGGTCGCGACTTCCTGTCGCTCACGGTCCTGGATTCAACGACACCACTCCGCCTTCGGCTACGATATGCTATCATTGGCGATGTCATCGGCATGTCCAGAGCCGGGTGGTTAGTGACTGCCAGACCGTGAGCGACAGGGAGGTCGCGACCGAGCCCACAGGGACGTGCTTGTGGCGAGTCCTGGCAATCACTGACCACCCTGGTCTCACCGACGACACCGTGGGGCAGGCAGTGCACAGCCCCCATTAAAAGTAAAGATACGCCGGAAAAGAACCCACAACATGCAATCATGACTTCCCAATGACAAAAAATGCCAATCAACTGACAATCACCCACATACCAACATTTGCCCCTGTACACCATTTGCACCTTCGGGTAACGTTCCATAACCCGATAATATGCAAGGCTTCCCGGCGTGACCGAACCCTATTTGATACTCAATAAAGATAGTGTCCCTGTCAGCGGCAAGCAGGCAAGCTGTTTCAGCTTTTCAGGCTATCACTATGACCCCGCCAGTGGTGAGGCAACACTCACATACGACGTTGATGGCCGGATACTACATGAAAAAATCACCTTTCCATGGGCTCCCTGGCCCGTAGATGCATCACGACAGGCAGCATTTTTCCAGGCGCTGGAATTACTCCACCTGATTGCCGGCATCAGTTATTACAAGGCAGGTCTGGCGACCCGTATTGATACCGGCGAAAGTAAGATCGACAGGAGTCATGGCTGCTTTCCTGAACGAGTTGTATCTGCAAGGGCTGGCCGAGTTTGCATATATCAATAGGCTGGATTTGACCGGATTGATAGATTTTGAGGTCAATTCCTATGGCGCACCGGTGACAATGGAGCACTCCGGGGATGTTCTCTTATCTCACCCGCTTGATTTGCCCGAGCGGGCGTTGGTTGCCATGGGGGGTGGTAAGGACAGCCTGGTATGTCTGCAGATGCTGAGGGACGCAGGTGTAGAGGTTCAGCCAGTTTGTGTTGGTGGTTCCCGTCTTATTGGCGAAACAGTTAAGGTGACGAATCTGCCCCTGATACGGATTCAGCGCGAACTATCAAGCGAACTCACCGATATGAATGCAGGTGGCGCCTGGAATGGACACGTGCCCGTAACGGCCATCAACTCAGCGATTCTGATATGCGCCAGCCTGTTGTACGGCTATCGTTATGTCGTGTTTGCAAATGAGTCTTCAGCCAATGAAGCAACGCTGAAAGACGGGCAGGGCCGGGAAGTAAACCATCAGTACAGTAAGAGCCTGGCATTTGAACAAAACTTTGCTGCGGTGGTTGGACAACACGTCTCGCCCGATATCGAGTATTTTTCACTGCTACGGCCCTTCGGTGAAATTGCCATCACCCGGCGGTTCTCGGAAATGACTGAATTTCATGAAGTATTTTCGAGTTGTAACCGCAATTTTCATCAGGATGGCTCGCATATCACGGGTCGCTGGTGCCAGGACTGTCCCAAGTGCCGGTTTGCGGCCCTGGCGCTGGCACCATTTTTATCACCGCAGGCATTACTCGCCATTCAGGGTGCAGACTTGCTGGATCAGGAAAATCAATTACAGGGTTTCAAGGCCTTGTGCGGCTTGGGAGAGCACAAGCCATTTGAATGCGTTGGCAGTGTTGCAGAGAGCCGTGCCGCAATGAAGTGCCTGGCAAGCGATTCTCAATGGCAGGATAAATATATCGTCAGAGAGTTGGCTGAGTATTCGGAGATCAATCAGGCCGGTGTGCTTGAGTTACAACCGGATTTTGAAGCGGCGCATTGTATACCTGCGGCAGTGATGGCCAGGTTAAATGCGTCTTAGCGAGATGGAAAATACCCGTGTCGCGATTCTCGGTATGGGCAGAGAAGGCCAGGCGGTATGGCGTCAGATTCGTCGGCGTTATCCATACAAACCACTGTGCCTGTTTTCAGAATCGGTGATTGACGAGGAGTTTGCGCGACAACTCAATCCATCGACCGATGAGATTCATATTGGACCGCTGAGTGTCACAGAGCTGAGCCAATTTGATTTGCTGGTTCGCTCTGCCGGAATCAGCATCTACCGCGATGAATTGGTGCAGCTTCGCTCAAAGGGTATGCAATTCACGACCGCATGTAATCTGTGGTTTGCAGAGAACCCCGAAGCAAAAACGATCTGCATCAGCGGCACACTGGGTAAAAGCACAACCTCCTCGCTGATCGCACATTTACTTGGGCGGGCGGGGGTCAAGGCTTGTCTTGCCGGAAATATTGGCAGGCCGATGCTGGACTGTAAAGACGGGTCCGCAGACTGGTGGGTCATCGAGCTATCCAGCTACCAGATTTCTGATCTGGTGGCAAAACCGGATATTGCCGTGTTACTTAACATCCGTGAAGAACACCTGGACTGGCACCGGGGATTTGAAAACTATAAAGCAGACAAGATGAGGATTGTTCAATTGGCTTCTGACGGCAAGGTGATTGCCAATTTTTCTGATCAGGTGCTTAAAGAAAATTTACGCAATTACCCCGGTATCACCTGGTTTAATAAGACCGGCACCTGGCAGGCCGGCGCGACCAGTGTTTTTCGCCAGTCCGGTACACCCGGTCAGCGGCGAGTTTCTGAACATGAACCTTCTGCGATCAGTCAAAATCACGTTGATGCGCCGGCCTCGTTACCTGGAGAGCACAATATGCAAAACCTGGCAGCGGCTTTGACAGTGCTTGACGTAATGGGTCTGGAGTGTCCCCGGCTTGACGAGGCGCTGTCATCTTTTAGCGGCCTGCCGCATCGTTTGCAGCATATTGGTGTAAAAAATGGCATTCGTTATGTCGATGATAGTATTTCAACTACACCGTTTTCGGTAGCGGCAGCCTTACAGACCATGGGCAATCACGACCTTGTCCTGTTACTTGGCGGGATGGACAGGGGACTGGATTGGAGTGGGTTTGCCACAGACGTGTCGGATCGTTTACCCCATGCCATCATTACCATGCCGGATAATGGTCAGAGAATTCTTGATTGTTTGAAAGCTAAAGGTGTTGAACCTGATGGTGGTTTACACGCAACTAGCGGCTTAAAAGAAGCTGTAGTACTGGCAGAAAAACTGGTGCCGGAAAAGGGTTGTGTTTTGCTGTCCCCCGGGGCACCCAGTTTTCCGCACTTTCGGGATTACGAGGACCGTGGTCGACAATTTGCGAGATATTCAGGATTTTAATAAGCGACCAGGCATTGAAAAATGACCTTCTCGCACCCATAAAAAAGGCCGCGGGACGAGGGTGAGGAGTGCATATACCCATTAGGCTGAGGGAGAGACCAATTGCCCGCGGCCTCTGTGTAACATAGACATCTGCTTCGCGGAATTAGTTTCAAATATTTTGTAAATTTTAGGGAGTTGTGACATGACTGATACATCCAACGAGATTTTGGCGGAAATGAATACCAGTAAAGGTGTTATCCATCTTCGTCTGTACCCGCAACACGCACCGGTAACGGTGGCCAACTTTGTCAACCTGGCAAAGCGGGGGTTTTATGACGGCCTCAGCTTCCACCGGGTAATTGATAATTTCATGATCCAGGGCGGTTGTCCGCTCGGTTCCGGTACGGGTGGACCTGGCTATAAGTTCGAGGATGAATGCACCCATGAGCTAAGACATGATGCGCCTGGCAAATTGTCAATGGCGAATGCCGGTCCTGGAACCAATGGCAGCCAGTTTTTTATTACCCATATAGAAACGCCCTGGCTGGACGGCAAACACACGGTTTTTGGCAGTGTCGTGTCGGCTGATGACCAGGCTGTTGTAAATGCCATTGCCGGCGAAGATGACCTTATCTCAGTCACCATAACGGGTGGTGATGATTTGCTTGAGCAGCAATCAGATCGCGTATCTGACTGGAACGCAAAGCTGGATCGTTGATTTTTTACCCAGTGTAGTACTTACAATCGCAATCAATGATGAATTGGCGGATACCCGGGTCCGCCAGTTTAATGGTCGCGGTTAACACTGTAATCAGCCAGTTGTTCAAGTGCGGCACGCCAGGGTGATTCCGGCAGTATTCCGTATTGCCTGGCTCGCCTCAAGTGCATGCGCCCTTGCGATCTCCATTGCCGAGTTTATTGAATCCGTTTTTTCTATAATGGTAAGGACCGGGTTGATATCATCCGCACCGCCATTGCGTATGGCAGAATCAAGCAACTCCCGTTCATTCTCATCACAGCGTTCACGGGCAATAATCAGCGGTAAGGTCGGCTTGCCTTCTGCGAGGTCCTCACCGGCATTTTTCCCCATGGTGTTTGCCTCGCCGTTGTAATCAAGCACGTCGTCCGCAATCTGGAAAGCCGATCCAAGACGGTTGCCGTACTTCGCCATTGCCAGTTCAGTTTCAAGTGGTTTGTCGCTAATGATCGCAGCCAGTTTGCAGGCGGCCTCAAACAACTTGGCAGTTTTGTTTTCAATCACCTGCATGTAACGGAGTTGATTGACCTCGGGGTCACCCATGTTCAGAAGTTGTTGTACCTCACCTTCTGCAATGGTGTTGGTCGTGTCTGCCAGCACCTCCATGACCCGCATCGAATCGAGCCCTACCATCATCTGGAAGCTTCGGGAGTAAAGAAAATCCCCCACCAGCACGCTGGCTGCGTTGCCCCACACTGCATGCGCGCTTTGCTGGCCGCGGCGCAGGTCGGACTCATCAACTACGTCATCATGTAAAAGTGTAGCGGTATGGATAAATTCAATGATGGCCGCCAGTGGTATGTGGTTCTGTCCCTGGTAACCGCAGGCGTGGGCAGACAGGGTCAGCAGCATGGGCCGCAAACGCTTGCCACCGCTGGCCACAATATAATTGGCAATCTGGTTGATCAGGACCACGTCAGATTTCAAACTGTCCTGAATACAGGAATCCACGCGCTTCATATCAGCTGCGCTCAGCGAAATGATTTCTTCAAGCGGAGTCAGGATAACTTGTTGACTGGATTCTGGGCTGAAAGTCATACGGATGCTCTATTGTTTTAGCGATTATAGATGATTGTGGTACGGCTTTAACAATTCTTATGAATTATTACTGCATGCACCATATACTGTGCGGCCATTCGGGATAAAAACTAAAGGATTTCACATTTGTTTGGTCAATTAGATTCAGTTGAACTGCGCACAGGTTTGACGCTTACTGGTGTTATTGCCTTTCGGATGCTTGGTTTGTTCATGATTTTGCCGGTATTTATGTTGCTGTCGGCAGATATACCCGGTTTTAGTCCCGCCAAAGCCGGTCTCGCCGTTGGGATTTACGGTCTTACCCAGGCGGTATTGCAGCAACCATTTGGAAAACTGTCTGATCGATTCGGCCGCCGGCCTGTCATGCTTGTTGGTCTTGCTTTATTTGCTGCAGGCGGTGTTGTTGCGGCCCTGGCCGATTCCCTGGAAATGATGATTGCAGGACGGGCATTACAGGGTTGCGGTGCCATTGCCGGCGTGGCGCTGGCATTTGCTGCGGATCACACCCGTGTACAGAACCGAAGTGTGGTCATGGCCATTATTGGCATGGGTATTGGTGCTTCATTCCTGTTGTCGATGATGATATCTGTGCCATTGTCCACGCTATTGGGGTTACGAGGTCTGTTTTGGTTGACCGCGGCACTGGGTGTGCTGGGGATGTTACTGGTCATAAGTCTGCCATCGGAACATATCACCAAAGAAGAAGACCTACAGGAATCCGGGAGATCCGCCACTATCTGGTTGTTTGCGCTTTCGGTATTCTTTTTACATGCCGTCATGACTTTACTTTTTGTAGTTTTACCAGGAATGCTGGTCAGGCAATTTGGTTTTGAACTGGAATATCACTGGCGGATATATGTCCCGTCGATGCTTGGCTCTGTGATACTTGTGTTTCCATTATTAAGACACATTACAGCCAGAAAAAAGGAAAAACACGCGATGCCGTTGGCTTTCCTGGTACTTGGCATTGCGCTGGGGTTGATGTCTCTTGGTCAGTCTCTGGCTGCAATGATGGTGTTTGCCATGGCATTCTTCCTGGCGTTCAACCTGCTGGAAGCGGCGATGCCATCAGTGGTCAGTCAAATGAGCGGTACAGCCGGTCGCGGACGAAAAATGGGTCTATACACAACGTTCCAGTTTTTGGGTGCATTTGCAGGTGGACTGGGTGGTGGCTGGTTGTTGGGATCCAGCGGTAGCGTGGTGACTTTGAGTGTCGCAGGATTGCTTTGTACATCGTGGGCTGTGGCCATGCTTTTATGGTTGAGATCCACCGATAACAAACAGCAGACCTGACCGTGTATGCTACACTGCAGGGTCTGAATTTGAACTGCGGAGCAGGGCTCCGCATAGCAGGAGAAACTAGATGGCTAGAGGTGTAAACAAAGTAATTCTGGTGGGTAATCTGGGTAGAGATCCGGAAATTAAATACACTGCCAGTGGTGCAGCAGTTGCAAATATTACCGTGGCGACTGCAGAAAGCTGGAACGATAAACAGACCGGTGAAAAAGTTGAAAAAACCGAGTGGCATCGGGTTGTGGCGTTCCAGCGTCTGGCTGAAATCATGGGTGAATACCTGAGAAAGGGCAGCCAGGTTTACATTGAGGGCAAACTTCAAACCCGTAAGTGGCAGGATCAAAGTGGTCAGGATCGTTATACGACTGAAATCGTAGCCAACGATATGCAGATGCTGGGTAGTCGTGGCGGTGATGCCGGTGGCCCATCCCAGGCTGGCGGCGGTGGCGGGTTCCGGAAAAACCCAGCACCACAACAGGCACCGGCCAAATCGGCCGCTGACGACGACTTTGCTGATGACGATATTCCTTTCTGAGGGCCATAGAGTCTAAAGGGGCGTAAGTGTATTTTCGGTCTCGTGAGCTGAATCTGTGAAATACAGGTTTTTCAGCACAGCTAAAGGTGATTTACTCGATGGAAAAAAATAGAAAAGGCATTATCCTGGCAGGGGGTAGCGGTACGCGTTTGTATCCTATTACCCGGGTAATCAGCAAACAGTTGCTGCCGGTGTATGACAAACCGATGATTTATTATCCGCTATCCACACTGATGCTGGCGGGAATCCGGGAAGTACTTGTTATAACAACACCACACGAGCAGACCCTTTTCAAGCAGTTGTTGGGAGATGGCAGCCAGTGGGGAATTGAAATTTCATTTGCCGTTCAGGAAAGTCCGGACGGTTTAGCGCAGGCCCTTATCATCGGCGAAGAGTTTCTGGCCGGTTGCCCTTCCTGCCTGATTCTTGGTGACAATATTTTCCACGGTGGCGGGCTTGTGGAGGTACTTTCCCGTAGCATGCAAAGAACCGAAGGCAGTACGATTTTCGGTTATTGGGTTCGTGACCCGGAGCGCTATGGCGTGGTTGAGTTTGATACCAGCAAGCGGGTACTAAGCCTGGAAGAAAAACCATCGCGCCCACGTTCGCACTACGCGGTGACCGGTCTGTATTTTTACGATGGTCGCGCCAGTCAGTTTGCCCGCGAATTGCAGCCCTCACCCAGGGGCGAGCTTGAAATTACCGATCTGAATCGTCGTTACCTGGAGGATGGCAGTCTGCATCTGGAATGCCTGGGTCGGGGTTATGCGTGGTTGGATACAGGTACACATGAGTCGTTGCAGCAGGCATCCAGTTTCATCGAAACCATCGAATCCCGACAGGGGCTCAAAGTTGCCTGTCTGGAAGAGGTCGCATTCCTGAAAGGCTGGATTGATAATAAACGCGTTCTTGAGTTGGCAGAACCACTTCGAAACAGTGGTTACGGTGATTACCTCGTGCAATTACTGGAGCGGGGGCTGGACGATTGAGGGTTCTTGAAACCGGCCTCGACGGGGTTGTTCTTATTGAGCCCCGGGTGCATGGTGACCAGAGAGGCTTTTTTCAGGAACACTGGAAAGCCAGCACTTACAGCAAACATGGTTTACCCACTTCATTTGCGCAGGCCAATATTTCCCGGTCTGAGAAAGGTGTTTTAAGGGGTTTGCATTACCAGTACCTTCAGCCTCAGGGCAAACTGGTCTCCGTGTACGAAGGCCGGGTTTTTGATGTGGCCGTAGATATTCGTCCCGGTTCGGCGTCGTTTGGGCAATGGACAGGGTGTGAATTAAATGCGGAAAGTCATCGTCAAATGTATATCCCTGGAGGCTTTGCGCATGGTTTTATCGTACTCAGTGACAGTGCGCTGTTCCACTATTACTGCACGACCGAATATGCACCACAATACGAGCTTGCAATCGCCTGGAATGATCCGGATATCGGCATCAATTGGCCTTGTGAACCCGAGTCCCTGTCGGGTAAAGACCGCGATGCACCACGTTTGCATGAGATACCGATTGAACGTTTGCCACAGGGTGTGAATTGAATATTCTGCTAACGGGTGCTGCCGGGCAACTTGGAAGTGAACTGCTTCCAGTGCTATCCGCATTTGGCAGTGTCACTGCCACTGATCGCTGCAAACCGGCCTCAGCGCTTCCAAATTGGCTGGAACTGGACATCAGTAATGGCGGCAAGCTCGAGGCGCTTCTGAATCGTTCACAACCCGGGTTGATCGTCAATACGGCGGCTTACACGGCAGTCGATCAGGCCGAGGCTGATCCGGAAACGGCTTTTAATGTCAATTCCGAACTACCGGCGCGACTGGCAGCATGGGCAAAAAGAAACGATGCCCTCTTGATACATTATTCCACCGACTACGTTTTTGATGGCAAAGCTGACAGGCCTTACCTCGAGACCGATCTTCCAAATCCAATGGGCGTCTATGGAGACAGTAAACTGGCAGGGGAGCGCGCCCTGGAAGAAGCAGCTTGTAAATACACCATCCTTAGAACCTCATGGGTGTATTCCTCTCATGGCAAGAATTTTGTACTGAGTATGCTTGAACTGGCGCGCAAGGGCGTGTCTTTGAAGGTTGTGGACGACCAGCATGGTTGTCCGACCTGGGCGCGGAACCTGGCGCACGCCAGTGGCGCGGTGATTGAAGCCTGGCATGCAACCGGAGCAGACAAATGCAGTGGTATTTTTAACTACTGTGATGGGCGCAGTTTGAGCTGGTATGATTTCGCCCGTGAGATATTCGATCTCGCGGCGGGAGCGGGGTTGCTGAATAGCCTACCGGGTCTGACACCGGTGTCGAGTGCAGAATTTCCCCAACCTGCAGAACGGCCTAAATGGTCAGTATTGGATACCAGCAGGATCACAGAAGTCTTTAATATACAGCCCGCCGATTTCGAGACTTCTATCAAGGCTGTCATTGATGAGATTAAGACAAGAGCATAGATTAATGAGTCAAACCAATACACAACAACCATTGATTCCCGTCATTCTCTCAGGTGGTGCAGGAACGCGACTTTGGCCGGTCTCCCGACGTGCTCATCCCAAACCTTTTATGGAGTTGGTTGATGGTGAGACATTGGCGGAGAAAACTTTACTCAGGGCGAAAGCGGTTGCTGGCGACGCACCTGTCATCACCGTGACCAGTCGTGATTATTATTTTTATACACGCGACCTGTACGCCGGGATAGAAAACAATACCGGTGACGAGCGTTTTCTGCTTGAACCCATGGGTAGAAACACCGCACCTGCGATCGCATTGGCAGCAATGTGTGTGCGTGATACCGTGCATGAGGACGCATCTTTACTGGTCATGCCCGCCGATCACCTGATAGCGGACATACGAAATTTTGAAGCCTCTGTGAAAGAGGCGTTTCAGCTTTCGAATGAGGGGTTTCTTGTGACCTTCGGTATCTATCCGACACATGCTGAAACGGGTTATGGCTACATACGTCAGGGTGAAGCATTGACAGCGAAAAGTGGTTACCGGGTTGCTGAATTTGTTGAAAAACCGAATGAAGCTACTGCCATGAAATACCTGGAGTCGGGTGAATACCATTGGAATTCCGGTATGTTCTGTTTTCGGGCCAGTACCTTTCTCGAGTCCTTGAAACGATACGCACCGGATGTTTATCAGGCAGTCAACCGGGTATGGGAGGCAACTGACAAATCACAGTCTCCAATCGAGTTTCCAGCCGAGTTATTCAGTGAGTGTCCGTCCATCTCCGTTGATTACGCGGTCATGGAACGGGCGGATAACACGGCTGTAGTCGCCAGTGATTTTGGCTGGAGTGATATCGGTTCATGGAAGGCGATCAGTGAACTCTATGAGTCAGACAAAGCGGGTAACCGTATCAAGGGTAAAGCTGTCATGGTTGGTTCAACTGATTGCTTTGTTCAGGGCGGCGACCGGGTGATTGCCGCGGTGGGTGTGAAAAATCTGATCATTGTTGATACCGGCGATGCAGTGCTGGTCACCGATCGCCACCAGGCGCAGGACGTCAAAGAAGTCGTTGCGCAATTGTCGGAGTTAAAGCATGAGGCGGTCAATTTCCACAAAACGGTCCATCGGCCCTGGGGTAGTTATACCATTTTGGAAGATGCCGCGGACTGCAAGGTCAAGCGTCTCGTGGTCAAGCCTGGCCAGGTACTGTCGCTGCAACGACACCATCGAAGGGCAGAGCACTGGACAGTGGTTCGGGGAACTGCAAAGGTCAGGTTGGGTGATGATGAGTTTCTCTTGAAAGCCAACCAGTCGACCTTTGTTCCGGTTGAAACACTGCATCGACTCGAGAACCCGGGTGATGAGGATATCCACCTGATCGAGGTTCAAACCGGCAACTATTTTGGCGAGGATGATATCGAACGCCTCGAGGACATATACGGCAGAATAAAATGATACGCATAGTCTAGTCGTTTCTCGTCCTGTTACCTGACTGTATTGCTGTTCGTCTTGATGCCAGGCGACGGTTTAATGATTTCGTCTTTGATGGCAGATGAACAAGTCGTCGTAAGCGTTCAAACTGAAAATCACCAACAGGCCATTGAGGCTTGGAGAGCGAGTCGGCACGAACGTCTGATGCAACCCGATGGATGGCTGACCCTGGTGGGCCTCGAATGGCTCGAGGAAGGAGAAAGTCGCATCGGCACAGCGATGGATAATGACATTCAGCTGAGCGACGGACCGGCTTACTGGGGTAGTGTTGTGCTGCAAAACGACTAAGCTACACTTCAATAATCTTGATACGGAAAAGGTGAAAATTAATGACGAGCCTTTACCTTACGCGGCGCTGATACCTGATACCGAAGGTGTTCCGACCATTGTTTCCGGCGGAACTTTGAGTATTAATGTCATTTTCAGAGGGTCTTACGCACTACGTATCAAGGACTCACAGGCAAAGGCCTTGCATAATTTCAAAGGGGTAGACAACTACCCCATCAATGAGTCGTGGCGAATAGATGGCCGCTTTACCCGGGCTGCGGAAGGTGCGGTCATGGAAATTACCAATGTGCTTGGACAGGTGAGCGAGTCACCGGTGTTTGGCACATTTGAGTTCGATATGGATGGCAGAACCCATAGCTTGCTTGGTTTGGGAGACGGTGAGTCTGAAAGTCTCTGGTTCATATTTGCCGACCGAACCACCGGTCATGGGACTTATGGTGCCGGAAGGTATTTATACAGTGACGGCATGCCGGCACACGGTCGTTTGACCGTCGACTTTAATAAGGCCTATAACCCCCCGTGTGCCTTTAACCCTTATTCAACCTGCCCGGTGCCGCCACAGCGAAACCGAATGAATTTATTGGTTGAGGCAGGTGAAAAGGATTTTCACCCTGATACTCACTGAGATGAATTTAATTTAATTTCTGGCCTGATTGAGCCTTCTTTAATGCCGTTGAACTTTCTGTACTGACAGCATTGACATGTCGCCGTTCGTTATAGCTTTTGCGTAGTACCTTGAATAGTGCCAACCAGGTAGATGCAAATAACGGTTCCGTTTTAACCAAGATCTCATTGTTGCGTGTTTTAAACTGGTTCATTTCTCTATATTCCTATGACAAATTCTGACCGGTTTTCCGCCTTGCAATAGATAAAGACAATCCAGGTCTAAAAAAGTTGGTGCAATTGGAGCCTGATTCGTTACATCACAACGCAATAAGCGCTCGTTTGGTCGTAATCCGGCGGTGCTGGCGGTTATTTATGTGAGTTTCGGCCCAATTCACGGTCCATATCAAACTCTCTTGAGGTGACATAGGCTTCCATTTTTTGCAAGCGTATATCCAGTTCCCTGAAACGATGACTCAGATTGCTGAATACGTCTGTCGGTGCCATGCTTACACCGCGCCAGAATTTTTCCTGGCTTTCATCCTTATACAGATCTTGCGGTTTGACCGGAAGAATGATTGTCAGGATGATATAGGCCAGCACAATGAAAGGAAAAAAGAACAAGGTACTGATCGCCACGACTATTCTCAAACCCTTTCGGCAAAGTCCAAAGTAGTCTGCCAGACCGGCACAGACACCCGTCAGTATGGCGTTGTCCTTGTCGCGATAAAGCCTGTGAGGGTTTTTGCGCTCGTACAGATCACTCATGACGTTGTCTCCAGCTCGGGGACTCGATATCAAGAATACGCTCGAGTGTCACGATACGATCCTCCATTTTCTTGGTGGATTCCCACACATCCGTCAGCATTTTCTCGTCTTCAGGTGTTAAACCCTTGGCCGTTTTCATCTTGGTGATGTAGTGAAAAATTATCCACAACGGTGCACAGACCGTTAGCAGTAGAATAGGAACGAGTTCAGACATTGTTATTTCTCCTGTTCGGTTTTATCTGCTTTGTCAGATTTATTGACTCTCGCTTTTAACGCTGCAAGTTCATCTTCAACTCTGACATCATCCTCAAGTCCTGCGATTTCATCTGCCAGGCCTTTACGTCGACCCATGTTGAGGGCCTCGCCTTGAGCTTCTACCCGGTCTATGCGTTGTTCAGCATTTTCAAAACGGAAAAGCATTTCGTCAATCGTGTCATCGTGTATGTGTTTGCGTGCCGCCAACTGTGAAGTTGCAGTTTTATGGCGTATGACGATGCTGCGTTGACGGGTTTTTGCGTCGGTCAACTTGCCCTGTAGCTGGGAGATATCAGAGTTGAATTTCTCAAGCTGCTCATCAAGCATTTTGGTTTCATGGGCAATCTGTTCGGCTTCATCGGCCAACGCCTGTTTTTCAGCAAGTGCTGCGCGTGCAAGGTCTTCACGGTTTTGACGAACCGCCAGTTCTGCCCGTTTGGCCCATCCTTGCTGTTCACGCTCGAGAAACTCCGCATAGCGACGTTGTTCCTTGCGATCGGCGATACATTTGGCGGCAGCAGAACGTATTTCTACCAGCGTATCCTCCATTTCCTGGATCATCAAACGGATGATTTTCTCCGGATCTTCGGCTTTTTCTAACAAGGAATTGATATTGGCGTTAATAATATCGGTAAATCTGGAAAAGACACTCATTGCTTATGCTCCTGCATTCTAATCTGTACTTGTGTTAATGCATGCATCATGCCAATATTTTTCAGATTCATAACGATATGATATTAATAAAGAAAACCAGGAAAAATCAATTTCACAAAAAAGTCGGGAGTGTAATGATTGGTTAAATTAACCAACAGGTGGCTGAACTTGGTAATGATCGCACAGTCTATCTGGCAGCCCGAACAGAAATTGATGATGATTCGGGCATGACATATCCACGGCTACTCATGTAGAATAGCCACCCTTTATTGACTGGCAATGGGCCAGCAAACAGAAATTCTCTGGAGGAATACTCAATGCGATCCAGACTCGCGCTAACGATATTATTAATAATCTCTACAGGTTCCGTCCTGGCTCAGGATGTAAATTCTGAAAAAGGCAAGCTCAGCTACGCAGTTGGTTGGGACATCGGTGCCGACATCGCACGTCGCAGTACTGAATTTGACGTGGAATCACTTATCACCGCCATCCGTGACGTGGTTGCGGAGAAAGAACCACAGGTCAGTGCAGAAGAAATGCGGGCACTGCTGACAGCACTGCAAGAAAGAGTGCGTGCGGAGCAGGTTGAACAGTTCCGTATTTTGTCTGAAGAAAACCAGGCGGCCAGTGAGAAGTTTCTTGCAGCAAAATAAATCCAAGACCGGAATTGTTGCCCTTCCCAGCGGTGTTCAATATCGCATTATTGAAGAAGGCGACGGTGCCCGTCCTGGTCTTGAAAGCAGGGTTACGGTTCACTATCGTGGTTCAAAGCTGGATGGACGTGAATTTGACAGCTCATTCGCTCGTGGAACTCCGGAAGAATTTACGGTCAATGCTGTTCTGAAGGGTTGGCAGGAAGTGTTGCCCCTGATGAAAGCAGGTTCTACCTGGCAGATATTCGTTCCACCTGAGTTGGCATTCGGTGCTCGAGGCAATCCGCCGGTTGGTCCGAATGAAGCCTTAATGTTTGATCTCAAACTGGTTGAAATCCTGAAGTAATAACCTACAAACCGGGTGGCATTGGCCACCCGGTTTTTTTTGGGCCCGTGTTAACGTCTTTCCGTATCATTTCGGTCTTGTCTTCAACAGACTCTATTGCTACTGACCAGGTGTTGATATCATGTTGAGTTATGTCGTCTGACTTGCACATTACGCTGTTTAGGGCTGTTTCACCCTTTGATCAAGGGGTATCTGCTCTTAAGCTCAAAGTTCTTCGCAGTGCTGCCGGGGCCCCGTCCCGTCCCAATCGAACTGCAGCTGTGCTGGTGCCCGTCCTCGATAAACCCGAACCCGAAATCCTGTTGACCGTTCGCTCGGAGCTGTTATTGCATCACCCCGGACAAGTCAGTTTTCCGGGAGGGTCAGTTGACCGTACCGACCGCTCGGCCGTCTCTACCGCACTGCGTGAGGCAGAAGAAGAGATCGGCCTGGATTTCTCACAGGTATCCCCGTTGGGTTTTCTTGACCGTCTGGACACGATTTCGGATTACAGGGTATTGCCGGTTGTTGGCCTGGTCCGGTCTTCATTTATATGGAAGCCTGACTTACGTGAAGTGTCGGAAGTATTTACCGTACCGCTGGAGTTGGCGGTCAATCCTCGTGAATATTCACATCAGGAAGTGGTTGAAGGCGGTAAAAAATTTGTGATTTCCTCGTTGAACTGGCAGGGGCACAAGATTTGGGGTATCACTGCAGCTATATTGTTGAACCTTGGCAGTCGTATGCGGAACACAAGCCGTGAGACCGCTGGGCTCGGTCATTAGTGCTGATAAATTCAAACAGACCGGTTTAATGAGACAACAAATACTGCTTTCGGCGCAAGACCTCTACGCAGCACAAAAAGGCGAAACGGTTCTAATTGTTGATTGTCGATTTTGTTTTGAGCGACCCTGGTAAGGGTTACAGCGACTACTTGCACGCGCATATTCCCGGTGCGGTTTACGCCCATCTTGATAATGATCTTTCCAACCCTGTAACCAGCAATAGCGGTCGCCATCCTTTGCCTGATGCAGATAGGTTTGCCGGATTTCTAGCCCGGTCTGGCTGGCAAGCGGGTACCAGGGTGGTTGCTTACGATGATGCGGGTGGATCGATCGCCGCCCGATTGTGGTGGCTAATGAAGTATTTTGGTCATGATGATGCTGTATTGCTGGATGGTGGTTTACCTGCCTGGCAATCTGCCGGTTATGAACTGGAAAAAGGTCAGGTGACAGCTTCAAGCGCAGTTACTGCCAGTTTCAAGGTTCGTAGTGACCTGGTGGTATCCACACCGGAGATTCTCGAGCGATTGGCTGGGCAGGCAATGGTATTGGCGGATGTCAGGGCCGCCAAGCGGTTCAGAGGCGAAATTGAGCCGATTGATTCTGTGGCTGGTCACATTCCCGGGGCGCTTAATTATCCTTTTGAACTAAGTCTCGCAGCGGATGGCAGGTTTAAGCCGGTAAGCGAGGTCCGCAAGGGGTTGCTTGCCTTGCAGGGCGGTCACCAGTCGAACGACCTGGTGTTCATGTGTGGCTCCGGGGTTACTGCCTGCCATACAATTTTTGCAGCAGAGTTAGCCGGGCTAAAAGGTTCGAGACTGTATGCGGGATCATGGAGTGAGTGGATTCGCGATTCGTCCCGACCGGTTGAGCCTGGAGCAATTTAAATACCCATTCATACCTGCTGGTTCTCCCCCAACCGCTGGGTGTTTCCCGTTCAGTCTTAATTCAGTATGCGCAACGCAAAATGACAATCACTGAATCGCCATCACCGTTGTTGGAATGATGGTCACTATCGTCATGGTGGTCATACACGGCCCCATGTTGTACCGAGGTTCGAATTCGGTGCCACTTAAGGAGTTTCAGGTCTTGAGACAGTGATTGTTTACCAGGAAAGGGGTGGAGGTCAGTAATTTGATGTTTATCAGGGTAGTCGTATCCGTCGTGTGTATTTCCTGGCCACTCCACGGGAAATGCACCGGCGGTTTCCCGGGTTATATGACTCAGGCGGATTTTTTATGAATGGTCTTTTTTCGATCAAAAAGCTTGGCAAGAAAATGTCCGGTATGTGACCCGGCAACGGTAGCCATCTGTTCGGGCGTCCCTGTTGCAGTAATTTCACCACCCCGGTCACCACCTTCCGGACCAAGGTCTATGACCCAGTCAGCCGTTTTAATGACATCCAGGTTATGTTCAATGACCACTACGGTATTGCCGTGATCGCGTAGGCGATTCAGAACTTGAAGCAGTTGTTTGATGTCATGGAAATGTAAGCCGGTGGTCGGCTCATCCAGTATATACAGCGTCTGACCGGTATCACGTTTGGATAGTTCCTTGGCCAGTTTGATCCGTTGCGCTTCACCACCGGAGAGGGTTGTGGCACTTTGACCCAGGGTGATATATGAAAGGCCAACATCCATCAAGGTCTGTAACTTGCGCGCCACTACCGGTACCGGCGCAAAAAATTCCAACGCCTCTTCTACAGTCATACCCAGTACTTCGTGGATGTTCTTGCCTTTGTAGTGAACACCAAGAGATTCACGGTTGTAGCGCTTGCCGTGACATACATCGCAGGGCACATAGATGTCCGGCAGAAAATGCATTTCAACGCGGATCAACCCATCACCCTGGCAAGCCTCGCAACGTCCACCTTTGACATTGAAGCTGAAACGGCCGGGCAGGTAGCCACGTGCCCGGGCCTCCTGGGTGCCTGCAAACAGCTCACGTATAGGTGTGAACAAGCCGGTATAGGTGGCGGGGTTAGAGCGTGGTGTGCGACCGATGGGAGACTGGTCGATATCGACTACCTTATCGAACAGATGCAGGTTCTCCACCTTTTTATAGGGTGCCGGCTGGGTTCTGGCCTCATATAATTCCTGGGCCACCAGGCGATGCAGGGTATCGTTGATGAGGGTCGACTTGCCTGAACCGGAAACACCGGTTACACAGGTTAATAAGCCGGCAGGAATCTCCAATGTGACATTTTTGAGGTTATTGCCGGAAGCACCAATCAACCTGAATACCCGTTGCGGGTCGGCTATTGTTCGCCTGGCCGGGGTTTCGATTTCCAATTTTCCTGAAAGGTACTGTCCGGTTAACGTCGCGCTGCAGTTGACCAGGTCTTCAGGTATGCCACTGAAAACGACTTCACCGCCGTGAATACCTGCGCCAGGACCCATGTCAACAACGTGGTCCGCCATGCGGATGGCTTCTTCGTCATGCTCGACCACGATCACGGTATTTCCGATATCACGTAAGCGTAGCAGGGTTGATAGTAAGCGCTCATTGTCCCGCTGGTGAAGACCAATAGAAGGTTCATCAAGAATATACATCACGCCTACCAGACCGGCTCCAATCTGGCTGGCGAGCCTGATACGCTGAGCCTCACCACCGGATAAGGTGCCGGCCTTGCGGTCAAGGGTGAGGTAATCCAGACCGACGTTGACGAGAAACTGTAGTCGTTGATGGACTTCTTTAACGATTCTTCCTGCGATCGCTCCCTTGCTTCCGCTTAAGCTGAGTTCATCGAAAAACTTCAGACAGCGCAAAATGGGCCATGCAGTGACGGTCGGTAAGTTGATATCTGCAACAAAAACATGCCTGGCCTGGCGGTTCAGGCGCTGTCCCTGGCAATCAGGGCAGGGTTTTTGGGATATATATTTGGATAGCTCTTCACGAACGATACTTGCGTCTGTTTCACGGAAGCGTTTCTCGAGGTTTGGAATAACACCAGCAAATGGGTGTCGCCGCTTCTGCGTACCCCGTTCGCCAAAATAAGTGAACTCAATGATCTCCTCGCCACTACCGAACAGGATAACGTTACGATGTTTTTCAGACAGTTCCTCGAACGGCACCTCTATGTCGAAGGCGTAGTGTTCAGAAAGCGCTTTGATAATCTGAAAGTAATAGGCGTTGCGACGGTCCCATCCACGCACGGCCCCGCCGGCCAGGCTTACATGGGGGTTGCTGACAACACGTTCCGGATCGAAAAACTGGGCCAAACCAAGACCGTCGCAGGTTGGACATGCACCATTCGGATTGTTGAAGGAGAACATTCGCGGTTCAATTTCCTGCAAGCTGTAGTCACAGTGAACACAGGAGTAACGGGAACTCATCAACTTTTCAGTAGCGGTGCTTACTTCACCTTTTTGCCCATCTTCCATCGGTGATAGAAGTGCCAGACCGTCAGATAGAATCAAGGCTGTTTCAAAAGATTCAGCAAGACGCTGTTTGAGGTCGGGTCGAACCTTAAACCGGTCGATAACAACCTCAATCGTGTGTTTGCGGCGTAACTCAAGCACTGGTACGTCATTGATGGAATAAACCTTGCCGTCGACACGGACACGGACGTATCCCTGGGCACGCAATTCATCAAACAACTGCGCGTGTTCACCTTTTCGGTCACGAACCACCGGTGCCAGCAGCATCATTCTTTCGCCTTCAGGAAGAGCCAGTACCTGGTCTACCATCTGGCTGATGGTCTGGGCTTCGAGCGGTTGCCCGTGGTCAGGGCAACAAGGTGTACCCACGCGTGCCCACAACAGTCGCAGGTAGTCATAAATTTCTGTGATCGTGCCGACGGTGGAGCGTGGATTGTGTGATGTTGATTTCTGTTCGATTGATATGGCGGGTGAAAGTCCCTCAATATGATCGAGATCCGGTTTTTCCATGACAGACAAAAACTGCCGGGCGTAGGCAGAAAGTGATTCTACATATCGACGCTGCCCTTCTGCGTAAATAGTGTCAAAAGCCAACGATGACTTGCCGGAGCCTGAAAGTCCGGTAACCACGATCAGTTTGTCCCTGGGAAGATCGAGATCAATATTGGCTAAATTGTGGGTGCGGGCGCCGCGTATTTTAATGGTGTTCATGAATAATGCCGAAACGATTTCCAACCATGTACTATACCCCCCTTTTGCAATGAAAGTGGATCTTATGTAATGAAGAAGGTGAGGGCGGGTCTGAAAAGGCCACAGATGGTGGTATCCGTATCGCAACTGTTGAGTCGTCCTCAAATCAATTCGTTTTAAAAGCAACATCAAATAGATTGATTATTAGCGTTGACAATGGTTGACCGGACACCATAAAACCGCTAATATTCTCGCCCTTTTGTAGGGCTCTTCCGAACTCGGGGCATTAACCATGTACGCAGTATTCGCAACCGGTGGCAAGCAGTATCGTGCTATCACTGGAGATATATTAAAAATTGAAAAACTTGACGCTGAAAAAGGTGCCACGGTCAAACTCGACCAGGTGCTGATGGTAGGTGAAGGTGAAGACGTTAAGGTCGGAACTCCTTACCTGAAAGGCGGAACAGTCACAGCCACGGTCGTCGAGCACGGTCGTGGGGATAAAATTCGGATCATAAAATTCAAACGTCGTAAGCACCATATGAAAAAAATGGGGCATCGGCAGGATTTTACCCGAATTGAAATTACTGGCATTGCTGCTTCAGTGCCAAAAAAGAAGGTATCCGAAGCCAAGGCCGAAAAGCCTGTATCCAAAGCCAAGGCCGAAAAGCCGGTATCAGCTAACCGAAAAGCCGCCAAAGCTAAAGCCGAGAAGCCGGTATCCAAAGCTAAAGCCGAGAAGCCGGTATCCAAGGCCAAGGCCGAAAAGCCTAAAGCTGTGACACCTGAAGTTGAAGCCACTAGCGAAGCTAAAAAGTAGAGGAGTTGAATCATGGCACATAAGAAAGCAGGTGGTAGTACGCGCAATGGTCGCGATTCCAACCCCAAATATCTGGGTGTAAAACGTTACGGTGGTGAGGCCGTTGTGGCGGGTAACATCCTGGTCCGTCAACGTGGAACCCAGTTTCACGCCGGTGAAAACGTGGGTGTAGGTCGCGATCACACACTGTTTGCATTAAGTGACGGTAAAGTGGAATTCAAGAAACGTGGATTACCCAAACGCAGATTTATCAGCGTGGTGACGGCAGAAGCCTGAAAAACCAAACTGAGACTGAGAGTAGAAAACCCTGCCAAGGCAGGGTTTTTTTATGTTCGGTTTATAATAATCAACCCACGTATGACCCAGACCGTACAGGAATAAGCCACTATGAAATTTGTTGATGAAGCATCCATTCATGTAACTGCCGGTAAAGGCGGTGATGGTTCGGCATCATTTCGCAGGGAAAAGTATATTCAATACGGTGGGCCTGACGGTGGCGATGGCGGCGATGGCGGCAGTGTGTACCTGGAAGGCGATTCCGGTCTGAACACCCTGGTCGATTTTCGGCACCGGCGGATATACAAAGCAGAAAACGGTGTGCAGGGTAAAGGGCAGCAATGCTACGGGAAAAAAGGCGAAGACATCTACATTCGTGTGCCATTGGGCACAATTGTGATCGATGAGGTGAATGAAATTGTGCTGGGGGATGTAACCGAACATGGTCAGCACCTGTTGGTCGCCCGTGGCGGTCGCGGCGGCTTGGGTAACGTACACTTTAAAAGCTCAACCAACCGGGCGCCGCGCAAGTTTATTCCAGGTGCGCCTGGAGAAGATATCCAGTTACACCTGGAGATGAAGGTGCTTGCCGATATCGGTTTACTTGGTTTTCCGAATGCCGGTAAATCAACTCTTATCAGCACGGTTTCAGCCGCCCGACCGAAGGTTGCAGATTATCCATTTACCACCTTGTATCCGAATCTCGGCGTGGTTCGCGTGGGTTTTGACAGCAGTTTTGTCATCGCTGACATTCCCGGATTGATCGAGGGTGCCGCTGAAGGTGCCGGTTTGGGTGTGCAGTTCCTCAAGCACCTGCAGCGAACAAAATTATTGCTGCACCTGGTGGAGATTGCGCCTTTGGATGAAGTTCCACCCGCCGAAGCGATCCGTAAACTGGAGCAGGAACTGGTCAATTTTGACAAGGATCTCGGTAATAAACCCCGGTGGCTGGTATTTACCAAGATTGATATCCTTGATAAGGCAGAGGCGGAAGCTATTGCCAAGGGGGTTGTGGAGGAATTGAAGTGGACAGCACCGTGGTTCATGATTTCTTCGGTTACCCAAGCCGGTACCGGTGAACTGGTGCAGAGTATCGGAAGGGCCCTGGATGAAATGAAAGAACTCGAGTCGGAACAGGAAAAGCAATGGGAGCCTTTGCCTGACAGTGAAAGCTGACTACCAGGATTGCCTTTTTATGGACATTAAAAAGCCCTGTTTCATGACAGGGCTTTTTAGTAATCTTCGTCCATTAGCTTAATTCATTGAAAATGAACCAAACCGGGTGGATTACATATCGCGAACGTGTTTGTTCAAGCGTGATTTATGACGTGCTGCCTTGTTAAGGTGCATCAGGCCCTTGGACACCGAGCGGTCAATGGCAGGAACAGCAGCCTTATAGGCTTCTTCAGCTGCGCTTTTGTCGCCGGACTCAATCGCCGCAAGAACTTTTTTGATAGTTGTGCGTACGTGCGAGCGTTGGCTGGCATTACGCAAACGATGTTTTTCGGCCTGACGTGCACGCTTGCGTGCTGATAAACTGTTAGCCAAGGTAAATCTCCATAAATACAGGTTCAGAATATAGCCGCGCATTGTCGTATTTTTTGTGCGTGGGGTCAATCATTTAACTGGTAATTTCTTATGATTCTTGGGTCAAGACAGGTTTCAGGGTTCGGAAACGCATGAAACTGCTGAAATCGACAGCAACGGTTGGCTCTGCAACCTTGCTCTCCCGCATTCTGGGTTTTGTCCGTGATGTTGTGCTGGCCAAGATGTTCGGTGCCAGCGGCGAAACCGATGCCTTTTTCCTGGCTTTCAGAATACCCAATTTCATGCGCCGCCTGTTTGCCGAAGGGTCGTTTTCACTCGCCTTTGTACCGGTTCTGTCCGAGTACAAGGCCACCGGCGACCGGCAGGCATTGCGTGATCTGATCGACCACGTTACGGGCACCCTGGCTGCGATCTTGCTTGTTTTAACTGCAGTCGGCGTATTCGCTGCACCGCTGGTATTGTCGATATTCGCTCCCGGTTGGGTGGCTGATGACCGGCCCGAATTTAACCTGTCCGCCGGCATGTTACGGATCACGTTTCCGTATATCATGCTGATCTCCCTGACGGCGCTGGCAGGTGGAATACTCAATACTTTCGGGCGGTTTTTAGTCCCGGCATTAACACCAATATTGCTCAATCTTTCCCTGATTGCCTCCGCGCTGTTATTGGCAGGCCATCTTGAAGTGCCGGTCACTGCACTCGCCTGGGGTGTGTTGGCGGCCGGTTTCGCCCAGTTGCTGATCCAGGTTCCGGCACTCATGCGCCTGGGGTTGATGCCGCGTCCACGCTGGGGGTGGCGTCATTCAGGTGTCCGTCGCATCATTAAATTAATGATCCCGACCCTGTTCGGCTCGTCGGTGGCACAGGTCAATTTGCTGTTCGACAGCATTATTGCGACATTCCTGGTCACCGGAAGTGTGTCCTGGTTGTATTACTCAGACCGCTTACTGGAATTTCCGCTCGGTGTCTTGGGTATTGCGCTGGCAACCGTCATTCTTCCCAACCTGTCCCAAAAGCACGCAAAGGCAAGTACTGCAGAATTTTCAGCGACACTCGACTGGGCCTTGCGTCTGGCAGTGATCATCACGGTGCCTGCTGCCGTGGGCTTGATTATCCTCGCCGCGCCCATTCTGATTACGCTGTTTCAGTATGATGCGTTCCAGTTGGATGATGTGCGTATGTCGTCCTATAGCCTGATCGCGTATTCAGCGGGTTTACCCGCCTTTATCGCAGTCAAGGTGCTGGCGCCCGGCTATTACGCGCGTCAGGACACCAAAACACCGGTCAAGATAGCGATTGCAGCCATGGTGACAAATATGGTTTTGAACCTGATATTTGTGGGTTTGCTTCTATTCCAGGGCTTTGAAGGGCCACATGCCGGTCTGGCACTGGCCAGTTCGGTTGCGGCCTATCTGAACGCGGGCCTGCTATTTCGTGGCCTCAGGAAACGCGAGGTATACACACCCGAGCGTGGTTGGCTCAGGGTGTGGATAGCCGTCATTCTGGCATGTGCGGCCATGGGTTCATTGCTGTTTTTTATGACACACGATATCGAAAGCTGGCACCAGGCAACGGTATATTTGAGGGTTAAAAACCTCAGCCTGAGTATTATTTTTGGTGTAGTTATCTATGTTTTCACCGGCATGGTAATGGGTCTGAAGCCCCGTGACCTTTCACGGGGTGCAAAATAGCTCAATCTTTTGTCAAATTCACGTGCCCAATTACTTGCGCCTGCTATAATTCGCTGCTTTGTGAACAGGCATATTTATGCGGGTAATCAGGGACAATCCGGGCAGGCAGTTGTTACGGTTCCTCGGTCGTAACCATCGGTAACTTTGATGGCTTTCACCTTGGACACCAGGCACTGATCCGGCTTTGTGAATCACTGGCTGAAAGCGGGCATTCGATTGCAGTAGTAACATTCGAGCCTTTACCCATGGCCTGGTTCCGGCCGGATGCCGCGCCGGCGCGCCTGATGTCGGTGCGCCAGAAGCTTGAATACCTTACGGATGAGGATATAGACCTCGTCTGGTTGATGCGTTTTAATCAGGCCCTGGCAGGTATGGATGCGGATAGCTTTGTCCAGTCGGTTCTTGTAAATACGCTGGCGGCAAAACATGTGGTTGTGGGTCAGGACTTTCATTACGGCAAGGGCAGGCTGGGCGATACCGAAACATTACGCCGGTCAGGAAAGAAGCTGGGTTTCGAGGTACATGTGGTTCCGATGGTCGATATTGAAGGTTACCGGGCCTCAAGTTCCAGCATACGTGACAGTCTCGGTGCTGGTGATCTGGAACAGGCAAGGCGCTTGCTGGGCCGGCCATTCAGGATGCTTGGCAAGATCATCCCGGGCCGTCAGCTGGGTCGCCAGTTAGGGTACCCGACGGCTAATATTCGCCTGGCAACCTCACCCAGTCCGTTAATGGGTGTGTTTGCGATAAGAGCCCGTTGGGATGACCATGGTTGGCACGATGGCGTCGCGAACCTTGGCACACGTCCCGCAGTGGGGGGTGAAGGGTTCCTGATAGAGGCGCATTTGTTTGATTTTGGCGGCGATTTGTACGGCCGGACACTGGAAGTGGAGTTTATAAAGAAGCTCCGCGATGAAACACATTTTGAAGATATTGATGACCTCGTTGTGCAAATGCGGGAAGATGAGCAGCAGGCGAGAATTTGCCTGACACAAACTGAAAACTGAAAAGCGAAAAAAGTACAGATAAGCATGGACTACAAAGACACAATCAATCTGCCCGCCACGGCATTTCCTATGAAAGCCAACCTGGCAAACCGTGAACCCACCATGCTGAAGCAGTGGGAAGAAAGCGGACTCTATGAACGTATCCAGGCACACACGTCTGAGCGTCCCCTGTTTATCCTGCATGACGGACCACCGTACGCCAATGGCGATATTCATATCGGCCACGCGGTAAACAAAATTCTGAAAGACATGGTCGTCAAGTCACGCTTGCTGGCAGGTTTTCAATCCCCATATGTACCGGGCTGGGACTGTCATGGCCTACCCATCGAGTTACAGGTCGAAAAGAAGGTCGGCAAGGTAGGCCGAAAAGTGGATGCGCGCACATTCCGCCAAAAATGCCGGGAGTATGCTGACAGGCAGATTGCCCTGCAACGCGAAGGCTTCAAGCGTCTTGGTGTGTTGGGTACCTGGGACAACCCCTATGCCAGTAACAATTTTGCCTATGAAGCCAATATGGTTCGGGCGCTGGCGAAAATTATTGAAGGCGGTCACCTGGACCAGGGTGTCAAGCCGGTTAACTGGTGTTTTGATTGTGGTTCGGCACTGGCCGAGGCTGAAATTGAGTACCAGGACAAAACCTCTCCAGCGATTGATGTGTTTTTCAAAGCCGTCGATCAAAAGGCAATGCTTACAGCGTTTGGCGTTGATGCCGTGGATGGCAGTGTCGGAATACCGATCTGGACGACAACCCCCTGGACTTTACCGGCCAACGAAGCGGTCGCGCTGCATGCAGATCTGGATTATGTACTGGTCAAGGGTGTTTGTAAGGGACAAAGCCTGGCTATCGTGCTGGCAGATGAGCTAAAAGACGCGGTCATCAGTCGTATCGGTATGGAAAATGTCGAAGTGCTGGGCTCTTCAAAAGGGGCGGCACTGGAACACCAGTTGCTGCAACATCCATTTTATGAACGCCAGGTACCGGTGATTCTGGGTGAGCATGTCACCACCGAGGCGGGTACCGGTGCCGTGCATACCGCACCCGGGCATGGTGAAGACGATTTTATTGTTGGTAAGCCGTATAACCTGCCGGTGACCAGCCCGGTTGGCCCCGATGGTCTGTTTCTGCCTGATACCGAATTATTCGCGGGTCAGTTTGTCTGGAATGCCAACGCCACTATTCTGGAATTACTTGAAGAAAAGAAGGTGTTGTTACACCACGAATCATTTTTACACAGCTACCCCCATTGCTGGCGGCATAAAACACCAACCGCCTTCCGTGTGACACCACAGTGGTTTATCGATATGGATAAGGCCGGTTTGCGCACACGTTCACTGGACGCCATCAAACATATTCGCTGGGTTCCATCCTGGGGTGAGGAGCGAATCACCGGCATGATCGAAGGCCGTCCGGACTGGTGTATTTCCAGACAGCGGACCTGGGGTGTGCCGATCACACTTTTTGTAAACCGTATCAGCGAAGAGCTACATCCGCAAACCGATGAATTGATGTACAAAGCAGCTGACCTGATCGAAGAGCATGGCATCGACTGCTGGTATGAAAACGATATTTATCAAAAACTTGGTGTTGATGAATCCGAGTATATACAGGTCAAGGATATTCTCGATGTATGGTTTGATTCCGGTGTCAGCCATCGCTGCGTGCTGGACGAGCGTGAAGAGCTACGTCGTCCTGCAGACATCTACCTTGAAGGTTCCGATCAGCACCGTGGCTGGTTTCAGTCGTCCCTGCTGACCTCGGTTGCCATGCATGGTGAGGCTCCTTACAAACAGGTACTGACCCACGGTTTTGTCGTGGATGCCGATGGCAAGAAAATGTCCAAATCAATGGGTAATGTCATCGCGCCGCAAAAGGTTATGAACTCACTGGGTGCCGATGTACTCAGGTTGTGGGTGGCTGCGGCGGACTACCGCCAGGAAATGACGGTCTCTGATGAAATTCTCAAGCGGGTTTCAGATGCCTATCGCCGCATCCGCAATACGGCACGATTCCTGCTGGGTAACCTGGATGGTTTCGTCCCCGATAATGCACTCACGCCTGAACAAATGCTGCCATTTGACCGTTGGGCGGTGGACCGGGCCTTGCAGATCCAGAATGAAATCAGCCAGGCCTACGACGATTACCAGTTCATGCAGGTCTATCAAAAGGTCAATAATTATTGTGCGCTGGAGTTGAGCGCGATTTATTTGAATGTTCTGAAAGACCGTCTTTACACAACCGGAAGGGATAGTCTGCCGCGTCGCTCCGCGCAAACCGCGATGTATCACATACTGGAAAGCCTGGTTCGCTGGATCGCCCCGGTCCTGAGCTACACGGCCGAAGAAATCTGGGCAGTCATGCCCGGTGACCGGCACGACAGTGTCTTTATGAGCGAGTGGTATGACGGTCTTTTTGCGCTTGATGGCGGGGATTACGATAAGGCATTCTGGAAGGAAACCATCAGCCTTATCAACGCTGTGAACGAGGCTATTGAACCCTTGCGCAGGGATAAAATTATTCGCGGTTCACTGGAAGCTACCGTTCGAATCCAGCCACGCAATGATGAACATCGCAAATTTCTGGAAAAATGGGGTGATGAATTACGCTTTATCCTGATAGTTTCAGAAGCGACCGTCGAAACGGAAGAAGCTGTGTTACCCGATGACCGCTATGAAACCCCGGATTACCTCGTCTGGATTGAAAAGAATTCCGACCCAAAATGTGTACGTTGCTGGCACCAGCGTGAAGATGTGGGTCAATCAGAGGAGCACCCGGAGTTGTGTGGACGCTGTATAGAAAACGTCGCGGGCGCCGGGGAAGAGCGCAGGCTTGCATAGATATGAAGATTCAGTCACAAAAGTTGCAGGGTATATTTCACAACAAAATGGCATTCACCTGGTTACTGGTGTCTGCGTTGATCGTTGTTCTGGATCTGTGGACCAAGGATATTGCCACACAATCCCTGACCTTATACCGCCCGGTGGAATTGACCTCTTGGCTGAATATGACCCTCGCGCATAACTATGGTGCAGCGTTCAGCTTTCTAAGCGATGCAGGTGGCTGGCAGCGCTGGCTATTTACCGGTCTGGCATCGGTGGTGACGGTGGTATTGATTGTTTGGTTATTCCGGTTGCCGGCCCGGGAAAAACTGACAGCAGCGGCGCTTGGTCTGATCATCGGAGGTGCCGTTGGCAACCTGGTTGACCGGGTCAACCACGGTTATGTCGTAGATTTTATAGACGTCTACTACCGTGACTGGCACTGGCCTGCATTTAACCTGGCCGATTCAGCGATTACCTGTGGTGTAATACTTTTACTGATTGATGGCTTGTTTTTATCGGGCGCAGCAAAGCCACCGGTTGAGAATTGATGGAAATACTACTGGCCAATCCACGTGGTTTCTGTGCCGGTGTAGACCGGGCGATAGAAATCGTTGAGCGTGCACTGGAATTGTTCGGTGCGCCAATATACGTTCGCCACGAAGTTGTGCACAACCGTTTCGTGGTAGACCGTCTGGCTGGATTGGGGGCCGTATTTGTCGAAGAACTGGATGATGTTCCGGATAATGCCACCGTCATCTTCAGCGCCCACGGGGTGTCGCAGAATGTGCGTAAAGCAGGTACACAGCGCGGTTTAAAGGTTTTTGACGCAACCTGTCCGCTGGTCACCAAGGTTCACCTCGAGGTTGCAAGGCACTGTAAATCCGGTAATGACGTAGTGCTCATCGGGCACGCTGGTCACCCGGAAGTAGAGGGTACGCTTGGGCAGTGGTACAAGAAACCACCACGTAACAATAAGATCTACCTTGTGGAATCCCCTGAAGACGTAAATTCGCTGGAAGTCACTTACCCTGATGAGTTGGCCTTTGTCACCCAGACGACTTTATCGGTTGATGATACCCAGGGCGTTATTAAAGCATTACAAAAGAAATTTCCGGCCATTGTCGGACCCAAGCATGACGATATCTGCTACGCCACTCAAAACCGTCAGGATGCAGTCAAGAAACTGGCCCGGCATTCCGAGCTGTTGCTGGTCGTCGGTTCGGTAAACAGTTCCAACTCCAATCGCTTGCGTGAACTTGCGGAAAAGCGTGGTGTGCCCGCCTACCTGATTGACGGTGCTGAAGATATCAAACCAGAATGGTTGGTCGATGTGAAGCGTGTCGGTCTCACTGCAGGTGCTTCTGCGCCGGAAAGCCTGGTCACGGGTGTCATTGAGCAACTACGCCAACAGGTATCTGCCAGTGTCGTTAATCTTGAAGGCGTGCCAGAGAGCATGGTATTTGCGCTGCCCAGGCAATTGCGTATCAAGACAGTCGATTAGTCTGAATGTTTACCCGAACATTGCACCAGTATCCCGGATACTGGTGCAATGTTCGGGTAAGGTGTCCGCCAGGGCGGTATGTCAACGTCCGCTCCAGCACTTTGCAACGCTTATGTTTGAAGCACTGATGCTCCGCTCACCACTTTGATCCAACAGCAAGCTTCCACATGGATCGGCAAGTTGAGCCCCGGTGGGGGTGGCCATCGCAATATAGGTCCGTCCCTGCGAATCAGCCGTGTTGTAGCTCAACTGATACCTTTTCGTAGCCGTGACCGGCTGACACAAACGGGTATCGTAGTTTCCACGACTGGCAACGAGACGCTCCTGGCACATGGAAGCCTGCAATAACATTCTGATGGCCTCAGCACGGTGTACTCTCAGGGTGTAACTGCGGTAGCTCGGCACCGCGGTCGCCATGAGTATGCCCAATATGGCTATCACGATGACCAGTTCGATCAGTGTCATACCGTTGAATGTGAATAGCTTTGCCTTGTTCTTCATTTTTGTCAGCGTAATTCACGCCATGAAAACCGCCCGCATACTGCCAGCAACTCAGAACCGGGACAGGGGCCTGCAGCACTGGTGTCGGTCAATTCCGTATTTGCTGCAACAGGCCAGGATCGAACCAAAGTGCTTTCAATGACAGAAACACCGGTATCTGTGCGACCGCTGCCACGCACGAGAATCCGGTACCAGACCTGCAAATCCAGCGTGCCGTTTTCGGCGGGCAGCGTGGTTTGAGCGACTTCTATGATCCACACCGGCGGCTTGATGTTGTGACGGGAAAGCGTTGCTATCCGAACACCGGTCAACGGATCGATACCCGCCTCATGACCCTGGTCTATCCACCAGGAAAAGTCTTCGAACTCCGGATGGGATGGTAATTCACCGGCGGCATGGAGATACAAACCACTACAGGGCTCTGAACAGACTTCGGGTGGTGGGCCGGCCAGTTCCAGTAACCAGTGTTCGGCCCATGCAAGACCCAGCAGGGCGGATTGTTTGGCGCGCTCTGCTTCCTGAAGATTGCTGGTGAGCCTGTTTTGTAAAATGGTGTCCGAGGTAGCCGACAGGCCAAGCATTGTCAGTGCCATCAAAAAAATCAGGCAAAGCAACAACACCATACCGGTCTGGGCTCTAAACACGCAGCGTGTTACAACGGCTACGCAGGGGCTCATCTGAGCCTGCCGCGGATGGCGGCTGTCAGCGGTCTGATGCTGCGTAAATGACCGTCTGCAGGTGAGCTTATGGTTTCGTCAAGCACGGTGATTTGTGTGCTGGCGGCCTGGTCAAATGCCTGTTTTGTGGATAGGAGCAATGCTACTTTTACCGCCCGGATATTGCTTTCTTTTAGCCAGGTCTGTGCCGTTACCCAGCCATCTGCAATTTCGTCGCCATCCCGATCTTCTGCATACAAAACCTGCATGGATTCCACATCTTCAATCAGGCCAAAATTGTTCATTTGGGTTCGCAGGCCAAAAGCATCAGGCCCGTAACGACAGGTGATTGCCAGGTTGTTGGCGTTATTGATCTTAAAGCGGGTCTGAAGCAGATAAAATGCGGGTTGGCCGTCGCCATCCATAACCGGGTTTTCATTGCCATAGCAGTTGTATCTTGACCAGCGTTGCAGACCCAGTTGATCTGTTGTTGATGAAACCCCGTTCAGGGATTCATCGGTCAAGGCTTTAAACCCGGACAGGTTTTGCCATGGCTCCGGCTGGAAGCCCGCCTGGGTGATGTGTGTGTTCAAAACGTCGCGTGCGTAACGGACCGATTCTTCAACCTGGCTCTGGTTCAGCTGTAAACGGTAGGCCGAAACACTTCCGCCCATTAATTGTATGATTCCGGACATCAGTACCGTGGAGAGAAATACACCGATCAGCACTTCCATTAACGAGAATCCGTGCTGCGTTCTGATCATCTTCATATCAGGATACCTCCAGCGTAAACCGGTGCTGGCTTGATTCGCCAAGCATCACGATTACCCTGACCACTCCAGAATATTTTGATCACCAGGGGGCCGGTACCGTCGCAATGACTGTTTCCCTCGACACCATCCGCTGGCGTCTCATCACGGCAGACCAGTCCCCTGGCATTCGGGATGCTATCGGCAAGTTCAAGCTGCCAGAGTCTTAAGTCGTAGTCAGCTTGTTGTTCAGGTGTACACTGAGTCTCACCGGTGCAAATTCTGGAAATATGTTCGGGTGGATCGAGGTAACGGTTGAGCGCGGCCGGATTTAAACGGATTTGTTCAGACAAACCGACTGCTGCCATGGCTGCAATACCTTCACGGCGTGCGTGGGTAGAGCCGATGATGCTGGTCAGCAACATCGCTGCAAAGCCTGCGAGACCCAGGGAAAATACCGTACAAGCTACAAGCACTTCGAGCAGGCTGAATCCGGAGTTTACGTGCATAAACCCTGTGGTCCCGGACCGATGGTTTCCCCTATAGGCTCGTAATATAAACACGGGTTATGCCTCCTTGGCTGACGTGATGCTGATATCTGTACATTCTCCGGATGCAATGGCAATACTGATAGCTCAAAGCATGGTTAAGGTTTGTCGGCAATCCTTGATTCAGGTGTAGGTAGGTATCCTGTTACAACGATGTTGTCGCAGAGTGTTGATTTGAATATACTTGCCGCCCTCCGGAGCCGATATAGCTCAGTTGGTAGAGCGGCGCATTCGTAATGCGTAGGTCAGAGGTTCGAATCTTCTTATCGGCACCAATTAATTCAAAGGCTTACACATATCTGTAAGCCTTTTTTTGTTTTCTGCATCCCCGATTTGTCACACTCTGTGCATTTGACGGTGAGGGACAGGACACAAATGAACATATAATGGTCTTTGTGATCAGGTAAAAACCGTACCTGTTTAACCAAACTCACTCACCAATACCAGCGGGGCCATTCGGGGACGCCATTCGGGGGACAGTTTACTTAATTCCCATAGATTTAGACAGTTATCGCCGGAAAATTAAGTTTCCTCTGATATTCAATTAAGTAAACTGTCCCCTGATACCCCACTGGCTCATTGCTACCGAGGTCAATTGAAATGGGTGGATATGTGCCTGCTGTGATCATGGGCTATGTTGCCCACTTATTCAGGGTTTTCAAAGCCGTCATCGAAAACTTCGATAATTGTGCCGGACGCACTGCCGTCAACAACGTCATAGAACGCGCACGAAGGATTGTTACCAGTAATCAGATAACTGACAGTCCAGATCTGGTAATCAAGTACGTCTGATGCAGTAAAGGGGGTCAGGGTATTGGTCAGCGATACAGCGCCGGTGAAGCCAGGTGGAAATTCTAAACGACCCACACTTAGTCGTGCCCCCAATTGTCCGAATTGGCTGGTGTTTGAGAAGTCAATAGAATCTATGCCCCCAGTTGATTCTCCAATTGAGGTAGCTCCGAACTTTGGGAAATATTCACCGTCATTATCGCCATCAGTCGCGCCCGAGAGTGTGAGCGAGATAACACCACCATCGAACCGGTCAAGATTGACGCCATTGGTGAAACTGGGCGTAGCATCTGCGTCGAACGTCCCCACCCAATGGAATTGAGCACCGTCGATTCCGGCACAATCTACCAAACTAAAATCTTCTCTCGCGTCTAAGCGCCCCGTATATTCATAGACAATCGTGCGCCCTTGGGCGTGGGTCATCTGAGAGAAGGACAAGCCGAATAGCATCACGGTAGTAAGACAAATGCTAATCAAGCGGCTGTGGGTTATTTTTTTTGTTGTCTGGTTTTTCAAGCGTCTTTTTTCCTCATATGAATTTATAGTTGGGCGATCATCTCAGAACGTATTACCAAACGCCAACAAAATAGCCGTACATCATCTATGGAATAAGAACACCCCGACAGGTTGGTTCACTGAAAGGGCAGTGCTGCCAGGGTGCATGGTTAATCAGACGATAACCACCAGATGCGGTTGAGTCTCACTTCGTCAAACACTCTGCCAATTACCTATACTTAAAGATGCGGTATCAACCGCTACTTTGTCGCCAGATTATTCATATAAGTCTGCAAATAAGAATCCAATAACCTCCCGATCCGATAGCGGTTCAGACCGCGTATTTGCAGGGACAACTCCGCATGGATGCGTTTATGTTTATGAGGGGTTTTATTGTGAATTGGAAAACAATTTTTGCAGTAGGTCTGTTATTAGCATCTGCTCAAATTTCTGGAGTATTGGCAGGTGTTGAACCCTCACCATTCCAACCGGAGATCAATCAACTGGGCGCTGTGGCAAACATTCTCAGTTCGGCGGATTTTCGTGTGGTAAAGACCATGAGTCATCCTCCAGAACCGTGTCATCCGCCTGATCCCTGCAAAGGCTTGAATGGTAAGGTCAACAGGCTTGAAGCAATAGAGAGCCAGGTTAGGGCAGCAGATGATATGGTTTTTTCCATAATAAATGAGGTCATGGGCGTTGACCCCACGCAGTTTCGTGAAGAATTGATACCACCACTGGAAGTTGTGCGTGACGTCGCCCTGAGTATCGTTGAAAAAATTGATATTTATGTGACCGTAGGCCTATTTTCAAGCACCCGAGTTTATAGAAGCCCTGGGGCATGTATCAGACTCCGCATTTCTATTGATCGGTACAGTTGATGATGGCATTGAGCAGCTTAGTGGCGGAACTATGGCGTGGGTTGACATCGCGGATGAGGAAACTTGCAGTTCCACGACCGGGTGCTTCTGGTACCTTGACAGGTTCTGCGACGTGGACGAGTCCTGATCTGGCGCCTTACTTTGCAGGTAAAGAGTCGTCAATCACCGGCGGTTCTTTCGATATGGACACCCCGGCATGAGGGTCACTGAGGAACGGTAGCTATGGAAACATTACTAGGGATCAGGGTTTACAATGAACGGGATACAGCTGTTTCGAAGGCTATAGGGTGGCAAAATATTTTACCGTACTTCGTTAGACTTAAGAGAAAGTACACTAATAAAGGTGATTTCGAGGCACATGTAAGAAGTCGGTTAGAACAACCCGCAAAGGGTTGGAAAATTGTAGACGACTTGTTGGAAACTCTGTACGAGGGACGGAAGATTCCTATAGCATCATTAAGAGAATTGAAGGTAAAGCTTACGATAGGGGAGGGGTGCTACCTGAAACACGTACCGTATAAGCAGAAAAACATAAAGCAACTGTCAGATTTAAAAGTGACGGGCGGCGTGTACGGAGCCCCCATTACAGCTGCACTGGAATGCAGAGAGTTTGGATGCAAGGCCTATCAGGATGAGATATTTTCACTCTTGCAGCCTTGCGGTAACACTGAGATAAATGGGGGTTTCTCCACAAAAAAGCAGGAGTGGGGACAAGACGTTTTGCCAGAGAAGGTGAAAGCCTACACTGTGAAGCCGGAGAGAGAACCGAATATGGATGTGGTAATCCGTTTGAGGTTCGCAGCGCCAAACTACAAGACTGACACATCCCACTCTCGTCATGCAGAAATCCTAAGCGGCATCCTGTTTGAGGCTGGCAATGTCTATATAAGGAATTTCGGGGGGAGGGCTAGTCAGATCCGGGAAGCACACGTAACATGTCACAACGTCAGGCAGGTCGCGCGCATCGCAAAAAAAAACTACCCGATAACTCAGAATGATTGGCGGAACCTCATGCAACTGCTATTCGAGACGAAGGTGAAAACGGAAACGTTTCAATGCACGGGAGACTATATATCTGCATTCAGGGGGGGTAAACACGACGTGGGGGGGAGCTTTCAAATAACTTATTAATTGTATACTTCCGGGAGGGAATTACAGGGGGGCTTAAATCACATGAATAAAAGGGGTCAGAGTAAAGTGTCAGAGTAAACCGACGTGTGCCGGGACGTTTGACTGACGATGACTTTGGCAATAGGCCTATCGTGGATTGATAAATGAGCTTCTGGAATAGGAAGTGATGGTAAAGAAACAGGAACGTGAGTGCATTCAGCTTCAACGGTGGTGTAGCCCCTTAATTCCACCCGACTGGTTTCTATATAAGCACCCTGGCAGTGTTCAAGCATTAGTTGCTTGACTTGTTCGTGTTCGGCGTTCGGACCAATACTGAGGTACTTGATTCGTATCATGTCCTCATTGGAAGTGAGGATTACTGGCTCATAGTTATTCTTTCCTGTGTGACCTGGTTCTGGGTATTTATATTCGGGGTATAATATACAGCCAGAGAACAGTCCGTAAAGTACAAGACTGACAGTTAGTTTCAATATCTGGTGGATGTTTGAGTTCACTAGATTGAGTATAGCTGAGATTCCCAGACCCAAATTAAAACACCCCGACAGGTTGGATCACTGAAAGGGCAGTGCTGCCAGGTTGCAGATAAAGTATCCGATACCTGTTCTAGTAACTTTTCCGTGCAGACTGCCATGACCAGCACAGAAAAAAATATCTCCTATACTTTAATTTACCAATGCAGTTTTTCCTGCACAGGGCGTTAATGCTGCACCGCTTTATGCGATTAGCATTTGCGAAATAAGGAGACAACCGTATGAAAGCTATAGCAGCAGCACTCGCGGCACTATTAGCCGCACTCATCGCTCTTGCGCTGTGGTTCTACAACCGTTGGAAGACTGCACAAGCGATTAAAGCTGCCAAAGGTACTCTTGTTCCTGTTGGTGGCACACCCGCTCAAGCGACGATTAGCGACACGTGGACGACAGCGCCTGCAACCGTTCCCGCTGGTGTAAATACCACCTTTGTTCTAACAGTCAAAGGTTCTCATGTCTCTGGTCTTCTACCTGTCAGTGGGCGTGAATACATTTTTCAACCACCCACTGGTGTCACAATAATCAGTGTCTCAGGCGCCGTTCCAGGCAACCCCAATATAGGCACGACCAATGCAGCTGGCACTATTACGGTCGTCATTAAGGCCGCCAGTGCCGTTGAGCAACCCACCGCCAGTGCGCTTGTTGCCCAACAAGTCAATGCGGACGATACCCATACCGCGACATTTACCGTCCAGTGATCCAGTGGGTGGATTAACCATCTCATGGAGTGAGGGTCTGGTATTGGCTGTATGTAGGTAATCTGCTCGATAATTTTATAGAGAAAGGTCAGTCTGAATAGCTCCCCAATGCCCTGTACACGGTAGTACGACCTATTTGAAAGCGGTCCAGTAACTGGGCAATATGTGCGCTTTTAACCTATAGTAAGAATAATTAGGGATAAACTTCCGCCAGCATGGATGCTACGCTGGGAATCCGGTTTTTCCCGTCCTCTTTGTTGCGGGTCAATCAACTACCGAACAGAAACCCAATTTTTATTTGATGAGTTTGAATCCACTGTACTGTCCTTCATGGGACACACAATAATAAATGAGGTCCTGGCTTCTAGTATAAGTTTAGGGAGGTTATTTTGAAAAGTGTAATGCTATCCGTCGTGCCATTGCTTGTTGGGCGTCGATCTTGTCTAGGTGCGATAAGCCTTCAGGTCACTGTAACCCTCCAAAGCAATTTACTGACCCACGTACTCCCAGTCTTATTCAGCATACAACACTGGCAGCTTGTGAGGTTGCACGCCCCACTACCTGCGTCTTTGCGAACGGGGAAGTCGCCAAGACCATGGGACGGTTGGTAGGTAATTGCAACGCCTACTGCCAAACTCCTCTGACAGAAAATGAGAAGGCGTGTAAACCTGTCGTGCGGAATCTGAACACGGGTACAGGAGTTTGTGAGCCACAAGCATTAGTCGATGATCCGGCGTACTACCACATTATGTGCGAGAATCTATCCGTTGATTGTTCATGCGAGTAGTAGTCAAAGATGTGGAATACTACATCTTAGGCTTGCCCCATTTGACCACCTTAACTGGTGGCAACACATCAATATCAACAGGTGACTTCACAACCTGTCAATCTATATCTCGACATCACGCCATTCGGGGGACGCCATTCGGGGGACCGATTTGGGGGACAGTTTACTTAATTCCCATAGA
>CAVVLP010000017.1:0-170870 GCA_963749115.1 uncultured Gammaproteobacteria bacterium
GAACACCGGTTATGACGATTGGGGTCACTGGCTACCTCGGTTCGGGGCATGGCGGTTCCCTCCGAGCGTTTCGAAGAGACCCTGCCCTTCACCCGTTCAATCGCCCACTCTGCCGCTGGCGATGGCGACATCAGTTGCAACACCGCAATGGTAATGGCCTGGTTTCCAGCAGCAATCACTACAGCGATGATGAAGCTGCCGATCCTGCTGAACAATCTCGAATCAAAAGCGATTGCAGACCCCAAGATTATTCCATTCAGGACCGGGCGAACACGTAATCAGTGGAACCGGAATGTTGTAGCGGTCGGTTTGTCCAGCGGATTTCTCGAACCCTTGGAATCCACCAGCATCTACCTGATCCAGTCAGCCATCGTTCGCTTGCTGCACCTTTTCCCGCATGCAGGGGTTACTCCGAAGCTGATGGATGAGTACAACCGTCAATCCAAACGGGAATATGAACTGATTCGCGACTTTATCATCCTGCACTACTACCTCAATGAACGTGATGACAGCCAGTTCTGGCGTGACACACGCAATATGGAAGTGCCTCAGCGTCTGACAGATAAAATTGAGTTGTTCAGGTCAAGTGGCAGCCTGGTACAGGATCAGCTGGATATTTTCCTCGAGCCCTCGTGGTTACAGGTGATGCTGGGCAGGGCGTGATGCCACAGGATTATCATCCGATTGCAGATAAGCTGAGTGACGCGCAACTCAAGGACAAGTTGACTAAAACCATCAGTGAAAAGAAGCATTTCTCCGAGTCCCATCTCACGATGAGTTCCTGAAAATTTTCTGCAAAAAAGCTAAGGCTTAGATACCTGGCAGATGAGTAATGCTCACTGCCTGTTAATTGCTAGTTCCAGCACCATGACAGAACGCGCTGGCAGGGCCATGCTGGTATCAAGCCGCAGCTTTTCACCACTAATGATATCCAGTTGCCGACTGGTAACCCTGTAAGCGCTCACCAAAACGCGAAAGCTCGAGTTGTGTTTCCCTTTTATTTTTGTTCAGCACCACCATTACGCTGTCTTTCGCATCATGCCGGAAATACACATAGGTTCCCTTCTTGGGCGGAAGTGCGTCAGCTGGCCCGTATGAATCACTGTTTTTTGTCACGTCGCCAGGTCAACAGGTTTTTCAGAAAAACCTGCGCTTGAAGTTCATGTTCGGTCAGGCCCTTACCGGTAAATTCGTTTTTGCGGTCACCTTTCCAACCACCCGGGAAATCACTGCGGATGATGCCGTGGTCTTCGACACCCGGATCTGGACATCAGGATCTCGGTGCCATAATAAATCTGCGGTACACCGCGCATGGTGAGTACATAGGCCAGCGCCATACGGAACAGCCCATTATCTTCACCCAGCTGTGTATAGATACGACTCATATCCGTGGTTATCCGGGAAGATCACCAGTGAGGCCGCATCAGGATAGACAAAATCGTTAGCCAATACGCGGTAGAGACTAAGCAGGCCTAGTTGACGCAACTCTTCTGTTTTGCTTTCTTCTTCGCTAACAAGCCCCCGACGCAATGCGTTTTGCAATGGAAAGTCCATCAAGCTTGGCAGGTAGGAAACATGAGCCGTCGCGATTATCGTTACCGGCCTGCCAGTAAGCGATGCTCGCAGGGCTATCCGTCCATTCTTCACCGACAACGTTGAAGCCGGGATATTCGAGCATTACGCCGCGACCATTCGGTCAGGTAAGTCTTGTCCGGGTACGGATAGGTATCCATACGAATACCGGCCAGGCCCAGGTATTCAACCCACCACAATGCATTCTGGGTCAGGTAATCGGCCAGTAGTGGATTACGCTGGTTGAGGTCGGGCATGGTTTCAACAAACCAGCCGTAGGAAAAAGGAACGCTTGTCAGAATCGGCAGCATAAGGGTCCTGTTCGCTGATATGTTCATGCGAGGTTGGCTGCCACTCATCCTGGTGGTTCAGCCAGTCATCGGTGGGTAAATCCTGCATCCACCAGTGGGCACTGCCGATATGATTGATGATCATGTCCATGATGACGCCAATACCCATCGAGCGTGCACCTTGTACCAGTTCGCGATATTCCCCGTTACTGCCATAGCGTGGGTCAACACGGTAGAAATCGGTGGTTGAATAGCCATGATAGGAGTAACTCGGCATTTTGTTTTCGAGCAAGGGGTTCAACCAGATGGCGGTAAAGCCAAGCTCTGAAATGTAATCCAGCCGGTCGACGATACCCTGTATATCGCCACCGTGCCGGCCACCGGGTTTTGACCGGTCGATCGTGTCACCCATGCCCTCGACATTATCATTATCGGGGTTTCCATTGGCGAAGCGGTCAGGGGTGATCAGGTAGATGTTATCTGCGGCTGAAAAACCCCTGGTGTGTCCAGGATCGGGATTTTTATTCAGCAGTTGGTATTGATGGGTTATTGCCTTCCCGTCATCCGAGAAAGTGATATCAATTGCACCGGGCTTTGTTTCAGTCCCAATATCAAGATACACGAACAGGTAGTTCGGGCTTTTAACCCGTGTGACCCGCTCAACCCTAACACCGGGGTAATCCAGTGCAACATCATATTTCGCGATGTTTTCGCCATGCACCATCAATTGCAGACCGGTTTCCCTGAAGCCGGTCCACCAGTTTGGTGGCTCAACTCGCAGCGTTGAGCCCACGCCAGACCATGCAGTGGTCGACATCAGCAAAACAGACAGGAAACACCAGGAAACCAATCGGGGGTATGTTTTTTTGTTCATGGTCATGATTCTAAACACTTACGCATGTATTTTTGTATTTTGCAAACGTATTCACGTCATGATGTGTGGATTAGACTGCGCCCCTACTTTACTGTCATCAACATATGTTAACCTCCCAGACCCTGCCTTCAGACCAAACCATGAAATTTATACACAAAACTATTTTCAGCCTGGTCGTGTTGATTTTCAGCCAATCACTGATGGCCCTGGAGTCCGTTTCTTCGCCTGACGGCAATATCGTGTTTTCGGTTTCAAGCAATGACAAGCACTGGTTGGTCTACTCGGTCACCTTCAATGATGAAATCGTGATTGCTGAATCGCGCCTGGGTTTGCGTTTCAGGGAACAAAAAAGCCTGGATACCGGTTTGGAAATTCAACAAGCGGACAGACGCAACTCTAACGGGACATGGGAACAACCCTGGGGCGAGCGCAGGCTGGTTCGTGACCATCACAATGAAATGCTGATCCACCTGCAGGATGACACGCAAAGACGTCTTGATTTGCGGATACGTGTTTTTAACGATGGCCTTGGCTTTCGTTACGAGGTTCCAAAGCAAGCCGGTCTGCAACAGGTGGATATCGTGGATGAACTGACCGAGTTTCATCTGCCTGGAGATCTCCACGGCATGGTGGATACCTGGACGCGCATACAACCGTTATGAATACCTGTACAAACAGACCGGTCTCGATGCGCATCCAGTTGGCGCATACACCACTGACTTTGAAAACACCATCCGGTACGCATCTCAGCATCCACGAGGCTGCGCTGGTCGACTATGCCGGTTACGTACTCGATCAACGTCGCGAAGATGTATTCCAGACCAACCTGACACCGTGGTCCGATGGCGTCAGGGTGAAAACAAAGACGCCGTTCAAAACACCCTGGCGCACCATACAGATTTCAAAAGATGCAGTCGGCCTGTTGAACTCCAGCCTGATTCTGAATCTCAACGAACCCAATAAGCTCGGTGATGTGTCCTGGGTTCAACCGGGCAAATATGTTGGCATCTGGTGGGCCATGCATATACGTGACCGCACCTGGGGCAGCGGACCAATTCACGGTGCCACTACTGCCGAGACCAGGCGATACATGGATTTTGCCGCAAAATACGGTTTTGACGGCGTACTGGTGGAAGGCTGGAACCTGGGCTGGGACGGTGACTGGTTTTTCAACGGCGACCTTTTCAATTTCACCAGGAGCTATGAAGATTTCAATATCGGTGAAATATCCGCCTATGGAAAATCCAAAGGTGTGCGTCTGATCGGGCATCATGAGACCTCCGGCAATGTCACCAATTATGCGAAGCAGATGGCCCCGGCACTCGATTTGTACCAACAAAACGGTGTCCGCCAGATCAAGACAGGTTATGTGGCCGATGCCTCTGACATCAAGCGTGTTGATGCAAACGGCCTGGTACATTATGAGTGGCATGATGGTCAGTTCATGGCCGGCCAGTACCTGTTGTCGGTGACCGAGGCGGCCAAACGGAAAATCAGCATTATCACCCATGAACCGATCAAGGATACCGGTCTGCGCCGCACCTATCCCAACTGGATAAGCCGCGAAGGGGCACGTGGCCAGGAATTCAATGCCTGGGGTAATCCACCCAACCCACCCGGACACACGGCGATACTGCCCTATACCAGGATGTTATCCGGGCCGATGGACTTCACACCGGGTATTTTCAACCTGACATTCCAGGGTATGGAGTCAGATCAACGTGTGCAGACCACACTGGCAAAACAACTGGCACTGTACGTGACCATTTACAGCCCGGTACAGATGGCAGCCGATTTGCCGAAAAACTATGAAGCAAAGCCGGAAGCTTTCCAGTTTATTGTCGATGTACCAACCGACTGGGAGGAAAGCATTGCGCTGGCAGGGGAAGTTGGCGACTTTGTCGTTTTCAGCCGCAAGGACCGCAACTCGGATGACTGGTATATTGGTGCGCTCACCGATGAAAAAGCCAGGCAGGTGGAGGTATCACTGGATTTCCTGGATGAGGATCGGAGCTACACCGCCCGGGTATACCGTGACGGTACCGATGCCCACTGGAAAACCAATCCCTACTCGATCGCGATTGAGGAAACCGAAGTCAACAGTGAAAGCACCCTCAAATTAACGCTGGCAGCAGGTGGCGGAACTGCCATTCGCTTCAAGGCGGGAGAACCCAGGTGAGACAAAAACCACAGCTTAACTTCTGGCAAATCTGGAACATGTGTTTTGGGTTCCTCGGTATTCAGTTTGGATTTGCCCTGCAAAACGCCAATGTCAGCCGTATTTTTCAGACCCTGGGCGCGGAGATCGATGAACTGCCCATATTGTGGGTGGCAGCACCCCTGACAGGTTTGATCGTGCAGCCAATCGTCGGCTATTTTAGCGATCGCACCTGGAATCGACTCGGTCGTCGTCGCCCTTATTTTCTGGGCGGGGCCATCGTCGCTTCGCTGGCATTGCTGGTTATGCCCAACTCACCCTACCTCTGGGTTGCCGCCGGCATGCTCTGGATCATGGATGCCAGTATCAACATCTCGATGGAGCCATTTCGCGCATTTGTCGGTGACAACCTGCCCAAGAGTCAGCGCACACTGGGTTTTGCCATGCAGAGCTTCTTCATCGGCATCGGCGCCATCGTGGCCTCTGCGCTGCCCTGGATCCTGGCCAACTGGTTTGATGTCAGCAACACGGCGGCTGCCGGCCAGATTCCGGATAGCGTCAAATGGTCTTTCTATGTCGGCGGCGCAGTTTTTTTGCTGGCCGTCAGTTATACCGTGTTTTCCAGCAAGGAATACTCACCCGAGGAAATTGCAGAGTTTGAAGAAGGCGAGGAAAACACCGGCGATCTTGGTTCGGACGAACCCCGTGCCACTGCACAGTTTCGCAAGGGTGGTATTGGCTGGATGATTGCAGGCGGCGCATTGTGCACATGGATCATTGCCCAGGGTCTGGACAAACAGCTGTACATCCTGGCCATCGGTGCAATGGTTTTTGGTGTCATCCAGATCGTGGTTGGTCAGATGCAATCGAAGCAGAATGTGGACAATGGGCTGTACCGTATCATCGATGACCTGTTCCACATGCCACGTGTCATGAAACAGCTGGCGCTGGTACAACTGTTTTCATGGTTTGCCCTGTTTGCGATGTGGATTTACACCACCGCAGCGGTGACCAGTTACCACTTTGGCTCTACCGATGTTACCAGCCAGGCATACAATGATGGCGCCAACTGGGTGGGTGTGCTGTTTGCGTCCTACAACGGTTTTGCGGCTATCGCGGCATTGTTCATACCTTTGCTGGCACGTCGGCTGGGCTGTCGTATGAGTCACCTGGTTAACCTGTCCATTGGTGGTATCAGTCTGATCAGCTTTATAATGATCAAGGACCCGGACTGGTTGCTCCTGCCCATGATCGGTGTCGGCATCGCCTGGGCATCCATCCTGTCTTTACCCTACGCCCTGTTATCCGATGTTCTGCCAACGGCGAAGATGGGGGTCTATATGGGCATCTTCAATTTCTTTATCGTCATACCACAGCTGATTGCCGCCTCCGTGCTTGGTCTTTTGTTGCGGGAATTTTTTGACGGACAGGGCATTTATGGCCTGGTTATCGGCGGTGTGATGATGATCCTGGCTGGTCTGACCACATTGCTGGTAGACAAGCAAGCTGAACCAGACATGGTGGCCTAGGAGAATTACATGATTAGCCGGCTTTCACATCCCTACACCATCTGCCTGTTACTGCTGTCTTTATTCAGCTTAACGGCTGCCTGTTCAGAAGAGGTTCTTATGCCCGAGCCCTACGTTCAAATCGATCATCCCAGGTGGAGTCGCAACGCGGTCATTTACCAGATCAACACCCGTCAGTTCACACCTGAGGGCACCTTCGAGGCGGCCATTGGCCAGTTACCACGGTTGAAGAAGCTGGGTGTCGATATCCTGTGGCTGATGCCGGTTCAGGAAATCGGCAAGAAGAACCGCAAGGGTCAGCTTGGCAGCCCATATTCCATTCGAGATTATTACAGTGTCAACAGTGAGCTTGGCAACCTGGAGAGTCTCAGTAAGTTTATCGACAACGCCCATGACATGGGTATGTATGTGATTCTCGATTGGGTGGCCAATCATACGGCCTGGGACAACCCGATGCTCGATTCAAACCCCGAGTGGTACCAGCGTGATTGGAAAGGCGATTTTCATTCACCACGATGGACCGACTGGTCGGATGTGATCGCACTCGATTATGCACAACCGGGTTTGCGTCGTTACATGACCGATGCGATGAAATACTGGGTAGAAGAAGTGGGAATGGACGGTTTTCGTTGCGATGTGGCAGGCTTTGTACCGGTTGATTTCTGGAACAATGTACGGGCTGAACTGGACGCCATACGCCCTGTATTCATGCTGGCAGAATGGGAAACCCGCGATCTGCATGCCCAAGCATTCGATGCAAGCTACGCCTGGACCTGGCACGACACCGTACATGATATCGCAATGGGCAAGGCCGATGCTGGTGCCTTGAACGGGTTTCACTATACCGATGAGAATGCCTGGCCCAAAGATGCCATGCGTTTGCTGTTTACCAGCAATCATGACAAGAACGCCTGGGATGGAACACAATTTGAAGCGTTTGGTCCGGCACTGGAAAACGCCATCGTGCTGTCATTTGTAAGTCGTGGCATTCCGATGATCTACAACGGCCAGGAGGCCGGCAACGGCAAACGCCTGGCGTTTTTTGACAAGGACCCCATCGAATGGCAAACACATCCATTGTCAGACCTGTTCCAGAAGCTGATCAAACTCAGAAAAAGTAACACCGCACTTTGGAATGGCCGCTGGGGTGCAGACATGGTTCAGGTGGTCAATAGTTCGCCGGCGAGAATATTCAGTTTTGTCCGCGCCAATGATAAGGACAAGGTGTTTGCCGTGTTTAATTTCTCCACGAATAAACAAAGCGTGTCGTTCTCAGGCACCTTGTACCACGATGTCTACCGGGACTTTTCCAGCGGGAAAGAACTGTTGCTGGGTGCTGACAGCAAACTTGAACTGGAGCCCTGGAGCTACCGGGTATTCACTCGACAATAAGTCCAAAATTGATGAACAATGCGATCCGGGCTTTGGCCGGGCCAGGGAAACAACAACCGAATGAATGACAACAAAAAAGTAATCCAGGATTCTTACCTCCAGGAAATGGGACGCCAGGCCGGTGTCTCAATGCATATCACTTCCCTTCCCGGGCCGCATGGCATTGGCGACATCGCAGATTGTTCGACAGCGTTTCTTGATCAACTGGTTCAGATGGACCTGGGTGTCTGGCAGATATTGCCCTCAGGCCCGACCGCCTATGGAGACTCACCCTATCAGCCATTGTCAGCGTTTGCCGGAAATCCGATGTTTATCGGTCTTGACCCCCTGGTTCGTGCAGGATTGCTGAAGAATTCCGAGCTCGCGCCAATTGAATCATTACCACATGACTATGTAGATTATGGACATTTAATACCTGTCAAACAGGGCTTACTGGATATGGCAGCTGAACGGTTTGCAAGTCAGCCTGGGGCGGTTATGGCCAGGAGCTTCACTGATTTCCAGCAACGTCATGGCGAACGCTGGCTGGATGACTATGCCATGTTCCGGGTTCTGAAGACTCAACATGGTGAACGACCGTGGCCGGAGTGGGATACGGCGTTTGTTCATCGTAAAAAGGCGGCCCTGGAAAAACTGCGGCAGGACTATCGGGCTGACATCGAAAAAATAAAGATCATACAGTTCCTGTTCGATCACCAATGGAATCAGTTCAAGGCCCGTGCACAGGACCGTGGGATCTGCCTGTTTGGCGATATGCCAATCTATATTGCGCTGGACAGTTCAGACGCCTGGGCACACCCACAGCGTTTGTTATTGAACGAAGACGGCCAGCCATCATGTGTCGCAGGTGTTCCACCGGATTATTTCAGCGAGGACGGCCAGTTATGGGGCAACCCGATTTATGACTGGGATTACCACAAACAGACCGGCTACCGCTGGTGGATTGAACGTATTCAGCATGCGAGCAACCAGACGCCGCTGGTGCGCATTGACCACTTTCGGGGTTTTGAATCCTACTGGTCTATACCGTATGGCGCGGCGACTGCACGTGATGGCCAATGGGAGAAGGGGCCCGGTGATGGTCTGTTTGATGCAATGCACGGGGTCATGGGTAATTTGCCGATTGTTGCCGAGGATCTGGGCGTCATCACACCGGCGGTTGATCAGTTGCGCGAAAATCACAATCTTCCGGGTATGGTGGTTTTGCAGTTCGAGGTTGGCAACCCCGATTTCGATATCAACACGGTTGAAGAAAACAGTGTCTGCTATACAGGCACCCATGACAATGACACCACACTGGGCTGGTTCATTGGCAACGGTGATGACACGCGTTCTGAAGAGGAAATTCACACCCAGCAGACCAACGCTCTCAGACAGACGGATGGCTCAGCTGAAACCATTTCAAATGACATGATTCGTCTTGCATTCTCCAGTAATGCCGCGCTTGCAGTAGCGCCAATGCAGGACTACCTGGGTTTTGGTTCAAAGGCACGTTTGAACACACCGGGCACCACGCAGAATAACTGGCGCTGGCGTGCCCTTACTGAGCAACTAAACTCCGATTTGACGGTGTCGGTTCAAAAGCTGGTGCAGGAGGCAAAACGCAGTAAACATGGATAGGTTAAATTCGGCCAGGGTGTGGTATTAATCAGCCATTTTGACAGCCGGCTTCAGAAAAAGCTCGCGCGCAAAGTAGCTGGCACCCAGCAAGCCCGGTTGCGGATGGGTAATCAGTAGAGTAGGCACTTTTTCCATCAAGACACGATGACGCCCCTTGTTTTCAAAACCGGAACGGAAACTGCTCGAATTAAGCATATCGGGATAACGCTTAACAATGCCCCCAGCCAGGTAAATACCGTCAAACGCCCCCAACGCCAGCGCCAGGTTGCCGGCCACCTGCCCCAGTGCCTCGAAAAACAGCTGAGTCGCTTCCACCGCAATCGCATCCTCGTTGGCCAGGACACGGGAAAAAATTTCTGAGGCTGTAATTTCAATGGTAGGTACTTCACGAATCCTGCACAGGGCCCAGTAGATGTTTTCGAGCCCCGGACCGGAAATCAGGCGCTCGCTTGAAACACGCTCAAAGCGTTGGCGTAACCGCCTTAATACCTTGAACTGCATGACCGTTTCCGGTGCAAATCCAGCATGACTGCCTTCACCGACGATCGGAAAAATACCCTTTTCACGTACCAATAAACCGCCGGTTCCAAGACCGGTTCCCGGACCCAGAACACCGAGCGTTAACTCCCGCTTGTCAGCGAACTCAGTTGGCACCACGCCAATAGTGGCAACATCGTTTGCGTCCAGTAACGGAAGCGAATAACTGATGGACTCAAAGTCATTCAATAAGTGCACAGTGGATGAGGTAAATGACTCTCTGAGCACCCGCCTGTCAATCACCCAGTGGTTGTTGGTAAAACGTACACAGCCATCCACGACCGGCCCGGCCGCGGCCAGGCAAATCACATCGGGACTGCTGCTGCCACTGCGTTCGAGATAATCAGCGACACCCTGCTCTGCCGTTTCATAATCGGCACAGGCCAGTGTCAGCTCTTTGGAAAAACCACGACCATCGGGTGTGGCCAACGCAAAACGAGCATTGGTCCCGCCAATGTCGCCGATCAGGAGGCATGGATCAGTCATTAATATTCACCTGCATGCAGATTTTGAAGATTGAAAAACCACGAAACTAATACGCTATTCCAGCCAGTCGTGCAACTGTTTGTAGAGTTCCGTCCGCCCCAGCATTTCGATATGGCCGGTCTCAAAACCGAGCCACTGGCGGCTGTCAGGAAATTTCAGCGTAATGGCCGGGTTCCTGCTGCGTCCAAGCGCACTGTCGACAGGTACGAGGCCATCACCTATCAAACTTTCATGAATCCGGCTGGGCTTTTTAGCCAGGGTGGCTGCCATCGCATAACATTCAACATCGATCGGCAGTGGTACAAAATCCGGCGCTTCATCCATAATACTGCCGTGTTGCAGGTCGGTGATACCTGCGCTACGTTTTTTGGCAACTCGCGTGAACGGTGCCGCATAGGGGCTCAGACCCATCGCGAAATTAACCCAGTTACCACCGCGCTCAAGCGGGGCACCATGATGTGGTGTGCCGATAAAAACCAATTTGCTGAGGTGCTGCAACCAATTGTGACCGGCCTGACGGCCATAGTGACAGGCACTTCTTGCGACCAGGCCGCCCATGCTGTGTCCTGCAATCGCCAATTCACGCATGTCACCAGGCCAATTGCAAAGCAGGCTCTCTAACATTGCGGCCAATTTACGGCCGTTGTCCGCGATGGGCAGACCGGTGTTATAACGCAGGTAAAGCGGGGTGTAGCCAAGCTCCCTGGCGAGCATCTCGCCGTGGTTGACACCATCGCGGGTCCAGTGTCCATCGTTGAGACACAGTCCGTGTATAAACAACAGCACTTTTCCATTGGCACCAGGCACAGCATCCGCTTGTTCCGGATCCAATTCCATTCCCTGGTGGCGAAAACTCATTTTGGCAGCGAGCGGATTGTTTGTTTCTACCAGGTAATCACCGCACAACCCGTTGATCGCCGCGATCAACGCATCACGTTTGGCGTTTGACTCTGTCTCCGGAAGCAGTGCAATAGCAGGAGCCATACCTGCATCGAGTCCGTGACCGAGCAAGCGGGTTGTGCCACGTATACTGCGGTAAACGAAGCCGGTCAAACCGTTGGTTCGACCTGCGCGTGAAGCGCCAAGAGGCGGGTGTGCCAACTGGATCGTGTGGTGCATCTTTTCAACCAGATCGGTGACACCGACCGTCGCGTCCACGGCCAGGCGCATGACACCGCGCAGATCGGAGACATTTCCCCGATTGATAATGCTCATGTGAAAACCTTCAAACTTAAGTTGTGACAGGGTGTTCGTGTTTAACCGGTGGCATGCCGGTGATGGTATCCCTGTCACGCATCATCAAGCCATCGAACCAGCGCAGGGATGAGGACAATTGCAGCAACCATGTTGGCGAGGAATATAAACGACAGAAGGATACCCATATCAGCCTGAAACTGTAACGAGGAGAAGGCCCAGGTACCAACACTCGCGCCCAGCGTGAAACCGGTAAAAATCACGGCCCGGCCGGTCAGCCTGAGCGTGCGGTAATAGGCTTCACGTAAATCGAAACCTTCCTTGAGATGGATGTCCAGCCGGTTGTAAATATAGATGCCATAATCCACACCGATACCCACACCCAATGCAACCACCGGTAAGGTATTGACCTTCAGACCGATGCCATAGATCGCCATCAGCGCCTCCGCCAGGGTTGAAACAACCACCAGCGGTAATACGATACACAACGTGCCCAGCACTGTCCGGTAAGTCACCAGGCAGAGAATAATGATGGAAATAAAAACCAGCGCCAGCATGGGCTTTTCCGCCGCCGCGATATCTTCATTGGTCGCCGCCATCACGCCGACGTTACCGGTCGCCAGGCGAAACTGCAGGCTCTCAGGCGATACATCGTCCTCGCTTGCCATTTCTTCCAGGACTTTATTCTCGAGCTTCAGGTTGAGGTTACCCATATTCATTTCATCACGTAACTCCTTCACACGACCGACGATCCTGGCAATGGTTTCGGCCCGGTGATCAGTGGTGAATATCATGATGGGCATGGCGCTACAGTCTGTATTCAGCAATCCGGTGGCAGTGTCGATACCACTCAGGGCCTGGCGCAATACGTAGTTATCCCTGGGCAAAATACGCCACTTGATATTGCCTTCGTTCCAACCCGAATTAACCACTTTGGCAACCATCGGCAAGGTGATTACTTTTTGCACACCGGGTACGTTGGCCAGGTTCCAGGCGAAGCGATCCATGGTTTCCATGACCTGGTAATTTTCTGTGCAGGCATTGGCAGTGGTTTCAGCAACCACGGTCAGCACATCTACACCAAGGGAGAAGCGCTGAGAGATCAGAACGGCATCCTGGTTATACCGCGCCTGTGGACGCAATTCCGGTACACCGACTTCAGAGTCTCCAATTTTCATATCCTGGGCAAACCACAGGCCACCCACAAACAGCACGACTGCCACCGCAATCGCCCGGGCGGCACGTTTAGGCTCGGTAAACCCTGCCAGGTACTCCCACAACGGGGACTTACCTGAAGCCTTTCTGATCATACGCTCGCGGTATTTTTGAGGATCCTTCAGCTTCACCCAGGATAACAATACCGGCAACAGGAGCAGATTGGTCAGGATGATGACCGCGACACCAATGCTGGCGGTAATGGCCAACTCCTGGATAATACGGATGCTGATAAACAGGATTGTCAGGAAACCGATCGTATCGGATACCAGCGCGATGACACCGGGGGCCAGCAGTTTTTTGATGGTTTCACGAGAACCATGCATCGGTGAGCGACGTGGAATATTTCTGATGTCCTCAACAGACTCAATCCCGTCTTTTACCCAGTCATCGGGTGTTCGTCCACTAAACTCTTTTTCCACCATCCAGGCGCTGATTTTTTGCACACCATGACTGACCCCGATAGCAAAAATAAGGAAGGGCGTCAGGATATTCATCGGGTCAAGACTGTAGCCCAGCAGGCTCAGGATTCCCATTTGCCAGATCACGGCAACCAGTGAACAGGTCAATGGCAGCACGGTTAACCAGATTGATCTCGAATACATATACAGCAGAAAAGCGGTGATCACCAGGGCGACCAGGAAGAACCAGCCTACTGCCTTGGCTCCATCGGATATATCGCCGACGATCTTGGCAAAGCCAATGATATGAACCGTGAAATCCTCACCTTCAAACTGGGTGCGGATGGCTTCGAGTTGCGAAGCGACATTGCGATAGTCCAGTTTTTCACCGGTCTGCGGGTTTTCCTCCAGCAGGTTGGCCCAGACCATGGCGCCGGAAAAATCTGCGGAAACCAGCCGTCCCACCTCACCCGATTTGACTATATTCGAACGCACCTGCTCAAACATTTCCTCCGAGGGGGCGTAATCCGCCGGTATGACGTTGCCACCCGCAAATCCATCTTCGACGATTTCGACAAAGCGGACGTTGGGTGTAAATATCGAACGGACACTGGCACGGTCGACACCCGGAATAAAGAACACCTGGTCGGTGATGGTTTCGAAGGCTTCAAAGAACGACGGCGTAAACATGTTGCCATCACGCGCGACCAGTGCCACCAGCACGCGATTGGCTCCACCAAATTCTTTTTCATACTGCAGGAAGGTCTGCATGTATTCATGTTTGAGTGGTAATTGCTTTTTGAACCCGGTTTCGATGCGCAATTGCGACATCGCGAACATCATGCCGATGGTTATGACAAAAAACAGACCGACGATGCCATAACGGTTGTTAATCAGGAAAGTGGCGATCTTGTGCAGACGGGTGTTTTCCGAGTTACTCATCACCGTCTCCCTGTTTGACTGCTTCGGGATAGCGGTGCACGCCATCCTCGCCGACCAGCAGGAAGTTGCCGTCTCCCAGCGAAGTCACTGAAGAAAAATCCACTCCGCTGGAATGGTGATACAGACTAAAAGCACTGGAATTGTCCCTGATCAGCAAAATGCCACTATTGGCAGCCAGCAGAACAAGATCGTCATATTCAGCTGCACCCGAAATACTGGATTCTGAACCGGTATCAATTTCGGTCCAGCTGGAACCGAGATCACAGCTTTCCTGGACGTGGCCACGAAGACCATAAAACAACACACAGTCCGCGTTTGTTTTCAGTGCACCCCACATCGAACCCTGGTAAGGCATTTCGATGGCCTCCCAGGTTTCTCCATTATCGCTACTGCGATAGGAATATCCGGCTTCACCGGCAATCAACCATTTGTTATCACCAAAATACAGGAGACTGTTGAGGTGATAATCACTCTCCGGGTCGATGCTGGTTTCGTCCCAGCTTTTGCCGCCATCACTTGTATACAGGTATAAACCATAAGAACCTACAGCTATACCATTGTCTTCATCGGTAAAGTAGATATCCATCACTGCCTGATTACGCTCAGGATCAAAAAATAACTGGGTCCAGGTTTTGCCTTTATCACCACTGGTGAGAATGACCGCATCATGCCCGCCGGCCCACAGACGATCACCGACACCGAAGACCGTGGTCAAGGTTGAACGGGTGGGTACGTGCTCGGCCTGGGTCCAGGTGTTGCCATCCGTGGAGGTTACGATGTGCCCGCGCTCACCGACCGCCACGAGGGTATTTCCTAAACGGGTAATATCAAGCAGCATGGATTTCGTAGCCAGCGGCATCTGTTCCGCATACTCAATATCCACGTGGTGGTCTGCAATGACGGATTGAGCAAACCATCCGCTGACAAGGACAGCACAAACACTTGAAAAAAATCTATTTGATCTGGTCATTAATTGATTATGTTACGGGGTAAATGAAAAGGCCAGCAAACGCTGACCTTTTCAATTTCCTTAACGACGACCACGCGAGCGCAGCGCCTGTGGTGTGAACTGTGACGGCTGCATTTCAACATTAAATGTATTGACCGCAGTGGTGTTGTCGAAACCCTGCGCGACATATCTGCCGGACTGCAGGTCATAATGGGCTTCAATGGTGGACCAGATTGTCGGTACGTCGTAGTAGTTGATCATGTGACATTCCGAGGCACGCCACAATTGCAGACGTCCGTCGTAATGGTCAATCAGCGCAATCTGGTAGCTGTCTTCATCGAGATAGTAGGTACGTTTTGCATTGATGTGCCGCATACCTTCTTTCAGGTTGGCGTCCATGACCCAGACACGATGCAACTCGTAACGCATCAATTCCGGATTGAGATGACCCGGCTGGATGAACTCATCGTTGGTTATACCTTCTGCATGAGCGCCGTAGGAATTGTATGGAATGTACATTTCCTTTTTGCCAACCACGGTCCAGTCAAAGCGGTCCATGGCGCCGTTGAACATATCGGTCATGTCATTGGTACGCAAACCGTCGGATGCCGTACCGGGATTGTCATAAGCAACGTTCGGCGCACGCCTTACCCTGCGTTGACCCGGATTGTAAATCCATGCCTGGCGCGGTGTGACCTGCTGGTTAAGGGTTTCATGCACCAGCAGGATATTACCTGCCAACCTTGCGGGTGATTCCACTTCCTGGAAGAAATACAACAGGATGTTGTCGATTTCTTCGATGGTGACGCCCTGTTTGTAGTACAGGCCCAGCAATTCCTCACGAATCACTGTTACCGAGAAATTACCGCCGGCAGTCGGCGCAATTTGCGTGTTGTAACGCACACCACCGGTGCCCTTGTACTTGAGCTTGTGGTTCCACATCAGCTCATAGGCGTTCTCCGGAAACGGGAACGGGAACCCTTCTGCGGCATCCAGCACACCTTCACCGTTTTCACCGAGCTTGGCGGTGGCGCCATTCTTGGCAGTCATTTCATAGATGCGTTCCGGGAACGATGCGCTGCGCCGGCTCGGGTAAACATCCATGTAATAGGTATCGGGATATTTCGCAAAAGTGGCTTTCTGGCCGACACTCAGGTTTTCGGCATAGTCCTGGTAGTTTGCACCGGTGATACGGAATAACGGTTTGTCATCCGCAAACGGATCTTGATGGTGATCGCCGGGTTTGTATACCGAAGGTGGCGTAGTAATACCGCCTGTCCATTCGGGAATCGTACCCGCGGCATTGCCCGCCCGCTCGGAGCCCATCGGGGTCAGGTCTTTGCTGAGACGATCGACCTGGTCAGGTTTGGCGCCTGCAACTGCCTGTCCCATTCCAACGGCCAGACCGATGCAGATCGTAAGTGTGTATTTTGTAAAAGTTCGCATAAGTTTCTCCGGCGATCAGAATGAGTAACGGACACTGGCGGAAAAGAAATCCCGGTCACGAAGCTGGTTGTAATGCCCGGCGCCCGAATAACTGGTATAGGAAAGATCAAAAATCCACTCGTTCAGGTAATTGAATCCAAGACCCAGCGTGAGTGCTTTACGGCCATCAATGAAAGAACCACCCGGACCGGGTGTTGTACCACTAACGTCTTGTGCCCAGGCAATTCTCGGCGAGACGGTTGTGGGCCCTATTGCGTCATTGTAATCAGCCCTCAGAAGCAAACGGTATCCCCAGCTGAAATCATCCGCAAAACCGCGGGAAGACTCGGTGATCGGATTGCGCAAATCACCGGTCAAAAAGTCAAGACCACCACCGGTATCGGTACCCGGACCGTTATATCTCAGGTCATGTTTATCCGGCAGGTCAGATACGTAGTTCATACCAACCTCGGCAACAAAGGCGATCTGGTTGGCCTTGATGAAATTATTCGGGCCAAAAAGCTTGGTCGTCGTAAGCTGCCCCTGCCAGGATTTGTGTCTATCCCAACCAGTGACCAATTCACCCGCCTCAAAGTCACCCAACTGGCTGTGGAACTGGAGCGCATGCGCCGGAAACAGGACATTCAATGGTGTCAGGGCACCGAATAATAACTCGATGTCGTCAACCTGCAACGGCAAATTGGGACGATAGCTGACCTCACCTGACAAGGCCCAGGTACCAATATTTGAGTTGAAGCTGACACCCCACAGATGAATGTCTTCCGGATACTCGATGAAGTAACTGGCAGAGTTGGCTGCCAACCCGGAGACGGCATAGCCACTGCTCAGAGGCAACCGGCTGTGGTAGTTGAAGGTAGTAAAAGCCAAACTCGGTGCCATTCATCTTTTCAGCGAAGTAGCGAAAAGCCAGACCCCACTGGCCACTGTCACTTCGCGTATTCGGAATCCAGGCGTGGAACTGCGGCACTACAACTACCCGCTACGAGTTCTGGCGGGTATGGCTGATCGGATGCACCATAGTTGCCATCAAGACAGACCGTTTCATACAGGTCAGGGTTGATCACCGGCTGGTCAGGAGAGCCAAAACCCAGCATGACATAGCTGCCACCCGGTGAACCAAAGTCATTGGTGGAAAAATAGGCACCCGCCGGATCAGGAATGATCTCCCGGAATTCGAACATATACAGTGCTTCCAGTGAAAGACTTGGTGTCAGGTCGATCGAACCATAAATCATATTGACGCCTTCAAAGGCCTCCTTCAGTTCGGCACCCGCGACCCTGAGCTTGGAAACATCAACGGAATTTATCACGTTGATACCACCCTGTATGAAAGTGGATTCGCCCCAGCTTACCACCTGGCGACCGAGTCGCCAGTTCAGGAAACGGTCACCGATCTCATTCTCACCCCAGATGTACAAATCAAGTAATCGAACATCCTTACCGACGCGCGAAATTGCATCATCGGAGAGAAAATCCTTGTTGTGATTCTCAAAATCATAGAAAGCCGTGAAACGGGTGAAAGCGCCATAGTTTTTATACCGCACATCAAGCTCAGATGTGAGCTTGATGGTATTGGCAACCAGGTCACCACTATCCGGATAATTACGATTGCCGTCATCGCCATTGACTGACCAGCGTCCCGGCGACGCGCGCTTCTCGGCGTTAGTCAACAAAAACGAAAGTGGGTTAAGTGCGCCCTTACCGACGTTATCTTCATCCAGATCACCGGCCCGCCAGCTCGCACCATAACTAACCGTGGTATCGAAACTTCCGGACCACTCATCCTTGGAAAACTCGATGGCGCTGGCACTGGTGCAAGCCAGGGCCAGAAATGTGGCGGCGATTGCGCCGGGAAGTAGTTTCCTTGTCCAGCCTTTATCTGCCGTTTGAGCGGAGGCTGGTGCGTGTGTTTTCATGAGCTGTGTTGCTGTTGTCATTTTCATCTCCCACTCCCTACTCTAACCTGTCCGGTTGGCCATTATTCTTAACCTGCTCAAGCCTGCTTACTGTCCCTCGCCCTGAAATAAGACCGGGATACTTCTTTTGTTTAGCAGATTTTGAACCCTTCTTTTCGGTGAGGTCCGCAATCGATGCAGACTGTGCCTGCATCACCGGAACCATCGTGCTCTGGGTCGGTTACAACCACTGCACCACCGAATGATCCTATGAATGTAGCCGCCTGATTCTGCATTTCAAAAAACGCGGCAGGGGAATCACGTTGGATCCAACCATGAGCCATGCGTTGCGGGTGGTACAAACCGGCCTGCTGAGCGTAGTCCGTCCGCACTCTGCTGTGTGCTGCTGTAGGCATTCAGCCCCATCATCTTGATCAACGGCTCTGTACCGGCCAGCGGTGAGGTGGGTACAAAATTCGGTATCACCTGGTCGTTGATGACTTCATGCAACAGAATTGGAGTATTTGCTGCAGCTTCGGCTGCCCAGTTGATTGGATCAGCTGAATCCAGAACGGTCTGCCAGACGAGGAAAAAGGACTCGTAGTCCGCTGTTCCGGGAAAGATACCAGCCTGCCGGCAAGACCCGGCTTGATAATCGGTGCCGAAACTGGCTGAAGCCTCCGCAAAGCGCGCGATCTGCCGCCCGGTACCGAAAGGAATGAACGTGTCACCAGCGGTTCAATGGCGGTGAAGACCGTTCCGTGCATACCGCCCCATGACTGACCTGCATAGGCGATATTGGAGCCATCGGTATCCGGTGAGCTATCACCGTCAAAATCCATGGACGCGATCGAAACTGCCAGCACAGACAGATCGGTTACACCCTGTCGAATCAGTGTCACGTCCGACCAGCATGTTGGAAAGAGCTGCGGAAAATGCGTGTGCTCCCGAAGGATCAATCAAGCCATCCGGCCCGGGCGCACCGGTTGCATTATCTAATATAGTCCACGTCAAAGGTACGCTCGTTTGCAATCGGTGCAAAAGGTGTATTCTCGATCCAGAAAGGAGCAAACTCCGGTGTGGCATCCGGGCTTACACCATGCATTGGAAAGTCCATGGCAACCACCGCATAACCAGCTGCAGCGAAACCATCAGCTACAGCCAGCACGTCCATCCGGCTCCTCGTAATGCCGTGACCGAATATCACCACCGGCCAGCCATTGGCCGGCTTGGCCTGGCCCCTCGGTATCGTTACCAACAACGGCACTGTTTGCATACCCGTCAGAACCGGTATTGGATTCGCTATCGTTATGTTGGTTGAAGTGGGGTCAAGACCAAACTGATCAAAAGGCGGCACATACGCACCGGGAGCCGCTTTCCAGAATGTGTTCAACGGTGCGATGGGGTTCTCGGCAGAGGGTATACCCGCGTAATAAGGAATCGTGATAATACCGATATAAACATCAGCCGCGCCCGGCGAACCGGGAACCAGGTCGCTGGTATTTAAACCAGTCGGTGCAATTGTTGTCGGCGCCGGTTGTGCAAAGGCACGCAATGTTTTCAGGGTCCGTGTAATCGACTGGGTCTGGGCGGTCCAGGCGAGAACGATATCGTCGGGGTCGATTCCGCGTAGGCAGCCACATTCAACTCCATGCTCTGCACAACCTGCCTGATTAACTCAAGCTGTGCCGCAGATGAATCAGGAAACAAGGGGATTGGTGCTATTGCCGTTTGCAGTCCACCCAGGGGACCGAAGTTTTTCCGAAATTGTAGGACCTGTCCGGTGTCGCATCATTGCCACCGGTATCACGAATGTCATTGGTCAGTACCGCCATGTAGGACGTGTATTCCTTAAGCGGTTTCAGCGGTAAAATCGCGATCTGGCTGGCGGAGGCCGGAACAGCCACGTAGTCCACCCCGGGGGTCAACTCCCTGACGATGCCGGTCACAAAAAGAAACTGGCTCATCGTGACCTCGAACATCCTGACTGACTGACCGGTTGTAACCGTCGCCGGATCAATCGAACCCGGTATCGCATTGTCATAACGTGCGAATTCCGTATTGTCTGCAAAACTGGTAATCCACTTTTCTGTCGTGCTGAATCCGTCCAGTGCATTAAGCGCCACTCTCGGGTCCGAATAATCGTTGGGGTCATCCACCGGGGTATTCAGCGTCAAGTCAGCAGGGGGATCAAGTTGCCGGCCGAGTCAACTGCGAAAAACCCGAGATTGGAAGGAAATGGAACGTGCCACCTCCGCAGTGAGGCTGAGAAACGGGATTAAAGCTTGCCGTCAGCACACCCGTAACAACACTGCCATCCTTATTGGTCGCAGGCTCATGATGTGCGTTAACGAATACTGCAAAAAGTAGTAAAAAGATCGAGAGGAGTGGAAGGACTAAACGCTTTTTCATTTTCAGTTCCCCATCTGGAATTACAGAGTTATTTGTCACCATCCGAACAATTCGGCAGGGGCAACAACCAGCCTTGGGAAAGACCGAAACAATTTTTTCTGGATAGATCCTTACAGTAAAATCAAATTAAAGTCGAAGCCCAAGCACTTGGATTTCCACTCATCATACGGCACAGTTAACAAAAGTTAAATATCTGTATCATTGTTTTTGACCAATATCAATTTGACGCAATGGTAAATTTCACTCGTGACGGATTGTAAATTCCACTCATGGGTTATCGTGATGAGACTATTTTTTCTTTTGTTTTGGCAAACCGGAACGCATGCTTGCTAAACTGCCACGACCCTCAGGAGATCAACATTATATGTCAACCATCGACATTCACGCGTATCACACACTCAGCCACGAAGAGGCGCTGAATGCTGCGGACGAATTGTCCATCGACCTGGCAAAAAAGTTCGGTATTGATTATGGCTGGGAAGACGAGGTGATCCACTTCGAACGACCGGGGGTCAGTGGTCAAATACTCGTGCAGGAAACTGAACTCAGAATCCAGGCAGAGCTGGGCTTCATGCTGATGATGTTAAAAGGCCCCATCGAACAGGAAATCATTCGTTACCTGGAAGAGCACTTTGGTTGTAGCTTTGACGTGGTGTAAAAAACTAAAAAGGATTTTTATCACCAGCGAATAAACGCCGCATGACTTTGTCTTCGTTGCTCCAGATCGTTTTGATGAACTCAGTGCCATCACCCATAATCTGAAACGCCCTCAAGCCCTGTTCCAGGAATGACTGTAGTAAACCGAACCCGGCTGCACGTGCCGGACCCCTCAGGGTCCTTATCAGGAACATGACCAGGCGGTGATGAACCAGTTCGTTTAACTCCAGACCCAGGTGGCCGATGAGTTCGATCTGTCTTTCACGGTCCAACGGTCGTCCGCAGCTGCGATAAATTTCACCATAGCGGCTTGTATTCAGCTCATCCCAACCGGACGCGTTGCAGCGCTATCGTCATATCCATGTCGAGACTCAGGCTCAAAGACTGGAGCTCAAATGCCTCGGCCAAAGCCAATAGCATATCCTCACGTAACATTCTCACCATCACCGGCAGAACACGTTCCATCTGCTGGTCACGCTCACGAAAATTCAGACCACCGTAAAGTTCGGCCAAAAAAAAGTCACCGGCTGCGGCATAACGCTCCTGGCTAATCAAATCCCGGTAGCTGTTGGTCAGACGCTGACGCTGCCAGACCTGTAAAAGCTCCAGTTCCGCATGCGGAAAACCGGGTTCGTCAAAACGGGCAGCAAGTTCATGGCTGTCTGTCAGGGCCTGCCTGAGGTGGTCTGCATGTCGCTTCACTGCAATCTTTTCCGTCCGCTTGATGACATACTGTAAATATATGGTATGAATTCGCTTTTTACATGGCACCGCGCTAGCCAATCGCAACCGGCACAGCTAAAATTGAGCCCTTCCACGGAGGCTGCCAAGCATGCTAACGATACACCAGGCCCGAACACCCGAACAGAAACAAATCCGGACAAAAACCGGCTTGGCCATCGCCGGCGGCGGACCGGTTGGTGCTATTTACGAGCTGGGTGCACTGCGGGCACTGGATGAGAGCATTGAAGGGCTGAAGTTGCACGACCTGGATGTCTACGTAGGTGTCAGTTCAGGCGCCCTGATTGCAGCAAGCCTCGCCAATGGTATTAACACGGTGGAGCTTTGCAGAATTTTCATGGGTCAGGAGTACGCCAGTATCCGCTTCGATCCCGAACGCCTGATGCGGCCTGCCTTCAAAGAATATATGGCAAGGGTTTCGATGCTGCCCGCAGTGGTGACCAGTGCCTTGCTGAAAATGATGCGCAACCCCGGCACAGCCAATATCTCGCAGCTTGTCAGCGAACTGGGTAAGGCTGTTCCCAGTGGTGTCTTCGACAATGAGGCTATCCATGACTTTCTGGAGCAAGCCTTCAGGCTCACCGGACACAGTAACGAATTCGATGATCTTAAGTGTGCCCTGTATATCGTGGCCGTTGACCTCGACTCAGGTGCTGCCGTGCGATTTGGCAGCAAGGCACATCGTAATGTCAGTATTGCCCGCGCAGTGCAGGCCAGCGCCGCTTTGCCGGGGCTCTATCCACCGGTAGAAATCGACGGCCATTATTACGTCGATGGCGCATTGCGCCGAACCCTGCACGCATCGGTAGCATTGAACAAGGGCGTAGACCTGCTCATCGCTGTTAACCCACTGGTACCGTTCGATTCCGGTGAAAAGGGGCTGAACGCCGAAGTTTCTGACCAAAGACTGAACCGCGGTGGATTACCACTGATACTGTCACAGACGTTTCGTGCCCTGATCCAGTCGCGTATGGAAGCCGGCTTCAGAAAATACTACAACAGTCACCCTTTTGCCGATCTCCTTCTGCTGGAACCACACCGCAAGGATGAGAAAATATTCTTTACCAATATCTTCAGTTACAACAGCCGCAATGCGCTGTGTGAACATTCCTACCAGGTTACCCGCAATGACCTGTTGGCAAGGCATAAAGAGCTAAGCCGGGTGTTGGAACGACGCGGTATGTCACTAAATATGGATTTGCTCAGGGACAAAAATCGCACGCTTGGAGACAGCATTGGTGAAGGACGGTCAAGCCACGCGCCGGTAGCACGCAACCTTTCCAGGGCGCTGGATGACCTCGACGAAGTGCTGGAAGACCGCAAGGCGAGTTAAACTTTGCCCACCAGGGGCAACCCACCCGGTAGTTAAATGAATGAAAACAAACCTGTCCGCTCACTTTCTCTTTGTATTCCTGTTCAGTCTCTGCCTGTTGCTGCCCGCGGGTGTCACATCAGCACAGGAACTTTCAAGCCTGCAGGCGCAAAGTCACCGGTCAATGCAGCAGGTCGACCTTATCATCAGGGGCGACCATATCGTCACGATGGACGCTGACGGGACTGTCTATAAAGACGCTGCGGTGGCGATAGACCAGGGCATCATAGTAGCGATTGGCGCCGCCAGCGAAATACTGACCGCCTACCAATCGAACAAACTGCTCGAAGGAAACAACCGGGTTGTCATGCCGGGCCTGATCAACGGACATTCACACGCTGCAATGACCCTGTTGCGTGGTATGGCTGAAGACATGTCACTGCTTGATTGGCTGACCAAGTATATTTTTCCTGCTGAACTCGAATTTGTAGATGCTGAATTTGTACGTATCGGCACCGAGCTGGCCTGCTGGGAAATGATTCGCGGTGGCACGACCACCTTCGTGGATATGTACTACTACCCCGACGTCATTGCCGAAGTTGTCGAATCCTGTGGTATGCGGGCACTGATATCGGCCACCGTTATCGAACGACCCAGCCCGGGTGCCGCCAACGCGGCGGATTCAATCAACATTGGCAATGCCTTCATCAAACGCTGGAAGGGCAGGAATTCACGTATCACACCAATGTTTGGCCCGCATGCCAATTACACCCTGGATGAAGCGCAACTGCGTGCGGTTCGTGATGCGGCCGAAGAAGCCGGTGTGGGTATCAGCATCCATATGTCCGAATCCCGGTACGAGGTGGACTATTCAAAGGAACACTACGGTAAAACCAGTATCGAATTGTTTGATTCCATCGGTTTGCTTGATGTACCTACCATCGGCGCACACGTCGTGTGGCCCACGAATGCCGAGGTTCCGATTCTGGCCGAACGTAACGTGGGTGTGATACACAACCCCACTTCAAATATGAAAACCGCAGCGGGTATATCACCGGTCACAAAGATGCTTGAGGCCGGCATCCATGTCGGGCTCGGCACCGATGGCAGTGCCAGCAACAATGATCTGGATATGTGGGAGGAAATGCGTCTGGCTGCCTTTCTGCAAAAAGTCGACCGGATGGACCCCGAAGTCATGCCCGCCAACACCGTGCTGACCATGGCCACACGCGGTGGCGCCAAGGCCATCGGTCTGGGCAAAAGTATTGGCTCACTGGAAGTTGGCAAACGCGCCGATATCATCCAGGTGTCATTTGATGATGTGCACTTTGTACCTACCTACGATGTAAAAGCACATCTCGTTTACGTTGCCGATGAGCAGGACGTTAGCAGTGTGGTGGTGGATGGGATAGTGCTGATGAAGGACAAGAAAATGCTGACCATCGATACCGAACGTGTCACGAGGGAAGCAACTGAGCTGGCAAGACGCATTCAGATTGAGATGCAGTCAAGGTAGTCAGGATACGCTACCTTCTTCATAGAGGGGGACGCTGGGGCGGGTATTGACTTAGCAGGACTCGCGGTGAATACATCCATGTACGCTCGGGCGCGACGTCCTGTCGCTCACGGTCCTGATAAGTCAATACCCACCCCAGCTTAAGTATCAAACGACGTGCACTTATCATGGTAAGCCCACGGGATAGTCTGATATCCATCAAGACCGGATCAGATGATTTGTATCAAGGTAAACCCGCCGAAATGATGATCAGATAAATAAATAAAAAATAAAACATCCAAATCGTTCTTAAATGGATCATTAATAGTACAGACACTAGATCCACAGGAGAAAGATATGCAAGGCTTTACATTGGGTGCGGGACTGGCGTCCCTGGCATTTTGGGGTTTCATCGCATCGGTGGTGGTTGCCGGTATCTGGTTTGACATACGCAAACGCGAAGCCCAGCACGAAACCGTGCGACGCATTGTTGAAAGCGGTAAACCAATCGATGAAGAGTTGATGGACAAGCTTCTTTCGCTGGGTAGCGGTAAGAGCGATCGTCTTGACAGAAACTTCAAAATCACCGGATTGATCATGCTGCCTACCGCGGTTGGGCTGGCAATATTCGGACTGATCATGGGAACACAGTTTCCACAAACGCAACTACCGCTGTTGGGCGCTGCTGCCCTGGTTGGGTGCATTGGTCTTGGATTCCTGCTAACGGCGCGTATCGCCAGGCGCTGGTATACGTCTGATCAAGAGTCTTCTTCCAACGTGATCTAAGGAAACGTATTTGTGCACAAGGCACAAGACTATTATCCGGAGTGTCCCGAGGTGTTTCTTGTCAGCCTGGCGCGCACGGGTGACCGCAAAGCCTTTGCTGAGCTCGTGCAACGCAAGCAATCTTCAATACGTAATCTGATGAGACGTTGTTGCAACGATTACACCCTGGCCGATGACCTGACCCAGCAGGTGTTTCTGAAAGTATGGCTTGGGCTCCGAAAATTGAGAGAAGCGGTTGCGTTCAACGGGTGGTTGAAACGCGTGGCCGTCTCGGTGTGGCTGCAACACATCCGCAAGAAAGACGCACTGGGTGGTGCAGGTGAAATGACCGGAAACGAATTGCCGCAGCACGATACAACCGGCATGGTTTTAGATCTTGATCGCGCCCTGGTGAAACTGCCAAACCCGGTTCGTTTGTGTGTTGTTCTTTCCTACCACGAAGGGTTGAGCCACGGAGAAATAGCAAAACTGACCCATATGCCACTGGGAACGGTCAAATCCCACATTAGAAATGGAGCCCATCAGCTACAGCAACTGCTGTCAGCTTACGGTGCTCCAACCGAGGTACAGAACTGATGATTACAGATAACCAGGACCAGTTGCTGCAATCCGTTTTTGCCGAGGCCCGGCAGGATCTGGATGGTGAAGCACTTACAGCCCGGGTTATGGCCAAAACGCGCCGCCTGCTTTATCTCCTGGCTGCTGGTGGTCTTACCTTGGCCGCCTTCGTACTGGTGGGTACATGGCTGATATTCGGTTTATCCCTGCTTGAGTTTGCCGTACTTATTTCTCAGTTTCTCACCATGACATTGGTCGACCTGGGTGAGGGCTGGCTAGCCCTCGTGTTCATGCCGGTCAACACCATCGCGAGTCTTTTCATAGTGACCGCAAAAGCCATTCACCTGGGCTGGAAGAAAATGGTTGGTGCCTCTTTTAAAAGTTAGACACGTGATGGCTGCGGTTCAAACTCCCAGTTCTTTGCAGCCCGGTTCTATTCATTTTTCCATAATTTCGAAATCGACATTTTTGGCCCTGATCGAATAGAAGCCGAACTCTCTTCTGACCTGGGACTTATCCCACATAAAATTCAGCTATTTCCCACAGCCAACGCCTCGAGCTGCGGCTACCATGGACGTTATCTATTCTGAAACCACTATCCAGCTTGATTCTTTCATCTGAGGGCTTTTTGATTATTAATTGTTTAAAATAGATATATTTATTATACTTAAATGGAATTTGAATTTGATTCAGACAAGAGTATGTCCAACCTGGAAAAACACGGGATAAACTTCAGTGACGCAAAGCAGTTGTGGCGTGACCCGAAAGTTTTAATCGTCAAGGCAAAACAGCTTACTGAACCAAGGTGGATTGCCATAGCCAGCATCGACCGAAAATACTGGTCCGCGATTTTTACCTACAGAGGTGAGCGAATCCGTATCATATCTGTCCGCAGATCACGGGCAAGAGAGGTAGCGCTTTATGAAAGCTGAAGAATTTGACACATTATTCGACAACGGTGCGGAGATAAGCCATCTGCTGGATCTATCAAGTGCCCACAGACCCAATCAGGAGCAGAAACGTGTCAACGTCGATTTCCCCGTATGGATGGTGAACCAATTGGATTCAGAAGCCCGTCGTGTTGGTGTTACACGTCAATCCATTATCAAAGTCTGGCTCGCGGAACGTCTGGAACAAGCAAACTCCAATAAACATCCGTAGTGCAGTGTCAACCCAAAAACCTAGGGTCAGTGGTAATAACTCCGGTGACCAGCCATTTTAAATGCGCTGACGTGGCGCTATCAGCCACGCACGGACCGGCTGCGCCACAAACGCGTCAGCGGAAACCAGGCGGCCAGCAGCATGAGGGTAAAACCGGAATAAGGCACCAACTGCCTCGGCAGGGTAATGGCCAGGATCACGCTGATTAGCCCGATGCCCGCCGCGCCCATCCACATGACCACCCGGGTCCGGCTCTCGAACAGTTCATATTCATTTAGCAGCAGTTCAAGCTTCACGCGGCCTGCATAACGGTACATCTGCACGAACACCAGGCTCAAAGCGATAAAGCCAAGCCCAAGAAATATGAACATATGGCGCAATTCATCCAGCGTTATGGATGTGAAGTTCGATGGCAGGTAGTCGTTGGTGATCCAGGCGAACATGCCACCCGCCATTATCCGCATCGGGTAAACGTAAATCAGAACCACGATAAGCAAGGCAGTGCTGATAAACACCGTGTAGGCAGTATCAAGCCCAAAGCGCCGGCTCCACGTATTATGCGTATGCCAGATCCACACCAATTGCGCCACCGCGAAAATAAAGGCGGGAATGCTCTTAATCGCCAGCATGACCTCATCGTAAGAGCGGGGAATGTTGTCGAATGAGATCACCAGCATGGTGACCGCGAAAGCAAATGCGGCATCGATAAATACTTCCAGCCGTGTCATTTCGAGGCCGCGCATACGAAATCCGTTCTCAACGGGGCAACTGTCGACAAATTCCTGAGTTAACGGGGTCACCGGAGAAGTCTATCGTAATTCATGGATTTTCGTAGTGAAATAATTGAGGCCCATTAAATCGGATCAGCGTAAATCTGATTGTAGTGTCGATTCCGATTGACTCATTGACTGCTCTCTGCCCTGGTTACACGTATGAAGCTCGAGTCTTAATTTAACCGCAAAGCTAACGTTAGAGCAATACCGTCATCGGAGATTTCTGAATGAGGGATCAGATCTCGTTGCCGGGCATTGTTGCTGCTATTGGCCGGTTTCTGCCCTGAACACTTACGCTGAGCGAACGTCAGCTATGCGCCTGCAAGCAGTCATGCGTCAGGCATGTTTTCAGCGATATAGACTTCCGGAGTCGGCCAACAGGAGACATTCAAAAAATGGCTCACAATCCCTATATTGTGGTAGGCCAAGGCATGACTGGATCACACTCTTACTTCACCTCAATATGCGATTAAGACACATTTCGCCTTTTACTTCTTTCATTGCCTATAATTAGAAATGCGGATTAAGCCGCTATTCCATCGCCAGATTATTCATAAAAGTCTGCAAATAAAAATCCAATAACCTCCCGACTTAATAGCGGTTTTGGCCGTCCTAGTTTCAATTTAATTTTATCCTTCTGGAGGACCCAGCCATGAGAGTAGAGCAGTTCAAAAAAAAACCATATCTTTTGCTCGCAACCATCGTAGGCATATCAACCATTCTGATGCCGCAGCCACTCCAGGCAAAGGTCACCGATGGCCAGCTGCCCGGAGGTCATCTCCAAATCACGGAAGTGTACCTGGATTGTGACATCGCGGTTCCCACCCTTCAGATTTACGGCAATGACCTGGCGTTTGGCGGCAGCCCGGTCGTCACGCTGGGTGATTTTCCGGACCCGCTGCTCATTATCGAACCAGCCACCGATCAACAAATCCACGCCGAGGCTCCGCCCGGTTTGTGCGATCTGTCCGGTGATTTTTTGCTCACGGTCGCGACAGGAACGGGTCAGAGCAAGGGTGCCCAATACGACCTGACGGTGGGCGCTTCAGGACCGAAGGGCGACACGGGCGCGCAGGGACCCAAGGGCGACCCCGGCGCGCAGGGGCCGCAAGGAGAACAGGGCGCTGAAGGACCGGCCGGCCCACCTGGCCCGACCGGTGATACGGGTCCCCAGGGGCCCCCGGGACCCCAAGGCGAGCCGGGTCCGACCGGACCAACGGGGCCACCAGGACCACCGGGGGATGTCTCCGACCTCGAGAAAGAAGACCGCGATGCCTTCAGTCAGTTGATCGTGTACGAGGTTCAAGTGGACGGTTCCACGCTGTTGATCGAAGGCGTGAACTTTGGCAGCAACGCACCCGTGGTGCGCATTGGCGGGGTTCAGCAAGCCGTCATGAGCCACACGGCCAACAGCATTGATATGGTCCTGATTGATCCGTTTTTGCCGGATGGCAGCCACCTGCTGACGGTCGAATCCGGGTCATCGCGCCTGCAGTTCGATGCGTTCGAGTTCACGCTGCACCGGGATTACGAGGACCGGCCGCTGGAAGGTGGCTCCCTCGATGCACAGATCTACGCGCAGCTGGTGGTCCACCAGGTGATCGTGGACGGCTCCAAGCTGCTGATCGAGGGCGTGCACTTTGACAACAACCTGCCGCAGCAACCGATGGTTCGCATTGCCGGGGTTGGGCAAATCCCGTTCAGTTTTACCGGCACCACCATTGAAGCGCAGTTGACCGATCCGCTTCTGCCCGAAGGCAGCCACCTGCTCACGGTCGAAACCGGGCCGTCACGCCTGCAGTTCGATGCGTTCGAATTCACGCTGCACCGGGTTCTCGAAGACAGACCGCTGGAAGCAGGCCCACTCGATGCCCAGATCTACGCGCAGTTGGTGATCGACAAGGTGTTTGTGGACGGCCCCAACTTGACGATCGAAGGCGTTAACTTTGACAACAACCTGCCGCAGCAACCGATGGTTCGCATTGCCGGGGTTGGGCAAAGCCCGGTCAGTTTTACCGGCACCACCATTGAAGCGCAGTTGATCGACCCGTTGATGCCGGATGGCAACTACATGCTCACGGTCGAAACCGGGCCGTCACGCCTGCAATTCGATGCCTTCGAGTTCACGTTGGGCGCAACGGGCCCCGCGGGCCCACAGGGACCCTCAGGTCTGTTGGGCGTCTACTCGCGACGCGACGTGGTCACCGTGCAGCCATCTGAGATCGTCAGCGGCAGGGTTTCCTGCGACCCGGGCGACGTGGCGTTGTCGGGAGGATTCAACCTGACGCAACCCAGCCCGGTGCCGCCCGTGCCGTTCAACCTGGAGATCTTCGAGGTCGATTCCGGCGATTCGACGTCCTGGAAATTTGGCGGCCTCAATACCGGCCAGGAACCGCTTGAAATCCTTTGGTCGGTGGTCTGCGCCGACATCGCACCCTGACGGTTCAAGGTGACTGAAGCGAATCAATAACTCGTAACAGGGGGGGGTGAAACGCAGGACCCACCGGGTCCGAATCGTGCCGCAGCGCGCACGGGGTCGGGTGGATGCCGACAAGCCGCTGGCACCCATGAGCTGGGTGCAGCGCCTCAAGCGGGTGTTTGCGATTACGATAAAGGGGCCGGATACATTTAGCTACTTGCCCCAGGGCTCGCAACGTCGGCTTTTGGCCGATTTCGACTGTTTTCACCTGCGAAGTTCATACTTTGTGAACGTCTGCTGTCCGGCTAGAACCAGACTCAATCTCCAAGAGAGCAACCAAGGCAGAAACCGGCCTACAAGAGACGTTCGACTACCCGAAGCGCTTGCCTGCAAGCGGACATAGACTGACGTTCATCCAGTCAATGGTTACGACGCGGAAAACCAGGGATGGTGGCCAAATTGATTGCGTGGCACTGACTCACCGCGCACTACATACCACTCAACTCCTCTGATCACAGATTCCTGGTATTTCTTGAGCATCGGTCGAAGGCGAAGCACATACGGGATCCAGCGAACGACCGTCGGCCAGCTCTGTAGCGTGTTCGGATATACCATGATTCTCAGAATGCAGCTGTCTTCATCGACTGGAGTGATTCTCCAAGATGCGGATGATTTGCCGCCACCGCGTCTGCCGATCTCAAGATCGTAGCCGGTGCCATCATACCAACGAAGAAATCGACGCTCGTACACCCAGCCACTGAGATAATGCACCTCATCCCGCGAATCCGGTCCCGGCCAGGCGTGGACGGGGTTACTCGCACAATACGGATGACACAACTCGAGGTTTCCAGGCATCGATATTGCGTCCCACACTTTTTGCGCAGGCGCCGCGATCATCCGCTCTGTTGCTATCGGCCATTTGAAGCGTGAATGTGTTTCTTGATTAGGCATTTGAAGCAGAATCACTTAGTGAAAGAGAAATTATGGCAATGTCTCCTTTGGGTTGCGGATTCAATCGGTCAATGCAACATCTTATCACTCGACTGGCTGCTTGCGACCGGTGATTCTGCTGTTTGCGACACAGGCTCACGACCTAGATTTGGGATTTTCCCGATGCAATAAACTCCTGGTATCGCTGGGTTGATTCTGCATCTGTCGGGTTGTCTTTAAGCAAAGATTCCACGAACTCCGTGAAACTGTCCGTAAAAGGTATTGGCCGTGCGTTCCACCATGTCTGTATGCCGGGAAATGTCAGCCACCAGGCTACTGCCGACGACCAGCGTCTCCAGACCTCTTCGGGTATTGCATCGGTTCTTGACGCAAGAAACATAAACTCAAATGCACCGAAGAGTTCATACATCGACCAAGTGAATCGAACTCTCTCTGTAGGAGTGAGTTTCGACGTATCCGTGACCCCTTTTGAAAAGATACCTGCAATCTCGCCATCTTGACTCAACATAGATTGCATCCCCGCTAAACGTTCCAGAGCTCGTGAGTAGTTCTCCGTTCGCTGGGCTTGTGTGTTCTGGCGTACTTGAACTGCAAGATAGATTAGAGAAAGGACTACAGCAGCGGCGCCGACGATTTCACCTATGTTTGCAAAAGATTGCAGGTCCATTTAGAGTTTTCTACCCTTCCAATTCCATCACTTTGCCAATTCCGGATTCTTATCATCCGAGGTTACAGAGTGCACCTATCAGAGTGAAAAGTATATACAGGCAACCTGATCAAGCATTGTGATTCATGTCAAGTCGATGGTCGGTTTCTGCTCTACTCATTCACGTGGAGCGAGCGTCGACTATTGGCCAGTTAGCAGCCATCTGCCAGGAATGGTTTGCGGCGATATGGACTTCCGGAGTCGGCCAATAGCCGACTTTTCAACACAACAAACCCGACTAATCAACGACGATATTCGCGAAATATCATAAATGGGCTAGAATCTGATGCCATGAACTCGCCATTCGACATACACAATGATCAAATCGGTGTCGCAAGACAGCTGCTTTATCATTTCTATCCAGGCCTTGTGATCCTGATCTTTTACATTCTTTTCTCAACCTTTTTGATTGATCGTGGGTTCCCTGGAATAGCGGGTTTGCTTATGGTCGAGTTGCTGATTCTTCCCCCAGTCATGCTTTTGCACCTGGCATTTCACGGACATCGACTTAATGGCCAGTTCAGTTTCAGAAACGTTATTGGGTTTACCTCCCGCCTCTCCGCTAAACAATACATAACGTGGTCCTTAATAGGTATTGTCGCTTGCTTTTTAATCTATATACCTCTGTACCCAGCTGGTCTATACATGCGCGAGGCAGTCTTTGATTGGTTGCCGGAATGGTATTTCAACCCGACCTTTGGCAGTACTGACGTATCGCTGATCACCAGTATTTTTCTCGCTGGAATACTGATTGACGGGATCATCGGCCCGGTTATGGAGGAACTGTTTTTTCGCGGATATCTGCTCCCAAGAATGGCCAGCCTGAAGCAATGGGCGCCGCTTTTCAACGGTTTACTATTTGGGCTATACCACTTCTGGCAACCGCATAATTATCTGGGAATCATAGGTGTCGGTATCGTTATCAGTTATGTGGTCTGGAAAAAGCAGAACGTTTTTCTGGGGATCATTATTCATTGCACTCTCAATATCCTTGGTGCTGTGGGTGGCTATCTGGCCGTAAGTTCAGGTGAGTTGATCGCTCGATAACCAACTACCTTTGCGGAAGATTAAAGTGGGATCCGGGGACAGTTTACTTAATTACCGCACTGGTTACCTGTCCCCTGGTACCGAAAACAAATTAGGTAAACTGTCCCCCGATTGCGCGGTACATCTGCACGAACACCAGGCTCAAAGCGATAAAGCCAAGCCCAAGAAATATGAACATATGGCGCAATTCATCCAGCGTTATGGATGTGAAGTTCGATGGCAGGTAGTCGTTGGTGATCCAGGCGAACATGCCACCCGCCATTATCCGCATCGGGTAAACGTAAATCAGAACCACGATAAGCAAGGCAGTGCTGATAAACACCGTGTAGGCAGTATCAAGCCCAAAGCGCCGGCTCCACGTATTATGCGTATGCCAGATCCACACCAATTGCGCCACCGCGAAAATAAAGGCGGGAATGCTCTTAATCGCCAGCATGACCTCATCGTAAGAGCGGGGAATGTTGTCGAATGAGATCACCAGCATGGTGACCGCGAAAGCAAATGCGGCATCGATAAATACTTCCAGCCGTGTCATTTCGAGGCCGCGCATACGAAATCCGTTCTCAACGGGGCAACTGTCGACAAATTCCTGAGTTAACGGGGTCACCGGAGAAGTCTATCGTAATTCATGGATTTTCGTAGTGAAATAATTGAGGCCCATTAAATCGGATCAGCGTAAATCTGATTGTAGTGTCGATTCCGATTGACTCATTGACTGCTCTCTGCCCTGGTTACACGTGTGGAACTCGAGCCCGGATCTAACCGCAAAGCTGACGTTCACCAACTACAAATTTCGATATAGAGCATGTCGGGACTCCGCCAAAAGCGGCCACGACGATGGTCTCTGCTGGATAGAGAATGTGCTATCGCCGGAGTTCTTCGAGTTCCTGCGCAATCGCAGCGTCCAGTTCTTCGGCAGAGAGCACTACGCCGTCCAGCAGTTGAGTTGACAGGTGAGCCCAATACATGCCGTCGCGGAGATAGCCTTCAAAGTTTGGCCGGGTTCGCATCCGACTGAGTATCCGGTCTGCATCGGCGCGGGTGGCTCCGATCTCCAGCGTTGATTGCTGTAGCTCGGTAATTGAAGAGGGAACCCCTTCGCCGGCCGACTTCAGGAACCGTTGCAAAAGCGCAGGGTCGATTGTGCCTGCCCGAATCCGGAATTCGGGATCTACAACGAAGGCCAATTCACGGAAGTAGGTCTCTATATTCCCCTCGTCACTCCAGGCAATCCACTGCTCTATCTGCAACCCGATCTGATTGTAGTAGTCGGCAATCTGCCGCTTCAGCGCCTGGTTCCTCAAGAGACGGAGGTCTCCGGTTGATTTCAGCTCCTCGATTGTGAACCTCGATATCGTGGGAAAGAACGTGACGCCAGCGTAATGTGCATTCATGACGAGCGAATCAGGATCAGGCGCGGCGTCCAAGTCGTGCAACCAGTCATCCACCTGCCTGGTGATTGCGAGCCGGTTTCGTGCCTGGTTGCTGCTGAATCGCAGGGCGCTGATGTCCGCACGAATATCTGTCTGAAGACCCTCGAGGTAACTGGTCGCCAAGGCGACCTCTTGTCGAGCCTGTATCGCCTGATCTGCCCAAAGAGCGATCAAGACGCCGAGGGCGACAATGACGAGCTCGCCGAACGCCAATCTCCAGCTTCCGAGGAAGCGGCCCACAAGACCCGATGCCCGGGCACGATCATTCGTCATCTCGATCTCCACATGTCCGCTTCGGATCATAAACAGCAATTGAACTTAGTTTAGTCCAAAGCATTCTGGATATCTGTAAATGGCCGACTCCAGCTATAAGGATCACGGAAAATCACACCTGGTGTATGGCCGCTTAGTGGTCAGCACCGGCACTTCGACTCAGGTGGTGGCGTATAGCAAGTACCGGCCAACAGCGTCCAGAGCGTTAGTGTTCCGGGAGATCTATCCTTCGGAGAGCCTCTAAAAACCGGGGGTCTTCGCGAAAGCCGACGGGCGCCAATTTCAGGTAATCGGCAGTACCGACATCCCAGAACAATGCGTTGGGAGACCGCTCATTGACTGTTCTCTCCATCCAGTCGAGGGCCATCGAGAGATCTCCATTAGCAAGGTAAGTCAAAGCAACGCCAAACGGGTCTTCGATTCGATTTTCCTCAATACCCCGGTTGATTCTTTCTACAACACGCTGCAAGAGTTCGTCTTGGTCAGTGACTGAATAGACCCAGGCAAGCCAACTTTGCAAGAATGCGGAGCCCCATCCGCCCGTCAGTTTCTCCGTCTTCTCGGCAAGAGCGAGAGCTTTAGTGTCTTGCCCATTGAGCGCGTGGGCGAGACTCTTTTTGACGTACCCCCAGGTCCAGTCAGGGCGGACCTCGATGGCGTTGTCAAACGCCGCTAAGGCCCCCTCGAAGTCTCCCCCGATTAGCTTTGCAAAACCAAGGGCATGCAAAGCTCCGATGCCGATAGGATCTATTTCCACAGCTCGTTCTGCCATCCGCACGGCCTCGTCGAAACGAGCAAGCCCTGTCAGCAAGTTGGCATAGCGATAGTACGCAGTCGAACTGGTAGGACCAAGCGAGGTCGCTTTAATGAAGGCATCCTCCGAGCCCGACCAATCAAAGTCAAAAAACATTCGTATCGACGCCAAAGCCGAATAGGCTTCGGCAAGATCTGGATTCAAGGCTATGGCGGATTGAGCGGCGGTTCTAGCTTCCCCGACGATCTCGGTGGAAGGCGACGTCGAGAAGAATGCCTTTACGATCATCGCGTCAGCGATTCCTGCATACGCCAAGGCAAACGATGGATCAAGTCGAGTTGCCTCGCGGAGGTGCGTGAGCCCAACATCGATCTCGTCCGCGGTAGAGCCTTGGGCCAGAAATCGACCTTGAAGATAAGTGTCATAAGCTGCTGTTCCTACCATTTCAATAGCCCTGGACCGGACTGCTGGCTCTTCAACAAAGGCGAGTTCCAATTTGAGAGCCCGACTGATGGCCGTGGCAACCTCGTCCTGAATGGCAAAGATGTCATCCAGTTGGCGGTCATAGGTCTCCGACCATAGGTGGGTGTCGGACCGCGCCTCAATCAACTGCGCGGTGATGCGCACTCGGTTGCCGGACTTCCTGACTGAGCCTTCCAGAATGTGCGCGACGTTCAACTTCTCTGCCACCACCGGGATGTCGATTTCTTTGCCTTTGAAGGAAAACGCCGAGGAGCGCGAAATTACGCGTAGCTCAGGTATTTTGGCCAACAGATTAAGCAGTTCTTCCGAGATTCCATCGGAGAAATACTCCTGATCCGGATCGGCACTCATGTTGACAAATGGCAATACCGCGATGGATTTTTCACCATAGGATTCCACCAGTGCATCTGAGCGTGCCTGTTGGGCCGTCTCCTCGACGATTTCAGCGACCCTTGTCGGCTCCAGCACGAACTTGTCGAAAGCGAAGTAAGCCAGGGCCAATGCCAGCACAACCAGGATGATGCGGTCCAGTTTCTTACCAGTGACTTGGGTTATTGAGTGGTCACGGTCAACATCCGCATCTCTTCTCAACCCCTCTGGTGTGATCTCGAACACCCAGGAGAAAACCAGGCTCGGTATGAAAGCGATAGCCAGTACTATGACGACCAGACGGGCGGGTGTGTCGCCATAACCAAACAACGGAAAGATGGTCTCAGCGACCTGGATCAACAGCCATGAACCGACAACGTAGGCAGCCCCAACACGAAGGACGTTACGGCGTTTGAGTTCATTGAGAAAGGACAAGAGTCGACCTCTTAACACCCATTATTGGGTTAAGCGTACTCCTCTTGTCTGAAAATGCAAAAAACCGCTGAATTGTAAATAGTCGAGGTCACATCGACGGGCAGCTACTGGCCGGGTCCCGTTATTCACATCGCTGAGAATTACGTAAGGCTTATGGCCGCTTAGTAATCACAAAGCAGCCTTTCGCCAAGCCCAAATTTCAGCAACACGAATAAACGGTTCCGGCCAATACCGGAACTTCATATGATTCTTCGGTTGGATTAATACCCCCCCACAGCACACCAGATGCAGTTGAGACTCACTCCGTCATTTGCTCACTCCATAACCTATACTTAAAGATGCGGTGTCTTCCACTATTCCTTCGCCAGATTATTCAAATAAGTCTGCAAATAAGAATCCAATAACCTCCCGATCCGATAGCGGCCATGACCGCAGTCATTTCTATAAATCATTTAGCTGTTTAGTTAGAGCGGAGAAAATTCATGAAACACTTTTTGATATTACTCGCTATGTTGTTAGTTTTTCCGATGGCCAATGCGGCAAAAATTGGTGACTATCAGTGCAACCCCGTCAACGCTGTCGCGTACGTGACAGGCTATCTTGAAGGGCCTGAGAACTGCGATGGCTTTGACTACTGTGTATTGGGAAGCCTGACAGGCACGCCCAACGGTGAAATAACCTATTTCTCTAACTGGGCCGACGAAGTCCTTGATCCATTCGGCACCGGGGATAACATGGTTTTAGGCGTGGGCGAAGAACGCATCTCGACACGACATGGTGACATTTACACGTTATCCCATATTACGTATGACCTCGACACTGACGTTTACACCGAGCTATTGACCGTGAAAGCTGGAACAGGAAAATACGAGAACGCCATCGGTCGCATGGTGTACCACACAAAGCTACCACCATCACCTGGCAAGCCAATCTCTTTCTTCGGGCCGATCTCGCTGTTTGGGGTGGTCTGTACGCCATAAACTGTGAAATACAAAGGGCCGTCAATCACTGGCGGCTCTTTCAATATGACGGGGTCCGCTTCTGGCCGTTTTCTTCCATCTGCACCCACAGGGAGTGATGATTCGCTATCAGCTGCAGAGCAGTCATTTTGTTTGACGAAAGCCCGCGATTGCGGTCAGATCGGATACCGGCTATTTCATTTAAAGCTGTTACATTTAAACCCTAATTGCCGGAGTTTCTCCATCACTTCAGCATCAATATTTTTGGCTTTGACGGCATAGGAACCAAACTCCCTTCTGACCGGATAATCACCCCTCAATTGCTCGAATAACGGCGGGTTATCACGCAGCGCCTGGTCGTCTCTTTCAATCTCATAGGTCGAAAGAATTGCATCCGCCAGTATCATTTCTTCGTTCTGTTTGCTTCCGTCCAGCTCAATTATGGGATTCGAGGGGGGCTCAACGTCAGAAGGTTCCCATGCATCAATGCCCAGGCCAAAAAACCTGCTGATGGCCCGGACACTCATTTTTGTACCCTTGGCTTTGCCGTCTTTTGAATAGCCGGCAATATGGGACGTGCCATAATCCGTCAGCTTCAACAAATCCAGATCCAGTTCAGGTTCGTTTTCCCAGCAGTCGATAATGATTCCTTCAAGAGCACCTGACAGTTTCGCGTCATAAACCGCCTTCGATTCGAACACTTCTCCCCGGCTGGTGTTGATGAGCAGCGCTTTCTTTTTCAAACCGTGGAGAAACTCCGTATTCACCATGTGATAAGTACGGTCAGCGCCTTCCATGTTAAGTGGTACATGAAAAGTGATAATGTCCGCCTGTTCCTGGATTGTCTTCAACGAAACAAACTCTGAGGAGCCTTCCTTTCTCTGCCTGGGGGGATCATTCAGAAGAACCTTCATGCCCAGGATTTCACAGGTTTTTGCAACCCTTGAGCCCACCTGGCCGACACCTACGATTCCGATGGTCTTGTCTTTTAAAGTATACCCATGCCGTCTTGAATAGGAGCACAGGGCAGAGGCAATATACTGGTTTACACTTTCCGCATTACAGCCCGGGGCATTGCTCCATTCAATTCCTGCGGCTTTGCAATAATCTGTATCGATGTGGTCGAAACCAATGGTGGCTGTAGCGATAAATTTAACTTGTGATCCTTCCAAAACCTCCCTGCTGCAAATGGTACGGGTTCTTGTTATCAACGCATCGGCATCTTTAACAACATCAGCAGTAGTTGAACTTCCAGGAAGGTACACCACTTCTGCAAAGGGCTCTAATACCCCTTTGATATAGGGTATCTTATTGTCGATTATGATCTTCATTACATCCTATTCGGGCAACGACCTGCTAGTAATCAAACCTGTCCTTATACGCCAACAAATACAGTATGGGATTAACACCCGGATAATGGAGCCACTCATTGACAACTCCATTGACTGTAACGGCAGTACATTAGCAGATATTTGAGGTGCCCGGCGTCAATCGATGTGGCAAGCTGTGCTTGGGGTCTGATCCCGCCACCTTAAAACCGGGCAATGAGCCATTGCCCAAGAGACATAGAGACTGGAAATACAATGAACTCAATAGAAAGGAAATGTGATATCGGCTTAATCGGCCTCGCGGTTATGGGCGAAAATCTTGTTTTGAACATGGAAAGCCATGATTTCAAGGTAGCCGTATTCAACCGCACCATCAGCAAAGTTGACGCCTTTATGGATGGACGGGCCAAGGGTAAAAACATTGTCGGCTGCCACAGTATCGAGGAACTGGTTGCCAACCTGGAACGACCCCGCAAGGTATTCATGCTGGTAAAAGCCGGCGCAGCGGTCGATGCCATTATCGAGTCTGTCATCCCGCATCTTGAGAACGGCGATATCATCATCGATGGCGGCAATTCGCACTTTCCAGACACCATACGGCGCACTGCTTATGTGGAAAGCAAGGGTCTGCTATACATAGGAACCGGTGTATCCGGTGGCGAGGAAGGCGCTCTCAAGGGGCCTTCAATTATGCCCGGTGGAAGCGCCGCCGCATGGCCGCATGTAAAGGAGATATTCCAGTCCATCGCGGCAAAAGTTGAAGATGGAACACCCTGTTGTGAGTGGCTGGGTAACGATGGTGCCGGCCATTTTGTGAAAATGGTACACAACGGTATCGAGTACGGTGACATGCAGATGATCTGTGAAGCCTACGCCCTGATGCGCAACGTACTGGGTATGCAACCCCAGGAAATATCGACCGTATTCGGTGAATGGAATAAGGGTGAACTGGACAGTTACCTGATCGAAATCACCCGTGATATTCTCGCCAAGACCGATGATGAAACAGGCCTTCCGATGGTCGATGTCATCCTGGACAAAGCCGGTCAGAAAGGCACAGGCCGCTGGACCTCACTTACTGCCCTGGATCTTGGTGTGCCTGCCCAGACGATCGTGGAAGCCGTATTTGCACGCGCCCTGAGCGCCATAAAGGATGAAAGGCTGATCGCGGCTGAACAGTTATCCGGCCCCGAGCTGATCGTTCAGCGGTGACAAGACGGCTTTCCTTGAGCAATTACGACAGGCCCTTTTTGCTTCGAAAATTTGTTCGTATGCGCAGGGCTACCAACTGATGCGCGCAGCTGCCGAGGAGTATCAATGGGATTTGAATTACGGCGATATTGCTCTGATGTGGCGTGGGGGTTGCATCATTCGCGCCCAGTTCCTCGGCAATATCAAGGAAGCCTACGACAACAACCCCGGCCTGCAGAATCTGCTGCTGGATCACTATTTCAAAGATGCGATTGAATCCAGCCAGTCTGCATGGCGGAAAGTTGTCGCCACTGCCGTAACACACGGTGTTCCCGTACCCACTTTCAGTTCCGCCCTGGCCTATTATGATGGCTACCGCAGCGCCGTATTGCCCGCTAACCTGCTGCAGGCCCAGCGCGATTATTTCGGTGCACACACCTATGAACGTCTTGATAAGCCGGCCGGCGAGTATTTCCACACCAACTGGACCGGCACCGGCGGTGACACCGTGTCGACAACGTATAACGTTTAAGAAAGCCGGGGTCAGAGCAAAGCGCCCGGGCAAATACCCTGGCGCTTTACTCTGACCTCAACCCCCTGTTGAGCCCTTCTCAGGGCTCATCCTCAAAGCCACTATTGAACATGAAATCCGGCAATGCCAATGGTACGACCTGGTTGGATGGCGCTGATGCAGGTCCGGTACCGGCACTATTGGTCGCTGTCACGGTAAACGTGTAGGTTTCACCGCTGCTTAAGCCGGTAACAGTGATGGGTGAGGCCACACCCATACCCGTGGCACCACCAGGGCTGGCCGTGGCAGTATATGAGCTAATGCTAGCTCCGCCATCACTCGCAGGGGGTGTAAACACCACCGAGGCTTGTCGGATACCGGCTTCTGCCACTCCAATCACAGGTGCGTCAGGCGCTATTGCATCGACAGTAAACATCAGCAACGCGTCCTTCACCGCGTCGCAATTATCGGTGGCGCGGATGGTTATGTTGTGCGTGCCAACCGGTTGGGCATTGGAGAGGGTCACGTTGCCAGCCCCATCAACCGTGGCCGCTCCGGTATAGCTTCCCTTGTTTTGTACGACAACTGCATCTACTGACCCGTTATCTGTTAGCGCGGGTTGTGGGGCGAGAATGGTCGAGGAATTCAAATCTGCGGCCGCGACGATGTAGCCCAGGGATGGTGCGCTGTTTGGAGTGACATTGACCTGCAAGTCACCACTGCCTGAAAGATCGCCATCGCTGACCTGTAGGCGCTTTGTCCCGGAACCCGATACACATGCCGCTGTCACCGTACCCGTGATGATCCCGCTTAGATTATTGATATTTCCCACAGTGACTCCCGTCGCGGTGCCACCGGAAATTGAAGTAACCGTGAGACTTCCGTTAGAAGATTCCGCATCAGTCGCTACACCCAGCACGACCGGGCTACCCGTTAAACCTCCCGCGCTTGCGGAAACGGGCGCTGCCGGGGCAAACACAGGTGCAGAGTTGCCACTGATAGTGAAATTGGCGCTGGATTGGCCCATGCCTGGAAGGTAGTCATACTCCCGAATCCGGATGCGAGCCTGTGTCGTTGGCAGAACAGGAACGGTCCAGGGATAGAAGCCGAGGTTGCTGATATTCTGCGCAATCGAAACCGGATAAGTCATGCCGCCATCAACTGAAAGATCGATGCTAATATTGCGATTGAATCCAGCAGTGGTCGTCCATGTGATGTTTTGCACAGTCAACCATTGCACGTTACCGCCATTCGGTAATACATTGGCCGCGATGTCGGCTACACGATCCAGGTTGCTGTCCCGAAACCACCCGATATCGCGCATGGCTTGCCGGGTCAAATCCAGATCCAGGGGCAAGCCCGGGGTCAAAATGGGCTCCATCAACAGGTTGGGGGTCGCCCGGGTGTTGAAATGAGACACTGAAGAACCTAGTTCAAAAGTAGATGGTGTGTACATCTCTACCCGTCCGGTCACAGCCTCCCGCCCGCTAGATAAAAAGCCGGATGCATTACGTGTGCTTTCACCATCCCAGAGCAGGTTATTATTGTTGATAGCTGATGCTTGACGCTCGAGATCGGTCATCGTGAGCCAGGTCTTGTTTACAGTGCGATCAAATAGAAAATCTGCCCAGACATCTGGAAAGCCTGCAAGAAATTCACCCGTTTGGCCATTGGTAAAGCTCGCAAAACCCAGGCCATGGCCAAGTTCATGCAGCATGACCAGAAACAGGTTGATGGTTCCCGCGGGTTGCAGATTATCAATCCCATAATAAAAACGGGTGCCGGGCCCCAGGCAGCCAGTATCGATTACGCTATTGATGCTGACCCTGATATCGGGTTCACCTTCGTTAATATCATAACCCAACAGTTTATTGGTAAGAGCCTGGTTATACAGGGTGGTCGGACCAGAGTTGATACTTAAACCATGGACGGTCGTGGAGCCCGCGCTTCCCAATACTGCGCTACCACTGACGCCTGGCGTCGGAGCAACACAGTCCAATGGCTTGAAGTCGACACTGGCTTTGAACGTTATCTCACTATCAAGAACGTTACTCCAGACAAGACCGGCCTGGAACAGCAAATTAGTGCGCTGCTCTCCCAGCGTAGCGGGCGCATTACCGGGTGCCGGCAATAGCGGTGCAGCTGTGGAATTTGTGCCCTCACCTACACCATCAAGCGAAATGAATTGAAAATTAGTACCAACTCCGCCAGATACATTTGTTCCTGACTGGGCCTGGTCAATCAGGTCCCCAAGATATTGATATTCTTGTGGACTCATGCCATGAAGACGTGCCGCTTCGATCATCTCGTCATGCGCTTTACGTGCCGCCGGTGACAATGTAGCGCCGGTGCGAAGGTTTCGACCAAAAAAGGCATCAGCCTGTTCGTTGTTATCCACGCAGGCTGACAACGCCAGGTCATCATTGACCATTTGTACCAACATGACATGCTGAAAACGTTCCTTCAGGTCAATGGAGAGAATACCTGCAGGCGATGTGTCAACGGTGAGGTCATCACTGCGGCGACTGGTCAGTTTTTCGATGAGGTTGGCCATCTGCGCGTCCTTCACCGAAGGAACGCTTGCAATGACGTCGAATGAAATACAAAAAACAAGTAGTGCGGCGATTATCACCCGATGTGTACGGTTGACTCTGAAATAATCCGATTTCATAAAACTTCCCTGTTTGAGTTTTCCCCACAGCCCCGATTACATCGGTTGACTGACATAATAAGGACCGAAGGATACCCTACAAATGGGGCACTTTTACATTTAAGTTTACAGACAATCGATAAAGTCCCGAAAACTGAAAAAGTCAGGACACCCAGAATTGCGGGGTCAGTCACATTGGTCGCTCGTGACCCGCACCCGGTTGTATTCGTGATTTGTTTCATCCGCACCTTCGAGTTCTGCGTTTGTAATTCGTCAGGGTAACTGCAGATCAACAGCATCATGGTTGCGTTTGCTAGACCTTGCGCATTCGCAGGCTGCTCGCCGATACGTCAAATGGGTATCTGGAAACGAGCTTTTTGGCCACGTCCGCCGGTTCTCTCAAGAATATGCGCTAAAAGCATCCACTGCAAACAGGGACATATCATGTATTATACTACGCGGTATTGTTAACTGACTTGGTTGACATTTCGCTCAATAACTAAAAACAAGGAACTCTGAATCATGCGCTTATTTGGGATCGTAAGTTTACTGGTAGTGTTGTTACCAACTCAGGTACTGGCACTTACATATGAAGAAGATTTTGTACAGGGTGAGAGTTATGAGACTGGAACACCCGTAGGGGACCGGTGGAATACTTTTACCGCAGAAGTGGGTGTCGGAGCAGCTGCAAATAGTTTCAACTGGTGCTCTGGATAGCCATCAGGGGCTCGAAAGGCCCCGGCGTGTAATCAGAGGCCGGTGCTACCGGGATGCCATAATCCAGGAACGACTTATGTGCGAACATCCACTCCATTTTCTCAGGTCCGTAGTCAACCCACTTATTTCCATGGTAGTGGGCATAGGTATAAAACGGTGTGGGTATGGAGCCCGTCGCCTTGATTCGTTTCAGCAAGTCCGGATTGACCAGCGAACAGTGCTCGATGCGAAACCTGGGGTTCGGGCCCTGCCACCCCTTTAGGGCGTTTTCATAGGCCTTCAACACCATATCGATGGTGACGTCACCATTGGCGTGGATGCCTATGCGGTAACCATTGGCGACCGCGTCGGCAACCGCTGCATCGATTTCTTCCTGCGACATGGTCAAAATACCGTAGTCATCCGGTCTTCCCTTGAACGGTGTACTCATGCGCATGGTGCGCTCGCTGGCCGAGCCGTCGGCACCGTATTTGACCGCGCCTATTCGAATCCACTCATCACCAAATCCACTGCGAATGCCTGCCATTTTCAGGCCTTCGTAAATGGGCTGTGTGCCGTGCGGCATGTAACACACCCGGGTCAGTAGTTCACCGGCGGCGCGGGCGTCCTGATAGGCAGTGAAGCCTTCAGTGGTACCCCATGAGTCCGTTGTGGATGTCATGCCTGCAGCCGCCATGGCGCGCGACATCAGGGCCACGCCCTGCTGGCGGACCTCGCGTGTGATCTCCGGCCAGGCTTCTGATTCATAGATCATTTCAAGTGATTTTTCAGCAACAAACCCGGTCAGTTCACCGTCTTTCCTGCCAAGATGCCCGCCTTCGGGATCCGCTGTCGTGTTATTGAAACCAACGAATTCAAGCCCACGCGAGTTCATCACACCGGTGTGACCACCACGATGAATGATGATGGCAGGCTGCAGGGGGACGGCCTCGTCCAGGTCGTAACGATTGATCGGTCGTTCCTCGCTGAGCTTGGTATCGTCATACTTGTTACCGATAACCCATTGATCCGGTGCCGTTCCGGCCGCCTCGGTGCGCATGGCTGTCTTTATTTTCGCAATACTGCGCAAGTCGACATCCGCCCCGGTCACCTCGTTGGAGCCATCCGGGTGACTATGCGAGTCGATAAACCCGGGCGCAACGGTCGTACCTTGGCCATCGATGATTTTAGTTTGGGTACCTTGCAAGGGCTCGATCTCCTGGTTGCTTCCAACTGCCAGGATTCGGCCCGCCACGGATCGCCACGGCTTCGGCCAGCGGGCGTGTCTCATCCATGGTATAGATGCGTGCATTCTTAATGATCAGGTCCGCCTGTACCGGTCCGGCATGGTTGTGGGCTTGAAGTGTACCGATCGGTGCCAATGCGGCAGCAGTTCCGAGCAGACCCGACCGGGAGATGAAATTACGTCGTTTCATGGCGTTCCTTTTTTTCTATTGCTAAAGATGATGGTTAGAAGCAAGCCGACCACAAAGCCGGGAATCACTTCCAGTAAGTCATAAAAATACGGTTTTAGCCATAACACCCAAACAACCGTGGTGATAAAACCGCCCAACATACCCGCGATTGCACCGTTGAGATTTGTTTTGGGATACCATAATGCACAAATCAGAACCGGTCCGAAGGCAGCCCCGAGACCAGACCAGGCGAATAGCACAAACCAGAAGATTAGCGGTGTCTGGTGTAATGCGAAAGCCACCCCGATAATGCCGAAAACCAAAGTTATGATCTTGCCCCGCTGGGCCAACGCGTGGTCGCTCAGTGCTGAACCACGAATTTTCTGCCAGTAGTCACGAATCACAGCAGATGACGCCAGGATCAGCAGGCTGTCCACCGTGGACATGATCGCTGCCAGTACCACCACCATCATGATTCCTCCGAGCACCGGATGCAGCAGCGTGGTGGAAATGACCGGCAGGATGGTCTCGGGATCTTCGAGACCGGGGAACAAAGCCCGGCCGGCCATACCGGTCAGTACCGCACCAAGATCGAACAACAGGATGACAACCACCGAGATTGCCATCGCCGGTACCAGGCTCTTTTCCGAACGCGCCGACATAAAGCGGACCATCAGTTGCGGGACACCCATAAAAGGCAGACCAACAGCCAGGAAACTGACGATACCAACCAGGGCTAGTGTACTTTTTCCATCAGGACCCCAGGGCGACAACAAGACCCGGATCCTGTTCGTGGAGATTGGCGGTTACCGCAGCCCAGCCCCCGGCGGCATCGATCGCGATCAGGGGCACAATGATCAGACCCAGCAACATCAGGACCCCCTGGATCAGGTCGGTCCAGGCCACGGCCTTGTAGCCGCCGACCAGTGTGTAAAGGATGATGACCGTGGCACCCACCAGCACACCGCTAGAATAACTGAGTTCGGTAAACCCCGAGAACGCCTTCCCGGTAGCAACCATCTGCGCGGCTACATAGGCCCCGACCATCACCAGGATAATGAGCACACTCAGTTTTCGTAGGACAGCTGTGCCTTGTCATTGAAACGGGCGGCCAGAACATCCGGTAGCGTGATGGAATCCGTATCATCGGACAAACGCTTGAGGCGTCTTGATAACAACAGCCAGGCCAGGGCAATGCCCACCACCTCCCCGGCAACTACCCACAAGGCCTGCGCACCGGCGGCATAACCCATGCCGGTAAGCCCCAACAGCAGCCAGCCACTTTCACCGGTCGCATTGGTGCTGAACGCCACCACCCATGGTGGTAGCTTCTTGCCGGCGATGAAATAGCCGCTCAAGGTATGGGTCTCGCTCGACTCCGACTCCAGAGCGCGAGACCGACCAGGATAAGCAGATAAATGACAAAAACGATGGTGATAACAGACATGCACTGCGCTCGTTCCGTGTCACGGGATTGTAATATACTTTTTCAAAACTGGGGTCAAAACTGGGGTCAGAGTGAAGTGCCGGAACATCTACTCTGGCACTTCACTCTGACCCCAATTTGCTTAGAATTTCTGGCAATATGGCCCTGTCGGCGTACACCCGATAAAAAATGATTCACAATCAACCATCGAGCGAGGAACAAACAAACTGATGAAACGCGCTATCTCGATCATCGGTCCCGGTTTGCTGGTTGCAGCAACCGGTATCGGCGCCGGTGACCTCGCCACGGCCAGTTTTGCCGGCAGCCGCCTCGGCACGACTGTGCTGTGGGCCGCCCTTGCAGGCGCCTTTCTGAAGTTTGTGGCCAACGAAGGGCTCGCACGCTGGCAACTGGCCACCGGAACCACGCTGCTCGAAGGGGTTGTGCGGCATTTTGGGCGCTTGACCGGATGGTTTTTCCTCGCTTACCTGGTGTTCTGGACTTTTTTTGTTGCCTCGGCACTGATGAGCGCCTGCGGTGTGACACTCCACGCATTGATACCGGTTTTCGAGGATGCCCGGGACGGCAAGCTTGTGTTCGGTATTCTATCCAGCCTCATCGGGGTCATACTGGTTCTTAGGGGTGGTTACACTCTTTTCAGCAAGATCATGCAGGTCTGTATTGGCTTCATGTTCGTCACGGTCATGGCGACTGCGGTCATCGTGTGGCCCGGCACCGGCGAAGTGCTTCACGGTTTGTTCGTGCCTTCGATCCCGGAGCAGGAAGGCGGCCTGTCCTGGACGGTTGCCCTGATGGGTGGTATTGGCGGGACGGTGACCGTGCTTTGTTACGGCTACTGGATTCGCGAGGCCGGACGCACAGGCAAGGATGACCTGCGTACCTGTCGCATCGACCTGGCGGTCGCCTACGCTGTCACTGCCCTGTTCGGTTGTGCCATGGTTATCATCGGCAGCACCATCGAGATCGATGGACGCGGTGCCACACTGCTCGTGACGCTGTCGGAACGACTTGTGGAAAGCCTGGGCCCGGCTGGCGGGTGGATTTTTCTGGTGGGTGCCGCGGGTGCCGTGTTCAGCAGCCTGCTCGGTGTCTGGCAGGCTGTGCCCTATCTGTTCGCTGACCTTTGGGGACTGTTGCGTGGGCCGGAACGGGATACTTCAAAAGGGGAAACGAGAGTGAATACGCGGGCGCCAGCCTACCGCGGTTACCTTGCTGCCATGGCACTGTTGCCGATGGCTGGCCTGTTCCGGGGTTTTGGTGAGGTTCAGAAGTTTTACGCCGTGGTCGGGGCCTGGTTTTTTCCCGCCCTGGCACTGGCGCTACTGCTGCTCAATGGTCGTTCAAGCTGGGTCGGAAAGTCCTTCCGCAACCAACCGCTCACCATGGCCGCGCTGATAGGGGTGCTGTTGTTTTTTGCCTGGATCGCCTCGGGAGCTTTGTAACCAGGCTTGGTCTAATCAAGATACAATTGACACCTTATGAAACCAGGCGTGTCACGCCATAACATTCCACAAAACGGAGAGGAAAATGACGATAGATATTGGGGGTAAATGGGCCCTTGTAACCGGTGCCAGCCGGGGTGTTGGCCAGCAGATCGCGCTGGGCTTGGCGGATCTGGGTGTCAACCTGGTACTGCATTCCTCAAGTAAAGGCAATCAGTCGGCAACCAAGTGATCGTTAAAAGACAGCGATATTCAGGTCCACAGTGTTGAAGGTCTCCTGGACGATCCGGATGCTATCAGTGCTTTCGTGAGCGAGGCTGAAAGCTTGAGTGGAGGCATTGATATTCTTTACAACAATGCAGCGCTGATGACCCCGGAAACACCTATTTTTGAGACACCCCAATCAGATTACGAAAAAAGTTTTCAAGTGAATGTTTTCAGTGTGATTCAAATATGTGCCTACTTTGCACCCAAAATGGTATCGCGTGGTTTTGGCCGCATCATCAATGTAAGCTCCGGCATCAAGGACACACCAAAGCTGGACGCCTACAGCATCACCAAGGCGGCCCTGGATAAATACACGAGAGACCTGGCGATTGAACTGGAAGGCTCGGGTGTGCTTGCAAATATGCTCGACCCCGGCTGGTGCCGGACTGATATGGGTGGCCCGGGTGCCTTTAACGACGTTTCATCGGTGTTACCGGGTGCACTCATACCTGCGATGCTGGGCAAAGAGGAACCCGAAGCGCCCAAAGGCATTCTTTTTGTCGCACAGGATTTTGCCGGGATTAAGTGGCCTTAGGTCCCGGGGCGGTCACATGACTGCCGGTGTAAAATAAACTCAGTCAATCCATTAACAATGGCGTTCACTTATGATTCATCCGGCAATCTTGATTACTTCTGTCCTGGCGTCCCTGTTCCTGTCCGCGTGTAGTCAGTCGTCAAATGAGGCGCAGCCTCACCCCGTGGTGGTGGCTCCGGGTGACGCTTTGAGTCAAGCCGGTCCAGCCAATCCATCAATGGAATACCTGCCCTATTCCCCCGCCGCCAGTGACCTGGTGATATCACGTGAGGAATATCTCAACAAGCTCCACGGTTTCTGGCTGGGGCAGTGCATCGCCAACTGGACCGGCTTGGTGACCGAGATGGATAAGATCGGTGGTGAGGGGCCACATGGTGAGTTCTACACCCGTGATTCCTGGGGTCAGCCGGATGAGCCCAGCATCTGGGCCGAGGGAAAACCCAGTGACCTGTCAGCAACCATCGACTGGGTGCTCGAAGACGAAAGTGGTGTGTGGGGTGCTGATGATGACACGGATATCGAGTACATGTATCAACACCTGCTGCTGACCAATCAGACCAGCATGCTCACCGGCGAGCAAATACGTGATGGCTGGTTAAAGCACATCTATTCCGATGAAAACACACCATTCGTGAATAACGAGGGTGAGAAGGAAAACTTTCTCTGGGTATCCAACCAGCGTGCCCATGACCTGATGCGTATCGACGGCCTGCTGCCACCGGACACCTCCGACCCGCTCAACAATAACGAATACGACATGATCGACGCACAACTCACCACCGAGATATTTGGTCTGTTTGCACCCGCACGACCGGATGTGGCACTCAGGATGGCCTACTTGCCGATCCACACCACGGCGCGTGAGAACGCGGCCTGGGTGTCTGAATTTTACGTGGTGATGTATTCGCTGGCATCAAAGGTTGACCGCAATCTGCCGATGGAAAACCAGGTTCTGTGGATGGCTGATAAGGCCCGGCAATACCTACCGGATGATTCCTATTCCGCAAGAATGTTTGATTACGTCAGAAACCGCCATCAAGCCGGTGTGCCGTGGGAACAGGCTCGGGATGAGATCTACCAACGCTACCAGGTGGGGCAACTCGATGGTTATGACATCACTTCCAGAAACCTCTATTGCAATGGTTGCTTTGCCTCCGGTATCAATTTCGCTTCCAGCCTCGTCAGCCTGTTTTATGGCCGGGGTGACTTTAAGGAGACCGTCAAAATTGCCGTGTTGGCCGGTTGGGATTCAGATAACCCCGCCGCCACCTGGGGTGGTTTGCTGGGTTTCATGCATGGAAAAGACGGTATCGAGCAGGCCTTTGGCAGAAAATTCGCCAGTCGCTTCAATATTCATAGAACCCGTGGAAATTTTCCAAACGAGGGTATGGACAGCTTCCAGGCCATGGCGGAAAAAGGCCTGTTTGTTATCGACCGCGTGGTGCAGGAAGAAATGGGCGGGGGTATCGACCTGGTCAACAACCGCTGGTTGGTCCCGGTTACCAGAACCAACATCTCTCCATCATTAGACTAGACCGCCTGGCTCACTCACCGGGATTACTGCGAGGGAGTGGCCATCGCCTTATCCAGCATTTCAATTAGTGCTTCACGGTCATAGCTGTACTTTTGGTCGCTGTTTTGCTCCACCACACGCTCGATGGCCCGGTTGATTGTCCATTGCGCCTGTTCCTGGTTTGGAACAATCATGTAACGGGGCTTTGGGTTTTCATCAAACAGGGCTTGCATGACCGTCTCTGCAACTTCATTCGGATCACCGGACTGTGCCAATGTGGTGGTTAGAAACTCAACACTTTCATCCATATCAGCCTTGAACTCCGAACCGTCGAGCTTTTGCTCACGCTGGTTCATTCTGCTAACCGCGCTTGTTCCGATTTTTGACTGGTAGGTACCCGGCTCAATCAGGCTAACCTTTACACCAAAGCGTTTCATTTCATCGGCCAACGCATCATTGAAGGCCTCCATCGCATGCTTGCTCATGCTGTAGGGCCCCCAGGTTGCGCTGGACAGCGTTCCCGCGATTGAGCCGATGGTACTGATACGACCTTTTGATTCAATAATGAGCGGTGCAAATGCCCGGGTCACACGGTAGGGCCCATACACATTGACATCCATCTGGAAATTAAAATCTTTTTCATCAATTTCAACCAACGGCATCAGCACCGCCACGCCGGCATTGTTGACCAGGCCATAGAGACCGCGACCGGCATCGGTAATGGTTTTCACAGCAGCGTCTATCTCATTTTGTTTGGTTACATCCAGTCGTACCGCCTGGACGTTCTCAATGGCATTGAGCTCCTGCATGTCGTTGTCTTTGCGGGCCCCGGCGTAAACAAAATACCCCTTTGCGGCCATCATCTCGGTCATCGCGCGACCCAGCCCGGAACTGGCGCCGGTGACGAGTACCGCCTTTTGGCCGGCGCTGGTTTCAGCCTGTGCATTAGGGTAGCTGAACAAAACGACAAGCGAAATCAGCATAATGGTAAAAGTACGAAACATTCGAGTCTCCAGGTAAGTCGGCGATACCGGACTATAGACGTCAGTCTATTGAATGTAAATTTGTTCCGCACCCCAAAGGCGTCGCTATTGCGCTCTGGAAACAACTGGTCTGATGCTCATAACGACCGCGACACAGCACTGGAAGCGGTTACGAACATTGTTGTTGATACACTCAACAGGGGCGGTGATATCTGGATCGTTGAAGCGGGTCAGTCTGACTTTCCAGCAGACACCGTGCGCCGGGTTCATCTGAAGCTACCCGGTATCAACAATACTTGAAGGTCCAGATATGTCGGGCCAGGCCAGCCGATTTACTCTGGCACTTTACTCGCGGCCCCAATTTTTACTTATTCCTCTCCGGCCCCTTTTATTCTGACAGGGACTAGCCACATGCCTGCAGGTATTCAACATGACTGTCCGTACTTTCACGGGTCGGCCATTCCGCGCGATCTATCTGTACATCACGTGGTGCATCAATACCAATGCGTATCTGATTTCCGTGAAAACCCAACACGGTGATTGTTATATTTTCCCCAATCGTGAGTTTATCCCCTACGCCTCTTGTCAGTAATAACATACTAAGTTCCTTCCTTTCATTGGCAATGCTATATCGATAACTATCGTAAACCTGCCGTGATTTATCATCGATGTGTATATACTGCCGGTATTCAAATCCGTCATTTACCCGCATTCTCACAGGAGAAACCATGACTACATTGAACCGCATCAGCCTATTGATTCTGCTCTCCTGCCCTCTGCTGCTGGCTGCCGGCATGTTCGCCGCCCGCGTCATACGACGTTATCCTCCGTGGTGGCACGATTTACGATGGCAGCGGTGAGAAGCCCTATACCGGTGACGTGGCATTAAGTGGCGACAAGATCGCCGCGTTAGGTGAACTCGGCGAGGCCAGCGCAGCACTCGAGATTAATGTCGAGGGTCTCGCGGTCGCACCGGGTTTTGTCAACATGATGTCCTGGGCCAATGAGTCTTTGATCGAAGACGGACGTTCACAAAGTGATATCCGCCAGGGGGTAACCCTCGAGATCATGGGTGAAGGTGAATCCATGGGACCGCTCAACGACAGGATGAAGGCGGAAATGCTCGAGTCGCAATCGGATATCAGCTTCGATATCGAATGGACAAGCCTTGCCGAGTACCTGGAGTTTCTCGAGCGACGCGGTATCTCCCCCAATGTGGCCTCATTTATTGGCGCTGCCACCCCGCGTAACTATGTCATCGGCCATGAGGATCGTGAACCTACCGCAGAAGAACTCGAACAAATGCGCACCCTGGTCCGCCAGGCAATGGAAGACGGCGCCCTGGGTGTCGCCTCGTCGCTGATCTACCCGCCCGGAAGCTTCGCCAAAACCGATGAACTGATCGCCCTTTCGGAAATAGCCGCCGAATACGACGGCATGTACATCTCACATATGCGCGATGAAGGCGCCAATATGCTGGAAGCCATTGACGAACTACTGACCATCGCCCGTGAAGCGAAAATTCGCGCCGAGATTTATCATTTCAAGGCGTCCGGTCAGCCCAACTGGCACCTGTTTGACCAGGCCGTTGCGAAGGTTGAAAACGCAAGGGCCGAGGGTCTGCAGATCACGGCAGATGTCTACACCTATCCGGCGGGTTCCACCGGGCTCAACGCTTCCATTCCACCGTGGGTTCAGGAAGGTGGTTTTGCCGCTTCCGTGGAACGCATGAAAGACCCCGCCATTCGTGAGAGGGTCGCACGGGAAATGCTTGAGAACTCATCCGATTGGGAAAACATGTACCTGGGCGCGGGTACGCCGGATAACATCCTGCTGGTAGGATTCAAATCAGATGCATTGAAACCATTGACAGGTAAAACCCTGGCCGAGGTAGCAGAGCTACGCGGCACCGACCCCCGGTTCACCGCCATGGACCTGATCATCGAGGACGATAGCCGTATCGGTACGGTATATTTCAGCCAGTCTGAAGACGTGGTCAGAAGGGTCGTCGCCCTGCCATGGGCCAGCTTCAATTCCGATGCGGCATCGGTAGCGCCGGAGGGTGTTTTCCTGAAGCGTAACCCGCACCCGCGTGCTTACGGCAGTTTCGCCCGTGTGCTGGGGAAGTATGTGCGTGATGAAAAGCTGTTGCCAATGGAAGCAGCGATACGGAAACTGGCGACACTACCGAGCATGAATCTGAAAATTGACCGGCGCGGGCAGTTGAAAACCGGTTTCTATGCAGACGTGGTCGTTTTTGATCCGGCAACGATCCAGGACCACGCCACTTTTGTTGAACCACATCAGTACGCAACCGGCATGCTGCACGTGTTTGTTAACGGCAAACAGGTGTTGAAAGATGGCGAGCACACCGGTGCTACACCGGGTCGTGTAGTGCGCGGCCCTGGATGGACCGGCCGGGAGTGACTATCAATCGTTGAGGTTTGACCCCCTGGTTGTTGACTGCAACTATGGTCAGCAGACAAGAACCTGAAAAGTACGTGTAATCAGGAGAAACAAACATGGACATTATTTCGGCAGCAACACTGCTCTTCCTGGTAATGGACCCGTTGGGAAACATTCCGGTGTTCCTCTCTGTTCTGGATAGGGTTGCGCCTGAACGTCGCACGCGGGTACTGGTTCGCGAGCTCTTTCTTGCGCTGCTTGTGTTGGCTGCTTTTCTCTACGTGGGTGAGGCGGTACTCGGATTTCTGGGCTTGAGCGAACATTCCATACGTATTGCAGGTGGGATTATTCTGTTTCTGATCGCCTTGAAGATGGTTTTTCCAGTCGCTCGCTCTGCCCATGCAGTGGATGAAATTCAGGGTGAGCCCTTACTCGTCCCTCTGGCCATCCCCATGGTAGCCGGGCCTTCTGCCATGGCCGTGGTCATGCTGCTTTCAACCAACGAACCTGGCAGGATGACCGAATGGTTATTGGCCCTGCTCGCCGCCTGGTTTGTTTCCTCGGTCATCCTGGTATCCGCAACTGGTCTTAAGCGCTTCCTTGGCCAACGCGGTTTGATCGCGATCGAACGACTGATGGGTATGCTGCTGATCGCCATAGCCGTGCAGATGTTGCTGGAGGGAATTTCCGCTTACGTGGCGGAATTGTCATGAGCGCGGATTCTGAAAGGGTGTCGGCAGTAAGACAGTGAAAGACTGCAATCAGTGTGGCAAGTGCTGCATACACTATGGTGACGGCGGACTGTCAGCTGAAGACGATGAAATAGACTGGTGGGAAACGTACAGGCCCAAAATCTCCAACTTTGTCAGTGGCGGGAAAATCTGGATCAGTCCCGTCACCGGAAAACAGATGGTGAGATGCCCCTGGCTACGGAAACTTCCCAACCAGGAAAAGTATATCTGTCGCATCTATTACGACCGCCCCAACGACTGCAGGTACTATCCGGTCACTATTGATGAAATGGTAAGAGACGAGTGCGAGATGCTGGAAGCCGGGGATATTGCCAACCCAAAACAAGCGCAGAAGACCCTGGATAAACTCATGGCTGATAGCCGCCCACCTTTTGGTAAGTCGTAAATCGTGGATGATGCATAACGATCAGAGCGTCAGCCTCGACCACTAAGTGATATCGGCGAGTATCTGAACCAATTGCAAGAGTTTGTAATATGTGTGGTTGGATTGCTCTCAAATCTAAATGATTTTTTTATGTACTAGCGGTCGATTTATGAAGAGTAGATGGTGTCGATTGGTTAAAATTGAATGAATCAGGATCTGGTTAAGCTCCCATTCAGGACACAATTCTTATAATCATTTCCATCCACTAAAATTGAGAAAAAAGATGTTCAAGCCAATCATATTTGCATTACTGTTAGTTGCCTTGTCACCCGCACATGCTGCGTATCTATTGTGGTAAAACCGGTTTTCCAATTGGTGGACACATTGGTATTCCAGACCCGGCATCGAACCTGAGTCTTGTGCAAATTGCCTGGCTGCCATATGACGAAGAAATGCGCTACCGTTACCAGGAAGTGATCGACATTGATTGGCAAAAACAATCAATCAGCCAGGTCTATCTATATGATGGTGCGTTACCTGGTGTTGTCGAACACGACATCAGGGAAGCAGAATTACGCAGCAGTAGTAATTTTTCTACCGGTCACCTGGACCTGCTCTTCTGTATGCCCCATGATCTTGAATCATCCCGTGGTCTGATTTTCGCTCACTACGGTTCAGACCGTTCGAAGCTCCCTCTTGTAGTGCCATTTCGCTGGCAACAGGTGGATAACGGACTATGGTTTTCATCGGTTGTGAATGAAGCAATCTCGAGTTCAATCGTCAGTTCATTCAACTCTGTAATCGTTCATGATGTAACCGATGATGTAGAAAGAGCAACCGGTGTGCGTCCACCGAGATACCTGGCTGAATCACTGATACAACAGAATCTCCGACCAACAACCGACCTTGTGTTTCGCGACCAGGCTCTTCTATTTGGTGGGCACAACGCCCTCGTTATCGGTAACCAGATTGTCATCATTGGCGACAATGCCTCGTTGACAGCTGTCCATTCTGTAAACGATGTCTACAGCAATGATCAGTCGATAATGGATGGTGATTATGTTTTGACTGATCTGGAGTCATTTATTGGTCCGATCTCAATTGAGGCCCATGGCGTAAGACGACCGGCAATCATTGTCGATGGACGTGCAGATTTTGACGCGACAGTCTCAAACTGTGTTGATGGTATCAGCAATGTATCAGCACATATGATTTATGCTTCAGAGCTGTCAGGTGACATAACGTTAGAGACTCAAAATCCACGGTCGATAGTGACCAGTGATCATCAAAGCATCACCGCTGAAATACCGTGTGATACTTTCCATGAAATAAAGGCTTCACGAAAAGTCTTTACAAATGCCAACTACAGTAAATTGGTTAATGTCGACGAATCCATGGCGTCGATCAATTTCAATTCCCCCAAGCGTTATTTTATAAACATGATATACACTCTCAAAAATCCGCCTTTTCTTGCCTTCCCAACCGGACCGTCTGGTATTGATGTTGAGCTCATTAAGAAAATATGGGGAGTAGCCGACATTGAAAATCTACGCGGTAGAACAAAATATTTCTGTGACCCGCCAGGTGATGAAGTTGTTGATTCAATCGATGAAATCGTGACCAATGCATTCGCACGTTTAACCAACCTGGAGCTAGAGTCGTTACAGATGGAAGGTTACTTGTTTGATGACAGTGACGGAGATGGGTCTATCTGCAATAGTGGTGAACTGAACGATTCCCCTTCCCGATATGTAAAACAGATCGAATTGTGGGTGACACCTAACATAGCCCCGGTTCAGTAGTGAGCTGGTTACCGGGTCATTCTTACCGCTCCGTCAATGTCCGTCATCAGAAGTAATAAACAAGAACATAAGCTGTCAGCAACACGGCAATCCACAACGCCGTGACTCCGATTGGCCAGGCGCGGGTAAACACACCCGGCCTTGGCTCATGCCTTGAGGTGCCAAGATACCGCTGCGCAATATTTCTCAGCTGAAACAGTGTCGTCCTGGCCGTATCCGAAACGGCGCTGCCGCCAGCAGATGCGAGCCGAAACAAGCGAACCGCCAACTTGAATAGTACTATACGCCAGAGCCAGTCCGTATCAAGGCTGATGGTCTCGGTCCGTTTCATCAATGGCAGCAGCAGGAAGAATGCCAGGCCCGAAAACATCAACAACTGCAGGTAGAAAAGAACCTTGCCGGGTGTATACGCCTCATACTCGACCGGATACGGCAGGAATCGATAGAGCAATTCGGGGGCGACTCCGAGCAAAATACACAGCACAGAGAAAATCACCATGGCGGCGCCCATATTCCACGGTGCGTCCTTTGGACGTAACCCCGAGTCACGCTGGAAGAACACGAACCACGGGAATTTGATGCCGGCGTGCAGGAACACGCCGGCTGAGGCAGCGGCCAGCAGCATGTAGACAACAACGAGACTCTCGTCGGCAGCGGCCTGCGAGATCATGGTCTTGGTCGTGAAACCCGAGGTCAACGGGAACCCTGAAATCGCAAGTGCGCCGATGATCCCGCAGATAGCCGTCAGCGGCATCGTCCGGAACAGGCCGCCCACCTCGGTACAGCGGTTGAACCCGGTGCGGTAGACCACAACGCCGGCACTCATGAACAGCAGCGCCTTGTAGATGATGTGCGCGAAAGCGTGTGCGGCCGCGCCGTTGAGCGCCATATGCGTGCCGATACCGATGGCAACGACCATGAAGCCCACCTGGTTGACGATCGAGTAAGCGAGAATCCGGCGGATGTCGTTTTCCAGCAGCGCGTAGATTATGCCGTACATGACCATGAACAGGCCGATACCGATCAGCACGGGCTCACCCGGGAACAGCAGTATCAGTGCCAGGACTGCGGTCTTGGTCGTGAAAGCCGACAGGAACACCGAGCCTGTTGCGCTGGAGGTCGGATAGGAATCGGCCAACCAGGCCGACACCGGAGGCGCCGCCGCGTTGATCAGGATTCCCGTCAGTATCATCCAGGTGTCAAAGTTGGTTGCCAGCATCGGCTGGACGTCGATCGAACCGGTATGTACGACGACACCTTCGATACCCACCTTCAATATAACACCGCCAAGCAAATGCATGATCGCGTAGCGAACTCCCGCCCGCCTCGCCTCGGGCGTTCCGCCGCACCAGACAACGACCGTGGAGAAGAGCGCCATCAACTCCCAATACAGGAACAACGTGATCAGGTCACCGGCAAAGCTGACGCCAATTGCACCTGCGGCGTAGGCGTAGGCCGACGACAGTTCATACCACCTGGCCTGCCGGTAGGCATATAGCCCGCCGACGAATGCCATGAAAGCGAAGATGGTTGCAAACAGGCGCCGGACTTCACTCCCTTCGAGCGGTTCAATGCGGTAGTCGAGGAAAGCAATATCGTAGGCAACACCATTTGGTACCTGCCAGATGAACCACAGCGTGATCAACGGTGCAGCCAGCACGATCGCAGTGCGCAGGTGGCCACGCGCCGGGCCGATCAGGAGCGCGGCCACGATCATGAAAATTGCCGGAGGGATCAGTTCAAACATCACGCTCCCCTTCATCGTAATAGTCAGCCGGCCGTTTCAGCACAAAGCCCAACCCTTTGGCGACCAGTACCATGGCCAGGCAGGACAGGAAGCCGAACACGGCACCGAATCCAAACCAGCCATCAACACCAAAGTAGCCCTTGATGTAAATAAATGCCTGTACCAGGACGAGCACGACGAGCACGGCGATAAATATCCTCCAGAGGAGTTTTATCGTCGCGGGGCGCGCCAGCCAGTGATCAGTTTGTTGCGATTCATTCATGACAGATTCTCGACAATCTGGCGCTCCAGTTCGAGTGTCGCGCCATTAAAAAAGAAAAATGCAATCGTCAGAAACGCGGTCAGCGCAAGCGCAAGCACCGCCGGCCATGGCGCTTCACCATGCTCCTTGCCGGGTGCTTCATCCTCGCGCATGAACCACGCCATGTAGATGATCGGCAGAAAGTAAGCGGCATTCAGCACCGTGCTCAGGATGATAGTTGCCAGTGCGACGTAATTGTCGTCCTGGAAAGCGCCGGCGAGTATGTACCATTTCGAGACGAAACCGCCGGTTGGCGGCACGCCGATCATGCTCAGTGCGCCGATCGTGAACGCGGTCATCGTCACCGGCATTCGCCTGCCGATGCCCTTGAGTTGGTTGATTTCGGTCTTCTTCGACGCGACATAAATGGCCCCCGCTGCAAAGAACAAAGTGATTTTTCCAAAGGCATGCGCAACCATGTGGATCGCTGCACCGATCTCAGCGAGGGGCTTGAGTATGGCGGCGGCCATGACGACGTACGACAGTTGCGCGATGGTCGAATAGGCCAGCAGACGTTTAAGGTTCTGCTGCCGGAGCGCCACGACACTCGCGGCGATGATCGTGAACGCGGCGGCATAGAGCAGCCAGCCGCTGCTTGGCTCCGCAAACAGGAACTCCACACCGAAGACATACACGATGACCTTGGTGATCGTAAATACACCCGCCTTGACGACCGCCACGGCATGCAACAACGCGCTCACGGGTGTCGGCGCGACCATGGCGGCCGGCAACCAGCGATGCACGGGCATGACTGCTGCCTTGCCGATGCCGAATACGAAAAACCCAAGCAACAGACCAACCGCGGGGCCCTCGATATGCTCCGCGAGGAATCCCCCGGGTACGAAGTCACCGCCGCCCGCTACCGAATAAGTCCAGATGATTGCCGGCAGGAACAGGCCAATGGATGTTGCCAACAGTATGCCAAGATAAACTCGCGCAGATCGCACCGTATTCTCATCACCCTTGTGCGCCACCAGTGGATACGTCGAGAGCGTCAGCATCTCGTAAAACAGGAACAGCGTGATCAGGTTGCCGGCAAAGGCAACGCCCATCGTCGCCGCGAGCGACACCGCGAACATCACGTAGAAGCGCGTCTGGTTTTGCTCCTTGTTACCCCGCATGTAGCCGATCGAATAGACGGAATTGATAATCCAAAGACCCGAAGCCAAGGCTGCAAACAGCATGCCGAGTGGTTCGACGCGGAAGGCGATTTCTACGCCGGGCATCAATTCGATCAACGTCGCGCCGGGCCGCTCGCCGGCCAGGACCGCCGGCAACAGGCTCCAAACCGTCATTGCAAGACTGCCGGCAGTCACAAGTGTTACCGTCTCGCGGAGGTTCGCGTTGATCCGACCCGCCAATGCGATAACGGCCGCACCCGCAAGCGGCAGTATCAGGGCGAACAGAATGGTCGATTCGGCACTCACGGCAGGTGATCCAGAAGATCGGCCGCGGCATCACCGGACAGTGTTAGCGGCAACTCGGGAACCAGGCCGAAGTAGATATTTGCGGCGGCGGTCAGCCACAGCGTTACCACCAGCAGTGGCGGTACACTTGCGGGTGCTGCTGGTTCATAGGGCGCCTCCCCGAAACATGCGGCTTCAACGATCCGCCAGATGTAAACGACCGCCATCAGTGAACTGACGAGGATAAGGGCGACCAGCGGCAAACCCCAGGTGCCAAGTTCCATAGCCGCTGTGATCAGGTACCACTTACTGACGAAGCCGGCGGTTCCCGGGACTCCGATCAGGCTGAGGGCGGCAATGACGAAGGCGCCGAAAGTCCATGGCATGCGACGTGCAATACCCTTCAGGTCGTCAAGCCGCAAACCGGCCGCAACCGTAGCAAACAATGCCACGGCCAGGAACAACGCACCTTTAGCCAGTGCATGGTTGAAGATATGCACGATACCCGCCGTCAGTCCGGCGACGGTGACGAAACTCGCGCCGAGAATCATGTAGCCAATCTGCGCAATCGAGGAAAACGCCAGCAGGCGCTTGATATTATTCTCGAACATCGCTACCGCCGAACCGACGAGAATGCCGAGGATGGCCACAGGCATCAGGTAAAAGGTGAACTGCAAAGCATGACCCTCCAGGTTTCCCTGGAAGACAAAGAAATCGAAACGCAACAGAATGTATAACGAGACCTTGGTGGCACAGGCCGCCAGGAACGCAGTCACCATGTGTGGCGCGTAAGTGTAAGAATTCGGCAGCCAGACATGCAGTGGGAATATCGCCGCCTTCAGGGCAAGGCCAACGGTAATGAAGCCGGCCGCTGCCAGGATGGGGCGCTGGTCCGCAACGGCCTGTATCCGGAGTTCCATGTCGCCGAGGTTGAGCGTTCCGGTCATCATGTAGATGAGGCCGACACCGATGAGGTAAAACGTTGCGCCGATCGTGCCCATGATCAGGTACTTGAACACCGAAGGCAGAGCCCGCCGGTCCGGACCACCGGCGATCAAAACGTAGCTCGCGAGTGACGAAATCTCCATGAAAACGAAGATATTGAACGCATCGGCGGCTACCACGATTCCAGACAGCCCGGCTAGCGCCAGCAGCCATGCGGCGTAAAAATACGGCTGGCGTCCCGCCTCGATTTGCCCGTCCAGACTTTCCCGTCCGCCAACCAGCGCAAATACCGAGGCGCCCGTGACCACCAGGAGCAGGAGTGCGCTAAACGCATCGACCTTGAGCTCGATTCCGTACGGCGCTGGCCACGAACCCATCAGGTAGCTCATCGACCCGCCGGCGAGAACGCCCTGCACAAGCTGAATTGCAATCGCGAACGTGAGCACGCTTGCCATTGTGCACGCCGCCCAGGCAAGTCCGCGAGGCCTCAGCAGGACGACGAGCGGCGCCATGAGCATCGGCACGACAACCTGAAGTGCCGGTAAATGATCAACCAATGCATTCACTGCTCGTCGATCTCCTGGATTTCGTGCTCCTCGATCGAGCCGTATTCCTCCTTCAGGCGTACGACAATACCGAGGCCCAGGGCGGTGGTGGAAATACCGACAACGATCGCGGTGAGAATCAGCACCTGTGGCAGCGGATTCGAGAATATGGCATTGCCCGTGCCGGAGAAGATCGGTGCCGTGCCGCCATCGACCTTGCCCATCGTGATGTAAAGCAGGAAAACAGCGGCCTGGAAAAGCGACAGGCCGATCAGCTTCTTGACCAGGTTGCGCTTTGCGATGACCGCATAGAAGCCGATCATCAGCAGTATCGCGAATACCCAGTAGTTATAGAGACCCAGAATTTCCATGAGTTAGCGACCTCTCGCGGCGAAAGCATGGAAAATACTCAGCAGCACGCCGGTTACGGTAACGCCGACACCGGCTTCAATGAGCAGGATACCCAACTGCTGGCCCTTCACGGGATCAGCAGACAACACCGAATAGTCGAGAAAGTTACCGCCCAGGACAATTCCGGCAACCCCGACAGCGCCGTACAGGAGCGGACCGAATGCCACGAGTCCGAGCAGGACGCGCTCAGGCAAGACCGACAGGGCGCGCCGCTCACCTTCCAGCAAAGCAAACAGAATGATTGCCGCGGCGATGATTGCGCCGGCCTGAAAGCCACCGCCCGGGCCATACTCTCCATGGAACTGCACGTACAGGCCGAATAACAGGATAAACGGAATCAGCACCCGCCCGACGACTCTTGGAATCAGGTGATGGCGCAGCCCTTCGTTGATCTTCTCCCGCGGCAGTGAGCCTAATGGCACGCCACTGCCGAGTAGAAAAAGAACGCCGATACCGGCCGTAAATACAACGAACACTTCACCCAGCGTGTCGTAACCGCGAAAGCTGCCGAGCACGGCGGTGACGACGTTCGGGATATCGATATATTCTGGAGTTTTTTCCAGGTACCAGGGTGCGACATGCGTCTGCACCGGTGCCTCAGGGTCCCCAAAGCGCGGCTTATCAAATGTCGCGTAAATGAGAATCAGCGCGGCTGCTGCAACAACCGTGAACGAGAGTATCCTGTTCGACGACTTCGCCCGTTCGCGTTCAGACGTCAGCGCCAGTGCACTCAGGAAAAGCACCGTGGAAATGCCCGCACCGACAGCCGCTTCGGTCAGTGCCACATCCGCGGCATCGAGGAGGAAGAAGTTGCTGGCGATGAGGAGACTGGCGATGCCCATGAGCATCACGGCAACGAACAGGTTGTCGGTCCGTACGATCGCAATCGCAGTGATCACAAGTAATGTGAGCAGAAAAATTCCGAAGATAACAATCATTCCTGTCCCTCATCATCATCCTGAACTGCGTCATCGAAAGGACGTGTCCCGGCAAGCAGCGCCGCACTGGCAAGCGCATTCGAGGATGTCGGGCTCGTCAATAACAGGAAAAGAAGGATGGCGATCAACTTGATCGTCGCCAGCGACCAGCCAGCCTGCAGCATGATGCCGAGCAGCACCAGGATAGTGCCCATGCTGTCCGTAACGCTCGCTGCATGCATGCGCGTATACAAATCGGGCATTCGCAGGGCGCCGATACCGCCGATAAGGACACTCAAGCCGCCAAGGGTCAGCAGCACCCAGCTAAGGATGTCGAGTAGTGTGGTCACGGAATCACGTCCCCTCGTCGCGCTCGGTGCTGCGCCGTAATGCACGGTTTCGGAAAAACTCGAGCACGGCCAGGACGCCGATAAAGTTAATCAGTGCGTAAGCGAGCGCGAGATCGAGAAAGTCCGGGCGCCCATACAGAAAAGCAATGACGGACAGTAGTAACACCGTCTTCGTGCCGATCATGTTGACGGCCAGCACGCGATCATAAACTGATGGACCGAGCACCGCGCGAATCAGCGCAAGACCCATGGTCACGAGCGTCGCAATGGTTACAACGTAATACATGATCAGCGCCTCCTGAGTCCGGCCACACGCCGCTGCATTTCGCCACTTTCCAGGGCGGCGGCGCCTTCGCGCGTCAACGCATGGACACGCAGCCGGCCCTCGTAGACATCGAGCGTCAGCGTGCCGGGCGTGAGCGTGATCGAATTGCCGAGTAGCGCCAGGTCGACCGGCCCCAGACCGCTGCCGTCGATATCCACCACCGTCGGTTCGACCTCGACCCTGCGACGCAGAACAACCCGGGCAACCTCGATACTCGACTTGACCACTTCGCCAGCGAGCCACGCCCAGAAGCCCAGCAGACGCCAGTCGTAATGAAACGCGAACATCTCATCGTCAAAATAGCCCATGCGGCGCACAATCCAGACTGTCAGCACGCAGGACAAAGCGCCCAGACCCAGCAGCAGTGGTTTCAGGTAGCCCGACCACAGCACCCAGGCTGCGATCAACAGCAGCAACAGGATCAGCATGCGCACGAATGGTGTGTTCATCTGACGTTAGTTTTGCACGGATACTCCCGGCGCAAGGTTTCGTAAACGACATCGCGAGCAAGCTCCCGCCCCTCCAGGTTTTCGAGCTGCACAAGATCGCTGACAACTTTCCTTGCAACTACGGCCAGCGGAAGCGGTTCGCCAAGACAGAATTCCGCGTAGTAGGAAGAGCCAAAGCGTTCAATTCGCGTACCGAGGCGAGCGCGGATGGCCCGCTCCGTAGGGGTTTCATCTCGCCCATATTCATCGGCAACATTATAGGCAACGCGCTCATCGGTAACGACGGCACCGTCGATGAAACCCTGAATGTAGCGAATGCAGAAAATTCCATCCTCCCCGTCCGGGTCTTCTTCGTAGACGGCACAATGCGAGATGAGTTCTTCGGTAGATAACGCTTCGACCGCCCACGCATTACTGGCGGCTACTGAGAATATCAGGGCGCCGATTGCGCACCAGTATAATTTGAGTTTCATGTCCATAATTCCTCGTAGTCAGGGTTCTTGGTTACCGAGTTGCTCGTCATGGTGTTCCTTGTTCATCTAAAGCCAGCACATACGTGCCGGCGCCAAAATGAGCATTAAAAAAACCGTGCAATTCTCGTCAACCGGAGGCCACAGGTAGGCGCTCATGCCGATGGAAAAGCTCTTGCTTCGACCATGCCTTTCCCTCGCGAGGATTGCGGCCATGTCGGAGTATAAATAAAACAAACACTATATTTCCAGAATACTTCAGATATTAAACATCGGTATAAGTCTCCATTCGCCTTGATGGCGAGTTCATTCATCACTGGATGTGTAGTCCGATGTTTCTGAGGTTCTTGCCATGGTTGCCCGAAAGCGAGTGGCAACTTCGGCATCCACCCATAGTTTTACCTCATCAACATTTATCCGTTTCACTATGTGACAGTGGTTGCTCATGATCGCATAGGCGCAAAGATCAACAGAAAATACAGAACAAAGCAGTTTGATACGTTCCACGATCCATTGACGACGGTGGTCGAAGTCTAAACCAGTGTGGTTATCTTGACCACACAGGAAGGCACGCCGCACACACCGGGAGATGCAATGGTAATAGGGCGCGTCTTCCAGCGAGACTTAGCGATTTCTTGGTTGTGGCATGAGCTTAATGTAGAGCGATCCCTACGTGGTCAGTAGGGCAAAATAGCGCTGACTCTTTTAGGATAATTTATGAGAGATGGGTGTCTCGGCTTTTAGTATCGGCTTTTACGTTCCGCTTTTTCGGCTTTTATTGTCTGCTTTATTCAAGTGGACTGTAAAGGTGACAGCTTGGCTACCGGCAACTTTTACCCGGTGATTGTTATGTTTTTTGTGCCTTCCTTTTCAGGGCAAGGCGTCTATCTAATGCTGTTTCCAATACCTCTCCCCAGTCTTTCTGATCGTGTCGATGCGCCAGGTCCACCATATCAGCAAGAAAGTCCTCAGGGATAGCGCTAAGAAGATTAGGGTTCTGGTAGGTTGTTAGCGGAGGGCGGCGTTTTGAAAATGTCGGAAAGTTATCCAGCTTTCCAATAATCATAAGTACGACCATGGTACGAAAACATTTCTCACATTCACAGCAGTTGACCGGTAGACCGGTTTGCTGATCAAACACGGGTGTTTTAGCACACACCATCAAGTTTTCCTGGACGTGTGGGATATCGGCCAGCATTTCAATTTTTTTCGCCCGGGAATGACTGGTTCCAGCGTGAACGATCTGTAATTGATCACTGCTAAGGTGGTGATCGAGTGCCGGATGTGAGCCATAGGGCAGAAGATCAGCGTAAGCATAAGTACCGTGACCTGATATTCCAAACCTCCCAAATTTCGCTCCGATTGCGTGCGCGCTGGCGGCTAACGGACTGCTGTAGGAAAGCACCATTTCCCGTCTTCCCAAAATGCTTTTTCTGAAAGTCCCCACATTGGTGTCGACCATCAGCAAAGTCACATCCCACTGATCAAGGGCTGCCTGGTAAGTATTGAACGCCGCTTGCGCAAGGCCCCGTCGCTCTAGATCAACCAGTTGGTCAAAACCATTAATCATCAGGGCGTGACTAATGCTGAAATCACGATATTTCATGTTGGAGGGTAGCAGTTGCAATACTGTATGAAAGGAATCAACACCACCTGAGAAGGTGCAAGCTACACCCGCAGGCCTCAAATCCTGTCGACGGTCGGTCAGGTTTTCGTAATGAATATCAACACATTTGAAAGTATCCGGCCACCAGGTGTTGAGAATGTCCTGGTAGGTATCAAGCCCATGTGCCAGGCGGGTGCTTACCATTCCATCAACCCGAATATCTTCACCCAAATACATTGCCGAGGCGATAAGTCCTACTACAAATGCATCTGCCATGTCAGGCTGAAAGGGCGAATCCTCACAATCTGTGGAAAACCAGAGTGATTCCGGGCAGTTAACGCCGCTGGTCTCTGTTGCTATCTGCGCTGATAGTACATGCCTGCCCTGGCGGCGAGTGATAGTGGGTGTTCCGATTCTCATTTCTTATTTCATATCGCGATAGACTGGATATCCAACGCTTATCTTATTCAAATTAATACAGGCTGTGTTTAATTTTCTTGCCTCTTATTAGTTTGCTCTGGCGACCCAAGCAGGCAGAACAACAGAGCAAAAAAAGCGCGAAACAACGCTTGATTCAGGGGAGGCGTCCATATATGTCTCGGCTTTTACTTTGTTTTAGAGATGGGTGTCTCGGCTTTTTCAGAGATTGCCGTTGACGCGATCCCAAAATTCCTCGCGATGATTGGTGCGCGGAAATGCCTCGGCCGGAACCGGTACACTCAAAAAGTCGCAGAGTGGCTCCCAGCCCTGTTTGACTTCAAATAAGAGCAATTGAGCGGCTGGAATTGCCTCTTTGACCGCGTCATTATGTGCGATAAATGAATCGATTAACCCTTCGCGATCAAGGCCGGCAGGAAAACCAGTCTTGGTGATTACGTTGTTGGCCATTTCGAGCCAGTCGCGCATTTCTGGTGGCGCCTGGTCTCTGCCTGCAAGTAACTTGTATATCGTAGCGCCAAAACTGTCTGCCCACTTCTCCGGATCGCGCTGCGTTAACACGAATTTGGCTGACGGGAATTGCTGGATCAATTCGCGAAAAAAACACGCAGTGGGCCAATCTACAGCACTCTGGTACCCATCAAATATCTTCGTCCAGTCCGGCTCTCCAGATACAGCCGCCGCCCAGAGTGGTACCTGTGCTGGCATCTTATAGAGAACCTCATCCATGTGATGACATGGCCCTAAGTCAAGTTGATTAATGGCAAGCTTTAACGAATAGGTTCCTGTGCGACCAACGCCTGTTCCAATCACAGATATAGTCATGTATCGCTCCCCAGATATCCTACGATAGCTGATTTTTTATAACATTTTCTTCAAAAAAACGTACGAATATAGGGTTCATCACACTCTTACGTAACTCCCAAAATTCCTGAATTGGCACGGGGCTCTGTCCCTTGCCGTGTTCCACAACCGCCAGGAATCCACCGGTAGCGTCTCGCGCCTAAGCATCCCTGCAGCATACTCGCCGTACTGCCACTCCCATAACTCGATCACTTTTAGTGCTGTCATCATTGCTGCGCTCTTGTCCATCCGAGTTAGGCTCTCACCATCGGCATATTTGTGCGTTGCCTCCAAAATGTGAGGAGTCATGATTGTATCGGCGATGTCGGATCGATATTGCCTCAGGCTGTAGCGTGCTTGTGCTTCAAGTAAATGATTGTTTTGCCGAATTTCCACAGCCACAAATATGATGCCGGCTAATACGCCGATGTTGGCAATGATATTAAGCGCCTGACCAACGTCGAATTCCATAAGTCACTCTCTCGGATTTACATAGATGTTCTATTAATCGGGCGGGTATTTCAGAAGACCCGGCAGCCGTGCAAAGTAACAGCGAGTACTCGTCCAGTGTCGGCCTTTCGCCGGTCAAACACAAACGGTAATAACATCCGTCTTCGATCCCTTGAGGAAATTGTAGCTCAAAATGTATAGGCGGAGGACGGCTCACCTTTTTCAATCCTGTACCAGGTGATGCGTGACATACCGGCAGCTTCGGCCGCCACCGTAGCGTTGAGCTCCAGTTTTTTCCGTTGTGCGCGGATACGTGCGCCCCAGGGCGTGTAAATGGTGGGCAGTTTCTGTTGTTATTTTTGGATTCTTAGCTGGCTTAATGTTTCTCAATATATATATTTTGATCTATAAATCAATAATGAGAAACAAAAAAGATCATTACACTATACTTCGATCCATGCATCTCCGTGTTGATTTGCATGCCAGTTTGGTCCACATTTGCCGATGTATAGATGTATAGGGGTCGGACCAGTATATCTCCGGTAACAATGCTGTTGATGCAGAGCTTTCATTGTCATCCAGGTAAGTGAGTATTTTCCGAAAGAGTCAAAAAGGGGACGGGGCAAATTAAGAAAGTGTTAACTCGTCTCGTTTTTGACAGAAATTGATCTCGTGAACTACCTGATTCCGGCTTTTTCGACAATGGTTACAATGGACTTCACGACAACAGTAATAGCAACAACCCGATGGCGGCGGGAATCGCCTGAATAAAGAGTATTTTTCGGTTGGCGGTTGCCGCACCAAATATACCGGCGGTTAACACACAACACAGAAAGAACACTTTCACCGAAGTACCGGCATCACCGAGACTCAAGCCCCAGAATAGACCAGCGGCCAGGAAGCCATTGTAAAGCCCCTGATTGGCAGCCAGGACTTTACTGGCAGTCGCTGCCGCCTGTGTTTGACCAAAGGCCCGCAGGCCCATGGGCTTATCCCAGAGGAACATCTCGAGTACCAAAATGTAGACATGTATGAGGCCAATAAGACCGATAAGGATATTTGCAACGCTGAGCATAAGTACTCCCTGGTAATGTTAATGGCCTCGTTGTTTCAAAAGCAACAATGTCGAGTATAAGTAAATATAAGTAAAACAAACGCTATATTCACTTAAAACTTAAAGTACCAAAAGCCCACTCATACCCGTCGTTCAATTGAATGACCCCATAATTCCAGTTCCACATACACCAACCGGGCTTGCGCCTGTGCTGTCTCAATGTCTGTTCCAATCTGCAGCCGTTGGCGATCAACACCGGCTGCGTTTAGCTGATCAACAATGGTCCGTGCCCGGTACCGCGCTAAGGCTTTGAGCTTCGTGCGGGAGACAGCTTCGTTTCTCACCAGCGCCTCAAACACGGCCTCGTAAAATGCCGTTCCGCGTTGCGGGTGGTTTGCACGCAGCGCTTCCAGTTCCGCCGTGCTGAGCCGCTTACCCGCAAATTCATCAAGCACCGAGATCACCTTGCTGTCGTTAAAGTCGGTCGAACCTGGTGCTTCTCGTCCCGGTGGCCCGGCACTGCTGGCCAGGGCGACGTGCAAGCCGACCTGCTTGCGGGCCAGGGCCTGCCGGTCGACAACCGTATCGAAACGTCCACTAATTGTCAGACCAAGACCTGGGCGTTGTACAAGTGCCGCCGCAAGAATAGCAAGGTTACTTTCGGCGGCCATCGGCAGCGCGGCGTCGCCGGGCTTGAACACGATACGTTCGAGAAACGGTGGCGATATACCGTTCAGCTTACCGAGCGTGTAAAAAGGTGCCTTTGTAAGGTTTTTAACCAGGTTCACGAGGCCTTCACCGAGAAGATACCCAAGTTGCATATTCTCCTCAACCCGACCCGCTGGCACGGGGATGGAAAAATTGATCCGGTCGCTGCCGTCCCTGACCAGGGCAACAGCCAGGTCTAGTGGCAGTTGAGGAGGCAGTCCAGGGGTAACCGGGCTGGTGGGCATCTCATCAAGCTGGAACGCCAGCGCTGAAATTTCGTTTTTCAATTCAAATTGCTGATCAATTTTCTGGTAATCAAAGTGCATATCCAATTGACCGGAGGCAATTCCGCGGCTGGTAACGGCTTCCAGGTACGGTGACAGTACCGTGGCATCAAGGTCTTCAATGCGTATATCAAGGCGGCCATCACCGTCTGAACCGGTTGGCAACCAGTTAACATTGAGTACACTCGTGCTCTCTCCCAGGACACGACCCGCAATGCTCACCTTCGTGCCGCCGTCCTGCCGTGTGATAATGCCTTCGATTTTGTCAGTTTTGAGCTGGTACGTAGGTGTCAGGCTCTGATCGGTCAGGTCCAGTAAACCCTCCTGGATCTCGATCCGCGGGATGGAAGGTTGGAGGTGATTCGTCTGGTCAAATAAGGGTTTTAACCAGTGGGCAGTACGCAGGGTTCCGTCAGCATCACGTGCCAGTCTCATATGTGGCTGATTTAACTGAAGCCCCTCCACCGAAGCCCTGAAGGGAGTGCTCTGGATTGCCAATTCCGTGGCTTGTACGTTAGCGGCGGAAAAGATCGCAGCGTCGCTTGAGCGATCCACCAGCTCAAACCGATCAAGTTGGGCCCCACCACGGATGGTCGTCTGTCCATGTTCATAATAGACTCTGAACTTTCCCGACAACAGGGCAGAAAGTATTTTGAGATGCTGACCGGAACCGCTGCCGACCGCAAAGACTGAGTCGAGGTCTGCCAGGTTGACCCCACCCAGCTCAAGCGTCGTATCCAACATGCCCGGGAAAAGTCTTAAGCTGCCACTTGACCGTAGCCAACCGGAGCGATTGACCTCGGCTGAGAGGGTGAACTGACCTGGTTTGTAAGGTTTGCCACCCAGGTTTTCCAGGGAAAATTCCAGGCCTGTCAGCTCGACCATGGCGTCGTCAGCAGTCCCGGATGAGGTGTCTGTCCAGTGTAATTGTCCCCGCATGACCTGCAGGCGGGAGATGGAGATGAGAGGAAAGGAATCACCTTCCCCCATTCCTTCCGGCAATGCGTCTACCCGCAAATAGGGTGTGTCAAAAACCATTTCACGGATGATCCAGCCACGATGCCAAAGACTTGCGATATCAAGACGGACCCGCATGCTCTCAAGGGTGAATATTGGATGATGATCTTCAGTGGCGATACGGAGTTGACGCAGGTCTGTGTTGAGCAGGAACGGGTTGACACTCAACTGGCCGAGCGTGACAGTGCCACCGGTATGCCTGGAGAGGTCATCGATGATCTGGCGTTTAAGCAGATACGGTGCCAGCAGGAATCCCGCCAGCGTATACACAATAGCGAAAGCCATGATAATGACTAATGCAATCCGGACTGATGTGCGCAAATCGATACTCCATAGGTATGTGTCGGGCTAGTATAGTGTCAACCCCGAAGCGTGTGATCGTTACAGGGTTGAAGATACGCTATTTTCTACTTGCGTGAGTGCCTGATCAATGATGTAACATACACTTACCAACCTAAAGCCCACCCGGGCTGGTTCGGCAAATCTCTTGTTTATCTGAGGGTGGGTGGGAGAAGAGCGTTATGATTCCTTCTACTGGTTTACGACCCGCAAATTGCACGGGTCAAATAGATCGACGATTGCTGGCCGGCATTGCCATCCTGGTACTGCTTGTTTTGGGTGTCGGGATTTATCTGCTGCGTGACAAAACCGAAACAGTGCAGGTTCCGCAACCAGGACCAGATGTTGCGCCTCCCAGGGTTCTGGAAACCGTTGAACCAGCAAAAACAGAAGAGGAGCGCGGAGATACTGCTCGCGAGATTATCGCCGAGCTTCGGGCGAATCCGGCAGCCATTGATTACGCTCTGGCCTTCGACCGTGCGCAGGAATTCCAGGCGGCCGGAAATTTTGCTGATGCACAATTGCTTTACTTTTTTGCTGCCCGTGGCGGTCACGGCCCGGCTGCCTTTGAACTCGCCAGCTTGCAGGATCCGAACCATTTTTCGTCCGAGGCCGGACTGATGGACAAACCCAATCCTTTCCAGGCCTATAAATGGTATCGCGCCGCCCGTGACGCAGGTAATCAAATGGCAGCGGTGCGCCTGTCCGAATTGCATGCCTGGGCCAAGGCGGAAGCTGAAAATGACCCGCTTGCGGAGCAACTTCTGTTGCAATGGGAGTAAATGATGAACAAATCAATTTCTGTAAGATTTACACTTTCAATCATCTTCCTGGCGGCTGTCGCCCAGATTGGCGTCGCCTGGGGGCAAGTGAACAGACCCCTGCTGCAGGAAGGCAAGACGGCACTGTATCAGCGTGTCATCGCCATACCCGGTGCGAAACTGAACACTTTACCAGGGGGTAGTTCTGCCACCGACCTGAAGGTCTCCCCATTCTCGACTTTTTACGTTTATCAGCGCAGCAACAACAATGGTGAGTGGTTGCAGGTTGGAACAGACAGCACCGGAACCGTTGCAGGCTGGTTACCGGCGGAGCAGGCAGTTGATTGGAATCAGACACTGACCGTTGCTTTTCGGGATTCCGCCGAACAGAACCGGGTACCATTGTTTGGTGATCGCTCTTCCCTGAAGACCCTCATCGACAGTGGGGATTCAGTTGCATATTCAAAACTGCGCGATCAGGCCGGACAGGGTATCAGCGGGGATTCTCCCGTGGTGGCCATCCAGCCCGAGGGTTACATCGATATCCGCAAGGACTTTTACCTGGTGCCAATACTGGATCACGAAGACGTCCTGGTGGGTGGGCAGCAGGCTCGGCTTTTGCACGTAGCCACCGTACCGTTACAGGATTCTCAGGCGGTGGTCGATACCTACCGGACAGGAATCGTTTTCGTTATCGACTCCACCATATCCATGGGACCCTATATTGATAAGACACGCGAGATCATGCAGCGTGTCTACCGGTCCATCGAAGAAGCAAAGCTGGCGGATCAGGTCAGTTACGGCCTGGTGGCCTATCGCGACAATATTACGGCCGTACCGCAGCTCGAGTTTGTAACCAGAACCTATGCAAGCCTGGCCGATGGCACCAGCGGCACGGAATTTCTGTCCCGAATTGCGGCAGTGAAACCGGCAACGGTCTCCAGTGACGGCTTCAATGAAGACGCTTATGCCGGTGTCAGCGAGGCGATCAACTCCATTGACTGGACTGGTTATTACGCGAAGTACATCATTCTGATCAGCGATGCGGGTCCGCGTATTGAAAATGATCCACTCTCCGCCACGGGACTGGGTTCAGCCTCGCTCAGGGAGATTGCCCAAGAGAATGATATTGCGATTGGAGTCTTCCATCTCAGAACCGCGGCGGGCGCCAGCAATCACGGCTTTGCCGAGGAGCAGTATCGTGAACTATCAACCATCAGCGGCATTGGTGATTTCTACTATCCCATCAAAACCGGGGATGTGAGTGGTTTTGAAACAGCTTTGAGCTCCATGACGGAGCAACTGACCATGCAGGTTCGTGAGGCAGCCAGCGGGCGTCCACCTACAAACGTGGTGACAGCCACCGGTAGCTCAACTGAACTAGATGAGTTTCAGAACAAGGTCGCACGACTGGGTTACGGATTGCGCATGAAATACCTGCAGGAGGAGAATCTTGCCGGGCAAAGGGTGCCGGCGTTGTTCAATGCCTGGATGGTAGACCGTGACCTGGCTGCACCCGCTGAGCGTTCCATCGATGTACGGGTCCTGTTAACCCGTGATCAGCTAAGTGATTTGCACGAAGTGCTGAGGCAGGTGCTGATTACGGCCGAGGAAGGTACGCTGGCCCCGGATGATTTTCTAGATGAACTCAAGAGTCTTGCAGCCACCATCAGCCGTGATCCTGCTGCAGCCAAGATGTCGACGCGGGCAGTTGGCGGCCAGAGCCTTGCTGATATGGGTTACATGCGGGAATACCTTGAAGGGCTGCCTTACAAGAGCGAGGTGATGAACCTCGACCTCAGTATCTGGCAGCAATGGCCGGCCCAACGTCAGTTCGAATTTATCAGTCAGCTGGATGGAAAAGTGGCCTATTACCGGTCGTTGCACGATAACGTCGATCTATGGGTGCCGTTAGATGACGGCGAGGTAGATGGTGATTCGGTGTATCCCCTGTTACTGGAGGCATTACCCTGAGCACGGACGTCTTTTCGCTGCGTAATGTGACGAAAAGTTATGCAGCGGGTGGCGCTGAATATACGTTGTCCATTCCCCGGCTTGATATCAGGCCGGGGGTAAAGCTGGCATTTGTTGGTGAAAGTGGCTCCGGCAAGAGTACCTTGCTCGAACTCCTGGCCATGATATTGCGCCCAGACAACATTGATACGTTTACCTTTAAACCCGACACTGAAAAACAAAGCATCGATATTGAGGCGGCCTGGCAGTCCGGTGATGCCGATCAATTGAGTGATTTGCGCAGCAGGTACGTCGGTTACGTGTTACAAAGCGGTGGTCTGTTGCCCTATCTCAGCGTGCGCGAAAATATCAACCTTTCACGCCAGTTACTGGGTCTGCCATTGGACCAGTCGGCGGAAGAATGGGCCGTGAAACTCAATATACAACAACAGCTTGACAAGCTGCCATCAATGCTTTCGGTCGGGCAAAGACAAAGGGCGGCGATTGCCCGGGCGTTGGCTCACAAGCCACGGGTTCTGATAGCGGATGAGCCGACAGCGGCCATCGACCCGCAAAACGCGGAACGCATCATGAAACTGATGGCGGCGCTGGCCGACGATTTGGGCGTGACCCTGATCGTCGCCAGTCATGCCATCGGCCTGGTTGAACAAGCCGGCTTGCAGCTATTGAATCTCCATGCTGAATCGCTCGATGGCGACTCTTTGCTGGTAACGGTGTCCGATGCGACCGGTTAACACACATTACAGACTGGTGGTATTTCTCGCCTGGCGCGACTACTGTCACGAAAAGTTGATGTCAATTTGCTTTATCCTGGCTTTGAGTGCCGTGCTGGTACCGTTGCTGGTGCTGTTCGGCCTGAAGTATGGCATTGTCACCAACCTTCTGACCCCGCTCAAGGAGGACCCGCGTTACCGTCAAATCCAGCCGGTTGGCAGTGGAAAATACGCCCCCGAGTGGTTCGAGCACATGGCCGCGTTACCCGAAGTTGCTTTCATCGTACCCCGGACGCGGACGATTGCAGCCATTATCAGTTTGCGTGCCGCCGATACCGATGTGGGCCGCATCATTGATGTCGAGTTGATTCCTTCGGCTGCCAATGACCCGGTGCTCGTCGGTCTGCAGGAGCCAATCGGACTTGGGCAGGTGGTGCTGTCAATGGACGCTGCCGACAAGCTCGGTGCGGCCGTTGGAACGCGGCTCGAAGGGATATTGACACGCGTTTACAAGGACGAGTCACAGACCGGTCTGCTACCGCTGGAAGTGGTGGGGGTAGCGTCTGCGGCAGCTTTTGCACGCGATGGTCTGTTTGTGTCTAACGAACTGCTTGTAGCTGTTGAGAATTTCCGTGATGGCCGTTATGTACCGGCAATAGGCCTGGATGGTGTTGCGGTTCAGGATGGACCACGAAACTACTCCGGTTTCAGGCTTTATGCCAGGAGCATCGAAGATGTCGCAGGTCTGCGCCAGGGCTTAATGGACCGGGGGATTGACGTGCGCACACGAGTTGCGGATATCGAGCTGGTAGCCAAGTTGGACCGCAACCTCAGTATCGTTTTCTGGATCATCACCATCATCGCGGCCAGCGGCTACGGGTTGTCTTTTGGTACCAGCATTTGGGCGAATGTTGATCGCAAACGCCGCGAGTTCAGCGTGCTGCGGCTGACAGGATTCCGGACCCATGGGATTATCTGGTTTCCCATACTACAGGCTTTACTGACCGGTGTGCTGGGTTGGGCGATTGCAGTGATTGCTTTCTTCCTGGTCCAGTCCGGGCTCAACGCGCTATTCGTTGATAATATCGGCGGCGGCCAGCCTATATGCAGGCTGCTGGCTTGGCACCTCGGAGTTTCGCTGGTCATGACGTTGTTTGCAGCCGCCCTGGCGGCAGCATTGGGCGGCATGCGGATCGCCCAGTTCGAACCTTCTTTGGCGTTACGGGAGGCATAAACAACCACGTAAAGGGGGCAGAGCCCTTTGCGTACTGCAGAAGCGTGCTGCCGTTATTACTTGCGTACCACAGGGTGTCAGTGCTTACCTCATAAGCCAATGAGCCCGAACTGCCGACATGAGCGAAAGAGTTGCAAGAATAAGACTGCGAAGATGCATAAGTTGTTCCTTGATTTAAGTGGTTATTGCATGTGTCAAAAACCGCTGGGACTAGTTTCCCCGATTAGTGATTGTGAGCCTTGCTGAGTTAACGGAAAATAATAATATATAAAGAGTTGAGAGCTTATGGAAAACATCTGAATTAAGTTCCCTGGATGTTCTGTTTCGATCGCAAAGGTGAAAGTATTTCAGGAGAAACGGCTAGCACCTTGTCCGGATCGAGAGTATAAATATTTGGGTCGGCCTAAAGGGGTCACACTGATCGAGAGTCACGATGCCGGTGCTGAAGATGTTCAGCACGCCGATGCTGCCCCCCTCTCCCGCATACGCAATCTCACAATAGTCAAAGCTGGCTGATCCGCTGCCCAATATATTGACACTGACCCAGTCTCCTGCAGCCGGAACCACCGCATCGGAGGTAAAAACCACCGGCTTACCCGGGTCGCCATTGACCCGGAGCGTACCGCCATTCATAACGCTAATCGAAGTGCCTGCCTGTCCGGATCTCAGTCATATTTTCGTTATCTACATTAATGGGCCGCGTTTCCACCGGATCGGTGGGTTACCAGGCCGAAGAAAAAGACTCGGAGTACGATTGCCAATGATGTCGGAAAGCAAGCACCCTGCTCTATTCATCCTGGGACTGCTGCTGGTTCTGGCCGGGGCCAACGCATCAGTGTCAGGCGCGGATGATGAAGCCGCCCCCCCGCCAATAGTCGGGGTGGTCCCGATCGGACAACAGGCGATGGAGCCCAGGGACGAGGCCAGCAAACCCGTCGAGCAGCTCCCCGAGGCAACAACCGTGACCCAGGGTATCGCCGTGTCGGCCACAGCGGCCCTGAAGTCCACGGTTTTCGCCCCAACCTTCGTCCGCCTGGAACAGGACGACGTTGACTGGAGCCTGACCGGCAGCTGGGCCAGCGTCAGCCTGACGCCAGCCAGCGGCGGCACTTATACGCGCAGCGCCAGTGCAGGTGACACCGCACAGATCGGATTCTCTGGGACCTGGGTCAGCATCGGCCTGGTCGCTGATCGCTTCAGCGGCGAGGTGGAGATTTTGCTGGATGGTGTGAGCCAGGGCGTGTTCGACCTTTATCAGCGTGAGGAAACACCGGTACAGCTGCACTTTGACGGCCTGACCAATGCCGCCCACACAGTCAGCCTGAGTGTCACCGGCACGGCCAATTCCCTCGCCGCCAACACACGCGTACAGTTGGACTACACCGATTACGGCGATGGCACGCTGCTGCCCGATGGGGATTTCGAAGAGGACGACCAGCGAACGCTGGTCAGCGACGGCTGGACCGCAGTTACTTATGCCAGCGCCAGCGGCGGCCAGTACTATCGCTCCACCACCGGCAGCGCCTGGTTCCCATTTGCCGGCGACAGCTTCAGCTTGCAAACGCTGGCCTACGGCAGCGCTGGCCGGGTCAAGCTGTTCGTGGACGGCGTACCGCTGGACATCATCGACCTCTACGAACCCGTGCTGTTTAACGCCGCGGTGCCGAAAGTATTTTCCTACCAGGGCTTTGGTGCCGGGGACCACGTACTACAGGTGCTGAGCTACCAGGACACCGCCACCATCGACCGGATTTCAACTCCGGGCAGCGCGCCGTTTATTGATCCCGACGCAGCCGTCAGCGGCGTTGCCCGGGTAGAGGCTGATGACCCAGCTTTGCTGTTCAACGGCCTGCCCTACACGCATAGCGCCGACAGCTGGGTGCGGGTGGCCAACATTAATACCACCCTGGCCAGCGCCGGCGAGGTGATCTATTCGGCCGCGCAGGACGATGCAGTCCAGTACAGCTTCGACGGCGACTGGCTCGGCATCGGCTTTATCGCCGACCGCTTCGGCGGCCAGGCTGAAATCGCCATTGATGGGGTTGTGGTCGAAACCGTCGATCTTTACAGCCGCGCCACCGATACCCTTAGCCTTTACTACCGCGGCATCGGGCCCGGGGCGCACTCGGTGACGGTTACTGCACTGGGTACGGCATCGCCGGAGTCCAGCGGTACACGGATGACGCTGGACTACTTCGAGGCCTGGGACGGTCAGCCCCTGGCTGACGGCGCCTTCGAGGACGTGGACACTAGAGTGATCTACAGCCGCGGATGGAGTCGCCTGGCGTCAGCGGCGGCCAGCGGTGGCACCTACATGGCCACCGGTATAGCCCCCGCCACGACCGCCTGGCTCGCGTTTACCGGCGATTCGGTGACCTGGCAGGGGTGGACCCGGTTCAAATACCAGGACGTGGAGATCCGCATCGACGGCGTCTCCCAAGGACTGAAGGATCTTTTTGACCAAAACGAGGGGCCCCGCGCTTTCTCGTTTGATGGTCTGGGCGCGGGCCCACACGTGCTGGAGATCCGCCAGGTTCGCGGCGATGCCGCCAGCGTCGACGTGATCACCACCCCCGCGGTGGCACCACCCGATCCGGCGCCGGCTATACCCGCGATCGTTCGGCACGAAGAAAACCACCCGGCACTGCGCTACAATGGCCAGCCCTACGCCACCAGGGCCCAGAGCTGGGCGGAGTTTTCCGACCTGCAGGTCAGCCGGGGATACTACGCAAGCAGCAGCACAGCGGACGACCGCTGGCAGCTGGATTTCAACGGCCAATGGATTGCACTCGGCTTCCGCAGCACCGCGACCAGTGGCAGCGTGGAAGTATTTATTGACGGCGTCTCCCAGGGGGGGTTCGACACCTCCGGCGGTATCAACGAAGTTAAACAATTGACATTCGGCGGCCTGGCACCCGGCGCACACTCAGTAGAGGCAGTGGTGGAGACAGGGCCGGTCATGCCGGACTTTATCGACATCTGGGACGGCCAGCCGGTGAACGATGGTTGGTACGACGCCAGGCTGGACGACGCCCCGCCCGGCCTGATCCACCTCAGCCGAAGAGAATGGTGGCGGGACCAGGCGGATGAGTATGCCCGCGAGGACAATGTCCTGTCGCCGTTCGTCAGTTCGGATACCAACGCCTGGTTCAATTTCACCGGTACCGACCTCACCGTGCTGGCCTACCAGCGCGAGAACACCGTGCTCCAGGTCGTAATCGACGGCGTGGACCAAGGCCTTTTCAATCTCTCGCCAACTGCCCCGTTCCGTGCACAGCCCACCGCCCTTTACTTCACGGATTTGGGCGAGGGCCCCCACGCCGTCCAGGTGGCGCTGGATTCCAATGGCGGCGACACGCCACTGCTGGATGCATTCGAAGTCGACCCGGAGGATACCTTCGCCTACACGCCGGAGGTGGAGTGGTTCGACACCACCGCCCAGGAAAGCCTGCCCGGAACAAGCGCTGCAGGATTCGTTTCCACCGTTGCGGTTGGAGACCTGGACGGCGATGGCGTCGTAGAGCTGGTCGCCCCTGCTCAAAACGGGCGGCTCTATGTCTACCGTGGCGACGGCCAGGACGCGGGTTCCGGCTCACCGATCAAATGGACCAGCGACCTGGTCGGTCCGGCCGCCGAGCCGGCGCTGGCCGACCTGGACGGTGATGGCCGCGCCGAGATCATCGTCAGCGGTCGTGATGGTACCTTCGCCTTTCGCCACGACGGCCAGCTGTTGTGGAGCAACCCCACGGTGCAGTCCTACCTGGCCAGCCAAGAGGTGGCCTGGGGCGGTCCGTCGGTGGCCAACCTGGACCTGGATCCTGAGCCCGAGATCGTGATTTCAGCACTGGGCGACGCCATCTATGTGCTCGACCACCTGGGCAACGTGGTGTTCTCCGACCCGTTGGGGAGCGATTTTCCCACGGTGCCGGTGCTGGCTGATCTCACCGGCGACGGTGTGCTGGATATCGTGGTCGCCGAGACCTGGACCCTGAAGGTCATCGACGTCTTCAACGGCGGCACTCTGGCCTGGAGCCGGGAACTGCCCGACCCCATCGTGGTGATCGGCGGCGCCGGGGCCTTTGGCGGCCCGGCCATCGCTGACCTGAACAACGACGGCAACGCCGAAGTGATCATCAACTGGGGCCACGTGATCGAAGCATTGGAGGACGACGGCACCCTGCTGTGGCGATATCCCACCAACCGCACCGATCTGTACAGGCCCAGCCCGGTGACCGTGGCTGACGTCACGGGCGACGGCCAGCCAAACCTTGTCACCGCCTCGGCTATCAATGCCGGGCTGGTGGTCAACGATCACCTGCTGATGGTGCTGGATGCCTCTGGCAGCCTGGTCTGGGAACAGGGCGTGGCCGACAACAGCGCATCAGCATCAGGGGTAGCGGCCCAGGACCTGACCGGCAACGGCGCCTGGGAAATTATCTGGAACGGCGCCACCGACGGCTTCCTGGTGCTCAATGGCGCTGACGGCGAGCGGCTGTTCAACGAGCCCTACACCGGTTCCGGCACCGTGCTTGACTACCCGTCCCTGGCCGACGTCGACGGTGACGGCCAGGCCGAAGTGGTTGTGGCCGGGGCAAATGGGCTGTTCGTCATCGGCCACACCGGCCGCTGGGTGGACTCGCGACCGGTCTGGAACCAGCACAACTATCACATCAATAACATCAACAACGACTGGAGCCTGCCGTTTACCGAGGAGAACAGCTGGGAGGCCCACAACACCTACCGCACCCAAACGCCGGACCGCGACCCGGGATGCGTGCTCGCCAACGGTATCCCGGTCCCGCCCCGCATCATCGAGTTGTCGCCCGAAGCCGGCGCGCTGCTTCCCTCGGCAGTGCCCCTGGTGATCAGCGGACGGATCATTCCGGTCGGGCCGGTCCAGCCGCTGCAGGACGTGCTCATCGACGGCAGCCCGGTGGATTTGCTGGATGCGTCGGGGACGTTCTTCACTGTTGTCGCCCTCGACGCGGGCGTCAACACCTTCGAGATCCGGGCCCAGGACGGCTGTGCCGAGGCGCTGCTGACGCTGTCATTGAACGGCGGCAGCGACGGCGATGATCCATGGGCCGACCTGGCCGACGCCTCGGTGCTGCTGGAAAGCCGCTTTGCCGCTACCTCCTTCGACATCAACAACAACCGGTTGCTGGTCGACGTCCAGGCCGACAACGATGGGCCGTCGGTGCCGGGCCCGGTGCTGATGACGGTGGGTAACGACATAGATACCGCCGTGGGCCTGCTTAACGCCGATGGATTCACTCCCCAGGGCGAACCCTACGTGGTGGTGATTCCGGAGGGTGAGACGCTTGCTGCTGGCAACCTGTCGGCGGCACGAGAGCTGGCCTTTTCCAACAGCGAGCGCCGCCCCATCGACTTTACACCGCGCTGGATCGCACCCGTTAACCAGCCGCCCTACTTCACCAGCGCGCCGGTGAATCGCGCCACCGCGGGGCAGCCGTGGACCTATAACGTCGGTGTGGCCGACGGTAACGGCGACAGCGTCAGCCTGAGTCTGGACAGCGCGCCAACAGGCATGCTGCTGCAGGATGGAAGACTGTCATGGACGCCCGCCATAACGGGCAATTTTGAGGTGATCATTGCCGCCGACGACGGTCGCGGCGCAACGGCCAGCCAGGGATTCGCCGTGCGGGTCGAAGACGGCGCCTTCAACAGCCCGCCGGTCTTCACCACCTCCCCACCGACCCAAAGCCCCATCGGCGCCGTCTACGCCTATGCCGCTTTGGCCTCGGATCTGGACGGCGATACTCTGGGCTTCAGCCTGCAGGCCGCCCCTGCCGGGGTCACGGTTGATCCGGCTACCGGTGCCGTCACCTGGGCCGCGGCTGAACCCGGCCAGCACAGCGTGGTGCTGCTGGCCGATGATGGACGTGGCGGCCGGGCCAGCCAGGCCTGGACGCTTTACGTTGGTGAGCCGGCACTCACATCACCCGGCCCCGCCTTCAGCAGCATGCCGACAACCTACGCCGCCGTCGGCGTCAAGTACCGTTATGCCTGGCGCGTGACCACGTCTCTGGCCCAGGCGCCAGTGGTCAGCCTGGTGCAGGCACCGGCTCGGATGACCCTCGACCCCATGACGGCAGAACTGACCTGGGTTCCCGGCGGACCCGACCTGGGCACACACGTGGTGGAACTGCTGGCGGTTGACGCCATCGGACAGGAGGCGCTGCAGCGCTTCGAGCTGCAGGTGCTGCCGGAGCTGCCAAACCAGTCGCCCTATTTCGTCAGCGCGCCGGATCTTACGGCCCGGATTGCCTCGCCCTACGCCTATGACCCCGAAGCCATCGACCCCGAGTTCGAAGCCCTGAGCTGGACGCTGGCCACGGCGCCCGCCGGCATGACCATCAATCCCAATAATGGCGCCATCACCTGGCTGCCCAACGACTCCCAGCCCTCAGAGGTACCGGTTACGGTGCAGGCGGAAGATCCCCAGGGTGGCGTTGCCAGCCAGGCCTTCACTATCCGACTGCGGGGCGCCAACGTGCCACCGCAGATCACCACCGCCCCGCCCACTTCGGTTGTGGTCGGCGCCTTTTACAGTTCCCGCATCCTGGCCACCGATGGCGATGGTGATGCGCTCACCTATCGGTTGCTGATCGGGCCGACGGGAATGACCCTGCACGCCAGTTTGGGATGGCTGCACTGGGTCACCACAGGGGGCACACCAGGTACCTACCCGGTCACCCTGGAGGTGACTGACGGCTGGGGCGGTCAGGACGAGCTGGCCTTTGACCTGGAGCTGCTGAGCGACGACCAACTGCCCCAGGTGGCCATCCGCGCGACCCGAGAGCCGGCCTGTCGCGGCGAGGCGGTGTCTATCTGCGTCGACGCCAGTGACAACGTGGGACTCGCCAGCGTTGGCCTGAGTATCGATGGCTCGACGCGGGCGCTGGATACCTCGAGCTGCCACCTGTGGACGCCAGCGGACAGTGGAATCTACCCCGCCCAGGCCGATGCCGTGGACCCCAGCGGCCAGTCGGCCCAGGCGTCCGCGTCCCTGACCGTGGCCGACTGCAACGACGAACTGGCCCCGGTGGTCACCCTGGTCTCTCCAGTCGCCGGATCGACCCACGACCAGCCGGTGGCCATCGTCGCCAGCATCGAGGACAACACGCCGGTGGCGTTGAGTTGGACCGTGACCCTGCGCAACGCGAAAACCGGCGCTTCCGAAGTCATCGCCACCGGCAACGGCACCGTCACCAACGCCGAAGTTGCACAGTTTGATCCGACCATGGTCCAACACGGCGATTACTTCATCGACATCCAGGCTGAAGACGTCGCCCAATCCGGTGGAATCGCCGTACCGCTGGCAGCCGGGACGGGCGCGAAACCGGGCCGGCTCGCCTTCACCCTGCAGGACCTTGCCTGGCAGCTTGGGACCTTCCCCCTGGTGATCGGTCGCGCCTACGACAGCCTGGATGCCGGACCCCTCGGTGAATCCGGCGGTGACTTCGGACCCGGTTGGCGCCTGGTACTGGGGGGTAGCGTTACGGATTCGGCCGTGGACGCGCCTGCAGGCAGCAGCGGCTTTGCAGCTTTCGCCGCAGAACCATTTACCAACCAGACCCGGGTCAATGTGACCAAGCCCGACGGCGAGCGCGTGGGCTTCACATTCGACCCCCAGCCCAAGTCATTCCCGGCTCTGTTCCAGTTTGACGTTCAGTTCAAACCGGACCCGGACGTCACCGACATGCTGCGTGCCATCGATGGGCCGTCGACCGTGACACAACTGGGTGCCGGTTTTGCGGACTACGTCATCCCCTACAACCCGAGCCTTTACGAATTGGAGACCAAGGAAGGATTCATTTATGTCCTCAGCGAGGTTAACGGCTTGATTGAGGTGCGCGATCCCCAGGGCGGCGTTCTGACCACGGACATCAACGGCTGGCAGAGCTCATGGGGGGCGCGGGTGGACTACCAGCGCAATCCTGCCAGGCAGATCACGGCCATCGTGCTGATCGATGAGGACGGCAGCAGCGAGATCACCCGGGTAAGTTACGGCTATGACAACCAGGGAAGGCTGGCCTCAATGACCGACATCGGCGGCGGCGTTTCCCGCTACGAGTATGGCGATACGGCCCACCCCAACCACGTCACCCGCACCCTGGATGCCCTAGGCAACCCAGTGGCGCAGATGGTGTTCGATAACCAGGGGCGGATGATTGCGCACTGCTCATCCGACGGCGACCTGGCCACGCTGGCGGGCTGCACCCTGTTTGAGTTCACCACCGGCGGTGGCGCCGAGACCATTTTTGATCCGCGCGGTTTCCGCATCGATCGGTTCTATGACGAAAACGGCCTGCTCAGCGCCCGCCATGATTACTTCGATACCAACCAGTTCGTCGAGCAACGCTGGACCTACGATGACGACGGCAACATTGTGGAATACCGGGACCGGGATGGCGGCATCACCACCAGCGAGTACGACGAAAACGGCAACAAGGTGCGATTGGTCCTCCCGGATGGCTCGGAAACGACCTGGGAATACGGCGATTGTGGAAGCGACTGGATCCGGCAATGTGATGCGCTGGCAAACTGCACCACGCGTACCTTCGATCAGGTCTGTCGTATTGTCAGCCAGACTGATCCTGTGGGGGGAACCCGACGAGTTGAATACGACGCGCGTGGATTCGTACAGCGCATGATCGATGAAGAGCAGCAGGCCCGTACGTTTACCTACGATGCCCAGGGCCAGCTTGTCCAGTCAGTGGACAATCTGGGTCAGGTGCTCCAGTACCAGTATGATCCGCTGGGTCAACTCAGCCAGGTAGTCGATCGCAACGGCGACCAGCGGGAGTTCATATTCGACAGCGCCTTTCGCCTGATCGAGGAACGCCGGCCGGGCGAAGGTTCCGTGGCAACCTGGACCTACAACGAACTCAACCAGATCGCGGCCGCGTCCAAGGACGGCAGTACCCTGTCGTATACCTACGACCGCAGTAACCGGGTTACCCGGGTCGAGCATGAGTGGCCCGGTGATCCCGGCTGGTGGGTCGAGTACGACTACGATGCCAGTGGCAACGTCACCCGGGTGGTCGATTCCGCCGGGGGCATCACCGAGTACGAATACGACGGCATCGATCGCCTGGTTTCCATCCGTCAGAGCGGGACCGATGTTATCGATAAACGGGTAGACATCGAGTCCAGCCCCGCCGGATTGCCGCTGGTTATCCGACGCTATGAGGGCCTGGACGGCAACGTGCCGGGGCCGGTCACCACCTACACCTACGGTTGCACCGGCTGCCCAACCCGACTCACCTCCATTACCCATCGACAGGCCGGTGGCACACTGATCCGGGAAATCAGCTACACCCGGAATGCGCTGGGCCAGGTAGTGGAATTGACTGACATTGACGGCGTGCATCGCTACAACTGGGACGGACGCGGCTGGTTAAACGATGAGCAGCATCCTGTCGCGAGTGTCCTGCCCAGCGGCAGTACGAGTTGGGACGGCGTCGGCAACTGGTTGTCGAACCCCTCGACACCGGGCCCCGCGGCACTGTCCTACATGGAGGGCAGCGCCGGCCACCGCCTGCTGGATGTTGGAACTTTCAGCTACTCCTACTCCGGCGAAGGCCAGCTCGTGGCGCGGGTTGACGGCTCAGGTGAACGTCTCAACCTGGACTACTCCCCGGAGCACCGTATCCGCTCGGTGTCCGTTGAGAATGGGTCCGGACAGACGGTCACGTCCGCCACCTACCTGCACGCCCTCACGGGTTGGCGTGTGCGCGGTGAGCACGACGGGGTGGTACGCCACTACGTGCACGATTTTGACAATCCCATTCTGGCGCTGGACAGCAACGGCGACCCTGTGTGGCGGCGACTGCACGGTCGCGTAATTGATCGCCCGTTTGCCATCGAGCGCTCCGGTCAGGTGAGCTGGCTGTTGACGGATTCGGTGGGCACGGTTCTGGCGGAGACCTCCACCCAGGGACAAATCCTGGCAGAGTATCGCTACGATGCGTTTGGCAGACAGGTCGGCGGCCCGGCTCCGGCACTGGATGATTCTCTGCGCTTCTCCGGGCGCGATTTCGACCTACCCGGTGGACTTGGGTATTTCCGCGCCCGCGTCTACGATCCTGGCATCGGGCGATTCGTTTCCGAGGACCCCCAAGCCCGATGGCTTTACCATTACGGGGAGAACAACCCCTTCCTGTTCATCGATCCCATGGGTGAGTCCGCCGCGCTGGAATACGCTCTGTTCATTTGCGACGTTGCCGGGCTTGCGTTTTCATACCAACCCATCGGGCTCAACGTCAGCGCTGCAATCGACAGTGCGGCGGCGGTTATCGCCGGTTCGTCTTCATCGGCCAGCGGCAACGCCTATGGAATGATCCCCGCACCCCAGGCGCCGCCGGACGCCGGTGAAAACGCGGCCGCTGGGGAAATCCTCAAGGGAATCGGCATTGCCTGCGGCGCAACGAGCCAGCTATGAACATCCTCGCCATGCAGCAGACGAAATCGACCTTCCCCTGTGGGAGTTCCACAACAGGTGCCACCGGAGGGCAGTACTCATGAGACAGATTTTTCTGGCTAGCGGACCTGCGTGGCGGCTGATGCCGGTACTCCTGCTCATCGCCATGTCTGGCCTGGTGGCGGCCGGCAATACGGAGACCATTTTCGAGCCCCTGCCCAACGGTGATTTCACCCAGGGGCTGGCCAATTGGACTACCGAGGCTTCGCCGCCCTCTGCGCTGCCCACCGGCACGGTGGTAGCAGAAAACGGCACGGCACGGCTGACCAAGGGCGGGGCTTTTTTTGTCGGGCTGCAGCAATCCTTTGATGCACCGGAGGGGCTGCAGGCCCTGCTACTGCGGATTACCGACGAACCGGTTTTTTCCTCCAGCGGCAGCTTCATTCCGGAAGCGCTGGAGGTGCACGTAACGGCTGCCAGCGGCTTCAGCGCCGTGTCCACCTGGCGACCCGGCACCACGGCCACGGCCGGTTCCGTGGCGACCGGAAGCGGGTTCAGCCTTGGGTCCGGCACCACCTACGTGGGCGACGAGTTCCGCATTCCCCTGGACACGGTACCAGCGGGCGAACAGCTCACCCTGGTGGTAGCCCTGGTGGGAGCCTCGGCCGATATCGTGGCCAGTGCCGCTCTCGACGACGTGCGACTTGAGATCGAACAGGCCATCAATCCACCGGAGCCTGACGTTGTGCTGGGCTGCGTGCTATTCCGGGGCGGTTTCGAATCGGGCCAGTCCGTGGGAACCACTTTCCGCTGCGCACTGGGCCAGATCGGCGACACGGGCATCACCCAGTGCAGCAGCGGCGCCTGCCCGGATGGAAATGCACCGGGACAGGATGCTGAGTTCGGCCGAGACGCCCTGGCGGCGGCGGACGCCCTGGAGAAACTGGGCAGCGGCCCGGCCGGCTTTGATTACACCAGGATCGATCCGGACGGCGAGATTCTGCCGGACGACGCTGGCGGCTGGTCCTGCGTGGTGGACGGCCATACCGGCCTGATGTGGGAGGTCAAAGTCAACGACCCGCTGGATCCCGGACACTTCGAGCATACCTACAGCTGGTACCAGCCGGACATGCTGATCGACGGCGGGCAGCCTGGCGTGATCGACGGCGGCAGCTGCGCCGGTAGTACCTGTGACACCGACAGCCTGGTTACCGCCATCAACGAGCTGCGGCTGTGTGGCGCCAGCGACTGGCGCCTGCCAACCCGGGCGGAACTGATGAGCCTGGTCAACGCCGGTAACACCAACCCGGCCATCAGCACCGGCTACTTTCCCCTGGGCAGCGGGGAAACCTGGACCGGTACGGCGGTGGCCATCGATTCCGGGGCCGCCTGGCGGGTTCAATTCCAGGACGGCTCGGTGGGCGTTGCGCCCAAGAGCAGCGCGTTGCGGGTCAGGCTGGTCAGGGAGGTGAGGTAATGAGGCGGATAGAAACCAATATCAGGCAATGGCCGGTGGCCATGGCAGTGGGTCTGCTGGCGCTGAGCGCAGCTAACGTCAGCCAGGCCCAATGCCGTCCCGGAAACGGGAACAGCGACATCTTCGCCAGCACGCCAGCATCCGATTTCCAGGACGGCAGCGACGGTACGGTTCTGCATGTTCCAACCGGGCTGGTCTGGCAGCGCTGTACCCTCGGTCAGAGCTGGACCGGCAACGGCTGTGCCGGCAGTGCCGATCTGTTGGATTGGGAAGACGGGCTGCAGGTCGCAGACATTCACGTACAGGATGGACAGAGCGACTGGCGGGTACCGGATCGTAACGAGCTCAACTCCATCGTGGAAAACCGCTGTTTCCTGCCCGCGCTGAACGACCAGGTGTTTCCTGATGCCCCGGGCGGAGCCACCTGGACATCCTCTCCTGCGGCCAGCCAATCCGGACAGGCCTGGAGCGTCGATTTCGACAGTGGAACCGTGGAGCAGCTTGCCACCAGCCAGGAAAACGTGGTCCGACTGGTTCGCACGGCTCGGCCCTGACAGGCGATCACCCTGGATCGCCAGAAACGCGAATGACAGTTTGAACAGTGAGTGACCAGCGTTCAGCCCTGTTCGGGTCCAGCTAGATCATCAAGCAGATTCTGCATCCGGTCGGCTTTTTCAAGCTCTCCCTGATGGCCATGAATCTTGATTCGCGCCTCAAACGCATCAGCCCAACGGGGCGTCAGATGATGGTGATATTGCGGGTAGAGGGTTAGCGCCTGATCCAGCTGAGCAGCCGCTTCTTCGATCCTTCCACTGCTAAATAGCGCTATCCCCAACGCCGTACGCACATGCATCTCGTTGTGACTCGGCGCGGGAGCGGCAAGCATATGGTCCAACGAGGATTGATGAATGGTAACAGCAGCGTCGAAGTCACCCGTCAGGGTGGCCAGAGTACCTTCCGCATAGGCCGGATCCAGCATGCTACCCGGACGGCGAACCGGATAATTCGCGCTGATGCCGTCGAGCATCCGGCGCGCGCCTTGCCCGTCGCCGTGCCAGGCGAAGGAAAGCGCCAACGCGATTCTCGCCGCGTCAGCGGTGGTGTGATAGGGCAGTCCAGTGAGCGGCACGTCCCGGGTGGCAGCCAGCCATGCGTCGCCCTGTATGAGCGCCTCGTCGTGACGCCGGGCAGCCACCAGGCTGCGGGTGAGGTTCGATAGTATCGCCGCCTCGGCCGCTTTGTCCGGGCCACTGAATCGCTCCAACACCCGCCGGTAGTTGGTGATGGCTGCGTCCAACTCACCGGCACGATCCTGAATTCGGGCCAGAGTGCCAAGATTGGTCATGGCCCGGCTGTTCTGGTCAGGGTACATCTGAAGACTATCTTCCACGGCCCCGGAAAGCAGCTGGATGGCCGCTTCCATCTGTCCGTTGGAAGCCAGCGCGTCGCCGTAGATCAACCGGCTTTCGATGGACAGCGGATCGCGTTTCTGGTCTCGGCCGATGCGGCGCACCTGTTCAAACGCATCGCGTGCGGTGGTCAAGGCCTCTTCATTTTCTCGAGTGCGCAGGTATGCGCTGGCTAGGATCAACTGGCTGTTGATCGCTCGCGGATGGGACGACCCCAGCAGTTTTGCGGCCAGCTCAGCCGATTCTTGGGCGGTCTCCAACGCTTCGGGAAACTCCCAAGCCTGGTTGTGCATGTTAACCCGGCTTTCCAGAGCCGCAAGCAGGTATTCCCGATCAAGCCCGGGAGTTGCCCTGGCCCGAGCGATCAACTCCAGCAACTGGTCGCGATTACCCAGCAGATCGCCCGGCAGTCTGTGCCTGCTGAGCTCAATCGCCCGGGCTGAGATCGCCACAGGGTGATCCTCACCAAGGGCCGAAGCGGCCTGTGCGGCGACGGTGGTAACCAGCGTTTCCGTGGCCTCAACGCCGCGGATTCGGGTCAGCCCGTCCACCAGCAGCGTCTTGATGCGGAACCGGGTCTCCAGATCCAGATCCTGTCGTCGATCAAGGTCGGCCAGCGATTGTTCCAGTAACTCGGCAACGGTGGGATTGATCGGTCCGCTGGCTACCGGGTTACTGCTGCGGATCAAGTCCGCCAGGTATCCCTGCATCGCCTGGGTTTGCTGGCGCTGGACGGCCACCAGTTGAGACTGCTGAAAAACCAGGCCCGCAGCAATGCCGGCCGTGGTCAGTAAGACACAGGCCCCGGCCACTGCCCATCGGTGGCGAACAAAGAACTTGCGGGCCACGTACCCAAATCGGTCCGGCCGGGCCTGCACCGGAAAACCACGCTGGAAGCGGCGGATGTCATCAACCAGGGCTTGCACGGATGGATAGCGTTCTTCGGGTTGGCGCTTCAACGCTTTCAATACAATGGTGTCCAGATCGCCCCGCAATTGCCTCGCGGTGGCGGGCTGCTCCGTCCGCGAACTGGGCCGGGTGATGGAGCCATGATCGATGGTCTCGACCAGCCTGGCGGTTGGCACACCGCTCAGCGAGTACGGTTTCTGACCGCTCAGCAGTTCATACAGAACAACACCCAGGGAATAGACGTCGGTGACCACAGTCAGGGGCTGGCCCAATAGCTGCTCGGGCGAGGCGTAGTCCGGCGTCATGGCTTGTGCCCCCCAAAGGCGGGTCACCGTGGAGTCCGATTCACCCTGACTGTCGAGAATCTTGGCAATCCCAAAGTCCAGCAGATGGGCACTGCCCTGTTCATCAACCTGGATATTGGATGGCTTCAGATCCCGATGAATCACCAGACGGGCATGGGCGTGGGCTACCGCGTCAGCAACCTGCAGGAACAAATCGAGCCTTGCGGTCAGTCCAAGCCGGCGCGTTCGACAAAACTGGTCCAGCGGTTGGCCCTCGACATACTCCATGGCCAGCCACGGCTGGCCCTGTTCCGTCAGGCCCGCGTCGTACAGACGGGCGATGTTGGGATGGTTGAGCGACGCCAGAATATCCCGCTCCCGCTCGAGAATGGCGGCCAGTTTCGCATCAGGGAAGGCAAACCGCGGGAGTTTCAGAGCAATCTCCCGGTCGGGCTGTCCATCGACCCGGCTGGCCAGCCACACCGTGCCCATGCCGCCGCTGCCAAGTTCCCGGATCAGTTGGTAGGGGCCAACACCGGTGGAATGGTCAACCCCACGCTCCGCAGTTCCGTTCAAATCCAGGGATGGTCCTTCCTCGAAACAATCGTCTTTTCCCAGTTCTTCTGCCTGGACCAGAAGCCATTGAAGGTCTTCCCGAAGCTCCGCAGCCTGTCTCTGCACCCAGGCGGCACGCTGCTCATGTGGCAGGTCCAGCACCTCGTCCAGCAAGCCATCGAGCTCCCGCCAGCGAGCGGAGTCCATCAGACGTCCAACCCCGACAAGTGCGCTTTGAGCCATACCCGCGCGCGAGTCCAGACCCGTCGCACAGTGCGATCAGTGAAACCCATCGCGGCTGCGATATCGGCCTCACTCATGCCGGCGAAGTATTTCAATTCCACCACATGGACCATTTGCGGGTCGTGTTTGGCGAGCTGCTCCAATGCCAGATGCAATTCAAGGACGTCGATGTTGTCAGGGCCTTGCTGCTGCTCGCTCAGCTCCACGCGCTGCAGCCCGCCGCCATGCCGGGCCGCGCCACGCTGACGTGCCAGGTCTACGATCACCGAGCGCATCACCCGACCGGCGTAGCGATAAAAGTGCGCGCGATCTTCAACCGCCAACTCGCCAAGCCTGGAAAAACGCAGGAACGACTCATGCACCACCGACCGGGTGTCCAGCGTGCTACCGCGGGCGCTGGGATTCAGCCGCAAGCGTGCCAGGCGACACAGAGCCGGATAGGTATGGGCAAACGCGGCCTCGGCGGACTCCTCGTCACCGGCTAATGCAGCATTGATCAGTGATGTCAGATCCTTTGGTTCGTCGGCTATATCGTTCACCAGCGTCAGCTCCATGTGACTATCAAAGTATAAGAGCACAGTCCGCGAGTATAGGTAAAACAAACGCTATATTCACCTGAAACCCTAAGTACAGAACAGCCATTCATATTTGACTGTCAGTTGTAATGCAGAACAAACTGATCAAATTTGCGCGATCAGATCTAAACAATTGGCCACATACAACTGAGTTTTTCGCCAATCCTTGAACCCGGGACGAGATCAAATATTCCGTTACCAAAGGGGCAGGAAATCAGTGCCATGATTGAATCTATTTCTTCAGTCGAATAAACCTACTGGCAGGCTCGGCGAAGCCCGGCAATCCGGCAACAGCGCTGTCGCTGCAGAACTTGCAGTGTTTTCCAGGTGGGCAAGCATTTTCTGAATCACTGCCGGATCTTCGCCAAGAGTAGGCACCTTTAGGCGATGCTGGCGAGAGCCTGCCCCGCGAGCGAAGCGAGTGCTTTGGGTATGATCCTGACATCACCGCCGCATTCGCTACAGGTTTCTATCTCAACAAGGTGAATTGAGAAGGTGAGACTGGGAACCAGTCGAGAAGCTGGCCTGGGCCATGCGCAGTATCAAGAGAGGGTGCCCTTAGGTATATCAAAAACACGCTTCAATCGCCTTGCCCAGGTCATCGAAGCCCGTTTTCGGGCGTATAGGGGTCGGACCAGTATATCTAATTGATATATATAGAAAGACACCCGTATTTTGTCGCCATTAGCGCTTAACGGTCATCTTTCTATCAAAACAACATTGGGTACGTGGAAGCGATTGGCTCTGGGCATGGTGTCATTCCGGCTTAGATACCGAAAATATGTACCAAAAAGGTCGGTTTAATGATCGGAAATCACCACATCAGAGGGTCAGATCATTACTATTCAATCAGTTGCGCTGGTCCGACCCCATTGTCGAACCTTTACGCGTGAGACATCGGCGTTTGCCAAGGTTGCGTCAAGCGGTAGCGACGCGGAAGTTGTGGTGCCAGGATGGGACTGGACCGTATCGAACGGCGCCAGCGTGTCCCCTGACGGCAAGCGCATTGTTTATTCCAGACTGACGGGCCAGGTCCCGGTTCAGACACTTGTTCGGGACCTGGAGACTGGAAACGAGCCACTCACCAACTCGATATTGTGTTGGCTTCCAGTAGCTGCCCCCCCACTGATTTTTGCATCCATAATGTACTCAGTGGTATTTCCTGCCGAGTCAGTTGTTGACTGACTGAAGTCACTCTCTATGGCAGCCTCAAGTCTGCTCGCAAGACGACTCATACTAGTACCAGTTGGTAATGTGCTACCATTATTTCGTATAGCGGCTGTAAATGTTATGTTAACGGTTGATATAGTTGTTCCATCTGGTCTTTTGCTAACTGCAGAAGACAAAGCAATCTCTTCTCCGCTGGGATCCACCAAGTTCATCGGATCATTCCCAACATAAGCATACATATTCATCCCATCGTCATAACCGATAGGATCGGTCTGCAAAAACCGCCCCAGTCCCGGATGATAGGCCCTAGCCTTGTAGTGGTAAAGCTCCGTCCCCTTCAGCTGAATCTGACCCGTATATCTGAACAACGAATTGCTCTGAACAACCGGCACCCCATAAACATCATACTGATGGCTCTCCAGTAACGATGTGCCATCTGTCTCTGCAACAATTGAACCGCGTTCATCGGCCCGTAAATACTCCATGTCATTCAGCCCGTTGGAACCACTGAAGCGCGCAATCGGTATATCACTACCAGGTGCATACACATACAGGTTGATGGGATTACCCGCTGCGTTGTACTCACCGATCAGCTGATCACCGGAATTCACATAATCTGTGGTAGTGCTGTTCAGTGTCGTGCTGATCAGGCGGCCGGTGGGGTCGTGGAAGCTGACTGGGGTCAGATTCAAACTTGTTTGAGTCTGATCCTGTCGGGTTTTAGATATTTTAAAATCAGTCACTTACAAGGTTTTGACTCCTACTCCTAAAGTTTTACTCCGACCCCTAGAGTTGAAATTGTGACCTTTGCTATCAAGCTTACCTTTCGCTCCACTTTATTCTAATTCTAAAACTATTTCGAAACCCCTCATCAATGTGAACCATTTTAGTGCCGTCTAAATTGTTGAGATTAAACCTATTAGCATAATATGAATCAACTATACCGTTGCACTGAAGCAGATCTATCACAAGACGAACATCAACTGAGCTTGAATTGATTGGCTTTTCCACTGTCTTCATATGTTCAAGAGGTAAGCTTTCGATGAATTGAGTTATCTCTGTCGTTTCTTGAATGTGAATTTTTGTTGAATACTTCTCCCTTACATCATCTATAGATAATCGTGCACGCGTGCGTGTATCCCAATCAAAGTAATAGATGGTCGCTTGGCAGTAATTTTCAGCTTCTGCAACAGTTGCATACCCGAAGCCAATGAGAATAAATAGAAGAATTTTTGCCATTTTCTGTCTCCTTAGCTATTTCTTACACGTCGGACACTTCACTCGGACGGGTGTGCCCCCATGGCTATTTCTAGTCGGTTCATTAAGCTTGTTTGCAGCAGGCGTCTCTTTATTCTGTATAACCTTTTTCTCGACCGCATCGCCGTATTGAGCATCAGGAGTATTAATATCTTTTCGTACTTGTGTGGGATTTGTAAGGTGCTCTTCTGCATGTCCGGCTTCATGCAATACCCCAAGTGCTGGTGTTTGAATTTGACCAGGAGCCACCTTTAGCCCAGAAGTAGGATCAAATGTAATCGTATCGTTAGAAAGATTGAAATAGAAAGCATGATTACTTCCTTCTTTTATAGTAACTATCTCCGGACGATTTTCCAATCGAGCAAAAACTCCAGATGTGCCACCTGCATTATGATATTTAATTATTTGTGCAAACTGCTTCTTGAATGCCGGCGTTGATCCTTGGGCAAATCGTAATTTCTGGCCATCAGGATCAACCGCATTAACCGGATCATTCCCCACATACACATACATATTCATCCCATCGTCATACCCAATCGGGAGTATAGGTAAAACAAACGCTATATTCACCTGAAACCCTAAGTACAGAACAGCCATTCATATTTGACTGTCAGTTGTAATGCAGAACAAACTGATCAAATTTGCGCGATCAGATCTAAACAATTGGCCACATACAACTGAGGGGTCACCCTAAAGGGGTCAGAGCCCTTTTTTAAGAGCAAAAAGGGCTCTGACCCCTAATTGGACTTCACGATAACAGTAATAGCAACAACCCGATGGCGGCGGGAATCGCCTGAATAAAGAGTATTTTTCGGTTGGCTGTTGCCGCACCAAATATACCGGCGGTTAACACACAACACAGAAAGAACACTTTCACCGAAGTACCGGCATCACCGAGACTCAAGCCCCAGAATAGACCAGCGGCCAGGAAGCCATTGTAAAGCCCCTGATTGGCAGCCAGGACTTTACTGGCAGTCGCTGCCGCCTGTGTTTGACCAAAGGCCCGCAGGCCCGTGGGCTTATCCCAGAGGAACATCTCGAGTACCAAAATGTAGACATGTATGAGGCCAATAAGACCGATAAGGATATTTGCAACGCTGAGCATAAGTACTCCCTGATAATGTTAATGGCCTCGTTGTTTCAAAAGCAACAATGTCGAGTATAAGTAAATATAAGTAAAACAAACGCTATATTCACTTAAAACTCAAAGTACCAAAAGCCCACTCATACCCGTCGTTCAATTGAAAACTGTTTATGGTGCCGTTCACATTCAATCCCGCCAGGCGATGCAAATGGCGCAGATAATTTGACAGTAAGTAAAATCGGCTTGTCACGCAGAGAGCGCGTCAAGCCGATTTTGGAAATGTAAGGTCAGAGACCGAACTCAGCCTTCAACTATCGTTCGAATTACTTCTCCAGCTTCAGGAAGTAATCCATGATTTCCGGTACATTGCCGTTACCCATGCCGGCATCGACGGCTGCCTGAAGGTTAGCCGAGGTACCTTCAGCAATTTGAGATTCTGTGTTCAAATCCTTAACCATCTCCAGAAAATAACCCAGGTCTTTATTGGCGTTGTTGATTGAGAAACCCAGATCGCTTACACCGTCAACTGCGTAGTTTTTACAAAATTGCATGAATGGCGAATTAGATGGGCCTGTCGACATAATCTCCCATAGCTGCTGGCGGTCAACACCAGCAAGGTCGGCAACCGCGAAAGCCTGCGACATGGCTGCAACGGTGGTCATACCCATGAAGTTGTTGATTAGCTTGGTGGTGTGACCGGCACCGAGTGCGCCAAGATAGAATACATTTTCGCCTTGTATATCAAGAACCGGCTTAACCTTGTCGAAGGTTGCCTTCTCGCCAGCTGCCATGATGTTGAGCAATCCGTCTTTAGCATGGGCTGGTGTACGGCCAAGTGGCGCGTCGATCATGCCTGCACCTTTTTTGGCAAGATCTTCACCGATCTTGCGGGTAGAAGCCGGGATCGAAGTTCCAAAATCAATCAAGACAGCGCCTTCCTTAATGCCAGCTAAAATGCCGTCTTCGGCATAGACAAGCATTTCAACTACCTTGGACGTGGTAAGGCAAAGCATCACGATATCACTCGCGATAATTAGGGTCAGCGTAAAAACTCCCTGGATGATGTTCCAAAATTGCAGCACTTTTTAAGGAGTTTTTACGCTGACCCTAATTATCCTAAGGTGTGTAGAAAGCAAATTTACAAACAAAAAGCACAAGGGGATCAAAAAGGTAGCTTTATACTCTTCTCCGGTAGAGGCAATGGTGTCATCATGATCATCTTGTCAAAGCATCATTCGGAGAGTCCGTTATGCCTAATGCCTACCACGTGTCGATTTTGTCCATCAGGGAAGTGCACACACTTGCGGGTATATGGAACAACGACTCATTGCGGACGCTGCTGGAGCTTGCTGAAGTAGACGATCTTGGAGACATTACCGACGGGGACCTTTTGGAAATGTGTCTCATGGTATTGCAGGACCTGGGTAATCAAAAAGCTGGAGAACTGGTGTTGGAGGTGGTGTTCGGGGATAGGATGCGACCGGGAGTGAGACAGAATCTCGTGGATGATTTACAGGAGAATGAGCCCTGGAACGATTTTGCAGACATCAGTCAGCAACATGGTATTTTTATTGCGGTTTGCCTGTTGCATAAGGCATTCCCCACCCGCTATGGCACACCCGACGCGTATGTATTAAGGGTGAGAATCCAGCCCCGGTCAAGCTCCGGAGCAGCGGCTTTGGAAGCCGCGCGGGCTGACTGGCTAATACGGTTGCTGGCATGTGGTATGAGTGAGGACTCCATCGTACACCGTCTTTTCGGTGACGAACTCAAGACCGGTGAATTCAAAGATGCGCCGGGATTGATCTGGAACTGCGAACGGGTTGACGAGCCGGCTGATGCCGATAACAGCCGAACTTTCGATATTACTGCCTCGAAACAATTATTCAGTTCACTGACCGCCCACCAGACATTTACGGTGTAGTAGTTCTGAACAACAGTCGGGTCACTGTGAAGTAAGCATTATTTGAAAGTGATATTATCTATTTAGGCAATTTGATGGCGAATCGAGGGGTCATGGCAAAAGTTAATCTGACAGAGTTGAGCGATACATTGTTGTTTGTCTCATCCGACTATTCGGCCGAGGCTTATGTTTGTCGCGAGACTGGCCAAATCCATTCAATTCAAGGAGTTGCTAGAGGGGAACTCGAAGCTCGAAGACTGGTATGAGTACGAAGGCGCAGAAGAGAAGCGTGAATTGCGGGCCTGGTGCGAAGACAATGGATTGGAAATCGAGGAATAAGCCGTCACAGTTGGTGGTCGACTTATGACTTTGAGTCCGACCTAAGGAAAAACGAATATGCATACCGTCCATAACTGGGCATTTTGGGCACTACTTTCCGCCGTATTTGCTGCGCTGACAGCCATCTTTGCCAAAATTGGCATTCAGGACATCGACTCGGATCTCGCCACGCTCGTACGAACCGCCGTCGTGATCGTCGCTTTAACCGGCTTTGTATGGTTTGCCGGCAAATGGAGCAATCCACTCGAACTCTCGTCAAGAACCTGGCTTTTTCTTAGCCTGTCCGGCCTGGCTACCGGTGCTTCCTGGGTATGCTACTTTCGCGCGCTGCAGCTCGGTGAGGCATCCAAGGTCGCACCCATCGACAAGTTCAGCCTGGTTCTGGTCGCTCTTTTCGCAGTCGTTTTTCTAGGCGAGCGACCATCCATTCGGGATTGGACGGGTATTGCCATGATTGCAAGCGGCGTGATACTTCTTGCCTTCAAACGATGACCCAGGCCAATGATTGATCACAACCCAGAAGTCGCCTGAACCAGGCTTTTACCTGCCTATAGCCGTCAGGGAGATATTTCCTGCTCACTCAGACCCTGCACAGAATTGAGAATGGCCTCGGTAATCTGAGCCAACAGAGCCTGGATTTGTTCAACGGTATGCGCGTAGCCGTCCTGCTTGAGATCACGATTAAAATTGAAATCGGCAAACACGCTCAGGTTCGGATCGTGTTCTGGTATTAGTTGATAGCGACCTGCTGCCACCACTTCACCCTTGTCCGTCGCCTGCAGACTGTCAATACGCAGACGAAGCCTGTAGTCAGTCCGGGCAACCCAATCCACGTTTTCCAGATAGTAGGTATAGTCGTCCGACTGACGTTGCAATTCCCGGACCAAGGCTTTTGGTAACGCCAGTTCCAGGCTTTCTGCCCAAAGGTTTTTCCTGGATACAAGTAATTGATTATCACCCGACTGGATTATCATACCCGACTGCCGCAGGTATTCCGCCAAATCAACCCTCTCGATGACAAGGGCGGGTTTGTCCGCACGTTGCACAAGCTGGTCTGCCCCTGAAACCGGCGGCACCAGGGCGTAATAGTTGACGACCACAGGTTCCGACGAGCAGGCTCCGAGGCTTGCAATTAACAGCAGAGCGGTGAACGGTTTCGTGTTCATTGTTGCTTCCTCGCCGGTTCGGTCTCTTGATGCGGGCTTGTCGGATATACCAGGCCACTGGGTCGGTTCTTTAACTCGGTGATCAACGGAATCATTTCCTTGAGAAATGCGGAGATACTCTGAAGGGTGCGTTGCAGTTCCTGGTTGGTCTTGGAGTCGTTGGCAAACGACTGAGCCGTTTCTTCAAGCGCGTTCAGGGTATCCGTTAATTGCACAAGCAACTCCGTGGTGCGCTCATCGCCAATCAGTGATTCGCCGGATTTCGCCAATTGCTGGAAACCGACGAGGGTCGCGGCGCCTTCATCCAGCAACAGATCCAGTTTATCGACCACGGATTCCAGCGGCAGGTGATTGATCTTGGCGATAAATGCCTCGATGCTTTCGGTGAACTTCTCCAGGCTGTCAACACCGGTCGGAATCACCACGAGGTCTTTGAAATAGCTTAGGTCAGCCTGCGAGGCACCCTCTTCGTATTGAAGATTCACCAATTGCGAACCCAGCAGGAAGTTTTGTGTTTTGATGGTTGCGACCAGGCCCTGCATGATCCATATATTGATGTCGGCCGTGGCCCGCACCAGGCTTTCCTCGGAGTCCGGCAACCCCAGCCGGCCAGGATTGATCTCGATCAGTATCGGTATATCCATTGTTTTATCCAGCAGGTTGCGGCCTTCCGGTATATAGTCGGTGCGCAGCACCTTACCTACCTGAAGGCCACGATGGACAACCGGCGCACCCACACTCACTCCTCCAATGCTGTCTTTCACCAACACCCAGTACTGGATGGCGAACAGGTACTTCTTCTCAAAAATCGCCGAACGGCTGGGATAGATATAAAACAGTGAATTTTCTGCGACAGGCTCACTGACAAATTGACCCTCCGGAATCGAAAATGAAATCCCGCCGAGCAGCAGGCTGTCAATTGGCCCAGCCTCGACCTGTATGCCCGTACTGGTCATTTCCACGCGAATACCACTGGCCTTCCAAAAACGCGTTTCAGTGCCGATCAACTGGTGATAAGGCGCCGTGATAAACACGTTGTAATATATCTTGCTTTCCGAAAAATTGAATTCTACGTCTTCAACCTTGCCAACATTGATACCTTTGTAATGAATCAGATCTCCCTTCGCAAATGAAAAATCACCGTCGGTGGTGAGCGTCAGGTGTAATCCGGGTGTGCTCATCGGTGTCAGAGGCGGGCTGTCCAGACCCCGGAAACGGCTTACCTTCTTGCCTGATTTTCCGGGTGAGAACCGTATGTACTGTCCTGTCATCAGCGTTCCCAGGCCGGATATTCCCGACAGGCTTATGGTGGGCGCAACAACCCAGAACCGTGACCCCTCCACCAGTAAATCACGGAACTCATTGTTCAGTCTCGCTGTAACAAGCACCCCGTTCAATTCAGCATTGAGGGTAATTTTTTCAACCTGCCCCACTTCCACATCGCGGGTCTTTACTTTGGTTACGCCTTCTTCCAGGCCTTCCGCCGTGGAAAACTCGATGGTGATGAGCGGACCCTGTTTGGACCAGTCGTCATACACCATCCAGGCACCCACCAACAATGTGACCAGGGGGATCAACCACAGCGGGGAGATACGGCGCAGCGGCGCGACCTTCGCCAGTGGCGGAACGTCATTATCGGTATTACTCATCATCATCCCAGAAAAGTTTTGGATCGATACTGTTTGCTGCCAACATGCTGAAAAAGACCATGCCGGCAAAGGCCAGTGCAGCCGGGCCGGGGTAAACAGACATCAGGTTGCCCAATTGAATCAGGCTTGCCAGAAATGCCACTACAAAGACGTCAACCATGGACCAGCGCCCGACGAATTCGATGGCCCGGTAAATGATAATCTTATTTTGCGGATCGCGGTAAATCCCGAGTTGTTTGCTGAGGTACAGTGTAATGAGTGCGATAAACTTGGCGATCGGCACCACCAGGCTGGCGACCAGGATAATCAGGGCGATCAGGTAGGAGCCCTGGTCCCACAGTAGCACAACACCGCCGGCAATTGTGCTGATGGTCTCCTTGCCCATCTGGTTGGTCGTCATGATCGGCAGCATATTTGCCGGCACATAGAAAATGAGAGCCGTCACCAGGAAGACCCAGCTGTGTTGCAGGCTATAGCGCTTGCGTGCATGCAGTTTACGCTGGCAAAAACTGCAGCGCACATTGATCGCTGGCTGAACCGTGCAACAGTCGTGGCAGCCCTGTAACTGCTGGCCATGCAATGAGCTTGTTTCAGACGACACGGGCGATCGCCTGTTTTTCATTCACAACTTGCCTGATTGCCAATGCCAGGCGTAACTTGTCGTAGTGCAGCAAGGTGGCAATGAAGAAGACGTTGAAGAGCGCATAAGCCCAGAAGGAAAGCCCGACTTCGATATGCGCCAGCGATGCGACCTTGACCATGCTTATTAAAATCCCCAAGAAGAATATTTCCGCCATATTCCAGAAGCGGAGATACCCGATCAGACGCATCATACTTATTGTGCGCGGTGATACCCGTTGCAATTTTATGGCAATTGCAAGCCAGCTGATCAGTGTAGTAAAAAATGCAGGCAATCCAATAATGATCACCAACATGAACCCGCTCAGCGCCCACTCTTTCAACTCAAACAAAACCTGTACCGTTTCAAGCAGGCTGATCTCCCGTTCCTGGCCCTGGACCAACAGGTTCACATAAGCAAACAGGTTGCTGAACAGCAGGCAAATGAGCGCCGTGACGGCGAAAATCAACATCCGATCAAGTGAATTACTCACAGAACGGCTGAGTACACACCCGCAGCGCGGGCAACTCGCTTTGTGGCCATCAGGTAACTGACCGATGCATACCAGCAAATCACACTCGTGACAAATGACCCTGATGTCTGAAAGCTGATCGTTCAATAAAGATAACTCCTTGGGAGCCGGGGGCGAAGAACGCATTGATTCACTGAGTTTACCAAACTTCCGTCGCGTTCATACCAATCCCACTGGAAACCACGATGCTTACAGTCGCATCTGTTGCTCACGGTAACCGTGTACTTGCTGCGTCTTAGTGAGAAAATGAGCCGGATATATTTACCGTTCTTCGAACCCAAACTGCAGAAAGTAAAATCGGCTTGTCACGCAGAAAGCGTACCAAGCCGATTTGGAAAGGTAAGGCCAGAGCCTGAACTCAGCCTTCAAGTATCGTACGAATTACTTCTCCAGCTTCAGGAAGTAGTCCATGATTTCCGGAACATTGCCGCCTAAAGGGGTCAGCTGACCCCTAATTGAAAAAACGCTCATGACCGGGTGTCTTGAGCCGCAACATGATCTCACCAAAAGTGACAAACCTGGACATGATTAACCCCTTGCCTGTTTGGCAATAGCGACGGCCTCGGCTGCCAGGTCTGTAATGATTTGATAGTTGCCTTCCGCGATCGCTGACTTTGGTGTTAACCAACTGCCACCGCAGGCGAGGACCTGAGGCAAGGCAACATAGTCCGCAAGGTTACCCGCAGATACACCACCGGTTGGCATGAATTTCACGTCTTTGAAAACCGAACCCAACGCCTTGATCATCGCAGGCCCTCCCGACAACGAAGCCGGAAAGAACTTCAGAGAACGCAAACCCATATTCCATGCATTCTGGGCTTCAGTGGCCGTGGCCACACCGGGAAATATCGGCAGCCTGGCTGATTTCGCGTATTCTACAACCGGTGCATAAAGACCTGGCGAAACGATGAATTGTGCCCCGGCAAAAACCACCTCCGCAGCCTGGCGTTCGGAAAGCACGGTCCCCGCACCGACGATGGCCTCAGGTACGGACCGGACAACCTCACCGAGACACTCGATGGCGGCACTGGTACGCAACACCACCTCGATAACACTTAGTCCGCCCGCGACCAGAGCCCGCGTGGTTTTGATGGCAGATTCCGGGTTATCGGGCACAACCAGCGGCACCACGGGTGCCGCTTCAAGTCTATTCAGAAGATCTTCATTCAGGTTCACAACTGGTCATCCGTTTTTTAAGAGTCAAAACAATCACCGTTGATATCGACATTAACACCCGTCAGGAAGCTTGAGTCTTCAGAGGCAAGGTAAGCAACGGTATCGGCAACTTCATTTGCGCCGCCTTCACGTTTTTAAGCGGTGGCATTGGCAACGTTTGCACGTACGGCATCTTTGTGAATGTATCATGAAATGCGGTGCTGATCATGCCCGGGCGGCCATGCATCAACATTTTGCCCTGATCCTGAACAAGCTGATTGCAACCACAGAGGCCGAACAGGTCGAGACGACACGCAGGCAGGCACAGGAAGTCCGCAAACGATTTTCCCTTGATCACCTGGTAGCGAATTAACCCCCGAGCTTGTTTGCCGGTGAGTTCAAACCCCTGTTAACAGTGGCAGCATCAGCGAGGCAGTACCGAGTAGCAGGAAGAACCCGCACATGTCCGTTATCGTGGTCAGGATCGGCCCGGAGGCGACCGCCGGATCAACCTTCAGTGACTTCAGGATAACCGGCACGGTACCACCGATTGAAACCGCCAGCACCGTGTTGATAGCCAGCGCCATTCCAACCACCAGACCAAGCCAGCCATTACCCTGCCAGACCCAGGCGATGACCGCAATCAGCAGACCCAGTGCTGCGCCATTGACGATTCCGATTACAACTTCCTTCCGCCAGACATAAAACAGGTCGGCCCTCTTGATAATACCCAGTGACAGTTCGCGCATGCTGACCGCAACTGCCTGGTTGCCCGAACAACCACTCATGTCCGAGATAATTGGCAAAAATACCGCCAGGATAATCACCGCACTCAGCGTGTCCTGGAACTGCGCGATCACGCTGGCAGCGATAATATTCAGCAAAACATTCACCGACAACCAGGACAGGCGCCGGCGTGAACGGACAATAGTGGGCATGGAGCGTAATTCTTCACCGCCTACGATACCCTGGGACTTGAGGTGATCGGCATCGGCGCGCTCGGCAACCGCGTCGTAAACAGCACGTCTCCTGACCACCCCTAGTATCCGGTTTCTTTCATCCACCACGGGGACAGCTGATATGCTGTGATCGTCGAAGAAGTTTTCCAGTTCATCGAGTTTGGTCGTATCCAGGACCGCCTCGGCAGGATGAAGGATATCAGCCAGGCGTGCTTTGGGTGGGGCGACGATAATATCCCGGATACGCGCAACCCCCTGTAAGATTCCGCCCCGGCTGGTGACGTAGATGTAGAGCACGTGATTCAGCTCGTACTCTTCTTCACGATCGGCAAGATCCCTGAGAACTGAAGACGCCCGGTAGGTTTTCGGGTAACTGAAATACTCCTTCATCATCAGACCGCCTGCGACATCATCGTCATAGGCCATCAACTCCCGTGCCTCGATGACATCCTCGTCATCCATGTAACTCAGGATGTCTTCGAGTTCCTCGTCGTCCAGTTCGGATAACACGTCGGCCTGTTCGTCACTGGGCATCTCGCTGATAATGGAAGCAGCTACCTCGGGACTCAATTCACCGAGCAAATCACCTGCAGATTCATCCGGTATGAACTCGAATACATCCGCCGCCGATTCGGGTGTCATCCTTGCAAAAATCAGCTGCTGTTCATCCGCATCAAGGCGCATCAGCGCCCGCAGGCTTTCTTCACCACTCAACTCAGAGAGATATTCATTGAGTGCGGTCGAGTCGCCTTCCGCCAGATGATCACGCAAGACTTCCCAGGTGTTTCTTTCTTTAACCTGCATCGACTGTACCTCAAAGACATTGAAATGGGTTAAAAGGCCTTAAGCCCTTATCATAACTGACCTGTTAACCCAGCCAACGCTAATATTTACATAGCCAAAAATTTGCAGCGCCAACAGGACGGGAAAAATATTTGCTATGATGGCCATCATGCAAACTCCTGGAGCAAAGCCATCACCCTGACGCTGCTCATTTTAGGTCTGTTATTGTTGCTCGCGGGTGGTTTCAGCATGGTGCGTGGCGCGTCCGATCTTGCAGAAAGTTACGGTGTCCCGCCACTGGTTGTAGGTCTGACAGTGGTCGCCTTTGGAACCAGCGCGCCGGAGTTGGTAGTTAACGTTGTTGGTGCACTGCAAGGACAGACCGCACTTGCCTTCGGTAATATCACCGGCTCGAACCTGGCCAATATCGGCCTGGTACTGGGTGTGGCGGCGGTTATTACACCCATTGCGCTGGAAGGCAAGATCATTCGCCGTGAACTTCCCTTGTTGCTGTTGGCAACGGCTGTCCTATTCACCATGACGCTCGACCATCCGCTTCGCGCTTCGGCAGCGATACTGGATCGCTCCGATGCAATAGTGATGCTTTTGCTCTTCTGTATATTTATTTACATCACTGTCGTGGATTTTCTACGGCAGGAACAGGATGCCCTGGTCACCACCTTCGACAAACTGCCTCACGCGCGTCATTTGGAGAGAAAATCCGACTGGATACTGATAATTGCGGGCATTGTTGGTCTCGCACTGGGCGGCCAGCTTACCATTGTTAATGGCTCGATTTTGGCCGAAGCAATGGGTGTGCCACCTGTGATTGTGGGTATGCTGGTGGTCGCTATTGGAACGAGCCTGCCAGAGCTGATCACTTCGATTTTCGCCGCACTCAAGGGTGAAGCAGACCTTTGCGTCGGTAACGTTATTGGTTCCAATATCTTCAACGCGATGTTTGTGCTGCCCATCAGTGCGCTGATAAACCCACTGGCAATTCCGGCTGGTGGCAGTATGGATATATTTGTCTCACTTGTTTTTAGCGTGATATTGATACCCATATTTATCGTCGGGAAAACCATCATGAGCCGCCAGATTGGCGCGATTTTCCTGCTGGTATACGGCGGCTACATGTTTGCCAGGGTTTATTTCAGCTGAGGCTTGCGACAGTTCCGTTTTTCAGGGATGGCAACGCTTTTCAAACATCGCGATCATTTTGTCCTCATCTCTGGCCTTGTCAAAAAAACCCTGTAGATATTCAATCCGCTTTTCTTTCTCCTTTCTTCCAGTATGGGCAGGCCGGAAATAACACCCAGAATATCTTCCTCCCTCGCTATAAAGCTCCTTAGTGTTCCGCGCAAATACTTCGGTATCGGTACAGAACCCACGATACAAACGCTTCGTTACTTTCTTAATTCTCAGTGAAAGGTCGGGACGCGCATAGCCGGCGTTTACAATACCTGCAAGATCGAAGTCATAGGGTATCGGGTAGTGCATATTACCGAGCTTGACGAGTTCAATATTGTGACAGCAGTATTCGTCATTCTCCGCGCTGACAAATGACCAGTCCGTATTGGCAATGAGATACTGATAAACATAAACAAGTGCCGCCTGTTCTTTATCCAGCTGCCGCAGCGATACACCGGGTAATTCAGATAAACTACCATCCAGGCGTGAGACCATCTGCTCCAATGGTTCTATCAGAAAGCCGTAACTGTTGCTGTAGGCCTTATTGAGACGGCCATCGGTGTCGTTATAGGTCAGATGGATGAGCCTGGTACGAAAACTGACATCCGACATCAATGAGAAAATCCGGTATGCCGCGTACTCCTCCAGAACATCGTTCTCGTAACGATCGGCTTTTTTGCAGCGTGTCACCAGTTTGAGCTTAGCCTGCCCTTCGAATGGTGTACCCGAGGTATCGGCATTCTTGAAGTTGAATCGCAATGGTGGGAAATCGCAAACCCGCATGCGGCTATTGCCCCTGGCCCTGACCCGTACATCGAGTTCAAGCGCATCATTTCGTAGCTTAAAAGGTTGTTCCTCGCGATCCTCCTTGTTTTCGATCAAGCTCCACAAGGGGCCCGTCAGTTCAATTTCCAATGGTGCATCGTCTTCGAAAAGCGATGCAGCAAACAGCGGGGAGACCAGGCCCGATATGAGCCAGATCAATATTGACTCCCGGAGATGTTTCATCGGTTCATATCGGCAAGTCAGCCTAGTACACCAGGGTTTGCATGGAATGTGCCGGAATAACGAGTTTCGCTTCCGCAGACCCGACCATGAAGTTGTACTTGATTTCCATATCGCTCTGGTTCATCACGACGGTCGCGATAGTACCGTCTTCGTTGATGAACGAAGTTGTCAGAATGTGGCTGCGACTGCTTGTCGTGCTCACACGTTGAGCACCGGGCCGGATAAATTTGGAAAAGTGGCCAATATAGTAATAACTGGGTGTGTAAATCAGCTCCCCTGTGCGGGTATCACCATGAATGGCCGCAAAACAGAAATTGCCAACGTGGTTGGGGCCACCGGTCTGATCAAGCAGGATGTTCCAATCGGTCCAGCCAACGGTTCCTGCATTGAAATCATTGATCATTGAACGACCATAGCGTTCCGCGTTTGGCCAGTACTGATAGCGTTCGGCTGTAAATTTCTCGACGGTTCCCTCTGTGAATAAAATCTTTTTGTCGGGATACGACTGGGCGACGTTGCGTAAATTCTCATACATCGACTCACCGCCAGCCCAGGTTTCATACCAGTGAAAACCTATGCCCCAGGCATATTTTGATGCTTCAGGGTCTTCAAAAATGGTATTCGCCCGATGGCTCATCAGATCACGGTTGTGATCCCAGACAATGATGTTTTTATCACCCAGGCCCTCTTTTTCCATCACGGGCCCGAGATGGTCCCGTAGAAAATCACGCTCTTCCTCGGCTGTGTAGACAGAGGATTCCCAGATCTGTACCGCCATGGGTTCGTTCTGAATGGTGATGCCCCAGATGGGAATCCCTTCGGCTTCATAGGCCTTGATAAACCGGGTGTAGTAGTGCGCCCACGAATCACGGAATTCTGGTAACAGCTTGCCTCCGTGTAACATATTTTTACTGTCTTTCATGAATGCCGGCGGGCTCCACGGGCTCGCGTACAGCAGCAACTTGCCACCGGCCGCCTCGATGGCCCTCTTGATCAGTGGAATACGGTATTGACGGTCATGCTCGATGCTGAAGGTATTCAGCTCCTTGTCACCTTCCTCAATATAGGTGTAACTCTCGCTTGAGAAATCCGCACTGTGAATCGTGGTACGCGCCAGTGAATAAGCTATGCCATCTTCGGGGTCGTAATAGGCCCGCAGCAACTCCGCCTGTTTATCTTGCGGCAGCTTTGCAAACACCTCTGCACTTGCATCGGTGAGTGAACCACCAATACCCAGGAAGGTCTGAAACCTTCTGGCCGGGTTAACAAAAACGGATACCTCGGACTCGGTTGGTTGTACCCCGGGCGAAAAACTGAAACTCCCTGCCGGGGCCAAACGCTGATCTGACCCCATGGCAGTTTGAAAAACCCTGATGGTTTTTCCTGTGGTCGAAAATGGTGTGCCCGCAATCGACGTGCCGTCATCAACCGCTAAAACTCCTGCACTGGCCGTTAAACATATGATCAGCAGGAATGTTTTTGTAATGATACCTTTCATGAGCCTTTCCTTATTACTTTAGTGTGAACGCTGAAGGGCGGGTTGCTTCAACACCCAGCACGCCATAAAAAGGCGTTCTGTCGGTCGAATAATCACCCCAGACTGATTATGTAATCCAGACCACCAGTAACAGCAGCGACCTGCGCATTGATGCAGTCCTCATCATTGACCAAAGGACTGTCCGGATAAACTTCTGTAGTGGTAACGTAGCCGGCGTTGGTAAAACCCATACAAAGTCCGAGTTTGCGGGCTGCATAGTTGATCACGCCCCATTGCTGGAGTGTCTCCCCGATAATGTTTCCATCTGCATCCGGTGGTGCAATATGCGTGACTTTCTCAACCGACATGATGATGGCCTTGTGGAAATCAGCGGCGGGTTTTTCAGTATCCCCAACCGTGTAAAAACCATCCGGGATATGCCAGTTTTCATGCTTGATTGCATCGCGTGCGGCAAGTGCCGGCCTGAACTCCGTATTGTCAGTTTCCGTGGTTTCATGCAGATCAATATGCATGACAGGATCTATCTTTTGTGAGCTCAAAAAACCCATCAGTGCAGCGGCTTCTTCGGAAGGGCTATCGGCATAAAACGAGCGGTTTGGATCGATGGCAACGGGGTTCCAACGATTGATGGTTTCATAACCCCAGGGACTCACGCAGGGTGCCACAACAATATTAAACCTTGCAGAGTAATCCTGGGCCCTCGTCTCCAGAAAACGAATCGCACCCTGGACACCGGAGGTTTCATAACCATGCACACCGCCAGTGACCAAAACGTTTGTCTTGTCGGGATCCCATTGACGGGTTTTAACAAGGTATAGCGGGTACCGGTCAGGCGAAAAGGACAATGCACCATACTGCTCGACGTCGAATTGTGCTTTGAGTGCCTCCAGTTTTGGCAGCACCTCTTCGGAGTAGAGACGTTGGATGCTCTGCCGCTTAAGCCAGTCGGCTTTTTCAAGCGCACCCCATTTTTCGCCTGGAGTGCCAACCGGGTATGTCTGCTTTTCATTCATGCTCAGCCGTGATGCTCCAGAAAGTCCCGGCCGCCATGACCGCGCTGGAAGGTGCGGTATAAAGTGGGAATCATGAATAATGTCAGCAAACTGGCAACACCCAGACCGGCGACGATGGAAGATGCGACCGGGCCCCAGACCAGTGATTTACCACCCAGGCCTACGGCCAGCGAAAACAAGCCCGGCGATAGTGGTCGTGGTGGTCATTAAAATGGGGATAACACGACGCCTGGCGGCATAGATGGTGGCATGTAATGGCCGCATACCCGCACGGATACGTGCATTGGCGGCATCGATCAGCACGATGGCGCTGTTCACCGCAATACCGGTCAGTGCGATAACACCATAAAGCGTATACAGACTGAGCGGGTTACCGGTCAATAACAGGCCAAAAATAACACCGGTAAATGCCATCGGTATGGTCGCCAGGATCAACATCGGTTGAAAATAGCTGCGGAACTGCGTGGCGATGATCAGGTAGATCAGACCCAGACCCAGCAGAAACAAACCCAGCATCGCATCCAGGCTTTCCTGGATGTCATCGAGTTCACCGGATTGATCGATATCGGTATTGGGAAACCCGGCGCTGATTTTGTTCCACTCTTCACGAACGGTATTATTGGCCAGAACCGTATCGGTGACATCCACATCGATATCCGCCTCGACCGTGATCGCACGCCGGTAATTGTGATGGTTGATAACACCGCGCCCCTGGCTGACACGGGTTTTTGCGAGCGCACCAAAAGTCGTTGTACCACCATCGGGCAAGGCAATCGGGTCATTCAACACCGAGCTGATATCCTGCCGTGCACTATCGAGGCCACGCACTCTCAATTCAACTTTCTCACCCCGGTCACGCATAAATGCCACCACCTCACCATCAAGGTGGAGACGTAAAAGACGAGCCACCTGGCCCGGGGTCAACCCTGCACCCCGGATGGCCTTGTAATCCAGGTCCAGCACCAGTTCCTGTCGGCCTGGTACATCGTTGTCGACCACATCCTTGGTGCCGGGAATATTCTTGACAATATTGATCATTGCATCACTGGCGGAACGCAATTCAACAAAATCATCGGAACGGACTTTTACACTGACCGGCTTGGCGGCCGGTGGCCCGCCGGAGAGTTCCTGAAATGAAACCAACCCATCAACCGGTAACTTCGAAAGGGGTTCGCGCAGGGAGTCGACGATCTCACTCACACTGCGTGAATCACCTGTCGCGGGTGCGAGTGATACCTGCACCTGGCCGTACTGGTCACCATACAAGCGCTCTGCATCGGTAAACTTAATACCCGCATTGACAGTTACTGCCCTGATTTCCTCGGGCAAGAAGTATTTCAAAGCCTCCTGCTCCACCAATACCGTTTGACGCAGGGTTTCCTCCAGGGGTGCTTCCGAGGGCATATCCAGGTTGACGTAAAATAACCTCATCGGGTCTGCCGTAAAGAAATTCATCTGGATCAGCCCCATGGAAACAACACCGATAGCCAGCACAAAGGCCAGGCTGCCGGCGGTCAGGAACCGGACCGGTCGCCGCATCACGTAACACAGCATTTTTGTATATTTCAGACGAATCAGGTGAGTCCAGCGGGTACGCCGGTCACGCTTGGAAGAGGTCGAGACGTTGTGCCCGGGCTTATGTTTTCTACTGAAAGAAATGACGTGCGAGGGCAGTATCCAGAAGGCTTCAACCAGGCTGACCGCAAGACCAACCGTTACCACGAAAGGAATGACGAACATGAACTTGCCAACAATACCCGGCAACAGCATCAGCGGCAGGAAGGCAGCCATGGTGGTCGATACTGCGGATGTGACCGGTCTTCCGACTTCTTTCAATGCATCAATGGCCGCATCCAGTCCATTCATACCACGCTGCAGTCGATAATACATCGACTCGACAACCACGACGGCGTCATCCACCAGCATACCCAACACGATAACAATACCCAGTAAAACAGATACATTCAGGGTGTTACCACTGAACTTGAGTACCCACAAGGTGCCGGCAATAGAAAATACGATACCCAGGGTGACCATGGCCGCAATACGCAACCCTAAAAACAACCAGCACATCACCAGCACAAGACCCAGACCGAGCATGGCGTTGGTTTGCATGATGGTCAGGGCCGAACGTGTCTGCGAGGTCTGGTCATCCGCGAGCACCAGGTTGATACCCGAGCCATCAAGCTGGAGATTTTTCCGGGCGATGTAGTCATCGACACGTTCGACAAGGTCAATCGTGTTGCTGTAAGGCACCTTGATCACGGACAAGCGCAACGGCAGCCTGGCCACCGAAGGAAACCAACTGTGTCGCTTCTTCGCGACCACGCTTGATTTCCGCCACCTCGTTCAGGGCAATTTTACTATTGGGTCTGGACATCGGCGCCACTTGAAAAGAGGCCAGTTCTTCGGGGTCAGTGGTGGTACCCTCGACCCGCACCAGCCATTCACTACCGGCCACCCGGGTTTTACCAGCCGAAGTATCAGCAAACCCCTGCCGCAGGCTGTCTGCAATATCGGTGGCGACCAGGCCACGCGCAGCCAGTTCCCTGGGTAGAAACTCCACGTGCATTTCAGGGTCCTGCAGACCGATGGAAACAATGGCATCGACACCGCTGATGCGTTCCAGGTCTTCCTTGACGATCCTTGCCTGTTGTCGTAACTGCTCATCATCGGCCTGCCCTTCAACCACGACCATGGCCGTTGGGAAACCACTCGAAGTGGTAACCTCGAGGATGTAGGGGTCGGTGGCGTCCTCGGGTAACTCGTCGTTGGCCTTGTTCTGTACTTCGCGACGCACATCGTTAATACGCTTGTCGAAAAGCGTTTCCGAGATATCTCTGAAACGTATCAGGATGCTGGAGGAACTCTCACGGGTCGTGCTGATCACCCAGCGGATGTCCTGTACGTTTCTTATTGCATCTTCAAGTGGCCCGGTGACCAGTTCTTCAACATCCTCGGCCGAGGCGCCCGGCAAAACCGTGGTGACCATGACCCAGTTAAAATTGATTTCCGGATCCTGCTCACGTGGCAGTTCGACAAAGGACATGGCGCCCATCACCAATACAACGGTAAACAGGATATTGACCAGCGGGTGATTGGTTAACAGGCTCTTGAACATGAATTCTGCACCGAAATGCAGCCTATTGCTGCACGTTCAGTGTCGCTCCATCCTGAAGGCGATCCCGACCCAGTGTGATAACGCGGGTGTTGGCCGGAAGATTGACCTGAACCGGGCGACCCTCTTGTGCACCGGGCAAGGGTTCAAACCTGGCCTTACCTGAATCGACTACAAACACACCCAAAACACCACTGCGACGACTGATCAGGTTGGATGGCAACATGCCCTCGCCTACCCGCCATACCAATTCACCACTGCGCCCGACTGCGGGTGCATTACCAACAAACGCAAATCTCGCCTGACGGGTCCTGCCCTGGCTATTGATAACAGGTGACAACCGTAACAGTTCTACCGGCCAACTCTGACCGCGTGATTCAAAACGGACCATATCTGCGTACCCGGCCTCATCAGCCTGGGCATCGGGAATTTCAGCATTCAGCTCAAACCGGTCTACCTGGGTGACAGCGATCAGCGGGTCTCCATTTCTGACGAAGCTACCCACCTGCGCCATGCGCTTTCCAACCACGCCATCAAAGGGTGCTGTCAGGCGTGCATTTTTCAAGATTTCTGCGGGCAATCGAAACAGCTACCTCTTCGGCCTGTATCTGTGCGCTGAAAACCATCACGTCCGTTTCCCGCTCAAGCAATTCATCCGCTGAAATATACTGGTTACCACCCAGGGTCCGAGCGCGTTTCAACTTCGCGTTTGCCTGGCTCAAACGCGCTTTGCTGGAAGCCAGGTTTGCCTCGGCCTGTTTCAGGTTCAACTGATAATCAACAGGATCGAGTTCAAGGAGAAGGTCGCCTTCCTTGACCGCCTGCCCGACATCCGCATGCACGGAAAGCACCACAGAGGAAACTTCGGCGGCAATGGTCGAGTCGTTCAACGCACGTACTTCCGCAGGTGCCCTGCGTTCGAAATCAACCAGCACTTCACCCAGGGGCTGTGCACGGACATTGACCGCCGTTTGCGCCCAAAGCGATACAGGCATGATAAGACTGAAAAGTATGATCCAGATGAAACGCATATACGATTTTCCCCGACCCGTCTCGATTCAATCAGGAGCGAGCGCGAAAATCGTTGCTTCGCAATCCTGAGCCAACATTATATATGTTTCCTGTTTGCATTTTATAAAGTAAGAATACCTATGTAAATCCGTTGGTGTACCTCACACACTTCAGCAAAAGTTCAACCATCGCCATGTGAACAACCCGGATCAATAAGCCGCGCGACGGTTCCGGTCACGCATGCTGTCATACACGGTGTCTCCCCTCGCCGCCAGAACCTGGGAGGCCTGGAATCCAAAACCCGTGCTATGAGCCGTAATTAGGACAATTTTCCTGTTTTTTCCTTTGATAATCGTGAATTATTGACGAGTAAAGCCAGTGCCGCCTTCACGCGTTTTTGGGTCAACGGTAATTCGAAAAAACGTACTCCAACAGCGTCAAACACCGCATTGGCGATGACAGCACCCATGTTTATGATAGCGGGTTCGCCACCGCCATGAGGTTCAGGGTCATCCGAGTCAATCAGGATCGTCTCAATCTTTGGCTGTGTCGAGAATAGCGGTAATTCATAGTTGTAAAAATTCAGATCAAGAATCTCACCGCCGCGGAACCGTTGCGCTTCCGTCAGTGCGTAGCCCAGGCCCATGGCAATACAACCCTCCATCTGAAGTGTGGCGCCTTGCGGATTTACGACCTGGCCCATGTCCTGGGCGCAGACCACACGTTTGACCTTTATCTGCCCGCTCTTACGGTCGACCTCCACCTCGGCCATACTGGCCACGACGGTATCAGCGTCGATACCACAAGCCACACCCACACCACGACCACTTGGTCCGGCCGAGGGGTTCCAGCCAAACCTGTCAGCCGCCGCTTTCAGAACACCCAGGTACTTCGGGTGACTGCAGTTCTTAAGACGGAACTCCAGCGGGTCGATACCGGCCTTCACAGCCATGATATCGATATGCTGTTCACGCGCGAAGACATTGCTGCTCGCCCCTGGCGCACGCCATGCGCCGGTTGCAAAGGGATGCGTTCCAGGCGGGGCGTTCCAGCCCCGGCTGTGCGCCACCGTCCGGTGATGGGGGATGTCGTAATGTTGCTCGCTACCGCGTGCACCGGCGAAGTAAACACGATAATCCCAGAACGCCGGTTTACCGTCCCGGGTCAGGCCTGAGCGAATCTTGACAATGGATGCCGGCCGGTACTGGTCCCAGAAGAATTCATCTTCACGGGTCCAAAAAACCTGTACCGGCTTGCCGACGATCCTGGACAGACGTGCCGCTTGAACACCCTGGGGCGTGCTGCCTTTACCGCCAAAACCACCGCCTACAAATGGCGTCATGACCCTTACCTTATCTTCGGACAGCCCCAGCTCCGAAACCAGTTGGCGTTTAAGACCAAATGGACTCTGAGTAGATGCCCAAACTGTCATTTTCCCGTCTTCCCAGTTCGCCAGCGCGGCATGTGGCTCCATCGGGGCGTGGGCAACATAGGCATCCTGGTAGGTATGCTCAATGACATCAACTGCCAGGCGTTCACCTTCAGCCAGGTCACCACCATCAGCAATAGGAACACCATCAGGTGCCATACTCATCAAGTGTTCGTGAATATTCTCTTCGGTCAGCATGGATCCGGGTACGCTATAGTCTGGTTTAAGCGTTAACAGTGCACGATCGGCGATATGCCGTTTTTCGTGCAGTACCGCCACCAGGTCACCATCCTGAATCACGCGAACACCCTCAATGGCTTCAGCCGCCGAGGTATCGAGCCCTTTGAGTTTTGCATCGTGTGATGAAGGGCGCAGGAGACGTGCAATCAACATACCCGGTAAGCGGATATCCGCCGTGAACTGAGCCTTACCGGTGACCTTATCGACAGAATCACGACGCTTTAACGACTGACCCATGACCTTGTACTTCGATGCAGGTTTAACCGGTACTGGTGATTTCATGTCATCGGCGATGGCCTGACCTTTGGTTAAATCCGCGTAGGTGATTTTGTTGGACTCATCAGAGTGGTCAAATACCACACCGTCTCTGACCTCCAGTCGATGGAGCGGCACCGACAACTTTTCGCTGGCAAGACCAAGAAGAATGCCACGCGCCTGTGCCCCGGCTGCCCGCAATTCTGGACCGAACACCCGCGTTGTTAACGAACCCCAGGTGCCCTGGTCAAACGGGCAGCGGTCTGTATCGCCCATGACCATGTCAATCATTTCAACTGCAACATCCAGTTCATCCGCCAGCATCTGTGGCAGGGATGTGACGATACCCTGCCCCATCTCTATCTTGCCGGTGAAACAGGTCACCCGTCCATCATCGCCAATGCGCAAATAGGCATTAAAACCTTCACCACCCGATGCTGATACAGCGTGGGACTCCTCGGCCAGGGAAAAGCGCGGCGCGGTCGTGAACAAAACGACAACACCACCACCTACGCTTTTCAGAAAACTACGGCGATTAAAGACAGCGGAGGATTTCATTTCTTTTTTCGAATCATTCTTGAACATGATTTCCTCCGCTCAGGTCTTTGAGTTAAGCGCCACGGAGCGCACCGCTTTCACAATACGTTTGTGAGCACCACAGCGGCACAAATTATCATCGAGACCATCGATGATATCTGCCTCACTGGCCTGTGGATTCTCAGTGAGCAGACTGACAGCTGTTAAGACCATACCGGGCGTACAGTAACCGCACTGCAGGGCATCATGTTCGACAAAAGCCTGTTGAACCGGATGTAATACCTCACCCTCCGCCAGGCCTTCGATGGTCGTGAGTTTTTTGTCTGCAATGGATTGGACGGTCAGCATACAGGCGCGTTGGGCAGTTCCATCAACCAGCACTGTACAAGTACCACACAGACCCACACCGCAGCCGTACTTGGTGCCGGACAACTCCATGTCGCCACGCAAGAACCACAGCAAATTCTGATCCGTTTCGATAGCCAGTTTCACTGGCTTGCCATTGAGTGTGAATTGCACCATCTTATTCATGACGACCTCTTTGATTTACCTTTCGACATGTTCAAATGTTACCGTCGTTCTTTTGACGGGATAAGCCCTCTAATTCCAGAGAGTTCCGGAGGGTGTAATTGATTGTATATAACAACGCTGTCATCTCGTCAACCGGAGCTATTTGGTACCTGGCAGACAATCAAACTCCAGTGTAATCTGACGCCGGTAGATTTGCCCCGGCTTCAAAAGCGTACTGCGGAACCCGTCCATGTTGGGTGCATTGGGCACGTCCTGGAACTCAAGACAAAGACCCGCCGAACCACCATGCAGACAGTGCCCGGTGTTTTGCTCGTTGCATACCAGTTGAATTGATCGCCCCCGCAGCTGCGCAACACCCGAATCAATCCGGCCAGCGTAGCGCCCCACCGTTGCGCCCAGGTAAGCCTTGTCCCGAAGATATTCTTCATCAGCAGGATAACTCAACAGCACATCAACAAACTTGTCACCCACCGGCACCCGGATTGATTTAAGCGCGGCACCATAATTCAGCAGCTCAACTTCAAGGCCGTTTTGTATTGTAAGCGTTGTATTTTCAGGCTTTTGGCTGGTCTGCTCTGGCATTTTTTTATGCTTTGATATGAAAGCGTTTACAACTTATCATATCATCCAATGGCTTGAAAACAGACTCAAAATAATTAGGATCACAGGCAACTCAAAAAGCATTCAGCAAAGCAAAAACTCCGTGCTGAAACGTCCCGGACCGAAAGGGTATGCCGACCCGGCTAACAGGAGTGAGAAAAAGAATGAACGATAAAGACACACTGTATGCAAATACAAATTTCGGCCTGGTCATACTGATCAGTTGCGTTGCCACCATTGGGGGATTCCTGTTTGGCTACGATAGCGGTGTGATTAACGGCACTGTTACCGGACTGCAGGCTGCATTCAATTCTGACAGCATGGGCACCGGTTTCAACGTTGCATCAATGCTCCTGGGTTGTGCGGCTGGCGCATTTTTCGCGGGTCGACTTGCAGACCGTTGGGGCCGTCGAACCTTACTTATTCTATCTGCCATATTTTTTATCATCAGCGCGTGGGGCTCGGGTATCTCCGGGTCATCGATCGAGTTTATTTTTTACCGTGTGATTGGTGGGCTCGCGGTGGGTGCCGCCAGTGTGATGGCACCCGCCTATATCAGCGAGATCGCCCCGGCAGAGTACCGAGGCCGCCTGATTACCATTCAGCAGATCGCCATCATTTTTGGGCTGTTCAGTTCATTTGTAAGCAACTACCTGCTGGCAGATATTGCCGGTTCATCGACATCCGAATTCTGGTTGGGCTATCAGACCTGGCGCTGGATGTTCTGGATGGAATTGATACCGGCAGTCACGTTCCTGCTGGCGTTAACACTGATACCCGAGAGCCCACGCTACCTGGTTGTATCGGGTCAAATTGAGAAGGCCAAAGCGGTACTTTCTCGCTTATATGGCGCCGAAGCCGCAGCTATTAAGGTTGAAGAAATTGACGCTTCACTAGCCGCTGACCACCATAAACCGAAATTAAGCGACCTGCTTGAGGGTCCGGGTGGAAAAATACGCAAAATCGCCTGGATCGGTATTGGACTTGCGGCATTTCAACAGCTTGTTGGCATCAACGTCGTATTTTATTACGGCGCTGTATTATGGCAGGCCGTCGGGTTCTCCGAAGGTGACTCCCTGCTGATCAACGTTATTTCCGGTGCCCTAAGCATTGCGGCCTGTGTGGTCGCCCTGAGCATTATCGACAAAGTTGGCCGCAAACCCATGGTTTTTTGGGGCTCAATTGGCATGGCTGTTACATTGTCATTGATGGCCTTTGCATTCTCAACCGCCACGGAAGTGAATGGTGAACTAAGCTTGTCCGACAACATGGGCATACTTGCCCTGATCGCGGCCAACGCGTACGTGATGATTTTCAATGGCAGTTGGGGTCCCGTCATGTGGGTGATGCTGGGTGAAATGTTCCCGAACCAGATACGCGGTTCCGGACTTGCCGTTGCCGGCCTTTCACAATGGATTACCAACTTCGCGATTACGATGACATTCCCGATTTTCCTTGCCTCTATCGGTTTATTGGGAGCTTATGGTATCTACGCAGTATTCGCGGTGATCTCGGCTATTTTCGTACATATGATGGTGCACGAAACCCGTGGTATCGAACTCGAGGACATGCAGGGATAACCCCGGCAGCAGGCGGCCGTAAAATCTGGCCAGCCTGGCAAGGGGTATTCAATCGTTGCGGCTATTCGAAACTATTCTTAAACATGGGAATTTCGGCCATGATGCAGTTCAGGTTGGCGCTATCGGTGACTGGACCGACGCTCGTACCTGTTAGTGACGATTCACCGTTGGCGCTTGCGGTGTTGGTGAAAGTAGTCACGGAATTGCAAACTTGTACCTGGTTAAGCTGTGTAATATCACTACTGTCCAAAGTCACCGTAGCTGCCGGCTGCCAGGCCGCCGACCCCATAGTTATTGATACCGAGCGCGGTATCACTGAGTGATACATTGACCAGGTTCACCGAACCAGTGTTGTTCAGGATGACACGGTATTGCGCCCCGCTGGGGAAATCGACCGTGGGTGCACTGCCGGCAGTATCGGCCGCGAACCAGGTGGTGCCGCCGTTTACACTGATCTGCTTGCTGATGGTCAGGGATGGAGGTGCCACACAATTCAGATTAGCATCATCGGTAACCGGGCCGAAGGCTTCACCATCGCTGGCCGACTCACCCGATACGCTCGCGGTGTTACTGAAGGTGGTTGCCGAGTTACAGACCTGGGTCTGGCCCAACTGCGCAATATCACCACTATCCAGGACTGCCGTGGCGCCGATTGCCAGGTTGCCAATCAGGTAATTATTAATACCGAGCGCCGGGTCGCTGACAGTAACATTGACCATGTCTACCGTACCGTTATTGTTCACGCTCAGTCGGTACTCCGCGCCGCTGGGATAATCGACCGTCGGTGCACTGCGGGGCGGTATCGGCATCGAACCAGTTGCTGCCGCCGTCCACGCTGATTTCCTTCTGGATGGTCAAAGACGGTGTCTCGCTCAGATCTTCAAACGGCGCGATACAACTTGGGCTGTTTGCTGCCAGACGGCCTTCGAGCAGGGTCTGCACGATGGGGTGAAAATCAGCGGTGCTGCCACAGCCACCAAGCAGGTGACAATAACTCATCGTGGTGCCGCTGCCCGCGACTGGACAGGAAGCGGACTCCGCTGAAACAGCCGTTAGAGGCCTCAAAGTTTGTGCATTCGTCCACAAAACCGCCTGAATTGTTGGACAGACAGTGGGTATGTGGCGAACCCATGTTGTGGCCCAATTCATGGCCGATGATATTTCGAGGCGGCCGATGCCGACCAGCCGGTGCCGATGGCGTTGTAGCTGTAACTGCCCGAGGTTTGGCCGTTGTAGTGACTGCCGTTCCTGCAATACTGATTGATCCAGGCGATACCGGAAAAACTCCCGGAGCCGATGCTACGGCCACTGAGCATGGCGGCAAAATCCCGCACGATGCTGCCCTGGTTCACGCGCCAGTACTCGCCGAATTCGTGTCAGGGCCGCGACACGGTCACTGCCATCGAGGCTATATGGATCCGGGCCGATACGCAGGAACACGTCACCGATCAGCAGGCGTGTGTTGACATCCCGTTCGTACATGACATTCATGGACAGGAACAGGTCTTCGATCCAGGTGGTTGCAGTGGCGGTGTTATTACCTTTACCCGCCATCCATTCCGTATCCGTATCCACGGCAATGTCGGCTTGCCAGGTGATCGCGGGACTGCCATATGCGACGCTCTGGCTGGGTAGCATGTCATCATCAAGGAAAGCGACAGCATCGAGTGGTTGTTCATCCAACTCGGTACCGCAGGTAATGGTTCCATCTTCGGGGGAGTCTAACTGGCACGAAATTAACCGCTGCGTCCAGGTTTCCGTCGATTTCGACCTCACCGCCGCCCTTAATTGCGTAGCCCGACACGGCGCCGGTATCCGGATTCACGGCCAGGCCCACCGTGGTAGTTGTGTTCGTGGCAAGGAAGAAATGCCGTCAGTGTTGGGTCAATACGGGAAGTGCCAAGATCACTGACGACCAGTATCCGTGCATCACGTGCGTAGACGTTGATACGTTCGAATTCCAGCGGTTCCTTCTCGTTTTCGGTGAAACTGTCGATGCTTGGCAACTTGAGTACCGTGCCCGGCCGGGCACGCTATCAGTCCACTTATCTCGTTGCCATGGAATACCACAGCGCCTGGCTCGATGGTGCGGCGCTCGGGTTGGTCAACTTGCTGGAAAAAGTCAGGCTGCTTCGGCTTGCGTTGAAGGTCAAATTCCTCCTGTGCAAATAAGCCGCTGCTGAAAAAAAATACGATCGCGAAAAATGAAATCCGTTTCATTAGAATCACCCTTTTAATTAAAAACCCCGATGTAATCCTACGGGGGACGACTCCCCTAGCCGTCCATGCTCCTATTTAACCTGTTACTCAGTGTTCAAGTCAATGTTTTATCGAAAGAATATTAAAAATAGGTACGGATCCAGAGTAAACTGCCGCTTCACATGCCCGTGACTCATTTACCAATTATTGTGCAAAGGTACAACCACCCGAATGCCATGTTCGGCTGCCATTGCCAGGGCGCCATGTCCATGGACTTGAAGACCTCTTCATTGAACACGCCGGGCGCTTTGACCCAGGTGATGAAATCTTTTGGAAAGTTACTGTTGCATCGGTAATGGAGCAGGCTCGAAAGTCGGGTTGCACATTGACATGGATTTCATCGGGGTCTCAACCAATCAAAACTTCATAGTTATGCAGGTCGCGACGTGGAGCCGCCATGGACAAACAGCCTGTTCCATATAAGCCAGTCTAAAGTATACTCTTTGGAAATAGTCATCATTCTGTACCCCACCAGGTTAAATACCCTAGAAATTAAAATGATTGAAGCTGTTAAATTAATGTGCGTTGCACTAGCCATCAGCCTGCTCACAGTGGCCTGCCAGCCCGAAACTCGAAACCAGTCATCCGAGGTATCCATGAAACAGGAATCTACTCCTGCCATACAAGTCGAGGCGGCCACAAAACTGATTAACCCGGACAACTGGCCACTGCAGCAAGCCATGATGGAAAGGGATGCCGCAATGGAAAAACGCATTGTTGACCTGATGGCAAAAATGACACTGGAGGAAAAGGTCGGACAATTGATACAGCCGGATATCAATGACGTAACACCCGAACAGGTTCGCCAATTCAACCTGGGCTCAATCCTCAACGGCGGCGGATCTGCGCCGGATAAAAACCTGCGTAATACACCCGATTCATGGCTGGCGTTGGCCGATAAGTTCTGGGAAGCCTCAACAGACATCTCCGATGGCGGTGTTGGTATTCCGGTGATCTGGGGAACCGACGCTGTTCATGGTCACAACAATATCGTTGGCGCAACCTTGTTTCCACATAACATAGGATTGGGTGCCGCCAATGATCCTGACCTGATGTATGAGATCGGAAGGGTTACGGCACTGGAGATACTAACCACCGGACTGGACTGGACCTTCGCGCCCACCATTGCGGTGGTGCGAAATGACCGCTGGGGACGTACTTACGAAGGTTATTCGGAAGATCCCCGGATTGTAGCCGCGTATGCTCCGCGGTTTGTCGAGGGGCTCCAGGGCAGATTTGGTACCGATGAGTTTCTGAATGAAGACCGCGTCATTGCCACGGCCAAACACTTCGTTGGTGATGGTGGCACCAAAAATGGAAAGGACCAGGGTGACAATCAGTCGACTGAAGAGGAATTACGCGATATTCACGCTGCCGGCTACCCGCCTGCCATCGCGGCAGGTGCGCAGACCGTCATGGCTTCCTACAATAGTTTTCATGGCGAAAAAATGCATGGCATGAAGTCAATGCTCACAGATGTACTGGTCGGTCGCATGGGCTTTGATGGCTTCGTTGTCGGCGACTGGAATGGCCATGGCCAGGTCAAAGGTTGCAACAATAAGTCCTGTCCAGAATCGTTCAATGCCGGACTGGATATGTTCATGGTGCCTAAGGATTGGAAAGCGCTTTACCTCAATACCATTGAGCAGGTGAAATCTGGCATCATTTCACAACAACGCCTGGATCAGGCGGTTGCACGAATTCTGCGGGTGAAGATGCGTGCCGGTATCTTTGATTCGCCCAAGCCGTCTGATCGAAAGCATGCGGGTAACTGGGAACTGCTGGCAGCGCCCGGGCACAGGGCGATAGCGCGCGAAGCCGTGCGTAAATCACTGGTGCTATTGAAAAATGAAAACGCGCTTTTGCCCCTGTCCGCCAATGCCAATGTGCTGGTGGCAGGTGAGGCGGCCAACAATATTGGCAAACAAAGCGGTGGCTGGTCACTGTCCTGGCAGGGAACCGGTAATACCAACGAAGACTTCCCAAATGCGACATCCATTTTTGGTGGCATACAGGAAGCACTTGAAAGCAACGGCGGTAGCGCCGTGTTCAGTGAAAATGGTGACTTCACGATCAGGCCGGATGTCGCGATCGTCGTGTTCGGGGAGGATCCATACGCTGAAGGCGTAGGTGATCGTGCAAACGTCGACTATGCCCCTGACGATGGTTTGGAACTTCTGAGAAAGTTCAAAGCAGCAGGCATTCCAACCGTCAGTGTTTTCATTTCCGGCAGGCCGCTGTGGGTTAACCCGGAGTTGAACGTGTCCGATGCATTTGTTGCCGCCTGGTTGCCCGGTTCGGAAGGTGGTGGAATTGCCGACGTATTGATCACCGGTACCGATCACAAACCCCGTTTTGATTTCACCGGAAGGCTCTCTTTCTCCTGGCCTGCCACTGCCGCACAGGCTGAGGTCAATATCGGCGATGACGACTACCATCCGTTGTTTGCCTATGGCTATGGATTGAGCTATGCGCAGAGCGTCTCGGTGGCAAGGCTTTCAGAAGAGCCTGGCCTTTCCGGTATGGACGTAGACAACAGCGTTGAACTTGTCGCACGCGGAAAAACGACCGGTGCCTGGCGCTTGAACTTAAGGGATGCAGACGGCGGAACCGACATCGCGGATATTCGCGGTACAAGTCCCGCGGGCCAGCTCGAAGTGGTACCGGCAGACAATCAAATTCAGGAAGACACTTTCATTGCAAGCTGGAACGGGGCAGCCAGCCTGGTCATCGAAGGACCGGCTGCAAACTTCCAACAGCAGGTCGATGAAGACCAGGTACTTGAGATTATCTACAGGGTCATATCGGCCAATGTAAGCAGAGCAAGCCTGGCGATGGGCCAGGGAGCGTTTGATGTGACGGCCAGGTTAAATGCGGAAGCCACAACAGGTTGGCAAACCTCACGCACAAGGCTTTCCTGCTTTGTTGAAAAGGGAGCGCAGATGGACTCGATAACCGAGCCTTTGATTGTTGCAGCAGAAGGTCTATTGAAGCTGCAAATTGCATCAGTAAAACTGACCACATTTGACGGTGTGGCCAACTGCGATTGATCAGCCAGGCTTGATTCTCAAGCCATTGAATCCGTCAGTGCCGCTGAAGCCGGTGACGTTTCAGAAAGCACCCCCGCGCCTTGGACTTCTACCCTTGTACCAGGTGCGATAAGCGGACCATTCTCCTTGCTGTGACCACTAGGTTGCGAACGTGTTTTCTTATTTAAATGTTAATATTACTTTACATTATGTATACTATTATGTACTATATGTACAACATAACTAACATGTAAGGTGTAAATATGAAATCACTCAACGTATCTTTTGAAGAAAAAAGCATCTGGGTTTCACTGGCTATCATCACTTTTGTTTTTGCAGGCTATTTTTCGCAGGTTTATGAAGGGCTGATGAGTGGCACGCTTAATAAGGTTGCCGTATTCGGTCTGTTTTTTGGCGCAGTCGTTTCAATCATCGTATTGGAGATTGCCTTGCATATCGTGATTGCCATTCTGAATGTGAAAGACGCCAATCAACCCAATGACGAAAGAGACCGCCTGTTTTCAATGAGGGCCGGCAATATTTCGGGATGGGTTCTGGGGTTCGGTGTTTTGATTATCGCGGCGCAAACTTTCATGCGCGAGCTGGATTCCCTTTGGGTGGCCAACCTGTTGCTATTCGCCGTCTTCGTCTCGCAGGTGGTGAGCTACGCACTACAGATATTCTACTATCGGCGTGGATACTGAAATGAAACCCGCCATCAGTAACAACATCAGGAAACTGCGGTTTGACCATGACGAAATGACCCAACAGGCGCTGGCCGAAGCAGTTGGCGTCACCCGGCAAACCATCATCGCCATTGAGAAAGGCAAGTACTCACCTTCGCTTGAGGTCGCTTTCAAAATTGCAGACACATTTTCGGTAACGCTGGACCAAGTGTTTCAATACCAGGGTAGTAAGTGAAGCCAGATGGGGTAGTTCTTGTAGGATTCACACCCCCTCAAGATTAGCAGCAATAAAACTCTGAGGTTTGATGACGAAAAGGTTGCACTCTTTGGGGTTGGAGGGCGCTGGGATGTGTATTGTCTTACCTGGACGCGCTCAAGCACATCCCTGTGGCGCTCATACTCGACTCCTGTCTCGTAAGGTCCAGGTAAGACAATACACACCCCAGCTTAGTATCAAACGACGTGCATCTCTCAGAGGTTGTTACTCCAAACAGTTGCAAAAAGCATAGGCTTATCAAGTTCAGAATCACCCCTCTGTTACCTATCAGAAACCATTGACCCCTGCATTCGCACAAAGCCGAGGATGTGCAGTAGCTTCCTTCAGGACCGTATGAGGCAGGATGCCGAATCCGAGCGACACAGGGATGTGCTTGAGCGCGTCCTGAAGGAAGCTACTGCATAGCCTTGGCTTCCCGACTGATCAATGGTTTTTAACCTGCGAGTCCCGGTGAACAGTATCTCATGGGCACTGATTCACCCTTAAAGAGGCTATTAAGACCCCAAACCCCGTAATATCGTACCACCGGCCTCCGTGTCACTGCAGTTCTTGCGAAACACATCAAACAGTTCCCTGCCCATGCCGTCTGCACTATCCTCAGAGCCCGGTCCCGGATCAGGACGCTGACTCAGTACGGCATCAGGGACATCCACTTTCATAGTGCCTTCGACGGCATCGATCAACACCATATCACCATCCTGCACCTTGCCAATAAGACCCTCTCCGAGCGTATCGGGTGTTACATGAATGGCTGCCAGCACCTGGCCAGAAGCACCGGACATACGGCCATCGGTCAGCAGTGCCACTCTCAGACCACTTGCCTGGAGTACCCGAAGAAAAGGCGTTAGCTGATGTAATTCAGGCATGCCATTGGAAGAAGGCCCCTGGTGTGTCAGTACCACGACCATGTCGGTGGTGAATTCGCCTTTATTGAAAGCATCCACAAAACCCTGCTGTGAATCGAAAACCCGGGCGGGTGCTTCGATACGATGGTACTTTTCTTTTACGGCAGATGTTTTAATGACCGCACGACCAAGATTACCCTGTACCAGTTGAAGGCCACCATGGTCATTGAATGGATCGTCAACCGGTCGCAGAACGCTGGTATCCAGCGACTGACCGGTGACCGGTTTCCAGGTAACAGTACTACCTTCCAACACCGGTTCGCGGCAGAATGCTTTGAGACCAGGGCCCAGGATCGTCTGCACATCATCGTGCAGGAGACCGGCATCCAGTAGTGAGGACATGGTGAAACCCAACCCACCCGCAGCATGGAAATGATTCACATCGGCCTGGCCATTTGGATAAATCCGTGTCAGTTGTGGTATCACTGAAGACAGAGCGGAAAAATCATCCCAATTGATCATGATACCTGCTGCCGCGGCAATGGCTACCAGGTGTATCGTGTGATTGGTTGAACCTCCCGTGGCCAGTAAGCCAATGATGGCATTGACGATGGCTTTTTCATCAACGATGCGACCGATGGGTGTGTAGTTTTTACCCGCTGGCAGAAGCTGGAGCACACTTCGAACAGCCTCGGCTGTCAGCGCATCACGCAGCGGCGTTCCCGGGTTAACAAATGACCCGCCAGGAAGCTGTAAGCCCATAAACTCCATCAGCATCTGATTGCTGTTGGCCGTACCGTAAAACGTACAGGTGCCAGCTGAATGATAGGAAGCAGATTCGCTCTTGAGTAATTCATCGCGGCCAATATGACCGCTTGCATACGCTTCACGAACCCTGGCTTTCTCCTTATTCGGCAAGCCGGATTCCATCGGCCCTGCAGGCGCGAAAACCATCGGCAGGTGTCCAAAACTCAACGCGCCCATCAACAAACCCGGCACAATTTTGTCGCAGACACCCAGGCAAATACCCGCATCGAACATATTATGCGACAGTGCAATTGCTGTGGATTGCGCAATGACATCCCGGCTGAAAAGTGACAACTCCATACCCGGTTGACCTTGTGTAACACCATCACACATCGCCGGAACACCGCCGGCAAACTGGGCAACCGCACCCGCCTCATGGGCAGCCTTTCGGATCACATCCGGAAAGGCCTCGAAGGGCTGATGCGCGCTGAGCATGTCGTTGTACGACGAAATGATCGCGATGTTCGCCGTTGGCCCGCTCACCAGTGCTTTTTTGTCGGCTGCCGAACAGGCAGCAATACCATGTGCCAGGTTGCTACAAGACATGGATTGGCGCGACGGACCAGAGGCGGCTGCGCGTTCGATTCGCTGCAAGTACGACTCGCGCGATTTCATGCTGCGATTACGTATACGATCGGTTACTTGTTTAAGGGTTGGTTGCATCAATTGATTACTCACTATCGGCTTAGGGCGCCCAGATCACTGTCAGTGGCTTGTGTATTTCATGCAACAGCGCTCCTATCGGATAAGCGCTGCCATCTGCGCTTGCGGCTTCAAACACCTCGCGCTTGGCCTCACCAAAAATCAACAACACCGTATGGGTACAATTGAGCAGTGCGGACAAAGTCAAACTGATACGTAGATGCGGGCTACCCGAGGTTTGCACCATTGTGCATGCTGATTTGTCGTGCGGATCAAGTGCCTTTTGCAAGCCATCAAAATCCGGGAACAGGGAAGCGAAATGCCCGTCCTCACCCATACCCAGTAAAACAGCACTGAATGGCTGTGTTAGACCTGCCAAATCCTTTTCGATCAACCGGGGCGCCTGCGACGCATCCAGCCCTGACTCGAAAAAATGGCAAAATCTTTCCCTTGGCGGCCAGACCCGTTAGTAGGCGCTGTCTGATCAGTCGCTCGTTGCTATCCGCTAGAATCCGGAGACACCCAGCGCTCATCACTGGGAACAACCGTGACCCTGGACCAGTCCAGCGGGGTGGCTGACATCAGGTCAAAACAAGGGCCCGGGGTAGAGCCGCCACTGACAACGAGTGACGCTTCAGCATGCGGGCTCTGATCCAATACATCATTGACCAGGCTCACGAGCAGGTCCGCGGCAGCTGCAGTCGCTTCGGGGCGATTCTCAAATGCCCGGAATTCGATAAGCGCTGACATGGGATCAGTCAGGAAACCAGGTGCGATCGTCCCGATCGAGCATCAATGACGATGCTGTTGGCCCCCAGGTTCCGGCCATGTAAGTTTCAACAGACTGATTGGATTCTTCCCAACCTGCAATAATTCCATCAATCCAGCGCCAGGCAAATTCCACCTCATCACGACGCATGAACAATGCCGGCTTGCCCCGTATAACTTCAACCAGCAGGCGCTCGTAAGCATCGGGGTAACGGGCGCCGTTGGGGTCCACAAAGCTCAGGTCAAGTGAAACCGGTCTCAGGTCAAAGCCGCCAGGCCCCGGGTCTTTCAACATCAGGCTGAGCTTCACGCCTTCGTCGGGCTGCAAGCGAATGCTGAGCCGGTTTGCATTGCGGGTGTCGCAAAGTTCAGGAAAAATCGAAAAGGGAACCTCTTTGAACTGGATGACAATTTCCGAGTACTTCTGCTTCAGCCTTTTCCCGGTGCGCAGATAAAATGGCACACCGGACCAGCGCCAGTTCTCGATCTGCAGCTTGAGCGCAACAAAAGTCTCTGTTTGACTCGCCTTGCCTGCGAGTTCATCCAGATAGCCATCAACCATTGCCCCGTCAATTGCCCCCGCCCGGTATTGCGCGCGTACGGTATGTCGTTTGACCTCGCCTGCGCCTATCGGCTTCAAGGCATGCAATACTTTCATCTTCTCATTACGCACAGCGTCATGATCACGATTGATCGGTGGTTCCATCGCCGTCAGACACAACAGTTGCATCATGTGGTTCTGCACCATATCCCGCAAAGTGCCTATCTGGTCATAAAACTCAACACGACCACCCACACCCAGATCTTCCGCAACGGTGATTTGAACGTGGTCAATATTGCCTCGGTTCCAGAGTGGTTCGAACATTGAGTTGGCAAAACGTAAAGCAAGCAGGTTCTGAACCGTCTCCTTGCCAAGGTAATGATCAATTCTGAAAATACTGTCTTCCTGAAAACACTCGCCAACCCGGTCATTTATCTCGCAAGCCGAGGCGTAATCGTTACCCACAGGCTTCTCAAGCACGATACGTACTTTATCGTTGATCAGTTTGTTTTGACTGAGACCGGTAGCAATATCACCGAATAATTTGGGTGCCGTGGCGAGATAGAAAACCCGAATACGGTCTTCAAAGCCCTCGAGCACGGTTTTCAAACCCTTCCACTTGGTGGGTTTCAGTGCATCCGCTTCAACGTATTGCAGACGTTCAGAAAAAGACTGCCACGATTCCTTTGAGTATCCTGACCCGGAGAGCGTGCTCTCCAGCGATTTACCCACCATTGCCAAAAACTCATCCTGCGTAAGTGGACTGCGGCCAATGGAAATGATCCGGGAACCGGTAGGAAGCTGACCATCCATATCGCGGTGAAAAAGAGCAGGCATCAACTTACGCAACGCAAGATCACCCGCGCCACCAAAGATGACCAGGTCGAAAATATCTACAGGTACAAATTTCGCCATTTTAAAAGCCTAACAAGCCTATGTGACATCAAGGTTACGGATTAGGCCACAATTCCAATGACAATGAAACAAAGGTGGCCGCACTGTCACAGGGTGATAACACCTGATCAAGCTCTCAGCAGTGCCGTACGCCCTCGGAATACCAACCCTTAGCTATCAGGTTTTCAATCAATCCGGTAATCTATGCTTCACAGTACTGACCATATAACGGAGACCGGCATGACCAAGGAAACCAGCAAACCAACTGATGTAGACCCGGTTGATTCCGAGCGACGGGATCTTTTGAAGAGCGTCGGAGCCGGTGTAGTGGCAGCGACCTTCAGTGGAGTAACCATTGCCGGCTCAAACCCGACCGGGGTCAAACCGCTGCGTTGGGGTATCGTTGGTACCGGTGGAATTGCCAACAGCATGGCACCCAGGATTCTCCAGGCCGATAGCGCCGACCTTGTTGCGGTATCAAGCCGTCGAATGGAATCCGCCAAAAAGTTTGCGGATAAGCACGGTGTATCCCGGGCTTTTGACTCGTGGGCCGACATGCTTGAGTGGGATGGGGTCGATGCGATTTATGTAGCGACACCGACCAGTGTCAGGGAAGAAATCTGTGTGGCTGCGGCCAACCATGGCAAGCATGTGCTGGGTGAAAAACCTTTCGCCAACCTGGCTTCTCTTCAACGAATCACGGCGGCCTGTAAGAACAATGGCGTAGGTTTTATGGACGGTACACATTTCGTGCACCATCCGAGAACAACTTATATAAAATCCAACAGCGCGGGACTGGTCGGCTGGCCATGGTCCATCGATTCAGCTTTTCAATTTGAACTCTCTGACAAGAACAATATTCGCTTCAACCCCAAGCTCGAACCCTACGGTGCGATTGGTGATGCCGGTTGGTACAACATGCGGGTGGCAGTGGAGTACTCGGCACCAGGTGTTGAGATCAAGTCGGTTGAAGCCTATCTTCGCCGCGACCCTGGTACCGGTGCAGTCGTCAGTGGTAGCGGTGTCATCGTGTTCGATGATGGTTCAACCAACACCTGGAATTGCGGTTTTGAATCCGGTGCGGGAATTATGGATCTCAGGATCTCCGGCCAGAAGGGTGTAATCAAGCTGGATGATTTTCTTTCACAACGCCCCCGGGATATGCCTGCTGACTTTGAGTATCGACAGAACTGGAACGAAACAGAATTCATCGAGGTGCCCTCAGAAAAACCGGAAGCAACACTCATGTTTGAAGACTTTTCAGCCATGGTCGGAACCCCCGCCATGCTCGAAGCCAGCAGAACTGCCAGCGAGCGCACACAAAACTGGCTGGATGCGATTTGGAACAGTGCCTTAAAGAACGAGGCCGGCTGAATTTAGTGGCTGGTGCAGGCTGTGTGGGTTGCCACTACCAATTTCAGCTAATCCAGGGTGGACATTAATGTCCACCCTGCGGCCCTGGTGTTTCTGATTAAACCCTACCAGTGAATACCCTGCATCAGGCTGGCGAAGGCGAGCTGTTCCGGTGATGCCTGTTCCTGCTCTTCGGAGATGCCCTTGGCGGCCGATGAATCCGGGAACATCCGGAACGCACTGTTCATCACGATCTCGGCAATCTTGGGCGCTACCGCATGCAGGGTTTGAGCAAACACACCCATACGCGTGGCAATTCTTTGCGGTTTGTAAATAACCGCCTGCCTGATGAACTCAGCCGCCTCGTCCGGCGAAATGGTCGGCACGTTGTCGTACATCTTGGTCGGGGCAATCATCGGTGTACGCACCAACGGCATATTGATCGTCGTGAAGGAAATGCCGGTGTCACTGTATTCGGCAGAAGCACAACGCGAAAACGCATCCAGGGCCGCCTTCGATGCCACATAGGCTGAAAAACGCGGCGAGTTTGTAAGTACACCAATCGAGGATATATTGATGACATGCCCCTTGCGGCGTGCTGCCATTCCCGGCAAGGCCCGCAAGATGAGTCGCAGGCAACCGAAATAATTCAGTTGCATGGTACGTTCAAAATCGTGGAAGCGGTCATATGAAAGCGCAATGGAACGGCGAATCGATCGCCCGGCATTATTGACCAATATGTCGATCGCGCCATGATCCGCCATAATCTGATCTATGAGGCTATCACAGGCATCAAGGTCAGAGACATCACAGGAATAACTCCAGGCCTTGCCACCCATTGCTTTAATTTCTTCCAGTGACTCCGCCAGCTTTTCTTCACCGCGGGCAACCAGAATGACCTTTGCCCCGGCTCTTGCCATCATCGCGGCCACCGCGTGTCCAATTCCCGAAGATGCCCCGGTAACAACAACGATCCTGTCGCGCACATGACCACGCAGGCTGCGATCAATGAAAAGGTCCGGATCAAGATGTCTTTCCCAGTAATCCCATAAGCGCCAGGCATAATCATCCAGCCTCGGGACCATGATTCCGCTACCCTTCAGTGCCTTTTCCGTCTCACGGTTATCAAACTTGGTGGGGTAGTTAACAAATTTCATCATATCCGGTGGTAAACCCAGGTCTTTCATAACATGCCTGGTAATCCGCCGGACAGGAGGTAACATCCTCAAACCCGCTGTGATTGTCGCAGGGATGTAATTGAAGATTCTCGCGTCGATACGCATCGTCATTTGCGGGGCGTGAGCGGCCCTGGCAAACAGGTTAAGTACCTCGCCAATCCGTTTGGGCTTGGGATCGGTCAGGTGGAAACACTTACCATCGAGTCTTGCCTTGTGTGCGATGTATATCGTTGCATTCACGACGTAGTCGACCGGCACGATATTGATCCGGCCACCCTCAAGGCCCAGTGTCGGCATCCAGGAAGGCAGCATTTTGCGCATCTTCTGGATGAGTTTGAAGAAATAGTAGGGGCCGTCAATCTTGTCGATAACACCCGTTTCTGAATGTCCGACAACGATACCCGGCCGGTAAATTCGCCATGGCATCTTGCATTCACGTCTGACGACACTTTCAGAATCGTGCTTGGTGCGGAAATATGGGTTGTCCAATCCCTGCGCCTCTTCGAACATATCTTCCCGGAAGATGCCTGAATACAGGCCGGCTGCCGCAATTGAGCTCATATGGTGGAAACGTTTTGCCTTGATATCGTCTGCCAGACGTACAACGTTTTGTGTTCCATCCACGTTTACACGGACCTGGCTTTCGGCATCCGCCATCAGGTCGTAAACGGCGGCAAGGTGGAATACGTGGTCAATTTTTCCTTCCAGTTCCCGTCTCTTTTTCGCAGGTACACCCAGCATGGGCCTGGTCAGATCGCCAGTGATGGGAACGACACGCTTGGCGTCGCTACCCCATTCCTTTTTCAGGGCTTCAAGTTTTTGCTTTGATCCCTTGCGAACCAGGACATAGACCGTGGCCTTTTTCTTTTGCTGCAGTAATTCGCCAATCAAATTGTGTCCGATAAAACCGGTTCCGCCGGTAACTAGGTAATTCATAGATGTCCTCCGATCCCTTCATGCCATGTGTGTGCAGGTCGTACAATCTTATCAGATTAGTAAACTGTTCCCATGCTGTTACAATTCACATATTCGAATTAGTATGAACCAGCCTGGAGATTTTTCGCATGACAGAGATCAATTCCCGCTTTGAACAGGCAAGCATTGCCGCCAAATCACTACCGGAAAGACCGGATAACGACACGATGCTGCAACTGTACGCACTCTACAAACAGGGCTCCTCAGGTGATGTATCCGGAAGTAAACCCGGTATGTTTGACTTTGTTGGCGTGGCTAAATATGAAGCCTGGAAGGGTTTAACAGGTCTTTCACAGGATGACGCCAAAAATCAGTATATTGAACTGGTAAGCAAGCTCGGCGGTTCCATCGACGATTGAATGGCTGAATAACACGCCATGGCACGCCGCAATACACGGGAACTTGTTCTTGAAACCAGCCTGGCACTGTTCAACGAGTTCGGCGAACACAACGTCAGTACCAACCACATCGCAGACGAAGCAGGTATCAGTCCGGGTAATTTGTATTACCATTTTCGCAGCAAGGACGATATTGCGCTTGAACTTTTCAAGCTGTATTTATTGCATGTCCAGCCAACGCTGGAGCTTGAAGAGTACGCTGAACAGGAAGCCGAGGATCTGTGGCTGCGGCTGCATCTGATTTTTGAAGCCATGGGTCGCTTCCGTTTTCTGTTTCGCGACCTCAGTGACCTTTACAGTCGCATCAAAAATCTCCGGCGGGCACTCAATGGCCTGCTCCTCAGGCAACATACTACGCTCATCACCCTGATCTCAGGTCTACGGAAGAATGGTGTGATGGATATTGACGACCACGAAAGTGAAGTGCTGGTCGATAATATGTTACTGGTCATGACCTATTGGATTCCTTTTGCTGAAGTAAGAGGTGACCCCGGTCTTGCAGATGGCAAGGTGCTTTCTGCATCTGTCGCACGTGTTCTGCACCTGGTTTTGCCTTATCTGCGCGAACCGGAGGCGAGCCAGGTTAAAGCCCTCGCGAAGACTTATAAACGGGTCTGAGGAAGATTCAGTTTTTGTGGTTAAATAGTCAAATGCACGGCTTACAAAACAGGAACAATTTAAAGGCTAATCATGAGAGAAAAATTACTAAGTGACATTGAGTCATTGAGAGCGGAGCTTTCAAAAATCGAAAATACTGAAGGAATTGCAGAGCATGTTCAGGCGTTAAATGCGGCCATTGATCAACTGCAAAAAGATGCTGATCTTGAGCAGAGCGAAGAGATCAATGAGCAACTAAATCAGCTTGTGACCAATTTCGAAATCGACCACCCCATCACTCATGGCCTGTTACGCAGCCTGATGAAAACCCTGGGAGATATTGGTATCTAGTGCAGTACATGTGATCATGATCTGCGCACAGGACTACAAATCTGCAAATTTACCACCCTCACCTGCCAGTCTTTCGAGTAGCGGTGCGGGCTCCCAATATCCGAATTCATTTCCCAATGTATCGCGGTAGCTGCAAACCCTGTCATAGATTTTCTTGAGCCCGACACTATCGGCGTAATGCATCGGACCACCGCGATAAGCAGGGAAACCATAACCATTGATCCAGACCACGTCGATATCGCTGGCGCGCTGAGCGATGCCTTCTTCGAGAATACGTGCGCCTTCATTGATCAGCGGGTAAATACACCTGGTCAGCACTTCATCATCACTGACACGGCGCTGACTGATACCCAGTCTTGCGGCCTCATTTTGAATCAGGGTTTGTACTTGCGGGTCCGGAACGGGGGTTCGTGACCCCGTTTCATAGAGATAGACGCCTGCGCCGGTCTTTTGCCCGAACCGACCCATCGCAACCAACTTGTCTGCAACCAGCCCAAAGCGCTCGTCAGCAGGCATCGTACCATTGCGCCGCCGCTCCTCACGCACCCTGGCACCAATATCAATACCTGCGAGGTCACCCATGGCAATGGGTCCCATGGGCATTCCAAACTCGAATAACACCCGATCGATCTGTTCGGGTTTTGCACCTTCCAGCAACAATAAACCGGCCTCCCGAATATAACCTTCCAACATACGGTTGCCGATAAAACCGTGACACACACCACTGACCACACCGACCTTGCCAATCTGCCTTGCCAGTTTCATTACGGTGGCCATCACATCCTGTGCGGTTGCAGCACCCCGCACCACCTCCAATAGACGCATGATGTTGGCGGGACTGAAGAAATGCATGCCCACCACATCCTGCGGTCGTGAGGTCACCTGCGCAATTTCGTCAAGATCCAGGTAGGAAGTGTTGCTGGCGAGGATAGCACCCGGTTTACAGACCTGGTCGAGGCGTTTGAAAATCTCTTTTTTCACAGCCATATTTTCAAACACGGCTTCAATCACCAGGTCCACACTGGCCAGTTGGGCATAATCCGTGGTCGGTATGAATAGCTTCATCAGGGTGTCGAGTTGCGCCTCGCTCATGCGACCTTTTTTCACACCCCGCATGTAATTGCCACGTACCACTGCGATACCCCGTTCAATCGCCGCGACATCGACGTCAACCATGTGGACGGGAATACCCCTGCTGGTAAAATTCATCGCGATCCCGCCACCCATGGTACCGGCGCCGATCATGGCGACGCTGTTGATGGTCCGTAAAGGCGTGTCTTTTGCCAGGCCAGCCACTTTGGCTGCCTGTCGCTCCGCAAAAAAGACGTGTCTTAAAGCAACCGACTCCGGGGATTGCATACACTCGGTAAAAAGTTCACGCTCGCGCTTCATGCCCTTTTCAAAAGGCAGTGCCACGGCTGCCTGAACCGCAGAAATGATACGCTCAGGTGAAAAATAACCACGCATTCTGCGTGCATTGGCAGCCCTGAAATCATCGTAGTAGTTTTCCGGGATCGAAGCCGGATCAATCTGTGTATCGCACAATCGACGCAAAGGCGCATCTTCAGTTAACAGTTTTTCAGTAAAAGCGAGGCTCTCTTTCAGCAAATCACCCTTTGCCACATGATCAATTGCGCCCAAGCCTGCGGCCTTTGCGGCACCAACCGGTTCACCGGTCATCATTATTGGCAGTGCCGCCTGAACACCGATCAAACGCGGCAGTCTCTGGGTACCACCAGCACCCGGAAGCAGGCCCAATTTGACTTCGGGAAGACCAACTTTGGCGTCAAACCTCGCGACGCGGTAGTGGCAACCTAAAGCGATCTCGAATCCACCACCAAGGGCGGTGCCGTGGATGGCCGCCACCACCGTCTTTGGACTGGCTTCCAGTGCCGCCACGACATCGGGTAAATGCGGGGTTTTCGGCGGCAAGCCAAACTCACGAATATCCGCGCCCGCAATAAACGTACGCCCTGAACAAATAAGAACGATGGCCTCAATGGCAACATCCTCAATCGCACTTTGTAATGATTGCATAATACCCATACGAACCGTTTGGGAAAGCGCATTCACGGGTGGTGAGTTGATCTCAATAACACCTATCCGACCCTGGGTTCTCAGATTAACAAGCTCGTTCATTACAACCGTCCTTTTCTCAATATTAATAAAAAGGCCCGCTGAACGGGCCTTTTTTCAGAACTTATGCCCGCCTCCGAGCACACGGCGCGTCGGTTTAAACATCGGTTTGTCGTACCTTTTGGCCAGCATTTCCAGGTTGTCGATCAAGTCGAGTTTCGAAATTTGACGTCCCATGGCAATGGGTCCAAACGGCATGCCGGATGAATTAACCATGGCCAGATCCACCTCATCCAGGGTATCAACCACACCTTCCTCGATCAGCTTTGTTGCCTCGTTGATTTGCACAAAGATGGTCCACAAGAAGTTGAATTTCCTGGTGGCTTTGGAGAAGTCTATCGTCGGGCGCTCCCCGTTGGGCCACTCGAAATAACCCTGGCCTGTCTTCTTACCCAGCTTGCCTTCCTCGACCATTTTTAACAAGTGGGCTGGCGGGCCATAATCCGGGCCAAGGGTTTGCGCAAAGTATTTACTGACATTGACCGCCACATCCACACCAACATAATCGGTAAGTTCACAAGGCCCCATGGCCGAACCCATCATGCGAACAAACGCGTCGAGTGCTTCCGGTTCGACTTCACCACGCTCCAGGATTTCGGAGATCAGCACAGCCGGCGCCTGGTTGACCCGGTTGGCGATAAATCCGGGCCTGTCCTTTTTGACGTATACGGCGACTTTCTTTTCTCTTTTCGCAAAATCCATACCGATTTGCATGGTTTCATCAGAGGTTTTATCCGCCTTGATCACCTCCACGAGGCGCATCAAGACGGCCGGGTTAAAGTAATGCAGGCCGAATACTTTTTCCGGTCGGTTGGTGGCAGTTGCTATCTCTGAAATACTCATGGTCGATGTGTTGGATGCCAATAAAGCGTGTGCGGGTGCCAGCTTGTCGATTTCCGCAAATACCTTCTTTTTGAGGTCCATGATCTCGGGAATTGCCTCGATAACGAGGTCGGCATTACCGACTGCCGTGGCGAGATCGGTCGTTGTGCTTAAAAGTTTCTCCCTTATCGCCGTATCGAGTTCAGCGGGAATTTTGCCCTTACTGGTCAGCAAATCAAGACTGTCAAAAATCCTTTTTTTGCCCAGCTCAACAAATTCGTCTTTGATATCGTAGAGGTTGACCTTGTAGCCGGCCAGCAAGGCCACTTCGGCAATGCCATGTCCCATGTCACCGGCGCCAATCATTGCAACTGTCTTAATGTCGTTAATGTTCATTGCAGGCTCCTTAGTTCGCTTCGTTTTCGATGATCATTGCCACACCCTGACCGCCACCTACACACATGGTGGCACAGCCATAGCGGCCTCCCTCCTGTTGCAGAATACGTGCAAGTGTTCCGACCAGTCTGCCGCCGGTGGCCCCAAGTGGATGCCCGATGGCGATACCACCACCCTTGACATTCACCTTGTCCGGATCGAGCCCAAGTTCTTTGATTGCATACAGGGCAACGACGGCGAAGGCCTCGTTGATTTCCCAGAAGTCTATGTCCGACGCTTCCAGTCCTGCAGATTTAAGCGCCCGCAGGGTAGAAGGTACCGGACCGGTACCCATGATATTGGGTTCAACACCTGCAAAACCGATCGAAACTATCCTGGCAAGAGGTTTAATGCCCTTGCTTTGAGCGGTTTCTCTGTCCATCAGAACCAGTGCGGTCGCCCCGGCATTTAATGGTGATGAATTACCGGCATGGATGGTGCCATTTTTCTTGAAGACAGGTTTTAGCTTGGCCATGTCCTCTGCGGTTGCATCGGCTCTTACGGCCTGGTCTGTATCAACGGCCTTGATCGTGCCATCACCCTGGCGCACATCAACGGGCAATATTTCGCCGTCAAAGAAGCCTTCCTGTTGTGCCTTGAAGGCCAATTGATGAGAGCGGGCACCCCAGGCATCCATTTCTTCGCGCGTATAGCCCATCGCAGCCAGTTTCTCTGCCGTCAGACCCATATTCATCGAAGTCATGAAGTCCCAGTGCAGTAATGAGGGGTCAGAGAACATACGCAGGTTCAATTCAATTTTGCCGTCACCGCCCATCGGAATACGACCCATATGTTCCATACCACCACACAGGACTACATCCGCAAACCCCTGGGCGATTTCCATGAAACCGATCTGCAGGGCCGCCATGGTTGAACCGCATTGCTCATCCACCTGTTTACACGAGGTGCGCTTGTCAAGATTGGCCAGCAGATGTGGCCCACGCCCGCCCAGCGTGAAATTTTCACCCACGGCCTGCGCGCAACCCATGACGAAATCATCGACATCCTTCGCTTCCAGTCCAGCGCGGTCAATGGCCTCGGGCAATAATTTGGCCAGCAGATCATCGGTACGTATATTGAACAACCAGTCACGTCCCGGATCATTGGGACGGCAGCGTGACTGGGCGGATCGGACATAACTTGCTATGACGACGTCTCGCATTTTGAATACTCCATCAGGGAATGAAAACCATTGTATGATTTTAGCTCAATACGCCGGCGTATGGTATCGTCAAATTAACTTCTGCTGGCTTATGAAAATATCGCCGGTTTCGAGCACGGGTGCTTCATACCGATGACAAACGTGAGTGGACCTACGACCGTGATTCTTCCAGCGGGCGACTTGGTCGCGGCCCTGATGACGCGGCAGGTAATGGCTGGCTACTTGTTGACATGGCCAGCGAATGGAAGCTAGTGTTCCCTGCTGGCCAAATAAACATACAACGGTAACAGGAATTTATTATGGAACTTGGAATGTCAGAACGGGTTCTTCCACTGGTCGAATCGGTCCGGAAATTTATTAGGGAACGCGTTGCGCCTGTCGATGGCGAGTTCCTTGGTGAGGTGGAAAAGGGCGACCGATGGACATTGACCGAACGCCAGAATGAGATCCTGGATGAGCTCAAGGCGGCAGCCCGCGAGCAGGGTCTGTGGAATTTCTGGTTAACCGACAGCGACCGGGGTTATGGCCTCAGCACCGTCGAATACGCTTACCTGGCAGAGGAAACCGGACGCGCCCACCTGGCTGCCGAAGCCTTTAACTGCAGTGCGCCGGATACCGGCAACATGGAAGTGCTGGAGCGTTATGCAACCGTTGCTCAGAAGAAACAATGGCTGGAACCCCTGCTGGACGGCAGGATCCGTTCCGCTTTTGCGATGTCCGAGCCCGACGTTGCTTCGTCCGATGCCACGAATATCTGCACCAGTGCCGTGTTGGAAAATGGTGAATGGGTCATCAACGGTGAGAAATCCTATATTTCAGGCGCGGGTGATCCACGCTGCAAGATTTTGATCGTAATGGTTAAAACGAATCCGGAGAACCCCCGTCACCAGCAGCATTCGCAGATCCTTGTGCCGATGGATACGGCGGGTGTTGAAGTCATCCGGCCATTAAAGGTCTTTTCGCTGGATGATGCGCCACACGGTCATATGCATATGAAATTCACCGATGTCAGGGTGCCTGAAGAAAATATCATTCTCGGTGCCGGTCGTGGTTTCGAAATATCACAGGGACGACTTGGCCCGGGCCGTGTGCACCACTGTATGCGTGCCATCGGTATGGCGGAAAAAGCACTTGAACTGATGTGCCGGCGTTCCATAAGCCGCACCGCGTTTGGCCGGCCATTGGCCAAGCTGGGTGGAAACTACGACAGGATCGCCGATGCCCGTATGAACATCGACATGGCACGTCTGTTAACCCTGAAAACAGCCTGGGTCATTGACACAAAAGGTGTTGAGGAGGCCCACCTGTGGATATCCAAAATCAAGGCCGTGGTTCCACAAATCACCCTCGACATCATCGATGATGCCATCCAGATGCATGGCGCCCATGGCTTGTCACAGGACTTCCCGTTGGCCAGCAATGTACATGGCAGCACGTACATTGAGATTGGCTGATGGACCGGATGAAGTACACAGAATGGTGGTCGCCCGGCAGGAATTGAGGCCCTATGTAAAAGAGTTGCAGTCTTAGAACGGCTGAGAATCAGCAGTCTGACGAAGCTAAATCGAGTCAGCTCACTGCCGGGCGCATTGGCCCGACTATCAAGTGGTCTGCGGTTCACCCGGCAAGGCTTCGGTTTTGTCTTCCCGGTCAAAATGCACATCAACCTGCGGGAAGGCAATGACAATGCCGGCCTCTGCAAAAGCATCATTGATTTTCATGTGCAGATCACTGAGCAAAAATCCGCGTTGTTGCACATCGGTGAAGAAATACCGTGCGGTCAGATTAAGCGCACTATTATCAAACTTGCTGAAAATCACATCAGGTGCAGGATTATCAGCAATTAACTCGTGACTATCCAACACGTCCTGCAAAATGGCAACTGCCTTACGTACGTCACTGCCATAGGCAATACCGACATCCAGTGTCATACGAACACTGGTATCACTCAAGGTCCAGTTCAAAAGGCGACCAGTCACAAACTCCTTGTTCGGAACCAGTAGTTCTTTCCCGTCGAAGTCGCGAATGGTCGTAGCCCGAATCCTGATGCGGATCACCTGCCCGGAACTCTCACCCACGGTGATCACATCTCCAACCCGGATAGGCCGTTCAAACAAGATAATCAAACCGCTGATGAAGTTGGCAATGATCTCCTGTAAGCCAAAACCAATACCTACGCCAAGTGCTGCCACCAACCACTGCAAACGGTCCCACCTGAGCCCGAGGGTGGAAAGGAAAGCCAGGATACCTACGGTGATGATCAGGTAACCCAACAATTTGACCATGGCGTAACGCGTTCCCTGTGAGATATTCTTTTGGCTTCTAAGTATCAGCGCCAAGTAATGACGGCACATTGCGCGCGGCAACAACGGTAAAAAGAGCCAATCAGCAATGCCAGAACCAGAGATGCAAGCGTAATGCTGGTCAAAATGGCTTCACCATCCGCCATGTCATTGACCGTCCACAGCGTTATGCTTTCCAGGACTTCCAGGGCACGGAACAGGGGTGCCCAAATAAAGAAAAGCAGTAAGGCGGCAATGGTTATAGTAGCGACCTTCAACAGGCTGGAAACGGACTCACTGAGTGAAACGAGATTGACTTCTTCGTTCTCTGGTTCCGGGGCTTCACCCTCTTTTGGCGCTTGTCTCGCGGCCAGCATTTCATTAAAGCGCAAGCGCCGACGGACCACAAGCAACCAGCGGTGCATGATCTCATAAGTGAAAATCAGAACAATAATAACCGCCAACGAATCAATCACCATTCCAAAAAGGACCTGGGCTGAATAAAGGTAGCCAAGAATAGCGCATGCGATGAAAAAAACACCATGAATGAGTGTCAGGGCCAATAACCAAAAGCGCCGGTGTCTGTGGATTTTCAGCGACAACGATTTGGAGGCCAGAAAGCTGTAAAGCAAGAAGGTAAAGACGATCATGGCTACACAAAAAAGCAGGCGGCCCAATACCGCACTGATCGAGTTAAGCTCTACTTGAAAAATAAACGCCGTTAGCACCACCAATGGGAACCACCAGATCAGTAACCGGTTACTTAAGTGCTGCAGGTTCTCACAGTATTCCGTTGGCCATGCAAAATGCGTACGGGCGATTCCAAATTCGAGACAGGACGTACGGACCAATAAAAGTAACAACAAAATTCTGATCGAATCCTGAAGGCCCTTTGCGAGATAGGGAGCGGTATCCGAATCCGGACTTTGCACACTGTTTGCTAACAGGAGCAGCAATAAGGGTACTGGTATGAACCGAATAATATTTAGCAGAAGCGCCCGCAACGTATGGAGGATTGAATCTTCACGAACCCTGCCAACCATTTTGTTGATGCTGTTAAGACGCGAGTCTATCTTCCTTCGTAGCACCAGCAGGGCCATGGCCAAAACGAGAACAAGCGCGCCGGTCTTTGTAAGGCTGGTAAAACTTAATTCGGAAAGCCTGGTAAAGAAGGCCCCGGCCTCCAGGCGGATATTTTTCAAAATATCAGTAGAAAGTGGCGGGTGGCTCGGTACCCAGAGTATTCGGCTACCAAGGTATGCCTGGTATTCTGAAACCTTTTCACCTAGTTTTGAGCGATTCCGCTCAAGGTCTCCGTGTGTATTGACCAAATCTGTTTCACTGGAGATCAATGCTGTCAGGAGTTCGCGTTGCGAGCGAACCAGGTCTCTTGCTGTTTCGACCAGCTTATTATCGAGTTCAGGTTCCGGGCTGCCAATCTCGGCAGCAAACCCTTTCATAAGGTAGTTTGTCGTATTGGAAAGGGTGTTCAGCGTGTCCTCATAGCGGGTACGTTGAATCACATGATCTCCGATTGCACCTGGCGTGATAGTGGTGGAATCATCAAGTCTAAAACTATCAACCTGGTGCCAGTTAACCATCAGCATGGGGCCAAGAGAGGTGCTGTCTTCCGCGAGTGACACGAGTGTCTTGACCCCTTCAAAGCGGTCATTCAAAGACAATAACTGTTTTTCAATCTGTTGATTTTCTGCCTTCAAAGCGGTCAGTGTTTTGTCAAGGTCAGTAGCCTGTTCCCGCAGTTGCGTGTTGTATTCCACCAGTTGCTGAATAAATCCGAAGCCCGGTGTGTTTTCATCCAGGTTGATACTGGTTTCTGACTCCTTAACTTCCGCCCTTGAAGCAAGTTCTTTCTCCAGGAGATCGATTTCATTGGTCAGGCCGTTGAGAATAAGTGTGAGTTCTTCACTCTCCGCTTTACGCCTGCTGTAGCGCGCAGCTTGGCTGGCCAACTGGGCTTCCAGGGATCTACGCTCGGCATTTAACGCCTTGCGCTCAGCCAGTGCAGCCCACTGCGTGGCCTCGAACTGTGATGGTTGCAAATCCGGCTCAATGGTTACAGGCGTACCGGGCAGTTCCTGGAGCCGTTTATCAATCGAATCAAAGCGGACCTGAATGTTGGGTGCACTGCTTTGTTCAGACAGGATTTTCTCATCCACCTGGCTCTTTTTGGCCTGGGATTCACGAAGCTTCAGCTGAAGCGCTGCCAACAAGCTATCGAGCTTTTCTTTCGAGAGTTCCGCAACCGAGGCCGGATCGATGTCGGCCGAGCGATATTCCATGGTTTCCATGCGATCACGAATTTCAGCCTCCTGCTCCGGAGCATCAATTTGTGCCTGCAAGTAAGTTTTTTCAGAGGCGGCGCGGACTTCAGCTTCTCCGAGCCAATTGAGCACCGCTTCGTAGCTTCCAATCGTGGTTTCAGCGCCTTCCTGGCTGCCGCTGTCCCTAAGCGCTTGAATTCTCGCCGATACCAGTTCCTGGCTCAGTTCGTTGCTTGTTTGTGGTTCCTGCGCTGATGCGACACCCATGCCGCTAAGCAGCAGGGTCATCAGTAAAATTTGTCGTAGACCACTCAAAACAGCGCTCCGGTAAGCTGATTGTGATGTGTAGGTTAACCGCTCAATGGCTTGAGTCCAATAATTAAAGGGAGATCAGGCTTTGGCAGTGTTTACCCAGTTGCTGAACGGCTGTTCCAAATGTTTTGAAACGTGCGTCCTGCGTCTGCCCATGGAAGTAGCGAAAGTATATCTGTTGCAGGATAACGGCAAGACGCCAGTAGCCGTAGACCTGGTAAAACGTAAAATTGGACGTATCAATACCTGTCCGGTCCTGGTATAGCTCCAGAATTTCGCTACGGGTTAACATACCGGGTGCGTTCGAAGGTTGAACCACCAGGCTTTTCAATTGGACCGGGTCATCATCCTGTATCCAGTAGGCCAGCGAATTACCAAGATCCATCAACGGGTCACCCAGCGCGCAGATTTCCCAGTCCAGCACGGCCAGCACATTACAGGGATTATGCTTGTCGAGAATAACGTTATCTATACGAAAATCACCGTGCAGTACTGAATGGCGGGCACTGTCCGATGGCATATTGGCAACCAGCCAGTCGCGTACCGATGCAAATTGATCTACATCGGCTGTGATGACTTTTTCAAAACGCCGATTCCAGCCCAATACCTGGCGTTCAACATAACCTTCCGGCTTACCAAAATCTCCAAGCCCGGCGGCGATATAGTCCACCTGGTGCAGCTCAATCAGTTTCTCCCAGAAACCGGTGCAAAACCGACGGGTATCTTCAGAAGTGAAATTCCATTCTGCTGGAATTCTATTGCTAATCAACAGGCCATCGACCTTTCGCATCACGTAGAACTCTGAACCAATGATGGATTCATCATCACTGTAATGAAGCGTTTCGGGCACTGAAGGGTAGACCGGTTTCAACTCCGTCATGATGCGGTACTCGCGTATCATGCTATGCGCAGTTTTGGCCTTGGTGCCAAACGGTGGTCTGCGCACCACCAGGTCGTCATTCGCATATTTCAATCGGTAGGTCAGGTTCGAATTACCCCCGGCAAATTGACTGACCTGCGCTTCACCTTCCAGATGAGGAAGCACAGACTTCAGATACCCATCCAGGGCTGGCCAGTCCAGATTCTCATTTTTCCTGACAGGAGTCGTTGGATTGTTGCTTACAGTCGCCATCTTATGTCTCACCCCAGGGTCGCACCACCGTCCATGACCAGTGTTGTACCCGTTGTATAAGCCGCCTGATCAGAAACCAGGTAAAGGACACCGGCAACCATTTCATGCGGTTGTGCCGCCCTGCCCGCTGGCAGCCCGGATAACCATTTTTGCACAACCGGGTCTTCAATCAAGGCAGACGCGAGTTGTGTTTCAACCACGCCGGGGAGGATGGCATTGACCCTGATACCCTGCTTTCCATACTCCTTGGCAAAAGACCGGGTGATACTGATCAGGCCCGCCTTGGTCATTGAGTAAACAGCCTGGCCGGGCAGCGATATTAACGCGGCAATGGAGGCCACGTTAACAACACTGCCGCCACCGTTTTGCGCCATTAAAGGCACGGCCCGGGAGAGCATGAAGTATGGTCCCTTCAAGTTGATATCCACCGTCTTGTCAAAGGCCTTGGGTGTCAGGTCTGTGGCAGGCCCGTAATAAGGGTTGGTGGCCGCATTGTTGATCAGGATATCGAGACGACCAAACTTTTCTTTAATGTAATCAAATAATGCCTCTATTTCATCAAGATGCCCGGCATGACAGGCTCTCGCCACCGCTTTGCCACCGGCCGCAACAATATCATCTGCAACTTTTTGCACACTTTCCTGCTGTCTGCTGGTTAACACGACCAATGCACCACAATCAGCCAGGCCCTTTGCGATGGCTTCACCAATACCACGCGATGCGCCATTGACCACGCGCGACTTTTCCAGACATATCAAAATGTTTCAATGTGATCTCCAGTCAGTTTATTTGATAGCATCACTTCCAACCCGTCCTGCAACCGCTTTTTAGGATCGAAGGGGGCGGCTTTATCGATTTGGCTCACTCATAAAAGATTCCGGTGAATCTTCGGTCGTTTTATTGACTTCAGGTATTTCAAAAACCGGTCTGTGACCGGTTACTTCGACCTATGGAACAAAGTATACAAGTGCAAGACACAAACACCCCAAAAAAATTCTGCTGAAAAACAGGAACATGAAATGACCCGGTTCGTCCTTTCGATAAAACTTCCCTTTTCCGGTTAGCCCAAAGGTATAACCGGTACGTAAATTGTTTATCGCTCCAATTATCAGGACTATCCCGACGAATACCACACCAAACTTCAAAATATCCTGTGTATTCAGAACTTTTTTCCCAGCTGTTCTAACCATTGTACTCAGTAGTTAAATATATTGGTTATGCTTTTTTCTGCTTGTTTAATGGCTTCTGATTGGTGCACGTCGTTTGAGGCAAGAGCTGGGGTGGGTATTGACTTATCAGGACCGTGAGCGACATGGATGTCGCGCCCGAGCTTACAGGGATGTACTTGCAGCGAGTCTTGATAAGTCAATACCCATCACAGCGACCCCAACTTTGCAGATAAGAGAAGGTGAGACTCAGAAGTGCTCGATGGGGTGGCTGATGGTTTGTCCTAGTAAGACAGTACCCATTACAGCGCCCGCGGCATACCGTTCATCCGCTTGTGCAGTGCTAACCTGAAAGCACCCGCCAGCCTCCGCTGCGGCAGTCCTGCGCCCGCGGCATACCGTTCGTCCGCTTGTGCAGTGCTAACCTGAAAGACGCCGCTCCTGCGCGTGCCTCCTGCGCCCGCGGCATACCGTTCGTCCTGAACATAAAAAAGGGCCGACTAAGTGTCGGCCCGAATTTCCCAGAGTGGGAAGTGGGGGATCTATTTAACTTACTTAGCTGCTGGCTTTTTAGCTGCTGCTTTCTTGGTTACTGCCTTTTTAGCGGTTGGCTTCTTGGCTGCTGGCTTTTTGGCAGTCGGTTTCTTCGCAACAGGCTTTGCAGTCTTGGTCATTGAAGTAACCTTGGTTGCCAGGGTCTGTACGCGTTCAGAAAGTTTTTTGACATCATCGGCAGTAGGAACACCCAACTGACCGAGCACCCGTGCAACACGGGTTTCAAAAATCGTTTCCAGCTTATCCCAGTTATCTACAGCCTGTTTGCGAACCGCACCAACTGTTGATTCCATTTCACCTTTGATACCACCAACGGCGGACTCAGCAGCGTTACGGGTCTTTTTCTCCAGTTTCATGCCTTCGGAAACCAGCTTCTCAAAAAGCTTGTTACCCTGGTCGATGATCTTGCCGCCTTCGCTCTGTGCAACAGAAAATGCACCGAGGCCAGCGAGCCAAATTTCACGTGCTGAATCAACAACAGGTGCTGCAGGCTTGGCCTGTACCTTCTTTTTCATAACCTTCTTTTTCAATGTCTTCTTAGCCATTTCAAACTCCTTGCTCATTTGAGCGTTAATTAGTGATGTGTGCATGTTAGATACATTAATTAGAGCAAACACCCTAAACACATCATGTTCTTATACAAACAAGGCCAGACACGGCCGGCCTTGTTCATTTTTCCAATACCTTAGCTCTTGGTCTCGAGGCTTGCTAGCCGGCTTCATCTTGCTTATCGCCTCAGCCGCTTTCTTTTTTTCAGCGACCGTCATGGTGGTCGCAGTTTTTGGTGTCAATGCCTTCTTAGCTGCCGGTTTTTTTGGAGCAACCTTGGCTTTGGCATTTAACTTTTTATCCAGGGCTGCTACTTGGCTGGAGAGTTTTTTCAACTCGGTAGCCAGCTTGCTGATGTCATCAGAACTCGGGATTCCAAGACCGCCCAAAACCACTTTGACACGCTCTTCAACGACGCTTTCCAGCTTGCCCCAGTTCTCTGAAACCTGGCGGGATACGTCTTGTACACCATCATTCAGCTTCTTGATCTCGCCAGTGGTCGTGGCTTCGAGCTTTGCAAATGTGTCAGAAACGCGTTTTTCAACCTTCGCTTCCAGTTTGCCCACGCTCTCCACCGAATCCCGGGAGACCTTTTGCACGCTTTCAGACAACTTGTTCAAATCTTCCATACCCGGAACATGCAGACTTTCCAGGATATCTTTAACCCGTTTTGTGAACTCGCTTTCCAGCTTGCCCAGGTTGTCTGCAGCACCGCGAGCTACTTTCTCGAGACCTTTCCAGCTGTTGGTGGTTTTGCTTGAGATGCTCTGCAAACGCCCGGACAACCGGTTCAAATCTTTGGTAGTTGGAATACCAAGACGCTCAAGCGTACCTGATACACGCTCGTCAAAAATGCTGCCGAGGCTGTCCCAGCTCTCATTGGCTTGATGACGAACATCTTCCAATTTCTTTTCAACATCGGTCTTTAGCTCATCAACGGTAGAGTCGACAAGATCTAAAGATTCTTTCTCAACCCGGGCACCTTCGGAAACCAGATTGTCAAACAATTTGGTGCCTTGCCCGATGAGTTTTTCACTTTCCTGTTGAACAACTGAAAATGCTCCGAGGCCGGCAAACCAGAACTCCTTTACAGAATCAGCAACGGGTGTTGCAAATCCACTTTTAGCCTTTTTCGCCGGTACTTTCTTTTTCAATGTCTTTGTAACCATCTCGAACTCCTTACTCCAGTGAGGATTGAAAATTGATGGGCGTATGGTAGGCTCAATAATTAGAGTAAACACACTAGAACTAAAACGGTGATGAAACTTATGGCTCGATGGAACAAATTCCCCCACCCCAGCGCCGATTATTTGTATGAAGGCGATAGCCTGCTTGAGTCTTGGCCTGACCTGCACCAGGGCGATTGTGTCGAATTCCCGGATGCCGACTGGGTTGAGCAGACCCTGGAAGATGCGCCGGATGCTGCACCGGAATCATTCGATGGTGATTTTGTTGCGCTGGCAGCGACAATCCAGGACGCCTGGCGCTGTTTCCATTCCGGTGATTTTCAAAAGTCGGTTCAATTGTCCGAACAGTGCGGCCATCTGGCACATGCCCCGGCGAACAAGACTGCGGGAGTTTATGCAACCTACCTTGAGCCGGATGAAACGAAACAGCAGGCCTGTTATTTAGCCGCTATCGAGCGGGCTGAAACCGCCATTCAGATTTTGCCGGATGACCCGAACAGTCATTATTTTCATGCTTTCAATCTCGGCCGTTATAGCCAGAGCATTTCCATTATCAAGGCGCTTAGCCAGGGTATCGGGGGAAAGATTCAAACCAGCCTGCAAAACGCGCTGGAACTGCAACCGGATCATGCCGAGGCACACACTGCACTCGGTATGTACCACGCCGAAATCATCAACAAAGTTGGCAAGATGCTTGGCAAAATGACCTATGGCGCCAGTGCTGCCAAAGCTTTGGAGCACTTTGGTCGCGCCCTGGAGTTGACCCCGAACTCACCGATTGCCCATATTGAATACGCAAACGGGCTTTATCTTCTATTCGAGGATGACAGGATTGATGAAGTCACTGACCTTTACGTACAGGCCAGTGAGTTTGAGCCTACGGATGCCATGGAGAAGCTGGATATCGAAGCGGCGCTGGCGGAATTGGAATAAAACTGCCTAGTCGGGGTATTCACGGATCATCCAACAGGTTTTCAGCGATCTGCGCACTCGGCCGGCCTTCCAGTGGCAGCATCATACCCAGGTACAGGAGTTTTTCGAACTCACTATTGAATCGCGAAATGACCTCTGAAGGCTCCGGCAGAAGACGGTGATCGCTGATAAGCCCGAAAAATACCTGGCCGTTGTAACTGAGTATGCTTATACCCAATCCGACACTGCCATTTTGAGGCACCCAGAACATCAATTCCTTCAGTTTTGCACCAGCCAGGTATAAGGGTTGCTGTGGCCCCGGAACGTTGGTGAGCACTGCGGTGGCTTTTTGACTGAGTAAATCCAAAACCGGTTTCTGTACAGCTGAAGGCCCTACTCCGAGAGCGGCCAGGAACCCCAATGTTACAGCAGCCTGTTTTGAGGATTTAAGCTCGTTCATACGGTCATTAACGGCATACAACCTTTCCAACGGGTTATCTATACTCAGCGGCAAGGACAGGAAATACGAGACCAAAGTGATTACCAAGCTCCTGTGCGTGCTCCAGCGGGCGAAGGTTTACCGGCACGGTTGCACGAATGTCAGGTAACTCATCCGGATCGTCACCGACCGAAATCATGTACTGTCTGAATGCACCGCTTACCGCAGCGATGAGTACATCGTTGACCGTGCATCCAAAGGCCTTACTGACAGCTTTGACCTCATCAAGCGATAGGGGATCCGCCCACGCCACCTGCTTACGTGTCCCGAGCCGACCTTTAAAACGCGTTACAGGATCGTTCTCAAGGGTTAACGAGTGCGCGAGTTCACGAACAATCTCACCGGCTTCGGCACGCATAATTACCTGCGACCGCAGGGTTTTGTAGAATCTTGCTACCTTCTTCGATCAGGCGCTGACCCACATGTGTGGCAAAATCCAGACCTTCACGTGCCGGATCAAGCAAACGCTGAAACACCTTTGCCTCGCTTGCCCGGCGTTCTTTCCAGACCTCCGGCTCGCGCGCAGAAGGCCGGCCTTCCGGTGTTGGATCGGTCAGGGAAAGGAATACCTGGACCAGTGCAATACCATCGGCAATACAGTGATGGATCCGAACCACAATGACCGGTCCGTCGATGTAGTTCTCGATAACATGAAACTGCCACAACGGGTGCGAGGTATCCAATGGCGTACTGGCCAGGTCTGATACAAAGATCTCAAGTTCGGCACGATCCGCCGCACCCGGTAAAGCGGCCCGGCGGACATGCTGACGAATATCAAAATCTTCGTCCAGTACCCAGTAGGCGCCCCTGGCACCATCTTCAGCTTTTTGACGGAAACGTCTGAAAGCGAGGAAACGCTGTTCAATGGTCTTGAGCAGACCGGCATAGTCCAGGTGCTCATCCAGCATGATAACGCCGTTGATCATCATCAGGTTGGTCGGCTGTTCCATGCGCAACCAGGCGGTATCAACCTTTGAGATCGGTTCTTTGATAAGTTCTTCAGTCACTTCAACGAACTCCTGATACCGATTAATCTCGTGCACCAAATTAGCTTAAAGTATTATCCTTACTGTTATTGATTTTACTTTGTTTCCGGGAGTAAGCAATGTATCTGTTGAGTTGGCTCTTCCTGCTCGTGGCCGCTTTATGGGCATTCGAACGGTTTTATCTTCGCGGCTACGGTTTAAAGGAGTACGCCAGCCCCACCGATCCTGACACGCTGCAGCGCTTCGTGCAGACCGGGGGGCCGGGACCTGAACACCTGCAGCTGATCAAAGCTGTCAGGGAACTCACCCTGCGAATCTCGGTTGGCAGAAGCCACCACAATCTGAAAGCGGCACGTTCAGCATTTGATACCATCAGCGATGGACGTGAGTACCCAAGTGAGTTTTTTCCGGTTGATGCCGGTGGCGTACCAGCCGAGTGGGTCATCGCCCCCGGGGCCGATAAAACCCGTCGGGTACTCTATATCCATGGCGGTGGGTTCGTGGTGGGCAGCCCGAAAAGTCATCGCACCATCACCAGTAAATTTTCAGAAATTACGGGTTGCGCAGTTCTGTCCATTGACTACCGCCTGATGCCGGAACACCACCTCAAGGACTGCGTTGAAGACTGCCGTAAGGCCTATCACTGGATACTTGAGAACGGTCCTGATGGACCAGGAGACATCCGGCAGTTATTCATCGCTGGCGATTCCGCCGGTGGCAATCTTACTTTATCACTGATCGCCTGGATTCGGGACAATAAGCTGCGTGCGCCTGAAGCTGCAGTGGCGCTATCACCCTTAACCGATATTACCTTCTCCGGCGCCAGTATCCGCGACAACGTAGATACCGATATCATGTTGAAACCCTTTATGAAGGTGCTCAACAAGCTGCCACAGTTCGTCAAGAGTTGGTGGGTCTTGTGGACCTACAAAGTACGACCTTGCAACCCCGTGGCATCTCCGTTACTGGGTGATCTTTCAGACTTGCCACCCACATTGGTGCAAGCCTCCGAGGCCGAAATGCTGCTGGATGACGCCCGTCGTTATGTCTACAAGGCCTGCGCATCAGGCTCGCCGGCAAAACTGCAGACCTGGACAGACATGGTGCATATTTGGCAAATCTTTGATCCGCAAATACCCGAAGCTGTTGAAGCCTGGGTTGAGATCGGCAAGTTTCTCGAGGAGCGCGCTGCAGCCTGATCAGCTTTGAGGCTGACTCTTGTTCGAATCATCAGCGGGGTCCTGGTGGATCATGACCTCCGCACCGGGTAAATACGCCAGGATCTCCGCTTCTACCTCGTCGGCAATCGCATGCGCGTACTTTAGCGGCAAATTTTCATGCAGCTCCAAATGAAGTTGCACAAAACGCGTGTGTCCTGCCTGGCGTGTGCGCAATTCATGTGTACCCGTCACTTCGGGGTGGCTCATTGCGATTGCCTGGATCTTTTGGAGAATCTCTTCGGGTAATTCCCGGTCCATGAGTTGTTGAAATGCTTCCTGGCCGATTTGAAACGCACTGTAAAAAATATAGATAGCCACCACGATGGCAAATACCGGGTCTGCCCAGGTCCAGCCCAGGCTAGACAGGTAGAGTGCCAGTAGAACACTTACATTGGTCAACAGGTCAGTCAGGTAATGTAACGAGTCGGCACGGATCGCAGTTGAGTTGGTTTTCCTGATGACATAACGCTGGATTACCAGCAAGCCCAGGGTCATGACAATAGCAAGTACCATGACACCGACACCGATGCCGACCTGCTCCAGTGATTGGGTAAAACGTAAACGGTCAATAGCATGAAAAACCAGGAAAACAGCGGAACCGGCAATAAATGCTGCCTGGGCAAGACCGGCCAGGGGTTCAGCCTTGCCATGGCCGAAGCGGTGATCTTCATCTGCAGGCTGCAACGAATAGCGGATCGCGAACAGGTTGATCAGCGATGCAATGCTGTCCATTACCGAATCAACCAGTGATGCCAGGACACTGACAGACCCGGTCACAGACCAGGCAGCCAGCTTGGCGACGATCAGGAAACCGGCGGTTAATACAGAAGCGACACTCGCCAGTTTCAGCAAGCCTGCCCGGTCAAGAGGTTTTTTGTCAGCCTTCATCATTTTGAGTGACAGTTCACTTTCCGGACAACCTGTGCTTTTGTTTATCTGCAGCTTACTTGCTTGCTTCTAAAGGATTTTCAGAGCCATGAACCATCCAGTCGGGATACCAGTTATGGAACAGGGCTTTCAGACAAAAAGGCGGTTTAAAAGGCCTCCATTGTCCTTCCGGTTGGGCCAGGCGATCTGCCAGCACGAATAGCGACCTTGGATTAAAACCAAGCCCCATGTGAGCACCACCGACATGGATGTTTTCCACATCCGGCCGATCAGATAATTCGACGGTCGACTGCCACGCCACGACACCATCGCCACGGGTGTAGAGCGCCGTGGTGGGAACCGGTGGTGGGTGCGCCATGTCCTGGAGAAACGAATTCGGCATTTCTTCATACGGAACCTCGGTGAACATGTTGAATATCTTGTGTACATTGCTGGAACTTGGGTGCCCGCGAAACGGGCTGCCCATGCTAACCACCTGGCGCACGATATCGGGCATTTCACGCGCAAGCTCACGCGCGTATACACCGCCAAGACTCCAACCCACCAGGCTGATCTTTTCACCATAACGCTCAACCAGTTCGGTCACCCTGTCACGCATGCCATAGTGCAATTTGTAGCTATAGCCCATGTTGTAACCGAGCTTCCAACGATGAGCCCGGTAACCGAGGTCTGCAACGTATTGACGTAATGGACGGGTGGAGCGTGAGCTGGCAAGAAAACCAGGGAATACAAGCACAGGGTGATTATCCCCCTGGGGTAAAAATCTCTTCAGGGCCAGCATCGGTATCATCGCAGCTGCGTCATAGACTGCCCTGCCTTCGGCCATCAACAATAGTTTGGAAGGGCGGTGTGAATGATCAATAAGGTCCTTTTCTTTGGTTTTTTTCACTACTCATTTAATCCCCGAGTGAGTCTATGGCTTTATCCAGCGCCTTGCTGGCATCACGAAATTCCTTGAGAGCATCAGAGGTTTCAGGCGACGCCACTTCGGTCATCGGCTGCCCGGCGGTCTTAAGCACTGAACCCGCCTGGCTGATTGCATGCTCCAATTCATCAAGAGAGCGCTCAATACATTCTGCCATATTGTCAGGGTCCGGCACGATTTGTTCGCAGGAACTGATACCGATCGATATTCTCCCGTGATAGCTGAGCACCACCAGGATCAACCCCAGACCATCGAGAATGGGTGCCATGCCAAAAGCACTGTGGATGCGCGCACCTGCAACATACAGCGGTACCGGTGGTCCCGGAACATTGGTAATGGTTACATTGAAAAATGGCCGATGGTGACCACCAAGCCGGGTTCTCGTATAGATCCGTGCCGCTGCCGCGAGGGTCTCGGAGGGTAAAAACTCGGTGATCTTGTTAGCCGGTAACGCACCGGCGTGAATTTTTGACCTTTGGGTGTTGGCCCGGATATGCGCCAGGCGATCGAGTGGATTGTCGATATCGGTGGCCAGGCTGACCAGCATCGCTGATACCTGGTTGCCGGTGCCTTCCTCTTCACCACGAACAGATATTGGCGCCATCGCCACCAGCGGTTTGACTGGCAACTCGTCCCTGGCCGACAGGTAGCGACGCAAACCTCCGGCACAGATTGCGAGTACCACGTCATTGATCGTCACTCCGGGTACGGCCTTGCGAATCGCCCTGACACGCTCGAAGTCAAAATTCTTACCCCAAAATGTTCTTGCTGAATTAATTGACTGGTTGAATATGGTCGGTGGTGCACTCAATAACCTGGGTGGTGGTTCGATTCTTTTCAGTAGTCTCTCGGTTTGTAGTTGCGCCGTTTCCACTGCAGTTTTTCCGACAAACCCCGCCAGTTCGAGCGCCTTTTTTCCCGCCTTTGACCAGGAGCGGGCAATCACATCCATATTGGATGGTAATTCTTCCGGTTCCCAGTCATCTTCAGCTTCGATGCTACGGATATCAGGTGTAACATCGAGTAGCGCGGTCATCATCTCGGTGCTGGCTTTGCCATCCACCGCGGCATGATGGACGCGGGTAATCAGGGCGAATGAATTTTTTGATATTCCGCGAATGCTGTTGATACCGGTAACAAAGGTGATATCCCATAATGGCCGTTCACGATCCAGCACCTTGCCCCAGGTATCCGCCGCCACCTTCATCAATTCAGCCATTCCACCCGGATTTGGCAGGCAAACGTTGGGTAAATGGGCGTCCAGATCAAAACCGGGATCCTTTATCCAGTAAGGAAATGACAGCGACAGGGGCACTTCCACCAGGCGTTGCCGGAAAACCTTGGAGAGTTTTAAGCGGCTTTTAACAAGTGCATACCAGGTTTGATAGGAGAATCCAGCGGGCGCATCTTTTGCATCGATAACATACACGGCACCGATGGCCATCGGGCTGTGTTCACTTTCCAGGTAAATGAAAGTCGCATCTAATGCTGAAAGCATATCCATAAGGGCGTATTTCCGGTCTTGTCTATCCGCTCATTATACTGTGTTAAAAACTCGAACCGGGTTCATTCAGAAACTCGATCTCTTCAGCGTTTGATTGCCTGCCCAGCACCTTGTTCCGGTGCGGATACCGGCCAAACTTTTCGATAATCTTCTTGTGTTTGAATTCAAAATCCAGGTTGTTCTGGATACCATTTTTACGATATAGCTCAACCGCAACTTCGTGTATCTGCAATGACTCGCTATGCATGAAAGGCATATACAAGAAGCTTCTCTGCACCGGTGTTAAAGCCTGATCCGCCGCGCAGGCAATGGCTTCCTGTGACAGGGCCAGGGCCAACGCATCATTTGCAAAAGCCAGCGCTGAATCTCTGAACATGTTTCGTGAAAACTGGTCCAGAACGATGATTTCTGCAAGTCTGCCTTCGGGTTGCGCACGCCACTCAAATAATTCACAACGACAAGCGCGGGCATGTGTCTCTGAAAACCGCTCAACTAAAAGCGCATCAAAAGCATCGTCCTTTCTCCACCACAGGGCCGGCTCGATCTCCTCGAACCAGAAATCTACAATTTGCTGATACATCATTCAGGTCTCGCTTAAAAACAAAGTGCCTGGCGACACCATTTATCCAATGATAAGTAGTGCTATCCAGGGCACTACATTGAATACTAAAACGATGACCTTGAAGAACCCGATAAATGAGTAAAAGACCACGTCAAAAGTTTCCCGTGAAATGGGAATAAATTTGCTTTGCAGTCGATAAGCCAAATTCGGAACCAGCAGGTAAATCAAGGCCAGGAAAATCAACATACCGGTATTAATAATGGTGCACCACATGAAAAACGAAGTGAGTGTTTGAATATCCATCAGTGTGTTTCCTTTGTTACCGGAAACCCAGTATAGCGCTTTAGTTTTTCGCAATGAACAAAGGGCCACCGAAGTGACCCTTTGTCTTTCTGCAGGCTTGCAACTTTTCTTTAGCGGGTTAACAGCTCTGTCAATGCCGCAACACTACCCTCGTTATCCGACTGTGCCAGCCAGAAAATAGCCTGGCGCCGCACCGTACGAGGTGCCTGGTCGTTTTGTATAAGTTCCAGCAATACCTGGTCACCAGTGCCATCAGGCAACTGCGAAATTGCGAACACGGCTTGCTCTAAAACATCTTCATCCTGCTCGGTTTCGATTACTTTCAGCAACCAGCCCCGCGCCTGTTGCGGGTATGCTTCAGCCAGCCAGAACATTGCTTCACCTCGCTGCTCCGGGTCTGAATCAGACTTGCTTATTTTAAATAACAGCTCGGCCGCTTCAGTCGTATTGTTTTGGGCCAGCGCGAAATTTATCGCACGTCGCACGTCACCCCTGGGGAGGTCTGCCAGTAATTTCTTCAGTATCTTGAAACCCTGTTCACCGCGGGTGTCACCCAGCCAGAAGATTGCTTGCTCGGCTAAATCTTCTCTGGTTTCTTTTGCCAACGAATAGAGACGCTGGCTCGCATCCGGGCTGCGGTGTAAGGCCAAGGCAAAGAGTGCTGAATCGCCTGCCGAATCATCACTATCTGTACGCGCTATATTTTCCAGCCAATCCAGCCCGGCGACTGCGTCCACACCTCCAATCCAGGTCACGTGCGCACCATTGGCTTCCACCGGGCATGACTCACCGACGACACGAAGGTCGCGGACCTGCCCTTCACGAATCTCGCTGAAAACAATTATGTTTTCCGCTATCGGAGAGTCTGATCTCGTACCGTAGCTTTGGTGTTTGCTTTCCAGGCTGCAACCGGCTTCACCCATGCCGTTCCACTTGCCTTTCCAGCAGCAAGGTGAGCGTGTGCCCGCCTGGGCCGGCAGACTGAACGCCAGCCAATGCCCCTCTGCTTCCTTCATCACACTTGCCGGGTTGGAGACCGACGTATCACCGGTCACTTCAGCATTTAACAACTCACCTGCCTGGGCCCAGCTATGACTGCTCAGCATCAACAGGGCCAAACTCAGCCATTTGGTCTTCATCCTTTATTCTCCAGCATTTCAAAGAGGTACTGATCAGCTTCTTCTGACTCCATGATGGTCAGCATCTGCAGCATTTCCCGCTTGAGTTCCGGGTCGGTCTCGGTTTTCATCAGGCTGATCAGTCCCTCGACATTCTCCATGATCATCATGGATTGGATAACCGCCTTTTTTTCCGAGCGTGATCCATTCGGATAAAGCCCTGCGAGGTAGCGGGCTGCATCTTCATCATCGCTGACTGCCAACATTTGTATGGCCTGGGACCGCAATTCTTCATTCGTTTCGGTCTGCAGCACTTTCTCGAGTCCATCTATATCATCCGCGATCATCATGGATTCAAGAATCAGTTTACGCAGCTCCATTTGTTCAATACTTGCGTAAAGCGCACCCATTTCCTCGGTCGCTTCCATCACACCCAACATGTGAATCGCTTCGCGCCTGAGCTCGGTATCGGTCTCGGTGCGTACGATTTTCAGTGCCAGTTCCTTCGCGTCATCCATCATCACGAGGGATTCGAGGATGGCCTTCTTCTCCTCGATGCTGGTCGCATTGTCATAGACTGACTCGAGCAACTCGGCCGCGCCTTCATCGTCTTCCATTGCGATGCCTTGTATGGCCGTTTTACGCAATACGGGGTTTGTCTCTGTCTCAAGTACCTGCCGTAAGGTCCGGGTGTCACCGGCCAGGAAATAGGCTTCAAGGACAGCGGCTTTTGTTTCATCATCTTTGAGTGTCGGGTAGATTTCCCGCAATGCATCCGTCGCATCCATCAGCCCCAGCGTGCGGATGATGTCCCTTTGCAGCTCCGGACTCTTTTCCGCTTTAAGAAGGTCGCTCAGAATTTCCACCAGTTCACCCGATTCATCACCGATCATATAGGCGTGAATGACGGCTTGTTTGACTTCAATGCTATCGGATTCCCGGTACAGGTCTGCAAGCAGGTCGATCGAAGGCTGATTATCGGAGATACCCAGCATGTGAATGGCATTTGCCTGTAGCTCCGGATCCTTGCTGTCACGTGCGATACGTGCAATCGCCTGCTGGGCCACGGGGTCGTCACTCATGCCCAACATGAAAAGCGAGTCGTTACGAATGCTTTCTGAATCGGTGTTATTCAACATATCCAATACCAACGGCAGCGCTCGCTCCGGGTCGCGATCCATTAACTGGGCCAATGCAAACATACGGAGATCCTCGTCCATACCGGATTTATCCGTGACTTCAGCCAGTACCGGCGCGGAGCCTTCATACTCGATCTGTAATAGCTGCGACTCTTTTACCCAGCGACTGTCCGGGTATTTGCGCTCCAGGGTTTTCACCTGGCGCTCCGCTTCTTTTTTGCGTCCGGCTTTGTAAAGTGCATGTGCACGCCAGTACATGGATGTATCGGCCGTACTCTTATCGGCCTTGATGGCCTCTTTGAACTGCTCGGCAGCAGCCGTCCAGTTCTGCTCTCGCAGTGCCTTCTGACCTTCATCGTAGGGGGTCTGGGCCAGCACCGTTGCTGCAACCAGTAGCGTGGTCAGCGTGACTGTTCTCAAGTAGTTTTTAATATCCATAATGGTGTCCTTAAACCGATATTTCGGGTTTGTTTAATTGCTTGTTCATGACGCGAACCCTGAACAAGAGGCCATCTTTGACTTCCTGCTGCATGCGTTCGCGGGTTGCCGGCGAGCCCGATTGGGCCTCGTAGGCCAGCTCGATCAGCAAAGGTTCGAGATCGGCCAGGAATGCGGCGAGTTTGTGATTGCCCTGCGAAACTGCTGCCTGCCGGTATAAACGATTGGCAACCAGCATATCGGTGGCGTATTCAGTTTCATTGGCGCTGGTCTCTGAAGTATTGACGAACTGGGTCAATACCAGGTTGACCTGCTCCAGGTGGGTGGATACCGAGTGGCTTAAAAGGCGGCCGGAATCTATGTTTGCCAGAGCCACCGGAATCACGCCTGTCGGAGCAGTGGGGTCATTGATGATTTCCTGTCCACCATTACGACCCAGCGTAAATGCCAGCGCTGCAACCAGGGCAATGGAAAGTGCGCCGGCCAGGCTGAATCGTGGTTGAACCAGGGTAGCAAACCAATCACCCAAACGGCCCGTGGATTTTGTATCTGCTTCACCCAGTTGCGATGAAATTCGTTGCCAGACTTCTGCACCATAATCATCGCCACGCTGTGGAGGCACATAAGCATCGGCCAATTTAAGTTCGGCACACAAAGCATCGTAACGGGCTGACAGCTCTTCTGATTCAGCAACCATCACGGCCAGGGCCGGGTCGTCGTGTTCGCCGTAATAAAGCAGCGTCAGGTCTTCGTCAGTGATATGTCTCATGTTGCCACCAGTGGTCTTAGTGCAATGCGCATCTTCTTGACTGCGCGGAAAATGTTCTGTTTACAGGCGCCCGTGGTTATTTCCATGATGTGGGCGACTTCCTGGATGGAATGGCCTTCGTAGTGCTTTAGTAGCAGGGCGGTGCGTTCCGCCTCACTCAAATCCATCATGGCGACCTGTGTATGCCTGCTGATATCGATCTGGGTACCTGTATCCGGTAACGATGCCGCACGGTCGATCGTTTCCCATTCAGGTTCCGGGGTCTCGAACTGTTTACGCCTGACGTGTTTACGCAGGTAATCCATGGCGGTATTGACCGTGATCCGGTGCAACCAGGATTTAAAACTGGCATCCATCCGGAATTCGCCAATTTTTCGCCAGGCCTTGATAAAAGCCTCCTGGACAATATCTTCAGCGGCAGTTTCATCACCGCTCAGACGCCAGGCCAGGCGGAACATCGCATGGCTGTGTTCCAGCACCAGTTCACGGAACGCAGCGCGATCGCCCCTGGCTGCCTTGCGGATGATTTTTTGTTCGATTTGGCTCATTTCAGAAGTATAGACGGGAGGGGTACGGCTTAGGTTAGCCGTTTAGCCAAAATAAAAATTTCTAATGAAGAGATTAGATCAGGGGAATGTGGACCGGGTGTCTACTGAACACTAATGGGTACCTGCCAATAAACCCGCAACACTCAGGTCTTCATCTATATCCGGCCAGTGAATTCCTTCACCATCACCCATTAGCTCCCAGTTTTGACGCTGGCTAACATTGGCCTTTGAAAGCATGGGGAACCAGTTGAGAGGAGCAGAGATTGTGCGGCCATCCAGTAACTCGACGGATATTGAATCATCGGTAAATTTCACGTCGCGCGCCTGCGCATGTAACTCAACGGCCAAAATGCTCATTCCATGCCTCCAGCAAAAACTCTCTGTTTTCGATCACCATTACCCGAATTTTCCTAATATCTTTCGATGGGAACCTTGTTGCACCTGCAAGAGACACTGGTTCCAACCAAAACTTTGCCAACATCCCGTCTCGTTGAACATGGATATGTGCGGGTTCTCCATACTCATTACTATAAAAGAAAAAACGAAAAGGACCAATTCTCAATGTTGTAGGCATGCCCCAAGCCTACTTCGACGTATCTTAGCATTTGAGTGGCGAATTGCCCGTTGTGGTGTAGGGATTTGTTGGTTCTTTGACGAATAGGGTTTTTACTCTGACCCACTGCTGTCCCACTTAATCTAGTTTCCTCAAGCTGGAACGTAGGCCAGTCATGGGCTTGTGAGAATAAAGTGCCCGTGGGACATGGGAACCAGATCTGTCGACCGCCAAGGGGGAGTGCTGTCTTGATTCAGGACACATCGTGAACCCATCCATGGGGATTCGGTCGCGACTTCCCTGTCGCTCACGGTCCTGAATCAAGACAGCACTCCCCCTCGCCTACGATAGTGCTATCCATGGGGAATGTCATCGGCGTGTCCAGAGCCCAGCCCCACCCACCCTACTCCATCAACGATCGGACCTGTGTACCATCGCCGGTGAGTTGCCAGTGAATCAATGACACGGGAATCACACCCTGTTGGTCTACCTGCCCGAAAAAATCAGACAAGATGATTTCCTCTTCCGACTGGCGGCCCATTTCGGCCAGTAACCGTTCGATCAGGTATTTACCCGTAATATAGCTGCTGCCGTAACCGGGTTGACGCATATAGAGCAGTTGTTCAAAACCCAGCAGGTCGAGGTCATCGCGCATCCAGCCACGCGGTGTGCGGGCAACATGAAAATTGCGGGCTTCCTGCATGGTGAATATATTGGCGTGCGCATATAAGGAGCCGAGACCGCGCGCAGCGCGTTGCGCCAGCATGATCCAGACAACCTCACGTGCACGTGGATTGTCGTCATACAAACCTGCGTGCATCATCATTTCTTCAAAACCAGTCGACATGCCTTCCGAACGGCTATCCCAAATGTTGTAGAGCAAGGCCTCACGGCGGATAGGGCTGGGGTGTGGTTGTGTTTCCATCAATGCCAGGTCGAACCAGTGGTACCAGTGGGTCCATAGTGCCAGCAATTCGTGGTGGGAGACCGTGTAGAAAAAATTACGTGACGCTAACGGTACAAACTCACCCATATGGGCGCGTAACACCGGTTCGATGTAATCATAATCAGGCAATATATCTTCGTTGCGCAGGAACGCCGTAAACCTGATTACCGCCTGATCGGCACGTTTTCGATACTCTTCTGGAGTGGCAATCGGCACCAGCGGTGGAAGATTACGATTGTGGAACTCCTCCAGCACCAACATGGAAACGGCACGATCCAGCTCCCGCTGAAGTAAAGCGACCTCTTCCTCCCAACTCAACGGTACCAGGTGTACATTGCGCAGTTGCCAGGTGTAATTATCTTTGCCAATACCGGATGGTCCGGTCTTTGATGGAGACTGCGCCTCCAGCCACTCTATAAAACCGGTGGTCGCGTCACTGGCACTCTCAAGAGCAGTCTTGAATTCATCACCGGTCGCTTCGGTTTTGGCTGCCAGTTCAACAAGCGCAAGCTCCTGATCCCTGAGGTTCTGGATACCGGCAATCCATAACTCACGCGCATTACCCGTCAGGTTGACACGTGCCTGTTGCAGGAGTGGTGGAATGGTCTTCAATTGTGCACTGAGTTGGGCCTCGGCCTGTGGATTTAGCGGGAACTCATAAGTCCACAATTCCACCAGCGCATGATGAGTCGGACCTTCATGGGCGGGTGTATCACTTTGATCGGTCCAGACCGAAGTATAGAAAGCCGGATCGCGAACCCAGGACTTAAGAACACGGATATTGAAATCCATGCCATTCATCTCTGCCCGCACCAGGTGCCAGTCTACCTGCTGCCCCACCGGCCAGTTTTCGATTTCAAATGATTTCAACCGGGCCTGGTAGGTTTTTAGCTCCTGGTGGCGCCGTGCGGTCGTTTCCGCACTGTAGTCCGGCGCACCGTCAAGCAAGGGCGGGCTTTCAAACTCGCGCCACTCTTCGAACAGGACCAGTAAATTCTCGTAGGTATTGACGCTTGCTGTCTGCTGAGCCGATCCTGACAAGGGCACTACCGCAAATGCCAGCATCAGCATGATAGGACAGTACTTTTACAAAGTGTGATCGGACAGTTTGCCGGCAATTGATCCTGAAACCGTTGACGTTCTTGATTGACATTGATGTCATTTCGGGGGAAGCGACATAACAAAACCGAGACTCAATTGTACCCACGACATTAATTCCTCATCTGATTCAAAACCTTCCGGTGCCACATAAACAAAGCCCTTCATCGGCTTGCCGGTAAAATCCATTGGCCGTGAAAACGGCCGCTCAAGTGCCATGGCATACAACTTCGGTCCGACACGTACCATCAACGTGTCATTCACAATTCCGCATGACATGTGACCATTAACCATAAAAGCCAGGCCACCGAACATTTTCTTTTCAACCACACCCGGAACAGAGCTATAAACCTCGCTGAGCCGGTGTGCCAGACCCTCGTCAAAAGCCATTTCTAATTCTCTTTTTCCAACGCATCCTCAAAAATCTGCGACCTGGTTTGTGTGGAAGCCAAAGCATCGCTGAAAGGTTTTTGCTCAAGTACTGTTGGTTGCGCCCTGATCAATATGCGTGAAACCACATAGATTGCCAACAGCAAATGAACAATACAAGTGAATAGAAATAGTATTCCTGAACCGCCAAAGGACATCATGGTCGATGCGATAAAAGGTCCGATGATGGCACCGATGCCGTACATCAAGAGAAGTCCCGCAGAAACCATCACAAAACTTCCGGCATCTGCACGGTCATTGGCATGCGCAACCGATATTGAATAAATAGGGAAGGCCATTGCCCCCCATAACGCGGCAAGTAGGATTAAACCGGTCTCCGAAAATTCAGTTGCCATCAGCCACAAAATGCCACCAACGAAAACGCCTCCAAACGAAATCCCTACCAGCACGAATCGACGATCAATCTGGTCCGATAACCATCCCAGTGGCCATTGACCCACTGCGCTGCCAATTACGACCGCCGTCATAAAGTTCGCTGTTAAGCTAATGTCAGTTGAATAACCGACTGAAAAAACCGGCGCCAGGGACCAGAATGAGCCATTGGCCAGACCGCAGACCAGACTGCCAAGCATTCCCACGGTTGAGTTTTTATAGAGGTAACGAAAATCCAGTCTTGCATTTTCAATGGGTTGCGGCTTTTCAGATGTTGAAAAAACCACGGGTACTGCCGCCAGTGAAACCAGAACGGACGTCAGCGCAAACAGGTTCAGGTTGATAGGGTCGGAAAACAACAACATCTGCTGGCCGACACCCAGCACTGTCATATTGATCAAAATGTAGGCGGAAAAAACACTACCACGATTTTCATTTGTGGAACTCTCGTTCAGCCAGCTTTCAATAACAAGATAAAGTACCGCAAAGCAAAACCCGGAAACAAAACGAAGCGATCCCCATACCCACGGGTTGACCCATAAACCGTGCAGTAACGGCGTGGCTGAGGCGACCGCAGTCATTGCGGCAAACACTTGAACATGCCCGACCCTGCGTAATAGAACAGCGCCCTTCCAGCAACCGTAAGTAAAACCCAGGTAATAGGTCGCGCCAATCAGTCCAATTGAAATTGTGGAGAAATCTTCCAGGGTCGCACGCACGGGTATCAACGTACCCTGAAGACCCTGGCCGGTGAGAAGGATAGCAGTGCCGAACAGCAGTGCAGCAACAGGTGCGATTGCGCGAATCATTTATCACCCAACCGGTGCACGGATCTTGAAAGCAAACGCCTGACCCTATGCCTTTCTTGGTGGCATTTCTTCATGCTCCGGCAGGGTACTCACATGTGTATACCAGGCCGGTCTTGAGCCGCAAAATATATTTTGTGCCGGCCTGATACCTGGGTCTTCATCAAGTGTACCTGCCGGGATGACGACCACTTTTTTGCTTTTGGATAACCACGGCAATGAAGAACCACAGTTCTTACAGAAACAGGTTGCAAAGTATTTCGTATCAACCGGATCGTACCGGCCGACCAATTCTTCACCACTCAACCAGCTGAAGTCTTCGGGCGATACGAAGAGGTTAGACGCGTGCGCGCTACCGGTGAATTTTCTACACCGTGAGCAATGACAATATTGAAATACACCCATGTTCCCGGTGATCTGGTAGCGCACTCTTCTGCAGAGACAGCTTCCTTCAACTAAATTCCCGGCCACGATAACACCTCCAGTTCTAAACGCTTTTTAAGTTTGCACCTCAACGATTTTATCGTTTTTGCACAATCACAAGTGCGATTCCACCCAGTATAGCAACAGATGCCAGAACCAGCCGCAGGGTCACGGGCTCGCCCAGGAAAACAATGCCACCCAGTGCCGCAATGACCGGAACACTAAGCTGCACAGTGGCGGCGCTGGTATTTTTCAATGCCGGTAGCACGGTATACCAGATGGCGTAACCCATGCCGGAAGCAAGCGCACCGGAAGAAACCGCATAGTAAAAACCGGCGGCATCGACGGAAACGAATTCAATCATGAGTAAACTCAAAGCCAGGGTGATGGGAACCGCACGTAAAAAATTCCCGGCCGTTACCCTGGTCGGATCGCCTGCACCTTTACCGCGCAGGGAATAGACACCCCAGGCGATACCGGCGCCTATCATCAACGAGGCACCCAACAACGGTGGCGCTGAGAGACCCGGTAACAATAAACCAACCAGACCACCGAGCGCGAGTAGAACACCAAATGTTTGCAGCGCCCGAAGACGCTCACCCGTCCACAGGCCATGTCCGATCATGGTGGCCTGCACTGCACCAAACAGCAGCAAAGCGCCACTTGCTGCTGACAGGCTGATATAAGCAAATGAAAAACCGGCCGCATAGGCAAATAGCGCGAATGCTGATGCCCAGTTTCCCTCGCCCGCCGGGGCGGTATGCTTCATTCGCACCAGCAACCACAGCACCAGTGCACCTGATACCAGGCGAATGGCTGTGAAGCTTGCCGGGTCAATGGCGGTATGTTTAAGCGCCTGCCGACAAAGAAGAGAGTTCCCGGCGAATGCAATCATAGCCAGCGCATGTCAGACTGATGATACGTGCATAGGACATGGGTAGCTGCTGGTTCAAGGCTGACTTTGGACCGCTAATTTCATTGGATAAAAAACCACGACATGCATTTCGAATCTTCGGGTACTGCTGCTCTTATTCTCAAACCGTACATTCTTCAATAAAACGGCTTGTATTCCTATTCCGGCAGCATATCACCTGAACCACCCATTTCCGCAGGGAAATCCCGTAGTTTCGGCAAGCCATCCTTGATTGGCAGCGTTGCCTCCTGATAATTTACATGTAAAGCAGGCCGGTGCGGAAATGTTGGAATGGCCGCAGCATAAACATCGGTGAGCCCCATACCCGGATGTTCAGATAAAAAGTGACCACCACAGGTTTTGCACCATTTGCGATCACTTTGCGGTGTCTTGTTATAGCTGCCGATATTGTCTGCACCCCTGGTGATCTTTACCGCTTCTGGTTTCCACAGGCTGAACGCGTTGACGGGCCCACCAGACCAGTGCCGGCACGACTCACAGTGGCAATAACCCATCGCCGCAGGCTCACCGGTTACCGTAAATTCAACCGCCCCGCAAAAACAACTACCCTGGTAGATTTGCTCGCCACTCATGATATTTTCTCCAATCTCTTTTGTCAGGTGTGAACTTTAAGCCTAAGTTGTTTCCTGATTTTTATCCAGCAGACCCGAATACATCAGGCACTGGAAGTTGCTACCATACTGCTTTAATTGATCCATACAATTTTCAAGGAAATAACAGATGATAGACATCACAGGGCAATCCTATATTGCAGGTCATTGGGTGAGTCCGGAAGGCACGAAATTTCAGTCGTTCAATCCTTATAACAAAACGTCCATGTATCAATTTGCTTCATGTGGTGCCGGTGACATTGACAAGGCGGCTGAGGCGTCCGGCAAGGCATTTCAGATTTACCGTAACCTGGATGGCAGGACCATTGGTTTTTTCCTTAATTCCATTGCCGACGAAATTGAAGCCCTGGGTGATCAGCTTTTAGAAGTGTGTGACTCTGAAACCGGCCTGGGTCTGGTTCGCCTGACCGGTGAACGCGGACGTACCTGCGGTCAGCTTCGAGCCTTTGCCGGGTTGGCGATAAAAGGTGAGTGGGTACAAGCCAGTATTGATACCGCCATACCCGACCGCGCCCCTGTACCTAAACCGGATTTGCGTCGCATGATGATAGCTATCGGGCCTGTTGCGGTATTTGGTGCCTCCAATTTTCCATTTGCGTTCAGTACGCTGGGTGGTGATACGGCATCTGCCCTGGCTGCAGGCAACCCCGTTATTGTTAAAGGTCACCCCGCCCACCCTGCAACATCAGAACTTTTCGCACATGCCATCACCAGGGCGGTAGAAAAGTGTGGTGTACCCGCAGGTGTGTTCTCCTTATTACAAGGTGTGGGTAATGAATTGGGCACCGGCCTGGTAAAACACGCGGTTATTCAGGCGGTAGGTTTTACCGGTTCAGAGACGTGGTGGCCGGGCATTGATGGATATTGCAGCGGCGCGTCCCCAACCGATTCCGGTATATGCGGAAATGGGTAGTATCAATCCACTATTTGTTGGGCCTAACACCCTGCAAGCACAGGCTGAAAGCATCGCCACAGGCTTGAGTGGTTCGGTGTGTATGGGTACCGGCCAGTTCTGCACTTCACCCGGAATCGTGGTATCGGTTGCCAGCGAGGTTTTTGAAACCACGCTGAAAACCAGGTTATCCGAAGCGCCCCGTGGCTACCTGCTCAATCCCCAGATTGCCGCCTCGTTACAAGCGGGTCTCGAAAACCTGAACAATCATCCACAGCTTGAATGGCTAAACAGGGCCGACTTTGAAGCCGGCAGCATGACCCCGCCGAACGCTGTCTTTAAAACCAGCGGCAGGGATTTCCTCGCTGATGAAACCCTGTCGGAGGAAGTTTTCGGCCCGGTTACCCTGTATGTCGTATGCGAAAACGAAGCACAGATAATGGAAGTCGCCGAAAACCTGAACGGCAACCTGACCGCCAGTGTTCACGCCGATGAAGACATGGAACTGGCTGAAAAACTGTTCGATGTACTGGAACAGAAAGTCGGCCGTGTGATTTATAACGGTTACCCGACAGGTGTTGAGGTTTGCCCGTCACAACAGCATGGCGGCCCCTATCCGGCATCGTCCGTTTCTACATCCACCAGTGTGGGTGTCGGCGCCATTGTGCGTTTTGCACGGTTTGTAGCCTACCAGGGAACACCGGATGCTTTACTTCCGGATGCCTTGAAAAATGATAATCCCTTGGGGATTTATCGCCTGGTCAATGGTGAGTTAACCACGGCAAGCATCTAGTCAGGCGCTCAGAATCGAGCCAAAAAATCTTGATGGGACGGGCTCGCGTCCACGATTCGGCCGACGTTCGTCCTGACCTCGGCCATCAGGGCGTGCAACTGCTTATCGCTCAGGTTATCGACGAATGGATGGTAGCCCCTGGGTTCCAAGCCCTGACCCAGCATCACCGCCGCCCAGGAGCACTCGCGAAACATCTCGTTGTTTTCTCGCACGACGCGGGCGTTACTCTCGAACAAGGCGATCTTGTGGGCCAGGTGCTCCGGAATTGCCATTTGCCTGCAGTCAACCCAGTATTTCGAGTCAGAACGCTGTGTCACCTTGTAGTGCAGGATAATGAAGTTCCGGATATTTTCGATCTCGGCCGTGGTCTCATTGTTGAACTGCCTGACCTCGGCCGGATCGATTTCCATGGCCGGAAACATCCTGACCAGTCGCAGAACACTGTTCTGAATAAGGTGGATACTGGTCGACTCCAGGGGCTCCAGGAAACCGCTGGACAAGCCCACCGCCACGCAGTTTTTAACCCATTGCTGCACACGTCGACCAGTGCGGAACTTGATAATACGCGGTTCATTGATCGGATTGCCTTCGATATTGTTCAGCAAGGCCTTCTTCGCATCATCGTCGGAGATATAATCACTGGCGTAAACAAGACCATTGCCGACCCGGTTCTGCAAGGGGATTTTCCACTGCCATCCACTGGCACGGGCCGTAGACCGGGTATAGGGTGCCGGCGGCGAAACCGACTCTGTTTGCACCGCCACGGCACTATTATTACGTAACCAGTGCGACCAGTCCTCCCATTCCGTTTGCAGTGCCTGCTGGATCAACAAACCGCGAAAGCCCGAGCAGTCAATAAACAGGTCGCCCACAATCAGTTCACCCGATTCCAGCTGAACCGACTGGATAAAGCCGGATTCCCCATGCACATTTACATCGACGACCTTTCCCTCGACACGATTTACACCGTGCGCCTCGCTGATTTTTCGAAGTAATTTTGCATACAGGCTGGCGTCGAAGTGATAGGCATATTGCGGCTGCGGTTCAGAGTCGAGTGTGAACTTGCCCGCCATTGCCATCGATGCCTCCAGGCTGAAGGTTCGCAACGCGTGCGACTCACCTTGCCGGCGAGCCTTGAGCCAGTAGTGATGATACTGTGCCGCCCAGGCCTCGACCCCGGGTGAGCCGAACGGATGAAAATAGCTTTCCCCCAAACGGCCCCAGTTTTCGAATTCGATCCCGAGTTTATAGGTGCCGTTGACGGCATTAATAAAATCTTTCTCTTCCAGTTCAAGCAGGGCGTGGAAAGATTTGATCACGGGAATGACCGCCTCACCCACGCCGACGGTTCCGATTTCGTCCGATTCAACCAGGGTGATGTCGATAGTTCCGCCAAGACTCTTGGCCAGCCCGGCTGCCGCCATCCAACCGGCGGTACCGCCACCCACGATGACGACGCGCCTGATCCGGCTCATCGCCCCGACCGGCTTTTTTTGAATAAAATACTCATCGAGTTCCTCTCACTTGTTCAGCTTATTGCGCAGCATCATGCGAATTTTACGCGCGGAGTTCGCATCGAGCGGGTCGAGTACCCCCCGCCGACCTTCGGGGATGTGTGCTGCCAATTGTTCATCCGGATCGAAGATATAATAATCAAAGAACGTCCGCCAGGCTCTGCGTTGCGGGGCTGGCAGATCACGAATACTCAGGATGGCATGTAAAAGGGCATCCAAAGGCGCCCCAAGATAGGCCGGCACGGGCAGCCACCAGTGATTGATCAGGATATTCAGGTTCTCCAGACCCTCCACGTGATGCCACCAGGTACTCGGGATATACACCGCGTCACCGGGTTCGAGCACGGCTGTCCGGGCGTGTTTTACTGCTTCGGCAAAACGCGGAAAACGCTCGAAATCCGGCCGTTGGAAGTCAACCATGCTGACTGGCTGGCCGGCGGGGGTAAAGTCGATCGGCCCTACGTACAGGTTTGCGATCTGCTCTGGTGGAAACAGGATAAACCGCCTTCTTCCGGTAACTACCACCGCGATGTTTTCAAGCACGTCGTAATGCGCGGCCACCCGGTGTCTGTTACCCAACCAGATTCGCACGGTGGGTCGGATATCGGGAAGCTCGAGATGGTTATCGGCTGCAAAATCCGGCATGCAGTATTCGGTTTCGGTCGAGCCCATGTAGATGGTGGGTGGGTGGGCATCATGCTGGTGTCG